>NZ_CABPUE010000001.1:0-1076 GCF_902460545.1 Campylobacter concisus
GATTAAAAGTCCTGAATAGACTTCAGGACAGTATAGTAGAATTATTTTCTAAGTTCGCGGATCTTAGCAGCTTTACCACGAAGGTCACGTAGATAGAATAATTTAGCTCTTCTAATACGACCTTTTCTAAGAACTTTTATCTCTTCGATAGAATCACTAAAAATTGGAAAAATTCTCTCAACACCAACACTATTAGCGCCAATTTTTCTAATGATAAATGTTTCGCCTGTGCCACTACCACGTCTAGCTATACAAATACCTTCAAAATTTTGAATTCTAGTTTTATCGCCTTCGTGAATACGAGTAGCAACACGCAATGTATCTCCTGCACGGAAGTCAGGAATATTTTTACTAGCAATTTGAGCATTTTCAAATGCTTCAATGTATTTATTTCTCATGTTTTTCCTTATTTATGTGGCTTAAGCTTTTGATATAAATCAGGGCGAAAGAACCTTGTTTTGCAGTGAGCCATCTTATTTTTTAAAGTGTGGATTTTAGCATGGTTACCCTTTAAAAACTCTGAAACCACAAAGATTGATCTAAAATTATCAGGCTTTGTAAAAGATGGGGCTTCAAGCAAATTATCCTCAAAACTCTCAACTTCAAGACTCATATCGTTTCCTAAAACTCCAGGTATATTTCTTGATATTGCATCACTCATACAAAGCGCAGGAAGCTCTCCGCCAGTTAAAACAAAATCGCCTATGCAAAAAACTTCATCTGCCCAAAGCTCAACAACTCGTTCATCAAGGCCTTCATATCTACTGCAAACAAAACAAATGTGATCTTTTTTAGAAAGCCTCTTTGCGTCATTTTGATTAAATTTTTTACCAGCTGGCGTTAAAAATATCACATGAGTATTTTTATCTTTTTCTTTTAGAAATTTGATTGACTCATCCAAAGGCTGTGGGGACATTAAAAGCCCTGCTCCGCCTCCGATCATATAATCATCAACTTTATTATACTTATCTTTAGTAAAATTTCTTGGATTTATAAAATCAATTTCAATAAATTTATTGCTAATCGCACGTTTTAAAATAGAATCACAAAAATAAGGTTTAACTAAATTTTCAAAA
>NZ_CABPUE010000001.1:1177-29968 GCF_902460545.1 Campylobacter concisus
TTATCTAAATTTACACTTATAATAAAATGCTCTAAATATGGAATGTAAAAATTCTTCGGATTGCCGCTCATAATAAGCTTTTCATCTGTTTTTATATATAAAAGCGAATTTGCAAAATTATCTTGGATATCTTCTACAATACCCAAATTTTCACCACTTTCTATAACTTTTAATCCAATAATATCAAACTGAAAAAATTCATCTTTTTTTAGTTTACATTTTTTTCTAGTAAGCTCTTTTGTGGTATATATAGTTCTATTTACAAGCGTTTTAGCAAGATCTAAGTCATCAAAATTTTCAAACAAAACCAGCTCTTTTTGTCTATTATAGTCTTTTATGACGAGCTGATCATTGTTTTTGTCAAAAAAGGTTGCACCTTTTTTAAACTGTTCTGGGAAGTCGCTCTTATTGTGAAGCTTTAAGTAGCCCTTTAAACCAACACATCTTCCGATGGTAGCGACTTCAACAATATTACTATTCAATAGCTTTTACCGTTACCCTATAACTTGTATTATCTTTGGCTTTACAACCAATAATAACGGTCTTTATAGCGTTTATCATTTTGCCATCTTTGCCGATAAGTTTTCCCGTATCAACCTTATCAGCACTTATAATTATCTCAGCAAAATTTTCACCAAGTCCCTTGCGATCAACACTTACTTTATCAGGAAAATCGGCAATCAACTTGGCATATTCGTATAAAAAATTTTTAACCATTATTTTGTAATTTGTGCAACTCTATCGCTAAGTTTAGCACCAACGCTTTTCCAGTAATCTAATCTCTCTTTGTTGAAATTTATAACATTTGGCTCAACCATAGGATTGTAATAACCAATACTTTCTATCCAGCCACTATCGCGTCTTTTTCTGCTATCTGTAACAACTATACGATAAAAAGGTCTTTTCTTACGTCCCATTCTTGTTAGTCTTACTACTGTTGCCATATTATGTTTCTCCTCTTGTTTTTAAATAAAGCTTAAATTTAGATAACAAATATCCAAATTTAAACCCTTTTATCAAACAGGTCTTTTTAAATTTGCTTGAGAAAGCATATTTGCAAGTCCTTTTGCTCCACCTTTTCCTGAAAATTTCTTAGCAAGTTTTGAGGCATTTTCAAACTGCTTTAAAAATCGATTTACCTCTATCTGAGAAAGTCCAGAACCAGCCGCTAAACGTCTTTTTCTACTATTATTCAAAAGTTCAGGATTTTCACGCTCTTTTTGCGTCATAGAGTTTATCATAGCCTTAATATGTAAAATTTCTTTTGAATTATCAAGATCTATATCTTTTATCTGATTTGTAATATTTGAAAGACCAGGTATCATCCCCATTAAAGACTTCATGCTACCAAGCTTTTTAACGCTTTCCATTTGATCCAAAAAGTCATTAAAATTAAACTGACCTTTTTTTATCTTTTGATTTAGACGTTTTGCCTCTTTTTCATCGATAATAGTCGATGTTTTCTCTACCAAAGTGGCCAAGTCACCCTCGCCCATTATACGACTTACAATGCGATCTGGTATAAAACTCTCGATATCAGCTACTTTCTCGCCAGTACCGACAAATCTAAGTGGGATATTTAGCTGTTTTGCGATACTGATAGCTACGCCACCCTTTGAGTCAGAGTCAAATTTAGAAAGGATAACTCCAGAAATTCCCAAAATTTCATTAAAACTTGTAGCTGTTTTTACGGCATCTTGTCCACTCATAGCATCAGCTACGTAGAAAATTTCATGTGGATTTATCGCATTTTTTACATCTTTTATCTCTTGCATCAACTTTTCATCGATCGCAAGACGACCTGCGGTATCCACTAAAAGCACATCATAAAGACCGCTTTTTGCTTTTTCTAGCGCTTCTTTTGCTACTTTTATAGGGTTATTTTCATTTTCTATATAAAAAAGATCGATCTCATTTGCAACGCAGAGCTGTCTTAGCTGCTCAACCGCCGCCAATCTTTGCAAGTCACAAGCCGCAACTAAAACTTTTTTCTTTCTTAGCTTTAGATAGTTTGCAAGCTTGATAGTTGTCGTTGTTTTACCGCTACCTTGTAAGCCAGCCATCAAAACAATAGTTGGTGCAACTGGCGCATAGACAAAGCCTTGGTTGCCAGGAGCTGTTAATATAGTCGTTAAATTTGATTTGATCGAATCTAGGAAATTCTTTTGACCAACGCCAGTTTGCTTTAGCTCGCTTTCGATAGATGTAAGTAGATCTTTAGTGACTTTGTGGTGAACATCAGCTTTTAAAAGAGCTTTTTTAAGCACATCAAGTGCGTTTTTTAGAGCTTTTTCGTCATCTACAAAACGTATCTTGCTAACTGCTAATCTAAAAGACTCGCTAATTTGTTCGAACACTAATCACCTTTCTAAGTTGTTATTAAAGGGCGTATATTACTAAATAATTTCTTTATTGCTCTTTAAATTTCAAATTTATTAGATAGCTCAAATCCAAGAGAGTTAAATTCTCTTGGGGTCGGCGCTTTAAATTTATAGTTTAAAAGAGCAATAGAATAGGCATGCAAAAACATTCTATTTGCCCTATTTTTGCCGTATTTCTCATCGCCAACGATAGGTAAATTTAAGCTAGCCAAATGCACTCTTATCTGGTGTGTTCTGCCTGTTTTTATGGCAACTTTTACAAGCGTTTTTTTGCCCACAACCATGAGTGGTGAAATTTCGCTGATCGCCTCTTTGCCATCTTTTGATATCTTTGAAAAGGCGCCATTTTTATTTTTTATAGTTAAGATCGGCTCATTTACGACCACTTCCTCGCTCATGATACCTCTAACCGCAGCCACATAAATTTTCTCAACCTTCATCTTTTTAAACTCATTTATGGCAAGCGCTGCGAATTCATTATTTTTTACAAGAAGCAGCACGCCACTCGTATCTTTATCGAGTCTATGAAGGAGTGGAAATTTATAAATTTGACTGATTTTTTCACTAGTTATGGTAGCAGGCTTATTGATGGCTATTAAATTTTCATCCTCAAAAATAACGCTTGGCTTTGGCATCTCTTCAACGCTAAATTTGGTGTTTTCACTCATTAGCGCACGAGCGATCATCACCTTTTGTCCCTTGGCATAGACAAGACCGCTGTCGATTAACTCCTTTGCCTCGTTGTTTGAGATATTTTTTTGCTTAGCTAAAATTTTATACGCTTTTTCTTCACTCATAAAGTGCTCCTTATATCTTCTATGATCGCATCAGCGCTTGCTTGCACAGCGATCTTGCTCTTTTTAGCATCACTACCCATTATGCCACCGATCTCGCTTGCCTTTGCGATATAGATGTTTTCAACTAGGCTAAATAGCGCCTTTTGGTTAAATATAAACTCGCCGCTAATTATCACTGGGTTAAATTGTGCGCACTCGATTGGATTGTGCCCACCGATATTTGGCACAAAACTGCCACCAAGCACGACTACATCGCTAATAGCATAGACATTTACAAGCTCGCCTAAAGTATCAAGCAAATTTACTTTAGCTTCAAATTTATGTGTTTGGCTAAATTTAGCAAAGCTAAAATCATGCTTTTTAGCGTAATCGCCTGCAATCTTTTCAACCTCTGCAAATCTCTCAGGATGGCGTGGTGCGATGATTAAAAGATCGTTTTCTTTTAAATTTAAATTATCTAAAATCATCTCTTCTTCGCCCGCATGTGTGCTTGCTAGCACGATCACTCTAGCTTTTGGCTTTTCATAAATTTTGCTTACACTTGGCAAAAACGCGGCTTTTATGTTGCCAACGACCTCTATTTCGCCTGCTCCTAGCGTTTTTAGTCTCTCTTTATCAAGCTCACTTTGGGCATAAATTTTATCTATAAATTTAAAAAGATATCTGTAAAAAAAGCCAAATTTTAAGTAGCTTTTATAGCTTCTATCTGAAATTCTAGCGTTTATTAGTATCACGCGGCTGCCCTTTAGCTTTGCCATGAAAACTAGCATGAGCCAAAGCTCAGCCTCAAAAATGACTAAAATTTTGCTCTTTTTTAGCCAAAATGGCAAGAAAATTTCAAATGGCAAAAATCTCGTGTTAGCACAAATTTTACTTGCCGCTTCAAAGCCCGTATTTGTCACCACACTTATGGCTTTGCTATCAAATTTTTGCATCAAAGGCTTAAGCGCTTGCACCTCGCCAAACGAGCAAGCATGAAAATGCACATCTGCATCTTGAAATTTAGGATTATTAAAGAGAAAAAAACGTGCCGGGATCGATCTATGGTATTTTTTTTTGAAACTTAATAAAAGTAGAAAAATAGCCCCAAAAAAGTAGAGTATTGAGGCTAAAAAATAATATATTATTATCACGAAACGTGTTATTGCTCTTGTTTATACAAAATTCTGCCACAATGCGGGCAAGTAACGATATCTTCGCCTTTTACAACCGCAGAGAAAGTTTTATCATTTATCTGCATGAAGCAGCCATAACAAGCTTGTTTTTTAACAGGCACAACGGCTGTGTTGTGAGCCCATTTTCTGATCTTTTCATAAAATGCTAATATCTTTTGGTTCATCGCAGCGACAAGTTTATCTTTTTTAGCATAAACCTCTTTGCGCTCTTTTTCGATCTTTTCAAGCTCAGATGAAACCTCGCTTTTTATCTTTTCTAAATTTCCCTCAAGCTCTGTTTTTTTAGCATTTAGCTCATCTTTTTGAGCATTTTTATTGTCTATTAGTTTTTCAAGTCTAGCGATCTCTTCGTTTGCTGCTTCAAGCTGCTCTTTTGCGATATCTTCTTCAAGACCTAGCGCTTTTATCTCTTTTTCACTTTTTGCGCTTGAGCTTTTTTTAGCTACATCTTTGATCTTTGCGCTAAATTCTGCGATGTGAGCGTTTGTGCCTGATTTTTGTGATTTTAGATCATTTACCTCTTCGTCAAGTCTTTCTACATTAACCGCTATAGTTTCACACTCTTCTTCTATGCTTTTATAGGCTTTTTCTACTTCTTGTATGCGCGGCGTGAAACCATCTATTTGTTTGTCAAGATCAGATAATTCAACTAATTGTTGCAAATATTTATTCATAATGTTTCCTTTTTTGTTAGCAATATGTAAATGGGTTTTTAGAGTTGCTTATTATAACTTCAATTTTTAGATTTTGCAAATATTTTGCTAAAAAATCACTAAAATAACGCTCGCTTTCATAGTGGTTTATGTCGATCAAATTTAGTCCATTTTCCTTTGCGTAAAGGGCTTGGTGGTACTTTAGATCGCCCGTTAAAAAGGCGTCTGCTTTGACATCTTGCATGAGATCTGCGCCACTTCCAGTGCAAATGCAAATTTTAGAAATTTCATCTTTTGCATAAACTGCTCTTAAATTTTCAAGTCCAAGTTTTTCTTTTACAAATTTACAAAGCTCACTAAATTTCATCTTCACATCAACGTAGATCAAAAAGCCCTCTTTGCTTGAAATTTCAAGCCCCAAAACCTGCGTCACAAATTTTTCATTTAAAAATGCAAGGTCAGCGTTTGTATGAAGTGAGATGAGCGAGATATTTTTTATCATCATCTCTCTTATGAGTGAGCTTGGATAGAGGCTGTAGTCTAGGCTCTTTAGCCCTTTAAAAATGAGCGGATGGTGGGTGATAATGAGCGAGTTTGGCAAGACATTTTGCAAAAGCTCGCTGTCAAGATCAAGGCTTAGATAAATTCGCTCAAATTCACTATCAAATGAGCCAACTTGCAGACCGCTATTGTCCCAAGACTCTTGGCTCGCAAATGGGCAAATTTCATCTAAGATTTTATAAATTTCAGCTATTTTCATCAAATTTTACTTTTGCTCTAAGCTCTCTTTATATGTTAGCGCGCACTCTTTTGCAAGCTCACGAATTTTTAAAATATAGTCTTGTCTTTGCGTAACGCTGATCGCTCCGCGCGCGTCAAGGACGTTAAATGTATGAGCTGCAAGCATGCAGTAGTCGTAAGCTGGCAATGAAATTTTAGCCTCCAAGCAGCGCTTGCACTCATCAAATGCGTTTTCAAACTGGTTAAAGAGCATATCAACGTTTGCCACCTCAAAGTTATATTTGCTCCACTCATACTCGCCTTGCTTGTGAACGTCGGCGTAGGTTACGATGTTGCCATTAGAGTCGTCCCAAACGATGTCGTAGACGCTATTTACATCTTGTAGATACATAGCTAAGCGCTCAAGACCGTATGTTATCTCGCCAGATATGAGCTCGCATGCGATGCCGCCAACTTGTTGAAAATAGGTAAATTGCGTCACTTCCATGCCATCTAGCCAGACCTCCCAGCCAAGCCCCCAAGCGCCAAGTGTAGGGCTCTCCCAGTTGTCTTCGACAAAGCGGATGTCGTGATTTTTCAAATTTAGACCAAGTCTTTCGAGGCTTTTTAGATAAAGCTCTTGGATATTTTCTGGGCTTGGTTTTATGAGCACTTGAAACTGATAGTAAGCGCCAAGGCGGTTTGGGTTTTCGCCGTATCTGCCATCAGTCGGACGGCGGCTTGGAGCTACGTATGCAGTAGCCCACGGCTTTGGTCCGAGGCTTCTTAAAAATGTCGCTTGGTGATATGTTCCAGCACCAGCAGGCATATCGTATGGCTGAAGTATAACGCAACCTTGCTCTTGCCAATAGTTTTGAAGTGTTAATATTATTTGTGAAAATGTCATTGCTTTCCTTTTAAAATTTTACTTTACATAGTGTATAACTGCACCAGGTCCTAGCGGTAGATCAAAAATGTACCAAAACGACATTAGCGCTGTCCAAGAAATTAAAAATGCAACCGTATAAGGAAGCATAATAGAAACTACTGATCCGATTTTTAAATCCTTATTGTATTTTTGCATAAAAGCTACTATCAAAACAAAAAACGGCATCAAAGGCGTTATGATATTTGTAGTAGAGTCGCCTATTCTAAAAGCAGCCTGTGTAAGCTCTGGCGAGAGTCCAAGATTCATAAACATTGGTACAAAAATCGGAGCCATCATAGCCCACTTTGCAGAATCAACAGCTATAAATAAATTTATAAAAGCGATCAAAAAAATAAAAACTATGATAAGACTAAGTCCAGTTAATCCGACCTCTTTTAGAAAAATAGAACCTTTTATAGAAAGCACTAGCCCAATATTTGAGGTATTAAAAAGATATGTAAACTGGGCTGCAAAAAATATCAAAACCAAAAATCCTGATAGCTCAGAAATAGATTGTTCCATAAATTTTATGGCGTCATTACTACTTTTTATACTCCTAGCACCTACGCCGTAAGCGACACCTACCACTATAAAAAGTAACATCATAAAAACAACAATAGAATGCATAAAAGTAGACTTCATAAAGCTTTCATTGCCTTTTGCTCCAAATAAAGAGTCAGAAGGCAAAATAGCCACAAGCAGTAAAATCACAAAAACAATCAACGCTATTAGTGAAAATTTTAAGCCACGTTTTTGCTCTGCACTTATCTCACTATGCTCTTTTAGGCTAAAATCACCCAAAAAATCAAATTTACCAAGCCTAGGCTCTACGATTTTATCTGTTACAAACCAGCCAACAAAGACGATCAAAAATGTCGAAGCGATCATAAAATACCAATTTGCAGTTGCTAACACTACATAATCTGGATTTAACACGCTAGCTGCTTGCATAGAAAATGCCGCAAACATCGGGTCATTTGTACCGATTAATAAATTTGCCGACCAGCCGCCACTAACACCAGCAAAAGCAGCAGCTAATCCAGCAATTGGATGGCGACCAAATCCAGCAAATAAAATAGCTCCAAGTGGGATTAGCACAACATAGCCAACCGAGGAAGCAACATTTGACATTACGCCAAGGAAAATAACGATTGGAGTTACCCATATTTTGGAAGATTTTAAGGCAATCTTTGTCATAAGTGCGGACAAAAGTCCAGACTTGTCTGCAATACCAATGCCTAGGATAATCGCAAAGACTACTCCTAAAGGATAAAAATTAGTAAAATTTTTAAGCACAGACGAAACAAAAGATCTAAGACTATCAGCAGAAAGCAAATTTATAACATTTGCATTAAGCTGTGATATTTGTCCGTCTTTGATAGCCTGATAGCTTACGCCAACGCCCATCTTTTCTAATACAAACGATATTATTATCGTAATAATCGAAAGATATATAAAAAGCATAGTTGGATTCGGTAATTTGTTACCAAAATTTTCGATAAAACTTAAGATTGAACTATTGTTTTTTTTATTCATTTTTTCTAACCTAAAATAGAAATATAAATTTTTATCTCGTAGCTGCTGTAAAGCTCAAAGTCCGTTTCATAGGCTCTTTTTAGCTCACTACTTTCAAAATATCTCCAAATTTCATCCCAAAATTTTGCTACGTTTTGTGGCTCTCTTGCAAAACTAAAAACGGCGTATTTGCCACTTTTTATCTCTAAATTTTCATCACTTTTGTGGCTTGATCTTGTGCCGATGAAGTTATCGTAATGTCCGTTAAGATCGCTTTCATAGTTGCAGTAAACGCTATAAATTTCACTCTTGCCATCATAGTGCTCACTCATAAATTTAGACCATAGAGCTGGAATTTTACCCTTGCCACCTATCTCATCTTCATTTTTAGTGCGAGTTTTTACTCCGTAAATTTCAAAGCTTTCCTCTAAATTTATAATCTTCATAAACTACTTCTGTCCGTTAAAATTTTCAACCGCTTGGTTCCACATGAGCTTGTATTTTCGTTTTAGAAATTCAACTTCATCTTGTGAAATTTTAAGCTGTTTTGTAAGCGTCTCGACCGTTTTTCTATCCTCATCATAGAGTTCTTGCATAGAAATGAGCGCCTCTTTTAAAAATTTATTCTCATTTCTTAAGGTCTCTAGCGTCTCATCCTTTGCGTCAAGCACCTTTTCGTGTAAATTTAATATCGTTCCAATCGTCTTTTCAACAAAGCTGATACCATCTTGGCCTTGCGGTTGCATAGATAAATTTTGCGAAACACTAGGCACAACACTCATCGTTCCCTCGCTCGCTTCTATCAAAATTTCTCCATTTTCCTCTTTGGTTTTCAAAACGCCACGATTTATCATATCTTCGATAACTTCGCGCTCCAAGTGCACAAGTTTGCAAAATTCATCAACTCCAAGATAGGTCTGCACCGCTTCTCCTTTTTACAGTATCACTTCAACCTTTGAAGAGTCTTCCTCTAAGGCCTTTACCTTCGCCTCTCTATCGGCTTTTAAAGCACTTGCAAGACTATCATCTTCAAGAGCTAAAATTTGCACCGCCAAATAGGCTGCATTTATAGCACCGGCCTTGCCAATAGCTAGAGTTGCTACTGGCATGCCACTTGGCATTTGTACTGTTGAGTAAAGTGCATCAACGCCGCTTAAAGCTGATCCTGCCATTGGTATGCCTATTACTGGTTTTGTTGTATTTGCAGCGATTGCACCAGCCAAGTGAGCCGCCATACCAGCAGCTGCGATAAACACTTTTGCGCCCTTTTTCTCAGCATTTGCGACGTACTCACTAGTTCTTTTTGGGCTTCTATGGGCTGAGCTGATTATCAGTTCATATTTTACGCCAAATTTCTCCAGAGTCTTTGCCGCCTCGCTAACGATCTCATAGTCACTTTTACTTCCCATTATAATAGAAACAAATTTCATATTTTCTCCCTTAAAAAACTAAATTTTGGTAGCTTAACACCAAGACTTATCTCATTTTCATTGCCACTGTGAATTTCACTCATAACCTTACCTTTTTTGGTGATGAGCTGCTTAAATTTGATAAATTTCTTGCCATCTTGTGAATAAATCTTTGAGATTTCATTTTCACTATCTTCTATAACCGATCCGGTAGGAGCCATGATCTCGTAGCTATTGCCTGGAAAAATTTTATATTTACACTTAAAAAATTCGCCATCTTCGCTTATTGCATTTACCTGATGTGTGCCCTCTTCTAGGCTGCTAACATGATTTTGTGTATCTATTCTCTCATAAGGCCTATGCACCAAGTAGCCATCCGTAAAGCCACGATTTTTCAGCGTATTTATTTCGTTTTCATAAATTTGCGCGTCAAATTTATCATCCATGGCATCATCTATCGCCATTTTGTAGGCTCTTGCTGTGCAAGCTGCGTAGTATTCACTCTTTGTGCGGCCTTCTATTTTTAAGCTATCTATCACGCCGCTATCAACGATCTCTTTGATGTGAGAGATGAGGCAAAGATCTTTTGAGTTCATAATATGAGTGCCGTGTTCGTCTTCCTCTAGGCGAAAAAGTACGCCACTCTCTTCGTTTTTAGCGTAAAGTTCATACTTAAACCTGCAGTCGTTGGCACAGCTACCGCGATTTGACATACGTCCGCTTTGCACTGAGCTTACTAAGCACCTACCAGAGTAGGCAAAGCACATCGAGCCATGTACAAAAATTTCAATGTCAAGAGTTGGAATTTCTTCTTTTATCTTTATGACATCTTTTAAGTTCATCTCGCGTGCTACGACGATACGTTTTGCACCCATATCGTGATAAATTTTTGCATCAAGCACATTCATGACATTTGCCTGAGTTGAGAGGTGTATCTCGATATCAGGAGCGATGGCTTTTGCTAGACTCATGACTCCTGGAGTTGCGATGATAAAGGCATCTGGCTTCATCGCTGAGATGGTTTGCAAGTGCCTTTTTAGTGGCTCGATCTGAGAGTTAAAAGGAAAAGCATTTATGGTCGCATAAAATTTCTTTCCCTTTGCATGTGTGTAGTCTATCGCCTCCTTGAATGTTTCAAGGTTAAATTCGCGCGCCGAACGAGTGCGAAGCGAAAAGCTCGCCACTGAGCCATAAACAGCGTCAGCTCCATACTCAAGGGCGATTTTAAGTTTTGTTAAATTTCCAGCTGGAGATAAAAGCTCAGGCCTTTTTAGCACTATTTTTTACCCAAACTTTCTATCAAGGCTTCGATATCGTCGTTGCTGACAAGATTTTCAGTCGTTGTATCGCCAGCGATGTGAACAGCGGAGCTAACACGCTTATCATCGTCGATTTTACCTTCAAATAAGGTATTCATATATTTGCTAAGTGCTCTCATAACGTTGATAACACGCTCAATCTTTTGCCTATGGATGTCTTGATACTGCATCATATCCATAGCCATCATGATCTCATCTTGTCCCATTTGTAAATTTCCGATGATATTATCGATCGTGCCAAGAAGTGAGTTGTTTTTCTCCAAAGCTTCGCTAAATGCGGCAATATTTGGAAATTTCTTACTTAGCGTCGTAAATAGCTCAATATTTGAGTTTATTGTGTCTTTTAGGCTATTTGAGTCGCTCTCAGCGTCCATAAAAAAGTTATTTATCGTCTCAAGCTTATCAAACATCTGAGTAGCTTTTTCTTCGCTATCTCTTGTCACATCGTCAAGCTGATGAACCATTTTGTGATCTTCCGTTGGTGGTGGTGGTGGCCAAACGCCATCTGCACTCACTCTGTAGTTTTCTGCATTCTTTGAATTACTTTCTGATTTTGACTGTGGCTCATCTTTAGTATCGATTGCTTCTGCAACTTCTGTTACCTCGTCCATATCCTCTTTGACGTCCGCAACCTCTTGGCCAGCATCTTCTTTTACATCATCCAACTCATTATCTAGTCCACCTGCCATAAGTGCGTCAAGTTCCTCTTGGGTCATAAAAGCTCCTAATAAAATTTGGCTTGATTATATAGGATTTAAATAAAAAGTAAGTTTAAAGGCAATGCTTTTATCTTTAAATTTATAAATTTTTAGATAGCATTTTTAAAAATAAATGACCTTAAAAGGCTAAAAATGACCGTCGATCTTCACAACCATACGCCACTTTGCAAGCACGCGGTTGGCGAGCCAAGAGAGTATGTACAAAATGCAATAAAAGCTGGCACAAAATACTTTGGCTTTAGCGATCACGCACCGATGAACTACGATGAAGCTTACAGAATGAGCTTTGATGAAATGCAAGGCTATGAAGACGAAATTTTACATTTAAGAGATGAATTTAGCAGTGAGATAGAAATTTTACTTGGCTATGAGATGGATTTTTTAGATGGATTTATGGATGAGCGAGTTTTTGCTAGAAAGGTCGATTATCTGATAGGCTCCGTGCATTTTTTTAACGGCTGGGCATTTGATAATCCAGAATTTATTGGTGGCTACGAGGGCAAAGACTTGGATCAGATTTGGCAAGAGTATTTTGATCATGTAGAAAGATCGGCCAAGCTTGGCAAATTTGACATTATGGGGCATATCGATCTTTTAAAACTTTTTAAATTTTTGCCAAAAAAGGATGTTAGGATTTTAGCTAAAAATGCAGTAAATGCGATAAAAGAAGCAGATTTAGTTGTTGAGATAAATGCCGCTGGCTTTAGAAAACCTATCGGCGAGCAATATCCAAGCGTAAATTTACTTGAACTAATAGCCGAAAAAGATATAATCATCACCTTTGGCTCAGATGCTCACGCAAAAGAAGATATCGGTAAAAATGGTGAAATTTGCGAGCAAATAGCTAGAGATTTAGGTTATTCAAAGTGTGCAATATTTAAAAATAGAGATAGAGAATTAGTAAAATTTTAGATTGGGTTCAAATAAAATATAAATTTAATCTTAAATATTAGGTTTTATGATAGAATACGAAAAATTTAAAAATTAAAAGGAGAAAAAAGTGGGAAAATTCGTCCAAAATATAGATCATTTTTTTGATTTTTGTAAAGAAAATGAAGTCAAATTTGTTGATTTTAGATTTACTGATTTAGGTGGTGCTTGGCATAGCATTAGTTACAACATAAAAGCTGTTACGAAAGAAAATTTTATAAATGGCATCCCAATGGACGCTAGCTCTATGCATGGCTGGCAACCAATCGATAAGAGCGATATGATAATGAAGCCAGAAGCTACAACTGCATTTTTAGACCCATTTACTTCTGATATTACAGTTGTTGTTTTTTGCGATATTTACGACATTTACAAAGGTCAAATTTATGAAAAATGCCCTCGCTCAATTGCTAAAAGAGCAATGCAATACGTAAAAGATAGCGGACTTGGCGATGAGGCTTACTTTGGCCCTGAGAATGAATTTTTTGTCTTTGATAACGTCAAAATCATCGATAGCCCAAACTGCGCGATGTATCAAGTAGATAGCGAAGAAGGCGAGTGGAACGACGCTACTGACTTTAAAGATAGCTACAACACAGGTCATCGCCCACGCAGAAAAGGCGGCTACTTGATGACTCAGCCGATAGATAGCATGGTAGATCTAAGAGCTGAAATGATGCAAGTTTTAGAGCAAGTTGGCCTTGAAGTCTTTTTGGGTCATCACGAAGTCGCTCAAGGACAAGGTGAGATCGGCGTGAAATTTGGCAATCTAGTCGAAGCCGCCGATAATGTTCAAATCTACAAATACGTCGTTCGCATGGTGGCTCACCTAAATGGCAAGACAGTTACATTTATGCCAAAACCACTTTATGGCGATAACGGAAGCGGCATGCACGTGCATCAATCAGTCTGGAAAGATGGTAAAAATTTATTCTATAAAGAGGGCAACTACGCAAATTTAAGTGATTTCGCAAGATACTATATTGGTGGTGTTTTAAAACACGCAAGAAGCGTTGCAGCCTTTACTAACCCAAGCACAAATAGCTACAAACGCCTAATCCCAGGCTTTGAAGCACCGTCTATCCTAACATACTCTAGCCAAAACCGCTCAGCGAGCATCCGCATACCTTACGGCGCTGGCGAGAAGTCAGTTAGGGCTGAGATGAGGTTTCCAGATAGCACAGCAAACCCTTATCTAGCCTTCTCAGCGATGCTAATGGCGGGACTTGACGGCGTTAAAAATAAATACGAGCCAGTTGGTCCGATGGATGAAAATTTATTTAAACTTCATCTTGATGAGATCAGAGAGCGTGGCATAGAACAGCTTCCACACACACTTCGTGGCAGTTTAGAAGCGCTAATTCGCGATAATGAATACTTAAAACCAATAATGAGTGATCTTTTCATAGATACATATCAACACTTCAAATTTGAAACTCAAGTTTGGCCTTACGAAGCGCGCCCAACCGCTTATGAGTTTAAAACCTGCTTCTCTTGCTAAAACGCAATCTCCAAGCTCATTTTGGGCTTGGAGACTTTTTTAATCAAATTTAAAACATAAAATCTCCGTCGTACATATCAATGCATCTTACATTAATAATATGTAAATTTTTAATACATATAAAAATACAAAATATTTAGCGTAAAATTTTATGTATCTTATCTATACTTTAGTAAAAAGTAAACTAAAAGAGATTAGAAGCATAATAATCCCAACAAAAATTTCTAAAATTTTCCATGAAAATTCTTTTGCAAAAACTGGAGTGAGAACTCTTGCTCCATATCCTAAAGAAAAGAAGAAAAATAGCGATGCAAGACTAGCACCGATGCCAAAAATTATATTTTCATCTCCAAATTTTGTTGAAATAGATCCTATTAAAAGCATCGTATCAAGATAGACGTGAGGATTTAGCCAAGTAAAAGCAAGCGTCAAAAGCACTATTTTGCTAAATTTTGACTCGTGTTGCGCACTAGGAAGAAGGCTTTTGGGATTTTTAAATGCACCATACAAACTCTTTAGACTATAGACAAATAAAAAGATAAAACCACCATATATGGCAACCTGTTTAAAAAACTCAAATTTTTGTAGCACTTTTGCAAAACCAAAAACTCCAGCAAATATAAGCAAGGCATCACTAAATGCGCATATTAAGCAAACTGTGAAAACATGTTCCTTTTTTATACCCTGCTTCAAAACAAATGCATTTTGCGCGCCGATAGATAATATTAAAGATAAATTTGTAAAAAATCCACTCCAAAATGCAGACATTTTCATCCTTTTTAAATTACCAATTATCTAAAATTTAACTAAAAGCAATCTAAAAGATCGAAAATTTTAACTATATGAAAAGGATAAATAATCATAAATTTATACCTTTTTTTATAAAATCTATAACCAAATAACAAAAAAAAGGATGTTCTCTTGCAAGCGCTAGCCTTAAAATATCGACCTAAAAATTTTGACGAGCTCATAGGTCAAGAAGCAGTTAGCAAAAGCCTAATACACGCACTTGATGAGGGTCGCATAAGCCACGCATATCTGTTTTCTGGGCTTAGAGGCAGTGGTAAAACTTCAAGTGCTAGGATATTTTCAAAAGCTTTAGTGTGCGAAAAAGGACCTACTTCAAAGCCATGTGAAGTATGCTCACAATGCATAATGGCAAATGAGTCAAGACATATGGACATCATCGAAATGGACGCTGCTAGCCACAGAAAGATAGATGATATAAGAGAGCTAATAGAGCAAACAAAATATGCTCCAGCAATGGCAAGATATAAAATTTTTATAATTGACGAAGTGCATATGCTAACCAAAGAGGCATTTAACGCTCTTTTAAAAACGCTTGAAGAGCCACCAAACTATGTAAAATTTATCCTAGCGACGACTGATCCATTAAAACTCCCAACAACGGTACTTTCAAGAACGCAGCATTTTAGGTTTAAGCAAATAAGCAGATACAGCATCATTAAACATCTTGAGTTTATTTTAAGTAAAGAAGGCATTAGCTATGAAAAAGAGGCACTTGAAATTTTAGCAAGAAGTGGCGGAGGATCGTTAAGAGATACTTTGACACTTCTTGATCAAGCTATCATTTACGGCGCAAATAATGTCACGGCAAATGGCGTAGCATCGATGTTAGGACTTCTTGATCCAGAAAAGATCGAAGATATAATAACTCATGTTTTAAATCATGATAAAAATGCTATCAGAGTGCTTGTAAGCGAACTTGAAAGCTACGATCCAGAGATGATAATAGATGAAATTTTGGCAAATTTAAAGCAAAAATTTATAGAAAACGACTCAAAAATTTCACTACTTGTTTATGAGAGATTTTTTAGGATTTTGGCACAAGCTAAAGGTATGCTAAATGTAAGTAGCGATAATGGCTTTGTACTAATGCTAATGCTTTTTATGATGATAGAAGCGCTAAATTTACAAGATATTGATGACGCTATAAATGAAGTGATCTCAAAAAATAGCGAAAATTCCACTCAAATCACAGAAGTCATCACTCAAAAAAGCCAAGCAGCTCCTGCTAAAATGCAAGGTCCATACGAACTATTCTTAACAAAAATTTATGATAGAAATTATGATCTTGGCGAGTTTTTTAAAGAATTTGTAGAATTTAGCTTTTTTAATAATAATGAGCTTGGACTGATAGTAAATGCAAAAGATGAAAATCTTGAATATTTTAAGAAAAATTGGAAAATTTTAAATGAGATATTGCGTACGCTTTTTGGACAAAATGCCAAAATAGTAAATGCAAAGAGTGATGAGCAAAAAGTACAAACTAAGACGCCTAAAGCCTTTTTAGAAAATAATGAAAAAAGCGAATTAGACGAGCTTGATGAGGAAATTTCAAGACTAAATGCAAATAACATTGAAACTAAAAACGAGTCAAAAATCGAGATAAAAAGCGAGCTGCAAAACGAGAAAAATAACTTTTCTTTGATGCTAAATAAAGAGCCAAAAACGCCAGAAGAGCTTCAAAGGCAAAGAGAACAAGGTGTGCTAAAAGAGGCTAATAGACTTTTTGGCGAGCCAACTATCGAGAGCTAGCCTTATCTTTACTGCTAGCCTCTAGCCTCTTTTTTAGAGCTTCTTTTTTGCGAAGCTCTAACTCATAAGCTTCATTTAGTGCATCTTCATCGTCCAAATTTGCTCCGTCTAAAAATTTTCGGTAGTCCTCAAATTGCTTATTTTTTATCCCCCAAAGTACGCCAAAAAGCAAAAATGCTCCCATCAAAACCGAGATAAAAACCAGCATCGCAAGTGTCGCGCTATCCATTATTTTTCCTTAAATTTTCTAACAATATAAAGCGAGTTTAAGATAACACTTAGCGAGCTAAGCGACATAAAAAGCGCAGCAAATAGCGGAATGACGTAGCCACATACGGCAAATGGCAGAGCAAGAACATTATAAAGAAGGCAAAAGAGCAAATTTTGCTTTATCGTTTTGTAAGTAAATTTCGAGATTTTTACGGCCTTCGCTAGACTTTTTAAACTATCATCAAGTAGCACTACATCGCTTCTTTCTAAGCTTATTGCCGCCCCGCTTCCCATACAAATGGCAACATGAGCAAGGCTAAGCGCTGCTGCGTCGTTTATGCCGTCCCCTACCATTAGCACCTTTTTGCCCTGCTCTTTTAGTTCGCTTATAAATTTAGCTTTCGTTTCAGGCAACATCTCTGCTCTAAACTCACTCACGCCAAGATCATCTGCCACGTTTTTTACCACTTTTTGTACGTCGCCACTTAAGATACACACTTTCATGCCAGCGCTCTTTAGCTCGTCTATCAAAGCCTTTGCTTCAGGTTTTATGCTATCTTTTAGGTAAAATTTCGCCACTAGCTCACCATTAAGCCCCACAAAAAAGCTCACATTTTCTTCAGCTTCATCAAAACTAATACCATTTTCAACTAAAAATCGTTTGCTTCCTGCATAAAATTTTTTACCTGAAATTTCAGCCTCAACACCCTTTGCCACGCTTAAATTTGTATTTTTAAGCTCTATTTTCCTTGCGCCTTTTTGGTTTAAAAATTTAGCCACTGCCACGCTTATCTGATGATTTGATATAAGAGCTAGCGAATAAATTTCATCTAAGCTTATGCTCTCTTTTATGAAAAAATCACTAACTTCAAATTCCGCCTTTGTGAGTGTACCAGTCTTATCAAATACCGCTACATCGCACTTTGCAAGGCTTTCAAAAAATTTAGCCTCTTTAAAAAGTACTCTATTTTTAAAGGCCACACCAAGGGCACAGACACTACTAACTGGCGTGGCAAGAGCAAGCGCGCAAGGGCAAGCGATCACGATGACGCTAACAGCCGTGACAATAGCTTCTGAAAAGCCAAATTTAAAGTACCAAAACCAAAATGTAAAAAATGCTAACGTCAGCACGCTAAGAGAAAATTTAGAAGCGATTTTATTGACTACTAGCTCGATATTTGGCTTTTTTAGCTCTGCATTTTGGAGCAAATTTATAAGCTGATTTAGATAAGAATTTTTAAAAATTTCCTTTGCTTCATAGATGATTTGTCCATTTTGGCAAATGACACCACTTTTTACCTCTTGCCCCACTCCCAAGGTCACAGGCAGGCTCTCTCCCGTTAGACTTGAGCTATCCACGCTTGCCTCGCCACTAAGCACTACTCCATCAAGTAGCGCCCTCTCGCCTGATCTAAGCACGATCTTTTCACCCAAATTTACATCTCTTGGTTCTTTTTTTAAAATATCCTTACCATCTTCTAAAACGCACACCTTTGCAAGCAGCATATCATTTAAAAAATTTGAAGTCTCAAGTGCCTTTTTCTTACCCAAAATTTCTAAAAATTTACCGATAAAAACAAAGGTGATGATCATCGCAACCGAGTCAAAATAGCTCTCACCGCTTCTTGTAAACATCGCATAAATCGAGTAGATATATGTTATGCTAGCTCCGGTGATAACGAGCAGATCCATATTTGGCGAAGCGTTTTTTATGGCTATCTTTGCTCCTTTGAAAAACTCGCTACCGGTATAAAAAAGTACAGGCGTTGCTAATACAAACTGCGCAAAACTTAAGATATCTTTTATATCGCCTCTTATGCCACTAAAATACCCACTATACTGAGCAATGGCCAGCCACATAATGTTCATCGTAGCAAATATACCGACTAATGCTTTTGTGTAAAAATTTCTTCTTTTCTTAGCTAGTTCGTCCTCTTTTTGACTCGTAGCATAGGGCTTTGGGACGTAGCCAACGGCATAAATTTTTTTAATTATCTGCTCTATTAAAAGCTCTTGTTCATCAAAAACAATAACCGCTTTTTGATTAAGCGAGTTGATATTTACCTCCAAGACACCCGGCAAGCTAAAAAGTGCCTTTTCAAGTAGCCAGATGCAAGCTGAGCAAGTGATGCCATCGATTAAAAATGAAATTTGACTAAAGTCGCCCTCTTTTGTCACAAGCTCGCTAAAATTTGCCGCTAAATTTTTGATATTTGCACCGTTGCTTGCCGGTGTAAGTGTATTTTTACCAAGACGTTCATAAAACTCGCTAAGCCCATTTTCATTTAAAATTTCATAAACGCCTTTGCAACCAACACAGCAAAATTTAAGTCCGCTTTCATTTAATATCATCACACTTTCATCAAATTTTAATCTACAATGAGCACATCTACTTTGTGGCATTTTTACTTTCTTTTATCTAAAATTTTTACCAATATTATTGCATCACATGCCTATTACGCACCATAATTTAAATACATAAATTTTATGGTAGACAAACTGCAAAAATAGGCACAAATTTCTTTTTTTATTACCGTTATAAAATGGCGAGATTATAGCAAATCAACCATTTTTGAGCAAAAATTTTATTTTATACCATTTCTTGACAACAAAGTTTTATTTTTATAAAATGCCAAAACTTTCAAAAACTTCTTTTTGAAACCTAGAAATTCTGCAAAATTATCCCCGCATTTAAAGAGGAAATATGGAAAATAACCAAACCGAGCAAAGTGTTACTCAAAGCACAAAAACTACAAAAAAACATCAAGCATCAAGAACACACATACCAGTAGACGGACACAAGATCGAAGAGCTAAGAACGCTTAGTTTAGATGAGCTAGTGCAGATCGCAAATAGCGTTGGCGTCGAAAATCCGCGAGAATTTCGTAGGCAGGATTTGATATTTGAGATACTAAAAACCCAGACAAAACAAGGCGGCTTTATACTATTTACTGGAATTTTGGAGATCACAAACGAAGGTTATGGCTTTTTAAGAGCCGTTGATGCAAATTTAAGCGATAGCTCAAATGACGCCTATGTTTCAAACTCTCAAATCCGCAAATTTGCACTTCGTGTGGGCGACATCATCACCGGCCAAGTAAGAGAGCCAAAAGATCAGGAAAAATACTACGCCCTTTTAAAGATAGAAGCGGTAAACTACATGCCTCTAGCAGACGCAAAAGAGAGGCCACTCTTTGACAACCTAACTCCACTTTTTCCAACTGAAAAGCTAAATTTAGAGTATGATCCGATGAAGCTAACGGGCCGCGTGCTTGATCTTTTCACGCCTATTGGCAAGGGTCAACGTGGCCTCATCGTCGCACCTCCAAGAAGTGGTAAAACTGAGCTTATGAAAGAGCTAGCTCACGGCATCGCCAAAAATCACCCAGAAGCCCAGCTAATGGTGCTTTTGGTCGATGAAAGACCAGAAGAAGTTACCGATATGCAGCGCTGCGTAAAAGGTGAGGTTTTTAGCTCGACATTTGATCTACCAGCGCTTAATCACGTCCGCGTAGCAGAGCTTGTCATCGAAAAAGCAAAACGTCTAGTTGAGATGGGCAAAGACGTCATCATCTTGCTTGACAGTATAACCCGTCTAGCGCGCGCCTACAACACAGTGACCCCGCCAAGTGGCAAGGTGCTAACAGGCGGCGTGGACGCAAACGCTCTTCACAAGCCAAAACGCTTCTTTGGAGCAGCTAGAAACATCGAGTATGGTGGCTCGCTAACCATCATCGCAACTGCGCTAATTGACACTGGCTCACGCATGGACGAAGTTATATTTGAAGAGTTTAAAGGTACTGGAAACAGCGAGATCGTGCTTGACCGCAATATCTCAGACCGCAGAATTTATCCAGCTATCAACGTTCTAAAATCAGGTACCAGAAAAGAAGAGCTACTTCAAAAACCTGATGAGCTTCAAAAAATTTGGGCTATCCGCTCTGCGATCGCTACAATGGACGATGTCGAAGCGCTTAAATTCTTGTATGCAAAAATGCTAAAAACAAAAGATAACAAAGAGCTTCTATCTATCCTAAACGAGTAAATTTAACTGAGCTTGAAGCGCTTGCTTTGAGCTCAAATTTCTTCACTTAAAATATCTAGCTAAAAATATCTTAGAAATTTTGAATTTTCTAACTATTGCTATTATAAAAGAGATTACGATTTTTAAACGATTATTTACTAAATTTTTCTATGTCTTGATTGATTAAATTTTCATATTCGCAAAGCTCGTTGCAAGTCTTTTTACTCTGCTCGATAAGCTCATCAAATTTAAATCCAAGCATCACAATACGATAAAGGTTTGGCTTGTGTTTTCGCCAGTTGTAAAGCGTTGCGACATCAACGTCTAAATGATAAGCCATATCACGTTTTGTCATCTTAGCCACTTTACACTCCTTTTTTTCGAGTAATTTTATAAATTTTATTCTGATAAGAAAACAATTGAATTATTTTATGTTTTTTATATATTTAATTGAATATTTAAACTTTATTTAATCCAATAAAATTTAGAATACCAGTCAAACATTTTTTAAATAAGAAGTAAAAATGAAAAATGTAGTCTTAAAAGTTGCTTTAGACTTAAGTCTAGCTAATGCCGCTGCTTTAGCACAAGGAGCGTTTATTGGAATCGAAGGAGATTGCTCTTTTAATTCAAAATTAACAGCAAAAAGCGACAATGGTAAATCAAAAGTCAAAAAGGCTCGACCAGGTATCGGACTAAAAGCTGGCTATGATTTTGATAGTTTTAGAGTTTATGGAGCTTACATTTACGACTTTCAAGCAAAGAAGTCACTTGGCGATGAAGACGGTACAGTAATAAAATGGAGTACACATAAATTTCTAGTAGGCGCAGACTATACACCAGAGTTAACAAAGGACATAAAACTAGTTCTTGGTGGCTACACTGGCTACTCAAAGCTCAAAATGGATGTATTTGATATTCATGACGGCTCGGAAAAAGCTAATACAAATGGCTGGATACTAGGTGCAAGAATTGGTGCTGAATACTCTATCAACGAAAACAATGCAGTTGAGTTTGGTGTAAAAGCAGATAGAACAAAATATAGCGCTATAACAAAATATGATAATGCAAAAATAAAAGAGACAAACGTTGGTCTTTATATGGGATATACATATAAATTTTAATCACTCGCAAGCTCAAATTTAAAAGTAAATTTGAGCTTGTTATTTAAAAACGAACTATAAATTTAAAAGTTTTTCTAAATTTTCACCGTCCAAGCGATAGTTTCTCCACTCAAGCGATTGATTTGTAGCACCCATACTTTCATAAAATTTAATACTTGGCTCATTCCAGTTTAGGCAACACCACTCAAGCCTTTTTAAATTTTCATCCTTGCAAATTTGAGCTAAAAATTTAAAAAATGTCTTGCCTATACCTTGATTTCTAAACTCTTTTTTGACGTAAATATCCTCAAGATAGATCCCACCAAGCCCCAAAAATGTAGAAAATGTGTAAAAATAGATAGCATAGCCAATCACCTTACCCTCACTCTCGCAGACAAGGGCTTTTGCGTGGTTTTTATTAAAGATAGAGTCTGCAAAAATTTCATTTGTAAAAGTAACTTGATCGCTCAAATTCTCATAGCTAGCAAGCTCTCTTACAAGCTCGCAGATCACGTCTATATCGCCCTCAGTCGCTTTTCTTATTTGAAATTTCATTAGTTATCACCAAAAAGTGCTTTTAAGTCTTTGATTGGCTCATTATTTTCTGCATTACTGCTAGTTTTTGAACCAAGCTCATTTAGCTCGATCTCATAGCCAGTTAGCATGCTTGCAAGGCGGATATTTATACCGTTTTTGCCAATCGCCTTACTCTTTTGCTCGCTCGCAAGCGTTACAATTGCCTTATTTTCTTCAATCTTTACAGATGTGATGATCGCAGGTGCCATAGCGCGAGCCACTAAGATCGCTGACTCGGTAGTGTATTCGATCGCGTCGATGCTCTCACCGTGAAGCTCTTTACTTACGGCATTTATCCTAACACCCTTTGTACCGACTGTTGCGCCGACTGGATCGATATTTGGAGTGGTTGAAATGAGCGCTACTTTAGCTCTTTCGCCAGGGATCCTAGCGCTTCCTTGTATGATGATGCCACCGTCTTTTATCTCGGGCACCTCTGAAGTTAGCAGCGCTTCAAGAAATTTAGGTGAAGTCCTTGAAAGCTCGACCTTTATACCTAAATTTTTATCTGTAAAAACTTTTCTAATGACCGCCTTTACAACGTCGCCCACTTTAAATTTCTCGCCTTTTATGCGATTTTTACGTGGCAATATAGCACGAAGCTCGTCTATCTCGATAAAAGTATTTTCGTCATTATCGACTCTAACAACTGGTCCAAAGACCATGTGACCGCTCATTTCATTATATTTTTGTAAAATTTTCTCTTCTACTAGGCGCTGAATGTGATACTCAAGCTCCTTGTGAAGTGTTTGTGCTGCGGTTCTTCCAAGATTATCAAGGCTTAGCTCGTAAGTGAGCTCATCTCCGATCTCTACACCACTATCTATCTTTTTAGCTTCTTTTAAGCTTAAAAAGTGTTCATTGTCTTCTTCAAGCCTCTCATCGTCGTTTGCTACGATTGAAATTTTTTGATAAAGCTTTAAATTTTTATTTGCATCGATACTCACATCATACTCATAATTTTCGCCATAAACCCTTTTAGCAGTGTTTATTAAAGCTCTTATAACGCGCTCTTTTACATCTTCTATCTCTAAATTTTTTTCATTTGCAATTGACTCGATGATATCTGAAATTCTTTCCATTTTTTCTCCATTGTAACGATAAATTTCGGGGATTTTTCGTGAAGTTTTGAAATTATACATAAGCCATACTTTTAATAACTTTAAGCTTATTATTAACTTTTATTTAATCCTTTTTTTATGATGTTTTGGATATATTGACCGATTAAAATTTAAGATTTTGAAAGGATTAAAAATGGAGCTAAAACTTGCAAGAGCTGAATTAGACGCAAAACCAAAAACGATTTCACTAGAAAAAATAGAGGCAGCTGTCGAAAAAGAGGGTCAGAAAATTTTCTATTTTGATAAAGAAAATACACACAAACAACTAATCGCCTTAGTCGAGCATTTTGAAGAAAAAGGGCTAAGCGTCTATCACAGAACCGTAAAATACGGACTTGATGATAGCGACTACATGTATGAAGTGCATATACTTTAATGAGTAAAAAACTCTTTATCCAAACTTTAGGCTGTGCTATGAATGTTCGTGACAGCGAGCATATCATAGCTGAGCTCTCACAAAAAGAAGACTACTCCTTAACACAAAATATAGAAGAAGCTGATTTAATCCTTATAAATACTTGCTCGGTTCGTGAAAAGCCAGTTCATAAGCTCTTTAGCGAGGTTGGAGCCTTTGAAAAAGCCAAAAAAAGAGGTGCTAAAATAGGCGTTTGTGGCTGCACTGCAAGCCATTTGGGTAGTGAAATTTTCAAGCGTGCGCCTTACGTTGATTTTGTCCTTGGCGCAAGAAATGTTAGTAAGATCACAAAGGCAGTAAATACGCCTAAATTTATCTCAACCGACATCAACCACGACGAGAGCGAATACGCATTTGGCGAGTTTAGAGGCTCACCATATAAAAGTCATATCAACATCTCGATCGGATGTGATAAAAAATGCACCTACTGCATCGTCCCACACACCAGAGGCGATGAAATTTCTATCCCTTCAAGCCTCATCTTAAAAGAGGTAGAAAAGGCTGCAAACAGCGGTGCAAAAGAGATATTTTTACTAGGGCAAAATGTCAATAACTACGGTAAAAGATTTTCAGGCGTGCAAGAGAATATCGATTTTAGCGATCTTTTAGTAAAGATAAGCGAGATAGAGGGCGTTGAGAGGATAAGATTTACAAGTCCGCATCCACTTCACATGGATGATAAATTTCTTGAAATTTTTACTAACAACCCAAAAATTTGTAAATCAATGCATATGCCGCTTCAAAGCGGAAACACAAAAGTTTTACGCGAGATGAAGCGCGGATACACAAAAGAGTGGTTTTTAGACCGTGCGTTAAGACTTAGAAAGATGTGCCCAAATGTGAGCATATCAACTGATATCATTGTTGCATTTCCAGGCGAGAGTGATAGCGAGTTTGAAGATACGATGGATGTGCTTGAGCAAGTTAGATTTGAGCAAATTTTTAGTTTTAAGTATTCACCTCGTCCGCTTACAAAGGCAGCTACTTTTACAAATCAAATAGATGATAAAACCGCTTCAGCAAGACTAACTCGCCTGCAAAATCGCCACAGTGAAATTTTAGACGAGATCGTGGCAGCACAAAAAGATAAAATTTTTGATGTATATTTTGAAGAGCTAAGGGCAAATGGCGGTGTTGCTGGGCGAAGCTTTAACAACTTTTTAGTTCAAGTCGATGGTAGCGAAGAGCTTCTTGGCACTACACAAAAAATCAAGATCACAAACCCAAAACGAATGGTTTTGTATGGCGAGCTGCAAATTTAAAAACACATTTGAAAAGCTCGCCCTAAATGTTGGCGTCTTTTTCATCTATATTTTAATGTGGCTCATTTTTCTAACCTGCAAAAAGAGCTACACTCCAAATTTCTTACCGCAAAATGGCTGTGTAGTCGTCTTTTGGCACGGCAGGCTTAGCTTTATGAGCTTTGCTTACAGGCAGTGGTGGAGTAGACAAAATAGAAAACAAGGCAAGGTGATAATTAGCGACCACAAGGATGGCGAGCTAATCACTAGAATAATCAAATTTTTTGGCATCGGTACCATTAGAGGTAGTAGCTCAAAAGGTGGCGCAAGAGCGCTTATAGAAGCTCTAAGAGAGATAAAGCAAGGTCACGACGTCATCATCACGCCAGATGGCCCACGCGGACCAAGACACAGCGTCGCAGACGGAGCAGTAGTAATCGCGCAAAAGTCATCTTGCGAAATTTATGCTCTAAATTTTGAAGCAAGCTCGTTTTGGGAGTTTAAAAGCTGGGATAAGATGATACTTCCAAAGCCATTTTCCACTATAAATTTTAGCCTCTCAGCCCCTTTAAGTGTGGAAAATTTGGAGCAAAAAGATGCAAAAGAGAAGATACAAAACGAACTTTGGCAAGCCTCACAAAATGATGGCGGAAAGAGCGTTTTGCAAAATAAAGAGGACTTTAGATCAAATTTAAAAATTTGGTGGAAAAAGTACGCGCATAAAAATCCACAAATAAGCGACGAGATAAAAGAAATTTTGGACGAAATTTATGAAAAATAAACTATCTATTTTTATAGCCATCTTTCTAATTATTTTATTTGGGCTATTTTTTTACAGCGACAACTCCTATAAGCTCGCTCTTGAAGCAAAATTTTTATACGAAAACAAAGAATATGAAAAAGCCTTGAATTTAAGCCAAAAAGCACTTGATATAGATATTTATAACAAAATGGCAAATACTGTGCTAAACCAAAGTAAAGCTGCTATCAAATTTAGTTCATACATAAAAAATGGCAAAGAGTATCTTGAGCGTATCAAAAAAATGAGTCAAAGTAGCGTTAGCAAGGCTAATAGCGAACGCATTAAGATGATGTGTGATGTGATGATAGAGGATTTTGACGACCTTAAAAACTCGGCCCTACTTGATAATGAGCTAAAAAATGAAGCTTTAAATACAAAAGAGATTTTCGTTAAGCTTAAAAACGAGCTGTTTTAAACTTATTTAATCCCTTTTTAGCTACCATAACGAAAATTATGCACTAAATTTAGGAGATTTATGTCTTTTAGCGTTAAAAAGCTTTTTTCTAACCTTTTTTTAAGCGTCGTGTTGGAGGGCAATGAGTGCATATTCTTCGGTCAGGTCTTTAGAAATGGCAAACTTTTAAAAACTATAAACGCTAAATTTACAGATATAAATATCGATAGTATCGATGAAAAAATCATAAAATACATAGAAGAGCAAGAAAAAGCATATTTTGGTGTATATGTTTCAGTTTTTTTTAACGACGACTCGCAAGGCGCGCTTCCTAGTGTTAGCTTTGATGAATACAAAAAATTTAATATAAATACTAAAAATCTTACAAGCCTTATCATGCAGGATAGCTGGAGTATTTATGCAAATTTAAATGCTATAAAAAAATATAAAAATTTATTTGGACAAGATAGTGTAGATCTCATCTACTCACCTATTGCCCTACTCTTTCACGAGCTTTTAAAACGCGGAATTTCTCCAAAAACTACACTTTATCTTTATATCCATGCACATTCGTTTACACTTGCGATCTTTAAAGATAAACAAATGAAGTTATCCACTTTTTTAAATATGTCTGGCATTGAAGAAACCAACCAGGAAGCCGAAAGCCTAAAAGAAGAAGATATAACAGATATTGACAACTTGATAATTAAAGAAGAAAATGACGCAACATCTCTTGATGATTTTAAAAGTTTAGATGATTTTTTAAGTGATGATAAGCCAAAAGAATTTGAAGATCTAAACTATGAACTAAATATGCCAGTTTCTACAAATGTAGAAAAATCGGTTGCTATTTTTGGGTATGACATGAAGATGTTTGATTACATCGTAAAGGCTGTAAAAGAATTTTACGAAAATCCTCTCTACGGCGGTGATTTTATTGAACAAATAATTGTTTTTGAAAATACAAAAACAAGTGTAACCTTTTTACAATATCTGCAATCTGAGCTTTTAGTGGAGACTTCGGTGTATCCAGTGAATACAAATCATATTATGAATGAAATCATGCAAGAAGAGATAATATTATGAGATTTAGCTTTATTGCCCCAGAACCAAGACCACTTATATCTATCTTTAGCAAAATTTGGCTAAGTCTTATAGGCTTTGTTTTTGTAGCTCTTTTGGCAACAAATTTCTTTATACTTTACAAAAATTATTCAATTGAAAAAAATATAAATTTTTTATCAAATGAACAAAAAGAACTTAGTCAAAAAATAGTCACAACAGATGAAGTTTCATCTAAACTAGCTGTACAAATAGAATCTGCAAATGATATTTTCACATCAAATTCTATTCTCAAGCAAAGCTTGCACAATCTTTTTGATCTAGTGCCTGATAGTATAACGCTCGAAGAGGTTTTTATGGATAAAAACTCACTCATCATTCGTGGTATAACGCCAACAAAAGATGTATTTAATCAGCTTCTAGCTTCACCTTTAAGATCTATTTTTACAACTTCAAATACCAGCTTTTATCAAAGTAAAAACGGCTGGTATGGCTTTATAAGTACAAATAAAATTGATAATTCTGAGGGATATAATGAGTAAAAAAGATACAAGCTTAGAAAAAATAGATCCTGTCAAGCTTTTACTTTTTATATTTGCTTTTATTGTAGTTTGCTTCATTATGATATTTGGTTTTATTGTGCCAAATATAAAAGAATTTAAAAGCCTAACTAGACAAAATTATTCACAGACCTCATCTTATACAAAAGTAAAAAATGAATTTGAAGCTAAATTTAAAGCCGTTGAAGCAACCAAACAAAAAGATGGAGCAATCATTTCAGCTTTTGAGACTAAATTTGATAAAGATAAATTTATAGAATTTGCCTCTAAATTTTTCAGTGAAGTAAGCCTTAGTAAAATAGAAGAAAGTGATAATAACGCTAGTGAGAAATTTTTTAGATTTCGCCTAAATGTAACTAGCTCTCTAAGGACACCACAAAAATTTTATGACTTTTTAGATGCGCTTAGCAGCTATGACAGTATCGTAAAGACCGAATTTCCTATCGTCATGAAAGGCGAAAAGGATAAAATCCATACTACTTTTAATATAAAAGTCTTTGGGTTGAAGTAAGAAATTAAAGTCCACCGTTAAGATAAAGTTCAACCAAAAACTCACTATATCTTTTTCTGCCAAGATAGTTTAAATGTTCCCAATCAGATAATTCTTCATCGCCAAATTTTAAATTTGTAAGATCAACAATTTTGGCATTTTTGATGGCTGATATTATTTCATTTAT
>NZ_CABPUE010000001.1:35699-47385 GCF_902460545.1 Campylobacter concisus
ATTTATACTATATTGAAGTCTCATTCCATCAAATATTGGTTCAAGTAAAATAATTACTTTCATGCCGTTTTTAACCAGTGGATCTATTATATAATTTTGCATGTATTTTAATGTGTTTAAATTCTTCAATAACCTTGCCATAATTCTCTCTCGGTATTGTATTTGCAAAAAGTATATTATCACCATTGCTACATTTTGCAACAATAATCTTTTTGTCTTTTGTAAAATTTGAATTTACTTCACTTGTGTTAATTAGCTCGCAATCACTATTTGCTTCAATATTAAAGAAATTTTCTACACTAAAATTATTTACATTGGTTGCAGTCTTTGGTGTGAATTTACCATAAGTCATAACTACTCTATTATAGATAGCTTCAGAGTATCTTAAAAACAAATGCAAGCTTGCTAAATAATCTGGCAGTGTTTTTAAAAACGTTATCTTATTTGTGCCAAAATTTACCATTAGTTCATCAGTGGTATAAATTTTGACATCTCTCTCAATATAATCTTTAAAAAGATTGCTAACTCTTATACTAACAACAACCTCTTTTGCACCAACTTTTTTAATAGCATTTACAATAAAAGGATAGTCACCTATAAAATTTCCAGAAACGCCAAAATTATAAATACCAATATTATTTTCTTTAAAAATGTTTGTTGAAATATGATTAAACGTCCTACTGCTTCCAACAAAAACGATATCCTTTTGTTTTTCGCTATTTATCTTAAAGTGCTCTGCTTTTGAAATTTTATTATCAACAAAATTTGTCTTACTTGTTCCACTTTCTGCAAAAACATAAAGTACAACATCAAGCCCAACCATAGCAAATATTACCAAAAACAGGCATAGAAATATTTTTTTCTTAAAATCTAAAGTATAAAAATTCACTCGCATTATTAAGCCTAATTGCTAAGATTGATATAAATAAAAAGAAAGATGTTGCAAAAATTTGCCAGATAGTAAATTTAAATTTCTTATCAAATGCTATTTGCATAGAGTTTTTAAAAAGCAAAACGACCAAAAAAGCTAAAACGATAAAAAGTATCTCAAGATAGTTAACGTCTATCTTAAACTCACCAAAAAACATTCCTCGGATCACTTTCATGGCATCTTCAAAGCTTTTTGCCCTAAAAAATATCCATGTGAAATTTACAAAGTTAAAGGTGATGATCCAAGCAATGATTTTATTTAATTTAAAATTTAACTTTTGCCAACATCTGTGAATAACAATAGCAACACCATGTAAAGCAACCCAAACAACAAATGTCCAAGCAGCTCCATGCCAAAGACCGCCTATCAAAAATACCAAAAACAAATTTAGATAGGTACGGCTCTGCCCCCCTATTTCCTCCAAGTGGGATATAGATGTAGTCTCTTAAAAAACGTGATAGTGTAATGTGCCACCTATGCCAAAAATCCTGAATATTTAAAGCCTTATACGGGGAGTTAAAATTTATGGGAAGCCTTATGTTAAAAAGTAGCGCAAGACCTATCGCCATATCACAATAACCACTAAAATCAAAATAAAGTTGAAAGGTATATGAAAGTGACGTCGCCCATGCTTGCAGAAAAGTCAAATTTCCTTCCACATCAAATCCAGCATTTGCAAAAATCGAAAAAGTATCAGCAACCACACTCTTCTTAAATAGCCCCATGCTAAAAATATAAATTTATAGTTTTTTATAAGATTAAATTTATTTGCAAACTGAGGCATCATTTCTTTGTGATGCACTATCGGACCAGCAATAAGCTGTGGAAAAAATGTTATAAAAAGGCAGTAGTTTAAAAAACTATTCTCTTTTGTCTGCTTGTTATAACTATCCACTAGATATGCTATTTGCTGAAATGTGACAAAACTAAGTGCTAGCGGCAAAGCGATATGAAGTAGACTTAAATTTGTATTTGCTATAGCGTTTAAATTTGAAATTAAAAAATCAGCATATTTAAAATATCCAAGTAAAGCGAGGTTGCAAACTATACCAAAAATCAAAATAGTTTTACTCTGATGTTTTGCAAGAAATTTTGAAACAAGGAAGTTAAAAACGATACCTCCTAACAAAATCGGCAGATAATAAACACTCCAATAAGCATAAAAAAATAAACTAGCACTCACTAAAAAAGCTTTTGCAAGAGTGCTTAGTCGCTTTTTATTTAGAAAAAAATATACAAAAAATACAAGTGGTAAAAATACAAATATAAAGACATATGAGTTAAAAAGTAATTTTATCCCTTATTTTCTATCCACACACTTACCAAGCTGACAAGCTCTTTTGTAAAGTGCATTTGCCTTTGCTTCATCACCGCTTAGCTTTGCAAGCAAAAAGCACGACTGAGCGTACTCAAGCTCGCAGCTCTTTGCCAAAAGCCTTAGCACTCTAGCCTCAGCCTTAGTTCTATCTATCTTATGAGTCTTTAAATTTTCACTTTCGATGTAGGATTTTAGCCCCATAGCCTCGTTATAGCAGCCAACGCCATCGCCGCTATCACAAGCTAGTTTATAAAGTTTTAGAGCCTTTTGGATATCTTTTTGCTCATCAATCAGCCCTTGCTCATAAATTTGGCCTAAATTTGAACAAGCCGTCGCAAGCCCAGTATTACAAGCTTTTTCGTAGTAGCCTTTTGCCTTTACAAAGTCTTTTTCGTTGCTAAAATTTACGGCTAGGTTGTTACAGTCGATGCTATTTCCACTCTCGCAGTTTTGCATCATCTTCTCTTTTTCAAGCTCCAGACGTTCTGCTCTCGCCTCTTCATCACTTTGCCAAAAGCCAAAGCTTACCATCTTTTGCCACGACCAGCAACCACTAAGTATAAAGCCCATAGCCAAAATAAGACCAAAATTTAAGACCTTTTTCACTTACATTCCTAGCTTTGTGCCTAGTCTTTTCATCTGCGGGCATGCCTTGCTTAGCCCACGAAAGCAAGCGACTTTATAAATTCCATAAGCCCTTTTTTCATCTTTATTGACACCAAGACCAAGCTCGTACATCGCTCCGATATTAGCACAACTTGGCAAATCGCCAGCATTGCATGCATTTGTATAAGCTTGCATTGCTAAGTAATAATCTCTCTTAACGATCTCGCCTTTTCTGTAAGCATTGCCTAAATGATAGCAAGCTTGCATGCCTCCGCCATTGCAACTTTCTTTATAAATCAAAATTGCCTTTTTTGGATTTTTTTTAACTCCGAGTCCAAGCTCATAAAGAGTGCCCAAATTTGCACAACCGACTTGTACTTTAGCATCGCAAGCTTTTTTATAATTTGTTAAAGCATTTTCATATTCTTTTAAAAGCTCGTAATTTACACCCAAATCGTTGCAAGCTTCCGCATCGCCTTCTTCGCATCTTGGTATTAAAATTTCGATCGCATTTCTTGAAATTTGCTCTTTATTTTGCACTATTTTTTCATCCTTTGGTTGCTGCCACGAATCATCTTGTTTTTGTCCTACACCAATCACGTTTAAGCAGCCAGTGAAAAATAAAGCTGATAAAAGCAATAAATATTTTTTCATTCTTTTCCTTTTAAAATTGTCCAAAGAGGTCATTTAGTGCTTCACTGATACTTGGGTGAGTGAAAATTTGATTTTTAAAGAAATTTGCATTTGCTTTTAAATTCATAGCAATTGCGATTTCATTTATCAGCTCATTTGCATAGATGCAGTGAAAGATAGCACCTAAAATTTCGCCGCTTTGTGCATCAACGATAGCTTTTAGCATACCTACATCGTGATTTAGTACTTTTGCGCCTGGTACTGTTGCCATGCTAAGCTTTAGCTCTTTGAAATTTAACCCAAGTTTGCTAGCTTCTTTGGCGCTCATTCCAACTCTTGCTAGTGGAGTATCGGTAAATAGCACATTTGCATGAATGCTTCTATTTTTAGTATTTCTTTTTTTATCACCAAAAATTTGTGAATAAACTATCCTAAAATCATCCAAGCTCGTGTAAGTAAAAAGCTCTCCGCCACGCACGTCGCCTACCGCATAGATGTTTGGCACATTTGTTTGAAGATTTTCATTTGTCTTTATAAAGCCTTTTTCATTTAGATCAACTCCAGCAGCTTTTAAATTTAAATCATCCACATTTGCTACTCTGCCAAGCGCGATCAAAAATGCATCGGCTCTAAGGCATCTTTGCTCGCCATTTTGCTTGAAATTTAATACATTTTCTTTAATGCACTCTATCTCGCAACCCTCTAAAATTTCAACGCCTTGGACTCTAAGTGCTTCTTTTACGCTATTAGCTATATCATCATCTTCGTTTTTAAGTAGTTTCGAACGCCCTATAATAGTCACTTTTGAGCCAAAATTTGCAAACATTGATGCAAACTCTATACCAATAAAACCACTACCGATAATGACAAAATGCTTTGGTAAATTTTTTAGATCAAGCAAAGTTTGGCTTGAAAATACATTTGAGCTTATAACCTCAAAAGGAGCATCTGCCTCTTTTGAGCCACTATTTATGATGATAAAATCGCCCTCTATTAGCTTTTTCTCACCACTTGGCGTTGTTACAAGTACGCTATTTTCGCTAGCAAATGAGCCAATACCATCAATCACATAGATATTTTCTTTATCATTTAGCATCGCATAGTTTTTAGCATTCAAAGCTGAGATTAGCTTATTTTTATTTTCAACGCTAAGTGTGTAATATTCGCTTTCAACGCTATTATTTACAAATTTTGCCTCTTTAGCGGCTGTTATTAGACGTTTGGTTGGTATGCAGCCAACATTTATGCAAGTGCCTCCATACATTTTTGGCGATCTCTCTACAAGAGCTACTTTTTTGCCAAGTGCGGCAGCTTTAACCGCTAGCGTTTTGCCAGCTTTTCCAAAACCAATAATTACAATATCATATTTCATTTTCAGTCCCTTATCTTTCCCATTATATAGTAAGTTGTTTCATTTATCTTTTTTAGCTCCATTTTATATTTATTAGCCCAGTTTTTTATGATCTCATCAACTCGCTCTTTTATTTCATTAACGGTAGCTACATTTTTTATCTTTAGTCTATCTTCACTTCCACTCATCGCCACAAAACAAAGGTGCGGCTTTAAATGATCGTTTAGTTCAATTATGCTCTTTGGCAAAAGACCATCAGTATTGTTTAAAATTCTACACATTTGAGCAGTGGTCGTTTCATTGACGTTATAGCCAAGCTGGATTAAAAGTGCATTATGATCCATATCGTTCCTTTTGCTTAAAATTTGCGGGCATTATAAGATAAAATTGGATAAAATCGCCTAAATTTTCAAGGACAAATATGAAAAAATTTATCATTTTTGTATTTAGTGTTTTGCTATTTTGCGGATGCTCGTTAGATCAAATTTCACAAAATTTTGGCCTTAGTGAGCCACCACTTGATCCAGAGGTCGAGCAAATAGCAGACGCCATCTATCTATATAACGAGGGCAACTATCCAAAGGCTTGCAAGAGATTTTATGATTATGCAAAAGATGGAAATGTGCTTGCCATGCAGCAAACTGGCGTTTGTTTTCGTGACGGCAAAGGCTTTAGTAAAGATATTTTAAGAGCACTTTTTTGGTTTGAAACAGCTGGCAGATACGGTAACATAGACGGCCTAAGAAGTGCCGGACATATCTACGAGTACGGCCTTGGTGTAAACAAAAATTTAGAAAAAGCAATATATTTTTATGAAAAAGCTGTAAGTCTTGGCTCGAGCGAGGCTAGCTACGATTTAGGACTCATCTACCTAGGCAAAAACGACTATAAAAAAGCGAGAATTTATCTTGACGAAGCTTGCTTTAAAGGTAAAGAAGAAGCTTGCGCAAAGCTAAAAGAGATGAAATTTTAGATCCCATCTCTTTTTGTAAATTTATTACGCGTCAGCCTTTTGAGCGATCAAAACGCCTTCTATCATTTTTTTGATGTCGCCATCAAGTATCGCATCAGTTTGCGAGTATGCCTCGCCACTGCGGTTATCTTTTACTTGCTGATATGGGAAAAGCACATATGATCTTATCTGGTGCCCCCAGCCGATCTCGCTTTTTTCTACGCTATTGCTAGCTTCTTGCTGTTTCATTAGCTCAAGCTCGTAAAGGCGTGATTTTAGCATTTTCATCGCTGTGGCTCTGTTTTTATGTTGACTACGATCGTTTTGACACTGCACGACGATGCCAGTTGGTAAATGTGTGATACGAATGGCTGATTCTGTTTTATTTACATGCTGACCGCCTGCACCACTAGCTCTATAAGTGTCTATCTTTAGATCTTTCTCTTCGATCTCGATCTCTATATCATCATCTACTTCAGGGCTTACCATGACACTTGAAAAGCTTGTATGACGGCGCCCTGCGCTATCAAATGGGCTTGTGCGAACGAGCCTATGGATGCCATTTTCTGCTTTGAAATATCCATAAGCATTTTCACCTTTTACAATAAAGCTCACGTCCTTTAGCCCAGCCTCATCACCCTCTTGAAAGTCAAGAGTCTCGACCTTAAAGCCCTCGCGCTCGCAAAATCTAAGATACATCCTATAAAGCATGCTCGCCCAGTCGTTACTCTCGGTGCCACCAGCTCCGGGATGGATCGATACGATCGCATTTTTGCTATCGTCCTCGCCACTTAAAAGCATAGAAATTTCTAAATTTACTATCTTTTCATCTAAATTTTTAGCATCCTCAAATAAAGAATTTATAGTCTCCTCGTCATTTTCAGAATTTGCTAGCTCAAAGAGCTCCTTTGCGTCGCTAACTGCTTGATGAGCATCACTAAATTTAGCAAGCATGTTTGAAATTTTTGTCTTTTCTTTATTTAGCGCTCCAGCTTTAGCGATATCTTGCCAAAAACTAGGGTCTTGTTCGGTCGCCTCGATCTCTTTTAGCCTAGCCTTTATCTCGTCAGGCTTTACGATAGAGCCTATGTTTTCAACTTTTGTTTGTAGCTTCTTTAAAAGCTCGTTGTATTCGTAACTATCCAAGTTTTTCTCCAAAAATTTTTGCCGATTTTAGCCAAAAGTTGCTTACATTTTTAAATTTACGCCCTTTTAATCCTTTTTTGTTACAATGCCAAGTTAAAATTTCAAATAAAAAGAGTCAAAATGCAAATCATAAGAACCATAAAAGAACTTGAAAATTTCGTCTCTAGCACAAGCACAAAGATCGGTTTTGTACCAACCATGGGCGCACTTCATGACGGACACGTTAGCCTTATTAAAAAATGCGTGAGCGAAAACGAGATAAGCATCGTCTCAACGTTCGTTAATCCAACTCAGTTTTTACCAGGTGAAGATCTAGACAAATACCCAAGAAACGAACAAAACGACATTAAAATTTGTGAGCAAAATGGCGTTAGTGCTATTTTTATTCCGGATGCTAATGAACTTTACTTTGAAGATGAGCCTCTAATCGTCGCTCCAAAGAAATTTTCGGCCATCTTAGAGGGCAAAACTAGACCTGGTCACTTTGACGGCGTCTTAAGGGTGCTAAACAAGCTATTTCGTCTAACTCGTGCAAATAGCGTTTACATGGGCAAAAAAGATACACAACAACTAATTATCGTGCAAAACATGATAAAGACATTTTTTCTTAATACCAGCCTAGTGGCTTGTGATATCGTTAGAGAGCCAGACGGCTTAGCGCTTTCAAGCAGAAACGTCTATATCTGTGACGAAGATAAATGTAATGCTCTAAGGCTTTCAAGATCGCTAAATAAAGCACAAAATTTGATCCAAAACGGCGAAGAGGACGCAAGCGAGATCAAAACAAAGATGCTTGAAGTGCTAGAGCCGTTAAAGGTTGATTATGTCGCTATTACGGATAGAAATTTAAATGAAATTTCCAAAATAGAAAAAAATAACACCATCATTTTAGTAGCAGCTTACGTTGGTAAAACTAGGCTAATAGACAACATCTGGATATAAAAATGCCAAAACTTCACTTAATTTCACTTGGCTGTAACAAAAATTTAGTTGATTCTGAGATCATGCTTGGCAGATTACAAAACTACGATATCACAGACGATATCAGTGACGCTGACGTTATCATCGTAAATACCTGTGGCTTTATCAAATCCGCCAAAGAAGAGAGCATCCAAACCATACTTGAGATGCACGAAGCACGTAAAAATGGCTCTTTACTAGTAGTGACTGGCTGTCTTATGCAGCGCTACAAAGATGAGCTTATGAAAGAGATACCAGAGGTAGATCTCTTTACCGGTGTGGCTGACTATGACAAGATCGATGAGATCATCTTAAAAAAGCAAAATTTATTTAGCCCGCAAACTTATCTGCAAGCAAATGAAGAGCGTGTGATAACTGGCTCAAACTACCACGCCTACATCAAAATTTCAGAGGGCTGTAACCAAAAATGTAGTTTTTGTGCCATTCCAACTTTTAAAGGAAAACTAAAATCACGCTCGCTCGAAAATATCGTAAATGAGGTTAAAAATTTGGTCAAAAAAGGCTACTACGACTTTAGCTTTTTATCTCAGGACTCAAGCTCATATATGCGCGATCAAGGCGTTAGTGACGGGCTTATAAATTTAATAGACGAGATAGAAAAGATAAAGGGCGTAAGGAGTGCCAGGATACTTTACCTCTACCCAAGCACGACCAGCAAGGAGCTCATTTCGCGTATCATCGCTTCGCCCATCTTTCACAACTACTTTGACATGCCTATCCAACACATCAGCGAAAATATGCTAAAGATAATGAAGCGTGGAAGTGGTGCTAAAAAGATAAAAGAGCTTTTAAATTTAATGAGAAATGCCGAGAATTCATTCTTACGAACTGGTGTCATCGTGGGTCATCCAGGAGAGAGCGAGGAGGATTTTGAGGAACTTTGCAAATTTTTAGAAGAGTTTAAATTTGATAGAATTTCAGCCTTTGCCTACTCAAAAGAAGAAGATACGGCATCTTTTGAAATGGAGCAAATCCCAGCCAAAATCATTTCAAAAAGACTAAACAAGATAGAAAAAATCACTAAAAAATCGATAAATGAGAGCTTGCAAAAAGAGCTTGGTAAGAAAATTTATACTTCTCTTGAGGGCATTAGCAGCGAGGGCGAGATGTTTTACGCAGCCAAAAAAGATATCTGGGATAAAGATATAGACGGTGAAATTCTAATAAACGAGAGCGATGTAAAAGAGCTTGAGATCGGCTCACTCTACCTTTGTGAGGTCACTGACGTGGTTGATCAAAAACTGATCGCTAAAATCATCAAAAAAGCAAAATGATAAACCAAAATGTGCGAGAAAAGCTAAACTCAGGTGCAAACCTACTTGCATTCTCGCACGGTATAGACAGCACTGCACTTTTTTACATTTTAGAAGATGCTGGGATCAAATTTGATCTAGCGATGGTTGATTACAATGTTCGAGAGCAAAGCAAAAACGAAATAAAAAGCGCAAAAGAACTCGCAGATAAATTTGGTAAAAAAATTTATACTAAAAGCGTTTTTTTAGATAATTCAAATTTTGAAAAAAATGCGCGCGAGGCAAGATATGAGTTTTTTGGCGAGATTTGTCAAAAATTTAGCTATGAAAATTTGATCCTAGCGCATCAGTTTGATGATAAATTTGAGTGGTTTTTGATGCAGCTTAGTAAGGGTGCTGGACTAAAAGAGCTCTTTGGTATGAGCGAGCTTGAAAAGAGAAAGCACTTTTGGTTAGTTAGGCCACTTTTAAATTTGCGCAAAAAAGAGCTTCAAAACTATCTTGATGAGAGAAATTTACACTATTTTATCGATGAGACAAATTTAAAAGGCGAGTTAAAAAGAAGCTTTATTCGGCTAAATTTTAGTGAGCCATTTTTGGATAGATATTTTAGTGGCGTACAAAAGAGCTTTGAGTTTTTAGAAGCCGATAGACAAATTTTAATGCCAAATATCACAAAAATAAGTGACGAAATTTTTATCATAAAAAATGATAGTAATGCGATACGAGGCGTTGATATGGCGGCAAAAGAGCTAAACGTACTTCTAAGTAAAGCTCAAAAAGATGAGCTAAATGCAAATTTAGCAAAGCAAACAAGCGTGGTGCTAAGCGGCAAGATCGCTGTCGGATACGCAGACACTTGCCTTTTAGTAACTCCATTTTGCAAAGCCATAATGCCAAAAATTTTTAAAGAGAAGGCTAGAATTTTAAAAATTCCAGCTATAAATAGAGGCTATCTTTTTGCTATAAATTTTGATTTATCAAAATTAGATTCTAATAAATATTGAAAGATTTGGCTTTTGCCTGAAACGCTAAAAACAAAAGCCAAAATCAATTAAAATAAGCTATTTACGCTTTCATTGTGATATACACGGCGTATCACTTCGCCAAACAATGAAGCAGCACTTAGCACTTTTATACAAGGTAGCTCCTCTGCTAGAGGGATCGTATCTGTTACCACCAACTCATCCAAAAAGCCTAGTCTTAGCCTATCGTAAGCTGGCCCACTAAGGACTGGATGCGTGCAAAATGCCATAACGCTAGTTGCGCCACGCTCTTTAAAAATTTCAGCTGCTTTTACGATCGTGCCAGCTGTATCTATCATATCATCAACTAAAATCACATCTTTGCCATTTACGTCGCCGATTATATTCATCACTTCGCTCTCGTTTGCTTTTTCGCGGCGCTTATCTACGATAACCATGTCAAGATTTAGATTTTTAGCCAAGGCTCTAGCACGAGCAACGCCACCTACATCAGGGCTTGCAACGATTGGATTTGGTAAATTTTTAGCTCTTACGTAGTCATTAAAAATAATACTTCCATAAAGGTTATCAACCGGAATATCAAAAAATCCTTGAATTTGTCCTGCGTGAAGGTCCATAGTGACGACTCTATCGATACCTGCTGTTTGCATCATGTTTGCCACTAGTTTTGCAGTGATCGGCACTCTAGGAGCTGCTTTTCTATCTTGTCTAGCGTAGCCAAAATACGGCACAATCGCTGTTATTGAGCTTGCACTGCTACGTCTTAAAGCATCAGTCAAGATAAGCAGCTCCATTAAATTTGTATTTGTCGGTGCACATGTTGGCTGAATGACAAAAACATCTTTTCCGCGCACGCTCTCGCCGATTTGTACGCTGATCTCTCCATCGCTAAATCTTTTTATACTTGCCTCGCTAAGAGGAAGTGAAAGATATTGCGAAATTTTCTTTGAAAGCTCAATATTAGCCGTTCCTGAGAAAATTTTATAGCCTCTCATAATGATAACCTTTTTAGTGATTTTTATGTTGGGATTTTATCGAAACGAGCTTTAATTTAAATTTATTCTTTTTAGGACCATTTCTAGCCCTAGTTTAATTCTTATTGCCACAATCAAAAATTTGAGCTCTTACTCTATAACCAAGTGCAGACGAGCTTCCATCTGGGCAGGTTTTAATACCTTCAAAAAGCCAGTAGCAAAGCGCCTCTTCTTTTATAATATAAAGTACAACTCTTTTATGAAGTCCTACTATTTCAACTGCTTCATTTTTTAAATCATTTATCGCACCTTGTCTAAGTCTTTCAATAGTTGGGTTCATTCTACCATTTGCCTCGTCACTTCCCTCTGCTTCGCCTAAAACTTTGCAACTATAAGGTGTAGAATTTACCATAGCTATACCTTTTGAGTTTGGCGATAATGGCTTTGGTGTAAATTGTGGTGCCATGCAACCAGAAAATAAAGCTAAGATAGTGCAAAAAACTATCAAATTTGAAATTTTCATTTAACCTCCTTAAATAAATTCTTGCATTATTC
>NZ_CABPUE010000001.1:50471-115874 GCF_902460545.1 Campylobacter concisus
CATCTAATAGATCTTGTAAAGTAATACTCCTTAAACTATCCTCTAAAGCTTCTTGTGCTTTTAGGAGAGGGGTGGTTAAGAGGCCTTCAATCTTGCCACCAAGCGGGCAGGCTTTAGGTGAGTCAGAGTGGATCTTAAAAAGTTTTTCTTTATCATTTACTGCGTTAAAAATTTGAAGGAGGGTTATATCTTTTGGCTCTTTCGCAAGACTCACACCACCAACTCCAGCTACGACATTCACAAGTCCTGCAGCCTTTAGAGCACCAAGTAGACGCCTAACTATGACAGGATTTGTGTTTATACTACCTGCTATAAATTCGCTCGTGACTTTCTCGTCTTTGAAAAAACAAGCTGCTAAAACTACATGGATCGCGGTTGAAAACTTAATCCCTACTTGCACAATCGTCCTTGAAATTTTTTCTGATTATACTTTAAATTTTTACTAAAAGCAGTTTGTTTTTTTAGTTTAGATTTGACAAGCCAGCTTTTTGTGTCAGCTATGTCAAATCTATAATTTTATGCTCGCTCACTAACTGCTGTGAAGCGTTTTTGTATAAATTTTTTGTTTTTTAGCTCGTCTATGATTGCAAGCGCAAGGTCTGCATAGCTTATATAGCTCTCATTTTTTGAGTTTAAGATGAGATTATCTCCATCAAACACGTATTTGCCGGTTCGAGTACCATTTTCATCGTAGTCGCCTGCTGGGCTTACGTATGTCCAAAGCAAATCGCTCCTACCTTTTAGCTCAAAATAAGACTCCGCAGTCGCCTTTGCCACACCCATATATGCAGCTGGGAAGTCTGGCGTATCCATTAGCATAGTGTCTTTGCTATCAACAAATAACATGCCAGCGCCACCAACTACGATGAGCCTTGTGCTAGTACCTTCTAGTAAATTTACTAGGTGAGCAGCCACTTTTTTATGAAGTGGGAAGGTTTCTTCACTCCATGCTGCAAATACGCTGATAACCGCGTCGAAGCTAGCTAGATCATCCTTTGTAAGCTCAAAGATATCTTTATAAATAACCTTTACGCCCCCATTTTTTACTCATTGTTTCTAACGATCGCCGAGTTTTGAAGCCATTTTTAGATAAATTTACGCCGCTTTTGCCGTTTGTGCCTAAGATTGCTATTTAAATTTTGCTTTTTAAATTTACAGCCAGCTTGGCTTTACGTCATCAACTATCACGCCGTCAGTCATAGTGTATTGTTCTAGGCTACCGCGTTTTGTCTGGATGCAGATCATTTTGATACCGTTTTTGCCAGCTTTAAAGCACCTTTTGCCATCTGGATCTATGCGCACCGCGTCTCCTTTGCCAACTGCTATCACTTCGCCATCAATAAAAAGCTCGCCATCACCATCAGTGATGATGTAAAGCTCCTCGTTTTGCTTGTGCGCATGGACAAATGGCACGCTAACATTTGCTGGAAGTACATTTATAGAAACTTCACAGCCACTTAAATCTAAAGCCTCTTTTAGCTCGACTCTTGGCTCGTTTGCGATCTTTGCAACCTGATAATTTTTCATTTTGTTCTCCTTGTTTTTTTGTTGTAATCTTTTTTCTTACAACTGATGAGCGAAGTATAATTATTTTTTGTTGTAATGTCAAGAGTTACAACTAAAAATTTCAAATTTTTATAAATTTGGGCTAGAATTCGCAAAAAATTTTAGGATTAAATTTGCAAAATAACGCCTTTAAAACGCTAAAGAGCATAGCGACCGAGCACAATAAAAAGCTCATTTTGACCTTTGCTTTGGTGCTAGCAGAGAACGGACTTTTTCTAGCTTATCCGATATTTGCGGGCTTTGCGATCAACGCAATCATGCAAGGAAATACGTTAAATGCCCTCATTTACGTACTTTTTGTGCTCATAGCGTGGCTTGTAGGAGCCATTAGGCGCCGCGTGGATACGCAAGTTTTTGCAAATATCTACGCAAAGCTTGCTGTAAATGTCATCATGAATGAAAAACAAAATGCCAAAGACGACTCCGCCATCATCGCTAGAGTAGCGCTCTCGCGAGAGTTTGTAAATTTCTTTGAGACGCATTTTCCTATGTTTTTTACATCGGTTATTTCGATCATCGGCTCAGCGTTTATGCTCATTTTTGTCGAGTCAAAGGTCGCTGTGGCGTGCTTTGTCGTGATGATCGTTTTTCTTATATTTTTACCAAGATATATCAAGAAAAATGACGACCTTTATCTTCGCTTAAATGACCGCCTAGAAAAAGAGGCAAAGGTGATAGGTGTTTTTAACAAAAGCACGCTAAATAGGCACTATGACGTCGTTTCTAAATTTCGTATAGCGATCTCAAACAGGGAGGCGATGAGCTATTTTATCATCGGCATTAGCGCTTCGCTGCTCTTTTTGGTGGCGATAATAGTGCTAAGCTCGCAGCAGACAAATGCCGGCCACATCTACTCTGTGATGACCTATATATGGAATTTCGTCATCAGCCTTGACGACTCGCCAAAGCTCATCGAGGAATTTTCAAATTTAAAAGATATCGGTAAGAGGATCGACGCCCAAAAGAAGGACAATGATGCACAACAAGAGCGTTCTTAGAAATTCGTTTTTTCTAATTTTCACGTTTATGATAGTTGAGGCCGTTTTTGGCTTCGTTTCAAACTCGCTTGCGCTTATTAGCGACGCATTTCACATGCTCTCAGACGCTGCGGCTCTCTTTTTGTCGCTAGTTGCTTTTAAGATCGCAGAAAAAAGGGCAAATTTACAAAAGACCTTTGGCTACAAAAGGGTCGAGATCATCGCTGCTTTCATAAATGCCATCGCTCTTATCGCACTTGCTGTTTTTGTCGTAGTTGAAGCTATCATCAGGCTTTTTAACGAGCCAGAGATAGAGGCTAAAACGATGCTTCTTGTTAGCATTTTGGGGCTTGTGGTAAATTTAGTCGTGGCTATTTATATGCATAAAAGCGCTGATACAAAAGAAAATTTAAACATGAAAGGTGCTTATTTGCACGTGCTTGGCGACACGCTTGGCTCGGTTGGTGCCATCGTTGCAGCGCTTCTTGTGATGAAATTTAACTTCACGCAGGCCGATAGCATCGCAAGTATCTTTGTCTCGCTACTCATCATAAAAAGTGGCTTTGGCTTGCTAAAGGATAGCTTTAATATCCTTATCGAAGCCGTGCCAGTCGAGCTTAATGCGGATGAAATTTTAGCTATTATAAAGGTCGTAGATGGCGTTAGAGAGGTGCATGATCTACATATTTGGGCGATAAGTGCCGGTTCAAATGCAATCATCGCTCATGTAGTGGTAGATGATGAGCTAAGTGTAGGAGAAATTTCAAAAATGATAAAACATATCGAGCATGAGCTATTTCATGTTGGAATTAGTCATGTGACGCTTCAGTTTGAGGGCAAGATCATTGGGCACAAAGATGAGCTCATCTGTGAGATAAAAGGCAAAGAAGAGCACGAATACTTTGGCCACAAGCATTAACATCGCTTTTCTTATGCAAATTTTAAATCAATTTTAGGCAAAATAAAAGCCAAAAAATTTAACAAAAAAGTAAAAGAGTAAATGAAAAACATTAGAAATTTTAGCATCATCGCTCATATTGACCATGGCAAAAGTACGCTTGCTGATCGCCTTATTCAGGAGTGTGGCGCCGTCAGTGACCGTGAGATGAGCAGCCAGATCATGGATACGATGGATATCGAAAAAGAGCGTGGTATCACGATCAAGGCTCAGTCCGTGCGCCTAAACTACGCGCTAGGTGGGCAAAATTTCGTCCTAAATTTGATTGACACTCCGGGCCACGTCGATTTTAGCTACGAGGTGAGCCGATCTTTAGCCAGCTGTGAGGGTGCACTACTTGTAGTGGACGCTAGTCAGGGCGTAGAGGCGCAGACAATCGCAAACGTCTATATCGCGCTAGAAAACAACTTAGAGATCATCCCAGTGATAAACAAGATCGACCTGCCAGCGGCTGATCCTGCTAGAGTAAAGGACGAGATCGAGCATATTATAGGACTTGACTGCTCTGGAGCGATCGAGGTGAGCGCAAAAAGCGGTATCGGTATAAAAGAGCTACTTGAAGCGATCATCACGAGAATTCCTGCACCAAATGGTGACGTAAACAAGCCCACAAAGGCACTAATTTACGATAGTTGGTTTGACAACTATCTTGGGGCACTCGCACTCGTTCGCGTATATGACGGCACTATCTCAAAAAATGATGAAATTTTAGTTATGGGCACAGGTAAAAAACATATCGTGCTTGACCTCATGTATCCAAATCCTATCGCACCGATCAAGACCAAAACGCTTAGCGCTGGCGAAGTTGGCATTGTAGTTTTAGGACTTAAAAATGTTAGCGACGTCCAGGTGGGCGATACGATTACACAGGCTAGAAACCCGTTAAAAGAGCCAGTAGGTGGCTTTGAGAGGGCTAAGCCTTTTGTATTTGCCGGACTTTATCCGATTGAAACCGATAAATTTGAAGATCTGCGTGACGCACTTGATAAGCTAAAACTAAATGACAGCTCGATAAGTTACGAGCCAGAGACCTCGGTCGCGCTTGGATTTGGTTTTAGAGTGGGCTTTTTGGGTCTGCTTCATATGGAGGTCGTTAAAGAGAGGTTGGAGCGTGAATTTGACCTAGATCTCATAGCCACAGCGCCGACCGTGACTTATGAAGTACAGCAAACAGATGGAGTAAATTTAAAAATTCAAAACCCAAGCCAGTTGCCGCCTGTAAATAAAATAGACTCTATCCTTGAGCCATACGTGAAGGCTACTATCATTACGCCAAGCGAGTTTTTGGGCAACATCATCACGCTCTTAAACAACCGCCGTGGCATACAAACAAAGATGGACTACATCACGACTGACCGCGTGCTGCTAGAGTATGACATGCCGATGAACGAGATCGTGATGGACTTTTACGACAAGCTAAAATCAAGCACCAAAGGCTACGCGAGCTTTGATTATGAGCCTAGCGACTACCGCGTGGGCGATCTAGTAAAGCTTGATGTCAAAGTGGCTGGTGAAACGGTCGATGCACTCTCTATCATCGTGCCTGAGAGCAAGGCGCAGACAAAGGGCAGGGACTTTGTAAAGGCAATGAAAGAGATCGTACCTCGTCAGCTCTTTGAAGTAGCGATACAAGCTAGCATTGGTAATAAAATCATCGCTAGAGAAACCGTAAAATCAATGGGAAAAAACGTTACAGCCAAGTGCTACGGCGGCGATATCACGCGTAAGAGAAAGTTGCTTGAAAAGCAAAAAGAGGGTAAAAAGCGCATGAAGGCGATAGGTAAGGTGAATTTGCCGCAAGAGGCATTTTTGTCTGTCTTAAAAATAGACTAATGCGTTGTCTCGCTTTGTCATACTTTGTTGTGTCTAAAATTTACTCGGTCATTACCTGCTATGGTAACTCCCGTCGTAAATTTTATCCACGCCTCGTCTTACTTTGCGATACTGTCGAAGTATGGATCTTATTTGGGTGGATAGGTTTTTGATTAAAATTTAAATGCTAAATTTGTAAAAAGGAGCGCTATGCCATTTGTGAAAATTTGTGTGACAAAAGAAGGTGATAGTCCGACTGTAGAGCAAAAAGAGAAGATGATAAGCGGAGTCACTAAACTAATAAGCGAAATTTTAGGAAGAAATGCTCAAAATACTGTTGTTATCATTGATGAGATAGATACTAATAATTATGGCATAGCAGGAGAGAGTGTTAGAAATCTTCGTAAAAAACAAAACGAGCAAAAGGAAGTGAAATGCTAAGAACAACATTACTAGCGATATTTGCGGCTATTTTTATGACGGGCTGCATGGCAAAAGCTAGCCTTTGCCTCTCATGTGAAGGTATAGACGGCATGCAAAGTGCGAACATAAACAGCGAAGATAAGATGTATTTTGAAGAGGTTATGAGGATACCGGCTGATTGCAGTGCTTGCAAAGGCAGGGGTGATGGTCTTTTTATAAATGGTGTAAAATACAAAAGTGATGTAGCGATAAACTGCTGCTTAGAAAAAAATATGATCGATACTAATGTTGGATTAAAGAAGGTTTATTTTCACAGGATTGTCGATGCTAGAAGTAGTGCAAGATCGATATATTACACAGGTATTGAAGGAAACAGTGCAGTTTTTAACTCAAACCCACGCCTTGAAGTGCTTTTTTACATGTTTTTGCAACGTGAGTTAAATTCTCGCGGAATCGTTGTTGTCGATACTCAAACATCGCCATATACATATAGGCTTGATTTTAGATTTGACGAGCTCAGAGGAAGCTACTCAGGAAGTTCAGAAATTTTAAACGGACATCTAAAAGGTCTTCTTGTGCTTTCAAATATAAATTTCAAAAAAACGTTACCTATCTCAACTAGGCACCATGTGGAGAAGCTAGAAGCATCAGAGTCTGGCCAGTTTGACTTTTTTATCGCACTTTTAGTTAAACAAGCTGCGATAAAAGTAGCCGATGAGATCACTAAACTTTAAAAGGAAAAACGATGAATAAATTTAAATTTTTAGCTATTTTTGGACTTTTTGTTTTGTTTTTAACTGGTTGTGCACCAAGTCAAAGTGTTGTCGCATTTGATCCATATAAGGCTGCTGCTAGCCATCAAAATAGCGGCTTTGAGGCCTATATAAGCGTGGTGCATGACAACCGCAAAAACAAAAGTACCATTGCTACGATTACTGATGGCAAAGGTACAGTAAAAGAATATGTCGTGCTTCAAAATGATCTTGCTACTTATTTTAGCGATTCGCTCAAAAAAGAGCTTATGGCGCGCGGTGCGAATGTAAATGGCATGGGCGGCGTCGTAGTTGAAATTTTTATCAACGAGTTTGAAGCAAATATGAGTGGATACGGCACTGATAATACAAAAGGTAATATTAAGATCACACTTAAGATCCAAAAAGGCGATCAAAGCATCATTAAAAATATTTCAAATAATCAAACCAAATTTGAGTTAATTCGCACAGGTGGAGCATTTAAATCATTTTTGACTGAAATAATAAATGATGCTATCAAACGCACTGCAATTGCTATTTTAAATAGCTAATGTTTTGTGCGTTTTGCAAGAGCTTTACACTAAATACGTTTTGTAAAATTTGCTCACAAATTTTAAGCGAGCCAAGCCCGATAGTAAGAGAACTAGAGGGCTTTAAAATTTATAGCTTTTATGGTTACTCTGAAATAAAAGAACTCATCCACTCCAAGCACCAAATGCACGGATATTTTATATATAAAAACTTAGCCAAATTTGCATTTAATAAATTTGCTAAAAGCTTTAGCTTTCCAGAGCAAGTCTATGCTTTGCCAATAGATGATAGAGTTCATTTTGGCTACTCGCACACGGCTATTTTGGCAAATGCACTAAGGGTTAAAAATCTAAAGCCCATATTTCATGCACTGCATGCAATCAGTAAGATCAGCTATAGTGGTAAGGATTTGCAATTTAGACAAAATAACCCAAGAAATTTTAAAATCCTAAAAAAGATCACTGCGCCAGTTATTTTAGTAGATGATATCGTAACCACTGGCACAACGATACTTGAGGCTAAAAATACTCTAGAAAAAGTTGGTGTAAAAGTACTTTTTGCTCTAGTTTTGGCTGACGCTAAATATTAAATTTTAATTTTTCTCAAGTCTCTTTGGGTAGAAATTTACATAGCTCCAGTAGTAATCTATTTCGTTAGCAGTAGGAGCATGCAAAAGCGATAAATTTATAGATAAAGCATAGTTCCAAGGCGGATCATATTTGAGCCGCATTTTATCGCTAACTCGAAGTCACTACTCATGCCCATCGAGCAGATACTCGCACCTTTTGGCTTTAGGCTCTCAAAAATTTTATAAGTTAGTTCAAAGCTCTTTTGAATCTCTTTTGGCTCATCCACATGCGCTCCGATACTCATCACGCCTTTTAGATTGATATTTTTGCACTCGCTTTGGATGCGCTCGTAAATTTCTAGCGCATTTGCCACGCTTACACCTTGCTTTGTATCTTCATCAGCCGAGTTTATTTGAAGTAAGGTATCGAGCTTGTAGCTGAGTCTTTTATCGACCTCTAAGGCCCTTTCAAAGCTATCGCAGCTTTGCCATAGTGCGGGCTTTAGACTTATCATTTGATTTATTTTGTTATTTTGCAAGCGGCCGATCATATGCCATTTTATATCAGTAAAATTTTGCAGTTCTAGCTCTTTTTTGGCTAGCTCTTGGACTCTGTTTTCGCCAAAATTTCTTTGTCCTTGTGCGTAAAGCTCTCTTACTTCAGTACTTGTGACATTTTTGCTAACGGCGATTAGTGTCACGTCTTTGCTTAAAATTTCGATCTTTTCTAATAGCTCTTTTAAAACTATCATCATAAACCTCCGCTTAATCTCATAATGTCATTAAAAGTCGCAAGTATCATTATGCCAAGTAGTAGCGCCCAACCGCAGTAGGTAAGCATAATTAGCACTCGCTCATTTACCTCGCGTCTAAAAATTAGCTCATATAAGTTAAAAAGTATGTGGCCACCATCAAGTGCAGGGATGGGGAATAAATTTAGGACACCTAAATTTACTGAGATTAAAGCGACGATCGTCAAAAGCATGCCAAGACTTATTTTTGCGGCTTTTGAAGTGACATCAGCGATCTGTACAATGCCACCGACCTCTTTTAGTGGCACAGCTCCGCTTACTAGTTTGGTAAAGCTTTTAAAAATTAGTTTTGATGCCTCGATTGTCTCACTAAAGGCAAAATTTATGCCTGCAAGACCAGTGTGGTAAATTTTTATCACTTCTCCATTTGGAGAAATTCCGATCAGTGGGCGTTGCACCTTTTCATTAAATAGATTTATCGTCTCGCCTATCTTTGGTGTTAAATTTATAGTCATTTGCGAGCCGTTACGATCTACCAAAATGGTAATTGGCTCTAATTTTACATTTTTACTGATCTCGTCCCACTCGTTTATCTTTACGCCATTTATTGCTAAAATTTTATCATTTTTAGCTAGTCCAGCGCTCGCAGCGGCCGAGCCATCTGCTATGTGGCCGATACTTGGCGCAGGTCTTTCAACTCCGATAGATCCAAGCAAAATGTATATAAAAAACGCTAAGATAAAGTTAAAAAATGGCCCTGCAAAGAGGATGTAAATTCGCTTTATAGGACTTAGCACGTTATAGCTATCACGGTCGTAGTTTTTAGCCTTTGGGTCGGTGTCGTCTTGACCTTTTAGCTGTACGTATCCACCAAGTGGGATCGCACTTAGGCAGTAGTCGGTGCCGCCAACATTTTTGGTGTAAATTTTCTCGCCAAATCCTATACTAAAGGTATTTACCTTTACGCCAAGCATTCTTGCCACCAAAAAGTGGCCAAGCTCGTGGAAAAATATGAGAAATTTAATGGCTAAAACGGTCACTAAAAAATAAAACGAATACGCATAAAGCCCAAGACAAAGTAGGGCTAACGTGAAGAGAATACCTTTCAAAACTTACCTTTTTTTGAAAAATTGATGAGATTTTAGCCAAAATTTATAAATTTACTCTCAAACGACGTTTGGCTAAAAATTTCTTTTAGCTAGGAGAAATTTTTAACTTAATTTTACTTATTTTGAAAATGAAGTTTTTATTATTTATATAAATTTTTTCAAGTAAAAACTTTGGGTCTTACGAACGAAAGAAATTTTAGCTCTTTTTCATCGCCTTTACATAGGCAAAAATATACTCAAATCCGGAATAAAGCGTAAGCGCAACAGATATCCAGAGCAAAAGTTCGCCACCAGGCCAGCTCATCAGTAAAAATCCAACCGCAAACATCTGTGAAACGGTCTTTACCTTGCCGGCCATTGATGCAGCGACTTCGACGCCGTCACTTGCCATCACGACACGAAAGCCAGTTATAAAAAATTCCCTTACCAAGATGAGATAAACAGCCCAAGCACTCGCTCTACCAAGCATCATGAGGCCTAAAAATGCAGCAAGAATTAGCATCTTGTCTGCTAGTGGGTCAAGGATAGCGCCAAGCTTGGTCTTTTGATCCCAGCTTCTGGCGATGTAGCCGTCAAAAAAGTCAGTCACAGAGGCGATCACAAAAATAAGAGCTGCGAAGTAGTTTATCCAACTTATGTGAATTTGTGTAAAAATTTCTGGCGCATTTACGAGCATAAAAAACATAAGCGGAGCCAGAAGTATCCTAAAAAATGCCAGTGCGTTTGGTAAATTTAAACTCACAAATATGCCTTTATGCTTAAAATTTCAATCTTCTCATTTAAAAGTCGTGCCACCATCTATTATAAATGTATGCCCAGTCACCCAGCTAGCCTTAGATGAGCATAAAAATAGACATGCTCCGGCTAGGTCAGTCGGCTGTCCCATGCGGTTTAGCGGGCTAAGCTTTGCCGTCATATCGCGCACCTCTTCGTAGTTAGTAAAGGCTCTTAGCGCGTCTGTCTCGATAGGACCACCACTTACGACGTTTACGCGGATATTTTTTTCGCCAAGCTCGGTCGCAGCGTATCTTGCCATCGCCTCAACAGCTGCTTTTGCTGTGCCGTGACCTGCATAGTTTTCGATATATACTAAATTTCCAGTTGAGCTTAGGCTGATGATGCTACCACCACCCACTTTTTCTATGCGTTTTGTAGCTTCTTGGGTGCCTACGACAAAGGCATTTACGGTTGCTGTAAAGATATTGTTTATGCCTCTTGGTTTTAGCTTCATAAATTTAGTGTATCCACCAGCTACTGCACGACCTGAGATGATAGCATTTGAGATGAAAAAATCAATCCTGTCAAAGTCCTCGTCTATCTTTAAAAATAGCTCTTTATAAGTCTCTGGCTCGAGGATATTTAGTGCGTAAGCTCTGGCTTTTATCTTGTAAGTAGTCTCAAGCTCTTTTGCTTGTTCTTTTGCAAGCTCTTCGTTTGAGTTATAGGTAAATGCTATATTTACACCAGCTTTTGCAAATTCTTCGACTATAGCTCTGCCAATGCCTCTGGTGCCACCGCTGATAACTAGCGTTTTACCTTTAAATTCGTTTAGTGTGTCCTTCATTAAAAACCCTTTATTTCGTAATTTTTTATTACTTCTTCTATCTTTTTGAAATTTTCTTTACTTGGTTTGCAAAGTGGCAAGCGGTACTCCAAAGAGTCGATGAGTCCAGCTAGATACATCGCTGCTTTGATCGGTATCGGATTGCTTTCGCAAAAGAGCGTTTTATTTATCGTATATAGATTATCATTTATTAGTTTTGCTTTTTTGTACTCTTCGTTCATCGCAAGGTGTGTAAGCTCTGAAATTTGATCTGGCAAGAGGTTTGCAGTAACCGAGATAACGCCTTTGCCACCATTTGATATGATAGGATAGTTGATCGCATCTTCACCGCTAATGACTACTAAATTTGGCTCATGAGCCAGTAGATCTACACATCTATCGATACTGCCTGTAGCTTCTTTGATGCCGTAGATATTTTTACACTCTTTAAAAAGCCTAAAAACGGTCGCTGGCAAGATATCCACGCCAACTCTGCCTGGAACATTATAAAGAAGCACAGGGATTTCAATGCTATTTGCAATAGCTTTGTAATGTTCATAAAGCCCTTCCTGCGTTGGTTTATTGTAGTATGGCGCAACTGAAAGGATACCATCAGCGCCATGAGCTTGAGCAAATTTAGCGATACCAATAGCCTCGTGAGTCGCGTTGCTGCCAGCTCCAGCTAGTACTTTTACATTTGTGCCTTTACATGCATCTACGGCTATTTCGATACAAATTCTATGCTCATCATGCGTCAGTGTTGCACTCTCGCCGGTAGTTCCAACTGGTACAACGACATCTATGCCGTGCTTTATCTGTCTTTTTATTAGCTTTTCAAAACTGACTTCATCTACTTTTTGATTTTTAAATGGCGTAATGAGTGCGGTCATCGCACCTTGAAGCGAATTTTCCACGTTTATTCCTTTTTTAAAATTATTGTTGTGCTGGTTTTTTCATTAAAATATCTATTTGCTATCTCTTTTAAAAGCTTGGCATCTATCTTATCGATATTTTTTTCAAGCTCATAAAGTGGCTTTATGTCGCCTCTAGCAAGGTATGAGCCATATAAATTTGCAACCTTGCTTGCACTCTTAAATGAGTAAATAAAATCAGTTTTTATCAAATTTTTAACTCTTAAAACATCATCTTTGTCGATTGGTTTATTTTTTAAATCATCTATGATCTTTAAAATTTCAGCCTCAACCACACTTGCTTCGACATCTGGGTTGCAAACTGCTAAAAATATAAATAAATTTTCATCAACGCAGCTCATATTATAAGCATAAATTTGATTTACAAGCATGAGCTCATCGATTAGACGTTGCTGTAAAATCGAGCTTTTGCCAGTAGCTAGATACTCGCTTATCGCGTTTAACCCCACTTGATCAGCATGCCTAAAGTCTGGGATCTTGTAAGCGATAGCTAGCATTTGCGTTTGGCTATCTTTATAGACGATAGCCCTTCTAGCTCCGTCTTGTTCAGGTTCTTTACAGTGAGATTTTGGGATGGCTCTTTTGTTTTTTATTTTGGAAAAATTTTTCTTAGCTAGCTTAAATGCATCATCCTTGTCGATGTCGCCACTTATCATCAAAATCGCATTTTTTGGCTGATAAAAAGTAGCATGAAATTCTTTTATGTCGCTAATGTTCCAGTTTTCGATATCTTTTATAAAGCCTATCGGAGTCCAGTGATATGGATGATATATAAATGCGTGGTTGTAGAGTCTAAAGTATAGATAACCCATAGGGTTGTTGTCTGTTCGCCATCTGCGCTCTTCATACACCACGTCTCGCTCTGGCTGAAATTCTTTATCTTTTAGGCTTAAATTTTTCATAAGCTCAGCAAAAAGCCTAAGCGTTTTATCTAAATTTTCATTTGAAGCTTTTATAAAGTAGTGTGTGTAGTCAAAGCCTGTACTTGCGTTATTTACACCGCCAAAGCCTTTTACGATCTCATCAAACTCCCCGGCTCGTAAATTTTTGGTTGATTTGAAATTTAGATGCTCTAACATGTGAGCGATGCCACTTTTGCCCATCACTTCGTTTCTTGAGCCAACTTTATAAAAAACATCGACGCTTATCACTTTTGAGTCAGGATTTACTGGCACGTGATAAATTTCAAGTCCATTTTCTAGTTTGGTTTTATTAAATTTTATCAATCTCTTGCCCTCTATTTTTTAACATTTGTGCCGACTGCTTCGCTGATAGAGGCAAAGCCATCTCTCTTTAAAAGCTCTAAAATTTCTAAATTTATATCTCTTGCGATCATCGGTCCTTTGAAAATAAAGCTTGTAAAAATTTGCACTAAATTTGCTCCCATTTTTATGCGCTCATATGCCTCTATACCGCTATCTATGCCGCCACATGCGATAAGTGTCGTCTTGCCATAAAGCTCGTCTGCCACGGCTTTAAAGAGCTCTTTTGACTTTTGAGCGATCACCTTGCCACTTAGTCCGCCAAAATCTTTTAAATTTGATGAGTGAGAGAGCGAGTAATCAACGCTTGTATTTGAGACAAGCACGCCGCTAGCGCCGTTTTCTACCGCGCAGCTACAAAGCTTGATCGCATCTTCGTGGTTCATATCAGGAGCAATTTTAAAGATGATTGGCCTTTTAGTAAGTGGCAAAATGACACTAAAAAGCTCTTTTATAAAATTTTTATCTTGCAAGGCTCTTAAATTTGGCGTGTTTGGCGATGAGACGTTTATGACAAAGGTGTCGCAAATTTCACTAAATTCTCTTACTAAAATTTCATAGTCTTTTATTGCGTCTTCGTTTGGTGTAACCTTGTTTTTACCGATGTTTGCCCAGATAGGTAAAGTATAAGGATAAAGTTTTTTGACTCTATTTTTAATAGCCTCGCAACCATCGTTGTTAAAGCCCATCGCATTTTGGATACTCTCTTCGTCTACGAGCCTAAAAAGTCTTGGTTTGTCGTTGCCAGGTTGAGGTTTTGGAGTAAATGTGCCAAATTCTAAATACCCAAAGCCAAGAGCCGTGAGTGCTTCAAACATTGTGGCATTTTTATCAAAGCCCCCAGCTATGCCAACTGGATTGTGATAGGTGCTTGAGAATAAATTTTGTTTTAGCGCATTGTCATCGACCACGCACTTATTTGCTACAAAGCTTAATGATCCTGGAAAAATTTTATTTGCTCCGATCATTGCAAGTTCTGCGATTTTATGGGCTGTTTCTGGATCGAATTTAAAAAATATAGATTTTAAAGTATCGTAGTTTAAACTCATTTTAACCTCTTTAAAATGCCTAAAAATTTGTGCAAATCTTAGCAAAAATCGCCTTAAACTAAGGCTTTGCCTTTAAGTTTTGCATAAATTTCATTTCTCTTGCTAAGTTCTTCATCACTTCCAGTATCAACTATCCTTCCGTTACTTAAAACTGCGATCTTATCAGCACTTTCAACCGTACTTAGACGGTGAGCGATGACAAAGATGATCTTCTTGCTTCTTAGGTTGTTTATAGCCTTTGTGATCTCTTTTTCACTCTCGTTATCAAGTGCTGAGGTAGCCTCGTCAAAGATAAGAATTTGTGGATTTTGATAAAGTGCTCTTGCTATTGCGATGCGTTGTCTTTGACCGCCTGAAAGGTTTGTGCCAAATTCATTTAAGATAGTGTTTATGCCGTTATCTAGTTTACTTACAAACTCATAAGCATTTGCCATTTTTAGTGCATTTATCACGGCTTCTTCGTTAAATTCTCTGCCGTAAGCCACGTTTTTAGCGATTGTATCGTTAAAGATATAGACACGCTGCGTTACAAGGCCAATGTTTTGGCGAAGTGAATGGATTTTGATATCTTTTAAATTTGTCTCATTTATTAAAATTTCTCCGCTATTTACGTCGTAAAATCTCATAAGTAGATTCATGAGCGATGTTTTTCCACCGCCACTTGAGCCAACTAGTGCTATAAATTCTGACTTGCGAGCCTCCAAATTTATACCTTTTAAGACCTCTTTGTCGCCGTAGCTTAGGCGGACATCATTAAATTTAATCAAATTTATCTCTTCGCTTAACACTTTTTCGCCATCTTTTATCTCGCTTACTTTATCCATCAAGAAAAATGTCCTCTCGCTCGCAGCGATCGCATCTTGCATTTTATTGTATATATTTACGATACGTTTTAGAGGAGTGTAGAGCATGAAAAGCGCAGTTAAAAATGAAAAGAAAGCACCCATGTTTATATTTCCGTCAATGACGTCTTTGCCGCCTATTATGATGACAGCTGCCACGCCTATTGAGCCAATTGTTTCCATTAGTGGACTTACTAGTTGCTCGATTTTTACGGTTTTAAGGTTTAACTTAAAAAATTTGTTATTTTCTTCAACGAAACGTGAGTGCTCGTATTTTTGGGCATTATTTGCCTTGATGATCTCGATATTTGTAAAAATTTCACTCAAGGCTGAAGTGATATCAGATGTCTTTTCTTGCGATTTTTTTGAGATTTTTTTCATCTTTTTAGCAAGGCGCGAGATCGGATAAATCGCTATTGGCATAACAACAAGTGCAAAAAAGGCTAATTTAGGGCTTTGATATATGACTACACAAAGCAGACCTATGATAGTTACAAGCTCCCTAATAAGCTCTGGTATGATGCTTGAAACAATAGATCTTATGCGCTCTATGTCATTCGTGGTTCTGCTTATTAGCTCGCCTGTTCTAAAATCATTAAAAAATTTCATGTCCAAATTTAGTAAATTTTCGACCATCTTTTCACGAAATCTTCTAATCGTATCTTGACCAATATACGCGGTAAAATAGGCCTGCATAAAAGTTCCAACATTTTTTAACAGATAAATAGCGATGATCGCACATGGTAACAAATAAAGCAGTGTTTCGTTTTTTTCAACAAAAATTTTATTAAGTACTGGCTCCACCAAATACGCGCTTACCGCTGTTCCGCCACTTGCAAGCCCCATGCCGATGAAGGCTAGGATGAAGTGTGGAATGTAGTCTTTAAAATATGGACCAAAGCGTTTTAGTACATCTTTTAAGCCAAAGTTAGTCATTATTTTTCTCCCAAACTACGCCATTTGGTGTATCCATGATAGAGATATTCATCTTTTCTAGCTCATCTCTTATCTCATCAGCCATTGCAAAATTTTTCTCTTTTTTAGCTACCGCGCGCTCATCAAGAAGTCTTTGGATGTGCTCTTTTTGCTCGTCACTTACGCCAAACTGAAAATACTCAACATAATTTGTGCTAGCAATGCCTAAAATTTCACTTATAAGCTCCAAATTTGCCACTACTTCGGCCTTGTAGGCTTTATCTTTTGGACTATTATCAAGCCTTTCGTTTGCTGCTTTTACAAACTCATCAACACTTGCAAGTGCTTTTGAAGCGTTTAGATCATCACTTAGTGCCTCAAGTAGCTCATTTTTAAAGCTCTCATTTATTGCACCTGCTTGCACGCCATCAACCCTTTTTTTAAGGCGGTAAATTTTATCAAGCCTCTTTTTTGAAGCCACTAAGTCTTCATCTGAATAATTAAAATGCGCCCTGTAATGGCTCGTAAGCAAGTAATATCTAAGTACTTCACCATGAACGTTTTTTAGGGCGTCTTTTACAAAAAAGCTGTTATTTAGGCTCTTACTCATCTTTTCGTTATTTACTTTTATAAAGCCATTGTGCATCCAGTATTTACTCAAATTTTTATGATAGGCGCATCTGCACTGACTTGCCTCATTTTCGTGGTGCGGAAAGAGCAGGTCGATGCCACCAGCGTGGATGTCGATCTCAAATTTATCATTTTCTTTGTTGCTTAGAAATTCTCTTATCATCGCTACGCACTCGGTGTGCCAGCCAGGGCGACCCTTGCCAAATGGGCTTTCATACCATTTTTCGTCAAATTTCCAAAGCACAAAGTCTTTTTCATCTCTTTTCTCGCCAAAACTTGCCACTCGTGCGATTAGATCGGTGTTATTATCCTTGCCACTAATGCTAAAATATCCACTATCCTTGCTCGTATCAAAGTAAATTCCATCACTCGTTTTATACGCGAAGCCTCTATCCATAAGCAGCTCAATGTAGCTAATGATCGCCTCCAAGCACTGCGTAGCCTTTGGTTTAAAGTCTGGATCAAGCACGTTTAAAGCGCCCATATCGCTCTCATAGTGCGCTATATATTTGTTTGTGATCTCTTCTAGGCTTTGGCCAGTTTCATCCATTTTCTTTAAAATTTTATCGTCGATGTCGGTGTAGTTTCTTGCAAATTTGACCTTGTAGCCAAGCGCTTTTAAGACTCTTCTTAAAAGATCAAAGCTAACGGCTGACTTTGCATGTCCCAAATGCGCATCGTCATAGACTGTTGGACCGCACAGATAGATGCTAACTTCACCTTCTTTTATCGGACTAAACTCAACCTTTTCTCTTTTAGAAGTATCAAAAATTCGCATTAAATATATCCTTTAAAAATGTTAAACCAAAATAGAGCAAAACCGCTAAAACAGCGATAGCAGCTATAAATTTAGGCTCGATTATAGCTAAAAATCGCTTAGCTCCAAAGGCTCTAACGTATAAAATAAGTTGTAAAAATCCCCCAAGTGAGCTTGCAAATGCAAGGCCAGCTGCTCCAAATTTCTGCATCAAAATGACTGCTAGGATCAAATTTATCACAAGGCAGATGATAGAAATTTTAGCTGCCTCTTTTTGTTTCATATTTGCATAGAGCCAAAGTGAGAAAATTTTAGCTAGACCAAATGGAGTAAGCCCCACCAAATAGGCACTTAGCACCTTAGCGCATTCAATGGTGTTTGCCCTTACGAAATTCCCTCTCTCAAACAAGAGCCAGATGATAAACTCGCTTAGCACGACGCCTGTGATCGTGGCTACTAGCAGGGCGCAAAGGAGTAGATAAAAGCTCTTTTTCGTCCAAACTAGGGCGTTTGTTTCATCTTTTTGCTTTAAAAGTCTGGTGATCTTTGGAAATAGCGCCTGGGAGAGCGCGATCGCAAAGATGGCAAGTGGAAGCTGAAAAATTCTATTTGCATAAAAAAGGTAGCTTATCGAGCCGCTTACCAAAAAGCTAGCTAGCCAAGTGTCCATAAATGCGCTTATCTGCATCGCACTTGAGCCAAGTAAGCCGTGGTAAAAATTTACAAAAAAACCTTTGCTGCTAGCTTTTTTGCCTTTAAAATATCCGCTTAGACCGCCCCAAAAAATTTTATTTAAGGCGTTAAATTTCATAGCAACTAGATGCACTAAAACCTGCAAGATGCCACCAGCAACGACGCCAAAACTAAGATAAAGTGCGACCACGCTCTCGCTCTTGCCACGAGCCAAAAGTAATGAAGCGATCATAGCTAAATTTAGCAGTGCAGTAGAAAACGCAGTCGTGGCAAAGTGCCCTTTATACTGAAGCAGTGCACCCATGAAAGTGACGATATAAACAAGAGCTAGATAGTAGAAATTTATACGTACAAGCGGCACTGCATCGGTGATATTTTGCACGCTTAAACCGCTTGCGATGATCTTTATAAAGTAGGGCGTAAATAAATTTACAAGAAGCGTCAATGCGCCTATAAAAAGTAGAAATTTGATAAAAATTTCAGCCTGAAAGATCGCTTTTTTCTTGCTGTTTGTAAAATTTGGTAAAAATGCCTGTGTAAAGGCACCCTCACCAAAGATACGGCGAAATAAATTTGGTATTTTAAAAGCGATAAAAAAAAGATCGCTAAATATGCCAGCTCCAAGGATGGAAGCTGTTAAAAGGTCTCTTATAAGTCCAAGAATTCTTGAAACCATAATGCCAACTGAGTTTGAAAAAAAACCTTTTATAAACATCGCTCACCTAAATTAAATTTGAAAACGCAATAGTAACAAAAGATGCTTTAAAGCTTACATAACCCAAATTTAATAAAATTTTGGCGATAATAAGAGCCAAATTTTATGTGAAATGGATCAATTTTGAGCGAGAACGTGCAAGAAAACGAGAGATTTTTACCGCCAACGCAAATTCAAACTTCAACGCCTTATATATCGCTTAAAGAACTAAGCAAACAATACAGCGTACCGGTAGAATTTATAGATTTTAAAATTTTAGATATTTTGACTTATTATAAAAATAAAGATAATGAAGAGCCAGTTTTTGTCCCTGAAGAAAATTTAGACTTTTTTGATGATAATGCATTTTATCTTGACGAGACACTAGAGATCGAGCAGGTCTATGACGTGGAATTTTTTGATGTTAGGCTAAATGCTGTGCCAAAGCTTCCAAAGATAGAAATCGGTGTAAATTCAACAGTTACAAAAGTAGTCGCAAAGGTAAAAGCCACAAAAGATTGTGAATACGAACAGCATTATGAAGATAAGCTTTTTGAATATATCGCCAAACAGCTTATGAAAGCTCAAATTTTAATAGGTATAAGGATCGGCAAACTAAAAGATGAGCTAAAACAAATAGCCTCAGTTGTGCATGTAAAGGGCGAACTTGATAAAGACTACATACTAAACATAACACAAGGTATAAATCCAAAAAAAGCTACCGATGCAAAGATACTTTACTACTACAAAGATAAACTTGATGCGATAAAAGAGGAAGACAAGGTTGATTACGCTGATAGAGGTTTTGTTTTTGGTGTAGCACAAGATGAAGTGATAATGGAAGAGAAAAAGTCTCACGAAGGGCAAAATGGCCGTGATGCGAGAGGTAAATTATTAGCAGTAGAAAAGCCAAAAGAAGATACTGACAAAGAGATAAGTATAAGCGAAAATATAGAGAGAGTAGAAAATGACGATAGCATAATATATATCGCTAAAAAATCAGGATATGTAGTTGAGAAAAATGGCTCATTTGATATTGAAGAGCGTATAGAGATAAATGAAGCAAATTTTAAAACAACTGGCTCTATTCAAGCAGGCACTGATACAAATGTGACTTTGGTGGTTAGGGAAACTGATACTATAAAAGATGCCATCGGCACTGGTATCATCGTGGAGGCTGACGAGATCGAGGTTAAAGGAAATGTCGGTGCAAATGCGATGGTTAAAGCAAATGAAGTAATAATCGGCGGTCAAACACACCAAAAGGCTAAAATTTATGCAAAGAATGCAAAAATTTCTATCCACATCGGTAAGGTTGAAGCTGAAAATGTCGAGATAGATAGGCTAGAAGGCGGAAATGTCGTAGCAAAAAGAGTTAAGATAAATAGCGTCGTTGGTGGCTCTATAACTGCTCAAAATATCCAAATAAATACGCTTGGCTCAAACTGCACTATCACAGCTTCACACTTAATAGACGTAAGATATCTAAGAGGCACTGATAATAAATTTATAATCGATACTAGCAAAATGCCTGAGAGTGCTGAGGCTACGCAAGAGCAATTAAATAAGATCGAATATACAAAAGCAGAGCTTGCCTCTCTTCTAAAAAATATTGAAACAAAGAAAAATGTCATAAATGAAAATAAAGACTCGATTTATACCATAAAAGCAAAGGTAGAAGAGCTCTCAAAAGCTAAAGTGATACCGCCAGTTACCTTCATGAAAAAGCTAAAAGAGTATCAAGGTTTAGTCAATGAATACAACACTTTGCTAAAAATTTTTAAGGATAAAAAAGAGTTGTTAGCTACTCTAAAAGATGAGCTTGAGATAATGCAAAATGGAATATTTTCTGCAAAAGTGATAAATAGAGGCAACTGGGTTGAACTAAATGAGATTAGATTTGTTATCGTTGATCCTCCGCAAAATGTCACTTATATCTCAAAGCAAAATGAAACCGCGCATGCTATTACTTTGGAGAAGATCGGCGATGGCGATGAGGCTGAGTATAAGATCAAAAAGTCAAATAGATTAGAAGACTACACAGATACAAATTTTTAAGAATAAAAGGTTAAATGATGATAAAAGCGATCGAAGGTATCGTCAGCAGAAAAGATCCCGCATTTGTGATACTTAAGACAAATAGCGGCGTAAGCTATGGAATTTTTATCTCACTTTTTTGCTCAGCCAAGCTTAGCAAGGGAGAAAAAGTCGAGCTTGCCATAACGCAGATCATAAGAGAGGACGCAAATTTACTCTATGGCTTTTTGGATGCAAATGAGCAAAAGATGTTTGAGATGCTTATTAAATTAAATGGCATCGGAGCTAGCACGGCTATGGCAGTTTGCTCAAGTCTTAGCTCGCAAGCATTTACAAACGCCATAATAAGCGGTGATGCAGACACCTTTAAAAGTGTGCCAGGTATCGGACCAAAGACTGCTAGACGCATTATAGCTGAGCTAAGTGACGCAAAACTAATAAGTGATGAGAGCGTGCCAAGCTACCAAAACGAAGCGCTTTTGGCACTTGAGGCGCTTGGCTTTAAACGTGAGAAGATAGTAAAAATTTTGCCTGATTGTAAGAGTGAAAACACGAGTGATCTTATAAAAGAAGCATTGAAAAAATTAGGATAAGGATTAAAAAGATGAATTTAGGTGTGGTATTTGGAGCTAAAAGTTTTGAACATGAGATAAGTATAGTTAGTGCGATAGTTTTAAAAAATGTCCTAAAACAAGAGCTAAAATTTGTATTTTGTGATGCAAATAGAGATTTTTATCTTATCGAGCAAAAAGATATGAGAGCAAATTTCTTTAGCTCTGGTAAATACAAAAATTCAAAAAAGCTCATTTTGTCTAAGGGTGGATTTTTCATACACTCTCTCTTTGGCGATAAAAAAGTAGAGTGCGATGTCATTATAAATTTGATCCACGGCATGGACGGCGAAGATGGCAAGATAGCAGCACTTTTTGACTTTTACGGCATAAAATATATAGGCCCAAGGCTTGAAGTAAGTGCGCTTAGCTACAACAAAGAGCTTACTAAATTTCTAGCACAAAAGGCTGGCATAAAGGCGCTTGACTATGAGATGCTAACTCGTGAGAGCCAGCCAAAATTTCACTATCCTATTATCTTAAAGCCAGCAAGACTTGGAAGTAGCATAGGTGTAAACATAGTGCATGACGCCAGTGAGCTAGCTTATGCAAAAGACGTGGCATTTGAATTTGATAAAGATGTGCTTGTCGAGCCTTTTATAAAGGGAGTAAAAGAGTACAACCTTGCAGGCTGTAAGATAGATGGAAAGATAAAATTTTCTATCATCGAAGAGCCAAAAAAGAAAGAATTTCTTGACTACGAGCAGAAATATCTTAGCTTTTCAAATGAAAACAAGGTAAAAGAGGCTGAAATTTCTGAAGAGCTAAAGCAAAAGCTTAAATTTAACTTTTCAAAAATTTATGATTGTGGATTTGACGGAGCGATCATTAGATGCGACTTTTTTGTGATAGATGATGAGGTCTATCTAAATGAGATAAATCCAAATCCAGGAAGCCTTGCAAACTATCTATTTGAGGATTTTGAGAGCACATTAAATGCTCTTGCAAACTCACTTCCAAGAGAGCGTAATATAAAGATCAATTATAGCTTTATAAACTCGATCACTTCAGTAAAAGGTCGCGGAAAAATTTAAGCCATTTAGTAGATTATAAAGTAGTTTGTGATATTTTACGTAAAATTTTACACAAAGAGCGACAATGGTAACTTTTACAAAAGACGAAATTTATACAGCAACTGAAGTGGTTAGAAATTTTAGTTCAGTGCTCTCTCGCGTGGGAGCTAATGAATTAAAAAGAGCGGTCATTGTTAAAAATAATAAATTTGAAGCAGTGCTTTTAAATATGGAAGAGTATGAGCGCCTTTGCGAAGCAGTAAGCGTGCTTGAGAGTATTTACGCTGCTAAAAAGAGAGAAAACGATGGCGAGTAGGGCGGTAAAGTACGGCTCAAATGAGTATGAGATCAGCTACGAAGTAGTAAATCCAAAATGCAAAAAAATAGTGCTTTTCTTGCACGGCTGGGGTGCTAATAAAGAGATAATGAAAAAGGCATTTGGGCACTATCTAAACGAGTTTTGCCATGTCTATATCGACATGCCAGGCTTTGGTAAAAGCTCAATTACTGATCCGTTAAAAACAAGTGATTATGCAAAAATTGTTGAAAATTTTTGCGCCGAGCTTGGCATAAAGCCAGATATCGTCGTAGGTCATAGCTTTGGCGGCAAGGTCGCAACGCTTCTAAAACCGCAATATCTTGTGCTTTTAAGCTCAGCTGGCATAGTTGTCAAAAAGCCATTTATCGTGCGCGCAAAGATCGCTATTTTTAAAATTTTTAAGCTTTTTGGATTTGGAAAATTTTATAAACTCTTTGCTACAAAAGATGTAAGCGGTATGAGTAGAGTGATGTATGAGACCCTAAAAAACGTTGTTGATGAGGATTTTGCAAAGCATTTTGCCAGCTTTGGTGGCAAGGCTTTGATATTTTGGGGCGAAAATGACAAGGCAACGCCCGTAACAAGCGGAGAGAGCATACATAAGCTCATAAAAGATAGCTCATTTTTTCCACTTAATGGCGATCACTTTTTCTTTTTGCTCCACGCTAAATTTATAAGTGACGAGATAGAAAAAGGGATAAATTTTGAGCCAAATGAAGCAAAAAATGTTGTGATAGATGACGATGAGAGCGGGATCGAGGAGATAAGATGAATATATTTTTAAGCATAAGCACAGTTTTATTTATCTTTGCGCTCGCTTTTTATGTGATTACTTGCTTTCAGTGGTTTTCATATAGGCCTGAGCGCGTGCTCTTTCACTTCACAAAGCCTGCTTGGCACGTCTTTTTCTTTATCGTGCCGTTGGTGCTTTTTTACACGACTGGTAAGTGGTTTTTTATCTATTTTTACTTTGCGCTTTTGCCAGCGCTTTATCTTTGGCACAAAAAACTTGATAAAAAGCTAGTAATTACTGGTAGGATCAAGCACTTTTTTGTAATCCTTGCTTGTGCTACCATCTTAAACTACGCTTTAAATTTTATCATTCACAGGGTACTTTTAGCTCCGATGCCACTTTTTGTCTTGGTTGTGAGCCTATTTTTTAGTGAAATTTTAGAAAAGATTAAATTTCAAGGCTTTAAAAACAAGGCACTTAAAAAACTGGGCGCAAATAAAGATCTAAAAATCATCTTGATCACAGCAAGCTACGGTAAAACTAGTATCAAAAATTTCCTATTTGAAATTTTAAAAGATAGCTTTGCCTGCTACAAAACGCCTCGCAGTGTAAATACAATGGCTGGCATCATCAAAGACATCAATGAAAATTTAAGCGAACAAACGCAAATTTATATTGCAGAAGCAGGCGCTAGGCTAAAGGGCGACATCCTAGAGATCACTAAATTTCTAAACCCGCAAATCGTCATCGTAGGCGAGATCGGCGCGCAACACATTGAATATTTTAAAACACTTGATAATATCCGCTATACCAAGCTTGAAGCACTTCAAAGCGCTCGTTTGCAAATGGCATTTTTACATAGCTCGACAAAGAAAGAGCCAAGCCAAAATTTAGAAATTTACGATGAGAGTCTGAAAGATATAAATGCAAATTTAGATGGAATTTCTTTTATACTTGATAACAAGAGTTACGCTTCGCCGCTACTTGGCAAATTTAACGCTACAAATTTAGCCGTTTGTATCAAGGTGGCAAAGTACCTAAAGATGAGCAATGAGGCGATAAATAGTGCTCTATCTAAGATGAAAAACGTCGAGCACCGCCTAAGCAAGATCGAGGCTGGTGGTAAGCTAATAATTGATGATAGCTTTAATGGAAATTTCTCAGGTATGAGCGCTAGCTACGAGCTTGTAAGCACCTACGCTGGTAGAAAAGTTCTGCTAACACCAGGCATTGTCGAGAGTGATGCGGAGCAAAATGCAAATTTAGCCAAGGTAATAAATGAAATTTTCGACCTTGTCATCATTACAAGCTCGCTAAATGCCGAAGTTTTGCTAAAACACATAATAAAGCCAAAGATCATCATTTTAAAGGATAAAAATAAAATGCAAGAAATTCTAGCTCAAAATACGCGTGCTGGCGATCTCATACTATTTTCAAACGACGCACCGAGCTTTATATGAAAAAGATAGTTTTTTTAATCCTAGCTTTAAATTTGGCATTTGGCTTTGATATTGATGATTATGACAGAGGCATTGAGGCACTAAATGCCGGAGATTACGCAACTGCATATGAAATTTTTTATGATGGTTGTGAGCAAAAAGATGTGCTTTCATGCGAGGCTTTGGGTGATATGTTTGTAAATGAAGAGATAAACGAGCAGATGGATAATGATCTAAAAAAGAACTCAAATATCGAGCTTGGAGTGAGTTATTATATGAAAAGCTGCGACCTTGGCTATCAAAATGCTTGTGATGATGTGATGAGCTTAAGGGACGATTTAAACATAAGCCTGCCAGCTGGTGTTTATGAAAACGCCAAAGCAAGGTACGATGAGATAAGGCAAGAAGATGAAAAAGAAGAAGCCTTAAGTGAGCAAAATGCAACTTTGCAAAAATAAATTTTTTAGGTTAGACTAGATTTACTTTTAGCGTATGCTCTTTTAGGCTTGCTGGAATTTTGCCATTTTCAAGCTCGATCAGTTCGCTAACTCTTAAAATATAAAAATCCTGCAAACTTCTGTTTGCAAATTTTTCAAGCTTTTTTGAAAGCGTGTCAAACATATAAAACTCAGCATCATTGCTAGCTAGTAAAAAATCAGCCCCGCTATCAAACGCATTAAAGATGGTCTTGCTTGCAAGTGCAAATGCAAGCTTTTCGTTTACTTTTAAAAGCTCAAATCCACAAGGAAATTTATTGTTTAGATTTATAAAATTTGCTCTAAATTTATCTAAATTTATAGGGATTTTATCGCTTACGGCTATTTTGAACTCTTTAAATTTATCCAAGCTCTTTATCTTTTCAAGCTCATTTTTTGAGGTTTCATCCTCCTTTATCCCTAAAATTTCTTTAAAAAACCTAATCGCTTTGGTATAAATTTCGCTTCCGCTAAAGATAAAATCATCAATCTTGCAAGCTATCAAAATGCCATTTTCATTGTTGATAAGCCTCATGATCTCATCATTTTTTTCTTTTTTATAAAGATGATGAGCTAGTATGATGGCTGCTGCACCTATAAAATTTGGCTCGTATTTTCTCACAAAATCAGCATAAAAATATGACTTTAAACTCGCATAAAATTCTTTGTCTGTTTGATCACAAAATTTATCAAATGGCTTAAATTTCTCCCAAAAATCATCATCATTTATCTCAAGATCTAAAACTGCTCTTTTTTCATCAAGTGGCGAAATCACAAGCTCGCCTACAAATTTCTCATATAAATTTACTAATGGTTCAGCGGTGCTCACTACGACATCATTTACTTTCACAAAGCCAGTTGTTGGCTGAAAATACGGATCAATCTTTTTAATATGCAAAAATAGTTCATCAAGGTTTGCGTAATCTAAAATTTCTAAAAAATATGGTTTGAAATACGACAAAATATCCTTTTTTGCATTAAATCTAAAAATTTCTATTTTTTGCATTTGGCTCCTTTTTTGGCTTATTTTATCCTAAAATTAAAAGGAGTTTCATTATAATGGCCCGATGGATAAAGAAAATTTCACGATTGAATGCTTTGGTAACGCTTATATTGGCGATGACGCAGCTGTGATTGGCAAGCATGTCTTTAGCAAGGATATCTTTGCTGAAAACTCGCACTTTAGGCATGGCTGGCTAAGCCTTGAAGAGGTCGGCTATAAGGCGATGATCGTAAATTTTTCAGATACGATCGTGATGAATGCTAGACCAAAATTTGCGCTTCTTGGACTTAGCTTGCCAAAGAATTTTTCGCCGCAGCAAATCAAAGAGCTAAGCGGTGGCATAAACAGAGCGTGCGAGGAGCTTGGCGTAAAGATAATCGGTGGCGACACGATAAGTAGCAAAATTTTAAATATAAGCGTTAGTGTAATTGGCGAGCTAAATGGCAAAGCTGTGCTTAGGAAAAATGCAAAATACGGCGATCTGGTAGCTTTTACGGGCGAGCTTGGAGGTAGCAAAAAGGGGCTAAATTCGCTTCTAAGGCTAGCTCAAATTTCAAAAAATTCACGATTTAAAAAGCCTATTTTAAGAGATAAATTTTTCTACAAAGCAGCTCATCTTGTAAACTCCGCTATGGATATCTCAGATGGGCTAAATGCAGATTTTGCTAAGCTTTTAAAGGCTAACAAAAAGGGTGCTAAATTTACAAAAAAGCTAAGTAAATTTGAGCTTAGTAGCGGTGAAGAGTATGAAATTTTATTTACTTTTAGTCCTAAAAATTTAAACGCTATCAAAAGGATTGCCGCAAAAACACGGACAAAGATTAACGTCTTTGCAAAAATTTCAAATAAAAGGTTAAAACAAAATGCAAGAAACCACCACTTTTAAGCCACTTTATGCACTCACTCATGCGCCCATAGAGGCTTACTTTTCTAAAAATTCAGATGATTTTGTCGTGCGCGAGATACCACTTTACGAGTTTAGCGGGGATGGCGAGCACTTGATCGTTGAAATTTCTAAAAAAGATATGACGACACAAGAGGCCTTGCACGTCTTAAGTGAGGTCACTGGAGCTAAGATGCGCGACTTTGGCTATGCTGGGCTAAAGGACAAGCAGGGCATGACGACGCAGTTTATCTCTATGCCACGCAAATTTGAGAGCAATCTAGCAAACTTTAGCCACGAAAAGATGAAAATTTTAAGCCTAAATGTGCATAAAAATAAGCTTCGCATCGGACATCTAAAGGGAAATAGCTTTTTTATCCGCTTAAAAAAGGTGCTGCCAAGTAATGCCAAAAAGCTAGAGCAAGCATTTGTTAGTATCGATAAAATGGGCTATGCAAACTATTTTGGCTATCAGCGTTTTGGTAAATTTGGCGACAATGCCGAAACTGGCCTGGAGCTACTTAAAAACGGGACAATAAACGGCAAAAAGAGTAAAAATGTAAAGCTAAACGACTTTTTGATCTCGGCATATCAAAGCGATCTTTTTAACCGTTGGCTTAGCAAACGCGTGGAGATTTCGAGGTTCGCGCAGGATTTTAGCCTAGGCGAGCTAGCTCAAATTTACCCGTATCTGGGTGGCGAAAATTTGAAAAATTTAAAATCGCAAAAGAGATTTTTTAAGCTGATAGAGGGCGAAGTTTTGGGTCACTACCCGCACGGCAAGTGCTTTTTGTGCGAGGATTTGGACGCGGAGAGCGCGCGCTTTGACGCTAGAGATATCACTAGCTGCGGGCTAATAGCGGGCGCGAAGGCGTATGAGGCACAGGGCGCGGCTAGGGCGGTAGAGGATCAAATTTTCGCGCAGGCAAACGAATATAAAGCTAAAATGACGGGATCTAGGCGCTTTGCGTGGTGTTATTTGGAGGATGCAAGCTATAAATACAACGAGGAAAAAGCGCACTTTACGATAAATTTCACGCTGCAAAAAGGAAGCTACGCGACGGTGGTGCTAGAAGAAATTTTGCACAAAAATATCTTTGAGTAGAGCGGCGACTCGTCTCGTAAATGCTTTTAAATGGCTTTGCGTCTATGCTGGCAAAAGCAAGTAGAGCATAAATTTTGCTCTGCGATAGGCTGTATGCCTTATTTTTGGACGAAATTTACTTCTTTTGTTTAGCTACGAGCATAGTGGCACATAAAACATTTAAAACCATCTCGCAAAACTTCGCCTTAACTTTCAAGTTTAAATTTCACAAATCAAAATCTGCCTTGCCTAACGCTTTTTAAAAGCTGTGAGCAAAATGGGGCAAAAACTTTGCCTTGTCGTTTTAAGCTCAAATTTGTTCACTAAGACCCATATCTTAACATCACTAAATTTTATCCGTGGAGCAAGACGCGAGCGACATGAAATACAAGCATTTCTAGACTCGTTTAGATATAATGAGTTTGCAAATTTATATTTTAAAGGGATTAAAAATGGCGAATATTTTTCTTTGTTCTTATTTTTCGGAGATTGCGAGCAAGATTAATGAAGTGGTAAAATTTCAAGGCAAAGATATTGTTTTTATCGATACGGCAGCAAAATTTGAAGAGGTAAATTTTTATATAGATGAAGCGGTGGAGATTTTAGAAAAATTTGGCGCAAAGCTAAGACGCCTTGACGTCTCTTGCGCCAAGGATTCGGCAGCGCTAGTATCTAGCCAAGATGAGCCATCTTGTGAAGATAAAATTTTATCTACCATTAGTCAGTGCGACATCATTTACGTTAGCGGCGGAAATACGTTTTATCTGCTTAACGAGCTGCGAAAATCGTGCGCCGCCCAAGCTATAAAAAATGCAGTAAAAGCGGGCAAAATTTATATCGGTGAGTCGGCGGGAGCAATCGTGGCCGCACCAGATACAAGATATGCTACGCTTATGGATGAAAATAGCCCAAATATGAGCGATTTTGCAGGGTTAAATTTGGTTGATTTTTGCGTCGTACCGCACTTTGGCTGCGAGCCTTTTATGCAGGCCACGCGCGAGATAATGGAGAAATTTGGGAACTTGTATGATTTACGACCTATAAATAATGCTGAATTTATTGCGCTTTGAGATAAATTTTTATACGTTCTTTTATAAAAATATACGCTAAATATTTACTTAAAGCACTCTATTTGCTTGCAAATCTGCCTTTTAAATAAAAGAACATAAAGTTTAAAGTTTTAAAAACTAGAAATTTAAGCCAAAGGCGCTATAATTTCGCTCTGGCACGGTAAGCGATCGCTTTTGTTTTTACAAAAGAGGAAAGTCCGAGCTGTGATAAGACAAGGTTCCATCTAACGGATGGCTAGGGAAACCTAAGGGATAGTGTAACAGAAAGTAGACTTCCGCTTTGGCGGTAAAGGTGAAACGGCGGAGTAAGAGCCCACCGGCACGCTTGGTAACTTGCGTGGCCATATAAACCCAACCTGCAGCAAGAAGGGATGGTTTTGGTCTTATATTAAAACCCTTCGCTAGAGCTTGTTTGTAAAAGCAAGCGTAGATAAATGATCGCTCAAGACAGAACTCGGCTTAACGCCGTGCCTTTAAATTTATAAAAATTGATTAGTTTGTTACGTATTTTTGAGCTTTTTGTAGTTTTATAAGCTCATTTTGGATGTGCGAAGACTTGCTTTTTAAAAGCTCTATTGCGCCGCCAATTAGTGCTTGTGCTTCCTGTGCTGAAGCTAGGCTTGTAAACATATCCTCACTAAAATTTTGTGATAAAGCAGCTATCTTGCTCGTGTCTTCGTTTATCAATGCTAATTTAAATTCATTGATCCAACTATTCACCTGAAGTTACCTCCCTCCATGCTTCAGATAGTTGCTTTACAACATTGGTTACTTCATTTAAAGCTGCGATATCGTTTTGTATATTTGCCATAGCAAGAAGCTGCATCTGTCTTGTATAAAGGCCGCTAAGATAGTGGGCTACGTCGCCTTGAGAATAATCAAGCGAATTTAAAAGCTCAACAAAAATAGCGTTTGTTCTATTTATATAATAAACTTTTTTCTCTATATCTCCAGCTTCTATCGCCTTTTTTGTACGAAATATAAATTTTAAAATCCCGTCATAAAGCATTTCTATTAATTTAGTTGGGGACTCAATGCCCCCAAAACTAGACTGTGCGTATGCACTATATGCACTTTGATTCATCTTTCTCTCTTATTTTCTGCTATTTATCTCTGCATCGATCATTGATTTTAGTGTCGAGAACTGATTTTCTAAGCTTGCGATGATAGCGTTGTATTTTATAAAACGCTCTTGCATTGTTGTGTACTTTTCATCTAAAAGCTTTTGTGTGCTCTCTTTATTTTTTGTGATCGACTCGTTTTCGTCTTTTAGCTGATTTTGCATAGCGATCATTGTGCCTTTTTTACCAACGACACCATCAAGCATTTTAGCTAGCTTTGTAAATAGCCCATCTGTTTTTTTAGTTACTGAATTTACAGTTGCTTCGCTCATGCCTAGAGTCGTTAGAGCAGGAGCTTTACCTTTTACTTCGATATTTTCACCATCACTTCTTTTTAAGACGATTCTTTTGCCACTGTTATCAAGACTGGCTGTAACTCCAGTTATGCCAGCGTCATTTATGGCTTGTTGAAGTTTTAGTGCATTTTCTTCGGCTGTGGCTGTGGCTGTAGTTGAGAATGTAACTGACTTGCCGTTTATCGTAAGATCACCAGCTTTTATGTCTAATGCTCCAGCACTAACAGTCGATGCTCCCATATAGCTTATTGGCTCGATCTTGCTTGATCCCATGAAAAATTTCTGAATCTCTTCAGGATCTTTGCTAAGAGCTGCATTTAGCTTATTTAGATCAAGCTGAAGCTGTCCGTCTTTATCAGGCACTATGCCATATTTGCTTAATGCTTTGCCTTCACTATCTTGTCCATTTACAAGACGACCAATGTTTGATCTTAAGCTTGAAATTTCGCTAACACCTTGGAAAGTGCCAGCTCCCTTTTCCTCGTCATATTTTGTGGCTATACCAAGGTTCATGGTCATTAGGTTGTAATCTTTTATAAATTCTTCAACCGCTTTTATTACTTCTTTTGTATCTTGAGAGACGCTTACGTTTGTTTTACCAGTTTCATTTAATGTAATAGAAATTCCCGGCCTTAAGTCGTTGAAGGTGTTTTTGCTTCTTTTTACATTTACTCCGTTATATGTAAATTCCGCATCTTGTGCCTTTAAAATTCTATTCTTTTCAAAATTTGATGTCATCTTTGGTGTGCCATCAGGATTTGTTAGTAGAGTGCCATTTGCATCTTTATCCTGAAACTGTGTACTATCCCAGCCAAGCTTATCTAAAACACCAGCCGTATCATTTGAAAATTTAATAGTCTGCGTAGCACCAGTGTTGCCTGATTGAAGCATGATTTGATTTGGCTTATCTCCGCCAACGTTTAAAATTCTAGCTTGCAATTTACCGCCACTGATATCATTTATCTTGTCTACAATATCTTGATATGTGGTTGATCTAGTTACGCTAATAGAAAATTTTTGTCCATCGATCTCAACATCAAAAGAGCCGTTATTTGTCGCACCTACTAAGTTTGAAGCGTTTTTGAAATTTGAGCTTTGAAATGTATCTTTTTGAGCAAGTTTTTGCACATCGATATTAAAATTTTGCACGCTAACGCCATTTGCCGCTGAGGCTGTTACGCTTTTGCCAGCGTTATTTGTAGTTCTTTTTAGATAAAGTGCCTCTCCGCCAAGCGTTTTGCCACTTACATTTACGTTGCTAACTAGAGTTTTTAGCGCTGCAAGGTCTTTTTGCTTTAGGTCATTTCTTTCTAGCCTTTTTGTTAAAGGCTTGATCTGTCCTGCTTCGTCTGCTTCTTTTAGCTTTTTGATAAGATCATCATTTAGGCCGCTATTTTTTGTACCTAAGCCTAAATTTGTTACGTTACCTACTGCCATTATTAACTCTCCTTGTCAAAAAGTATTCCTATGCTTTCTTTGAAATACTCGCTTATTCTTATAGCTTCTTTGCTTGGAAGTTGTGTTATCTCTTCGCCAGTTTTAGCATCTTTTACTTGCACAACCATTAAATTTAGCTTCTCATTGTAAGCAAATCTTACATTAGTATCGAGTTGCTGCATTTGATAGTTCAGTCTATCGGTGACCTCTCTTGTTCTTTTGGCAAGCTCTTCGTTGCTAAGTCTGTCTAACTCGTTAATGTCTTTTGTTTCATTGTTTTTATCAGCACTTAATTTAACATCAGAATGCTCGATAGGTCTGCTGTCTATTTGACGTTGAGCGGATGTGCTCATGCTCGTATCTAGTACCTGATTTGCTGCTGCCTTAAAGATTTCCATAGTTTTACTCCTTAAAACTTACGTTAGCTTCTACATCGGTAAAATTTTAAAATCCTTTAGTGTTTATATAAATTTTTGATTATTTAGGCTAAAATCGAGCAAAAATTTATAGGAAGAGATATGAAAATTTCATTTGAGTGCGAGTGTATTTTACTTCAAAAAACATTGCTGCTTTTTTGTGGAAATTTGGCTGCTCATCATAAGGATTGTGATTTTGTAGTGAGTGACCGCGAGATTGCGACAAAAAAACCACTATTTATAATAGGAAAAAATGCTCATCTTTCTCATCCTTTTACCAAAACAACACTTCTTGATACGCTTGAAGAATTTTACTCAGCTATGCAAATTTCAAAAGCAAATGGGCTAAATGAAGCTAAAAATGAAAAGGGCTTAGAAGAGAAAATTTCACTTTTAATAGATAAATTTAAAGCCGATCTTCTTGAAATTCTAAGGGCAAATCAGTGAAGCTTTACACTAGAATCTCAAGTGGTAAATTTAAAGGCAAAAGACTTGAGCTACCAAGTCTAAGCACGACTAGAAGCACAAAAAGTATCGTAAAAGAGTCCTTTTTTAACGTCATTAGAGATGAAATTTACTCGCTTACATTTATAGAGGGCTTTGGTGGAAGCGGCGTAATGGCATGTGAGGCCGTTAGCAATGGAGCACGTGAGGCCATTGCTATCGAAAAAGATAGAGCCGCTTTTAAGATCACGCAAAGCAACCTTAAAAGCCTAGAGTGCTCAAATTTAAAAGCGATAAATGGCGATACCTTTTCTGTCTTGCTTGATCTTGTAAATTCTCAAAGTGGCAAGGTCTTGCTCTACCTTGATCCGCCCTTTGATATAAGAGCTGGCTTTGATGATATCTACGAAAAGCTTCTAAATTTAATCTCACAGCTAAAAAAAGAGAAAATTTATATGATAGTTTTTGAGCACAACAGCGACTTTAAATTTAGCGATGAAATTTCTACATATAAGCTTGTAAAATTTAAAAAATTTGGAGCTACTTCACTCTCTTACTTCCAATAATTTATAAAAATTTGGAACATCTTTTGCTTTAAAAACCTAAAATAGCTAAATTTTAGGAAAAAATATGAAAAAATTTTTATCTTTTGTAGCAGCTTCAGTGATAGCTACTTCAGCCTTTGCTACGCAGATAAAAGAGCTTGCAAGCATAGTTGGCGTAAGGGATAACCAGCTAATAGGCTATGGTTTAGTTGTCGGACTAAACGGCACAGGTGATGGCTCAACATCAAAATTTACGATCCAGTCTTTATCAAACATGCTTCAAGGTGTAAACGTAAAGATAAATCCAGATGATATCAAGTCAAAAAACGCAGCTGCTGTTATGGTAACAGCTAAGCTTCCTGCATTTGCAAGGCATGGTGATAAGCTTGATGTCGTGATCTCATCTATTGGCGATGCAAAAAGTTTGCAAGGTGGTACTCTTCTCATGACACCACTAAAAGGCGTTGATGGTGATATTTATGCTTTGGCTCAGGGTGCTTTAAGCATCGGCGGAAAAAGCATGGGTAGATCAGGTGGCAACCACCCAACCGTTGGCTCTATTCTAAATGGAGCTTTGGTTGAACGAGAAGTGACTTATGATATTTACAATCAAGACAGCATAAGACTAAGCCTAAAAGATACAAATTTTAAAACTGCTCTTGATATCCAAAATGCTATAAATGCAAATATTTCTGATGACGCTGCAAAGGCGATTGATCCAAGAACGGTTATCGTTAAAAAGCCAGATGATGTTAGCATTATCGAGCTTGCAAGTGCTGTGCTTGATCTTGATGTGGAGTATAAGCCAGATGAAAAGATAGTGGTTGATGAGAGAACTGGCACGATAGTAAGTGGCATAAATGCCGTAGTTAGCCCAGTTGTCTTAACGCATGGTGCAATCACAATAAAAATAGAGCCAAATAGCTACGATGAAGCAGCGCAAAACGATGTAAATATAGGAAGCGATACGTCGGTCGCACCTAGTCAAAATTTACTTAAAATTTCAGGCGAAAAAACAACCGTTGCAAACGTAACAAGAGCTTTAAATAAGCTTGGGGCAACACCAAGTGATATCATATCAATACTTGAAAATTTAAAGCGAGTTGGTGCGATACAAGTTGATTTGGAGATAATATAATGCAAATAGATAACACCTTAGCGCTAAATTCATACAATGAAATTTCTACAAATAAGATAAAAAATGCAAATGCTAAACAAGATGCACTTTTAAAAGAACAAACCGATGCGTTTGAGGCATATATGGTAAAGGCTGTGCTTGATATTGCTTTAAAAGAAGATGAGCACAGTTCGCTATATCCAAAGGCTGCTGGTAGCGACATTTATAGGTCAATGTATAACGATGCAATGAGTAAAGCATTGAGTGGAAATCTTGGTTTTTCAGAACTTTTGTACGATTTTTTAAAGAGAGACTCTTAAGTAAATTTATATTCTGCCGATGTAGTGATATAAACATTTTATTTTAAGAGGTATGAATATGATAAGGCCTTTGAATCAAAGACCAAATTTTCAAGCAAATACGCTAAATAAAAATAGCGATGCCAAGGTCGAAACTCAGAGTAAAGAAGTAAGAACAAACGAAAACGCAAAGCTAAAAGAGATAGCTGATGCCATAGCAAATGGCACTTATCAGGTTGATATCTCAAAAACGGCTAGGGCTGTGGCTGATGCGTTGCTGTAATTAAGGAATTTAAATGATAAAAAAGCTTTTGGACGAGGCTATAGGCGAGCTTGATGAGCTTATAAATTTAACCATACAAGATATCGCAAATATAAAAGAGGCTAAGCACTCAAGTGTTGATGAGAGTGTAAAGAAAAAAAATGCCTTAGTTCGTGCATTTGAAGATACGAAAAGAGCATTAGATAAAGAGCTTTTAAAAGTATCAAAAGAGAGCGGTACGACTACACTTGCTAGTGTTTTAGACGATGAAGTGAAGTCAAAGCTTGTTCTTATGCGTTCAAAGCTTGAAAATTTACATAAAGTCAATAAAGAATATGCAAGGCATGTTGTTGCTGTTAAAGAATTTTTTGACTCACTTAATGAAAAAATTTTTGGCACTAAAGCAAGTGAATACGGCCAAGATGGAAATAGCATAGATAATAATTTTTATAAATCAAGGGTTTAAAAAATGGCTAATATTTTTATGTCATTAGGCACGGGTGTTTCAGGACTAAATGCGGCCCAGCTTCAAATAAGTACAACCGGAAATAATATCGCAAATGCCGATAGCAACTACTATACAAGGCAGCGTGTTGTCCAATCCGCATCCCCAGCGATGAATACAGTCCCTGGTGGAGTTGGCACAGGCACGCAAGTAGATACTATAACAAGGCTTCATGATGAGTTTGCCTACTCAAGACTAAAATACTCATCGTCAAATTTAGAAAACACGGCCTATAAACAAAGAATTTTGCAAGAAGCTACAAAATATTTTCCTGATCTAAAAGATAATGGAATGGTAAAGGATATTCAGGAGTATTTTTCCGCGTGGAATAACTTTGCTTCAAACCCTAATGCAGGTGCTCAGAAAGTAAATTTGATAAATAAAGCAAGTGTATTGACTGCAAGTATCAACCGCTCATCAAAGATGCTTTATGATATGCATGAAAAGATTGATGAAACGATAAAAATAAATATAAATGAGATAAATTCGCTAGGCAGACAAATAGCAAACATTAATAAGCAAATCCAAAGAATAGAATCAGGCGCGGACGCTGGTATAAAAATAAACGCAAATGATCTTCGTGATAAACGTGATGAGCTTGAGCTTGCTATGTCAAAGCTGGTAAATACAGCAGTTTATAAAAGTGATCTAAAGAGCAATTCTAGGGTAGATACAGGAATAACAGATCAAGGAAAATACTACAATCTAAACATTGGCGGTGTAAGTATCGTTGATGGTGTAAATTTTCATGAAATTTCTATGAGTTCAACTGAAAGTGGACGATATACAAAAATTTATTATGAGAGAGAAGATGGCAGAAGAATCCCAATGGAGGAAAAGATCACAGGCGGTAAAATCGGAGCTGCACTTGATCTTAGGGGTCGAAACTACGAGCCAGATAATGATAAATTTAGTGACGGAACGATCCAAAAATACATTGATAATCTAAATACATTTAGTAAAACCTTGATAACAAGTACAAATAATATCTATGCCGAATCCGCAGTTGAAATTTCTAACTCAGATCCGATAAGTTATTTAGAAGGCGATAAAATGTTGATGAATCATGATAATAGTATAAGAAACGGAAGTTTTGAAGCTATTGTTTATGATAACAAAGGCAATGTCGTGGCCAGAAAAACTATAAATGTAAATGGCACGACGACGATGAATGATACAAGATATGGCAACTCTATCGTCAAAGACTTTAACTCAAACTCAGATGACAATAAAGACAATAATATGCTAAATGATGTTGATGACTTTTTTGAGGCGTCATATTTTTATGATAAAAATACTCAAAAAGGTACATTTTCTCTCATTCCAAAACAAGCTCAAGGGCTTTATAGCATATCAATAGTCGATCACGGTACAAATTTCCCAGGTGCTGTTGGCATAAATAGATTTTTTTCAGGTACTGACTCAAATAGTATCGGCATAAATCAAAATTTTACCCAAGACCACACAAAGCTTCGTGCCTACTCAAAGCCAGTTATCGGAAATAATGAAGTTGCAAATAAAATGATCCAGCTTCAGTATCAAAAGCAGACCTTTTACTCAAGTGGTATAGCGCTTGATAGAGATGAGACGATCGAGGGATATTACCGCTATTTCACGACCGATATGGCGAGCGATACTGAGGCAAATAATACGATCCATGATACAAATACATCTTTACAAAAGACCGCCGAGGCGGAATTTCAGTCAACAAGTGGTGTAGATACTAATGAAGAGCTTACAAATTTGATTCGCTTTCAAGCAAGTTACGGCGCAGCAGCAAAGATCATCACAACCGTTGATCAAATGCTTGACACGCTTCTTTCACTAAAACAATGATCGAACTAAAGAGCCTTTTAGACTCACACGTACTTAGCAAAAATACAAATTTGGGGCTATTTGAAGCCCCAGATCCACTTCAGGTAGCGACCAAATTTAAAGAGCCAAACATAGCACTCATTTGTGCGTTATTTGCCTATGGCAACGCAAAAATGATAGTAAAATTTCTAAATTCGCTTGACTTTAGTTTACTTGATGAGAGCGAGCAAAATATCAAGAAAAAATTAGCAAATTTCAAATATCGCTTTCAAAATGAAAACGATGTTAGGGAAATTTTTATCACTCTCTCACGTCTTAAAAAAGAGGGAGGCATAGAGGAAAATTTATGTCGTGGTTTTTCTAAAAATGGCGAGATGATAGATGGCATAAATGAGCTTATTAAATTTATATATGGATTAAATTCTTACCGCTCAGATGGATATGAGTTTTTCTTTGGTAAGAGCTTTGACAAAGAGCCACAAAGTCCATATAAGCGCTACAATATGTATCTTCGTTGGATGGTAAGGGATAGCGACATCGACCTTGGATTATTTAAAAATTTGCCAAAAGATAGACTTTTGATGCCACTTGACGTGCATACGCATAGAGTTTCTTTAAATTTAGGACTTATAAACAGAAAGAGCTACGATTTCAAAGCAGTCATGGATCTTACAAAAAAACTTAGAGAATTTGACGAGTTTGATCCGATAAAATACGACTTTGCACTTTATAGAATAGGGCAGAGCAAAGAGCTAGAAACTATCGTAAAAAATCTTAATCAATAAAAATTATTGCTAAATTTTTAAATTTAGGGTAGACTTGCCGTACAATTTTATCCACAAGGAGCTTGTATGAAAAAAATCGTTTTACTAAGTGCAGTTTTAGGAACTTTACTTTTTGCTCACGAAGGTCATCACTTTGATGCGAAAGCTGGAGAGCATCTAGTTATACCTGTTAATGAGCTAAGCGAGAAGGGCGATAAGAGTGTCGGCGAAGTAGTAGCTGTTAAGACAAACTACGGCGTTGCATTTTTTCCAAATTTAAAAGGACTTACTGCAGGACTACACGGCTTTCACATCCATGAAAATGCTGACTGTGGTGCGACTGAAAAAGGCCTTGGTATGAAAGCAGGTGGTCACTGGGATCCAGCTGGCACAAAAATGCACTCTTTTGCATGGGACGATAATGGTCACAAAGGCGATTTGCCAGCACTTTACGTAGATGCTGAGGGCAATGCGAACTATCCAGTGCTAGCCCCAAAGATAAAAAGTCTTGACGAGCTAAAAGGTCACTCATTAATGGTTCATGTTGGTGGTGATAATCACAGCGACAATCCAAAAGCACTTGGCGGTGGCGGTGCTAGAATGCTTTGTGGCGTTATTAAGTAATCACTTTAATAAACGAGTCTTTGAGCTAGATCTAAAGGCTCGTTTAAATTTATAAATTTCAAAAATCTCTCATTTTAAATATAAAAATTTTACAAAAAGATAAGTACAAATAAATTACAATCTGCTTTTATTTCAATTATCAAAAGAGCAAAAATGGATTTTGATCTACTTAGTTATGTCGTTTTTTTTATAGCTGCGTTTTTAGGTGGTTTTATCGATTCTATCGCTGGTGGAGGTGGGCTTATAACGCTTCCAGCTATTATGGCGATGGGCGTGCCACCACACCTTGCACTTGGTACAAATAAGCTTCAAGGTGTCTTTGGTAGCTTTACAGCGACTTTAAATTTCACAAAACGGGGATTAATTAATTATAAAGAGTGCTTTGTAGGTATCATCTTTACTTTTATTGGAGCTATCATCGGAGCGGTGGTTATCCTATTTTTAAATACAAATTTTTTAAAGATAATTATCCCATTTTTACTGATTGCTATTTTTATCTATACGCTTTTTATGCCAAAAGTCGGCGAAAATGATAGAGCTGCAAAGATGAATGAAAAACTATTTTATGTAGTTTTTGGACTAATGCTTGGCTTTTATGATGGTTTTTTTGGTCCAGGAACAGGCTCTTTTTGGACATTTGCGATAGTGGCATTAATTGGGCTAAATTTAAAAAAAGCTGTCGCTCATACGAAACTCTTAAATTTTACTAGCAATATCGTTGCTCTTGGCATTTTTATAGCCGGTGGACAGATGCTTTGGGCTGTTGGACTTTTGATGGCAGTTGGTCAAATTTTAGGCGCATATTTTGGATCAAATCTTGTCATTAAAAAAGAGGTAAAATTTATTAGAACAATGTTTCTAGTGGTAGTAGCAGTGACCATTTGTAAATTGATTTTCGATTATTTCAGAGTTTAAAATTAAAAATGTTTTAACAATAATTTTGTTACAATCACGCAAAATTCTAAATCCAAGGTAAATTAATGAAAGATTTGTTTCTATTTTCAAATTTCCTAAATAGCTCCCACGCCTTTATCTATGCGTTTCACTTTCTGCTTGTAGCTTTGATTGTTATCATAGTTGCTTATATGGCAAGGAGTAAGATGCAGCTTGTGCCAAGAGGTCTTCAAAATATAGTTGAAGCTTATTTGGAGGGCGTTATATCGATGGGAAGAGATACTTTAGGCAGTGAAAAACTAGCTAGGAAATATCTTCCACTTGTTGCAACTATCGGTTTTATCGTATTTTTTTCAAATGTTGTAGGTATTATTCCTGGATTTGAGTCGCCAACATCAAGCCTAAATTTAACTCTAGTTTTGGCTTTAGTCGTATTTGTTTATTACAACTTTGAGGGCATTAGAGAAAATGGATTTTTCAAATACTTTGGGCACTTTATGGGGCCGAATAAATTTCTAGCTCCTATTATGTTTCCAGTTGAAGTCATCTCACATCTTTCACGTGTAGTTTCGCTATCATTTCGTCTTTTTGGTAATATCAAGGGTGACGATCTATTCTTGCTAGCGATGCTTACACTTGCACCTTGGTTTGCTCCACTTCCAGCTTTCGCACTTCTAACGCTTATGGCTGTTTTGCAAACATTTATCTTTATGATGCTAACTTACGTTTATTTAGCTGGTGCTGTTGCTATTAGTGAGCACGAGCATTAAAATTTAAAGCCATATTTTTATATGGCTTTTTCCTTTTTAAAACTATTTAAATTTTTAAATCACCTTCTTTATTTTCCAGTCAAAACGCTCATTTTTAGATATTTTAAAAGAAAGTATCGCTAAAATACGCCTTAAAAATTTGTATAAATTTAAAGGTAAAAATATGTTTGAAGTCGTTATCGGTTTAGAAGTTCATACTCAGCTTAATACAAAAACTAAAATTTTCTGCTCTTGCTCAACTAGCTTCGGTGACGAGGCAAATACTCACGTTTGCCCAACCTGCCTAGCACTTCCTGGAGCGCTACCTGTGCTAAACAAAGAAGCTGTCAAAAAAGCAATTAGCTTTGGCACAGCGATAAACGCTATGATAAATAAAAAATCAGTCTTTAATAGAAAAAACTACTTCTATCCGGATCTTCCAAAGGCATATCAAATTTCTCAGTTTGAGATTCCTATCGTAGAAGGTGGCGAGTTAATAATCGACGTAAATGGCACTAAAAAACGCATTGGCGTAACTAGAGCGCATCTTGAAGAGGATGCCGGAAAGAACATCCATGAAGAAACCGAGAGCTTGGTTGATCTAAACAGAGCTGGTACGCCACTTCTTGAGATAGTTAGCGAACCAGATCTTAGAAGTAGCGATGAGGCAGTGGCTTATCTTAAAAAATTGCACTCAATCCTTCGCTTTTTAAATATAAGTGATGCAAATATGCAAGAGGGTAGCTTTCGCTGCGACGCAAATGTCTCTATCCGTCCAAAAGGCGACACTAAGCTTTACACAAGGGTTGAGATAAAAAATCTAAACTCATTTAAATTTATCCAAAAAGCGATCGATTACGAGGTGGAGCGCCAAAGCGCAGCTTGGGAAGACGGCAAATACGACCAAGAAGTCTATCAAGAGACAAGGCTGTTTGATACGACAAATTTAGTGACAAGATCTATGCGTGGCAAAGAGGATAGCGCGGAGTATAGGTACTTTCCTGACCCTGACTTGCTGCCTGTTGAAGTGTCAGAGCAGATGCATAACGAAGCGATAAAAATTCCAGAGCTTGCCGAGCAAAAGGTCGCAAGATATGTTAGCGAGCTAGGCGTAAAAGAGAGTGATGCGCTAAATTTAACTCAAAGCGTTGAGATGGCTAGATATTTTGAAGAGCTGATCGCCGCTGGAATTCAACCTAAGCTTGCTACTACGTGGCTCATAGTTGAGCTCCTTGGCCGCTTAAATAATGGCGTAACGATCGAGACAAGCCCAGTTAGCAGCGTCAAGATGATAAATTTACTAAAACGCATAGAAGATGGCACGATAAGCGGCAAGGCTGCAAAAGAGGTGCTAGACTATCTAATGGAAAATGACGCGGACGTCGATAGCGTCATCGAAAAGCTTGGCTTGAAACAAGTGAGTGACGACTCAGCGATTATTGCGATCATAGATCAAATTTTAGCTGCAAACGCCGACAAAGTCGAAGAGTATAAAAACGGCAAAGATAAGATGTTTGGCTTCTTTGTCGGTCAAGTGATGAAAGAGGGCAAGGGTGCCTTTAACCCAGGCAAGGTCAATGAGCTTTTAAAGGCCAAAATAGGCTAAAAAAGAGCTAAAATGAGCATAGCAGTCATCGGAGCTGGCAAGTGGGGCAGTGCGCTTTTTCACGCATTTAGTGAAAATAACGAGTGTGTCATCAGCTCAAGAACGCCAAGAGAGATGCCAAATTTTGTAAGCTTGGATGAAGCTTTGGAGTGCGAATATCTAGTCTGCACGATCCCAACGCAAGCTACAAATTTATGGCTAAAGCAAAACTACAAAAACAAAGGTCAAAAGATCCTAGTCGCCAGCAAGGGCATAGACACGGCAAATCTTAAATTTCTAAATGAAATTTATGAAGACTTTGTTAATAGAGAAAATTTAGCCTTTCTTTCGGGACCAACCTTTGCAAAAGAGATCATGCAAAAGCTGCCTTGCGCCTTGGTAGTAAATTCTAAAAACCAAAATTTAGCTTCAAAATTTGCCTCATTTTTCCCAAGCTACATGAAAGCCTACACCTCAGATGATGTGATCGGCGCTGAAGTATGTGGGGCGTATAAAAACGTGATCGCCATAGCTGGTGGCATCTGTGACGGCCTTGGCCTTGGCAATAACGCAAGGGCGAGCCTCATTTCACGTGGGCTTGTCGAGATGGCTAGATTTGGCAAATTTTTTGGCGCAAAAGATGAGACATTTATGGGGCTAAGCGGCGCAGGGGATTTATTCTTGACCGCTTCATCGATACTTTCACGCAACTACCGCGTAGGTCTTGGCATTGCAAGGCACGAGAGATTAGAAAAAATTTTAAATGAGCTTGGCGAGGTGGCCGAGGGTGTAGATACAGCAAAGGCAATTAGCAAGATCGCCAAAGAAAAGGGCATATATGTGCCGATCGCTAGCGAGGTTGAAAATATGCTAAATGGCAAAGATGTTTTTGAGAGCGTTAAATCACTTTTAGGAAGAAGATGAAAGCATTAAAATTTATACTTTTTGTGGCCATTTTTGCTTTGGGGCTTAATGGCGCAGAAGTGAGCCTAAGAGCCAAAGTCTCGCAAATGATAATGGTTGGCTTTAATGGGGCTAGCACAAAAGATGCTGCATTTCGCGCGATGTTAAGCGACGCTGGATATGAGAGATTTGGCGGTGTGATGCTACTTGGCAGAAACGTTACCAACAAAGCCCAGCTAAAAGCTAGCATAAAAGCAATCAAAGAAAAAAGTCCTAAAATTTTTATCGCTATTGATGAAGAGGGCGGCAATGTAAGTCGCATGAAGGATAGTAGCTTTAACGGTCCATATCCTAGCGCATACGAGGTTGCAAGTACGCTTGACATCAAAAGCGCATACGATCTCTACTCGAAAATGGCTATAAATTTAAAAGAGTGTGGCATAAATTTAAATTTCGCTCCAGTGGTCGATCTGCACGATGAAAACTCGCCGATCATCGCCGCTAAGCAAAGGGCGTTTAGCGAGTATGCAAGCAAGGTGGTGATCTATGCTGATGCTTTTATGGACGCATTTAAAGAGCAGGGTGTGATAACTACGATCAAGCACTTTCCGGGGCATGGCAGCTCAAAAGAGGACTCGCATAAAAATAAGAGTGAGATCACGCTAAGCAAAGATGCGCTACTACCATATAAAGACGCCATAAGCACAGGTAGAGCGCAGATCATCATGGTAGGGCACCTTTTTGTAAAAGGTATTGACGAGGACAATCCGGCTACACTTTCTAAAAAAATAATAACCGATCTACTGCGAAATGAACTTAAATTTAATGGCGTAGTTATCAGCGATGATATGCTGATGAAAGGCGTTGGCGACGATGCTTTGGCGCAAAAGGTGGTGAAATTTATAAACGCTGGAGGCGATATCTTACTTTTTAGTGAGTTTAAGATAAACAACCAAAGAACGGCTGATCTAGTTACTCAGATGATAATTGACGCTGTAAATGAGAAAAAGATCAGCAAAGAGCGAATAGACGCTTCATACAAGAGGATAATGGCTCTAAAAGCGAAGCTTTAAATTTGACTTTTAAAGTTATGTTAGTAAATTTGCGTTATTTTCATCTTTTTCAAGTTCAAAATATAAAATTTCAAGTTGCATATTTTTTTCATATTCAAATTTCATAGGCTCTTGTTGTATGCCGTCTATCTTTGGATAGATGAGGTATAGTTTGCCGTCACACTGATGCTTTTTTCCGTAAGCATATAGCTGATACAAGTCGGCTTGTGAGATATTATTACTTGAGCTTACGATCTTCCATTTTGTGTCAGCTATAAATTTGCTTTCTAAAAATATATCAGGCCTTAGTCTAAAGCTCTTTGGATTTTCTACGAGGTGCTTTTCTGAGTGTTGCAGTATGACGCCGGGAAGCATTTTCTTTATAAAATTTCCAACATAGCTTTCAAAAAGCGTATTCATATCAAATAGCAAGGCAAAGGCCACATCGTTACCTCTATACGGGCTAAACGACTTATTTTGTAAAAATATCTTACTCCATAAAAGCGCTTGCTCATAGTGTTTTGTTTGGCGATTTAGTTTTAACCGGCTAAAGTCCGCATTTATATCAGAGCTAGATGAAATTTCATCAAAAATAAATAAATATTCCCTAATAAGCCGTTGATTTTTGCTTGATTTTGAGCGTCTATATAAAAACTCGAGCGTACTTTTTATGAGGCGATTTTCGGCTCTATCTATGGAAAATTCCTGATAGCAAACGTAAAATCTCTCTTTATGGACGATATTTTTACGTATTTGCTCCGAGATTTTCAGTTTTCCTTTTAAAAATTTTAGATTATCTTCTAGCTCTATATAGTCGCTTTTTATGCCTATTTTTATGAGTTTTGATACTTCATCTAGGAACATCGATATAAAAATTTCAAGAAGCGGTAAATTTAGGCTTTTTAAATTCGCTATGTTTATATTTTTAAACGGATGACTTTTTAAAGTCTTTAGCATCGTTAGTAAAATCTTTTTAGAATTTTCTACCGCCTCCTCGTTGTTACTATTATCATTGTCGTGGATCTTGGGAAGTATCTCAAGGCTATCGCCACTCTTTGTCTGGATGATACCGACATAGTTTTGAGCTTGTAAAAAATCGCCCTTTTTATCTCTGCCGAGCTTTAAAAACTCTACTGCGGCAAAATTTTCTCTAGTAAATGCATCTACTACGTTAAATAGGTCTTGGTCGTCTTCCGGGCGAAATTTTTCAAACTCTATTAAGTATTTGGTCATTGCTTTGCGTTTTGTTTCATTCGTAAATTTTTATATAGCTTTGAGGATTGTTGAAAATTTCTTGGTCGCTTATCTCGTATAAGACTTTATCGTCTATATCGTCGATTTTTGATCCAAATAATTCTTTTGCAACCATATTTTTCTTGACTTTAATAAACTGCAAATCCTCATCTTTTTGACTATCACCCAAAACAAGCCTGATTTTCTCCCAGTCGTCGTAAAAATACTCTTGCAGTAGCGGTAAAATTTTGTTTTTAAAGACATTTGCAAGCGTTTTTAAGTCTGACACATTTATGAAATAAGCATGCCCTATCGTATGATCTCTATCGTAAAGATACTCTATGCGCTCATTTATCGTTTTTAGCATTTCTCTTACATTAATGCCTTCAATGATTGTTTCATTTAGCGTGTCGTATTCTGGCATCATCTCTACAAACTCAAACCTTCTTCTAAGAGCTGTATCCATAAGGGCTATGCTTCGATCTGCTGTATTCATCGTGCCTATTATGTATAAATTTGACGGCACTCCAAATTTCTCTTTTGAGTATGGCAGCTCGACTATTATCTCGTCATCTGCTCCGAGCCTTTTTGACGGCTCTATAAGAGTTATGAGTTCACCAAAAATTTTAGATATATTCCCGCGGTTGATCTCGTCGATAAATATGGCATATTTTGGTGTGTTTTCATTAAAAAACTTTTGTCGCTCATCTTTTGGCAAATCGCAAAAATCCCTAAGTTTGCCCTTATAATCACTAAGAAGCAAAGCATTTTCGCAGCACTGATAAAAAATTCCTTTTGATATCTCATAAGTTATATCGCCATCTTCGTTTTCGCTGTCAAATACAGGCTTTATACCTTCTACAAATTCCTCATATCCATAGCTTTGGTGAAATGTTATAAATTTTATTTGTCTACTTCGTATATATTCATCAAATTTATTTTTTAGATCATTTCTGTTTTCGCTTATATCAACTTTTCTTTCTTCTATTATCTCGATGGCCTTTACTACTGTGGTGTATGTTTTTCCGGTTCCGGGAGGGCCATATAAAATTTGATTTAGTGGAAAATTTACCTTAGCTTTTTGTTGTCCATTGTTTTCTATTGGCATTGTATATCCTTTGCCATTTTTAAATTCTATGTATTTGTTTACTGCAGAGTTATAATCAGTAAAACGTTTTTTAGATCTTCCTGAGTTTATAAACTCTTCTTCTAGATATTTTGGATTTTTGCTCTTTGCATCATAATAGTCAAAAATTGAGTAAATTTTATTGTTTTCTAAAAAACTAATAAAATTTCTTAAATAGGTTTGATATTGTTGAACCGTATTTTTACTTAAAGTTTTTTTACAATAATCTTTAAAACTGTCATAATCTATATCTTCAAACATACTTATTCCTTTAAATCTAAAATTTATTTGAGTTGATATCACAACCCATCAAATTCTTTTTTTAGTTCGTCTCTTAGCTCTTCAGCTCTATCTTCGCCGTTTTTGAAATTTATCTTTATAAAGCCATCTAGATCGTCCAAGATCGCAAAGAGCTCACCCTCCCAGCTTAAATTTTCTTGCTTTGATAAAGTTTCCAGTTTTTCTCTTATTTGCTCTAAGGCATCTAATGCTTTATCTTTATCAGACTCACTATTTAGCGCATCTTCAAATAAAATATCTTGTCTTAAGCCATTTATCTTTTTTAGGATAATGCCGCAAAATTTAGGATATTTTTCACTGTTGTTTAAGCTTTCTATGGCCTCTTGAACGGCTTTTTGGCAGGCTGGCACCGCTCCTTCATCGTCAAGTTTTTTGGTTAGTTTTTGTATCTGAAAATATAAAATAAGCGCTGCAAAAAATGCAAGCAGCAAATAAATCGTAACGCTATTCATTTTTACTCCTTTTTCTAAATTTATCTACGCTAATTATCGCAAGCGCCAGCCAGATCATACAAAATGAGATGACTTTGTAGCCATCTAAAATTTCGCCATAAATGAAGACCGCACAAAGGATCGCGATGGTTGGCGAGATGTATTGCAAGTATCCGATCGTCGTTAAATTTATCCTTGTCGTAGCTGCGTTAAAAGCGACAAGTGGCACGATGGTTACGATGCTTGAAGCGATCATTAAAAGTGAGTCCTCGTTTAGTCCAAAGTGGCTTTGTGAGTGAAAAACCAGCCATAAAACGTAGCCAAGCGCAAATGGAAACATAAAAAATGTTTCGATAAAAAGCCCGTTAAATGCGCTAATCTTCGCCATCTTTCTAACCATCGCATAAAATCCAAACGAAAGTGGCAAGATGATAGAGACAAGTGGCAGGCCACCTTTGGCATAAATTTGCACGCAAACGGCTGCGATGACGATGCAAACGGCTATGGCGCTAGCTTTGCTCAGGCGCTCTTTAAAGACGATGACACCAAGGAGCATGCTTATAAAGGGATTTATAAAATATCCCAAACTCGTGTCTAAAATTTTGCCGCTACCCACCGCATAGACATAAACGCCCCAGTTTATGGTGATAAAAATACCGCTTAAAAATAGAGCCTTTAGCGAGCGGATATCTTTAAGAAGCGCAAAAATTTCGCCCATTTTGCCATTAATGCAAAGCACTGCTGCCATCAAGAAAAATGACCAGATAATCCTGTGGGCTAAAATTTCATAAGCATCGACATCTTTGCTAAATAGGTTGAAATAAACCGCCAAAAATCCCCACATAAAAAAGGCGCTAAGCGCGAGAATAACGCCTTTTTGGCTCTCATTTAGTCTTGGTATTTTTGTCGCCTTTTATAGAATTTATACTATCTATCATCAAAAGTGTGACCGAGATAGCAAGGCAGATCATCAAAAAGTATGAGCTTTTCTCCAGTCTCTCGCCGATGGCAAATGAGACAAAAAGCATCATTATAGGCTCAAAATATGTAAGCAAACCAAGCACATTTATCGGCACGAGCGTGCTTGAGAGGATCTGGGCGATGAGGGCTATGCCGCTGATAGCACCAAGCAAGATGAGCAGATAGTAGATGTTTGGATTTTGGCTCATTACGTAGTCCATATCGGCTGTGAGCGCAAAATAAAATGAGAATAAAAACATAAAAATTATCTCTATAACAAAGCTTGAGAAATTTGCAAGGTTGTAGTACTTTCTAATGGCAAAATAGACTGGATAAAGGCAAAAAACTACAGCGCTCTCCCACGAGATGCCGCCGCTTAGTATAGCTGTGCTAAAGACGCCAAGGGCTGCAAAAAATATCGAGGCTAGCTTTGTTTTAGAGAGGTGCTCTTTAAAAAATATCCGTCCAAAAAGGACCATGACTATTGGCATGATGAGGTAGCCGATAGAGACTTTTAGCGCTGATCCGTTGCTTGGAGCCCAGAGATAGAGCCACATCTGAAATGAGACAATGAGCGAGGTAGCTAGTAAAACTAGTAAAATTTTAGGTTTTAGCTTTATTTTTAGAAGTAAAAATTTGAAATTTCGCTGCTGTTTTAACAAAAAAATGGCTGCGATGACAAAAGGCATGGCAAAGATCATGCGGTATCCAACAAGAGCTTGCGTGCTGATGGGGTTCATGAGTACTGACATGTAGTAGATGCAGTTAAACAAAACAGATGCCAAAAGCGAATAAAATATGCCTTTTATCATAAAAAAATTCTGCTCCTTTTTGGGTAAATTTAAAGTAGCGATTGTAGGCAAAATATCTTTAATAGCCCATTAATGGCTTTTATTTTTTAAGTTTGCCGTGATATAATCAGCGTCTAATTTAAGGCAAAAAAGATAGGAAAATAAATGACTTGGAACCGCGATAGCTGGAGAGAATTTAATATCTTGCAACAACCAAAATACCCAGATTTAAAAGAGCTTAAAGAGGTCGAAGAAAAATTAAAATCGCTTCCTCCTTTGGTCTTTGCTGGCGAGGCTAGAAGTTTAAAAGAGGAGCTTGCAAAAGTTTGCAATGGTGAGGCGTTTTTGCTTCAAGGTGGCGACTGCGCTGAGAGTTTTACAAATTTTAATGCAAACAACATCAGAGATATGTTTAAAGTCCTGCTTCAAATGTCGATAGTTTTGACATTTGGTGGTGGCTGTCCAGTGGTCAAAGTAGGCCGCGTAGCAGGGCAGTTTGCAAAGCCTAGAAGTAGCGATTATGAAGAGGTAAATGGCGTTAAGTTACCAAGCTATAGAGGTGACATCATAAATGGCTTTGAATTTGACGAAAAAGCTAGAGTTGCCGACCCAAAACGCATGATAGAGGCCTACTATCAAAGTGCTTCTACGATGAACCTCTTAAGAGCCTTTTCAAGAGGAGGTTTGGCAGACCTTCATCAGGTGCATAAGTGGAATTTAGGCTTTGTTAAAAAGCCAGAGATCGGTGAGAAATACGCAAAACTAGCTGATGATCTAACAAAAACTCTATCTTTCATGGCAGCTTGTGGTATCACTTCGGCAAACACTCCAGCGATAAATCAAACAGCAGTCTATACATCTCACGAGGCGCTACTTTTGCCTTATGAAGAGGCGCTAACTAGGGTTGATAGCCTTAGTGGCGAGTGGTATGACTGCTCAGCTCACATGCTTTGGATAGGCGAGAGGACGCGCGGCATAAACGACGCTCATGTGCATTTTTTAAGTGGTGTGAAAAATCCTATCGGCGTAAAGATCGGACCAAGTGCAAAGGCTGAAGATGTCGTCGCGCTTGCAAATAAGCTAAATCCAGAAAATGAAGCTGGCAGACTAAATGTGATAATCAGAATGGGTGCAGATAAGATAGGCGAAAATTTACCAAAAATTTTAAGAGAGCTAAAGCGAGAAGGGCTAAATATCGTTTATAGCATCGATCCGATGCATGGCAACACTGTAAAAACCTCAAATAACTACAAAACCAGAGAATTTGACAAGATAATAAGCGAGGTTAGAAGCTTTTTTGAAATTCACAAAGCTGAGGGTACAAGGGCTGGCGGCGTACATCTTGAGATGACAGGACAAGACGTGACTGAGTGCACGGGTGGGGCATTAAATATCACTGAAAGCTCGCTTGAACAAAGGTATGAAACACAATGTGATCCAAGGCTAAATGCTGATCAGGCACTTGAGCTTGCGTTTTTGATGGCTGATCTAGTTAAAAAAGCTTAAAATTATAAAATTTGGAGAAAAAGATGGTAAATGTTTATGATCTAATCGTTGTTGGTGGCGGACCCTGTGGAATTGCTAGCGTAGTTGAGGCAAAAAGAAATGGCTTAAACAACGTTTTGCTTCTTGAAAAAGGCGATAATCACAGCCAAACGATAAGAAAATTTTATAAAGATAATAAACGCGTAGATAAAGAGTATAAAGGGCAAGATAGTACGATACATGGCGTAGTTTCATTTGAGGATGGCACGAAAGAGAGCACGCTTGATTATTTTGACAAGCTGCTTGACACCGAAAAAATTGAAGCTTTTTTTAATTCTGAAGTAGAGAGCGTGAAAAAAGATGGAGAAATTTTTAAAGTAACTACCTCAAAAGCCGTATATGAAGCTAAAAATGTGATGATTTCTATCGGTAAAATGGGACGACCAAATAAGCCTGATTATAAAATCCCGCCTTCACTAAACTCGGTTGTAAATTTTAACCTTGATAGCTGTACAAACGGCGAAAAGGTGCTTGTCGTAGGTGGCGGAAACTCAGCAGTTGAGTATGCGATCGAGCTTTGCCAATACAATAAAACCACAATCGCTTATAGAAAAGATAATTTTAGCCGCGTAAATGAGACAAATTTAAGCGCACTTTGGGAGTTAGAAAAGCACGGTAAAATAAAAGTTAGGCTAAATCACGATATAAAAGAGATAGATAACGAATCAGGCAAGGTTAGAGTGCATTATGAAAATGGCAAAATTCGCGTTTATGACAGAGTTGTCTATGCAATAGGCGGCTCAAGTCCGGTTGATTTTTTACAAAAATGTCAGATAAAAATCGATGAAAAAGGCACTCCAATAGTTGATAGCAACTACCAAAGTAGCGTGCCAGGACTTTATGTGGGCGGTGACATCGTGCTAAAAAATGGCGGCTCAATAGTCGTTGCTCTAAATCACGCTCATCACGTCATAAAAGATATTTTAAAGGGCAAGGCATAAGCTTGATAAATAAAATTTTACTAGCTATTTTTTGTTTGATAGTTGGCTTTTGCCTATCGTTTTTTAAATCTCCAAAAGAAGATGAGACACCAAAAGATACTAATCAAACGATTTATTCTATAAATTTTGACAATTTGCCAGAAGAAGAGAGACAAAAATATATCAGCAAAGACGATCTTTACGAATATGGCGGATATATAACTCCAAAAAGCTATATCCAAAATTTTACTGAAACGAACGATCAAAATTTATCAAATGATGTAAATGAACTTCAAGAACAAGTTCGTGAGCTAAGTAAAAAAAATAAAATTTTAGCTACTGATAATGTCGATATCAGCGAGAAAAATTTAGACTTTATAAGCAAAATTTCAGAGATGAAAAAAAATATCGAAAATGAAAAAAATGAGATAGTTGAGAAAAACCAAAAGACGCTTGGCGAGCTTGAAGCACAACACTTTGAAAATATACAAACTCTCACAAAACGGCTAAATGAAGCTCAAGCTGATATGATTGAGAGCTCAAAAGCCTATGAAAAAAAGATAATAGACCTTGAAAATGCGATAAATGAGGCAAAAAATGGTGATGAAAGTAAGGTAAAAGATATCGAAGCAAATTTTGCTAAATTTAAAGAGATGGCTGAGGCAAATTACATAGCTTTAAAAGAGCAAAATATAGAGCTAAATACGACACTGGCTCAAAAAGATGCACTAATAAAAGAGTACGAAAATACTCAAAATGAAAAAGATAAAAATGAAAAAAGAGAAATTTTGCTTTTAAAAGAGGAGATCGAGCGAGCAAAAAATGACGCTAAGACACAAAAATTTAGCTATGAAAAAGAGATAAACGCTCTAACTGATGGCTTTGAAACGCAAAAGAGTGTTATGGAGGATGAGCTTTCAAAAAAGGCAAATAAGATAATTGATCTTGAGGAAGCACTTGAGTCAAACAAGACTGCCTTAAAAGACAGAATTTATGAGCTTGATGAGATAAAGAAAAATTTAAACTCAAAAGATTTGGCAGTTGAAAACTATAATGGTAAAAATTTGGAGCTAAACGCCTCCCTTGCGGCACTTCATAAAAGTTTTAATGATTTAAAAGAAAAAAATCTTAAAAGCGAGCAGGAAAATAAACTCGCAAATGAAAATATAAATTCGCTTAAAAAAGAGCTTGAACGGGTAAATTTGATAAATAAAAAGCTAGAGAAGCAAAATTTAGATGCAAATGCAAGTCTAAGTGAGCTAAATAAAAAGCTAAATCTAAGTGAAGAGAGCTTTAAAAATGCACGAGATGAGCTAAAGATGCTCGATACAAAGACAAATAAATTTTTAAAAACTTTATTTGAGCAAAATCAAACTATCTCTTTGCAGACTCAAAAGCTTGGTTTAAATGACAGCGAGTTGAAAAATTTAAGTGCAAAGATAAACTCAAAAGATGAAAAGATAAAAGAGTTAGAAAATAATCTCACTCAAACAAGTCAAATGCTAGCAGCAAAGCAAAGTGAGCTAGAAGCTCAAAAAAGAACGCTAAAGATCGATATGCAAAACTATGAGATTTTGCGTCAGCAAATAAATATTTTGCAAAAGAAGATAGCTGATACGTCGGCTCTTTTTGCTGATAGCAATAAAAGTGGTGGTAAAAATTTACTAAGCTTACAAAATGAGCTTGAAAGCGCAAAACATAAGTTAAACGAGAGCAATAAGACGATTGAGAGGTTAAATTCTAAAATAAATGAACTTAGCTCATCTAGCGTAAAAGGAAGTCCAGTAAATGCCAAGATCATCGAACTTCAAAAAGATATCGAGCAAAATTTAAATAGGCAAGATGAGCTTGAAAATGAAAATGTGAATTTAAAAAATATCTTACAGGCGACAACTAAACCAGAGACGCCAACAAAGCTAGTTTTGATCTCTAGCCTTGAGTGTGATGACATGGATGCAAAAGATAAGGTTAGCGTGATGTGTAAGAATAGAGTGAGTGAATTTTTGCAAAGGTTTAACTCAAACTACCTTTATGAGATAATTCCGATCGTAGATAAGAAAAATTTTGTCATCCCGTCAAATGTGGCTCAAAGCATCAAAAAAGACGATCTTGGCAGACTAAATAACTATGTAAATTATGGCGTTGGTAAAGAGCGTGCAAAGGCAGCAGCCGAGCTTATAAAAGAAGAATTTGGTGATTTTGCAAGGATCAGCTTTAGCTCCGAAGTGATCGTAAAAGATGTCACGCGTGGCTTTATCATCAAGGTTTATAGATGATCTTGGCTCAGCTAAAAAGTGGCTATCGCTACAACAGCGATACGCTGGTACTTTATGATTTTATAAGCTCAAGTTTGAAAAATTTTTCAGGCAGGATTTTAGACGTTGGTGCAGGATGCGGGATACTTGGGCTTTTGCTTAAACGCGACTTTAAAAATTCCAGCCTAAGCTTGCTTGATATTTTGCAAATAAATGGTGAAATTTCTAAATTTAATGCCAGTAAGAATGGCTTGGAGGCAGAAACTATAAATACTAATTTTGCAGATTTTAAAGATAGTGAGAAATTTGACCTCATCGTATCAAATCCACCATTTTATCACGAGGGTGCAAAGCAGAGTGAAGATAAGCATATAAAGGCTAGTAGATACACAAGCTCTTTGGGTCTAAAAGACTTTATAAAAGGTATAAGCGTAAATTTAAAGCCTCACAAAAGGGCGTTTTTTTGCTATGCACCTGATGATCTTAGCCAGATTGTAGCATGTCTAAAAGAGTTTAAGCTAAATTTAGTAAGCCTAAAATTTATTCATACAAAAGCTGATAAGCCAGCAAATTTAGCCCTGTTTGAGGTGAGAAATAATTCAAACTCAAAGCTAAAAATTTTGCCACCTTTGGTAATGAGCGAAAATGGCTCGCATACAAAAGAGACGATTGAAATTTTTAAAAAAGCTGATACAAACAGCGTTGATTATCAGGGGCTAGCGTGAGAGTGCAAGGCTTTAGCTATGAGTTTGATGCCAGCCTTTGCGAGAGCTGTGGCGGCAAGTGTTGCACGGGAGAGAGTGGCTACATCTGGATAAATGAAGAAGAAATTTCAAAATTTTGCACCGCATTTCATATGAGTAAAGATGAGTTTGAAAAGCAGTTTTTAATAAGAGTTGGGCTAAGGTGTAGCATAAAAGAGAAGCCTTATGAAGATGGCTTTGCTTGTGTATTTTTTGATGAAAAAAATAAAAACTGCTCAGTTTATGAGCTAAGGCCACAGCAGTGTAGGACTTTTCCATTTTGGAATTATTTTAAAAAAAATTTAAAGGAGCTAAAAGCAGAATGTATTGGCGTAAAATTTTAGTATTTTTTATGAGCGTATTTTTTAATTCGCAGCTACTTTTGGCTGACGATAATAAAAGTATAAATTTACGCCTAATGCAAGCTTTATTGTTTCAAGATAGCGGAGATGTGAATGCTAGCATTCAAGCTTACTCAAACATTTTTAAAGATACAAATCAAAAAGCTTATTTAAAAGAGGCGATCAAACTCGCCTTTGCAACAAAAAATGAAAATTTAGACGCTTTGATAAGTGAAGGCGAAAAAAGCTTAAAAGACGACAGCGATTTTATCCGTATAAAGGTGGCAAATTTAGTAAATCTTTCAAAGCTAAATGAGGCTAAAAGTTTAATGCAAGAGCTTGCCACAAAAGAGCCAAATGCCCAAAATTTACTCATGCTTGGCACTATTTGTATGATGCAAAATGAAACAACGACTGCGCTAAAATACTTTGAAGAGGCATACTCGCTAAAGCAAGAAGAAGAAAATTTGCTCCGTATCGTTGATATTTTGATAAATCGCATGGATAAGATAAAAGACGCTACAAAATATCTTGAAAAATTTAGAGATGAACAAGGCTGCACGCTAAAGACTTGCGAGCTTTTGGCTGAAATTTACTCCCAGCAAAGAAATTTCCCAAAAGTGATCGAACTCTTTGAAGAGCTTTATGAGCTAAATCACGATACTTCGTATATTGATAAGATCGTGCAGTTTTTTATCTATGATAAAAATTACAAAGCAGCAATTGAAATTTTAAAAAAATATAGCTACAACGATGTGGCACTTATGGATCTTTATGCGGCGACTAGTAATTTCGGTGACGCATACATACTTGCTGTTAAAATTTATAATGACAGCAGGGATTTAAATTTTTTAGCAAAAGCCGCGATTTACGAATACGAGATGAATAAAGATACCTTGAACGAACAAAAAATGGCTGAAATTTTAGATAAATTTGAAGCTAGCGTGCCAAAGCTAGAAAATGATATGTTTTTTAACTATTATGGCTACTTGCTGATAGATCATGATATTGATCCTAGAAAGGGTATAGAGCTTGTGCAAAGGGCACTTACCATCTCGCCCGAGTCACCTTATTATGAGGATTCGCTAGCGTGGGGATATTTTAAGCTCGGTGAGTGCAAAAAAGCAAAAAGTATCATGCAGCATGCAATGAAAGATGTTGATTTTAGGACTTCAAAAGAGGCAAAAGAGCATTTGCACCTAATAGAGCGCTGTATAATAAATCTAAACAAAAGGCTTAAAAAATGATACTTGATGAGATAATAAAAAAGACTAAAGATGATCTTGAAAAAAGAAAAGCAGACTTCCCTGAGGAGTGGCTTGGTCGCTCTCTAGCGTACAATCCATACGTACCAAGAGATGTTTTAAATGCACTTAGAGCAAGTCAAAATGAGCCTATAAGAATCATAGCCGAGATCAAAAAGGCAAGCCCTAGCAAAGGCGTGATAAGAGAGGATTTTGAACCTATAAAAATCGCTCAGGAATACGAGCCATACGCAAATGCTTTTAGTATCTTGACTGAACCACATTGGTTTAAAGGCAACATCGAGTATATCACGCAAGTTCGCCGCTACGCCTCAAGGCCGATCCTTAGAAAAGATTTTATCGTTGATAAGTATCAAATTCTTGAAGCTCTTGTTTATGGAGCAGACTTTATCTTGCTCATCGCAAAAGCATTAACTCAAAATGAGCTAAAAGAGTTTTTAGACTACGCTCATCATTTAGGTCTTGAAGTTTTGGTTGAAACTCACGACGCGAGTGATGTGAAAAAGGCTATCTTTGCAGGAGCAAATATAATAGGTATAAATCATAGAAATTTAGATGATTTTACGATGGATATGAGCCTTTGTGAGAAGCTCATACCACTTTTACCAAATGGCAAGATAATAGTCGCTGAAAGCGGTCTTTACGAGCATGAACAGCTTAGAGAGCTAAGTAAAATAGGCGTAGATGCTTTCTTGATAGGAGAGCATTTTATGAGGCAAGATAATATAAAAAATGCCGTCAAAAAGATAAAGGAGGGTGAGTAATGCAGCACCTTTGTGCCCCTTGGAGAAGCGAATACTTTAGCGCTAAAAAAGATAGCTGTGTTTTTTGTGACGTTATAAACTCAGATGATGATGATAAAAATGGCGTACTTTTTCGAGCTAAGCATTGTTTTGGGATTATGAATTTATATCCGTATTCTCCAGGACATTTTATGATAATACCAAATCAGCATACCGATAAGATCGAAGAGCTTGATGAGCAGACTTGGTTTGAGATGAGTAAATTTGTAAGGCTTGGAGTTGAAATTTTAAAAAAAGAGCTTTATGCTAATGGCGTAAATATAGGTATGAATTTAGGCAAGGCAGCGGGAGCTGGCATAGCTGAGCATGTGCATTATCACCTTGTGCCAAGGTGGAGCGGAGATACAAATTTTATAACTACTATCTCTGATGTGAGAGTAAATGGCACGCCATTTCATCCACTTTTTGAGAAACTAAAAAAGGCATTTAGTGCCGTTATTTGAGCTTGATGTAGAGCAGTGGCTAGAGAAAAGAAGCTCTTTTGAAATTTTAATAGACGCAAGATCACCACATGAATTTTCATATTCACACATAAAAGATGCCATAAATTTATACGCTTTAAATGACGCGGAACATAAAGAGGTAGGCACGATCTATAAAAGCGATAGATCCCTAGCAAAGAGCCTTGGCGCAAAATATATCTGCAAAAATTTACAAAATATCATTGATGAGGTTTATAAAAGAGCCAAGGTTGGTTCAGCTATTGGCATCTACTGCGCTAAAGGTGGGCTTAGATCAAATTCTGTTGGCTATGTGCTAAGCATGATAGGATATAGAGTTTTTAGGCTTAGTGGTGGCTATAAAGCTTATAGAAATTACGTTTTAGAATTTCTAAATCGACCTTTGAGCACAAAATTTATCACTCTTTTTGGCAACACTGGCTGCTTTAAAAGTAAGCTAATAAGGGCTCTAAGCCCATCAATAGACCTTGAGTCTATGGCAAATCATTTAGGCTCTGTCTTTGGAGCGATAAACGGCGCGCAGCCAAGCCAAAAAAGCTTTGAAGATGTGTTATTTGAAAAGCTCATCACGCTAGAAGATAAAATTTGCTTTATCGAGGGTGAGAGCAGAAGGATAGGCTCGTTAAGTTTGCCAAAAAGTCTTTATGAGGCGATGCGTAGTGGTATAAATGTCGAAGTGAGCGCAAGTTTAGAAAAAAGAATTTCTTGTATAGTAGATGACTATAAAAGTGTGGATAAAGCTTTTTTTGAAGAATGTATGAAAAAAATTTCGCCATTTATCGATAAAAAAGCTAGAGATGAAGCTGTGGCTAAATTTAATGAAAATGACATTGCTAAAGTAGCTAAAATTTTACTCACAAAATACTACGATAAAGTCTATAAGAAAAATGAAAACATTAATGTTTTCATAAATTCTGATGACTTTGATGAAGCCGTTAAAAAGCTAAATGATATAAAAAATGAAGCAAAATTTTAGGCTTATTTTATTCAAAATATTAAAACCTAAAATTTATACAAATGAGTTTTAGCTCTTAAAATTTTATAGTCTTTGCTCACTTAAATTTATCAATTTTACTAAAAATAATATGTTTAATTTTATGTAAAATATTTTGTATTATTCTTTTAAATTAGTTAAAAATTTTTCAAGAAAATCAAAGCAATACCTAAAATTCGCTAGAAAGTTAAAATGGATTTAAAATGCTTTGGGATATAATCTGCGATAAATTTATCAAAAGGCTAAAGTGATGATAAAACAGATTTCTGGTTCACAGATGATAAGCGAGGCCTTGCACGAAGAGGGCGTTGAGATAGTTTTTGGCTATCCTGGCGGTGCAGCTTTAAATATCTACGACGAAACATACAAGCAGACTTATTTTAAACACGTTTTGGTTCGCCACGAGCAAGCAGCCGTTCATGCGGCCGATGGATACGCTAGAGTTAGCGGTAAAGTCGGCGTTGCTTTTGTGACAAGTGGTCCTGGCTTTACAAATGCTGTCACTGGCCTTGCAACAGCTTATAGCGATAGTATTCCAATCGTGCTTATAAGTGGTCAAGTACCAACATTTATGATCGGCACAGATGCTTTTCAAGAGATCGATGCGGTCGGCATTTCACGCCCCTGTGTTAAGCATAACTTCTTGGTTAATAGCGTTGAAGAGCTACCTCGCATCATAAAAGAGGCGTTTTATATCGCAAGATCAGGCCGCCCAGGACCAGTTCATATCGATATCCCAAAAAATATCACATCAAGACTTGGTGACTTTGTATATCCAAAAGAAATTTCTATCCCAAGTTACAAACCGACCTATAAGGGCAACTCAAAACAGATAAAAAAAGCAGCAGTTGCGATAAACGAAGCTAAAAGGCCGCTTCTATACATCGGTGGTGGTGCGATCGCATCAAATGCAAGCGAGATCATACGTAAATTTATGAAAAAAACTGGCATTCCAGCGGTTGAGACACTGATGGCTCTTGGTGTACTTGACGCAAAAGATGAGCTAAATTTAGGCATGGCAGGCATGCATGGCAGCTATGCTTCAAATATGGCTTTAAGCGAGTGCGACCTTCTCATCTCGCTTGGAGCTAGATTTTGTGACAGGATCACTGGCAGGACGGACGAGTTTGCCAAACATGCAAAGATTATCCACATCGATATCGATCCAAGCTCTATCTCAAAGATTATAAACGCCCACTATCCGATAGTTGGTGATCTTACAAATGTGCTAACTGAGCTTTACGACGAAGTCAAAGCTGAGCCTGAAAACTACGCACCTTGGAGAGAAATTTTAGATAGATATTCTAAGTTAAATCCACTTGGCTACACAGATAGCGACAAGGTCTTAAAACCGCAATGGGTCATCGAAGAGACCGCGAAGATAGCAGGAGCTGATGCGATAATCTCAACAGACGTCGGACAGCATCAAATGTGGGTGGCACAGTTTTATCCGTTTAACCGAGCAAGACAGCTTGTCACAAGTGGCGGACTTGGTACAATGGGATACGGCCTCCCTGCAGCGATCGGCGCAAAATGTGCAAAACCAGATAATCTTGTTATAAATTTTACAGGCGATGGCTCAATACTTATGAATATCCAAGAATTAATGACTGCTCATGAGATAAATATGCCCGTTATAAACATCATTTTAAATAACAATTTCTTGGGCATGGTGCGCCAGTGGCAGACATTTTTTTATGAAAAACGCTACTCATCGACTGATCTTAGCTTGCAGCCTGATTTTGTAAAGATCGCTGAAGGATTTGGCGGAGTTGGCTTTGTTTGCAAGAGTAAGGATGAGTTTAGAAAGGCTTTAAAAGAAGCGATCGATAGCAAAAAATCAGCGATGATCGACGTTAGGATCGATCGCTTTGAGGATGTGCTTCCTATGGTTCCAGCAGGAGCTGCGATTTATAATATGATATTAAAGAGCAAGGAAGAAAAATGAGTATCAGAAGAACGATTTCGGTTATAGTTTTAAATGAACACGGCGTTTTGGCTAGAATTTCTGGGCTTTTTGCGGGCAGAGGTTACAATATTGATACACTCACCGTTGCTCCGATACCTGAGAGCAACTTCTCAAGACTGAGCATCGTCACAAGCGGCGACGAGAGAGTTTTAGAGCAGATCGTAAAACAGCTTCACAAGCTCATACCAACGTATAAAGTCATAGAAAGTGGCGAATTTGTCGAAAAAGAGATGGCTCTTGTGAAAATCCCACTTGGTGAAAATTTCGCCGGTCTTGAGGCGATACTAAAGTCGTACAATGGTATCGTGACAAATACAAATGAAAACTACATCGTTGTCATGGTGGCTGACGATGCGAGTAGGATCGAGAGCTTTTTAAAATCAATAAAGAAATTTAACCCAGTTGACGTCGTACGCGGCGGATCTGTGATAATGGATATATGATGAAACTAAGTGAAATAGCCTCAAAAGTAAACGCTACTTTTAGCGGAGAAGATATAGAAATTTTTGCCTTAAATTCTTTAAAAAATGCAAATAAAGCTGAGCTAACATATTGTGACGGCGAGAAAAATGCAAAATTTATAAGTACATCAAACGCTGGAGCCATATTGGTGACAAAATCGCTTTTAGACTTGGTGCCAGCTGGTATGGTCGCACTTGTGTGTGATAACCCGCACCTTGCATTTGCCTTGCTTAGTAAAGATTATGCTAAGCCACTTTTTTGCGAGCCAAAGCCATCAAATATCGCCAAGAGTGCAAAGATTATGCCAAATGTCTATATCGGCTCAAATGTGAGCGTGGGCGAAAATACGGTAGTAATGGCTGGGGCATTTTTGGGCGATAACGTAACTATCGGTAAAAACTGCATCATCCACCCAAACGTAGTCATTTATAACGACTGCGTCATCGGTAACGAGTGCCACCTACTGGCAAACTGTGTGATCGGAAGCGATGGCTTTGGCTATGCACATACAAAAACTGGCGAGCATGTAAAAATTTACCACAATGGCAATGTAGTCTTAGGCGATTTTGTCGAGATTGGCGCTTGCACGACGATAGATCGTGGCGTCTTTGAAAGCACAATGATCGCAAACTACACAAAGATAGATAATCTCGTTCAAATAGGTCATAACTGCGAGCTTGGAAATGGCTGCCTAATAGTCTCACAAACTGGCCTTGCTGGCTCAACAGTGCTAGGCAGAAACGTCGTAATGGGCGGACAAAGCGGCTCAGCTGGTCATGTAAAAGTGGGTGACTTCGCGCAGATCGCTGCACGTGGAGGCGTTAGCAAAGATCTGTCTGGTGGCAAAAAATATGCTGGAGCCTATCCGATAATGGAGCTTTCAGATCAGTTTAAACTCCAAGCAAAAATTTTGAGATTTTTTAAGAAAAATTAATTGCAAGCTTTTGCGAGCTTAAACTCGCAAAAGCTTTTTATCTCGTAGCCTAAAAATGCTAATTCTATTTTAAAACGAGTTAGGCTTAAAATTTATATATCAAGTCTTGCTTAAATATCTATTTATTTGGCTTTGCTCTCTTTTATTACTCTAGCCGTTTCTATCGCGATTTCTAGCTCTTCATTTGTTGGGATGATGAGTGTTTTTATCTTAGCGTCATCCCCGTCTATGCATCTCTCGCCTCGCATGTCTTGGAAATTTAGATCGTGATTTATGTGAATGCCAAGATGTTTTAATTCGTCACAAATTTTTTGCCTTGTGTTTGGTGCGTTTTCGCCAATGCCACCGGTAAATATAAGCGCATCAACGCGTCCTAAAATGGCGTAATATGAGCCAATATATTTTTTCACTCGGTAACAAAACATCTCAAAAGCAAGCTTTGCTCGCTCGTCGTTTTGCATTTTAGCCACAACCTCTCTCATGTCACTTGAGCCACAAATTCCAAAAAGTCCGCTTTTTTTGTTTAAAAAGTTATCGATCTCGTTCCACTTTAAAACGCCGATATTTAGCAAGTAAATGACCACGGCTGGGTCCATATCGCCGCTTCTTGTACCCATTATGAGCCCTTCAAGTGGGCTAAGCCCCATCGAGGTATCGATACTTTTACCGTTTTGTACTGCACAGGCTGAGGCGCCGTTACCTAGATGAAGTGAGATAGCGTTAAATTTATCAAATTCTATGCCAAGCATTTTGGCCGCTTGTTTGCAAACATATCTATGTGATGTGCCATGAAAGCCGTATTTTCTGATGTGATGAGTCTTGCAAACGTCGTAGGGTAGGGCGTAGCGGTAGGCATACTCTGGCATACTTTGATGAAATACCGTGTCAAAAACGACCACGTGAGGCACATTTTTGCTCTCTTTCATTGCGTTTTTGATGCCAGCAAGGTGCCCTGGATTGTGAAGTGGGGCAAGTGGGCTTATCTCCTCGATCTTTTTGATGACGCTTTCATCAACGATCATCGAGCTAAAAAAGCTCTCGCCGCCGTGAACTATCCTGTGTCCGATACCATCAAGCTCGCTTAGATCGTGCAAGGTGTGTGATGTGACAAAGAGCTCGTTCATCGCCTCAAGTCCGTCATGGTGGTCTTTTATGAAGCGTTTTATCTCATAGGTTTCGCCATTTGCTTTTAGTACCGCTCTTGAGCTGGAGCTACCGATTTGCTCGACTAGACCGCTTGCTAGACTGGTTTTGGTATCCATTACAAAAAGTTGAAATTTTATTGAGCTACTACCCGAGTTTAAAACCAAAATTCTCATATTATTCTCCTGCTTGTATGGCACTGATTAAGATGGTATTTACCACGTCTTCAACGAGGCAGCCGCGACTTAGATCATTAACTGGCTTTTTTAGCCCTTGAAGTATCGGACCCACGGCTAGAGCGTTTGCGCTTCGCTGAACTGCTTTATAGCAGATGTTTCCGCAGTTTAAATTTGGAAAGATAAAGACATTTGCACGTCCAGCAACCTCTGAGTTTGGCATCTTTTTGCTAGCCACGCTTAGATCAACGGCTGCGTCAAACTGAATTGGCGCTGCGATCTTTAAATTTGCATCAAGCTCTCTCGCCTTTTTGGCAGCTTCTTTTACAAACTCCACATCAGCCCCACTGCCACTATCAGCCGTAGAGTAGCTCAGCATAGCGATCTTTGGGTTAAGGCCAAAGGCACTTGCCGTTTGAGCGCTGCTTAGCGTTATGCTAGCTAGCTCATCTGTGCTTGGATTTGGCGTGACAGCACAGTCGGCAAAAAGCAAAATTTCTTCTTCAAGTGCCATAAAAAATGCCCCACTTACCACACTTACATTTGGCTTTGTTTTTATTATCTGCAAGGCTGGGCGGATCGTATCAGCCGTGCTCATCGTAGCGCCACTTACCAAGGCATCGGCTATGCCTTCATGAATTAGCATCGTAGCAAAGTAAATTTTATCTTTAGCAAGTGCGTTTGCCTTGACTTCGTCCACGCCTTTGTGCTTTCTTAGCTCATAAATTTTCTTTGCAAATTCATCTGTTAGCTCGTTTTGTGCTGGGTCGATCACTTTGGCTTTGCTTAAATTTAGCCCCAAAGCGGCCGCTTTTTTTGAAATTTCATCTTTAAGTCCTAGTAAAATTATATTTGCCACCCTTTTTTCTAGTATGATGTGAGCTGCTTTTAAAATTCTCTCATCGTCGCTCTCTGGTAAAACGACGGTCTTGTTTGCCGCTTTAGCTCTTTTTAGAAGCAAGCTTTGAAATTTAAATGGTGTGATGATGTCAGCTTTGTAGCTCAAAATTTCATCAAATTTATCGGTGATTAGAAGCTTTGAGTTTGGATTTAGCGCTTTTAGCTCGCTTGCGTTTTCGTCAAAAATTGGAGCGTTTAAATTTCTTGCTAGCTTTAAATTTAGCTCGCTTTTGCCAAAGACACTAAAGCTCTCACAGCCAAGAACTATGACAAAGTCGCTTTTGGCTTTTAACTCTTCAAATTTATCTATAAATTTTAGAAAAAATTCTTTTTCATTTAAATTTATTAAGTTATTTTTATCGTTTTCATCTGGGATTATCTTAAAAATCTCAACTTTTTTGAATTTTGTAGCTATAATTTCTTGCAGATGTGCTAAATTTTTGTCTGTAAAAACGTAACAACTTTTCATTTGCGACCTTTTTAGGAACTTAAATTGCTTAATTCTAGCACAAAGATACTTATTTTAAGGCATTTTTTATGAACCATAAAACGATTTGGCTCGTCTTATCTGCGGGCATTATTTGCACTGGCTGCACACCAAGCGCTGATCCTCATATCAATATGAAACCCCCAGTTTATGTCGAGCAACTCCCTTCAAAAGATAGTGGAACCGGACAAAGCAACGCTGGCAGCCTCTTTGGCAAGGGCGAGAATCCACTATTTTCAGATAGAAAGGCGATGAATGTAAATGATATCGTGACTATCGTTATCTCAGAAAATGCAAGCCAAACTTCAACCGGTAGCAAAAGTACCAACAAAGATAGCACTATCTCGCTTGGTGGCGGTGTTTTCACAGCTGGGGCTGCACCGCTTTCAACTGTGGCTGATAATCTAAACAAATACGGTGACATCGGCTTTAAAGCAGGTGGCGGCAATAAATTTACAGGTAGTGGCACGAGCAACAGAAGCGAGAAATTTACCGCAACCATTTCAGCCAGGATCATAAAAATACTAAATAATGGCAACTATTTCATAGAAGGTAGCCGCGAGCTACTTATAAATGGCGAAAAGCAGATCATGCAAGTGAGCGGCGTTATCAGACCTTACGACATCTCACAAAACAACGAAATCGACTCAAAATATATAGCTGACGCCAAAATTTTGTATAAAACCGAGGGCGAGCTAGACAAATCAACCAAAAAACCTTGGGGCACAAGGCTTATGGAAGCTATCTGGCCATTTTAATGCAACTTTAAAAGCCTAAAATTTAATCAATTTGGGCTTTTAAAAATTTATATCTCAAAAATTTCTCTCGCCTTAAATATGCTAAATTTTTAAAAATTATTAAAAATTATAGTTGATATTTACTTTCAGAATAATATGCTTAAAA
>NZ_CABPUE010000001.1:116104-123909 GCF_902460545.1 Campylobacter concisus
TTAAACAAAGATATTAATAACAAAAGTAAAATTTTCAAGCAAAGGAGCTTATATGAATAATGACTTGCGTCAAAAGATAGATAGACGCTTAAGTGAGCTTAGTGCGTTGCCTAAGATGAAAAGCGACTCGAGTATTGCGCAGCTTTTAAAAGAGAAGGGCTTTACGAGACGTGATTTTATGAAGTGGGCTGGTGCGATGACAGCTTTTATGGCATTGCCAAGTGCGATGACACCGATGGTTGCTCGTGCTGCTGAGCTTAGCGATAGGCTTCCTGTGATATGGCTTCATATGGCAGAATGCACAGGCTGTAGCGAGAGCTTACTAAGAACCGATGCTCCAAGCATAGATAGTCTTATATTTGACTACATAAGCCTTGAATACCACGAAACTATCATGGCAGCCTCTGGTTGGCAGGCTGAAGAAAATTTAGAGAGTGCGATCGAAAAATACAAAGGCAGATACATTTTGCTAGTTGAGGGCGGTATCCCAACTGGTACGACTGAAAATTTTCTAACTGTTGGACCTCATGGCACAACAGGTAAAACACATGCTGTAAATGCTTCAAAAGACGCAGCTGCTATCTTTGCGATCGGCACCTGTTCTAGCTTCGGTGGCATTCAAGCTGCAAGGCCAAATCCATCAAATTCAGTGGGACTTTCAAAGGTAACTGATAAACCAGTTATTAATGTTGCGGGCTGTCCACCAAGTGAGAAAAATATCGTTGGCAACGTGCTTCACTTCTTACTTTTTGGCACACTTCCAGCGCTTGATGTTTACAATAGACCAAAATGGGCTTATGGCTTAAGAATTCACGATCTTTGCGAAAGACGTGGTCACTTTGATGCTGGCGAGTTTGTCCAAAACTTCGGCGATGAAGGTGCAAAAAATGGCTACTGCTTATACAAAGTAGGCTGTAAAGGTCCATATACATTTAATAACTGTTCACGCGAGAGATTTAACCAGCACACATCATGGCCAGTTCAAGCAGGTCACGGCTGTATAGGCTGCTCAGAGCCAGACTTCTGGGATACGATGGGGCCATTTGAAGAGCCTATGGCAGATAGACTCTTTGATACTGTTTTAGGTCTTGGAGCTGATAATGTCAGCGACAAAGTTGGCATCGGAATTTTAGCTCTTACAGGCATTGGCATAGCAGCTCACGCTGTTATAGCTTCTATGAGTAAAGATAAAGAATAAGGCGAAAAAATGAGTGAAAAAAGAATAGTAATAGACCCTATAACACGTATCGAGGGACACTTAAGAATAGAAGTTGTTGTAGATGAAAATAATATTGTAAAAGAGGCGTATTCTGGCTCAACTCTTTGGCGTGGTTTAGAGCAGATCGTAAAAGGTAGAGATCCAAGAGATGCTGGCTTTTTTATGCAAAGAATTTGTGGCGTTTGTACATACTCACACTACCGAGCAGGCATCATCGCAGTTGAAAATGCCCTTGGCATCAAGCCTCCACTAAATGCAGAGCTAACTAGAACGCTTATGAACGCAGCTTTATATCTTCACGATCACATCGTACATTTTTATCAGCTTCATGGCCTTGACTGGGCAGACGTGGTCTCTGCACTAAGCGCAGATGTGCATAAAGCTAGCGAAGAGGCGTTTAAATATACTGATCTTCCGTTTGCCACGGGAGCTGACAAGCTAAAAGAGGTAAAAGAGAGGGTTGAAGCCTTTGTTAAAAAGGGCAACCTTGGACCATTTGCCAACGCATACTGGGGACATAGCACATATAAATTTACGCCAGAGCAAAATTTAATCGTCCTCTCACATTACTTAGAGTGCCTTAGAATTCAAAGAACAGCAGCTCAGATGATGGCGATCTTTGGCGCGAAAAACCCACATCCACAAAGCCTAACAGTTGGCGGCGTGACTTGCGTGATGGATCTTATGGATCCAGCTAGAATGGGCGAATATATGAGCAAATTTGCCGAGATCAAAGAATTTGTTGATAGAGCTTACTATCCAGATATCTTGATGGCGGCTAAAGCCTATGGTAATGAGCCAAGCGTTCTAAACGATGCTGGTGTGGCAAATTTACTCTGCTATGATGAGTTTTTGATTGGCAAAAATGACCATCTATTTAAAGGTGGCTATATCTTAAATGGCGATCTTAGCAAGGTTTATGACATAGACGAAGACAAGATCACCGAAGAAGCTACTAGGTCTTGGTATAAAAACGATAAAGCGCTTCATCCATATGACGGCGAGACTGAGGCAAACTACACAGGCCTTATTGACGGCGAGAGCATAGACGCCGAGGGCAAACTAGCTCACAGTAAGCTTTTTGATACAAAAGGCAAATATAGCTGGATCAAAGCACCAAGATATGATGGCTTGCCTATGCAAGTGGGTCCAATAGCAAGTATTGTTATAAACTACGCTAGAGGCAACGAGAGAGTTAAAAAAGTAGTTGACGAATTTTTAGCAAAGAGTGGCTTGCCATTAAGTGCAGTTTTCTCAACTCTAGGCAGAACCGCTACTCGTATGCTTGAAGCAAAAGTGGTTGCTGAGCACACAATGGACGCATTTAATGCCTTAGTAGAAAATTTAAAATCAGATCAAGAGACCTGCGCAAAATATGTAATTGATAACAAAAAAGAGTACAAAGGAAATTTCCAAGGCAATGCTCCAAGAGGTGCGCTTAGCCACTGGTGCCGCATAAAAGATGGTGTTATCACAAACTGGCAAGCAGTCGTGCCAAGCACATGGAACGCCTCTCCAAAAGATGCCAAAGGTCAAATGGGAAGCTACGAAGCGTGCTTAGTTGGTTTAAAGATCGCTGATCTTTCAAAACCACTCGAGATAATACGAAAAATTCACTCTTACGATCCTTGCATCGCATGCGCTGTGCATGTTATGGATACAAAGGGAAATGATTTGAGTACTTATAAGATAAATCCAAATTTGTAAGGAGAGAATATGTCACATAAAAATGCTGATAGAATCAGCGAATACGAATTCTCCATCGGCGTTAGGCTGACACACTGGATTAGATTTGCAGCGATTACACTTTTGGTTGTGAGTGGCTACTATATCTCATACGTTTTTGTGAGTCCAGAGATCACGAGCGAGCCTACAAATTTTATGCAAGCAAAGTGGCGTATGACTCACCAGATCGCTGGCTTTGTGCTAATAGCGGCGTTTATCTTTAAATTTTATCTATTTGTCTTTGATAAACATAGTAAAAAAGAGTGGATGAGTGTGGTTGATTTTCTAAATCCAAAAATTTGGATCGCACAGATCAAGTATTATCTTTTTATGGGGCCACATCCGCATTTAAGGGGCGTTTATAATCCTTTGCAGTTTGCCTCATACTTTTTCTTTTATCTTATTTTGACTCTTATTTGCCTAAGCGGTCTTGTGCTTTACGTTCATGTTTATCATGAGGGACTTGGCGGAGCACTTTATGAGCCAGCTAGGTTTTTTGAAGAGCTTATGGGCGGATTAGCAAATGTTAGAACGATACATAGAATTTGCATGTGGGTCATTATGATATTTGTGCCGATTCATGTTTATATGGCAGTATTTAACGCTGTTAAAGGCAAAAATGGAGCGATGGACGCTATCGTTAGTGGTTATAAATTTGTAAAAGAACACTGATGAGAGTGCTGGTTCTTGGTATCGGCAACGTGATGTTTGCCGATGAAGGTATAGGTGCTCATTTTGTAAATTTGATGGTTAAAAACTATAAATTTACAAGCTCTAAAAACGAGCTTACTCTAATGGACGGGGGCACTTTAGCCCTCGCTCTAACTCACATAATAAGCGAATTTGACTATCTTATCGTCGTTGATTGCATTAGCGCAAATGGTGCAAGCGTAGGTGATGTTTATTTTTTCGACTTTCTAAACGTGCCAAATTTTATTAGTTGGGACGGCTCGGCTCACGAGATAGAGATGCTTCAGACCCTTCATCTAATGGAGCTTGCAGGCGATAGACCGACAACCAAAATCTTAGGCATCGTGCCTAGCCGTATAGAATCATCAAATTTTAGCCTCTCAGATGAGGTTATAAACGCTTCTATAATTTTAGAAAAAACGCTGCTTGATCACTTAAAAGAGCTTGATTTTAAGTGTGAAAAAGTAGCAAATTTCACCCTAAATGATATCGTTGATGAATACGCTAAAAAAGGTTTAAAATGATACTTGCTTTTAAATTTACTTGCCACAAGGACGCTTCGTTTCTAGTGCCATTTTTACGCTTGCTTGCTGGCGATCTAGCTCATAGTATAAAGTGTAAAGAAGATGAAATTTGTCTAAAGGTAAGTGGCAATACCAGCGAGCTTGAGAGCGTGGCAAATAAAGCAAGTGCGCTCTTGCCATTTAGTCTTTTTATAAAGCACAGTGAGGTCTTGGCTACAAGTGAGCTTGATGAAGATAGTAAGATAAGTGAGATAAAATTTGGCGGCCTAACTCCGACTCAAGCGAGCACATTTTTGGCTAGCGAAAGGGCTATCTTAAATGAAAGTGGCGTGCTTGCTTGGAGTAAATTTGATGGCGAGATAACGCTTGATAATTTTAATGAAAAGCTTAAAACTTGCCTAAATTTATTAAAAAACGGCAAGGTCGTTTGCGTAGAGCAAGATGAAAATTTATATGAAATTTCTCTTGGCGTAAATTTTGACGCAAATTTCTTGATGCCTGTAAATTTAAAGCAGCTACCAAAAATTTTTATCGCCGATGATAGAGTTTTGACATTTCTAGCTAGCTTTGAAAAGCCACTTTTATCACTAAAGACGACAGCCATTTATAGGCAAAATCACGAGGATGCACCGCTATTTTTTGACGTGAGGGCGCCAAATGATCTTTTTCTTTACGCCGTTTGCGAGCAGCTAAATAAAGAAAATTTTAGCTTTTTAAGCATTAAGGTAAAGGAGCAAAAAAATGCTCTTTCAAGGCTTACTTTGCTTGAAAGTAGTGCAGCTTTAAGCCCATTTTTCTATGCAAAAAACGAGGAATTTGAGCTTAGTAATTTTAGCGATATAGCTTTGGGGCTAAAATTTAGCAAATTTAGTGATGACGAAATTTACCTGCTTTCAAAATCAAGCAAAACGCAGCTTCTATTTTTGCCAAAATTTAGTAGCTTTGAAGAAATTTATAAGCTCATAAGAGCCGAGGAGGGCGGCGAAAGGCTACTTGAAAATTTTAGCAAAGAGCATACTTTACCAAGTGGTAAATTTAGCTCAAATGCTAGCTTTTTCTCGCTATTTTGCATAGCTGGGCGCATACTTGGCTTAGGCGATGACTTTAAAAAAGCAGGGGAGAATTTGCTATTAATGGCAGCTGATTTTAGCGGTCAAAAGGGCGTTAGGATCGATTACAAGATGAAAGATGACTTTGGTTTAGACGGGGTTAAGTTTGTAAAAAGTATCATTTCGTTTGTCCTTGCTGGCGCTGGAGAGAAGAACATCAGCTTTGGTTGCACCGAGTCTTTGGCGCATTTTTTGAGCGATTTTAGCTATGAAAAACGAGATAAATTTAACATCAAAAATGTTACTTTAAGCGGGGATTTATTTTATAATAAGGTAGTTAGCAACTTGATAAAAAAGCACCTAAACCCAAATATAAAAACAAATTTTGACCCCGGATTTGGCGTTGAGATCAAGCTTTAGATATGAGATCAAAGGCTTAGTTCAAGGTGTGGGCTTTAGACCTTTTGTCTATACTTTAGCGGATAAATTTAAGCTTGTTGGCGAAATTTACAACGATGATGAGGGCGTGAAGCTAAATTTTAGCGGCGATGAGGCTAGCTTTTTGGCTTTTGAAAAAGAGCTTTATGAGAAGCTGCCAGCCCTTGCTAGGATCGATGAGCTAAAGAAATTTAAGATAGATAAAATTTATAAAAAGCTTGAGATCATCGCTTCAAAGTCAGCCACCAAACAAGCGCCTATTTTGCCTGATTACGCACTTTGTGATGACTGCTTGTACGAGTTTTATGACCCCACAAATCCACGCTACAAATATCCATTTATAAACTGCACCAACTGCGGACCGAGATTTTCCATCATCAAAGCACTACCCTACGACAGGGTAAATACGACGATGAGCGAGTTTAAAATGTGCGAGTTTTGCGGAGGCGAATACAAAGATCCGCTTAATCGCCGCTACCACGCAGAGCCGATCTCTTGCCCAAACTGCGGGCCAAAGCTCTATCTAAAAGATAAATTTGGCAAAGTTTTGGCTAGTAAAAACGAAGCCGCCAAAGAGGCAGCTAGGCTCATAAACGAGGGTAAAATTTTAGCCATTAAGGGCCTTGGTGGCTTTCATCTGGTTTGCGACGCGACAAATGAAGCCGCAGTTTGCGAGCTAAGAGCCAGAAAGCACCGCCCAAGTAAGCCATTTGCTCTGATGAGTAAAAATTTGCAAAACGCTAGAAAAATAGCGCAAATTTCAGAGGCGGAGGCAAAGCTTCTTAGTTCAAATTTAAAGCCGATCGTCTTGCTTGAAGCAAAAAACGGCTCAAATATCGCAAAAAGTGTCGCACCAAATTTAAATAAGCTTGGCGTCATGCTCGCATTTAGTGGCATACATCTTTTACTTTTTGATTATTTAGAGCACGACATCATCGCAACTAGCGCAAACATCTCAGGCGAGGTTGTCATAAAAGACGAAAGTGAGCTAAGGGAAAAACTAGGTGGCGTCATAGACTTTTACCTTGATCACGACCGAGAAATTTACTCACCAAGTGACGATAGTATCGCATTTTGCGTTGGCGATGAGACAATTTTTACAAGGACAAGCCGCGGGCTAAATCCAAATTTCATCCATACAAATTTCAAGCAAAAAGGGACATTTTTGGCCCTTGGAGCGGAGCTAAAAAGCTCATTTTGCATCTACAAAGACGGACTTTTGATGGTTAGTCCATATATCGGTGACCTAAAAAACGTGGTGACTTTTGATAGGTTTAAGGATATTTTTACACTTTTTGAAACGACTTATGATCTAAAAATAGACAAGGTCATAGCTGATTTGCATCCAAATTTTTTAAATACAAAATGGGCGAAAGATCAGGGCTTTGAGCTAGTTCATCTGCAGCATCACTACGCACATTTGCTAAGTGTGATATTTGAAAATGATTTGCCAGATAAAGAGTATCTTGGCTTTTGTTTTGACGGCACTGGATACGGAGAGGATGGCAAAATTTGGGGTGGCGAGGTCTTTAGGCTAGATAAAAAGAGTTACGAGCGAGTTTATCACTTTGATGAATTTAGCCTATTTGGGGGCGAAAACAGCATCAAAAATATTTATCTAATCGCATATTCTATTATTTTAAAATACTCTCTTGAGGACGAGGGACGTAAATTTCTAGTAAATTTTGATGAAAAAATGCTTGCAAATTTTAAAAAAATGGAGCAAAAAGGATTAAACTTAGTAAAGACTAGCTCAGTTGGTAGGATATTTGACGCATTTGGGGCGATTATTTGTGGACTTTTTCACTCGAGTTTTGAGGGCGAGAGTGGTATGAGGCTTGAAGCGCTTTATGATAAAAATTTAGATGTGTGTTATAAATTTAGTCTAGACAATGGAGTGATCGGCTTTAAAGAGGCTTTTAAAAGTGCTTTAAAAGATGAGCCAAGAGTGGCTGCAACGGCATTTATAAATGGCTTGGCTGATATTATTTTTGAAATTTCAAAAAAAGAAAAAATGGAAATTTTGCTAAGCGGCGGAGTTTTTCAAAATAAGACTTTACTCGAACTTATTTACAAAAAATTTACTAAAGCAAATTTGAAATTTTATATCAATAAAAAATTCTGTAGCAACGATTCTAACGTAAATTTAGGGCAAATTTA
>NZ_CABPUE010000001.1:124042-150611 GCF_902460545.1 Campylobacter concisus
ATAAGTGATGTATAATGATTATAAACGGTAATCAAACGAGAAAGGAGCAGAAAATGGATAGTGTTATACGTTTTAGTGTTTCTTTACCTAGTCAGTTACTTGACGAACTAGATAAAAAGGTTAGCGAACAAGGCTACGCTTCTAGGAGCGAATTTACGAGGGATTTGATACGTGAAAAGATCGTAAGTGATAGCTGGAAGGACGCTAGTGAGGAGTTGATCGGGGTTTTGACGCTCATTTATATGCATCATCACAACGATTTGGTGAATAAAAAGATGGATATAGAGCATAGCTCTGATGTGAAAATTATCTGCACAAACCATGTTCATGTCGATCACCATAACTGCTTAGAAACGATTTCAATAAGGGGCGAGGCTGGCAAAATTGAACGCTTTGCTGAAAGGATCGCCGGCTTAAAGGGTGTAAAATTTTCTAAACTCACAAGGGCAGCTATTCCTAGGTTTTAGTTTTTTAAGGGTCTTTATGGGTTTTAGGAATTTTTGGGATTTTTTTATAGGTGAAGCTAGCGGTGGTATCTTTCTTATCGCTGCTGCTTTAGTGGCATTTATCTTTGAAAATATTTTTTTAAGCAGTTTTTATAACTCATTTTTACAAATCGATACAAGGCTAAATTTTGGTAAATCGCCGATACAAAAGCCCCTTATCCTTTTGGTAAATGATAGTTTGATGGCCGTTTTTTTCTTTTTACTTGGGTTTAGACTTAAGCGAGAAATTTTTAAAGCAAAGCTTAGGAGCCTGACCCAAGCTACCTTGCTAAAAATTTTTATTATCGGCAGCATTTTAGCTTCTGTATTTTTTTATATTTTAAATCACAATTATATTTTTTGTTGAAAGATTAAGGCAGTGTCAATGGACATAAATACGGCATTAAGACACTGGCTAGAAATTTGGTGTTTTGTATATCTTATAAAAGAGAGTGTGAATAATGAACTTTTTAAATAGAATTTTTCTAACAAAAGAGCTAGATCGGTGGCAAAGTGACGGCATAGTCGATAAAGAGACTGCTATAAAAATAGCAAATTTATATGACATCGATCCTGACGCTCACAGCGACAAGATAAGTTTTGTCCTAAAACTCGTAGCATATCTCTTTTTTGCACTAGCATTTTTTACGCTCGTTGGTGCAAATTGGGAAGAGATACCAAGACTAGGACGTTTGGCACTTGTGTTATTTGTGCTTGGGCTTGTAAATTTTGGTGGAATTTACTATCTCGCAAAGGGAAAGGAAAATCTATCAACGGCGATGTTTTTTCTTGGAAATTTCTGCTTTGGTGCGGCGATTGCACTTATTGCTCAAATTTATAACATTAGCGATGAGCCAAGCGGTGGTATTTTACTTTGGAGTATCGGGGCGTTTGCGGTTTCTTTTGCTAGTAAAAAAGGTGTGTTGGTAGCCCAAAGCCTTATCTTTGCGACAGTTTGGTTTTTTATGATAGGCTATCAGGGCGACTTTGGTTTTGGCTTTATCATTTTTATAGTGCTTGGCGCATATACGCTTTACAAAGACGACTCAAAATGGTTGGCTTTTGTGCTTTTTATAGATATTTTTATATACATCATTTCATTTTGCGGCTACATTAGTGGTCTTAGAGCGATATTTGATTATGGATTTTTGTTTGGACTTCCGATGGTTGCGATCGTATCGCTATCTTATGCGCTTTTACTTATTAGCATTTCGCCGCTACTAGATAAATTTAGAGTAGGGCTTGGCGCATTTACGAAAGAATTTGGTAAAAATTTTGGCGTTTTTGTGTTGTTATTTTGTCTATTTTTATTTGAAGAAAGAAATTTATTTGAGGTTGGAGATGAAGAGCTTTGGTTTGTGAAGTCGTTTTTTAAAAGCAACTTTGGCTTTGTCTTTATCCTATTTAGTGTTGCTTATTTTGCACTATTTTTTAAAGAAAAAAATAAGAGTGGATTGCTACTTGGGGCACTGCTCGTGTCGTTGCCATTTGTCTTTAGCTACGGGCCTGGCTATGCAAATATATTTTTCTCGCTCGCAAATATCATAACGGCTGCGGTTCTTATCAAAAAGGGTGAGTTAAAACTTGGTCTTTGTATGATATTTTTGGTTGCAGCCGTGAGGTATTTCCAACTCATAGGTGATTATATCGGCGCTACGGCACTATTTATGGTGTTTGCTTTCATAGTGCTAGTTGTCGCTAGAAAAGGACGTAAAAAATGAAGATAAAAGTATTAATAGTAGCTGTAATTTTTCAAATTTCGCTTATTGGCATTATGCTTGGCTACGCGCTTATGCCACTTTATTTTGGGCAAGAGGTAAGAGTAAGGGTCAATCTTTATGATCCAAGAGATCTTTTTCGCGGAAATTATGTTGATTTAAACTATGAATTTTCAAATTTTCATTCAAGAAATTTTGACGAAAATGATAAAGATGACCGCTATATCGACCAATACGATGAGAGAGTAAGAGATGGGGCTAGAGTTTATGCTGTTTTAAAGCCAGATACTAATGGCACCTACAGCTTTGCTAAATTTAGTATAAGCAAACCAGAGAATGGAGTCTTTTTAGCTGGTAGATATGATGGTTACTCGCTCGTAAAATACGGCATAGAGCACTTTTATATGTCACCTGATAGTGCAGCTAATACTGAAGATGAAATGAGAGAAGAAGACGTTGATGCGTATGCGGTTTTGATGGTGATGGATAATGGCAAGGCTAGGCTAAAGGATTTAATAATCCAAAAGAATGTCCAAAAAAATAGTAAAAAGCTACTTGGTGATGAAAATTTTGATAAGTTGGATGAGATTAGGCAAAAAGAGTAAAGTAAATTTAGTCAAAATTCTTGTGTAAATTTCATTTATATTTTTAAATTTAAATAAATTAATTAATTTTGATCTATTTGCAAAAACTCCTAAATTTTAATTTTATTTTTAAATTTAAGAGTTAAAATCTCCATAAATTAATAAAAAAGGATGAAAAAATGTGTAAAGATTGCGGTTGTTCAATGGGAAATCACGCCCACACTCACACTCACGCTGATGGCACCACTCACTCACACCCACACACTCACGATGGGCATACGGACCACGCTCATGACGCACACGAGCATAGCCACAAGGCTCACGCACACCCTGTGCTAAACGAGAGCAAAACCATAGACGTGATAGAGAAAATTCTATCTGAAAACGACAAAGAGGCCGCTCACAACAGAGCCCATTTTGATGAGAAAAAGATACTTTGCGTAAATTTAATGAGTAGCCCAGGTGCTGGTAAGACGACGCTTTTAGAGGCTACGATAAATGCTGGTAAATTTAAAATAGGCGTTGTTGAGGGCGATTTGGAGACAAATCAAGATGCTGATCGCATAGTAAAAGCTGGTGCAAAGGCTCATCAGATAAGCACAGGTCAGACCTGTCACTTGGACGCATTTATGGTGCATGAAGGGCTTCACCATCTGCCGCTAAACGAGCTTGATCTAGTCTTTATAGAAAATGTTGGAAATTTAGTCTGCCCTGCAAGCTACGATGTTGGCTCGCATTTTAACGCTGTGCTTCTTTCGGTGCCAGAGGGCGATGATAAGGTGAGCAAATATCCAGTGATGTTTAGGGCTGCTGATGTGCTTCTCATCACAAAAGCTTCGCTTGCGCCGCACTTTGACTTTGATATCGAGCGAGTGAAAAACGACGCTAGAAAGCTAAATCCAAAGGTCGATATCTTTGTGATAGATAGCAAAACTGGTGAAGGTATCGATAAATGGATAAGTTATTTGGAATTTAAAAAAGAGCTAAGATAATGTGCCTCTCAATCCCTTCAAAAGTAATAGAAATAGATGAAAATAACGTTGCTACCGTTGAGACCTTGGGCGTTACTAGAAAGGTAAGCCTAGATCTCATATCTGAAGAGGTAAAGGTTGGCGAATACGTGCTAATCCACGTTGGATACGCCATGCAAAAGATCGATACGCAGTTTGCGCTTGAAAGCTTAGAGGTCTATCAAAAGATCGCTGATGATATGAACGCGGGGAAAATTTGATGGATCTTATCAATGACTTTCGCGATAAAAATTTAATCCTAGCCCTTTCAAAACTCATAAAAAAAGAGAGCACAAAGCCCCTAAATATCATGGAAATTTGCGGCGGTCATACGCATAGCATTATGAAATTTGCACTGCCAAACTTAGTTGGAGAGCATATAAATTTCGTCCACGGCCCAGGCTGTCCGGTCTGCGTGATGCCAAAGAGCCGCATAGATGAGGCCTGTAAGCTTGCTAGCATGGATAATGTGATCTTTTGCACGCTAGCTGACATGCTAAGAGTGCCTGGCTCAAAGACAAGCTTGCAAAAACTTCGTGGCGAGGGGCATGATATAAGAGCACTTTACACGCCACTTGATGCACTAAATATCGCTAAGCAAAATCCAGACAAAAAGGTCATATTTTTTGCCATTGGCTTTGAGACAACGACGCCAATGAGCGCAAATTTGGTTGAAAAAGTGGTGCAAGAGGGCATTAAAAATTTATACTTTCACATAAATCACGTAACTGTCCCAGCACCAGTTAGAGCCATAATGAGCGATGAAAACGTGAGGATAGATGCATTTTTGGGACCAAGCCACGTAAGCGTCATCACTGGAAGTAAAATTTACAAAGAGCTAGCGAGCGAGTTTAAAAGACCGATAGCCATTAGCGGATTTGAGCCACTTGACATCATGGCAAGTGTGCTAAATTTAGTCCGTCAGCAAAAAGAAGGAACATATGAGGTTTATAACGAGTACGCAAGGGCGGTTAAAGAAGAGGGCAACGTCAAGGCAAAAGAGCTCATAGCTAAGTACTTTGAGCCGTGCGACTTTGTCTGGAGAGGCCTTGGCAAGATAGCGCAAAGCGGCATGAAACTAAAAGATGAGTTTGCCTATCTTGACGCTAGAGTGCAGTTTGACTGCAACGTAGAGAGTGCCGGCGAGAGCAAGGCTTGCATTTGTGGGCAAATTTTAAGAGGGCTAGCAAAGCCAACAGAGTGCAAAGTCTTTGGCAAGGTCTGCAACCCGCAAAATCCGATAGGATCGTGCATGGTATCAAGCGAGGGCGCTTGTGCGGCATATTTTAAATACGCAAGAGTTGGTTAAGGAATTTAATGAAAAAGATAATGCTAAGCCACGGCGGTGGCGGCGAGGAGATGAACTCGCTTATAAACGAGACGATATTTAAAATTTTTGATAATGAAATTTTAAGACAGAGCAACGACTCGGCGATATTAAATTTAAACGGCAAGATCGCATTTAGCTCCGATAGCTTTGTGGTAACTCCCATTTTTTTTAATGGCGGCGACATCGGCAAGATCGCGGCTTGCGGCACGATAAACGACCTTGCGATGGTTGGAGCAAGCGCAAAATACCTAAGCTGCTCGCTCATCATCGAAGAGGGGCTTAGTATAGAAGAGCTTGAAACGGTACTTGGCTCGCTTGCAAAAACTTGTAAAGAGAGTGGTGTAAGCGTAGTTTGTGGCGATACAAAGGTCGTGCCAAAGGGCAAATGCGATAAGATTTTCATAAACACAGCAGGCATCGGCGAGATAGTTTGCGAAGGCGTGGAGCTTAAAAATTTAAAAGCAGGGGCAAAAATTCTCATCTCTGGAGATGTTGGCAGACACGGCGGCGTGGTGCTTGCAGCAAGAGAGGAATTTGAGCTTGGGCTTGATCTAAAAAGTGACTGCAAGAGTTTAAAAGAGGTCGCTTTAAGGCTATTTAGCGCTGGTATAAAGCCGCAGTGCATGCGTGATGCGACAAGGGGTGGGCTAAGTGCAGTGCTAAATGAATGGACTAAATTTGCTAAATTTGACATCTTGGTCTTTGAAGAAAATATCAAGGTCGCAGACGAAGTGATGGGCGTTTGTGAGCTGTTTGGATTTGAGCCTTATGAGCTTGCAAATGAGGGCACTTTTGTGATGGCTGTTGATGAGAGCCAGGCCGAGGACACACTTGGGATTTTGCGAGAATTTGATAAAAATGCGATGATAATTGGTGAAGTAATGGAGGCAAAAAACGAGCGTGTCATCATCGAAAACTCCTATAAATCAAGAAGATTCCTCGAGCCGCCAAAGGGCGAGCTACTACCAAGGATCTGCTAATGCACGAGCTTAGTATCGTTCAAAATTTAGTTAGCCTTTGCGAGAAAAACGCCGCCAAAGAAAACGCCAAAGAGATAAGCAAGATCGAGATAAAGGTTGGCCGTTTAAGCGGAGTGGAGCCACACTATCTGGAGAGTGCATTTGATGTTTATAAGGCTGGTACGATCTGTGAAAACGCCGAGCTTGTGATAAATTTGCAAGCTGTGGTTATTGAGTGTTTGGATTGTGGATTTGGCGGAGAGCTTAGTGAAAATGACTTCACCTGTCCAAAGTGCAAGAGCCAAAATTTAAAGGTAACTGAGGGCGAGGATATGTATCTTATGCGCCTTGAGATGAAGTAAATTTTGCGTATTATAATACGCAAAATTTTATGCTTTTTGTCAAAATATTTTAATAGCACTAGTATCAAAAAAATAGCTACCAAAACCTTGATCTTTAGCTTTCGATATCCTTTTTATGCGCTTTGCGAGCCGAGGATAATAAAAATAATCAAAAATGAGCACCACTCTTGGCTTTAGAAGCAGCCAATAATTTTTCTATAATTTCCATGCGTTGCAGATTTAAACTACTCAAATATCAAAAACGGAGCCTGAATCACGTTTCTTATTATCTTTAGAGGTGAGAGTAGGGCGTCTTGCAGGATCTGCGTCGAGTACTCAGGCTTATCGGTAGTGCCTCGTATGGCGATGACTGTTGAGAGCGAGCGGTCCTTGCCAAGGATTATTTGATTTACCAGTGGAATTTTATCAATGATACTGCTAGCATCTTTTAGTAGCTTTAGCTCAAGGTCGATGTTTATCTTTTTACTCTTTAGATCGATCGTGCCACGCCCACCGATATCAGCGCTTGTGCCTATCATTTCAATCGCTAAAAACTCGATCATATCGCCGTTTCTAGTGAGTAAAATTTTACCATTTTTAACAGTAAAGCCTTTGTCGTTAAAATCAGGTGTTTTAAAGCTAAGAAGCGATGGAACCGAGTTTAAAAAGCTAAGCAGTCTTTGATAAAAGATATAATCTTTTAAAAAAGTATCAAAAAATCTTACCTCAGCCTTAAAATTTTTAGTATTCTCTCCAAGTAGTTTTAGGCGAAATTTACCACCCTCAAAGCTCTTGATGCCAAAAAGGTCGTTGATAAATTCTCCGCTTATGTCGGTTGCGTCTAAATTTATACTCTTTTCATCATTAAAATAGCCAACTCTTCCTTGCTGCGCCAGCCCATTTAGCGAGGTGCTTTTACCCTTTTTCTCGGCACTAAAGCTAGCAAATGGCAAGGTCTTGTTTAGATCCCTTAAAATGATATCGCCATTTTTTGCTAAAAGCTCAAGCGGCGTGCTTTGCTCGCTAGTTTTGTTATCGTCAAGCACTAGCAAATTTAGGTCTTTAGTTTTTACGTTTATGGCTTTTTCTTTTATGTCTAGGCTTAGCTTTTTACTTGCGCTATCTACCTTTACACCAGCTTTTGAGACTAAAATTTTAAGATCATCATTTTCATATTTTGAGCCATTTTTATCTAAAAACGGCAAATCAAAGTTTGCTCCTTTGGCAAAAAATTCAAGATCAGTAAAATCCTTGCTTTTTATACTAAGTTCATCAAAACCACGCACGCCGTTTTGCTTTAAAACAGGTGAGTTCTCTATGAAAAATTTACTATTTTTTGTTGCTATTTTACTTTCACTGCCAAAGCTCATATCAAGTCCAAATGGCTCTAACTTAAGCAAAGTTTCATCAGCCTTGCTAAAGTCTAAAAATGCGCTAAATGGCTCATTTTCAAAGACTAAAATTTCATCATTTTTCTCTTTTAGATCAAAGCTTTCTATTGTACCTTTTATCTCGCCAGTACTTTTTTGTAAATTTATATCAGCCTTAGCATTTGCTTTAAAAAACTCAAGCCCAAAGCCAGTAGCATCGATGTTTAAATTCGTCGTATTTATGAGCTTTACAAGGGCGTTTTTAGCGTTAAATTTACTCCCAGCTATTTCTAAAACCGCGTCGCTTAGTTTAAATTCTCCATTTGCAATGACGCTTTTTTCATCAAAATTTTCTAAGCTTTTCTCATCAAGTTTTATTAAAATTTTTAAGCTAGCATCCATTTTTCCGCTAAGCTGCCTTACTGGCACGATGATCTTATAGGCTTTTAATATCTCGTTTATAGCTTCATCATAGATCGATTTTGTCTTTATAAGTAGCTCTAAATTTGCGCTTTTTTCATCAAAGATATTATTTATCACAACGCTTGAGCCATCAAGCTTTTTGCCCTTGTAAATAGGCGAAATAAGATCAAATTTAAGCTTTGAGTTTTTAAGCGTGATATTTGCCTCGCCTACATTTACGGCCGGCAAGCCTTTTTCAAATTTAACGAGCAAATTTTTAGTATTTGCGGTGACATTTAGATCATTTAGATAAAAGTTATTTTTAGCTAGATCAGCCTTGCCATTTATCTCTTTTAGCTCGTAATCATCAGCAACGATGTATCCATATATCCAGTTTTTAACTTCACTATTTAGCTCTATGCGTCTGTCAAGCTCATCAATGAAGTTTTTAATGCTTCCAGCCTCAACATCGTAAGCTTTGTAAGTTAAAAATGTATCTTTTAGAGCAAAATTTAGCTTACCGTGCAGCTCATGAGAGGTGAAATTTCCCTCAAATTTATAGTCATTTTTATCAAAATCTGCACTCCCTTCGCCGCTAATGCTCACGTTAAAATCCTTAAAGCTTAAATTTCTAACGCTAAAAAGATCTATTCCATCTTGCTGTTCGTTTTGGAATTTTATATCCACGTTTAAATAAGGGCTATCAACAAAAAATATATCATCTAAAAATAGAATTTTTAGTTTAAAATCATCTCCTATTTGCACATTTTCAAGTGAAATTTCTTGAAAAATCGTATCTATAAAATCTACACTTTTACTAAGATTTAAAAGGCGCTCATCGCTGCTTTTTTGCTTGCTCTCTTTCTTAAAATTTGGAAGCCTTATCTGCTTTGCTCTTGCAATTATTTTTTTATCTAATTTTATATATAATTGCTCCAATTTTACGCCGTAAAACTCGAAATCGTTAATTTTTATGCCGTATTTTAAAAGCAAAGCAAGCGAAAGAATCAAGATGATAAAAAATTTTATTAAAAAGCCATATTTAGACATTTTTTTTGATATCGTAGCCATCATTTTCCTAAGTATTTTTGTCTATTTGGCACGCCCTATAAACACAAGCAAGGTCGTTTTTATACCAAAGGGAAGTGTGGGCGAGATTATATCTTATTTAGCTAATCGCAACTTTAACTTAAGCGTGATAGACAAGTACGCCATACTTTTTATCGGCTCTCCGCAATCTGGCTGGATAGAGATCGGCCAAGATAAAATTTCAAGGGTTGATTTTTTAAAAAAACTTGCAAAATCAAAAGCAGCTTTAACCGAGATAACGCTAATACCAGGTGAAACGACTATCGTTTTTTTAAACCAGATCGCCGCCCAGCTAGGACTTGATCCAGTTAAGCTAAATAGCGAATATAACGCTCTTGCTCCAGTGAGTGACGGCTTTTTGATGCCAAATACATATAAAATCCCAATAGGTATCAGCGAAAGGCACCTTGCTTTTTATCTTGTAAATTCATCAAGAAAGGCTCAAAGCGAGATCAGCAATAAAATTTTTGGCGAATACAACGAGAAAAAATGGTTTAAAATTTTAACGATTGCTTCGATAATTCAAAAAGAAGCTGCAAACGACGCTGAGATGCCACTTGTCGCCTCAGTCATTTATAACCGCCTAAATAAGGGCATGAGGCTGCAAATGGACGGTACACTAAACTATGGAATTTATTCGCACGATGTGATCACGGCTGAGCGCATAAGAAGTGATATGAGCGAGTTTAATACCTATCTAAACGACGGCATTCCGCCAAGTCCGGTCTGCTGCGTCTCGATAAGTGCGATCAAAGCGGCGATAAACCCTGCAAAGAGCGATTATTTATACTTTGTGCTTGATAAAAAGGCGAAAAAACACATTTTTTCAAAAACCTTAAGCGAGCACAACCAAAATATAGGAAAATAGAGCTAGAATTTGCAGCAAACGCCTAAAATACAACGATATTTAATAAAGAAAGTGATAAATTTTAAAAAACTAAAAGGGCTAAAATGAGTGACATTATCTGGACCAAAACTGACGAAGCACCGCTTTTCGCAAGCTACTCTCTTTTTCCTATCGTAAAGAGCTTTTTATCACGCGCTGACATTAGCATAACTAGGGCCGATATTAGCCTAGCTGGGAGAATTTTATCTCTTTTCAGTAAGGAGCTTGGACTAAATAAGGCCGATGAGCTGGAGCTTTTGGGTGAGCTGACCGCCCACAAAGAGGCAAATATTATAAAGTTGCCAAACATCTCAGCCACGCTCGTTCAGTTAAAAGCAGCGATAGAGGAGCTTAGAAGCAAGGGCCTAAATGTGCCTTTTTATCCAGATGAGATCATCACAGACTACGACGAAGAGATCGCTAAAAAATACCAAAAAGTGCTAGGAAGTGCAGTAAATCCAGTGCTTAGGCAAGGAAACTCAGATAGAAGAGTCTTGCCACCGGTTAAAGAATTTGCCAAAAAGCATCCTCACAGCAATGGCGACTGGGATAAGACAAATAAGACAAAAATTTGCTACATGCAAAAGGGCGATTTTTATGAGAATGAGCGCTCAATAATCGCTAACAAAGATGAGAAATTTTATGTAAATTTCATAAGTAAAGAGGGCAAAAAAGAGCTTTTAAAAGAGCTTACCATCCAAAGCGGAGAAATAGTTGATGCCACATATTTAAGTGTAGATGAGCTAGATAAATTTTATGTAAGCTGTTTTGAAGAGGCAAAAAAAGAGAATTTGACCTTGAGCCTGCACCTAAAATGTACGATGATGAAGGTTAGCGATCCAGTCATCTTTGCTCACGCGATAAAAAGTTATTTTAAAGAGGCTTTTGAGCTATTTGGTGAAGAGTTTAAAACTCATAGCGTGGAGGCAAAAAACGGCTTAAAAGATATGTTTTCTAAAATTTCGCAGCTTAAAAATAAAGATGAAATTTTGGCTAAATTTGATGAAATTTTGAGCAAAAAGGCAAAAATTTGGGCATTGAATGAAAATGCCAGCAACTTTGACGTACCAAATGACGTCATCATCGACGCCTCCGTGCCAGCACTCATTAGAAACTCTGGCAAGGTAAAAGATAGAAGCGGCGAGCTAAATTTTTCGCTTTGCATGATCCCAGATAGGACCTACGCTAGAGTTTATGAGGCTTGTGTAGCGGACTTTAAGGAGCATGGCGCACTTGACGTGAGCAAGATCGGCAGCGTGGCAAACGTGGGGCTAATGGCTAAAAAGGCCGAGGAATACGGCAGCCACGATAAGACTTTCATCGCAAAAGAAGACGGAGAATTTGTAGTTTTTGATGAGGCTGGCGAGAATGTCTTTAAATTTAGTGTTAAAAGTGGCGACATTTTTAGGATGACGCAGGCAAAAGACGATGCGATAAATGCGTGGTTTGAGCTTGCTTTAAAAAGAGGCAAAATTTCAAAAGATGAGCTTATTTTTTGGCTAGATAGTAGCCGTGCTCATGATAGAAATTTGATAGCTAAATTTGAAAGATTTAAAGAGGAATTTGCTAGAGCTGGCGTAAAATTTGAAATTTTAAACTACGAGCAAGCGACTGCAAAAACGCTTAGCTTGATAAGAGCTGGCAAAAACGTCATAAGCGTAACTGGTAACGTTTTAAGAGATTATCTAACCGATCTTTTCCCGATCTTTGAGCTAGGTGGCAGCTCAAAAATGCTCTCGGTCGTGCCGCTACTTGCTGGTGGAGCGATGTTTGAAACGGGCGCTGGCGGAACGGCTCCAACGCTTGTAAAAGAGCTAAAAGAGAAAAATCATCTACTTTGGGATAGTCTCGGCGAGTTTTTAGCGCTTAGTGCTTCGCTCGAGCATTTGGCATTTGTTAAGCAAAAAAAAGAGGCAAAAGAGCTAAGTGATGCGCTAAATAGAGCGGTTGCTAGCTATTTGGACGAAAACAAAACGCCAAATGCCACTCTTGATACCAGAGAATCGCACTTTTATTTAGCGCTTTTTTGGGCAAGAGAAATGGCAAAAAGTGGCAGAATTTTAAGCAAAATTTTTGAAAATTTAGCAGACGAGCTAGAGAAAAATGAGAGCAAAATTTTAAAAGAGATAAGACAAAATGATGGTGCAAGTGTGGAATTTGGCGGATATTATTTGCCAGATGAAGTGAGGGCAAATGAGGTCATGAGACCAAGTAAAATTTTAAATCAAATAATAGGATGAGAAAATGAAAATAAGTATAGTTGGAGCTGGAAACGTCGGTGCGAGCATAGCATATGTGCTTTGTATGAGAGAAGTTTGCGATGAGATCGCGCTTGTGGATATATTTGGTGACGTGGCACGTGCAAAAGCGATTGATCTAGCGCAGTCAAGTTGCGTATTTAACGCAAAAACTACCGTTTGCGGTGGCGATGACTTTATGCTAATAGAGGGCAGTGATATCGTAGTGGTAACTGCTGGAAGCCCAAGAAAAGAGGGTCAAACAAGAGAGGACTTACTTCTTAAAAACGCCGTTGTTGTAAAACAAACAGCTCAAAATATCGCAAAATTTGCACCAAATGCGGTGATAATTGTCGTGACAAATCCGCTTGATGTGATGGTCTGGACGGCTCATAAATTTAGTGGCTTTAGCAAAAATAAAGTGATCGGCATGGCTGGTGAGCTTGATGGGGCAAGATGCAGATATGAGCTAGCACTTCTAAAAGATAAGGATGCAAAAGAGCTAAAGACAAAGATAATTGGCGCTCACAACGACGAGATGATCGTATCTGCTAGTAATATCAGCGAAAATTTAAACGAAAATGAGCTAGCAATTCTTAAAAAAGAGACAAGCACAGGTGGCGCAAAGATCGTTAAGCTTCTTGGCACTTCAGCTTACTACGCACCAGCGGCTGCAGTTGTGAAAATGTGTGAAGCGATCATGGGCAAGAGTGATGAAATTTTAAGTGCTAGCGTGCTTATTGATGATGAACTAAGTTGCGGCAGGCTAGTAAGGCTTGGACGCGAGGGCTTAAAAGAAATTTTAGAGCTAAATATAAATGAAAGTGAGCAAGAGCAGCTAAGTAAAAGCGAAGCTGATATTAGAAAAAACATTAAATTTTTAAAAGAAAATTTGGATTAGGAATATAGATGATAATAAAAGAAAATGTACCTGTTTGGGTCGATGAGAGCAGGTGTAAGGCCTGTGATGTCTGTGTGAGCTACTGCCCAGCAGGCGTGCTAGCAATGAGACTTGAGCCAAAAGCGGTGCTTGGTAAGATGATAGAGGTCGTCTATGCTGACTCATGTATAGGCTGTCGCGACTGTGAGCTTCATTGTCCTGATTTTGCCATTTATGTGGCAGAAAAAGGCTTTAAATTTGCAAAGCTAACGCCTGAAAGTAAAGAGCGAGCCGCTGCCGTAAAGGCAAATAAATTTGCAAAGCTTGGAGAAAGCGCATGAGAGAGCTAGTATCAACTGGAAATGCCCTAGTAGCAAGGGCTGCGGTCGAGTGCGGCTGTAACTTCTTTGGCGGATATCCGATCACTCCAAGTAGCGAAATCGCCCACGAACTAAGCGTACTTTTACCAAAATATGGTGGCACATTTATACAAATGGAAGATGAGATAGCTGGAATTTCAGTTTCTCTTGGTGCAAGTGCGAGCGGTGCTAAGGCGATGACTGCTAGCTCAGGTCCAGGAATTTCACTAAAGGCTGAGCAAATAGGTCTTGGCTTTATCGCTGAGATACCGCTTGTCATCGTAAACGTAATGCGTGGCGGCCCTTCAACTGGCTTGCCAACCCGCGTCGCACAAGGCGATATCTTGCAGGCCAAAAACCCAACTCACGGCGATATAAATATGATAGTGCTAGCCCCTAGTAGCCTAGAAGAGTGCTATACGCAGACTGTGCGTGCCTTTAATCTCGCAGCTAGGTTTATGACGCCAGTTATGTTGCTACTTGATGAGACGATAGGACACATGCAAGCAAGGGTTAGTTTGCCTGAGATCAGCGAGCTAGAAATTTATAAAAGAAAAGAATTTAGCGGCGAGCCAAAAGAGTATAAACCATACGAGGCCGCACCAGACGCGCCAGCCACGCTAAATCCTTTCTTTAAAGGCTATCACTACCACATAACTGGGCTTCATCACGGCGCAACTGGCTTTCCAACAGAAGATGGTAAGATCGTTGAATACTCAATGAATAGGCTGTTTAACAAGATAAATTTACACACTGATGAGTGCGAGAAATTTAAAGAGTTTATGCTAAATGACGCTGAAATTTGCATCATCGCCTTTGGTAGCGTGGCGCTTTCAGCTAAGCAAGCGATATTAAATTTACGTGAAAAAGGGCTAAAAGTAGGGCTATTTAAGCCACTCACACTCTTTCCAGCTCCAGCTAAAAAGCTAAAAGAGATATCAGATAAATTTAATAAAATTTTAGTCTGCGAGCTAAATTTAGGTCAGTATAGTGGCGAAATTTCAAAGATCACCTTGAGAGATGACTTTGCAAAACTACTAAAAGCAAACGGCAGACCGATAAGCCCAAGCGAGATCGAGGCGAAGATAGGAGAAATTTATGGCTTTTAATTACGATAAATATTTACGAACAGATAAAATGCCTACTCTTTGGTGCTGGGGCTGTGGCGATGGCGTCATACTAAAGGCGCTCATCCGCGCTATCGACACCATGGGCTGGGACATGAACGACGTTTGCGTGGTCTCAGGCATAGGCTGCTCTGGGCGTTTTAGCGGATATCTTGACTGCAATACCATCCACACAACTCACGGCAGAGCCGTAGCCTACGCGACTGGCGTAAAGATGGCAAACCCAGATAAGCACGTAATCGTGGTAACTGGCGACGGCGACGGACTTGCGATAGGAGGCAACCACACGATACATGGATGCCGCCGAAATATCGGGCTAAATCATATATTAATCAACAACTTCATCTACGCGCTAACCAACTCGCAAACCAGCCCAACCACGCCAAAGGGCATGTGGACGGTCACAGCGCAATACGGCAACATCGATCCTAGCTTTGATGCCTGTAAGCTCGCAACTGCCGCAGGTGCTAGCTTTGTCGCGCGTGGAAGCGTCATCGAGCCAGAGAAGCTTACAAAGCTCTTTGTTGAGGGCTTTAGCCACGATGGATACAGCTTTTTTGATGTATTTTCAAACTGCCATATAAATTTAGGTCGCAAGAACAAAATGGGCGAGGCGGTGAAAAATTTAGAGTGGATAAAGGGCCGCACGACGAGCAAGGTCAAATTTGACATGCTAAGCGACGAAGAAAAAAAGGGCATTTTCCCACTTGGTGTGCTTCACAAAGATGAAGAAAAGATCGAATACACCAAGGCTTACGACATGGTAAGAAGGGCTGCTATGAACAATGAAGCGATAAATTTTGAGGAGCTAGCATGAAGTCACAACTAAGATTTGTCGGCGTTGGCGGACAGGGCGTCATACTAGCAGGCGAGATCCTCTCAGCTGCCAAGATAAAAGCAGGCGGATACGGCGTCAAGGCATCTACCTACACATCTCAGGTGCGTGGCGGTCCAACGAAGGTCGATATCATACTTGACGAGAAAGAAATTTTATATCCTTACGCAAACGAGGGCGAGATAGACTTTATGCTTGCCACTGCGCAGATAAGCTACGATGCCTTTAAAAGCGGCGTGAAAGAGGGCGGTGCGATCGTTGTCGAGCCAAATTTGGTAAAAGTAAGCGACGAGGACAAAAAGCGCTGGAAAATTTATGAAATTCCTATCATCTCTATCGCAAAAGACGAGGTTGGTAACGTCATCACTCAAAGCGTCGTGGCTCTTGGTGTGGCTGTGGCGATGAGTAGGTGCATGGATGAAAATTTAGTGCGTGAAGAGATGCTAGCAAGCGTGCCAGCTAAGGTCAAAGAGGCAAATGCTAAAGCTTACGAGCTAGGCCTAAAATACGCAAAAGAGCTTTTAAAATAAATTTTGGCTAATTTTTAGCCAAAATTTCTACTAAAAATAAAAAAATAGCTTTTATTATATTTTTATTAATTATTACTTTTCTTAAAATCTAAAGCATTATTTGTCGATATAAAAAATTATATTTATAGTTTTTATTTATCTTATCAAAGCTATGAAATTTTTAAAAAATAGTTCTCATAATACCTTATTTTAGCTTTCTTAAATAAAATGTATTTTTAAATATTTAATAAATTAATAAATTATATTTAAGATTTGTTTTAGTAACATTTTAGACGTAAAAATTTCATAAAAGGAGTAAAAGTTGAGTTACAAAATCTTAGTTGCAACATGTGCTGCACTTTTGATGTGCAGTGGTTTTTTAAGTCAAGTTTTTGCTGTGCAAACGACAAAGCTTGAGGGCATTGAAGTAAATTCAGTCGGTGATAATATCAGCGAGAGTGGTATCGATGAAGGAATTTTAAGCAAAAGAGTCGCTGCTGGTCCTTTGGCTGATAAAAAAGTGCTTGATATGCCTTATCAAGTAAATACGATCTCAAAAGAGGTACTTGACAACCAAGGTGTTCAAGGTTTTGAAGATGCAGTTAGGTATTTTCCTTCAGCACAAATTCAATATCGTGGCGGTGGCGATGTTGGTCGTCCGCAAACTCGTGGTTGTTGTTGGCAATGTCCTTTGGGATGGCTTTTATGCTTCATCAACCACAGCTATACCTATGGCGATGTTTGAGAGTTTGCAAATCCAAAATGGACTTGCTGGATCACTTTATGGTGGTGCTACACCTTCTGGATATTTCCTATACTCTCGTAAACGCCCAGTTTCACTTCAAAACATCATCTGGACTGATTACAGCTCAAGGTCAAATTTGGGCGTAGGACTTGATACTTCAAATAAATTTGAAAAAGTTGGATATAGAGGCGTCTTTTACTACTCAGGCGGTGAAAAGAATGCCAAAGATAGTAAATTCTCTCGTCGCTTAGCCTCACTAGGACTTGATTTTTATCTTACAGAGAATTTAACACTTGAGACAAACTTTAGTCACTATGAGCATAAAAACTCAGGTATGCCAGGTGGATTTAGTATGCCATTAACAAACGGAGTTGCAGACTTTGACGTACCAAGCCCTGTAAAAGATACCAAAAGAGGACTTGAGCAAACATTTGGTGGTAATCACCTAAAACAACAACAGCTAGTGTAAAACTAAAATATGCTCCAACAGAGAACTGGTACTTTGAGGGCGGCTATCAGTGGCAAAAGGCTATCAGAGATATGTATGGCACCGATGGAAAATTTTTAAATCAAAATGGAGATTATGAAGTTACTAAAAGTGGTGGTAGTGGTGCATCTGGTAGATTTGATGTAGACAGCTGGTTTTTAAAAGGTTTGACAAATTTTGAAACAGGTTCTTTATCACATAATTTTGCCGTAGCTACAAAAGGATATCGCTGGACTATTTATAGTGCTAGAAATAGAGGTGAAGAAAGAGTACTTGGTAACTCAAATTTATATCATCCAGTAATATTTAATAATCCACATGTAAAAAAAGGAAGCGGTAGATATAAAAGTAGTAGTAGCGATATGAAAAATATTTCTGTTGTTGATGATATTAAATTTAATGACTACTTTAGCACTATCTTATCAGTTTCAAGAAGTTGGTTTACAAGCTATAAGCTAGATCCATCTAAAGAGAAAAATTATGATAAAAGTGGCTTTAACTACGGTGTAAGCCTTGTATATAAGCCAGTTGAAAACGTAAGTCTTTATACTACTTTGCAGATAGTATCTCAAATGAACAATCAACTTATACTTTTAGAAGAGGACTTAGAGCAGGTGAGACTTTAACGGTAGAACCTATTAGAAGCAAACAATATGAGATCGGTGCGAAAGCTAGACTAGGTGAGCTTAATCTATCAGCTGCGATCTTTGAGATCAAGCGTCCAGTAGCATATCTGGTCGGTAGTGGAGCAAATGCAGAGTATAAAATTCAAGGCATACAAAGAAACCGCGGCTTTGAGCTAACTACTGGTGGAAAGCTTGTTGATACTTTAAGTATGTATGGTGGCTTTACACTTCTTGATGCTAAGATAAAAAATGCTAAAGACGGCGTGTCTGAGGGTAAAACAGTTATCGGTGAGCCAAAATTTCAAGCAAATGTCTTGTTTGACTACGCAGTTCCTAGTACAAATAAACTTGCATTTACAACAAATTTTCACTACACAGTCAAGCGCTACATAGACAATGCCAACGCTCATAGCGTAAATGGCTACTTCACAACCGATATTGGAGCTAGATACACTACAAAAGCTTGGTTAGGCAAAGAGACAACTATAAGATTTGACATAAATAACCTCTTTGATAAAAAATACTGGGCGGGAATGTTCCCATCTGATGTAGATGGAGCGATTGCTGGACGCGGAACTTCGCTTTTCTTAGGACAAAGCAGAACCTTCATGCTTTCAGCTCAAGTTAAATTCTAAAAACCAAAGCCAAATTTATTTTGGCTTTAGGCTCTTTAAATTTGCCCTTTTTGTAGGGCAGATTTAAATAACCAAAGGGAGAAAGATGCAAGGGCTGGTTGATTATCAAGCGATTTTGGAGCAAGTGTTCTCGCCTACTTTGCAAAAAGTAAAAGGCAAAGATGGCGGCGTAAATTGGGATGATTACGCAGATATGTATAACGAGATGACACGCATGGAAGCAGCTTCTACGCTAAATTTACTTTCAAACCTGCCTATCACAAAAGATGACAGCGTGCTTGACGTGGGGTGTGGTCCTGCAAGGCTTAGCGTGCCACTTGCAAAGCTAGCAAAGAGTGTAAGCGCGCTAGATCCGTTTGCTAAAATGCTTGAATACGCTAAAAAAATGCAAAAGAGGCTGGGGTAAAAAATATAAATTTCATCCAAAAAGACTGGAGTGATGAGCAGAGTTTAAAGGATCTGCCAAAACACGACATCGTGCTAGCATCACGCTCAGTTGGTCTTTTTGATATAAAAAAGCTTTGCAAATTTGCTAATAAATATGTCGTGATGACCTCTTTTTTAATGGATTATCCAAGTTTAAAAACGTTCTGGCAAGACTTCTTAAAAGGGATAAAAGATGAAAACGAGACAGGACTAAGCGACAGGAGATTTGGCTACAACTTTATCTTTAATATCGCCTACGACATGGGGGCAAATCCAAATTTAAAGATAATTGACACCATTTTTGAGAGGGATTTCGCTAGCCTTGAAGAGGCGTTTTCTTATTTTAGATTTGTCGGTGAGGTCGCGCCTGAAAAAGAAGAAATTTACAAAGAAAATGTAAAAAGCTACCTTACAAAGACCAAAAGCGGCTTTAAATTTAAAAGAGAAACCAAGAGCTATCTTATCTGGTGGGACGTGCGGGAGATGAAATTTGAGTAGCCAAAAGATCATTTTCGCATTATTTGCGCTTCTTTTGCTGGTGCTCTTTTTTCGCTAGGCATCGGACGCTACGAGATAAGCTACGTTCAAATTTTTGAGTTTATAAGATCAGCCATTTTAAACGAGCAACCAAGCGACGAGCAAGGCTACACGGTCTTTACGCTCATTCGCTTGCCAAGGGTGCTTTTTGCCGTCCTTGTCGGTGCAGCGCTTGCTAGCTCTGGAGCTGTCTATCAAGGTCTTTTTAAAAATCCTTTAGTCTCGCCTGACATCCTTGGCGTCTCAAGCGGCGCAGCTGTGGGAGCGAGCGTGGCCATCATCTTAAATTTCAACTACATAGGCGTGCAGCTTAACGCCTTTGGCTGCGGTCTTTTTGCTGTTTTTGCCGTCGTTTTTATAAGTAGCGTCATCGCAAAGGGCAGGCTAAATTTACTCGTGATGGTGCTAACTGGCATCGTCATCTCATCTCTTTTTGGAGCGCTTAGCTCGCTCATAAAATTTCTAGCTGACAGCGAAGATAAGCTGCCTGAAGTTACTTTTTGGCTGATGGGAAGCCTTGTAAGAAGTGGCGGATATAAAAATTTAGCTCTACTTTTTTGCGTAGTCATGATCTGCCTTGTGCCACTTTTCATGCTTCGCTACAAGCTAAACACGCTTAGTTTTGGCGAAGAAGAGGCTAGGGCGATGGGGCTAAATGTGAAATTTTATAACATCATAATCATCATCGCCTCGACACTTCTAACTGCTACTTGCGTCTCATTTTGCGGTATCGTGGGCTGGGTGGGGCTAGTCATCCCTCACATCATGCGCTTTGTCGTGGGGGCAAATTTCATCACGCTCTTTCCAGCATCACTGCTTGGCGGAGGACTATTTTTACTGATAGTTGATACCACTTCACGTAGCTTAATGGCAAGCGAGATCCCATTTGGCGTCATCACTTCGCTAGTTGGCGCGCCTGTTTTTGTCTATTTGCTTTATAAGAGTAAAAAAGGTTTTGCGTGAAATTTGAGATCAAAAATTTAAGCTGCGACTACGATAAAAAGGTCGTTATAGAAAATTTCAATGCAAATTTACAAGATGGCGATATCTTTTGTCTGCTTGGTAGCAACGGTGTTGGCAAAACTACAACATTTAAGACGATACTTGGCTTTTTAAAGCCACTTGGGGGCAAAATTTTAATAGACGGCAAAGACGCGCTAAAGATGAGTGAGAAAGAGCGAGCAAGCTTTATAAGCTATGTCCCGCAAGCTCACACACCGCCATTTACCTTTAGCGTTTTTGACGTGGTGATGATGAGTGCAAATGCCAGACTTGGTATATTTGAGCGCCCTAGCAAAGAGGATGAGAAGATAGCGCTAGATGCGTTAAAGACGCTAAATTTAGAGAGCTTTAAAGATAAAATTTACACCGATCTAAGCGGTGGCGAGCGGCAAATGGTGCTGATAGCTAGGGCTTTAGCGCAACGCTCAAAGGTTATGCTACTTGACGAGCCAACGGCAAATTTAGACTTTGGTAATCAAATGCGAGTTTTAAAAGAGATAAAAAAGCTCGCAAAGCAAGGCTACATCATTATCCTCACCTCGCATCAGCCAGAGCAGGTCTTTTATCTAAACGCGAGAGTCGCGATGCTTGGACGGGATAAAAACTACATCTACGGCGAGGCTGGCGAGGTGATGAGTAGCGAAAATTTAAAGAAAATTTACGGCGTAGATATACGAGTGGTGAAAAATATCATCGATGAGCGCGAGCATTACTCTTGCGTGATGGCGGATTGAAAGGAGAATATATGTTTAAGAAAATTTTGCTTTTGGCTTTTTTACTTGTTAGTTTGCAAGCAAGAGTGGTGCTTGATAGCGACGATAAAAAGGTAGAAGTGCCTGATGTGATCGAGCGTGCGACGCCTTTGATAGGGGCTTTTGTGCAGGTCTCTGCGATGCTTGGCAACGAAGATCATATAATTAGTAGTGCGCCAAAACTGCCTGCGCTCATGTCTAAAATTTTTCCAAAAATAAAGAGCAACGACAATAAAAGCGGTATGCTAAGTAGCAGCGTCGAGACTATCATCGCGTCAAAAACGCAAGTTGTTTTTGGGCCAGTTGGTATGATGTTTGATGAAAATAGCAAGGCTCAGCTTGAGAGTGCTGGCATAGCGGTTGTGAAGATAGATAAATTTCAAAGCATCAAAGAGATACAAGATAGCTTTAGCAAGATCGCTGAAATTTGGGGCGAAAAGAGTGTAAAAAGGGCGCGTGAGTTTAATGACTATTTTAACGACAACATAAAATTTGTAAGCCAAAAAACAGCAAATTTAACGCCAAAAAAGAGAGTTTTGGTGCTTAACTATAACTCAGGAAACTTTAACACCATCAGCTCAAAAGATATCGGCGCAGAGTATATTAGCGTGGCTGGTTGTATAAATTTAAGCTCAGAGCTAAGCGATAAGGATTTTAAAATTTCAAAAGCGATAAACGAAGAGCAAGTCGTCATCTTTAACCCAGACATCATCATCACAAATTCACAAAAAAGTGCCGATGCTATCGCTAAAAACGCATCATTTGCCAAGCTAAAAGCTGTGCAAAATGGAGAAATTTTTGTAGTGCCAAGTGGCGTTTATCTTTGGAGCGTAAGAAGTGCTGAGGGTGCGCTTTATCCGCTTTGGCTGGCTAAGACATTTTACCCAGAGCAGTTTAGCGATCTAAATTTAGAGCAAAAAACAAGAGAGTTTTACGAGAGATTTTATAACTATAAGCTAAGTGATGGCGAGCTAAAAGAAATTTTGTACCCAAAGGGTGAATTTTGATAATAAGACAAAAATAATGTTATTTATTATATTTAATATATTTGTTTAAGTATAAAAGTAAATTTATCTTCCTAATATCCTAAAAAAGAGCTTCTAAAGCTTAAAAACTCAAAAATAAAAATAAACTTCAAATTGGTAGAAATTTTTATATATCTTATAAATTTTTCTACCATTAAATTTATATAAATTACCTTGAAAAGCCCATTCTATCCTTTTTGATTTTAATATTAGCTCTCATTTCTTAATCTAAAATAAATCTTTATGTTTCTTTTAAGTAAATTTAATGTAATCTTTCATTATTAATTATTTAATTAATATAGTTGTTTTAAAAAATGTTAAGAAATGAACTGGCGGTGCGTTTTAAACGCTAAAAATTTACTAAGATAGGAAGTTATCAATGAGTGAAAAATTTACCAGAAGAGAATTTCTACAAAGTGCCTGTATCAGCGTAGGTGCGCTAGCTACAACAGCTGGTGCAACCAATGTTTTTGCTGGTGAGTTGCCAAAAGGCAATGAAAGTGGCTTGCCATCTGTTGATGTGCTAATAATCGGTTCTGGTGGTGCTGGACTTCGTGCAGCAACAGCCGTTCGTAAGCAATATCCAAACTCAACCGTCGTTGTTGCTACAAAGATGATGCCATCACGTAATGCGACCTGTATGGCAGAGGGTGGAATAAACGGCGTTACTGACTTTAGTAATGGCGATAGCTTCAAGCTTCACGCTTATGACACAGTTAAAGGTGCGGCTTATCTTGCCGACCAAGATGCAGTTGTGAAATTTTGCGAGGCAGCAGGCGCAGTCATCCACGAGCTAGACCACAATGGCATGCTCTTTTCTCGTATAGATAATGGCGACGTGTCCCGTAAAGATAATGGCGACGTGGCATTTCGCTTCATGGGTGGTGCTAGTAAAAAACGCTGTAACTACGCAGCTGATAAAACTGGCCACATTTTGATGCACGCCTGTCTTGACGACGCTATCACAGCTGGCGTTAAATTTCTAATGGATCATGAGCTACTTGAGATCGGTCTTGAGGATGGCAAGGTTGAAGGCGTCGTTCTTCGCAACATCCAAGATGGTCAAATTTACCCAGTTCTTTGCAAATCTCTTGTTATCGCAACTGGCGGATACACTAGAATTTTTTATAACCGCACATCAGTTCCATTTATAGCAACTGGTGATGGCATCGCTGCTGCGCTTAAAGCAGGTCTTGGTTTTGAAGACCCTGAGATGCTTCAGTTTCACCCAACTGGCGTTCAAAATGGTGGCACACTAATCACAGAAGCTGCTCGTGGCGAGGGTGGTTACTTGCTAAACAACAAGGGCGAGCGCTTTATGAAAAACTATCACGAAAAGATGGAGCTAGCTCCGCGTGACGTCGTTGCTCGTGCGATCGAGACAGAAATTCGCGAGGGTAGAGGCTTTGGCGAGGGTATGAGCGCTTATGTGCTTTGCGATGTTCGTCACCTTGGCAAAGATACTATCATGAAAAAGCTTCCAAAAATTCGCCACACTGCTATGCTTTTCCAAAACATCGATCTAATCGAGCAACCAGTGCCTATCCGTCCGACAGCTCACTACTCAATGGGTGGTATAGAGGTAGCTAAATTTGATGATATGAGCACAAAAATATCTGGAATTTACGTAGGTGGTGAGGCTTCATGCGTATCTATCCACGGTGCAAACCGCCTTGGTGGCAACAGCCTAACTGACGCAGTTGTAACTGGCGATCTAGCTGGCAAAGGTGCTGGCGCTTACGCTCAAAATGCAAAATTTGCAAGCGGCAAAAAGACTTCTGAGCTAGCAAAAATGTGGCAAGATAAATTTAAATCTATCGCAACAGGCGAGGGCGGCGTAAATGATATGTACGCGCTTCGTGAAGAGCTTGGTAAAAATAACTGGGATCTAATGGGTATCTTTAGAACTGGTGCCAAACTTGATCAGCTTTCTAAAAATTTAGAAGCTATCCAAGCAAAATATGACACCCTTAAAGTGCCAAATAAAAATCCAGTCATGAATACCGCCTTTACCGACTATGTCGAGCTTGGCAACCTTATTCTCCTTTCTCGTGCAGCATGTCTTGCAGCACAAAATCGTCTTGAGAGCCGTGGCGCTCATACAAGAGAGGACTATCCAAAAAGAGATGATGCGAATTTCTTAAAACACAGCATCGTTACACTAAATGACGGCAAGTTGGAGCTTGGTTACAAAGATGTTGTGACAGGCATATTTTCACTTGACGGCAAAAAGCCAGAGTAAGGAGCTAGGATGAAAATTATTATCGACCGCTTTGACGGAACTAAAAAATATGAATCAACTTATGAACTAACAAACGAAGAGATCAAAGGCAAAACTCTTTTAACAGTGCTTCTTGATATCAAACAAAAAAAGGATGCGACGTTAAATTTTACTGCATCTTGCCGTTCAGCGATATGTGGAGCGTGCGCTGTTAGAGTAAATGGTCACTCATATCTAGCCTGTGATACAAAGATGAACGAGCTTTTGGCTGAGTATGACAATCCAGAGAGCATAAGAATTTCGCCTCTTGGAAATTTCAGGGTTATATCTGATCTTATGGTGGACTGGGAGCCAAGTATCGAAAATTTACGCAAGATCAAACCAAGCATCACTGCTAAGTCAGAATTTAGCGCAGAAAAAGGCTGCAAGCAAAGTCAAAAAGAGTACGAAAAAGTAGCGCTTGAATGGGACTGCATACTTTGCGGTGCGTGCGCTAGCGAGTGTAATAAACTAGAAGCTGATGCGAGCGACTATATGCAGCCATTTGTCTTTGTGCATGCTTACAGAGCGGCGTTTGACTCACGCAACAAAGATCCTATGCCGCACTTAAAACCAGCTATCGACAACGGCCTTTGGATGTGTGTAAAGTGCCAAGAGTGCGCTGACCGCTGTCCAAAAGGTATAAGTGCATGCAAAGATATAACTGATCTTCGCATCATGGCTATACAAAAAGGCTTTGATGATGGTATGGGGCCAGATCACGCTGAGGCATTCTTAACCGATCTAGTTGATGGCTCAGGCAGACTAAATGAGATCAAGCTTGCACTTCGCTCTGAGGGAGTGTTTAGAAATATGGGCAAAATGGATATCGCTGCAAATTTAATGCTTGCAGGTAAGATGAATCCACTTCATATTTTTGGAGAAGAGGACATAGAAGGACATGATGATCTAGTAAAAATGATAAATGCGGCTCGAAAAGCTGCTAGTAAGGAGTAACTATGCAAAACGAATTCGCTTTTTTCCCAGGATGCGTACTCTCTCAAGCAGCTAAAGAGGCTAAGATGTCGCTTGAAGCTATCGCTCCGATACTTGGCTGGAAGCTTCACGAGATAAAGGGCTGGAGTTGCTGTGGTGCCCAACAAGCACAAGACGTCGATCCTATCGCTACGCTTGTGGCAAATGCTAGAAATATAGCGCTTGCAGAGCAGATGAATATGCCTATGCTTACGACATGCTCAACTTGTATGCTAACTCTAACAAGAGCTAAAACTACGCTTGATAAGGGTGCAAAGGACCGTATAAATACTTTCTTGGCTGAGGGCAATATGAAATATAACGGCTCAACCGAGGTTACAAGCCTTCTTTGGGAGCTTTATAAAGATATAGATACTCTAAAAGCAAAGGTTGTTAAACCACTTAGTGGGCTAAAAGTAGCACTATTTTACGGCTGCCACAGCCTAAGACCTGAAAAAGATCTGCATAACAGGGAAAGCTCAGTCAATCCAAAGAGCTTTGAAACTGTTGTAGGCGCACTTGGTGCTATTATCGTGCCATTTGAGAAAAGACTTGACTGCTGTGGTTTCCACGCTAGCTACCCAGCCGGCACATCTGTAAGAAAAATGTCAAGCCAGATCGTAAATAACGCCGATGAAAACGGCGCTGACGTAGTTGTCACACCATGCCCACTTTGTCAAATGCAGCTTGACATCTACCAAGAGAGATATCAAGATGAGAACCACTCAGATGTTAGAAAACCTATCATCCACCTCTCTCAGCTTGTAGGTCTTGCACTTGGACTATCTGTCGAAGATCTAGGACTTGATCTAAACATCATCGACGCTACTAAGATAGCGTAAATTTATCCCACGTCCTTTGGCGTGGGAAATTCTTAAAATTTATTTTTCTATTACAAATAAAGCAAATTTGGCATTTTATAAAAATTTTTAATATAAAAATGGATCAAAAATAATAAAATTTATTATGTAAATTCTT
>NZ_CABPUE010000001.1:150776-164791 GCF_902460545.1 Campylobacter concisus
GTAAATTCTTTTATTTATATAAAATATTTTTTAGCTATAATCGCGTGAAATTTTAAATGGATTGATTATTAAATTTAAAGGACTAAATATGCAAAACGTTGGTATAGTCGCAAAAATAAGTGGAAAAGTATTTGTAAAACGCAATGGAAAGTTGATCGCACTAAAACAAGGAGATGAGATATTTTTAGGCGATGAGATCATAACACAAAGTAGTGGTGATACAGTCGTTATAAATTTCTACCACGCTTCTCCTATCACACTACTTGAGCCTCAAACTATTATCATCACAAAAGAGCTATCAAAGGTAAATTTTAACATGCAAGGTAGCGAAGCACAGATAGAAGAAGATAAGAGAAAATTTCTTAGTGAGAATGAAGAAACAAAAAATAAAGGCGAAGACGACAACTCTCACAACGCAAGCCATAGTTCTCATGGCTCGAGCCACAGCAGTAATTTTGCAAGTATAAGTGGTTTAAATTTTGATACGCAAGGTCATATCTCAAATATTGTTAGTGTTGATGCTGGTGCGGTTGTGCTACCTTTTACATCAAACGAGTCAGCATTGCCACATAGCTTTGTTGGTTGGGCAGTATCAGCGGTAGAGCAAAAAGAGAGTGCTCCGGTTATTGTGGCACCAAGTGTTAGAATTTTAAAAGACATTGATGGCGACGGCTATATAAATATTGCAGAAGCAGGCGGCGATGCAAATCATACTGGCATGGCGGTTACTTTTAATAATGACTTCAAGCCAAACGACAAAGTGACATTGGAAGTTGTAAATAACGGTGTAAAGACCATGCTTGTTTATAAGGTTGATCAAGCTGGCACAAGCGTGATAAATATAAATAATCCAAGTGAAATTTTACCTATTTCGTCAAATGCCACAAACCCAGAGCAAAAAGAATTTATCATTCCAAGTGTCGCTGTCACTCCAAATGCTACATTTAGTGTAAATTCTAGTATCACTCTGGAAAATGGCACTAACTCATCTGTGGCAAAGGTAGCTGCAAGTGTTGATACAATCACTCCGACTCTTGGCTTTAAAAAGGTCGTTTTAGGAAAAGATTTAAATGGCGATGGTGTCATAGACGCAAGTGAAAATAGTTTTAATCCAACAATTAGCACGCCAAGTGATGATGCTAAGATCATCTTGTCGCCAAATATGAAAATAGGTGATAAGATAAAGCTAACGACTACCGATCCTGACGGAACCTTACATGAAAAGGTACTGGTTAAAACATCACAAAACACGCTTGTAGATAAAGAGAGTGGCGAGAGCTATCCACTCACAAGTGAAAGTGGTGGAAATGTCGGTTTTAACGTAGCAAATGCGGTTAAAATTTCATCTTCAACGCCTACAAATGTAAATATCCAAATGATAAGTAAGTCGGGCAATCCAGGTGCAACTGAAACCATAACCATAGCAAACAACAACGATCCAATCGCTGTTTTTACTCTTGATGATAATAAAGATGGGATTATAAATTTAGCCGAGCTTACAAAAAGTGGTGGTACGGCCTTATCGATAGATATTTATATACCAAACAATGCCGTAGTTGGCGATAAGATCCGTATAAAAGTTGATGATCCAGCTAGCACGCCAACAAGTGTGACAAAGACATATACTATCGCACCTGACGGACTTAGTGCTACACTTGATGGTGGTACAGAGATCATTTCTATCGAAAATGGCAAGATCACAATCACTGATCCAACAAACTCGAGCGATCCAAGCAGAAAAAGGCTAAGTACGACGATCATTGACGGAACTACTGGCACTCCAAAGGCTTCAAGTGTGAGCGAAATTTCAAGTGACATAGTTGCGCCTATCAAATCCCCACATGTGCAGTTTGCAAAAGATAGCGATAAAGACGGCATTCTAACTAGCAAGGAGAGTGGTTTTAGTCCTGATGGCGTAAAAACATCTATAAAGATAAAAATTCCAAATGATACAAGAGATGGTGATAAATTTGAGATAGATATCATAGGAAGTGACGGCAAAACAGATAAGATTACTATTAAAATTTCTCAAAACGCATCTGGTGTATATAGTGCGACAAGAGATGATGGCGTGCCTATTAGTGTAAATAATGGCACTATAGAGACCACCACAAGGCTTTATGGGCTTACGACAAATTTTACAACTACATTTACTGACAAAGCTGGCAACAAAGCAGCCCCAGTCACAGACAAGATAACTCTAGATAATAGTATAAAGGTGCAGTTTGCAAGGGATAATGACGGTGATGGGTTGATAGATAGCATAACGACTCCTTCTGGCTCGTCATCGACTAAAAGCGATCTTGATATCTACCTACCTAATAATACAAAACCAGGAAGCAATATAAGTGTCACGATCTCGACTCCTACCATACCATCTGTGACTACAACCGTTAGGTATACCATAAGCGACGATGGGCTAACAGCCGTACCAAGTGATGGCTCAGCACCACTTCCAATAACTGGTGGTAAATTTAGCATACCAGGTGTTCCTATTTCTATGGATCATTCTACGCCGGTTAGAGCGACTATTACAACTCCTGGCGAGGCTACAACGACTGATGGTGTCCGTGGTAGATTATTTGACTTTGGAATTTTAGAGTATATTGACGATGTAAAGCTTGCTACGCAGATAGATGGAGGGGTTATAAATATCGCAAAATACTTAAGGGCAGGAGATAATGAAAAAGTTATTCAGAAAAATAACTTTGATAATGAGAGCAAAACTATAAAAGAGTACAATATTTCGCTTACTAACGATGAGCAGCCAAATATAGTCTTTGGTGTAGACCGTGCTCCTGGAACCAAGCTTCGTTTGGCTCTTGAAGATGATCTTGGTAATGCTAAAATTTTACCAAACGGACAAAACTATATAGATCTAGTTGTAGGTGCGGACAAGCGTGTAAATATGGACTTTGAAGCGCTTGGGATAAAGCTAGATGAAAGATACTCAAATATTAGAGCGACTGTTTTAAAAAGTGATGAAACAAAAGATGATGATCTCTTGGTTCGAGTCGATCTTGATGCTACTCCAGATGCGATAGGCACGCCAAATGCCACGTCTAATGTTACTAGTGTAGATATTTCAGGTAGTATCGGAACCGACTCAAATGGTAACAACACTCTTAATAAAAATACCATAAATAAAGTTGATCTTTATGATTTGCTAAATTCTGTTCACAAAAGCTCGTCTCTTGATAATACACATAGCTATTCTGAAAATTTTGCCCTATCAGCCAATAGTACTGGGGCAAATTTTATGATAAAAAATTCTGACGCCGCAGGAAACGTATCTATTAGCACTGTTACATTTATTGGCAACAGCGGTCTTGATGCTGATATGTGGTTTTACAACTACGTAGATCCGTCATGGAGAGCTAGAGTTGGTAACAATTCTGGTGTTTATAGTACGCGAGGAGGTAAGTCTATTTATAAAGACTATATGGAAATTTATTCCCCAAGTGCCTCTACTACCTATGATGTTGTGCAGTTTGCTTCAGGAACATACTATAAGACTTTGTCTAATCAAGGAAATATGCATGCGGAGGACCTAGCTAGAGTTGGTAGACACGGAGATAGTGCCTTATACGATGCGTCTAATCCATATGCACCAAAGAAATTTAGAAATGGTGTCGATACTGCTGCTGGCACTGGTGATAACATAGGCTTTGCAAATGGTGTTTTAAAAGGTAGACCCGGCAACTATACTCTTGGTGAGTCAAATCCTGTTGGTTCTGATCTTGTTATGAAGATGAATGGCTGGATATATGTAAGTGCACCTGGAATATACTCTGTAAGAGCAGCAGATTTGCATAACTATGCAGAGCTTACTATAAATGGAACGACACAAAAATTTGGAAGTCCAACAACATATATAAACCCGACGACGGAAGCATCGTATGGTAAAAATGGTCAGTGGTGGAGTAGGGATTTTACATTTGATAAAGCTGGTTTTTATAAACTTGATATGGAGTATATGGACGGAACTGGTGAGATGAACTTATCTTTATATATGCTTCCAAAAAGTATAGCAAATACTTATGGCCCTCAAGATCCATATCCTTCATCTATGCTAGTTGGAGCACAAGGTAGCGGCACGCATCTCTTTAGTAATAATTACGTTGAAGCACTTATTCAAAATGGACATTTAAAAAAGATAGGGACTACAAATTCTTACGAGCTAAGTGACGCTAGTAAATACGGCGAATCAAATTTTGGCGATCTAGTATATCTAAGACAAAAGGGTGATATAAAAGGTGGCAACCTAGACGATGCCTTTGTTTATAGTAAGGGTAGAATGATAGATGGCAGAGGCGGCGTGGACACTCTGATAGTCGTTGATGATGTGGATTTTTCAAATTTAGATAACGTTAAAAAGATAAATAACTTTGAAAAGATCCAGCTAGGAAGTGCTGATCAAGCGGTATCTATAAAATTTAGCCCAGATGGTGTCTTTGATATTATTGATAGCAGAAACACAAGGGATGCAAGCAATAGTGTAGCTAGTGAGAGCGTAAATACAGTGCTAAAGGTAATAGGCGACAGCAAAGACCTGGTACAGCTCACACATGACTTTGTAAAAGCTACAAAAGCTGATGTTGCTACGCTAAATAGAAAACATAGTGTTGTAGGTGACATATATAACAAAGTAGATGTCACAAGCGAGGGTGACGCAGTAAATCAAGTCTATAAAGCGACATTTAATCGCCAAGAAACTATCAATGGAAATACAATAAACACAAGACACACTGTTTTTCTTGAGATTCAAGATGGTGTACAGGTCGATCTATTATAAGAAATTTAAATTTATAGAAGCAGGTTAAAGCCCAAAATTTCTCTTGGGCTTTATAAATTTAGATAGCTTTTATCATCACTTTCGTTAATAGCTCTGAAAATTTAGCTGGATTTTCTAGACTCATGCCCTCATTTAGCCTTGCCATATCAAGAAGCAAAGGCGCTATGTCATAAACCATCGCCTCGTTTTTCTCTAGTTTGGCAAAAATTTCATGATCAGCGTTGATCTCCAAGATCGGTTTAACTTTTGGAGCGTTTGCGCTTTGTCCCATTTGTTTAAGCATCTCTTGCATAGCATAATCGGGATCGTTTTTGTCGTAAATTAGCACCGCAGCCGAGCTTGATAGTCTTGAGCTTAGTCTTACATCCTTTACCTCGTCTTTTAAAATTTCTTTCATTTTAATAAGCGTGTTTGCAACCTTGCTCTCATCGATCTTCTCACCGCTTTTGATCTCATCATTTATATCAGCGTGTGAGACTGATTTTAGAGGTGTTTTGTCAAATTCATTGACCATTGGCATTACGATCGTGTCGATCTCTTCATCCATAATAAGCACTTCTATGTCGTTTTTCTTAAAGCTTTCTAGAAGCGGCGAATTTCTTAGCATATTTTCATTATTACCGCTGATATAATAGATCGATTTTTGATCCTCTTTCATTGCCTCTTTGTACTCTTTTAGGCTGATTAGTCCATCTCTTTTTGAGCTTTTAAATAGACAAAGATCTAAAATTTGCTCTTTTTCTGCGTTAAATCCGTAAAGTCCCTCTTTTAAAACCTTACCAAATAGTTTGTAAAATTTTATGTATTTTTCGCGGTCGTTATCTTTTAACTTTGCAAGCTCGCTTAAAATTTTCTTCACGCTTTGCTCTTTGACACTTCGCATGATCGCATTTTCTTGTAAAATTTCACGGCTAACGTTTAGTGGTAAGTCCTCAACATCGATCACACCTTTGATAAATCTAAGATACGGTGGCAAGAGTTCTTTTGCGTCATCAGTTATAAAAACCCTTTTCACATAAAGCTTCACGCCACTTTGATAATCAACCCTAAAAAGATCAAACGGCTCAGTACTTGGCACATAAAATAGCGTCGAGTACTCAATCTTGCCCTCAGCTTTTGTGTGTATGTAAAGGAGAGGATCGCTACTGTCGTGAGAAATTTGCTTATAAAAGTCGTTGTAATCTTGCTCTTTTAGGCTAGCTTTATTTAGCCTCCAAAGCGCATTTGCCTTGTTTATCTGCTCATTTTTGGTCTCATAAGAGCCCTCTTTTTCGCCTTCTTTTGGAGCGACATAGCTTTGTTTATCCATAAATATCGGATAAGGGATGTGATTTGAATACTTCTTGACTATCTCTTCTATACGCCAAGAATTTGCAAACTCATCATCGTTTAAGTGTAAGATGATGTCCGTTCCAAAGCTATCTTTTTTAGCATCTTCGATCTCATAGCTTTTTGCATCAGATGTCCATTTATAGGCTTTGTCGCTAAGTGCTCGTTTGCTTATGACCTCGATTTTGTTTGCCACCATAAATGCTGAGTAAAAGCCAACACCAAACTGACCGATCAGCGAGCTATCCTTTTTTGCATCGCCGCTTAAATTTTTCATAAAACCTTTTGTGCCACTTCTTGCGATGGTACCTAAATTTGCGATGAGCTCGTCCTTATCCATGCCGATACCATTGTCGCTGATGGTTAAAGTCTTAGCTTTCTCATCTACTTTGATGTCGATCCTTGGAGTGTAGCTTAAGCTTTTATACTTTTCATCAGTTAAGCAAAGGTAGTTTAGCTTGTCAAGAGCGTCATTTGAGTTTGAGATGAGCTCTCTTAAAAATATCTCTTTGTTTGAGTAAAGAGAGTGGATCATCAAATTTAAAAGGTCATTGACCTCGGTTTGAAATTCAAATTTATCTGCCATTTTTCTTTTCCTTGTTTTAAATTTTTGGCAGATTATAACACAAAGTGATAAAAATATACTTAACCTTGATAGTATTACTATCAAGGTTTTTAAATTAATTTTTTAAAATGATTTCAAAAAAGTTATAGTTTATGAATAAAATAATAATGATAATTTATTAATTATTATTAATTATGCATTCTTGTATAAAGTTTATTTAAAATAGTGCTATAATCAAGGCGAAAATTTTTGGAAAAAGGAGACAAAATGAATTTACGAAGTATTTTGGTAAAAGTTTCAGCAACGATTGCTACGGTTTTGGCAGTATCTATGACATGTTTTGTTGTATATACGTCAAATATTTTAGAGCGCGAGATAAAAGATGGTGTGCTTACTACAGTAGAACAAAACGTCCAGCTTGCTATGAATACGGTTAAATTATTTGAAAAAGATAATGTAAGTAGTGCAGAGCTAATAATGAGTGTTTTTAAAGAGATGATTGGAAAAATTTCAACTAATCACCAGATGAGCAAAACTGACAAATACGAGGCGATAGATCTAATATCTCAAAATGGTATTTTAAACAACAACTACGATATTCTGGATAAATTTAATAAAGCTACAAAAGGTGGAATTTCAACCATTTTTGCAAAATCAGGTGATAATTTTTTAAGAGTTAGTACATCGGTGACGAAGGCTGATGGTAGTAGAGCTGTTGGTACGATGATTGACAAAAACGGTCAAGCCTATAAAAATATCATAAATAAAGAGAGGTATATAGGCGTTGTAAATTTATTTGGACGCAACTATATGAGCATTTATGATCCTATTATTGAAAATAACGAGGTAATAGGAATTTTATTTGTTGGTTATGATCCTACCGAAGGATTAAACAATATGAAAAAGACTTTTTCTGAGATGAAACTTGGTAAGCATGGATATTTTTCTCTTTACAATACTAAAACTGGAAAATTTGACTTCCATCCAACTAAGGCAAATCAAGAGCTAAGTAGTGAATTAAAAACTACTATGGATAATATTGTTAAAAAAGGAAAGGGTATTGAGCCTATTATAATTGATGGGGTTGACTGCATAGTTGCTTTTGAGTCATTTGATAAACTAGACTGGATGGTTTTAGGTTCAGCTGTTACTGATGATTTTTTAACACCACTAAAAGTAGTTAGTAAAAATTTCATCATAGCAAGTATCATAGTTACCTTACTTTTGATAGCTGTTTCGATGTTCTTGCTTAAGAAGATGGTTGCAAATCCTATTGATAGACTAGGAACAAATTTAAATGCAATAACATCGGACTTTACAATTAAAATTCCTATTTATGGTAAAGATGAAATAGCTAAAATAAGTAAAGATATAAATGATTTTATTGAAAGAATAAGGGTATTAATAAGTGATACAAAGCACCTTTCAAGTGAAAATAGTTCCGTTGCAAATGAGCTTAGTTCTACATCTCTACAAACAGGCAAACGTGTAGAAAAATCAACTGAAATAGTAGAAGAGACAAATCAAAGATGTAAAGTAATGCAAGAAAATATGAAAGAATCTTTAGCAGTAGCTCAAGCTGGCAAAGATGACCTTCAAAAGGCTAGCACACATATAAAAACGGCAACTGAAGCTATAAGATCACTATCATCGCAGATTATTGACTCTGCTAATGTAGAAAATCAAATGGCTGATAAGATCGATCAGCTTAGCCGTGATGCCGAGCAGGTAAAATCAGTTCTTGTTGTTATCAATGATATAGCTGATCAGACAAATTTACTTGCACTTAACGCAGCTATTGAGGCTGCAAGAGCAGGTGAGCATGGACGTGGCTTTGCCGTTGTTGCTGATGAAGTTAGACAGCTAGCTGAGAGGACTCAAAAGAGTTTAACTGAGATAAATGCTACTATTAACGTCATTGTTCAAGCGATCAATGATAGTAGCGAGCAAATGGGTATCAACTCTAAGCAGATCCAAGAGCTAACTCACGTGGCAAGTGACGTTGAAAAAACTATAAATGTTATGAGTGAGACAATGAATAATGCCATAGTAATGTCTGATAAGACTATGCAAGACTACATCGTAACTGGCAAAAATGTAAATGAGATCATGGAAGGCATCTCAAATATCAACCAAATTTCATCTGAAAATGCTAGAAGTGTCGAAGAGATAGCTTCAGCAGCAGAACATCTAAACAAGATGACAGATGCATTAAATTCAAAACTTAGTGTCTTTAGAACTTAAGAACCTGCCTCTAAAGCCAATATTTTTAGGTCTAGCGGAGAGCTAGACCTTTTTAAATTTATTGATAAAAATTTCTAGTACAAAATCAAAATTTTATAGATAATGATATAGAGTAGGGGCTTTGCAAATTTGCAAAGCCAAATTTATTTTCTATTTTCGTCTAGGACTTTTTGCATACTCTCTCTAGTCGCCTCTAGCCAGTTTTCTTTTGAAGTATCGACTAAATCAAGGCAAAAGAGCTTGATATCCGCTTTTTTAAAGCTAAATTCTTTTACTTTCATCGCGTCGCTTCCTACAATAACGATAGGCTGAACTTTTAAATTTAGCTTTTCAACTAATAGTTTTGCACCGCCCTTAAAAGGTAAAAGCTTATTAGTTTGAGATCTAGTTCCTTCGGGAAATATGGCTAAAACGCGACCATTTTCAACTCTATCTTTTGCTTCGCTTAAAAGCTTTATAAGTGAGTGTTTATTTTCACGTTCAACCGCTATCATTTTTGGTAAGCTTAAAATTTTACCAATTATAGGAATTTTACCGATCTGTGCCTTTGCGATCCAGCAGACATTTTTTGGGTGAAGCTCTTCGATGACGATGATATCAAGCATACTTTGATGGTTTATGAGTAAGATATTTGCCTCATCACTAAAATTGCCTATCACTTCAAGTTTATATCCACCAAAAAACCTTTGCGATCTTCCCCAAAATTTTCTTATGGCTCTATTTTTATCATTAAAAAGCCACATAAAAAAGACGACTAGAACAACGCTGATAACAAACTCAATAGCAAAAAATAAAGCTCTAATTTTTGACAAGATTATCCTTTTTTACCCAGCCAATCTTACCATCAGCAAATAAAATTTTTGAGTAGTCACCTTTTGTGTCTAAAATTTCTACATTTTCATTTTTACGGGATGTGTAAAAGATGGTTGAGTTTTTTGTAGGCAAGATCGAAACGCTAATATCTGGTTTTAGAACAGCCTTACCAAAAGGGTTGTAGGTATAAATTCCAAGTGCTATAAAAATGGCTGCTACGAAAAAGTAGCTAAGCCTTCTGCGCCAAATAGCTAATAATATAAAAATTACCGCACAAGAATAGATTATGACATCTTTATAGGTGCTAAACTCACTTTGTTTTGGATTTAGTCCGATTTGTGTGCTGACGTCGTCATCTTCGACACTCACTGGCAAAGAAAAGCTTTCAAATTTAGCCTTTTTTAGGTTGTAGTAGTTAAAGTCAAGCGATTTTTTATTTGGCTTAAATACTGCAAAATAATATGCACTTTGTGAGTTAAAGTCGCCATTTATCGTATCTACGCCTTGCTTTAAAATTGTCTTATTTTCTATATTAAAAGCACTTAGATCCACGTTGTTGCCATAAATTTCGACAACCATGATATTGTTTATATCATCAAATTTTGTTGTCTTAAATTTCTTAACTTCAAGATTATCAGCCACGATATGGTTGTAGTTTTCGTCACTTCTAAGCTCTTTTAGCTTTGGTAAAAAGATATTTATGCTTGAGCTTTGATAGTTTTCGCCATTTCTTTTTAGGGTTAAGCTAACTTTTAAAGTCTTTGCGTCAATGCTTGTTGCCTCAAGATAAAAAGTACCTACATATTTGTTGTCTTCACTTTTTACCCATTGAAAATTTTTCTTATTTAGCCATTTGATATTTGTTTCATCAAGCTGTGTCTCAAACTCAAACTCAAAGTCATTTTGCGTATCAGCCACTATCTCAACACTAAAAATTTCTCCTATAACAACATTTTTTGGCACATTTGTGGCTTTTAAAAGAAGCTCTTTTACTTTGATCTTATCATATACTTGATTATCTGGGACGCTAATGTCTGGCTCGTTTGTTGGCACGATGTTTCGCATCTGCTCTGGAGTGATACGCTCTGGCTGTGGTGATACAAATTTTCTTGAAAAATCTTGTTCTTTTGGTAGTTTTTGAGTTTTTGGATTTGAAGTAGGGCTATTTACAAATTTATCCTCCCTAGCTTCGTCCATCATGTCAAAAACGCTTACCTCATCAGTATTTACAGCAAATAAATTTAGTACGAGTAGGGAGATAAAAAGAAAATGTTTTACCAAACTAGACCTTTTAGCATCTTTATACCATCATCTGTACCTAAAATTTTCTCGCAAGCGCGCTCTGGGTGAGGCATGAGACCAAAAATCTTTTTGTTCTCATCACAAATTCCAGCTATATTGTCGACTGAGCCGTTTGGATTTGTTTCGTTACCTTTGGCATCACAGTATTTTAGTAATACTTGATCGTTGTCGTAAAGGCCTTTTAGAGTGTTTTCATCAGTATAATAGTTGCCCTCGCCATGAGCAATAGGGATATTAACCACTTCATTTTTGGCTAAATTTGCTAAGAATTTATTGTTATTTGAGATCACTTTTAGATGGTGATATTTTGAGACGAAATTTAAATTTTCATTTCTTCTCATCGCACCCTTTAAGAGTCCAAGCTCAAGCAGCATCTGAAAACCATTGCAAATTCCTAAGATATAGCCACCTTTTTTTGCATGCTCTTTTACAGCCTGCATAGCTGGGCTAAATTTAGCTATCGCAGCTGTTCTTAGATAATCTCCATAGCTAAAACCGCCTGGAAGCACGACCAGGTCAGCATCTATTTTATCTTCTTTGTGCCAGATTATTTGTGTTTGGCAGTCAAGTAGTTTAAATGCGTGAGCTGTGTCTTCTTCGCAGTTTGTGCCAGGAAAAAGTATGATCGCTACTTTCATAGCACGATCTCATAGTCTTCGATGACGGTATTTGCTAAAAGCTCTTCACACATCACTTTTAGCTGCTCGTTTGCTTTATTTTTATCGCTCTCGTCGATATCTAAAACGATTTGTTTGCCTATCCTGACATTTGATACACCGCTAAATCCAAGAGAATTTAAAGCATGCTCCACTGCTTTGCCAGCAGGGTCAAGGACCCCACTTCTTAATGCTATATTTACAACAGCTTTCATTTTTGTCCTTACGATAAAATTCTTCTTAAAACTTCTTCGTAAGCGACTTTTACGCTACCAAGGTCTTGTCTAAATCTATCTTTGTCAAGTTTTTCATTAGTTTTAGCATCCCAGAATCTACAACTATCAGGGCTTATTTCATCAGCTAGAATGATATTGCCGTCTTTGTCGATACCAAATTCTATTTTAAAATCAACTAGTTTTAGGTCTCTTTCGGCAAAAAATTTAAATAATATAGAGTTGATCTCTCTTGCTGTGTGTCTTAGAGTTTGAAGATCTTTTTCGCTCTTTACTAATCCCATAATGATACAGTGCTCATCGGTTACTAATGGATCGTGCAAATCATCATTTTTGTAGTAAAACTCAACAAGAGTAAAAGGTAAAACTGTGCCTTCTTTTATGCCAAGTCTTTTGCTAAGTGAACCAGTTGCAATATTTCTAACAACAACTTCAAGAGGTATGATCTCGCATTTTTTGACTACTTGCTCAGTGTCGCTGATAGTCTCAACTAAATCAGTCACGATGCCTTTACTCTCCAAAAGCCTAAAAAGCTGTGTTGAAATTTTATTATTTAATGCGCCTTTACCAGCTTCGTTGCCTCTTTTTTGAGCATCAAATGCTGTTAGATCGTCTTTAAATTCAGCCACAAGCAAATTTGCATCGTCTGTGGCATACATTTTTTTACCTTTTCCCTCGTAAATAAGCTCTCTTTTTTGCATGGAGATCTCCTTCTAATTTATTGTTTTATTTTTAAAATTTTGATCGTGTCAATTGCTGTTTTTAATTGAATATCTTCATCAACTTTTTTTTGCGTGATTATCTTTTTATCATCTTTTGCTTCAGTTTTATTGCCCTCGCTTGTAGGATTTATCTTGTTTAGCTCGCTTTTTAGGTGCGCTTTTAGCTCACTCTCTTTGATGCTAAACGCACTATCGTCGCTTTGTGGTACTTTACCAGGATGTACGATTACATCGGGTGTTACGCCAACTGCTTGGATAGTTCTGCCACTTGGCAAGTAGTATCTTGCGATGGTTAGCCTTAATGCTTCTGTATCGTCTATTGGAAGGATTACTTGAACGCTTCCTTTGCCAAAGGTATTTTCGCCGATTATTACAGCACGTTTATGGTCTTGAAGTGAGCCACTTACGATCTCACTAGCGCTAGCACTTCCGCCATTTACTAGTGCAACAAGCGGTAGTTTTGAAAGAGTTTTACTAGCACTTGCTTTATACTCTACATTCTCAGATGCGTCGCGACCTTTTTGAGAGACGATGACGCCGTTATCTACAAAAAGATCAACTAGATCAACAGCTTGATTTAAAAGTCCGCCAGGGTTATTCCTAAGATCAAGTATGATGCCACTTGCTTTTGGATACTCTTTGATCGCTTCTTTTACCTTTGTAACAACATTTTTGTCAAAATTCGTAACACGCACGTAAAGAATGTTGTCATTTTCTATCATTTTTGCATAGACAGACTCAACCTTTATTAGATCTCTTATGATCTTTACATCAAATGGTTTTTGCTCACCTTTTCGCAAAATTGTGATAGTTATTGGAGTTTTTGGCTTGCCACGCATTTTATTTACGGCTTCATCTATCGTTGTACCGATAGTTGAGTTGCCATCTATCCTTAAGATAATATCGCCTGATTTTATACCTGCTTTATCAGCTGGGGTATCTTCTATCGGTGAGATAACGGTTAGTGCGCTATCTTTCATACCAACTGTTATGCCAAGGCCACCAAATTCTCCACTTGTTTGCACCTGCATATCTTTGTAAGCTTTTTCATTTAAAAAGCTTGAGTGGGCATCTAAATTTTGCATTAAACCAGCAATGGCTTTATCGATGATCTCTTTAAATTTAATGTCATCAACATAGTATTTTTCAACGGTTGAAATTGTTTTTGTAAGCTTTGAAAGTGCTTCAAGCTTCGCACTTGCTTCGTCTTCACTCTTTGCAAAAAGTGCATTCACTGCTACACTTGAGATAAGCAAGGCACCTGTAATTTTTAGTGCAAAAAATCTACTAAATTTATTCAAAATTTCTCCTATAATTTTTGGCTCAATTCTATTAGCTTTTGGCTAAAAAAAGTAT
>NZ_CABPUE010000001.1:164947-170803 GCF_902460545.1 Campylobacter concisus
CAATATAAGACTAAAGTTATATAATGGCGACCATATAAAATAATCCAAGGAGATTTAATGGCTGATATAACAGAAAATTTAACAGCTCAGATGCAAGAAACTCTTGAAAAAGGTATTAGTTTAGCGATATTTTCTAAAAATCCGCAAGTTGTTCCGCTTCATATTTTTTGGGCTTTGCTTGCAGATAGTAATTCTATTTTAAACCAAGTGTTTAATAAAATGAATGTAAGTAAAGATGCTGTCGAGCTTGAAGTAAAAAGTAAAATTTCTTCACTTCCAAGCAGCTCAAATGTCACAAAAGATAACGTTTCAGTTTCAAGAGAGCTTATAAATTCACTTGAAAATGCAAAAGCTTTAATGGTAAGCATGGGCGATAGCTACATAGCTGTTGATACATGGATCGTCTCGGCTATTGAGCTTAGTGAGATCAAGCAAATTTTGAGCAAATTTTGCGACATTTTAGAGATCAAAAAGAACCTTGAGAGCATAAGAGGTGGTAAAAAGATAGATAGCCAAACTGGCGATGATACCCTTGATAGCTTAGAGAAATTTGGTATCGATCTGACGCAAAAAGCGCTAAATAAAGAGCTTGATCCAGTCATCGGCCGCGATGAAGAGATCACTAGGATGATGCAAATTTTAATAAGAAAGAGCAAAAACAACCCTATCTTGCTTGGTGAGCCAGGTGTTGGTAAAACTGCCATCGTTGAGGGGCTAGCTCAAAAGATAGTTGCTCGCGATGTGCCAACAAGTCTTGCAAACAAGCGTGTCATCGCGCTTGATATGAGCGCAGTTGTAGCTGGCGCAAAGTATAGGGGTGAGTTTGAAGACAGGCTAAAAGCTGTCATCGACGAGGTCAAAAAAGCTGGTAATATCATACTTTTTATAGATGAGATTCACACCATAGTAGGAGCTGGTGCGAGCGAGGGCGGAATGGACGCTGCAAATATCCTAAAACCAGCTCTTGCACGTGGCGAGCTTCACGCTGTTGGTGCGACGACATTAAAAGAGTATAGAAAGTACTTTGAAAAAGATGCGGCACTTCAAAGGCGCTTCCAGCCAATAGACGTCAAAGAGCCAAGTGTAAATGAGGCACTTCAAATTTTACGTGGTATAAAAGAGCGCCTTGAAGTTCACCATGGTATCACGATAACAGATAGTGCACTAGTTGCCGCAGCAAGGCTAAGTGACCGCTACATCGCAAACCGCTTCTTGCCAGATAAAGCGATTGACCTTATAGACGAGGCAGCAGCTGAGCTTAAGATGCAAATAGAGAGCGAGCCATACGAGCTTTCAAAGATAAAACGCGAGATCGTAACGCTTCAAGTAGAAAAAGAAGCTCTAAAGATGGAGGATGCTGATAAAAACAAAGAAAGACTTGGTGAGATCGAAAAAGAGATAGCTGATCTAAATGAGAAAAAGCTAGCGCTTGATACTAAATTTGAAAACGAAAAGGCCGTTTTTGGCGGAATTTCAAAAGCAACAAAAGAGATCGATAGCTTAAAATCACAAGCTGAGATAGCAAAAAGAAATGGCGATCTTCAAAAAGCTGCCGAGATAGAATACGGCAAGATAGCTGACGCTAAAAAACACAAACACGAGCTTGAAGAAAAATGGGAGCACATGAAAAAAGAGGGCGTGCTTCTTAAAAATCAAGTCGATGAAGAGCTTGTAGCTGAAATTTTGAGCAAATGGACTGGAATTTCAGTTAAAAAGATGCTAACAAGCGAAAAAGAGAAATATCTGCGCATCGAAGAGCATCTAAGAGAGAGCGTTGTCGGTCAAGATGACGCACTACACGCACTTGCACGTGCTGTTAAGAGAAACAAAGCTGGTCTAAATGAGGGTCAAAGGCCGATCGGTTCATTTTTATTTCTTGGGCCAACAGGCGTTGGTAAGACTCAGTCTGCTAAGGCTTTGGCTAAATTTTTATTTGACGATGAAAAGGCGCTTATCCGCTTTGATATGAGCGAATATATGGAAAAACATAGCGTGAGCAGACTTCTTGGTGCGCCTCCAGGATATGTAGGCTACGATGAAGGCGGTCAGCTAACAGAGGCAGTTCGCAGAAGACCTTACTCGGTCATACTTTTTGACGAGGTTGAAAAGGCTCACAAAGATGTATTTAACATACTTTTGGGAATTTTAGATGACGGACGTGCGACTGATAATAAAGGTGTAACGGTTGATTTTAAAAACACTATCATTATTTTAACTTCAAACATTGCTTCAAATTTCATCATGGAGCTAAAGGGCGAAGATCGTGATGTGGCTGTTAAAAACGAGCTTAAAAACTACTTTAAACCTGAGTTTTTAAATAGGCTTGATGATACTATTATTTTTAATCCTCTAAACGAGCAAGGCCTAATCTCTATCGTTGAGATCATGTTTAAAGAGCTTGAAAAAACTCTTCACAACCGCGGTATCAAGGCAGTTTTAAGCGAAGAAGCTAAGAAATTTATCGCAAAAGCTGGCTTTGACATAGTTTATGGCGCAAGGCCTCTTAGAAGAGCGCTTTATGAGCTGGTTGAAGACAAGATCGCTGATATGATCTTAAAAGATGAGCTTGAAAGTGGCGATGAGATCACCATTGATAGCGATGCTGAGAAGATCATCATTAAGAAAAAATAACTTCAAATTTACTTGGCAGGTTGAATCAACTTGCCAAGCTCTCATATAAAATTTATACAAAAAATATCTAAAAAATAGGGCGGTTTAGCTACTTAAAAATACGACTAAACGCCTAAAAATTTAGCAAGAGCAAAATAAAATATAGCTGATGAGATAGCAGCAGCAGGAAGCGTGATGAGCCAAGCAAGAATGATTGGTCTTACCATTTTCCAGTTTGCATTTTTATTTACGATGCCGATGCCTAAAACTGCACCTATTAGGATATGCGTCGAGCTAACTGGTATGCCAAGTTTTGTGGCTAGAAGTATGACGATACTTGAGGCAAGCTCGGCACTAAAGCCAGTTGTCGGTAAAATTTCAGCTAGTTTTGAGCCGATGGTGGTGATCACCTCTTTGCCTAAAAACCAAAGTCCGACGACAAGTGAGATACCAAATGTTACCATTGCGATGCTAGGTATCGGCGAGCTTTCGTTTATAGAGCCAGTCTTTAGCACATCAAGCACAGCGGCAAATGGTCCAACTGCATTTGCAATATCGTTTGCTCCGTGTGAAAACGCAAAAGATGAAGCGGTAAAAATTTGAAACCATGAGAAAATTCTATTGATACTCTTTTCGCTATCGTTTTTGCTCATGACGTTTATGATAGCAAGGCTTGCAAGATACGCTAGAGCTCCGATGACGAAGATGATCCAGACTGTTTGGATGATGCTAAAGGCTAAATTTATATGCTCAAGCCCTTTAAAAAGCATCATTGATGAGATGACCATTGCGGCAAATCCAGCGATGATCGGGATGTGCTTTTTCATTGCTTTAAAGGTATCTATCTCTTTTTCGCTATCTTTCATAATGCGGATTTTTGAGCGGTATTCGCTGTATTCAGTGGTTTCGATCTCGTCCTCGTCGATAACTGCAATCTTTGAAAGAGTAGCTATCTGCTCCTCAGCCGGCTTTGTTTTTAGTGCTTTTACAAAGCTTTCTTTATATGCTTTTCGCTCAGCCTTTAGAGCTTTTAGATTCATTTTAAGCTCATGTGTTGGCTCGATAATCTTACTTTTTACGTAGCCAAATATGATGTAAGACATTATGCCGCCAAGCAGTGGTGAGATAACCCAGCTAACGGCGATCCTGCCGATCTCGCTCCATGAAACCATACTAAATGGCTCGGGATCTTTTATCATAAAGCCCATAGCAAGTCCTGCTCCAACTATGCCGCCAACGATCGAGTGAGTGGTCGAGACTGGCAGACCTTTTTTGGATGCGTAAAATAGCCAAAGACCTGAGCTTAGAAGGGCTGAGATCATGATGATGACAAATTTCATCGGGTTTAGATCGCTTGGAAATTTCACAATCTCGTTTCTAATCGTATTTGTAACCTCAGATCCTGCAAATATCGCGCCGCTAAGCTCAAAAATGGCTGCGATGACAAGAGCTTGTTTTAGTGTGAGTGTTTTTGCGCCGACGCTTGTGCCAAAGCTGTTTGCAACGTCATTTCCGCCGATATTAAACGCCATAAAAAGACCAAACATACCAGCGATCAAGAATAAAAAGTAGTTATTTGCCGGGATGTATTGATAGCCCCAAACGAAAAATCCAACGCTGCAAATCGCAAAAATAACTAACGCCAAGAAGTTATCTCGAAGCAATCAAGCCCCCTTGTAAGGTTTTTGATAGGGATTATATCTTGAAAAATATTAAAGTTTTTAGAATTTTTCAACTTTAAATGATACTAAATTATCATATGTTAGAATCTGCAAAAATTTTTAAGGATAAATTTTGGTTATAGCGATCGATCTTGGCTCAAACACATTTCGCGTAGCACTTGTCAAAAAAGAACAAAATGGCTTTAGTAATGAGCAAATTTATGAAAAGATAGTGGGAGCTGCTAGAGGACTAAATGAAAGTGGTAAGATAGCAGATGAGTCCAAAAACAGGCTCTTTAAAGCGATAGCGGAGGCTAAAAATAAATTTGATTTTGATAAATTTAAATGCGCAGCAGTCGCGACTGAGGCTTTTAGGGTAGCGTCAAATAGTGAGGAAATTTTTAGCGAGATAAGAGAGAAATTTGGCATAAATTTTCATATCATCAGTGGCAAAGCAGAAGCAAAGCTTACATTTTTGGGTGTTCAAAATGCTTTTAAAAAGCTTGGAATAAATGAAAATTTTAGCGTCATTGACATCGGTGGAGCAAGCTCAGAGATCGGTGAAGATGGAAATTTTATGAGTTTTAAATTTGGCATTATTACATTTTTTGAGAAATTTAAAACGCTTGATTTAATGCAAGAAAATGCAAAATTTTATACAAAAGATGCAGGAGAATTTTTAAATAGCTTAAAAAATAAATTTATCGTGCTGACTTCTGGCGTACCAACTACTATCGCAGCGCTACGACTTGGACTTAACTACGAGAACTATGATCCAAAAAAAGTAAGCGGATTTGAGCTTAAAAATGACGATCTTGCCTGGTTTGTAAATGAGCTTTTAAAGATGGACGATAAGAGCGCTGATGTGGCGGTTGGAAGAGGCAGAAAGTATCCGCTCATCGCTGGAACCTTGCTTTTAGAGGAGCTTTTAATCGGGCAAGAAGCAAAATTTTTAGTTATTGACGATGGGCTTAGAGAGGGTGTTGGTGTGGCCTATCTGCAAGGAAAATTTCAAGAAATTATCACAAATTTTTAGTTAATATTTCAAAAATTTAAAGGAGAGGAAATGAGTATAAGAGAGCAAATTTTAGCTGATATAAAAGAGGCTATGAAGGCAAAAGATGAGTTTAAAAGAGATACTTTAAGAACGCTAAATGCAGCACTTAAGCAGGTCGAAGTCGATCAAAGGATCGAAATGACTGATGAAGTGGTACTTCCGCTACTTCAAAGGGAGATCAAAAAGAGGGCTGACTCAGTTGAGCTTTATATAAAAGGTGCTAGAGAGGATTTGGCTAAAAAAGAGCAGGGCGAGATTGAGCTTATTAAGGCATATTTGCCAGCACAACTAAGCGATGAAGAGCTTAAAGAAAAAATAAAAAAGATTATTGAAAGAGCTGGTAAAAATTTAGGTGCTGTAATGAAAATGGCAAAAGATGAGATCGGAGCAAGTGCTGAAGCAAAACGCATAAGTATGATCGCAAAAGAGCTTTTGGCTTAAAATCTACAATCTTATAAAACTTCTAATTTTGAAAACTTACTTCTAAGTGTTGTAAGTTTTCAAAAAATCAAATACGACTTTCATTTT
>NZ_CABPUE010000001.1:171986-178852 GCF_902460545.1 Campylobacter concisus
AGGTGAGAATTTCTCTTTTTATATTTAAAAGTTATGAAACCTATTTTTTACTAATCTTTCTTTTTACATATTAAAATAAAATTATTCTAGTATTCAAAGCCATAAAGCAACGCTTAGAAACAGCTAAGAGCGTAAGTAAAATAGAGGCACGCAAACTCTTTACTGAAACAAAAGACGACCAAATGCTTCGTGTGGCTTACTACTGGGTATCTCAAGGGGCTTATGACAACTGCAAAGACCTACCATTAAACAAGTGCCCTATAACTCATCTAAACCACGATACAGCAAATCGTATGTGGTGGGCTGTAAGAAACCATCTAGGATATAAGGGAGAAAACAACACTCACGGACTATACGTATTACGCCATACAGTGGCTTCTAGATTAGTGAGTTTGAAGGGGTTTAATGCACATAAACTGATGGCTTTTATGGGTCATACAGATATTAAAAGTAGCTTACACTAAGTTCATCTCAATGTTGATGATATACGTGATGGTGTGGGGGTTGGTGCTTAGTAAAAAGATGGTAAAAGTAATGGGCATTTGGTTGCGGAGGACGGATTTGAACCGCCGACCTTCGGGTTATGAGCCCGACGAGCTACCACTGCTCTACTCCGCGATAAGCATTATTTTGGATTTAAAAGTGGATGGGGTAAGAGGATTCGAACCTCTGAATGACTGGACCAAAACCAGTTGCCTTACCGCTTGGCGATACCCCAATGTTTTTAAGAGTTGTAATTATATAGATTTTAATGTGCTTTGTCAAGACTTTTTAGAATTTTAATAAAAATTAAAATTCTAAAATTAAAGCAATTTATGACTTTAGCTATAAAATTTCTCTTTGTCCTTTTGCATTCACTGGGCTTAAAACACCCATTTTCTCCATTTGTTCAATTATATTTGCAGCTTTGTTATAGCCTATTTTTAGACGTCTTTGCAAGTAGCTTATTGAAGTTTTTTGCTCACTCAAGATGATCTCTTTTGCCTCTTCATAAAGCTCATCGAGCTCATCTTCTCCCAGCGCTCCAGCAGCCACACTTCCACTAGAGCCTTCTTCTACTAAAAATTTCTCGTCGTAGATAACTTCTTGTTGCTCTTTTAAGAAATTTACGATCGTCTCTATCTCTTTTTCACTTGCAAAAGGCGCATGTAGCCTGATCACTCCAGGACTTCCAGGAGGCGTAAATAACATATCACCGCGCCCTAGCAAGCTCTCGGCACCCATTTGATCAAGAATAACCTTGCTATCGATCCTCTGCCCTACCCTATAGCTTATCCTACTTGGTAAATTTGCCTTTATGAGGCCAGTCACGACATCAACGCTTGGACGCTGGGTTGCCACTATCAAGTGTATGCCGCTAGCCCTTGCCATCTGTGCTAGACGGCCGATATAAAGCTCCACGTCTTTGCCACTAGTCATCATCAGATCAGCAAGCTCGTCGATGATCACAACTATATACGGAAACTGCTCACCGCCCTCCTCTTTCATCTTTTCATTGTAGCTCTCTATATTTTTTGTGCGAGTTTGGCTCATTATCTTGTATCTTCGCTCCATCTCAGCGACCATATTGGCAAGTGCAGTGATCGCCTTTTTAGCCTCTGTAATAACTGGAGTTAGAAGATGTGGGATATCGTTATATATGCTAAATTCAAGCATTTTTGGATCGATCATCATTAGACGCAAAGTTTGTGGGCTATTTCTATAAAGCAAGCTCAAAAGCATCGCGTTTATACCCACACTTTTGCCAGATCCTGTAGTTCCAGCGATAAGTAAATGAGGTAGTTTTTTAAGGTCGGTCACAAAAGGAGCACCAACGATATCTTTGCCAAGCGCCATAGTTAGCGGGCTACTTGCATTTTTAAAGACTTCGCTCTCTAAAATTTCTTTTAGGTATATAGTTTCTAAATTTTGATTTGGCACCTCGATGCCTACGACATCTTTGCCGGGAATCGGCGCTTGGATACGGATCGTTTGAGCCTTTAGTGCCATCGCTAGATCATCTTGAAGTGTTAAAATTTTACTTACCTTGATATGTGGAGCTGGACGAAACTCAAATGTCGTGACGATAGGTCCAGTATAAGTTCTAACCACATCGCCGTCTATTTTAAACTTACGGAGTTTATCAAGCAAATTAGAAATTTGCTGATCGATTTCAGTTTCATTGACACTGTGCGAGCGTTTTGGCGGATCGTTTAAAAATTTAAGCGGTGGCAAGACAAAATTCTTTGGCTTTTCCACATTTCCTCGCTCTATTTGATCAAGTAACTTCTTATTTTCAGCCACTTCGTTTAAAATTTCAACTCCGTTTATAATTGAGGCTCTGCTCTCTTTTTCTGGCTCAGGCTCTAGCTCTTCATCTAAATTATGTTCATCATCATTTAGTACCTGAGCTTCTATAAGCTCTTCTTCTTTTATATCATTATTCTTTTGTCTTTTGCGTTCGATTTTTGGAAGTTGCTTTTGTTTTATCTCTTTTAAATTTCTCTCTTCATGGACTTTTATCTCTTTATCTACAAAAGCCTTTCTTAAAACAATGATAAAATTTTCTCTAAAAGCAAGCCCAAGTGAGATAATAAACATCATAAGTATAGCAACCGCAGTGCCGATAGAACCGATCACCTCTTTTAAGGCACTAACTATAAAATTTCCAATTATACCGCCATTTACACTTGAAGCACTCAAGGCTTGAAACATCAAAAAAGCTACAAAAAATAGAAAAATTCCTACCAAAAACTGAGTAAAATCAAAGTCAAATTTCTTAAAATTTTTATAGACAAAATAGCCCAAAATGATCAATAAAAATGGATAAACATACGCGATAAGTCCAAAATATTTGATATTTAAAATACCAAGGCTTTGTCCAAGCGAGCCAACAAAATCAGCAGTTGGAGCAGCTGTAGCGATACCAAAATATATAAAAATGCAAACAAAAATTGTAAATAAGATATGTCGTAAAATTTTAGATCCTTTATAAAAAAGGCTTATTATAGCACGCTTGAGTTTAATTTTAAAAAATCAGCAAGCTAGGTGGCCTGCTGATTTAAATTTTAATTTAAATAATTTAGCAAGCTTAGTTGATTTATCTTTGCGCTCGCTTGTAGGGTTGCTTGATAAGATAGTGAAAGCTGCGTAAATTTCAGATATGACTCCGCGTAGTCTGCGTCAATTACATCATTTTTAACAGTTTGCACATTCACTTTCATTACTTCGGCTCGCTCTTTTGTAGCTGTTAAAAGTCTTGATTGAGAGCCGATCTTTGTAAGCTCTTTATTTGCATGATCTATTAAATGATCAAGCCTTTGCAATGCGCCTTGCATGCCAGTATTTCGTGGATCATTACTATTTGCATCAGCTCTATAATATCCCTTTCTAACAGCCTCAATCATATTATCAAGGTCTTGAAAAACGCTCGTACTTGGCTCATCAATAGTTAAAGCGTTATTTTCGTTAAAGCTAAAGACAGAACCCTTTCCTTGAGGGTGTCCAGCATTACCAGCTGTATCTCTGCCAGTGCTATCGCCATCAAATTTATCGCTATTTTTTGCATCATGCATAGTTACTTCTATGTTTGTTACTGATTTTGTCTTATCAGTTAAAACCATTCTGCCACGATCATCTAAAGTTGTCTCTACCGCGCCCTTTGTTTTTGATAAAGCCTCTTTATAGGCATTATAGTTTTGATCTCTTTTTACTTTTTCTATATCTGTATCAAAATTTGCGTTTTCTGCATATGGAGGGTTTGGAATATTATCGCTTGCTGCCATAGCAACGATATCCATGAGCTGCCTATAAGTAAAATCGCTAGCGTAAGTTCTGTAACTTCCAAACTCATCTGAGTTATAAACGGTTAAATTCCTAGGTGCAGAAGGCGTGCCACCTGGTGGTGTAGATGTTATTTCAAATTGCACTGGAGTATTTGTGCCTCCTGCTGTACCCATTTTTACCTTTATGTCATATTTTGTGCCGGTGATTGACTTTACTTGTAAATTTATCTCTTGGTTATCGATATTAAAAAGCTCTCTCTTTCTAGCATCGACATCTTTTGGATATAAATTTCTATCGTAGCTCTCTTTTGTACCAGAAACTTCGCTTAGCTTTGTCTGATCTGTTGCATATTCGCCCGTTCTTCTAGCTACTTGAGGTAAATTTGCGATTAGCTCATTATCCTTTCTCTCAAATCTAACCTTATCATAGTCAAATGCATTTGTCGCATTTCCATCTTTATCGGTATATTTGCTCTTTATAAACTCGGTGATATGAACCGTTTTTGGAACATTATTTGCCATTGTTTCAAGATCTTCAAGAGAATTTACCGCATCAAGCGCGTTGTTTTGAGCGATTGCACCGCGATTTGGTGCTACTGATGTGGCTGCAACCATATGAAAGTCAATAGTTTGATTGCCTTTAGTAAGATCTTTTATATTAAATTGTCCATCGTTATTTATGCTTACATCAACAACCTTTGTTGTTTTTGTATTACCAAATTCCATGCCAATTTTTTCCATAAGCCCAGCCATTGTTGTATTTGCACTCATCTTAAATTTGCTAGTAAATGTCGTGCCGTCTGGCTTTTTGCCTTGCATGAAAAAATATGTATCCGGAAAATTTACATTTGAATTATCTAAAAAATCATAATCCGGATTTATTGTTCCATTGTAAGAGCCGTCACTTCTAACCACTGAATCACTAGCGTAATTTAGTCCGATCATATTTTTTATCTTGCTGTTATCGTTTAGAAATTTTGGCGCATAGGCGATGTCGGTTCTAGTTTGATCAGCCAAACGAACATTTGTAGTCAAAATTTTACTGTAATCACCGTCTTTTCCTAAAAATAGATCATATCCTGGGATATTGTAAGGAAGCTCAACCTGAGCGCCAGCTGATGTTTTCATATAGTCACGGTTACCTTGATACTTTCCTGCACCATCTATTGGCTTTGTATCAACAGCGCTTCCAGAAAACAAAAACTGCCCATTAACCGAAGTGTTTGCAATATTTACAAGGTGATTTTTTATGCCTTGAAGGTCATTTGCCAAAGCTTCTAGCGATGTCTTACTATGCACGCTGCTAGCTGCTTGGACTACTTTTGTCTTAAAATTTTCAAGCTGTTTTTCAAACTCTTGCAATGCATTATCTGTATTTTTTGAGAAATTTACAGATTTACCAGTGGCATCAACTACTTGAGTGAGAGTAGTCGCTTCATAATCAAGCCTCATCGCATCATTATAAGTCGCAGCACCATCGTATGGATCTTGAATTTTCAAACCATTTGAGAGCTGCTTGTAGCTTTTATTTACACCAGTCATATTTTTTTGGTAATCATGTAAAGTCTGACTAAAACGTAGTTGGTTTGTTATTCTCATAATTTTTTCCTAAATTTTTATTCACTCTAAGCAAAAATGATTCCGCTTGTTTTTATATCGGTAAAAATCTGATTTTTTTTAGCACAAAAAGTTTATTGTATAATCCAATAAAAATTTATATATAAAATAGGTAAGAAAAATGGCACTAAAAATTCTCTTTTCTCCAAGCGAAAGTAAAATTTCTCTAAATATGAATAATAAATTTAATGGCAAGGATTTGATATTTCCAGAGCTTTTTGACAAAAGAGTTGAAATTTTAAATAAATACGATGAGTTTTTAAAAAACGCAAATTTAGACGAGATAAAAAAGCTTTTTGGGCTAAAAGAGCTTGAAGAGAGCAAGCAGCTGCGAGAAAGCCTATCTCAAAAAGGCAGCATAAAAGCTATCTTAAGATATGATGGCGTAGCTTATAAGCATCTAAACTATCGTGGTTTAGACAATGAGGCGCAAAAATATATAGATAATAATGTTTTAATATTTTCAAATTTATTTGGGCCTATCTTAGCAAAAGATGAGATACCAGAGTACAAACTAAAGCAAGGTGAAAAGCTAGATGGCTTTGAAATTTCAAAATTTTATGAAAAAAATTTTAGTAAAGCGGTTGATGATTTTTTGCAAAATGATGAAATTTTAGACCTTAGAGCTAAGTTTTATGAAAAATTTTACACTATAAAAAAAGAATACATAACTTTTTGTTTTGTAAAAAATAAAAAAATAGTGAGTCATCACGCAAAAGCGTATAGAGGCGAAGTCTTGCGCCAAATAGCAAATAAACTTATAAAAAATAAAGATGAACTAATGAGCTTAAATTTTAAAAATTTAAGGCTTATTGATATGAAAAAGATTGGGCTAAAGATCGAGCTTATGTTTGAAATTTGCGAGTAAATTTTTAAAAAAATTGCATTTTTTGTTAAAAAAACGTAAAAAAGAGCTAAATTTAGGGAAAAAGTATTGTATTTTTTTTTAAAAGAGTGTAATATAGCCACATAACTTCTTAAAAGGATGGTTCATGAAAAAAGCTGAATTTATTCAAGCTGTTGCCGATAAGGCTGGTCTTTCAAAAAAAGATACTCTAAAAGTTGTTGATGCTACTTTGGAGACAATCCAAGCAGTTCTTGAAAAAGGCGATACAATTAGCTTTATAGGCTTTGGTACTTTCGGTACTGCTGACAGAGCTGCAAGAAAAGCTAGAGTTCCTGGAACTAAAAAAGTTATCGATGTTCCTGCTAGCAAAGCAGTTAAATTCAAAGTTGGCAAAAAACTTAAAGAAGCAGTTGCTGCTGGTGCTGCTAAAAAAGGTAAAAAGAAATAATTTTCTTTTTAGGGGAGCAAGTCTCCCCTTTTTTCTTTCTTCTCACAAATCTAAAATTTCAATCTTAACTTAGCCCGAGTGGTGAAACTGGTAGACGCGCCAGACTCAAAATCTGGTAAGGGCAACCTTGTGTCGGTTCGAGTCCGACCTCGGGCACCATTATATACCTAAATACTTTCTAAATTTATCC
>NZ_CABPUE010000001.1:178879-180753 GCF_902460545.1 Campylobacter concisus
CAACATCTTTAAAAAGGATTTTAGATGAATATTGCACCTTTAAAATATAACTTTATAAATTTAAAAGATTTAGAAAATCCTACAGATATGCTCCATGCCTTTAAGGATAAACAAGGTTTAGAGATAAACAACGAACAAATTTCAAGTCTAAAAGAAAGTATAAAAGCAAGCAAAGTTATAAATATAACCGATGCTGAGATAAAAGAGCAAAACAGACACAAAATCCTACAAAAAGTAGAAGAAATTTTAAATAACTACTCAAAAAATCTCATCTACAGCAACAATAAAATTCACTCCAATGAGCTTTCTAGAGGCTATCATTTTAGTGAAAATTCCTACTTTAAAAATATAAAAGCTTCAGATAGTAGCAGCATGTTATCTACACTAAAAAGTGGATACTTAGAAAATACAAAATTTAAAAATTTAAACGATTACGCCTATTCAAACACTCTAAAAACAAAATATGGAGAAGTAGAAGTATTTTTAGATATTTACGGCGATGACGATAAGCTTGGCACTACAAAATTAGAAAATAATAGCTATCTTTTTAGCTTTGATAGCAACAATGACGGCATGCTAGACCAAAAAGATATACTCTTTGATAAGCTAAAAGTAAGAGGTTATGACAAAGACGGAAATGAAAAAATAGCAAATTTAAGCGATGTAATGCCAAGGGTTGATCTTAGGCAGTTTATCAGCACAAATGTCATAAATCACAACCAAATAGAAAGAGAAGAGCTAAATCGTAAAGCAACGATCACAAATAATCCCGATCTTTATGTGGATACAAAAGATATTGATTATAGACACTCTTACTACGCCTCAGATCCAAATACTTTGTTCGCTGCAGAAAACAGATATGAAAAGATAGAGAAAAATGATATAAATAATTTCTTTAAAAAATATGCCCAAAATGACGGCTGGGTCGATCTAAGACACAATAATATCTTTGGCAAAGATAGCTCTTTTAAAAATTTTGCCTATCTTAAAGTGGGCTTTGATGATACTGCAAGATTAAGCGAGTTTAATCCGATCATTGAGCCGAGCAAAGACTACAAAAAAGATGAAAATTTCTCATATACAAAATTTCAAAAAGATAGTTTTATGAAATTTTACAAAGATTATAACGCTGAGTTTGACGCATATAACAAGATGATAGAAAATCTTGGCAATAATTTAAAGAAATTTGAAGAAAATGCGGACGCTTATATATCAAAGCTTGAGAAGACAAAATCAGCCAAAATGATCGCGATGGAAAATGAATTTAAACAAGCAACTGGACTTGAGTTTAGTATCTCGAATTTAAAAAAAGTAAAAAAGGCTTTTATAACAAATGAAGCCACAGCTGCCGCATCTTTGCAAGATAGCGATAGCGTCATAGCTATGAAGCTAAACAAAGATGGCACCATAAGGCTAAAATTTGATAGTGGTAGAGAGATAGACGTAAAAGAGCTTTATAACGATACTGGCAAGCTAAATACATCAAGTGAGCTAAAAACTAGCACAAATTTAGAGGCAAAAGAGATGAATAATGTGCAGCTAAATAGCTTGGATTTTAAAGATATTGGCTTCATGCAAGGTGATAAAATCGTAAGTCTAAAAGATGCCGGAGCGATCGCTATTGCCAATCTATCTAATAAATTTGAGAGTAAATTTTTAATCAGTCTAAATAATGGCAAAAGCATATCTACAAGAGAAATTTATAATATCAGCTATCTTGAGAATGATTTAAAGAGTAAAGAAAAGATAGATGAGAGAGATAAATTTTATAAAAAGGTTGACATCAAGGCATAAATTTTGAGAGCAAATTTTAAAAAATGTTTATTGTAATTTAATCTTATGGGTCCTATAATCAATTTTCCGTAAAAATTTAG
>NZ_CABPUE010000001.1:180797-227397 GCF_902460545.1 Campylobacter concisus
GAGAATGCTATGAACTTTACTCCACTTTTTGCAATATTTTTTATAATCGCAACTGGTTTTTTTGCTAAAAAAGTCGGCATTGTTGAGCAAAAACATTCTATCCCATTTGTGGATTTTGTCCTTTGTTTTGCAATGCCTGCGCTAATCTTTGACAAAATTTACCACGTAAATGTCGATGCCTCGCTTATAAACACGATCCTTATCGGCTTTGCTTCAACCGCCATTAGCGCCGCTTTGGCATTTGTCATAGGCAGGGTTTTTAAATTTACCAAAATAACAACCGTCAGTATGGTCATGCTAAGCCTTTTTGGTAACACCCTATTTGTCGGTATGCCTGTCATTCAGGGCTTCTTTGGCGATGCGATGGTAAATGAAGTCATCTTTTACGATCAAATAGCCACTGGTATCCCACTTTCGATCCTTGGGCCACTTATCCTCTCTTTTGCTGCACCAGAGAAGGTTTCACTATTTCAAAATACGATGAAAATTTTAAAATTTCCACCATTTATAGCGCTTATCATGGGTCTTATCTTAAAAGAAGTCCCGCTTCCAGATTTTATCTTTGCGCCACTTAGGATGTTTGAAGGCAGCGTCACTCCAGTAGCACTTTTTGCGATCGGTGTTGGCCTTAACTTTAGTAGCATCACAAGCTCATATAAAGGCGTTAGCGTCGTGCTTTTGTGCAAGATGATCTTACCAGCTATCGTATTTTTCATCATATTGAAAGTCTCAGGTATCCAGATGAGCAAAACTTGGGTCGTTGGTCTCTTTCAATGTGCGATGCCGACATCAGCCCTTGCAAGTGCGATGGTCATAAAAGCTGGACTTGATAGCTCGCTAGCCATCTCATCAGTGGCCATAGGCGTGCTATTTTCATTTATCACGCTTCCAGTTATATATTTTGTATTTGCGTAAATTCACGCTCACTTAACACTAAAGAGATAGTATTTCATCATATTTCATTTAAAGGAGACGTTATGAAGAAATTACTACTAGTTGCACTTGGTGCTATGTTTATGCTTGGTGGTCTTGCAAATGCTACTGAAATGATGAAAAAAGATGACATGGGCAAAGACGAGATGATGAAGAAAGAGCAGATGATGAAAGATGACATGGGCAAAAAACCCATGGTAAAAAAAGATGAGATGAAAAAAGACGACATGGGCATGAAAGACGAAATGAAAAAAGACGACATGGGTATGAAAAAAGACGAAATGAAAAAAGGCATGTAAAGGTGCTTAATGGTTAGAATTTTGCTCGTTGAAGATGATGAAATTTTACTTGATCTCATCAGTGAGTATCTAGTTGAAAATGGCTATGAGGTCACTACTTCAGATAACGCCAAAGAAGCGCTTGATCTCGCCTACGAGCAAAATTTCGACCTGCTTATACTTGACGTCAAACTCCCACAAGGAGATGGCTTTTCACTTCTTTCTTCCTTAAGAGAGCTAGGTGTTAGCGCACCTAGCATCTTTACCACGTCACTAAATACCATTGATGATCTTGAAAAAGGCTACAAAAGTGGTTGCGACGACTATCTAAAAAAGCCATTTGAGCTAAAAGAGCTACTTATCCGCATACAAGCGCTTCTAAAGAGAAATTTCTCACATCACAGTGGCGATGTGATCAAAATTTCAGATGAGCTTAGCTTTCATACGCAGAGCAAGACACTAAGCAAAGATGGTAAAAATGTAAATATCTCGAGTAAAGAGAGCGACCTACTCGCCCTATTTTTACAAAACAAAGGCAAAATTTTAACCAAAGATGAAATTTTTAATAAAATTTGGAAATTTGACGAGGAGCCAAGCGAACTTAGCCTTCGTGTCTATATCAAAAATTTACGCCAAATTTTAGGCAAAGATGCCATTTTAAATAGGCGTGGAGACGGCTACGTCTATGTCTGAAAAAACGCAAATTTTATTTAAAATTTTATCCCTTTATCTTGTTAGCTCCGTGCTATTTTTAGGATATTTTTTCATCAATGACTACAAAAATAAAAAAGAAGCGCTCATTTTAAACGAGGTTAAGAGCCTAAAAGAGATAAAAATGGGCATTTACATGAAAGCTAGAATGAATGGACTTGACTCAATTTCAAGTCTAACAAAAGAAAAAGGCGTGCATGCTTGCATCGTGCTAAACAATGGCGAGAAAATTTATAAAGACTTTGACTGCCAAAAGATCGACAAAAGCAAAAATGTAAATTTGATCGGCGGCAAGGTCGCGATATTTGAAAAGATCCAGTACATGGACGACAACACCACAGACGAGCTCTCACACGCAGATATTTTTCTAGTTGGCAAAGATATCAAGGCTGAAATTTTATCTTTACAAATTTCAACCACGCTAAAGGCACTCTTTTTCTTTTTTGCACTGCTCTTTGTCGCCTTTTACCTAGCAAAACTAAGCCTAAGACCGCTTTATGAAAAGATAGATACGCTAAACCGCTTTATAAAAGACTCAACACACGAGATAAACACACCTCTAAGCGTCATCTCGATGAGCATAGAAACGGCCGATCTTGACAACCTAAATGAGCGAAATTTAAAGCGTTTTAACAACATTAGCCTTGCCGCAAAGAGCCTAAATAACATCTATGACGCACTCGTTAATCTAAGCTTTAACCTAGATAAGCCTGGCAAAAAAGAGCTCATAGACCTAAATTTACTAACCAAACAAAGGCTAAACTACTTCTCGCCATTTTTTGCCAAACGTGGACTTAAGATAGATGCCAGCCTAAAGCCCAGCTTCATAAACGCAGACCTTGAGGATATGAGCAAAATTTTAGATAATCTCCTAAGTAATGCCGCAAAATACGCAGCGCAAAATTCAGAAGTACGCATCGTTTTAGAGCCAAATTTCTTTAGCATAAGTAACCTTGGGCATGGTATCAGCAAAGAGCAGCAACTTCAAATTTTTGATCGCTACACGAGATTTAACAACGATCAGGGTGGCTTTGGCATAGGACTAAGTCTAGTAAAAAGCTGCTGCATAAAAAATGGTATCAAAGTAAAGTGCCAAAGCGAACTTGGCAAAGAAACTACTTTTTCACTTTCTTGGAAAGACTAAATCCAAAATTTCTCATATTAGATAATAAATTTTATTAAAAAAGATAATTTATAGCAAAAATTTATTTTTGATAAATTTTATTAATATTATAATCCTTTTACAAAATCTTAATCGAGGAGAAAAGTATGAAGTTACTAGAAAAATATGGGCTTTTCATAAATGGTGAGTGGCGCGACGCAAAAGACGGCGCTACCCTTGATGCTAAAAATCCAGCAAACGGCGAGCACCTTGCAAAGATCGCAGATGCGACTGAAGAAGATGTAAATGACGCTGTACGTGCTGCACGTGAGGCTTTTAAGAAATTTAAACACACTACAATTAGCGAGCGAGCAAAGCTGCTAAACAAGATCGCTGACATCATTGATGAGCACAAAGAGCACCTCGCAAAAGTTGAGAGCATGGACAACGGCAAGCCGATCCGTGAGACGCTAAATGTCGATATTCCTTTTGCAGCCGAGCATTTTAGGTACTTTGCTGGCGTTATCATGGGCGAAGAAGGCAGCGCAAATGTGCTTGACGAGAAGCAACTCTCTATCGTTTTACGCGAACCAATAGGCGTTGTAGGTCAGATCGTGCCTTGGAATTTTCCATTTTTAATGGCAGCTTGGAAGCTAGCTCCAGTGATCGCAGCAGGAGATGCTAGCGTATTTAAGCCTTCAAGCGAGACAAGTCTAAGTGTGCTTGAGTTATTTAGACTGATAGATAAAATTTTGCCAAAAGGTTTAATAAACATAGTAACCGGCAGAGGCAGCAAGAGTGGCGAGTGGATCAAAAACCACCCAGGACTTGACAAGCTAGCATTTACTGGCTCAACCGAGATCGGCCGCGATATCGCCATAGCTGCGGCTCGTCGTATCATCCCAGCCACACTTGAGCTTGGCGGAAAGAGCGCAAATATCTTCTTTAGCGACGCAAATTTAGACAAGGCACTTGACGGCCTTCAGCTTGGAATACTATTTAACCAAGGTCAAGTTTGCTGCGCGGGATCGAGAATTTTCGTAGAAGAGAGCTTTTATGACAAATTTATAGAGGCTGCGGCTAAGAAATTTAGCACCATAAAAGTTGGCGATCCGCTAGATCCTAGCACTCAAATGGGCTCTCAGATCAATAAAAAACAAGCCGAGCAAATCTTAAACTACGTCGAGATCGGCAAAAAAGAAGGTGCAAAAGTAGCAGTCGGTGGCAAAGCCTACACAGCAAATGGTTGCGACAAGGGCGCATTTGTCGAGCCAACACTGCTAGTTGATGTGACAAATGATATGAGAGTGGCTCAAGAAGAAATTTTTGGTCCAGTTGGCGTTGTCATCAAATTTAAAGATGAAGCCGAACTTATCAAAATGGTAAATGACAGCGAATACGGCCTTGGTGGCGGAATTTTCACGCAAGACATCACAAAAGCACTTCGCGTGGCAAGGTCTATGGAGACTGGCAGAGTCTGGATCAACACCTATAACCAAATCCCAGCAGGCAGCCCATTTGGCGGATATAAAAACTCAGGTATCGGCCGCGAAACTCACAAAATCATCCTTGAGCACTACACTCAAATGAAAAACATCATGATTGATCTAACCGGCAAGGTTAGCGGCTTTTACGCACAATGATTTTAGGGAGCTTAGGCTCCCTTCTGCTTTAAATTCCTTAAATTTTAAATATTTTTTACTAGGTTTTAACTTTATATATCGCTAGCATTACGCCAATATAGTACAGCTATACAAAAGTGTTTTCTTAACACTACATTTTTAAGTTTAATAGACTAAAATTTGGCACAAAGGAGAAAAATTGAGCAAGCAAATTTATATCATAGGCGATGTGCACGGCTGTTTTAATACACTTTTAGAGCTTATCAAGCAGTTTCCAGACAAAGAAAAATCACAAATTTGCTTTGTCGGAGATGTGATAGATCGGGGGCTTTTTAGTTGCGATGTAGTCGAGCTTATCATACAAAATAACTATAAAATGGTAATGGGAAATCACGAAAGAAGGTTATTAAGCAATAAATATGAATTTTTAAACAACCAAGCACCATTTGACACGAGTTGGTTTTTCAACAATGGTGGTGTGGCGACATATGGATCATACCTTGGCCAAAGTGTGGGGTTCAAGCAAAGGCATATTGATTTTTTAGATCAAAGGCCAGTTTATCTGGAGTTTAAAGAGTGTAAAAACCAAAATGGCGAGCATTTGGTCGTTTCCCACTCGGCCGTTGGTAAATTTTGGGGCTTAAGAGATGATGATAGCTCAAGAGATGAGTTTAGAAGGCATGTACTATCAGACAGAGGCGATATGGCGCAAGTTGAAGGCATATTTAACGTCTACGGACACACCCCAGTGCGTGAGGCTAAGCTCTATACAAATAGCGCAAATATCGATACGGGATGTGTTTTTGACAAAGAAGGATATGATAAGCTAAGCGCCTTAGAATTTCCATCGATGAAAATTTATACGCAAAAAAATGTTGAAAAATTTAATAAACAAGGATAAAAAATGTGGTTTTCTAAAAAGAGCTCTAGCTTTGTAAGCAGAGTTGATAAATTTTGGAGCGAGTTTGGCAAAAATTTAGATGCCATCAAACAAAATTTAGAAGATAAAAATTTTGAAGCTGCAAGCAAAATGACCGAAGAAGCGCTAAATTTATGTTTAGTTGATCCAACTTTTATGATAGGCCTTATTGATGGAAAGATCGATCTAGTACTCACTCCAGAAGGACTTAAACATAGGCTTTTCTGGCTTAAATTTATAAAATCTCGCATGCCAAAAGAACTAGAAGCCAAGCTTACATGCACACTTGGTAAGCCACGTGCACCACGCAATGTCGCTACTATACAGATGTATGGCGTAAGTGTTGATGCAAACGACGTCATGGTCTATGCAAATTTTAACGACAAAAGTGTAGATATGTGTCTCTACAACGAAACTCTAAGCAAGCTTAAAAGCGAAGATGAAAATAAGGCTTATACATTATCGCTCATACTTTGTGACAACGTAGTTGGTGAGATGATCATGATAAATATGCTTGGAGAGTTTGAGATAATAGACGAACCAAGAGAAAAAGGCGTGCCACTGATCGACTTTGCCGATCTTATAGATGAAAAATTTGGTAAAGAAGCCTCAAACGAGCCGCTTAAGAATTTTATGGTCTATGAGCTAGAGCCTCGCTCAAACAAGCTACGTGACGACATCTTTACAGGATTTACATCTCTTAGCGAGTTACTAAATGAGTACTACGACGGCGCAAGCGATACTTATAACGAAGCTTTTGAGCTTGGTATAAATTTTTGCTTTTTAGCCATATCTCACGGTGGCGACATACAGTTTGGCGTTGATAGCAAAAACAAAATTTCAGATGCGCTAAAAGAGAGTGAAATTTGTGAGATCATAGGTGAAGCAAATGGCGAGATGCGATCTTACATAGATCTTATCTGCTTTGACAAAGACGAGCTAGAGAAAAAGGCTAAAGAATTTAGCAAAGAACTTGGCGTAAAGATAGAAATTTGCGAGTTTAAACGCTGATTTTACATAAGATTTTACATAAAATAATATAAATCACGCTAGCTGGTGTGAACTATTAAATTTATCTTTTAAATTTTGAGCTGTTTGAGAGATAAGCGCAAAGCTTTAGCCCATATAAAAAGATGATCCACGAGATGTAGATCCAGACAAAGAAGAAAAGCACTGCTGAAAACGAGCCATAAACGCTTAGATAGGTTTTATTATAAAGGACATAATAGACAAAGGCCGACTTGCCAATATACCAAACGAGCGAAGCGGCAAATGAGCTAAAAAATGCACTTTTAAACTTTATCTCGTCATTTACTGAGATGAGATATGTGATGCAAAATATCACCCAAATGATGAGATATGGGAATATGCTCAAAAAATTTATCGAGTTTGTGATCACGTTTGAGTTTAGCATCTCTTGAATGAGGCTTGAAAGATAAAAACTACCAGCAAGACCAAGTGGCGCGAGCGTGATAAGAGTCCAATACGAGCTAAGTGCTGACCAAAATCCTCTAGCCTTACTTGCACGTGTCACTTTTAAAACTACATATTCATAGTCGCTAAAAAACATGGCTGATGTAAATATCATCGCTACAAAGCCAACTAAGCCTAAATTTCCGCTATTTTTTAAGAAATTTTGCAAATAGTTTGAGATGATCTCTTGGTTACTTGGCAAAAGAGCCGAAAATATAAAGTCCTGAATTTTGGAGTAATAATCCTCAAAACTAGGCAGTTTTGTAAAGATAGAAAACGATATAAGAAGTATCGGAATGATCGATAAAATCGTATGAAAACTAAGGCTTGAAGCGTAGTGAAAGAGCTCTTTGTCCTTAAGCGTTGGGAGCAAATTTAAAAACTCCTTTAAATTTTGCTTACTTAAGGACAAACGGCTCATTTATCAGTTATCTTCTTCAAAAAGTTTTTCGTAGTGAGCGTCGTAGTTGTTGATGTGCTCACTATTTAGCTTCCAAAACACAGTGTCTATATCGCTAACTCTTGTATAAAATGGTAGCTGATAGTACTCAACCTCGCCACTTTTAAATTCTTTTAGCACTTTAAAGCTTTGGCAATCAGCAAAAACGCTCCTGCCATCCATTGCTATGAAAATTAAACCAGCTGCACTTTGAGCACACATCTTTCTAAAGTCATCTCTGCTTGGATTTGGCTTGTACTCGTAGCTTAGATATGCTCCAATAAGATCTGGATGGATAAATATCATATTTGGAAACGCAGATGTGATCTCTTCGTAAATTTCTTTATTTGGCACGATGATTAATGAGCGGTTATAAAGATAGTTTAGCACGACCATATCGCCATTTGCAGGTGCAATGCCTGGAAGCGGGAGCGCCTTTTGCTCAAGTAGATCAAACACCTCAAATCTAATCTTAGCAAAGCCAGAATTTTTTGAGATAACGCTAACTCTTGCGATGATAGAGCTATCAGTGTCAAATTTATGAAGCACAACACCACTTGAGCCGATTAAAATTTCTGGACTATCAACTATCGTCGCTGTGCCATCACTATCGACGCTAATTATAGGAGTTCTATACTCATTTAAAGAAAAATCAGCCCCAAAAGCAAAGCCAAAAACTAGCGATAAAATCACAAATATACGTTTCAAAAATATCTCCTAAGTTTAAATTTTTAGAGCGATTATAGCCTAAAATGCTTTATCTTTTGCAAAATTAAAGCAAGTTTTAGTTAAAATCCCACCAGCTTTTTAAAAGGACATTAATGCCTCGTATTTTTATAATTTTTGCAATATTATCTATAAATTTATACGCTATAAAGCCAAGTGTCGACGAGCTTAGCTGGCCAAATGGAAGTAACTTCTTAAATTTCTTAGAGACAAACAAAATCCCACTTTCACTTTACTATAACTTAGCAACCGAAGATCAAGAACTAACAGAAGAGATCATCGCTGGCACAAAGTATCAAATTTATAAAGACGACAACGGCAATACCAAACAAGTACTAATCCCTGTTAGTGACGAGCTTCAAATGCATATTTTTAGAGATGACAATGATAAATTTAAGCTCGAATTTCTTCCTATCTCTTATCAAAGTGAAGATAAATTTTTAGCTTTAAAGGTCGATAAATCGGTCTCCGAAGATATTTTTGACTATACTGGCTCTGGCACGTTAGCTCTTGGCTTTAAAGAAATTTTTAAAGGAAGTGGCATTGATTTTAAAAAGATAAACAAAGGCGATACGATCGCTATCGTTTATAATCAAAAAATACGCATGGGCCGCTCTTTTGGTACTCCAGAAATTTATGCTGCGATGATAGAAACAAAAAATAAACGATACATTATGTATAAATTTGAAGATAAATTTTATGATAAAAACGGCAAGAAAAATGATAAATTTTTACTAGTCCGCCCTCTTGCAAACGCTAGAATCACATCAGCTTTTACCCTAAAAAGATGGCACCCTATTCTTCAAAGATATAGAGCACACCTTGGCGTTGACTACGGTGCTCCAAAAGGAACACCAATCAAAGCTGCAGGCGATGGCACGGTTAAATTTGTCGGACAAAAAAGCGGATATGGCAGAACCGTCATCATCTCTCACGCTGGTGGCTACGAGACGCTTTATGCTCATCTAAATGGCTTTGCTAAAGGCATAAAAGGCGGTCTAAAAGTCAAGCAAGGCACGCTTATAGCCTACGTTGGCACAAGCGGTATGAGCACAGGACCACATCTACATTTTGGTCTTTATAGAGACAATAAGCCTATCAATCCAGAAAGTGCAATAAAGGTCGTTAAAAGCCTAGAGGATAAGAAAGAATCAGCTAAATTTAAAGCAGTTGTTAGCAAAAATGACGAGCTAATAAAAAATGCTTTAAGTAATGAAAAAGGGTACCACAAAGTGGAATTTTTCCCTAACGTAATAGAATTTTAAAGGCAAATTTTGAATCAAGAACTAGATGAAGCAAAAGAGCTGATAGATCAGCATTTAAATGAAAATTTAGAAGACAATGAACTCTCGCCTTACGAGCTAGCCCAGCACCTAAAAACACTTAAAAAGCACGACGAAGAGCTTTTTGCTCACTATCTTGAAAAGCTAGATCCTGAAATTTTAGGCGACGTTGCTATCGAATTACCTGATCACATGCTAAAAGATGTGATCGAACAACTACCAGCTGAAAAAATCGTAGAAGCACTTGAAGAGCTAGAGAGCGATGATGCGACTGATTTGCTTCAATACATCGAGGATATCGACGAAGATAAAGCTAGAGAGCTCTTTAACGAACTTGATAGAGAAAACCAAAATGAAATTTTAAGACTTAGAAGCTACGAAGAAGATAGAGCCGGTGCGCACATGCAAACAGAGCTTTTTTCGGCTCACCTTGAAGAAAAGCTTGGCAATGCAGTAGCAAGACTTAGACGAGAAAAGCAAGAAGGCAAGCTAGAAAATATCTCTCAGCTTTTTATCATCGATAAAAATGGCGTTTTACAATACGCTATCCCACTTGAAGATCTTATACTTTTTGATTTTACAAAGACGCTAAAGCAAAATATCGAGTCAGCACAGATCGATCATTACAAGCCACATGTTGCAAATGATATGGACCTTATGCAAAATGTTGCCGATATGTTTCAAGAGTACGATCTAAACGTTATTGCAGTTACAAGTAGCACTGGAATTTTACTTGGTCGTATCACGTCTGATGACATCCACGACTACATTCAAGAGAGTGCAACTGAGCAAATTTATAACCTGGCCGGCGTTGATGACGAGTCAGAAGAGGACGATACACTTTTTAAGGCTGGTCGTGGTCGTGCGGTTTGGCTTGGCGTAAATTTACTAACAGCTCTTTTTAGCTCATCCATAATCGGACTTTTCGATGAGACAATCGCAGCCTACGTCGCTCTTGCTGTTTTAATGCCAATAGTTGCGTCAATGGGTGGAAATACCGGCACACAAGCGCTTGCCGTTACGGTTCGTCGATTGGCACTTGGCGAGATAGAGTTTAAAGATGCCAAAAATGTATTAAAACGTGAGGTTAGTATTTCACTCATAAATGGACTAATCTTTGGTGTGGTAATGGGCATAATCGCCTCTGTTTGGTTTGACAAAGGTATGCTTGGCGTTGTTATTGGGCTTAGCATGGTTACGAATTTATTCTTTGCTGGCTTTTTTGGCACGATCATACCTTTGACGCTAAGGCGCTTTAACATAGATCCTGCAGTCGGCTCAGCCGTCATTCTTACTACTTTTACTGATGCGATAGGATTTTTTAGCTTTTTAGGACTTGCAAAATGGGTACTACTATAACTAATTTAGATATTCTGCCTCTTGATGAGTCAAAATACCTAAAGCCATTTAAGATGAAATTTATGCAAAATGGTGTTCAAAGAGATTGGGACTGCGTAAAAGTGATGAATAGCGTTAGTATTTTTTTATATCACGAGCAAAAAGATGCCTTTTTGTTTGTAAAGCAGTTTCGCCCGGCTGTTTGGTACTCGCAAGAGAAAGAAGGCATCAAAACAAATGAGCAAGGCTTTACTTATGAGCTTTGCGCAGGCCTTATGGATAAAGGACTTAGCGAAGAGCAAACAGCCAGAGAAGAAGCGATCGAAGAAGTGGGCTATGAGCTAAAAGAGATAGAGCGTATCACGATGACATACGGTGCTTTTGGCTTTGGAGGCAATATGCAAACGATGTTTTACGCAAAGATCGATGAGAGCATGAAGGTAAATTCTGGCGGTGGCGTCGATGGCGAAGATATCGAGCTTGTTTTCATAAAACGAGAAGATATGATGAAATTTGCCTTTGACGAGAGCAAAGTCAAGGGCTTTGGGCTCATCTTTGCTTATTTGTGGTGGGAGAAATTTAAAAGCTAAAACGATATCTTTTTAATAAGCGCAAAAACAACGACTGCCACTAAAAAGATACCAACCAATATCACATAATCAGACATAACAAGCCTTTAAATTTAAGTTTTGGCTTATTGTAACCAAAAATTTAAATAAAGTAAGAACTTTATAACCGCACATATCATAAAATAACTCAAAAACGCACAAGGAGAAGATGATGAGCGAAAATGGAACTCTTTTTATAAACCGAGAATTAAGCTGGCTACGCTTTAATTCAAGGGTACTCGCTCAGTGTGAAAAGGAAATTCCTTTACTTGAAAAGCTAAAATTTATAGCCATTTACATGACAAATCTAGACGAGTTTTATATGATCAGAGTCGCTGGCTTAAAGCAGCTTTTCGCAGCTGGAGCTACCACAAGCAGTGGCGATGGCATGAGCCCACTTGATCAGCTAAGAGAGATTAGAAAATATTTACAAAATGAGCAAAATTTAGTAGAAGATCACTATAAAAAAACAGTAAATGCTCTTAGTAAAGAGGGGCTTTTTATAAAAAATTATGACGAGCTTGATGATAGTTTGAAACAAAAGTGCGACGAATACTTTTTCTCAAATATCTTGCCAGTCATCGTTCCTATCGCTGTCGATGCAACTCATCCATTTCCGCACCTAAACAACCTTAGCTTCTCGCTTGCAGTTAAGCTTGCCGATATCGAACATCCAGAAATTTTAAAATATGGCATGATAAGAATTTCAAGAGTCCTGCCACGTTTTACACAGCCAAGTAGCAATGTTTTTGTGCCGATTGAAACGATCGTACATCGCCACGCAGAAGAAATTTTTCCAGGGTATAAGCTACTTAGCTCGGCTGCTTTTAGAGTGACGAGAAACGCTGATATCGTCATAGAAGAAGAAGAGGCAGATGATTTTATGATGATACTTGAGCAAGGGCTAAAGCTTCGCAGAAAAGGGGCTTTTGTTCGTATGCAAATCGATAAAAACGTAGACGCTGATATCTTGGACTTCTTAAATTTTCATATGAAAATTTTTCATAAAGATGTCTATTTTTCAAGCATTCCGCTCACTCTTAGCTCACTTTGGGAGATAGCTGGAAGTAAAAATTTTACCCACCTAGCAAATGCGCCTTACGTTCCAAAAACGCTACCACCATTTGGCAATGGCATATCTGTGTTTGACGCCATAGATAAAGAAGATGTACTCTTAGTGCATCCATTTGAGAGCTTTGATCCAGTCGTTAGCTTTATAAAAGAGGCCAGCAAAGATCCAAAAGTAATATCTATTCGAATGACACTTTATAGAGTCGATAAAAGTTCACCAATAATTCAAAGTCTAATAGACGCCGCAAGTGACGGTAAACAAGTAACTGTGATGGTTGAGCTAAAAGCAAGGTTTGATGAGGAAAATAACCTACACTGGGCAAAGGCACTTGAAGACGCAGGCGCGCATGTGATATATGGCATCACAGGCTTTAAGGTGCATGCAAAAGTTAGCCAGGTCATCCGCCAAATCGGCGATAAGCTTAAATTTTATATGCACTTTGGCACAGGTAACTACAACGGCAGTTCGGCTAAAATTTATACTGACGTTAGTCTATTTACGAGCAAAGAAGAATTTAGCCAGGATACGACTTCATTTTTCCACATCCTCTCAGGATATAATAAAAATCGCCGTCTAAACGCTCTTAGCATGTCGCCTTTTCAGATAAAAGAGCGCATTATAGAAAAGATAAGAGTGGAAGCTAGCAAAGGCAGCGAGGGCAGGATCATTGCCAAAATGAATGCGCTAATCGATGAAGATGTGATAAATGAGCTTAGCCGCGCATCAAACGCGGGCGTGAAGATCGATCTCATAGTTCGTGGTGTGTGCGGACTAAGGCCTGGCATAAAAAACAAAAGTGAAAATATAAAAGTTCGCTCTATCATCGGTAAATACTTAGAGCATGCTAGAATTTTATACTTTAAACATGCTCAGCCAAAAATTTATATCTCAAGTGCTGACTGGATGCCGAGAAATTTAGAGCGTCGCTTAGAGCTTATGACACCTATCTTTGAGCCAAGACTTCAAGAGAGACTACTTGAAATTTTAGAGCTTCAGCTAAGCGATAACGATCTAGCATTTGAGCTACAAAATAGCGGTGAATACGTAAAAGTAGCAAGAAGTGAAAATGAAAAAGTAATATCTTGCCACGAAGTTTTGGAAAATTATATATCTAAAATTTACAAATCCGTAAAAAAAGATACAGATAAAGCAAAAGCCGATATGCTCGCAAGCAAGCTCTTAAAAGAGAGCTAAAAATAAATTAAGCTTTTAGACCTAGTCTAAAAGCTATTTTTTAATCAGCATAAAAAGCACTAGCATTTGATTAAGTAAATATTATTAAAAATTTTAAATCCACAACAAAAAGCAAAATTCATAAACTTACTTGAGCACCTCAAAGCTAGCCAAATATTTCAAATTTTTTAAATAACTCTGGCTCATCTTTTACTATGCCGCGTTTAATTAGATCAGCAACTACTTCGCGGTCACAATCCGTTTGCAACGGCCAGCCACGCGTATATCCCTCTAGCTCGTCCTTGCTCGTCGCATCTACGCAGAAATTTTCACCATCTATGAAAATATCACGTAAAGCATCAATATTATTTGTCACACGCCAAAGTAGCATATATGGGTTTTCAAGGTGATTTTGCATATCCACAACGATAAGGAGTTTGAAAAAATCTCTAAATGTCAAAAGCTTAGAAAATAGCTCTTTTACCACACAATCTTTTTCAAATTTCACCACGCAAATAGGCGTTTTGGTATCCGTTTTAAACTGCTTAAGCTCTTTTACGTTTGGCGTAACGCTTTGAAATTTAGCCAAAAGCTCACTGTCACTTAAAACCACAGGGCTAAATTTACAAAAGTCTTGCGTCGCATCTACACCGAGTTTGCCACCAAAACACGAATTTGGACTAGCATGATCAAGCTGATCGCACACACCTTGGCTTATTAGCACACTCTGACTACCAAAACGATTTAGAACAAAGCTAGTAAATTCATCATAATCTTTAAGCTCAGGCGCATCGGCTCTAACAAAAATGGCATGTTTTACAAAGCTCATCTGCCCAACGCCCCAAAATGCGTGCATGGCCTGCTTTGCATGAGCTGGATAGAGCGTATTTATCTTAGCTAAGATTAGGTTGTGAAAAACGCCATTTTCAGGCATATTGTAGTCCAGTAGTTCAGGCACGGTCGTTCGCAAAAGCGGCAAAAAAACTCGCTCAGTCGCCCAGCCCATATATTTATCCTCAAGTGGCGGCTTTCCAACCACAGTTGCGTGAAATACTGGCTCATGCTTGCTAGTTATCGCCGTTACATCCATCACCGGAAAAGGCTCGATAGGCGTATAAAAGCCAGTATGATCGCCAAATGGGCCTTCAAGCTCACACTTAGCCGTATCCACAAAGCCCTCTATTACGTAGTCTGCATCGTGCGGGATATAAATTTCATTTGTTAAGGATTTTACAAGTTTGGCTGGCTCTTTGCGGATAAAACCATAAAGCAAAAGTTCAAAAATTCCCTTTGGAAGCGGCGCTTGGCCGCACCAAATATAAAGTGGATCACCACCAATGGCTACAGAGACTGGCATTTTTTTGCCTGCACGCTTGTACTCGTGAAAGAAATTTGCACCGTCTTTGTGTATCTGCCAGTGCATGCCAAGGCGGCTTTTGTCATAAATTTGTAGTCTATACATACCTAAATTTTGCAAAGCGCCGTCCAAGCTTTGCGTATAAACCTGCCCCATCGTAATAAAAGCGCCACCATCATGTGTCCATGTTTTTAGTGCTGGAAGCGATAGCAAATCAGCATCTTCGCCTATAAATTTCACCTGCTGGCACTCACCCTCGCCTTTTAATCTCTTAGTGAAAATTTTTCTCATATTAAAAAGATAGGCTAAAAAATCAAGCTTTTCTTTGAAATTACGAGGTTTTCTGGGCTTTAAAAGCTTTTCTATCTCGGCTGCAATCTCATCAGGATTTAGCCCAAATATAAGCTCAAGTGCGCGTTTTGAGCCATAGATATTTGTAAGCACTGGGGCAAATTTACGCCCAGTTTTTTTGCAAACTGGGTTTTTAAAAAGTAACGCTTGCGAGCCCTCACGCTTGACCTCGATATAGCTTGCGTGTGCAATCTCAAGATCAATATATGTTGGCTCATCGATAACACGAAGTAGATTATTTTCTTTTAAAAGCTTGATGTAGTCCATATTTCGCCTTTTTGATTTTTGGGCGATTTTAGCCAAAAATAGCTGAAAAAGGCGAAGCAAAGCGGGTATTTATTATTTGCCGCACGCACCGATAGCTATCAGAGTATCGATCGCTGTTTCGGAAGCAGTCTTTGCGGTATTGCCTCGCCGTTTAAATAGACACAAGCACTAAATTTATACTCCATTGTCATAACGTCCGCAAACTAGCGCTCAACGCACAGCCACACATGGCCGGCATACTTACGTCTTTTCCAAAGTGATTCATTACAATTTTTTTAAACGCTAGATGGCATCGCAGTTTTAAAAACGGCAGTAAATTTTATTAATTACTTCGATATGCTACATTTTAGCAGTTTGCCAAATATCTCTTTGCTATATTTCATAAAGCGCTCGTTAAGTTGAACACCCTCTATATCAACGCTAATAACGCTATCTTGCACCTCAAAAATGATGCTCTTATCAGTGATCTTCACTCGCTTACAAGCGTTGTAGCAAACGTCGCCATTGCACTCAGCATATAGGCCGTTTATGTCGGCGTTTTCGTCGTCGCCCTTTTTTAGTTTGATCGGTCTTTGAAAGATTATGTAGTTTTTGTAGTCGTATTTGTCGTCTGCAAGACCGATCATATAGTAGTTGTCTTTGCTATTTTTAGTAGCGGTTAGGGCTTTTGCTTTAAATTTTAGCTCAAACACACTCTAAGCCATCTCTTCAGCGCGTTTTAAAAGCTCTTTTGCCCCTTTTTCTATAAATTTATGCGCTAGCTCCTTGCCGACACTTTGAAATTTATCTTTGCTAGTCTTTAAGCTATCTTTTATAAACTCACTTCCATCAGGCAGACCAACGATCGCATCGATAGAAATTTCATCGCCTTTTAGTCTTGCACTTATGCCTATTGGCACTTGGCAGCCACCCTCTAAAACGCTTACAAAATCACGCTCGATAGTCGTTTCTATAACCGCATTTTCATCGTTTAAAAAATCAATCTGCTCTAAAATTTGCTTCTCATCTCTAGCTTCTATTCCAAGAGCACCCTGCCCCATCGCAGGTATCATCTCGTCAAAGCCAAATGTGTAGATATGTGCCACTTCAGCCTTCAAATTTAGGCGGTTTATGCCAGCCATAGCCAAAATGATCGCGTCAAACTCACCCTCTTTTAGTTTTCTAAGTCTAGTTTGCACATTTCCACGAAGCGAGATAATCTCAAGATCAGGCCTCATGATAAGTAGCTGCATCTTGCGGCGTAGGCTCGTTGTGCCAACTTTCGCGCCATGTGGCAAGTCGCTAAATTTAGCAAATTTCTCACTTATCATCGCATCTCTGGTATCCTCACGTGAGCAAATGGCAGCTAGTTTAAGCCCTTCTGGAAAGACTACTGGCACGTCTTTTAGGCTATGCACTGCGATGTCAGTCTCGCCTTTTAGCATGCTATCTTCAAGCTCTTTTGTAAAAAGTCCCTTGCCACCGATCTTTGCAAGTGGCGTGTCAAGGATCACGTCGCCCTTTGTCTTCATGCCCTCAAGCACGACCTTCACGCCCTTGTGCTGCGCCTCGATCCTAGCCTTGATATGCTCGCTTTGCCAAAGTGCTAAGATGCTCTTTCTAGTTGCTATTTTTATCTCTTTCATCATCTCTCCTAATTTACTCTTTTTGGCTCTTCTATGACCTCAACGTCGATGATCTCGCCATCATCTTTTTTAGTGCCATGCTCGCTAAAATTTTGGAATTTAAACTCCTGATAACTCTCGTTTTTGGCTGCATTTTTCTTAAACACTAAAGAAAAAACGACTACGGCTATGCCAAAAATATCTGTTAAAATTCCTGGCAGAAACAAAAGCATTCCGCCAAAGCTAAGCCCTAACTGACTAAATAAATTTCCGCCAAGAAAGCTTTTAAACGCCACTTGAGGCGAATTTAAGCTAGAAAATCCAGCATTTAAAAGAAGTGCGATACCCACAAATCCAGAGACTAGCACCTCGAGAAAATAGTTTAAAAAGCCAAATTTATCAACAAAAAGATAGATAAATATTGCTTCTATCAAAAAAAACAAAAATGCAAAAAATCTCATAAGCTTTCTTTTATCTTTTTAAAGGCTTCATTTGCGCCGATCGTTTCTTTGCTTAAACCATCTCTTGTTATAAACTCAACCTTGCCATTTGCAAATTCTTTACCCACAAGCAGCGCATAAGGAAAGCCGATAAGTTCAAAGTCATTCATCTTAACGCCAAATCTCTCGTTTCTATCATCGATGATGACGCTAACGCCAGCTTTTTTAAGGCTCTCATAAAGCTCAAATGCAAATTTTACGCCCTCTTCATCTTTTAAATTTGAAATGATGATCTCGACATCAAACGGCGCACACTCTTTTTTCCAGATGCAGCCCTTCTCATCGTGGCTAGCCTCTATCATCACAGCGATAAGCCTGCTTATGCCAATGCCGTAGCAGCCCATCAAAAATGGCTTTGCCTTACCGTTTTCATCAAGATACGTCGCGTTCATCGCAGCTGAATATTTATCGCCTAGCTGAAAGATATGACCGACTTCTATGCCCTTACTAAGTTTTAAATTTCCACCACACTCTGGGCATTTATCGCCCTCTTTTACCTTTACAAGGTCTTTAAATCTCTCTTCGTTAAATCCGCTAACACTAACGCCAACAAAGTGATAGTCTTTTTCGTTAGCGCCACATATCATGTTGTTTGCGCCCTTTAGCTCGTTATCTATGAAAAATTTAACATCCTTTAGCCCAACAGGCCCACAAAATCCAGCCACAAGCCCAGCCTTTGCCACGTCAGCCTCGCTAGCATCGACAAGTTCTAGCGCCTTGCAAGCATTTTGCGCCTTTGTCTCTTGAAGCTCGTCATCGCCCCTTACGAAAAAGACCACGACCTCTTCTTTATCCTCATAAATCGCCTTTTTCATAACAGCTTTTATGCAGTAAAACTCGCTAACTTTAAAAAACTCCGCCACATCTTTTATAGTTTTTGCATTTGGCGTTAGAAATTTAGCCGCGTCCGCCTCTGGCGCCTCAGCCTCGCTAACTCTTGGCTCGCGTCTTGCAGCCTCAACGTTTGCAGCGTATCTGCAAGCCTCACAGCAAAGTATGTCGTCCTCGCCATTACTTGCAAGCACCATAAATTCTTTACTGCCACTACCGCCAATGGCTCCACTATCAGCCTCAACAGCTCTAAAATTTAACCCCAAGCGGGTAAAAATCTTACTATAAGTTGCCTCCATAAGGTCAAACTCACGCTTTAGATCCTCTTTGCTCGAGTGAAAGCTATAACCATCTTTCATCGTAAATTCACGCCCTCTTAGCAAGCCAAAGCGCGGTCTTGCCTCGTCACGAAATTTGGTGTTTATCTGGTATAAATTTAGTGGTAGCTGCTTGTAGCTGGTCACCTTGCCACGCACCAAAGCAACGGCTGCCTCTTCGTTTGTCGGGCTTATGACAAAGTCATTATCTTTTCTATCTTTAAAACGCAAAAGCTCCTTGCCAAAGACGTTGTAGCGGCCACTTTGCTTCCAAAGCTCACCTGAAGTGACTACGCTAAAGCTCACCTCTAGCGCCCCAGCCTCATCCATCTCCTCTCGCGCGATGCGAGAAATTTTCTCATGCATGATCTTTCCAAGCGGTAGATAGTTATAAAGACCAGAGCCTATCTGCTCGACAAATCCACCTCTTATTAAAAATTTATGACTTGGTAAAGAGGCGTCTTTTGGTGCTTCTTTGGTCGTTGGTGCATAAAATTTACTAAATCTCATCTATATCTCCCACTTGAAAATTTTGCTCTTCTTTTATATCAAATAAAAATCTAACTCCATTTGAAAGCTCACTAGATCCCTCCTCGTCCGCAAGGCTTTTTAGCTTCATCGTTGGCTGGTGCAAGAAGGCTTTAAAAACTTGATGAATGAGCTTTTGTGCCTCCTCATAATCACTATGCTTTAAATAGCCTTTTTTTATCGCTTTTTCTAGCTCGTTTTTAGCACAAATTTCAGCTTGTTTGCGGATCGATTTTATGAGTGGCACGCTCATATCTTCTTTTAAAATTTTTAAAAATTCGCTTGTACCTTGACCTACGATCGAATAAGCCTTTTGTGCTTGCTCCTCTCTTAGGGCTAAATTTTTCCTTACTATCTCCTCTAAACTATCGACCGTATAGACACTAATAAATTCTGTATTTATAAGGTCAATATCCCTTGGCACGGCAATATCAAAAAAGTATCTATGAAATTCTCTTGGTTCGATTATGGCGTTTGTGATGATCGCATGTGGAGCTGCGGTGCTTGAGAATATCAGATCATAATTATTTACATACTCTTTTAATTTCAAAATGCTATCCCAGCTCGCGTTATCACCCAGGCTATCAACCAGCTGCTCGACACGCTCGGAGCTTCTGTTTATAATGATCACCTCTGCGCCGCTTGATATGAGGTGCTTTGCTGCTAGCTCACCCATCTCGCCAGCGCCAACTACGATAGCTGTTTTGCCTTCAAGCGTGCCAAAAATTTCTTTTGCCTTTGCCACAGCAACGCTTGAAACGGAGATCGGGTTTTTAGAAATTTGAGTTTCGTTTCTAACTTTAGCAGCGCATTTACATGCATAATGGATGATTTTACTGATTTGTTCGCCACAAGCTGAGCTATCGTAAGCAAATTTAAAGGCATTTTTTAACTGACCAACGATCTGAGTTTCGCCGACGACTAGGCTATCAAGCGAGCTTGCCACGGCAAAGAGGTGGTGCACAGCTCCGCTATCTTCATAAATATCAGCCCTCTCATAAAGCTCATCTTCAAAAACACCTGAAAATACAGACATGCACCTAAACGCATGCGTCGTTGCACTTTCTAGATCACTAACGCTTGCAATTATCTCGACGCGGTTGCATGTGTTTAAAACCATGCATTCGTTTATGCTTTTGTTTGATCTTAGTAGTTTTAAAATTTGCTCTTTTTTCTCATCGCTATCAAATGCAAGCTTCTCTCTGACCGAAATATCAGTATTTTTATATGTAAAACTTATGTCTAAATAGTGCATCAAAATTCCCTATCTATCATGCTTTTTATGATCCCTTCAAGCTCGGCGTTTTTATACTCTTTTATCGATTCTATCGCTTCAGTCCCAAGCCTTTTTGCTTCATTTACCGCTTTTTGAAGAGAATTTGTCTTAATAAATTCCTCTTTTAGCCATGAAATTTCGCCAGCGTTTAGCTTCTTTGCCCAAAGCGATCTAAGCTTTGCTTTGCCAGCTTCGTCTAAGCTCTTATAAAGATAAATGTAAGGAAGTGTAGTTTTGCCTTCAACGAAGTCATTGAGTGCTGGCTTGCCAAGCGTTTTCTCATCTTGAGTTATGTCTAATATGTCATCCACGATCTGAAAAGCAAGGCCTAAATTTTTGCCATAAATTCCAAATTTCTCGCTATCTTTGCCAGCTAGCTTTGCTCCGCAAATAGCCGTGGCTTCTATCAAAACAGCTGTTTTATAGTAGATCATTTTTAAATATTCTTGCTCGTTTTCATTAAAATTTTCAGCCATTTTCACATCCATCATCTCGCCGATACTTAGCTTGCTGACTGCATCTGAGATGATAGCTGCGATGCTTGAATCAAATTTTGTAAGCTCAAAATAAGCCTTTGAGTAGAGGATGTCGCCCAACATAACCGAGTTTTTACTACCAAAAAGCGCGTTTATGCTTGGCTTGCCGCGTCTTATATTTGCCTCGTCTATGACGTCGTCGTGCAGTAAGCTTGCAAGGTGGATAAGCTCGATGATAGCGCAAAGCTTAAGAGAATTTTCGCTCTCTCCTGCGATCTTTAAAAGAAGTTTTGAGCGCAGCTTCTTGCCTGAGCTTATCTTTACAAACATCTCAAACGCCTCTTTATAGCCAAGCTCGCTTATAAATTTACCCATTATTTCATCGATTTTATCCATTTTTATCCTTCTATTTAGCCTCATCTGGATCTCTAAAACCCACATCCACACGCTTGCTCTCATCTAGCAAAGCCACCCTAAAGTGCGCCTTTTTATCCTTAAAATCAATAAATGATATATAAAGGCTCACGCTCTCATTTGGCGGCATCGTAAAATCAGGCAAAACTCGCTGCATGTAGGTGTTTTGTCCTTGCCTTAGCGAAAAGACCATCTGCCTTGGATAGCGCCTAAAAAAGCTTTGCACGGTGATGTTTGTGCTATCAAACAGTGTCCAGCGAAAGTCAAACGTTTCAACCCTTTGAGTTCGCTTTTCAGTTATAAAGACCCTAGCCCACTCATCTTTTTTAAGCTCAAATGTATGCACCGAACTTGGGTCAAAATTTGGCTCTTTTGCAAAGACAAGAGCGACCAGCAAAGCAATGAGTGCAAAAATCTTACTCATTTTGGCTTAAAATTTCTCCGCTAAGCTCGATATATAGGTCATTTACTCCGTTATAAACTTTATCTTGCTCTGAGGCTATAAAATTTCTGATCTCGTCCTCGCTAACGCCATACTTTTCGCAAAGCTCGCTCATAGCCACAAATTTCTCAAAAATTTTATCTATTTCATTTTTAACCAAAACGGCATTTGCGTTAAACAAAATGTCATAAAATTTATCCCTCGCGCTGCCCTCAAATATATCTATCATCGCTGTTTCTTTGAAAATTTCTTAAGATTATAGCCAATTAAAACTAAGTTAAAAATTTAATATTATCTCCCAAGCCTCGCTAACGTTTTTAGCATTATAGGTCGCTGTTTTGCTCTCCTCGCCAAATCCCCAGCAAACTTGCACATAGGGCATGTTTGCATTTTTGGCAGCTAGCTCGTCTTTTAGACTATCTCCAACAAAGATCGCCTTGCTGGCTCCAGTTTTATTAACAGCTAGGTGAAGCATTGCAGGATCTGGCTTTTGTGGTATCTCTTTGCTAGCGCCGATGACCTCGTCAAATAGCTCATAAATTTCATTTTTCTTTAAAATTTTCTCTAGTGTATCGTGCGGTGCGTTGCTTGCCAAAACGACCTTATAGTGATCCTCTCTGCACTTTTTCAAAAGCTCTTTTATACCCTCATATGTAGTCGCATACTCATCGTAAAACTTCTTAAATTTCTCTTCAAAGCCCTCTTTTAAACTCTTGCTTGGCGTGTCGATGCCGTAAAACTCAAGGGCCAAATTTCTACCTGGCTCATTGATCGCTTTTATGATAAATTCTTTTTCAAGTGGCGCTAAATTTAGCTCATCTCTTACTTCATTTACCGTTTTATATATCGCCTCACCGCTATCGATCACTGTGCCATCCATATCAAAAATAACTACTTTCAATCCTCATCCTTAAATTTATTTTTATGCTTCTCTTTTTTATACGTCTTTTGATTTTTTAGCTTATCAAGTAGATTTGCCGCTTTTAAAAGCTCATCTTTTGGGGCATTTTTGATAAGCAAATTTATAAAATTTTCTAGCGCCTTTGAGTATGGCTGATCAAGATAAACAGCTTCGACTTTTTCGATAACTTTCGCGTTTTTCTCAACTCTTTGGCGAAACTCAGTCTCGTCAAAGTCATCTCTTTTTAGACCATTTATCGCTGATTTTGCAAATTTTTCTAGCGCACGAAGATATTTTACACGCTTAAATTTGTCCGTGACTTGGTTCAAATTTTTCCTTTTTTTGGCAAATTATATCAAAATTTGATTTTATCCCCTAAATTTTGGCTTTGCTAATGTATAATTTACGCCAAAATTACTTAAACAAGGAGCAAAAATGAAGCAAGAAACCGCTGCGATCCACGTAGGCTACGATACAAACGAGGGCTTTGGCACCATGGCTGTGCCTATTTTTCAAAGCACAGCTTATGACTTTGGAAGTGCCGAGGTCGCGGCCGCTAGGTTTGATCTAAAAGATAGTGGCTACATCTACACAAGACTTAGCAACCCAACGACAGATATCTTTGAAAAAAGGGTCGCTGCACTTGAGGGCGGAGCCGCTGCGATAGCGACTGCAAGCGGTCAGTCAGCTTTGTTTTACAGCATTATAAATTTAGCCAAAGCAGGCGATAATATCATCATCGCTAAGAAAATTTATGGTGGCACGACAGTGCTTTTTACGCACACGCTAAAGAGATTTGGCATAGAGGCTAGAGTCTTTGACAGCGACACTGCTGATGATCTAGAGAGTTTGATAGACGATAAAACGAGGGCTATATTTTTTGAAACGCTTTCAAATCCGCAAATTTCTATCCCAAATATCGAAAAAATAGTAGAAACCTCAAACAAATATGGCGTCATTAGCATCACCGATAACACCGTGCCAACGCCTATCATTTTTCAGCCACTTCGCCACGGCGTCGATGTTTGCGTGCATAGTGCGAGCAAATATATGAGTGGTCAGGGTCTTAGTCTAGCAGGCGTGGTCGTCAGCGCAAACCACCTAAACGAAAAGCTAAAAGACAACAAGAGATATGAGCACTTTAACGTGCCAGATGCGAGCTATCACGACATCGTATATGCTGATATGACCGATCGTTTTGACATATACACGCTAAGAATGAGGCTTGCTATCGTGCGCGACATCGGCGCTGTGATCTCTCCGTTTAACTCTTGGCAGCTCATACAAGGGCTTGAAACGCTCGCTGTTAGAGTTGAAAGACACTCACAAAACGCGCTAAAAGTGGCTAAATTTCTAAACTCTCACAAGCATATAAAAAGTGTGGCTTATCCTGGGCTTGCTGACAACGTAGATCACGCAAAGGCGCAAAAATACTTTAAAGATGGTATGGCTAGTGGATTATTTTGCTTTGAGACAGATAGCTTTGAGCGCGCAAAAAAGATGTTAGAGCGCGTAAAACTCTTTAAGATCGTAGTAAATATCGGCGATACAAAGTCGCTCATCACGCATCCAGCCTCAACAACCCACCAGCAACTAAGTGGCGAAGAGCTTCTAAAAGCCGGCATCACAAAAGAACTAATAAGAGTTAGCATAGGCCTTGAAAACGCCGAGGATCTGATAGCTGATCTGGCTCAAGCCTTAGAATAAAGAAATTTCTAGCTCATTTTTGGGCTAGAAATTTAAATTTCACTCAAGCTTGCCACATATCCTCTCGCACTCTTTTGCTTGCCTTATAAATTTTATAACAAAAAAGATGACAAGTAACGGCACGCTTATATACCAAAAAGCAAAAAAGGCAAGCAGAAAAAACATAAATAAGAATGTTGCAAAATATACCAAGACCGCAAGGATGATACTATCAAGCATTTTGCCTCCCATTTTGCTAGTGTTTTAGTGATTTTATAAAAAGCAAAATAAAATAAGACTGAACAGATTTATTTTCGGCTCTAAAATTTGAGCTAAACGGTAAGCGAAGCTAAATTTTAGTAGGTAATTTTACATATATGAAGCTCAGGCAAATTTTAAAATTTCATGAACGAGTAATTTCGGCTCTGATTTTAGTGGCAAGCTTTGCGAAACCAAAATTTAGTAGTCAATTCTTGCGAGTAAATGAAAGTTTTAAAATTTGCTTTGAGGTGTAAATTTATCAAAAGGGAGACAAGATGACTCAAGTTACGGTCTGCTTGCAGTTGCGAGCTTGCGAAGCAAAGCCGTCCCCTTATCCCCCTTTAATCCCTCAATCACCTCGCACATCAGAGGTAGCACACAAAGGTGCTAACGCACCGCATGCTATTAAAAACTCTGGCAAATTTTAAAATTTATGAGCGAGCATATCACGGCTCTAAATTTAGTGCTAAACGAAGTGTAGCCTAAATTTAGTAGTCTGCTAAGGCGAGTGAGTAAAGTTTTAAAATTTACAAAGAGAAATAAAATGTGGCAATTTTTATCAAAAATTTTAATATGTCAAATACTTAATCGTATCTTGATAAAGCACTTGGTTTTCGCATTGTATCAGTAGCAAGTCATTTTCTTCAAAGATTGTTGAGCCAGTTGGCTTTTGATACTCGTTTTTACGCTTTATTAGGATTATTAAAAACTCAGTTGGAAGCTCAAGCTGAGCCAAATCTTTGCCAATTAGTTTTGAGCCATAGTGGATGGTATGCTGGCGAAGCGTGTAGCTTAAGATCGGCGAGTTTTCTACTGCCTTAACATCCTCTTGCTCACTCTCTTTAACCTTAAATTTATCAGCTGCAAAGCCAAGCGACATGCCCTGTATCAAAATAGAAATCAAAACCATAAAAAATATAATGTTAAAAATCATATCCGCATCACGTATGCCATCTACATAAATATAGGTAGCTAGCACAACTGGCACAACACCTCTTAGTCCAACCCAAGAGATAAAAATTTGCTCATTTATCTTAAATTTTGAAAATGCAAGCGATGCAAAAACACCAAGTGGTCTTGCAAAAAACATAAGCCACAAGGCCAAAACAAGCGCCATTAGTGCCGTTGCTGGAAGCTCGGAAGGATTTACCAAAAGACCAAGCGTCAAAAAGACAACTATTTGCATAGTCCAAGCGATACCATCATGAAAACCGACTAAATTTTTCTTATGAGAAAACTCTTTTTTATTTATAAAAATTCCAGCTATATAGACAGCCAAATAGCCATTGCCACCAACCTTAAAGCAAAGTGTGTATAAAAGCAATATCCAAGCGATAGAAAAAACTGGATAAAGGCCCCAGCTTTTTAGACGAAGTCTATTAAAAATAGCCGGTAAAGCAACGCCAAATAAATAGCCCATAGCGATACCTATACCAAACTGCTTAACTAGTGTAATAGCCCACTCAGATACTGTCGGCATGGTATTTAGTGAGATCATTTGAACGATCGTCATAGTTAGAAATATCGCCATTGGATCGTTTGAGCCAGATTCAAGTTCAAGCAATGGCGCAATGCTATTTTTAAGTGAAATTTTCTTAGCTCTTAGTATGGCAAATACCGCTGCTGCGTCCGTTGAAGAGATGATGGAGCCTAGCAAAAAGGCCTCCGCCCAGGTAAAATCAAGCAGATATTTTGCAACTGGAGCAATAGCTAGTGCGGTTAAGAAAACACCAAGTGTAGCAAGCGCTAAACCTCTACCAAAGATAGGTTTAATCGCTGCAAAATCAGTATCTAGCCCACCAGCATAAAGTATAAATATGAGTGCCAGCATGCCGACATTTTGAGCGATCATTTGATCATCAAAATTTACGCCCAGCAAGCCATCTGAGCCAGCTAGCATGCCAACGCCTAAAAATATTATTAAAGATGGAATTCCAAATTTATCAGAGATCTTACTTAAAAGAATGCTAGTTATAAGCAAAACTGCAAAAAATAGTAGTAAATTCTCCAAATAAACTCCACAAAATTATATTAAATCATGCTTTCAAAAGCTTCAAATTTTTCTTGATTTGAAAGCATTTCAAGCAATATGCCATAATTGTCTTTTATCTCATCTTGAAGCTTAGTAGTAAGCTCTTTAGCATTTCTTCCATCTTTTGGATAGCTCACCATCAAATCAATTGGCTCAGCGTTTAAAAACTCTTGAATACCAGATAATAGCTCACTAGCTCCTCTTTCATTTGTTCCATGAAGCACGACCACATAATGCTCGTTCTCTCTTACAACAACATCAGTTTGTCTTAAAAATTTTTCAAATAGTTCACTATACTCTTTAGTACTTGGCAAAGAAAAATATATCAAAGATAAATTTTTTGCATAATCTTTTACATTTTTATAACGATTTATAAAAGCTATTTCAAGATCTATTATTGATAAGATATCAACTGGTGAGAAAATTTTTGCTGCCATTTTTAGCCCTTTTTTGTTTATTATGTTTTATTTAAGTCACTATTATATCTTGTAAATTTTCAAAAACAAAGACATTCATTCCGTTTTTATATTCGTATCTAAATTTGAGTCCATGAGCATCAAGTATGTTGCTAACTATATATAAACCTAGTCCAAAACTCTTTTGTGTATCCTCTCCTTTGATGAATGGCTGGATATAAAAATCGAGGTCATTTTTTAGCTTCTCACCTTGGGTTATAAATTTCATATGTTCTTTATTAACGATGATATTTACATGTTTATCAGTTGAGTATTTTATGCCATTATCTATCATATTTTTTATAGCGACTGAAAATAGCTTGAAATCAACAAGCACTCTAACCTCATCAAGCTCGCTAATGCCAACATGCTCTTTTTCTACCATTGCTATATCTATGGCTTCATCGATAAGATCTCTCATAAGACAAGGCGTTTTATTGCTAAGTCCTATTTTTGATGTTATCTGCTCGATCGCAGCAAGCTCATTTATTAAATTTTCAAGCTTGTGAAAGACAGAGATTAGCCTCTCTTGATTTTTACTTTTTTCTATCATTTGAGCGGCTATTAGCCCCTTTGTGATAGGAGTTTTTAGCTCGTGCATAATGTTTCTTAAAAAAAGATGCCTTGAGTCATTAAGTGCCTTTATCTGGCAAACCGCCTCATAAAATGCCTCTGAAACTTCAGAAATTTCATCCTTGCCGTTGCCGACATTTTGCACACCTTCAAGCTCACCATTTGCGAATTTTACGATCTGACGCTTTAGCTTTCTAAGCGGCTTTATCTTATATATGACAAAAATGTAAGCACCTAGCAAAATGACCGCAACCACCAGAAAGACAGCCTTTATCACCTCGTATCTGTAAGGCTGAAATTCTTTATCCATTAAAAGCTTTAGCTCGTCTAAATGCTCAATCCTTAAGTAGTGGTGTTTGTCATAAAGCAAGATCGCACTTGAGCCTAGATCACTTGAAATTTCTTCTAAAACGGTCGCTTGTTTTAAAATTTCATCTTTTTTCTTCTCGTCTTTGATCTCTGGCATATCGATATTTGAAAGCTGACGGTCGTACTGAGTTTTATTTATGATGCCACCCATATAAAACAAATTTGTCCTAGCAACGTTTGAGTATTTGTTATTTAGCTCTCTTGTATAGTTTTGCTTATCAAAGCCCATGAGCCACAAAAAAGCTAGAAATATCGAAACGAGCGCAAGGGCAAAGATAAAAGTTATGGTTATAAAAATAGACGATCTTGGCATCAAAGAACCAATTTATAGCCGATACCGCGGATCGCGTGGATGTATTTTGGCTCTTTTGGATTTTCATTTAGTTTTTGGCGAATTCTGCCGATGATGACATCTATGCTTTTGTTTGAGCTATCTTCGTTTATGCTCTCACAGTTATAGATAAGCTCCTCTCTAGTAACCGCTCCGCCCTCTTTTAAAAGTAGATATTTTAAGATATCGTATTCTGCGGCAGTTAAATTTAGTACGTTTCCTTTAAATAAAATTTCACGCTCAAATTCTTTTAAAACCAGGTCTTTATTTAAATTTCTCGCCTCACTTGCTGGGGTGATACTCTGCCTTCTTAGATGACTTTTGATACGAGCCAAAAGCTCTTGTGGGTCATATGGCTTTGGCAAATAATCATCTGCTCCGTTATCAAGAGCATTTACCTTATCTGTTATATCATGTCTTGCACTTGATATGATAATAGGAATATTGTGATTTTTCCTGATCTCTTTACAAACTTCTAATCCGTCCATACCAGGCAGCGTAAGATCTAGTATCACTAGGTCAAATTTACTTGTATTTAGCGTAGATAGTCCGATATATGGCTCTTCGGCAGTCACTACTTCAATATCATAGTTTTCTAGATATTCAGTTAAAATTTCAGCAAGCTCCATATCATCTTCTATCATTAAAATTCTAGTCATGATCTTTCCTGTTGTAAATTTATTTTTAAGGATTATAGCAGATTAAGATTTTAAAAATTTAAAAGGGTTAAGAGCTGAAATTTCAGCTCTTAGATGATTATTTTATAACAAGGCCTTGTATGATACCACCGCGATTTATCCACACTAGTGTCTTTTTGCCTTTTGTATTTTTGATAGTATTTGCAAATGTTTGAAGATCTTTTATACTCTCTTCACCAACTTGCACGATCACGTCGCCTCTTTCAAAGCCGAAGTCTTCAGCTTTTGAGCCTGATTTCACATCAGTTACTAGCACGCCTTGAGTATCTGGGCTGATTTTGTATTTATATCTTATCTCATCACTTAGATTGCTAACGCTAAGTCCTTCGATGATAATGCTTTTTGCTATGTCTTTTGAATTGTGATCAGCGTTTGCAAGCTTGATTTTTGCATTCATTATTTTATTTGATCGCTCGTAAGTTATATCAACGCTGCTATTTGGAGTTAGTGAACCGATGAAATTTTTAAGATCATTTGCGTTTTTTATAGCTTTGTCGTTAGCTGATATGACCAAATCACCTCTTTTTAGCCCAGCCTCATCTGCTGGCATGCCTTGCTCTACGCCACTTATTAAAGCACCTTCTTTATTTGTATAAAGCTCTTTTTGCTCATCAGTTAAATTTGCAATCGTAACGCCGATAAAGCCACGCTCGATCTTGCCGTCAGTTATCAGCTTTTTAGCGATATCTTTTACCATATTTGATGGGATTGCAAAGCCAATGCCGTTATTGCCACCACTTTTTGAAAGTATGGCTGAGTTTATTCCGACCAAATAGCCCCTGCTATCAACCAAAGCTCCACCTGAATTTCCTGGGTTTATCGAAGCATCTGTTTGGATGAAATTCTCATATTGATTAAGGCCTATATTATCTTTATTTAGTCCTGAAATAATACCTTGAGTGATACTTTCACCAACGCCAAATGGATTACCTATTGCAAATACGACGTCTGCATCAAGCAGCTTTGACGAGTCTGCAAAAGTTATCGCATTTAGTCCGTTTGCTTCTATCTTTACGACGGCTAGATCGGTTTTTGGATCACTTCCTATTAGTTTGGCTTTAAATTCTTTACCACCATTTGCAAGAGTTACGACTATTTGATCGCTATCTTCTATAACGTGGTTATTTGTAACGATATATCCATCATTTGAGATAATAACGCCAGAGCCAAGCGAAGTAGTTTTTTCTTTTTCTTTTGGTTTTGCAAAGTTAAATCCAAAAAATTCATTGAAGAAAGGGTCGTTAAACATCTGCTCAATGCCAGCGTTATTTACCGTTTTTGTAGTTGAAATATTTACAACTGAAAGCTTTGCCTGAGCGATCGAGTCATAATAAGAAAGTACGCTATTTTTATCGCTAAGTGGCGAGACTCTCGTGATATTAGAGTTAGCTTCATTAAATTTAATATCAGCCCCCACTAAAAAAGAAGCTGCTACTAATGAAATTAGCACAATCTTTTTCATTTTTTTCCTGTAAACTAAAAATTTTTGCAAATTATAAAGATAGTTAAAAAATAAAATCTTAACACTTTTTCTTGTTATTAAACAAAAATAAACTTGACTTGCATAGACTAAAGCTTTGTGATATAATCCGTATCAAAAAAATATAAGGAGAATATATGAGTGAAAGCTTATATGAGACTTTAGGGGTTTCAAAGGGTGCCTCAAGCGACGAGATAAAAAAAGCTTATAGAAAACTTGCTAGAAAATATCACCCAGACATCAATAAAGACCCTGGAGCAGAAGATAAATTTAAAGAGATAAATGCTGCTTATGAAATTTTAAGCGACGATAAAAAACGAGCTCAATACGACCAGTACGGCGATACTATGTTTGGCGGTCAAAATTTCCACGACTTTGCTAGTAGTTCAGCCGATATGGGTGATCTAAATGAAATTTTAAGGAATATCTTCTCAGGTGGCTTTGGCGGCGGTGGAGCTAAATTTAGCAGCGGATTTGGTAGTAATTTTGGAGGCTTTGACGGATTTAGTAGTGGTGGATTTGGATTTGGCGGAGCTGATCTAGACGTAAATGCAAAAATTTCTATACCATTTGATGTAGCTGTAACTGGTGGCGAACATAAGATAAATTTTAATGGCGAAAGCATTAAGATAAAAATTCCAAGTGGCATAGAAGGTGGCGAGAAACTTCGTGTAAAAGGCAAAGGCAAGAGTGCTGGTGGTCAAAAAGGCGACCTCATACTTGCCATTAGCGTTGAGCCAAGCGACGAATATGAAAGAGTCGGAGACGATCTTTATAAGGATATAGAAATTCCACTAAAAACTATGCTTTTTGGCGGAAAAGTCGATGTGCATACTTACAAAAAAGATGTCACGATTAAGATCGCTGAGAACTCAAAAACAGGCACAAAGATCCGTTTAAAAGGGTATGGTGTGCAAAATAGAAAGAGCGGAATTTATGGCGATCTTTACTTAAAAGCCAGGGTAAAACTTCCAAATATTAGTGAGCTTGATGAGGGCTTAGTAAAAGAGTTAAAAGAAAAATTACCGGAGTAAAAAATGCAAAATTATGAAGAACCACTTTTTTTAATAAGCGTTGTTGCAAAGGTTTTAAGCATACATCCACAAACTTTAAGACAATATGAAAGAGAAGGACTTATCGAGCCATCAAGAACAGATGGCAAGATGAGGCTCTACTCACAAAAAGACGTTGATCGCGTAAAAACTATACTAAATTTAACCCGTGAGCTTGGTGTAAATTTAGCCGGCGTTGATGTGATACTTCAGTTGAAAGAAAAAATTGACGATTTAGAATCAACTATTGATGAGCTAAATAAAAAATTGCACGAAGCTACCAGTCAAACTAGCACCAAAAGATCGCTCGTAAAAAGAAAAAATAGCTTTGATCTAGTCTTTTATGAAGGTAAAAAATAATTTATGGAACAAATTTTAGAAGGTTTCTTGCTTGTTGCAGCGATCTCAGTCGCATTAAACGTCATTTTTAAAAAATTTCAGATACCAACCATTATCGGCTACATCGTAACAGGTACGCTTATATCAGAATTTTTCAACCTAAAAAGCAATGATGAAATTTCTCATATCGCGGAATTTGGTATCGCATTTTTGATGTTTACCATTGGGCTTGAGTTTAGCTTTAAACACTTAATGGGAATGAAAAAAGAGGTTTTTTTAAACGGTGGCTTACAGGTTTGTTTAAGTGGCTTTATAATGGGCGTTATGCTTTATTATGCCCTTCACTTAAAAGACGAAACAGCACTTATTGCAGGTCTTGCACTTGCACTATCATCAACTGCGATCGTGCTAAAGACGCTAAATGATAGTGGCGATGTGAGCAAAATTTACGGCAGAAAAGCACTTGGAATTTTACTCTTTCAAGATATTGCAGTCATTCCTATCTTGCTTATGATCGATATGTTTAGCTCGCAAGATGCTTCAATAAATGAGCTTTTGCTAAAGACATTTACAAGTGCGATTATTCTTATTGTTGTGCTATTTTTACTTGGTAAATATGTCATCAACTGGATATTTTATAAAGTTATTCAAACAAATTCGCAAGAGGTTTTTATAGCTACGATTTTATTTATGGTCGTTGGCTCTAGCACTTTGGCTCACTTTTTTGGCTTCTCATACTCTTTGGGTGCATTTTTAGCTGGTATGATGATGGCAGAGACACAGTATAAACACCAAATCGAAGTTGATCTCATACCTTTTAGAGATTTACTCTTAGGGCTATTTTTCATAACCGTTGGTATGCAGATAAATTTTGCTGTCGTCGTCTCAAACATCTGGCTTGTTCTTGGCCTAGTATTTAGTGTCATGGTGATAAAAGCAGTTGTCGTTTTTGCTATCTTAAACATCTACTTAAAGCGAAGAGTTGCTGCAAAAACTGCACTTAGTGTTTGTCAAATAGGCGAATTTGCACTAGCTGTTTTTGGACTAATGACTACTAGAAATTTACTTGATATACAAACTGCTCAAATTTTTATCGCAGCCTCTGTTGTATCGATGTTTGCTACGCCTTTTATACTTAAAAAACTAGACGCGATAGCAGACCTCATAGAACGTGAGATCGTTGTTGAACCGAATGAAACTCTAAAGCCACAAAAAATAAAAAATCACATCGTAGTCTTTGGCTATGAGAGACTTGGACAAGAAGTCGTTTTGAGACTAAAAGAGACAAAGCTTTTATATCTTGTGCTTGATAATGATATTAGTCTAGTTGAGCTTGGTAGGAGCCGCGGGGAAAATGTATTTCTAGGTAACGTTCTTCAAAGCCACACACTTGAAAATGCCTGCCTAAGCGATGCAGCCGCTGTTATTATAACTGTTAATAATGAGCAAAGAGTGGAGCTCATCGCACAAAAGATAAAAGACTACGGCGTAAATACCCAAACTATAATAAAAATAAATGGCGAGGGCAATAAAGATATTTTTGGTGAGTTAGGTAAAAATTTCCACCTAATAAACGAAGAGCGTGTCATGGCAAAAACACTCGTACACGAGGCTCTTCAATGCAAAATCGATCATGATATAAGAGTGTAAAAGTATAAATTTATCCTAGAATTTTTACGAGTTTATGTTCGGTTTTAAAATAATCTTTTAAAAATAACTTTTACAAGCAATGAGTAAGCCTAAATCTCTAGGCTTTACTCATTTCTTAACGTTTGAAGCACATTTACTTCCGTGGCTTTTTTAGCTGGGTAATAAGACGATATAGCCACGATAAATACAGCTCCAACTACAATAAGCACAAGATCGATGGTTGAAAGCTCGAGTGGTAGTTTGCTTGAGCCATAGACGTCAGCTGGCAGGTCTATGATGTTGAAATTTCCAAGTAAAAATAGCCATAAAAAGCCAAGTATCAAGCCAAATATAATGCCACCGCCCCCGATTACTAGTCCTTGATAGAAAAAGCTTCTTTTTATCTCGCCTTTGCTAGCTCCAAGTGCTAGAAGCAAGGCGATCTCCTGCCTGCGGTTCATCACGGTCATTAGTAGTGAGCTTATGATATTTAGCGACGCCACAAGGATAATAAGCATCAAAACGATAAAAAGTGCTCTTTTTTCAAGTGCAAGTGCTGAGAAAAAGTTGCCATTTTGCTCCCACCAGCCAATAGCCACCGTACCTGCTGGAAGCCCCTCGCGCACCCTTTTTATATCATCAAATGGCTTACTTGAAAAGATGTGAATTCCATCATAAACGCCCTTTGGATAGTCCAAAATTTTCCTTAATGCATCAACTGAAGTATATGAAAACGCCTTGTCATAGGCGATTAGCCCAGATGTAAATGAGCCGCCTATGTCAAAGCGCTTCATCTTTGGCGTTAGAGAAAAGCCAGCTGGATCAGCCTTTGTAAAAATAAGCGTTAGTTTTTCATCATCTCTTAGTCTAAACTCACTCGTTATGCCACTTCCCACAAGTACCTCAAAGCCCTCTAGCTCTTTATCTTTTAAAGCTTCATTTACGACCGAGTTTATCTGCTTTTCATCTTTAAAATTTACGCCGTAAATCAGTCCGCCCTCAAGCGCATTTGCCGAGCGGTAAATGACCTGCGTGCTGATATATGGACTAAATTTAAGATCACTAAATTTAGCCTTTAGCTCATCTACAAAGCCATCATCGATCGATCCCTTAAAGGCGCTTTGAACGGTTATAGGGTAGTTCATCGTAAAAAGTTTGCGCTCAAATTCTTTATCAAATCCATTCATAATAGCCATCGCAACTATTAAAACCATAAGTCCTATGCTCACACCAAGAAAGGCGAGCAAGGCGCTTAGAGCGATAAATGGCTGAGTTTTATCAAATCTTAAATATTTAAAAAGTAGGTACTTTGGTAAGCTTGTCATCAAATAGCCTTTAAAAGATTAAGGCGCTTTTGCGCCTTAAAAGTAGAAATTTTAAGCAAATATGCCTTTTTTAGGGCCACTTTTGCCGTGGCAATCTTTATATTTTTTACCGCTTCCGCAAGGGCATGGAGCGTTTCTTGGTATCTTTTTTTCTGCCGTGAAATTTTCATCTTCGCCTTGGTTGTTGTAGCTTAAATTTTCATTTTCAGCATTTTGGCTAGCTTCTAGCATCATCCTAGCTTGCTCTTCTTGCTCCTCACGGCTCTTAAATCTAACGATTTGAAGCGTTTTAACGCTCTCAGTTTTTAGTCTGCCAACTAGCTCCATAAAGAGATTGTAGCTCTCTTTTTTGTATTCAACTAGCGGATCTTTTTGATTATACCCTCTTAGGCCGATGCCAGTTTTTAGGATATCCATCTGATAAAGATGCTCTCTCCATGCATTATCAAGCACTTGAAGATATAAAATTTTCTCTATATCTTTTCTTTGCTCTTCATTTAGCACGCTCATTTTTTCGTTATATCTAACCTCTAAAATTTGCGCTATTTTCTCCACTAGTTCATTATACTCTAGCCCTTTTAGCTCACTCTCGTCGATCTCTTCGCCACAATCTGCAAGGATGATAGAGCATAAATTTTTAATGTCGTAGTCATCTTTCAAGCCGCCATGGAAAATTTCAGCCGTATCAAGTAAATTTGTGGCGTATTCAACCCTATTTTGAGCTATCTTTTCGCTCATATCGTAGTTTTTATCAAGTAGCTCGTCGCGGTATTTGTAGATGGTCTTTCTTTGCTCGTTCGCCACGTCGTCATACTCAAGCAAGTGCTTTCTAGCCTCAAAGTGCAAGCTCTCGACTTTCTTTTGAGCGTTTTCAACAGCCCTTGTCACCATGCGGCTCTCGATGCTTTCGCCCTCGTCGATACCAAGCCTATCCATGATCGCTTTTATGCGGTCGCTACCAAAAATTCTTAAAAGATTGTCCTCTAAGCTTAGGTAAAATCTACTCATACCAGGGTCGCCCTGACGGCCAGCACGGCCACGCAGCTGATTATCTATCCTTCTACTCTCATGCCTTTCGGTACCTATGATATATAGACCGCCAAGGTCTCTCACCTCGTCATTTATCCTGATATCAACACCACGTCCAGCCATATTTGTAGCGATAGTTACAGCGCCTTTTACACCAGCTTGTGCGATGATCTCGGCCTCTTTTTCGTGGTTTTTAGCATTTAGCACAGAGTGTGGGATGCCAGCTTTTTTAAGCATCTCGTGAAGCACCTCACTACGCTCGATACTTGCAGTTCCCACAAGCACTGGCTGACCTTTTTCGTGAGCTTTTTTGACTTCATCGATAACTGCTTTAAATTTCTCATTTTGAGTTTTATAGATAAGGTCGTTTTGATCGATCCTCTTAACTGGCACGTTTGTTGGGATCGAGATAACTTCAAGGTTATAAATTTGAGAAAACTCAGTAGCCTCTGTCTGAGCCGTACCAGTCATACCTGCAAGCTTTTTATACATTCTAAAGTAGTTTTGATATGTTGTATCGGCAAGCGTTTGGCTCTCTTCTTGAATTTTTACGCCCTCTTTTGCCTCAAGTGCCTGATGAAGCCCTTCGCTAAAGCGTCTGCCTTCGCTTAGACGTCCTGTAAATTCATCAACGATGACAACCTCACCATCTTTTACGACGTAATGAACGTCTTTTTCAAAGAGATTGTGAGCTTTTAGAGCTTGATCTAGGTGGTGGCTTAGCACGGCATTTTCAAGGTTGTATAGATTTTCAACCCCAAAGAGCTTTTCAGCCTTGCTTATGCCAGCCTCTGTGATCATTATCGTTCTATTTTTTTCATCTACTATAAAATCCCCTGTTGGCTTTGAGCCTGGCACGTTTGGATCAGCTGGAGTGCCTCTGGTAAGCTGTTTTGCGACTTGATCGGCTCTTATGTAGCCATCAAGCGTGCGGTTTGTTGGACCAGAGATTATAAGTGGTGTTCTAGCCTCATCTATCAAAATACTATCAACCTCGTCCACGATAACGAAGTTATGGCCTCTTTGTACCTTTTGACCAGCTTCAAATTTCATATTGTCACGCAGATAGTCAAAGCCAAATTCTGAGTTTGTGCCGTATGTTATGTCAGCGTTATAGGCAGCTTGCCTTACCTCATCGTCGTATCCGCCACTTAGTATCACATCAACGTTTAAGCCTAAAAAGTTATAAAGTTCGCCCATTTGCGTCGCGTCACGCTTTGCAAGGTAGTCATTTACAGTTACTACATGCACTCCCTTGCCACTCATCGCATTTAAGATAACTGGCAAAGTCGCAACCAAGGTCTTACCCTCGCCTGTCTTCATCTCAGCGATCCTGCCATCGTTTAGCACCATGCCGCCTATTAGTTGCACGTCAAAATGGCGCATCTTAAGCACCCTTTTGCTAGCCTCTCTAACTAACGCAAAGACATCATTTAAAATTTGATCTAAAGTGACTTTTTCTTCTACTACTTGGGCTTTTAGCTCGTTAAATTTGATCTTAAGCTCATCATCACTCATCTTCTCATAAGTTGGTTCTAACGCGTTTATCTGCGCCACACGTTTTATGTATTTTTTGACTTCTCTATCGTTTTTGGTGCCAAAAATCTTTCTAAATACCGATGAAATCATTATTTTACCTTCCTAAATTTTTAAACTTTGGATCTTAGCATAGTTTAACTATTTATTTAATTAAACTGGGCTAGAATACGCCAAAAAAGGATAAAAAATGAGAAAATTTCTAGTTGCATCTCTCGTCGCAGTTTGCTCATTTGGTGCTGGCTTAAATTTCAAAAGCCTGCAAAGTGACTTTACACAAACTGTTTTTAGCGAAGGCAAAAGCATAAATTACAAGGGTAGATTTTACGCAAAAAACGACAATACTGCACTTTGGATATATGAAAGTCCAACGCCAAAGAGAATTTATTTTAACAAAGAGCGTGTGATCGTGATTGAAGACGAGCTTGAGCAAGCCATCATTTCAAAGCTTGATGATACGCCAAATTTGACGCAAATTTTAGCTCACGCAGAGCAAGTTCAACCAACACTTTACAAAGCAATATATGACGGAGTTGAGTATTTTATAACTATTAAAAATAATCTTCCAACGACGATTGACTATAAAGACAAGCTTTCAAATAAGATAAAAATCACTCTAAGCAACCCAGTAAAAGACGCGCTCATACCACAAGAGACGCTAACTCCGGTTATCCCGCAAGGTTACGATATAGTAAATCAATAAATTTGGCTAGCTTTAGCCAAATTTACTCACTTCTCTCCAAAATCTTTTCCAAATTCTTGAACATTATTTAGATCAATAGGCTTTTGGACTACGTCATTTGGATCTGGCGAGATGATAATCTCATTGCCCTTTTTCTTCTTTTCTGGTTTTGTTACAATCTCTTCATTAACGCTTGGATCGGAGCATAAATTTTGGCTTTTTATTGCTTTTATGATCTCACTTAGCTCAAGATTATTTATCACTTTTATATTTAAGATAAGCACATCATCAATATCAAGAGAGTGCTTTTTGGCTGCGTATTTTATGAAAAGCTCTTTAAATTTCTCTTTTCCCATTGAGGTTAAAATATCTTCCACGTAAAAGCTACCAACTATTATGTTTAAAGCATCAAGCACATACGCTTCATTTTCTTCAACATCGCGTCCAACAACTTCAAGGTTCATATTTATCTTTTTTGTTAAATTTTGTCCAGCTTTTGAGTAGATATCTGTTTGAAAATCTCTTACTTTTAGCACGTCTGCAAATGCAAAAATACAAAAAACAAGACTTAAAAATAGCTTTTTCATAAATTCTCCTTAATATGCAAAAATACGTTTTCTTGGTAAAATTTCTTAACTTCGTCGTCAATTTTAACCACTTTTCTTAAATGCTGCCTAAAATCACTTTTTTTATCATAAAAAAGTTTTAAATTTTTAGGACTTACTGCACGAGAAAGTGCGACGTAGAGTTGTCCTTTGGCAAAAATGTGGTTGATATTACAAATGAGCGAGTTTATGCTCATTCCTTGAGATTTGTGGATAGTTAGCGCATAGGCAAGCTTAAATGGAAACTGATAGAGCGATGCCTGTACATTTTCTTCGATCTCGTCTTCGTTTAGATTTAACGAGCTAAATACATAAGCAGCTTTTTCTATCTCACAAATTTCGCCGCTATCTTTTTTCACGATCACACTAGAGATGATGCCATTTTCTTTTAAAATTTGCATGATCTTGCCTTGCTCTCCGTTGTAATATTCGCCCCATTTATTTGACGTAAAGATGATCTTAGCGCCTATCTTTATCTCCAAATTTCGCGAGATATTTAGTGTATTTGCCCATTTTTCAAACTCTTTTTTATCTAAATTTTCATCCAAAATGCTCACATCTGAGTTTGAAATTTCAAGTGGTGTGTCAAGTTCTGAAAGCCTTTTTTGATTTAGCATTTCAGCCTCGGCGTTTCTACCAAAAAGCACACTCGTATCATCATCTGGCTCTATCTTGGTCACTCTTAAACTCTCTATATAGCTCATTATTTCATCATCTAGCTCGCCTACTCGCAGCCTAGAGAGAATCTCATAAAATTTAAGATCATTTGTGCGTTTTGAGATGAGAAGTTCGACATTTGTAAATTTCATATCCTCCCACGCACTGGAGTTAAAAGCGTACAAAAAATTAAAAAGCCTATTTTCGTTTTGCTCTTTTTGCACTGGGGGAAGTTGATAAAAGTCGCCAACTATAAGTACTCTACCTTTAAATTTAGAGGCGAGCAGGCGATATCTTATCATCTCCATTAGATATGAGCTAACCATTGAAATTTCATCAATCACCAAAAGATCGCAAGCATCAAGCATATTTCTTAGCTTGCTTAGTTTATCTTTTTGATGATAGTCAAAGCGCCTTAGCTCCTCGTAGTCCTTGCAGTAGCCAAATTTAAAAAAGCTATGCAAACTAACTCCTCCAAGGCTAACGGCACTTATGCCAGTTGAGCCAAGGATTATGACGTTTTTAAAATTTTCTTTGTAGTGTCTTATGACGGAGGCAGTTAGATAGCTCTTGCCAACACCGCCGCCGCCTGTTAAAAAGACGTTTGAGTGAGATAAAATTTCTAAAATTTGATCTAGCATCTACTCAAACATCTCTGGACGGTACTCAAAATGCATCGTATCAAAGTGCTTCCAGCGTCCGCCCCAGATAAATTTATGTTTTTCAAAAACACGCACTATCTTTTCAGGAATGAGGTTTTGGTAGCCATTGCTCCACTGCCAATAGTGGCTCTTTTTCACATTTATATCGATCGCAATGCCGTAGCTGTGAGCGCTCAAGCGGTTTGTGCCAGCGATGATGCGCCATTTAAATGTCCCGCCTGGATCTTTTAAATACTCAAGCAAACTCATATCATGTTTTACCATCTCATTTAGCTCATTACTTACGTCTTGCAAAGCAGTTGCGGCTCCATTTTTAGAGTTAAATGGTAGTTTTAGCGCAAGGCTATCTTTTAGCCAAACGACATCTACCAAATTTGCTTTTACCTCGCTCTCACTTGAGCCATAAATTTTGCCTAAAAGCTCGTAGTTTCTACATCTGCCAGCATCGCTTAGTGCGGTGCTAAGTGGCGAAAATGCAGCGTAATCAAGCGCATTCATATCCTCTATATCGGCCCCAGTGCTACACTCATCATCTTTTTGTTTAAAGTCATCATAGACAAATATTGTTCCATCACTGAATTTGACCAGATTATCCTCAACCTTAACATCATAAGCCCTTTGTAAAGCTGAAATTTTTCTAGCTTTATCACTTATTACATTTTCAGGCTTTATCACATTTATAGAATCGACCTTTGAAATGAGCAAATTTGAGTTTTGTATATCGCTTCTGTTTTGTCCGATGTTTAGTGTAGTTACTGCCGTAGCACCAATTAACGCTCTGCCGTTATTTTCGGTTTTTAGTCCCCAAGCATCATGCACCACATATATATCATCGCCCTTGTATCCAGCATAAAGCATGATATGCCCTGGCAGATGCACAAGCGTAAGATATGGCACACCCTTTTCTTTTATCTCTTTTGTCTTAGCAGCGTTACTAAGTCCTTTTAGATCAAATTTTTGTCCCATATTTGCTTGGGCCCTTGAGTTTCTGGGCAACCACACGCCAAAACTTGCTAGCAAATCTTTGGTAAAAAGCGAGCAATCCCTTAGCTTATCGACCCCACCCCAACCATAAGGCTGAGCAAGAAGGGAACTAATAAGTGTTTTTAGATTTGAGTCATTAAATTTAAGAGGAAAAAGAGCGCCAACAGACTTTGGCAACACAAATTCTCTCAAGAGATTTCTTACATAAATTTTTCCGTAGTAGTTTTTACTATCCTGCGCCAAAACAGGCAGTATCGCTCCAACTCTTGAATAAAATAAAAAATTTCCAGCCTTGTCATAAACTGGCATTTTATCCGTTTTTATAGTCACAAAACTTGACTTTTGATAGGCATTTGCCTCATCATCGCTTATAAATTTTATATCCTCGACCTTTACCCAGCCCCAAACCGCATCATCGCTAACAAACGCCCATGCCCTATCTTTAGAAAGATGTGACACAAAAAGTGGATGAGCGATGCTTAGGGTTGATTCTTGCAGATAATCAAACGGATAGCCCTCGCCTGGAGTTTGCGGATTTAAAAACATCGGCTCATCGGTTGGAAAATTTCTTAAAGCTGTGTTTGCCGAAGTTAGAGCATAAGCAGAGATGCTTGAAAGAGCTGAAAAATTTGCATTGTCTTTTTGTGCGTCAAACCAGCTTTGTGGGATCTCTCTAAAATTTGAGCCAAAATACTTTCTCTTTTCGCTTAGCTTATATATATTAAATGCCCAAAAGACATCGTTTGGATTAAATTTTACGCCCCTTAATGTAAAAACCTTAAACCTTCTTTTTAAAATTTCTTCTTGATCAAAGCTTGCACTTTGTATATTTTGCGGTAGCGATGAGGCATCTTGCTTCATTTCAAAATCAAGCAAACTAATGCGTTCATTTGGCTTATATACATTTTCATCTGGTAAAGAATTTTGCACACTTGGCTTTGGCTGGGTCTGCGAACATCCCAAAAACAAAGCAACGCTAAATGCTAAAAATATACCCTTTTTCAACTTTTTTCCTTATCCTTAAAAATAGCTTCTACAATCAAAACAAAAATATAAAACATCTTTTCATCGTTATTTTTACAAATTTGCTTCATAGTCTCATTATCGCTTTTTACTTTTATGTCATTTGACCTTAAAATTTCTACAATATCAGAGCCAAATTTCTTTGATAACTCGCCAACCTTTACATCATTTAAAGCGTTTAAAAATCTAGTAGTGTTACAATCCATCTGCACTGGCTTGTGATTTAAAATATTTTTAAACTCAAGGCTTAGTTTCTTTAACTTTTTCTTCTTAACATAACTATGAACAATCGTCAAGACAACCAAACTAAAGCCAAAGAAAATATGTAAATTCAGCGAACTTTCACTCATCTCCCCATTTAAGAAAAGAACGCCGCTCATAAAAAGACCGATCACACAGATAAAAAGCAGCAACAAGATGATATATTTAAAAATCACCTCAAGTATAATGTTGTCTTTTAGCCTATCAAACATCAAGCCCTACTATCTCATCTTCGCTGTAAACTAAAATTTCATTTTCTTTTAGCAGTTTTGCTGTGATGCCATCGCCTAAAATAAGCCTCTTACTAAAGCTTCCATCATAAATTTGCCCACTTCCACAACTTGGACTTTTTGATTTTAAAATAGCCTTTTTACAACCATTTAGTTTGGCTATTCTCAGGCAAATTTCTGCTCCTTTTTTGAAATTTTCACTCACATCTTTGCCTGAAAATTTACAAATAACTGCACCATTTTTCATCTCAGCCGGTTCCCTCGGCGTGCTAAGTCCACCATAAACTTCAGGACAAACAAAAAGCAGATGATATCTCTTTGAAATTTCATCTAAAACATCTTTATTTAAGAGATTATTTTCACCGTTAAATTTACAATTTATGCCGACTAGGCAAGCACTTATTAGGATTTTTTCTTTCAAAGTCCAGCTTCTTTTAAAAGTTCGCCAGCATAAATTTCTCGAAGTTTGCTTGAAATTTCTCCTACTTTTGCGCCATTTATCGCCTTACCATCAGCATAAACGACTGGTAAGAGTATGAGCGTAGCAGCCGAGATAAAGACTTCATCGGCATTATAAACTTCATCCATGCTAAATTTTCGCTCCTCTATCTTAAGGCCGATATCTTTAGCAATCTTTAAAAGTCTCATGCGGCGAATCCCTGGCAAAATTTCATTTGAAAGTGGCTTGGTGATGAGGGTTTTATCCTTGATGATAAAAGCGCTTGAGCTACAGCCCTCTGTGACAAAGCCGTTTTCTATCATAAAGCCCTCGTCTGCGCCCTTTTTGTGAGCCTCGTTTTTGGCGTAGCACTGAGCTAGAAGCGAGATCGATTTTATGTCGCGCCTTTTCCACCTTATGTCCTCGACGCTTACCACTTTTATGCCAGTTTTTGCAGCTGGGTTGTTTAAAATTTCACTCTCGTAGCAAAAGATAAAGACGCTTGGTGTTAAATTTTCTATGAAATAGAAATTTCTAAAGGCCACGCCTCTTGTTACTTGCATGTAAATTCCGCCCTCTTTTAAGGCATTTTTGGAGATTATCTCGTTTAAGATCGCTTCAAATTTTTCCTTTTCGTAGGGCAAGCTTATATCTATTTCATTTAAGCTTCTTTCAAATCTCGCCCAAAATCCATCTTTATCAACCATTTTTGAATTTATCACAGGCACAACCTCATAAATTCCATCGCCAAATATAAATCCTCTATCAAAAGCACTAACTTTTGCTTCATCTTTTTGCAAAAATTCTCCGTTTAAAAAGACGGTTTGCAAAGCTTGATCTGCCATTTTAGCTCCTTAAATTTTGGGCAAATTGTATCTAATTTTGTTTGAATTTATAGATTCTTAGATATAATGAACCAAAATTTCAAAGGTAAAAAGTCTATAAAAAATGCAAGAAACTTTAAAAGATAGAATCATAAAAAACGTTTTTTTTGTTTCAAAACAGCCAGTTTTATTCAGGGATCTACTTGAAGCAAATGCCCTTTTTAACGAAGGTATGCTAATAGACGGAGCAAAGTTAAATTTTAGATTTAACCACATCAAGCTCTATCAGATTTACGCACTTATCTGTTTTGTCATTTTATTTCCATTGTTAATCATCACGCATCATTTTTTAGCAAAAACTGACGCACACATATCTATAATAGCGACTGCTGTCGTTACTTCGGCCGTTTTCATTGGCTTTGATATGTTTAAAGTTTGGGCAAGAAGAGAGATAAGTCACGATCTTATCAAGAAAGCTTGGAGTGTGCATTTTCCTTATTTTAGCTATGAAAAATACTCAAGCAAGGTCGAAGAAATTTATAATACTGCTATAAAAAACGACATATCAAAAAAAGATTTAGAACAATATATATATGAAAAGCTAATCTCTCAAAAAGAGGGTAATTAATTAGTAAGTTAAGCTAGACTTTGTTTATTGAGCTAATTTTATTTTTGTGCAGTTATATACAAAATAGCTATATTATTTGCCAATATAATTGAATCGCCAAAATTTAAAAAACTTTAAATGTTTAGTTATTTCCATTGACGCTCTTGCATATTGTTTAAAATTTGATTTTTATAACGTAAATTTTCGAGCTTTATATTAAGAGCTCTATTTTCCTCTAAAAGCATATCTCGCTTACCGCTGATGTCGGCTATATCCCTACTTATATAATAAATCTGATTTGCTATGTAAATTTTTGGCAAAAATATAGCTAGAGCTATAAAAACAGCTAAATAGACCATCACTAATGTCTTAAAGCTTAAATTTACCTCACGTTTTTGCTCCTCGTCGTGAAGCGTCAATAGCTCTTCTTTTTCTTGCATTTTTATCCTTTTATCTTAAAAACTCTAAGTTTTGCGCTCTTGCTTCGTGAGTTTATCTTTAGCTCATTTTGGCTTGCTGTTAGTGGCTTTTTGGTTAAAATTTCTCCTAGTTCGTGATTGTTTCCGCATTCACATCTATAAACACCAGGTAGGCAGATACAGCTATTCGCCCATCTTTTAAAGCGCTCTTTTACGATCCTATCTTCAAGCGAGTGAAATGTAATAATCGCCACAAGACAATCTTTAAACACACATTTTTCTATACTATCAAGTAAATTTGTTAGCTCATCTAGCTCACCATTTACCTCTATCCTGATCGCTTGAAAGGCAAGTATTGCAGGGCTAACTCCGCGCCCTTTTATCTGGGCTGTACCTATTAAATTTGCAAGCTCTTTTGCACTCGTTATCTTGCCAAAATTTCTAGCATTTATAATCTTGTTCGCAATCCCAGCAGCATTTTTTATCTCGCCATAATCTCTAAAAATTCTAACCAACTCGTCAAAAGAGTAATCATTTACAACGTCAAATGCGCTAAAATTTCGCTCTTTGTCCATACGCATATCAAGCATGCTTGAGCCAAGATTAAAGCCCCTATCATCTTTATCTATCTGAAGCGAGCTAACACCAATGTCAGCCAAAATTCCTCTAACATTTAAAATTTCTTCTTGACTTAGCTTGCTAGTCAATTCAGAGAAGTTACTTTTATAAATTTTAACCCTACTACCAAATGGCTCAAGTTTTTTTAGTGAAAAATTTATAGCTTCATTATCTCTATCACAGGCAATTAAATTTAAATTTTTATTTTGAGACAAAATGGCACTAGAATGCCCTGCATACCCAAGCGTACAATCTATAAAATTTCCATTTAAATTTTTAAAAAAAGATAGAACTTCATCAAGTAAAACACTGATATGTGGACTTTGCAACACTGCCTCTTTATAGTAAATAGTGTGGAAAATTTATCGAAATTTTACTTAAAAAGCTATCATTACACAAAATTTTACATAAATTTTAAGATAGCTTAAATATAATCGCTTAAACGTAGGAGGAAAAATGGAGCTAGAACACTCAATAAATGAGATAAAAACGATATCACTTTCTATGTTTAGAAAGAATTTTTTTGGCGTCTTTCACGGCTCGATTTCGGCAAGAGTCGAAAAAAATCAATTTATAATCAATAAACAAAATGCCATTTTTGATAATTTAAAAGATGATGATTTGACACTTCTTTCATCAAAAAAAGACTATCGTTGGAATGAAGCTAGTCTTGATGCTGATATACACTTAAATATTTATAAAAATATAAATGAGGCAAGATTTGTTTGCTACGCGATGCCACCATACGCAACTGCCTACGCAATGAAACATGAAAAAATTGTACCGAAAGATTATTTTGGGTATATGAGATTTAATGAAATTTTAGTCTATGATCCAAAACAATATGATGACT
>NZ_CABPUE010000001.1:227893-299788 GCF_902460545.1 Campylobacter concisus
ATATGATGACTGGTATGAACGTGCAGAAACTGAAATTTATAGATATATGCTAGAAAAAAACACAAATATTATTATCGTTAAAGGATATGGCATTTACGCATACAGTAGAAGCCCTCAGCTTCTTGCAAAAGAGATAGCTTTGCTAGAAAATAGCTGCAAATTGCTTCATTTAACTAGTGGTTATAGCGATTATAGTATTTAAAAATTTTGCTAACAATACTAAAAAATTGTTAGCAAAATTCTTCACAAAGGTATTTTTAAAGCCCCTATTTTAAGCTTATTTAAGGCAATTTTATATAATATATCATACAAATTTCGTTAGTCTTTTAAAGGAAAATTTAATGTTGTCTTGGATGCAAAAACATAAAAAATACCTAGTTGTTACCATTTGGGTAAGTACAATAGCCTTTGTTGGAGCAGGCTTTGTAGGCTGGGGAGCATATGATTTAAACAGCAATCGAGCCACTTCGGTAGCAAAAGTAGGACACAGAAATATAAGCATTCAAGAACTACAACAAAAATACGATAATTTGTATCAATACTACAATAATCTTTTTGATGGTAAATTAACACAAGAAAAGGCTAATGAGTTAGGATTACAAAATGCTGCACTTCAGGCTACAATTCAAGAGAATTTACTATTAAATTTTGCAGACGATATAGGTCTTAGTGTTAGCAAAGATGATATTTTAAAATATATAATCGCTGATCCAACATTTCAAAAAGATGGTGCTTTTGATAAAAATTTATACTACGATATTTTAAGAAGAGCTAGAATAAATCCAACTGATTTTGAAGAAAATTTAAAACTAACAATACTACTTGATAAGCTTAGAACTATTTTAAATTTACCAGCCAATAAAGAAGACATTGCAATGATGGAAGCAAGCTTTTTTATGCAAGACAAATTAGCAATACAGATAATAAATGCTAGTCAAAGTGATATAAAAATAGATGAAAAAGAGCTAAAGAATCTTTGGGAAACAAATAAAAACAACTATATGACAAAGACTATATACGGTCTAGAAACATACTTTATAGAGTCAAATAAAAATGATGTAAATCAAACTACTTTGAGTGACTACTATAACGAAAACAAGGAGAGATACAAAGGCTCTGATGATAAAATCAAATCATTTGACGAAGTAAAGACTGAAGTTATAAAAGACTACAATATCGAGAAAAGCAAGACTGATGCTTTAAAAAAATATACCTCTATCAAAAAAGCTGAGCTTGCAACAAATGAATTTGTTAGTATAAATGAAGATAATGCAACATTCTCACTTGATGAAATAAAAGGGGCAAAAGTTGGTGAGGTTATAAAACCATTTACATATAAAGATGGATATTTAATAGTTAGAGTAAAAAGTATAACTCCTCCACAACCTATGAGTTTTGAACAAGCAAGAGCAATGGTACTTGAAATTTATAAAGATAAAAAGAAAAAAGAAAACTTAACAACTATAGCAAAAGAGTCTTTACAAAATTTCAAAGGAACTGATATAGGCTTTATCAGTAGAGATATAAATAGCTCTATCTCAGAACTAAATGAAAGTGAAACCAGAGCTTTTGTTTCTCAACTTTTTGAAACTAACAACAAAAAAGATTATGTTATATTAGAAGATAAGGCCGTTATATACGATATTTTGGAACAAAGGTTGCTTGTAGATAATATAGATAACAACTATAAGCAAATAACACAGCAAAACGTTACAATGCTTAAAAATAATGAGTTAATAAAAGATTTAACAAACAAACTAAAAAAATACTATGAAATTAAAGAATATATCAAAAGGTAATTTATCTTGAGTACAAAAATTTTAGGTATAGATATCGGCTCTTTCCAGATTTGTGCAGTAATAGCACAACATGATGAAAATGGTATTAAGATAATTGGAATTGGAACTGAAAAAACGCAGGGAATAAGAAAAGGTGTTATAACTAATATTGAACAAGCTGCAAAGTCAATAAAAAATGCATTAATAGAAGCACAAAGAGTTGCAGGAACACGCTATGAAAAGGTCATAGTTTCTATTTCTGGTGCGTATACAAAAAGCGTTGACAGTAGTGGTGTAGTGAATATACCAAATCATGAAATAGGTATAAAAGAGATTGAGCGTGCTATGCAAATGGCCGATCATACAGCTGATATACCTCATGAATATGAAAAATTACATGTTCTTCCTTATAATTTTAAAGTAGATGGACAAGAACACATTGAAGATCCAATAGGCATGAATGGTAGTAGACTGGAAGTGCAAACACATATTGTTACAGTACAAAAATCATCTATTAGTAACCTAAGAAAAGCCGTAAATTTAGCAGGCGTTCAACTAGATAACATAGTCCTTTCAGGATATGCTTCTGCGATAGCAACATTAACAAAAGATGAGAAAGAGCTTGGTGCCGCACTTGTTGATATGGGTGGTGCTACTTGTAATCTTGTAGTGCATTCTGGAAATTCTATAAGATACAATGAATTTTTACCTGTTGGCTCAGCAAACATTACAAATGATCTTTCTATGGCTCTGCATACACCACTTCCAAAGGCAGAAGAGATAAAATTAGGTTATGGTGCTTTAATAAATAAGTCAGTTGATCTAATAGAGCTTCCGATCCTTGGAGATGAAACAAAAAGTCATGAAGTTTCACTAGACATAATATCAAATGTTATATATGCCAGAGCAGAAGAAACCCTTATGGTACTTGCTAAAATGCTAGAAGATAGTGGCTATAAAGATAGCATTGGTGCTGGAATAATACTTACTGGCGGTATGACTAAGCTAGAAGGTATTAGAGATCTTGCATCTGCGATATTTGACAAAATGCCAGTTCGTATAGCAAAACCAAAAGAAATGGATGGATTATTTGAAATTTTAAGAGATCCAGCAAATTCTTGTGCTATAGGACTTTGTTTATATGGTGCTGGTAATTTTAGTCCATACGAGATTGATTCTGAGAAAAAAATGAGATATCAAGGAGAAATAGCCTCAAAACCAAAAGCAAATTTTAGAAATGTTTTTGTAGAAGAAGAAAACGTACAAAATTTTGGACAAGAGGTGCAGGATCCAAATGAAAAAGAGGATAGTTTTTCTGATAAAGATTTTGAATTAGAGATAGCAAATAAATCAAAAAATAAAGAAGAGCTTGCCAACATTGCAGATATTAGTAAACAAGAAAAAAAGCCAAATGCTTTTGCAAAATTTTGGTATAGTATTACACAATTATTTTAAGGAGAATTTCAAAAATGAGTAGCTTCACAGTAGAAGAAAATAAAAGCATCTATGGTGCAAAGATAAAGGTCGTAGGTGTAGGTGGAGGTGGTGGCAATATGGTCAACCATATAATAAGAGTTAATCCAAATTTAAATATAGATCTTATTGTTGCTAATACAGATGCTAAGGCTCTTGAAAATTCTCTTGCACATACAAAAATACAGCTTGGAGAAAAGACAACAAAAGGTCTAGGTGCAGGCATGAGACCTGAAATAGGAAAAGCTGCTGCTGAAGAGAGCTACGATGAAGTAAAAAGTGCACTTGAGACATCAGATATAGTTTTTATCGGTACAGGACTTGGTGGTGGAACTGGTACAGGTGCAGCTCCAGTAGTTGCTCAAGCTGCAAAAGATATTGGTGCACTAACAGTTGCTGTTGTTACTATGCCTTTTATGTTTGAAGGAAAAAAACGTAGAAAATTAGCTGATTGTGGCCTTGAAGAGCTCAGGAAAGAAAGCGATTCTATTGTTGTCATACCAAACGATAAACTCCTAACATTAATTGATAAAAATGCTGGCATAAAAGAAAGCTTCGAAATGGTCGATGAAGTGCTTGCAAGAGCCGTCAATGGTATGAGTACGATCGTACTTGACTCAGGAAAAAGCGACATAAATCTAGACTTTGCTGATGTTAGAACAATTATGAGCCATAGAGGACTAGCTTTAATGGGTGTTGGCGAAGCAAGTGGCGAAGATGCAGCGCAAGAAGCTATAAAAAATGCTATACAATCACCACTTCTTGATAACATGACAATAAATGGTGCATTTGGTATTTTAGTTCATTTTAGAATAAGCCCTAGTTGCCCACTAGCTGATATCAATAATGCGATGAGTATTATTCATGAGGCAGCAGATGAAGATGCTGAAATTATATTTGGTACAACAACTGATGACAAAATAGAAGACAATAAAGTTGAAGTTACAATAATAGCAACAGGTTTTCAAAGCTCACAAAAAGAAGCTGAAAAAAAAGATGAAATACAAACTTCTAATACAAGCGATATCATAAAAAAAGAGCGTATATTAAGACTTAAAAAAGTTAGTGGTGGATATGACGAAGACTATATGTCACAACTTGATGTGCCATCATTTATGCGCCATCAAATGGACTAATAAAAAACAAACTCCTTAAAATTTCTAGAGAGCTTTTGCTCTCTAGCTTACAAAAATTTATAAACTTTCAAATCTAAAAACTTAAAATTTAAACTCCAAGTTGTGCTTTTACAAAATCGCTTGCCATTTGTATATTCCACTCAGGCTCCCAGACAAGATCGATCTCGCACTCTTTGACACCTTCTATATCAAGCACGGCAGTTTCTACCCAGCCAAGTATCATTTCATGTAGCGGGCAAGATTTGGTTGAAAGCGTCATAGTAACTTTTGCTTTGCCATTTTCATCGCAGCTCGCATCGTATATAAGTCCGAGCGAAACGATATCAAAGCCAACTTCTGGATCAACGATATTTGACAGTGCGTTATAAATTTTTTCTTTCATTTTTTATCCTTTAAAACCAGTAAATCTAAAAATATTTATTATATTTATCGATAGCAAAACTATACTAAGAGCTATAAAAATCATACCAGCTTGCACTAAAATTTCTAGTTCAAAGCAAGTTGAGAGAAGATAGCAAAGAAGCGAGATAGCATTAAAAGCTATACCAAAATAAGCTATCTTTTTTAGTATCATGGCATCAAGAAGTGGCACTTTTACCTTTCCGACAAAAGGTGCTACGTAGTGATACCATATGAGAAATGGTGCGATCTTGTAAAGATGAGCTACGATAAAAGCAAACAAAAAGCCATATATTAAAAAATATGCAGCTAAATTTAATTTATCCAAAGCTATAAAAACAGCAGCACCAAGCAAAGCCACCAATGAAAGTACGATATTTACATTCCAGTAATCATACGCCTTTCTAACGCGCTTTTTTAAAATATAAAGTGCTTGAGCTATAAAAAGTAAAGCCGCCACACATATTGACAAAATAGACAAATTTTCATTAAAAGCTAGCAAGATGCCACCCAAAATATAGCATGCTAGTGAGGCCTTGCTAAGTGTAAATTTTAGATCGTGAGCCAATGCAAACATAGGTAAGAGTACACTAGCAGCTCCAAGTATCACAAGAAACACAAAACCTAGCACAAAATAAACGTGAAATTTTAGTGTCATCTCAAAATCAAGCATCAATGTGCCACTAAGTATCATAAGCAAGCAAAAACCAAGCGTTATTCCAATTACCAAAAAGATAGCTGAAACAAAAAGTGCAAAGGCTGCAAAGCTCTTTTTTTCATTATCCATAAAGCTTAATGCGTAAGTCGTTGCAAAAAAAGCGAGTGAGCAAAAAAGCAAAACTCCACTAATTTGTAAAATTTTAGCCTCAGTAAATAACATCCCGTAGCACATTCCCAACAATGATAGACAAAAAATAGCCAAATTTAAAATAGCACCTTTTGCGGTAAAAAATGGCTTTTCTAAAATGACTGAGGTTAGCTGATAGAGCGCTCCGATGATAATGCTCATCACAAAGCCAACAAAAAATATATGCAAAAAACCAGCTGTGTTTAGTGAGCTAATCGCATCAAAATCTGCATAAAAGAATGCCGGCACACTTAATGCCAAAAACAAAATTCCAGCAATAAAATATCCACCAACTAGCTTAAATGGTGGTGCGTAAGTATTTAAAAGCATCTTAGTGGCAAAGACTCGTATCTACGTCTTCTATGTTTGCGCCGTCTTTTAGGCTAAAAATCATCTTTACAGCCCCACCATCTATATCTTCACGCTCTATGTCAAAGCTCTTATCTATCTTTGGTATAAGACCAGCTGGAAATTTATGATTTAGCATCATAATTTTTGTGTTTTTATCAGCAAATTTAATAGCGATTAATGCATTGACCATTGGCTCTGGCGGCACGCAAGGACGTGAGTCAAAGCCAACAAAATTTACACCATTTTCATTAAATTTATAAAATGGCACGGTTGCACCATCGACATTAAACTGCTCTGCGTTTTTGAAAAAATCGCTCATTTTTTCTCCTTTTAATTTTGGAGAATTATACTCTGATTAAACTTTTCAAACTATTGATTTGCTTCAACAAAAGCTATTTTACGTAAGGTATAAATTCCTCATATCCAAGTCTAGCCATATCTTCAAGCGGTATAAATTTAAGGCTCGCACCGTTTATGCAATATCTTAGCCCGCCCTTATCGCTTGGGCCATCGTCAAAGACATGACCAAGGTGCGCGTCACTATTTTGCGACTTAACTTCGACTCTTTTCATCATAAAAGAGTTGTCCTCCTTATATGAAAGAGCTGTTGTCGTGATAGGCTTTGTAAAGCTAGGCCAGCCACATCCTGCATCAAATTTATCTGCACTTGAGAAAAGTGGCTTTCCGCTCGTTATATCTACATAAATGCCTTTTTGATCAAATTTATCATACTCGCTGCTAAATGGCCTCTCAGTTGCAGCTTCTTGCGTCACGGCATACTGCTCGCTACTTAAATTTTTCTTTAGCTCATCTTTACTAAGCGGCTTAAATTTCGCCTCATCGTAAAGCGGTTTATCGGCTAAACCTAGATCGATATGGCAATATCCAAAAGGATTTTTATCAAGATAGTCTTGATGATACTCCTCGCCTAAGACGAAATTTTTAAGTGGCGCCACCTCAACCACAATCTTATCTTTAAATTTCTTTTGCTCTATTTTCATAAAGCTCTCTATCGTTGGCAGATCACTTTCGCTCACATAGTAAATTCCGCTTCTATACTGCCTACCAACGTCATTGCCTTGTTTGTTTAGCGAGGTCGGATCGATTACCCTAAAAAAGTGAGCCAAAATTTCAGCCAAAGCGACTCTATTTTCGTCGTATTTTACATAAAGTGCCTCAGCATGATCACTCTCATGAAGCTCGCGGTAGCTAGTATTTTCGCTCTTGCCATTCGCGTAGCCTACCTTTGTATCCACTACGCCAAATATCTTTTTAAAATATCCCTGCATACCCCAAAAGCAACCGCCTGCTAGATAAATTTCTTTCAAATTTTGCCCTGCCATCGTCTGCTCCTTTATAAGCTCATCTTTTGCCATCAAATTTAGACCAAAAAACACTGCCGCCATTAAGATAAATTTTAAGATCTTCTTCATTCTATCTCCTTTCATTTTTAAAAGATTATATGAAAATTAAAGTTATAAAGTGTGAAGAAAGGGGCAAGCGCCCCTAAATTTTAGTGCAAGAAGTGCCTAACACCAGTAAAATATAGTGACATGCCGTGTTCATCGGCAGCCTCTATCACCTCATCATCTCTGATGCTGCCGCCTGGTTCAATGACACATTTTACGCCGACTTTGCTAGCGATGTCGATGCTGTCTCTAAATGGAAAGAACGCCTCACTAGCAAGCACGCAGCCGCTTAGATCGATCTTTAGCTCTTTTGCCTTTGCCACAGCCGCACGTGCAGCATCCACACGGCTTGTCATACCCATACCAATAGCCACCATAGCGCCATCTTTTACGTAAACTACGCAGTTGCTCTTCGTTAGCGCAGCCACTTTCCAAGCGATCTGAGCATCTTTTAGCTCGCTACCAGTTGCAAATTTCTTGCTCATTTGCTTCATATTTTCAAGCTCTTCGTCCTTTACATAGTCTCTTTCTTGAAATACAAATCCACCATCAACGTGTTTAAAGTCAAATTTATCATTTGAGCGAACTAAAAATTTATTGTCTTGAGTAAAAATTTTGATACGTTTTTTGCTCTCAAATACTTTAAGCGCAGCATCATCAACATTTGCAGCGATTATTACCTCAACATAAATTTCATTTATCTTTTTAGCTAGTTTTTCATCAAGTGTGCCATTTATTGCGACCACGCCGCCGTATGCTGAGACCGGATCGCACTTAAGCGCAGCCTCGTAGCTCTCAAGCAAAGTATCTTTTACAGCAAAACCACAAGGATTAGCATGCTTGATGATAGCCACAGCTGGTGCGTCATCAAAGCTAGTTGCAAGCATCAATGCACCATTTATATCGGTCATATTATTAAAACTAGCCTCGCCTTTTAGAGCTCTAAAGTTGTTTGTAAAGAAATAATCAAACTCATAAAGTGCGCCTTTTTGGTGTGGATTTTCGCCGTATCTAGTGTCAAAAACCTTGCTTCCCATGATAAATCTAGCATCGCCAAAACCGCCATTAAATCTATCATTCATATAGTTTGCGATCATGCTATCATAAGCCGCTGTATGCTCGAACGCCTTTATCATCAGCGATCTTCTAAACTCAAAATCATCGCTTTTCTCTTTTAGACGATTTAAAATTTCATCATAATCAAGCACGCTTGTAACAATAAGGACATCTTTAAAATTTTTAGCCGCACTTCTTACCATAGCTGGGCCGCCGATGTCGATATTTTCGATGATCTCAGCAAAGTCATCAGTCCTAATCGTAGTCTCTTTAAATGGATATAAATTTACGCAAACTAGGTCTATGCCCTCGATGCCATGCTCTTTTGCCTGAGCCACGTGCGTAGCGTCGTCACGTTTGTGTAAGATGCCGCCATGTATCTTTGGATGAAGCGTCTTTACCCTACCCTCAAACATCTCAGGTGAAGCTGTAAATTCACTAACTTCAGTAGCTTTGACACCCTCGCTCTTTAAAAGTTTATAGGTGCCACCAGTTGAAAGTATCTGCCAGCCAAGCTCTTCCAGCCCCTTTGCAAACTCTACAATGCCCTCTTTATCGCTAACGCTAAGCAATGCTCTCATTTTTTCTCCTTTATTAAATTTTTATCTTTTTGTTAAACACATACCTTTTACTAGCAGAAGCTGCCCCATTTTTATATCTTTTGCGATATTCTTTATCGATAAGGCTTCTAGCGTAACCATAACATTTGCAGCTGCATCTATATAATAGTCTTTTCTCTCTACAAAATTTTCACGCTTTTGACCAACAATATCAACGCTAAAGGCATAGCTTGAAATTTGATTGCCATCAAAATAACGCGCATCTAATACGCTTAAATTTACAGACTCCTCTTTCTCAAGCGCCTCGCATATTGGCTTTTTTGAGCTAAATTTCATCATCTTTATGCCGCGATCATACGAAAAGATATACTCACTAATTTCATTTAATTTTTTTGCTTGAACTGACATAATGTCGCTCTTGTTGCCATCTTTATCGACAAATACTATACTCACATTGCTATCTTTAACATCGTAGTTGCTGATGACTAACCTTTGATCTTGATAAAGCTCGCTTTGCGTAAGCTTAAATTTTATCTCTTTTCCATCGACATTTACCACTTTAAAATCATTACAAAAGCCAGCCACCGCTAGCAGCAAAATAATAAATTTCTTCATCTAAACTCCAAATTTCTCTTTTAATCGCCCATAAGCCTCGTTTATCTCCTGAAGCTTTTTAGTTGAGCGCTCGATCACCTCTTTACTCTCGCCCCTACCCATTAAAATGTCGGGATGATACTGCCTTACAAGCTCTTTGTAACGGGCTTTTACTTCATCAAAGCTTGCATTTTTGTTAAGTCCTAAAACCTCAAACGCATCTTTTTCTTGGACTACTTTATCAGTATTTGCCTCAAATCTTGAGCCATAAAAACTATCAAATTTAAAGATGATCTCATCAAGCGTTTCTTTATCAATGCCAAATCCATAAGCGATATTTCTTATAACATCTTGCTCGCTTTTGTTAAATTCTCCATCTATGTAGGCTAAATTTAGAAAAAATGTGAGCCTAGCGATGCATATATCGTAGTTTAGATTAAATGCTCTCTTGTAGTTTCTAGCGGTTTCATAGGCGTTATCTATATTTTCTTTTTGGCTCTTATAAACCTCTTTTAGATACTCACGCACACCGCTAACGCCGCTAACTTTCTGGCTTAGATCATCTAGCACTTGAGTGATCAGCCTAGCCTCTAGCTCGCTAACTCTGCCGTCACTTTTAGCTACTTTTGCAAGCAGTGAGACTAGAAATTTAGCCTCATCTACATCTGCTTGTTTCTTGCGGTTACTACCTATTTGGACATTCATAAAGAGAAATATCGCACCGCCTAATATCAGTAAAAACAGGACTCCAGACATATTACCACAAGTGATAGATAGTATTTTTTATTTTGCCATTTACTAGTTCGTTTTTACGCCAAGAGCTCTCGTCATTCATCACATTCCAGCGGCGCTCTTCAGGGCGGTAGAACCAGTCTTTATCTATCTGATAGTAAATTTGCTTGCCATTTGTTTCAATGATATTTGCGATATTGTTATCGTGGTAGCTATTTTCATCGTAGTCAGTAAAAGCCCGCTGTCCCATCTCAGAGTAAAGTAGCGTTAGCTCCTGAAGCATTTCATTTAGATCATCATCCATCTTTTTTACATGAAGGCCGATCTCGTGCGCCTCTCTAAAGAGAATTGGATATTCATGAGCTGGATAGTCGCCATTTAGCCTTTCAGAAATTTCTACGATCTTTTTATCGTCCTCGATATGATACCTAAGAAGCTCGGTGCAAATCTTAAGCGATAGCGAGCTAGCACGGTCAACCGCACCAAAGACTAGCGGATGAATATATTCATAAAGCGAGTTATAAGGGTTTGTGTCGTTTGGCCTATCTTTATCTTGTTCTTTCCAAAGCTTGACCACACGACTAAGTTCATCCATCGAAACGCTCACAAGCTCATTGCCTTTGTTTGTCGGACTAAGCTCGTGTTTGAGTGAGGTATCGACAGGCGTTAGATAGGCAAGTGGGCCCATGACGATCTCATTTGCGCCAAGTGCCATCATGGTAGCAGCTGAGGCGCAGTTTGCAGGTATTAGAGCTATTAAATTTTTGCAGTAATTTCTAAGTGTAGTGATAATCCTAAGAGCGGCGATACCGCTTCCGCCGTCACTTTTTATAAAAAGATAAGCAGTATCTATCTTTTTACCCTTTAAAATTTCATACATAGCACTCGCATCGTTGCCGCAAACGCTACCAGCATTTGAATTATAGTAAGTTATCAAGGTAGCGTTTAGTCTTTTTTCGATTGATTTTATTAAATTTTGTGTCTTACTAAAAAGCACTGGCGGTTTTGCTACGCCCCGCTTTTCAACTTGTTCTGTTTCCTTTTGCTCATTTTCAGCCTCAGCGACCTTGCTCTTTTTTAAAGCCATTTTTAATCCTCTTTTCTAACGATTTTTGCAAACTCATTTAGATAAATTTCTCTTATCTCATCCACGCTCTCATCGATATCATTTAGTTTAAATCTCTTGCCACCACTAACGCCGATCTTTTCAAATTTCACACCAAATTTAGCCGCAAGCGCTTCAAATTTAGCCTCGTCTTTCACTCCTACGACTGCTCTTGAAAAGCTTTCATCAAAGATGAAATTTGGCTCTTTAAATTTCACTTCGCAATTTACACCGATGTTTGAGATGCTAGCCATTTTTGCTAGCGTGATAGCAAGACCGCCTACGCCTACGCTATTTGCAAACTCTAAAATTTGCTCTTTATTTGCCTCTATCACTAGGTCCCAAATGGCTCGCTCAGCTTTGTAATCAACCTCTTTTAGCTTACCGCCAACCACATTAAATAGCGCCTTTGCATAAAGAGATGCTGCAAATTCTCCACTTGTCTCGCCAAGCAAGTAAATCGCCCTGCCCTCGCTTAAAAATGTACTTTTTAGATTTAAGTTCGCATCTTCGTTTACGCCAACTGTGACGATGGCTGGTGTCGGATATACGCTCACACCGTCAGTGTCATTATAAAGGCTCACGTTGCCGCTAACAACTGGTGTATTTAGCTCACGGCAAGCCTCTTTTATGCCTTCACATCCCTCTTTAAACTGCCACATCACCTCTGGATTTTGTGGATTGCCGTAGTTTAGGCAGTCGGTGATCGCAAGTGGCATAGCGCCGCTCATCGCTACCTTTCTACCAGCTGCAGCGACGGCTCTTGCAGCGCCAATTTTTGGATCAACGAAATTTGCTCTAGGATCGCACTGAGCAGCCATAGAGACGGCTTTTTTAGTGCCTTTTACTCTAATACTTGCAGCACCCAAGTGTCCAGGCTGTTTTATCGTGTTTGTTTGGATATTTGCATCGTATTGATCATAAATAAAGCTTTTATTTAGCACTTCTGGCTCTTTTAAAAGCTTGAAAAATGCGGTTCTGTTATCAACATTATTTGGAATTTCTAAATTTGCTATCTCATCAAGATATTTTGGACGTGCAACTGGACGATCAAGCACTGGAGCTGCCTCACTAAGTGGGCCGATAGGGATTTCGCCTGCAAGCTCACCATGCCAGTAAAGCTGCATCACGCCGCTACTTGTGACCCCGCCGATGATCTCGGCATCAAGATCCCATTTTCTAAAAATTTCAAGCACTTTTTGCTCATAGCCCTTTTTGGCGCATATTAGCATACGCTCTTGAGACTCACTTAGCATTAGCTCATAAGGCGTCATGCCAACTTCGCGCATCGGTACGCGGTCTAGGTACATCTTCATACCACTGCCACTTCTGCCTGCCATCTCAAAGCTAGAGCTTGTAAGCCCTGCTGCGCCCATGTCTTGGATACCGATGATGTAGTCTTTTTTAAAGAGCTCTAAGCACGCTTCCATGAGCAGTTTCTCGGCAAATGGGTCGCCCACTTGCACAGTTGGACGAAGCGATTTATTTTCATCATTAAAGCTATCGCTAGCCATCACAGCGCCACCAAGTCCGTCTCTACCGGTCTTTGAGCCCACGTAAATGACTGGGTTGCCCACACCTTCAGCCTTACCATAGAAAATTTCATCACTTTTGCAAAGTCCAAGCGCGAAGGCATTTATTAGGATGTTGCCATTAAAGCTAGGATCAAATGTAGTCTCGCCGCCGATCGTTGGGATACCCATGCAGTTGCCATAGTGCCCTATGCCTGCGACACTTCCTTTTAGCAAATATCTATGCTTTTTAGCTAGCTCGCTCTCGCCTCTTATCTCGCCAAAACGAAGCGAGTTCATATTCGCAACGACTCTTGCGCCCATCGTAAAGACATCTCTTAAAATTCCACCAACGCCAGTTGCAGCGCCCTGAAACGGCTCGATAAAGCTTGGGTGGTTGTGACTCTCCATCTTAAACACAGCCGCAACCCCGTCGCCAACGTCGATGACGCCAGCATTTTCGCCAGGTCCTTGGATGACCCAAGGCGCCTTTGTCGGAAAGCCATTTAGGTATTTTTTGCTTGATTTGTAGCTGCAGTGCTCGCTCCACATCGCCGAAAATATGCCAAGCTCTAGTAAATTTGGCTCGCGTCCTAAAATTTTTAAGATCTCTTCATACTCTTCGTCGCTGATTTTATGTGCTTGTATGGTAGCTTTATCCATTGATGTAACCTTTTAAGAATTTTAAGCCATTTTACAATCTTGCTTATAAAAAGTTACTAAAAAGCCTTTTGAAATTTAGCAAGATAAAGCATTGTTGAGAGAATTTTGCCTACTTTGATAAGGCCTTTTTATATTAGCATTTTAAAATTTATGCCAGTGTTTTATTTTAACTAGCATAGCAATAAAAAGTGGCAAAATTTTCAAACCTAGCTCGTAGCCATTTTATTGCCACTTTTATTTATATTTGCAGTTTTGTTTCTATATTTAAATTTCTATTTCGTATTTTTAAAAACTTTTTCAAGATGCGCTTCGTACTCTTTTAGGTATCTTGGCACCTCTGGCATCTTGATAACATCGTAGCATACAAAATACGGAAGTGGTTTCATGCCCAAAAACTCATTTGCCTTTCTAAAATGAAAGTAAACCCCGTCGATCCCACGTGCATCAAAAAACTCATTTGGATCGCTAAATGCCTCAGCTGGGGCATTCCAAGTAAGGCTTAGCATAAATTTCTTCTCATTTAGCAAGCCGCCCTTGCCGTAGTTTTTAGTTGGATCGACCCTGTGTCTGCCATCGCTAGTATAAAGCTTGCCATGACCTGCAGTAAAGACCTCGTCGATATATTTTTTCACTATCCAAGGCTCACCCATCCACCAAGCTGGCATCTGCCAAACTACTGCGTCCATCCAGAGAAATTTCCCAACTTCAGCCTCTATATCATAGCCTTGATCTATCACAGTTTGCTTTACCTCGTGACCCATTTTTGCGAGCTTCTCGCATGCAAGGTCGTGAAGTGTTTGATTGAGCCTGCCATCTGAATGGCCAAATTTTTTGCCGCCATTTAAAAGTAAAATTTTCATATTCTCTCCTTTAAAAAACGAAAATTTTAACCAAAAAAACTATCATTTTCCTAAACAAAAATGGCTAAACATCTCGTCTAAAATTTCACTTCTTTCAAATGGCTTTGTGATGCTTGCAAGCGCCTTTATCGCACTATTTAGCTCATAAGCAAAAATTTCTAGCTCCTCTTCGCTGAGTCTCAAAAAGGCTCTTTTTAAAGCCTCACTAGCCTCTTTACAGCTTAAAATTTGGCGGTTTGAGCTTAGCATGATCTCATCAGTATCCTGTGTCTTGAGGTAGCTTTCAAGCTCTTTTAAAACTACGCTCGTATCAGTTTTTGCTGAAATTTTGATAGCGCCCTCTAGTTCTATATCAAATTTAAACGCTAGATCGCTTTTGTTTAAGATGAAAAAAGCTTTTTTATTTGAGCTAGAAACGAGTCTAATTATCTCTTTGTCTTGCTCATCGCTTGGGTTTGAGCCATCAAAAACAGCTAGGATAATGTCAGCTTCGTTTATGGCTGAGATTGAGTAGTTTATGCCGATTTGCTCGATCCTTCCAGCATCTTTTCTGATGCCTGCGGTGTCTATTATACGAACTAGATGCGAGCCGATCTTGAAATTTTCTTCTATCCTGTCCCTAGTAGTGCCAGCCTCGTCGCTAACGATCGCTCTCTCGTATGCCAAAAATGAGTTTAAGATAGAGCTTTTGCCAACATTTGGCTTACCAACGATAGCGATCTTAAAGCCATCTATCAGTCCTCTTCTTTGCTCGCTAAGAGTTGCTATGCGCTCTAGCTTCTTGCTATTTTTTAAAAGCATCTGCTTAGTCTGCTCTAGTAAATTTGCTGGCAGATCATCATCAGCATAGTCAATCATCGTCTCAACAAAAGCAAGAGTTTTGACCGCTTCGCCCCTGATCTCGCCTACAAATTTACTAAGATCACCTTGCATCTGGCGGGTCAAAATTTTAGCAGCGATCTCGCTTTTTGAAGTGATGAGCCCTTGCATAGCCTCAGCCTTGGCTAGATCCATCTTGCCATTTAAAAATGCTCGCTTGCTAAACTCGCCTGGCATAGCAAGCCTAGCACCAGCCTTTATTAGTTCATTTAAAATTCTCTCGCTCACCATCATGCCGCCATGAGTTTGAAACTCGACGATATCCTCGCCTGTGAAGCTTGATGGAGCTTTAAAATATATAACGATGCCCTCGTCTAAAATTTCATCATCAAGGGAGTAAATTTTGGCAAGTTTTGCGTATCTTGGCTCTAAATTTGAAAGTTTAAGAAGTTTTAAAGAGGTGGCCAGAGCGTCCTTGCCACTAAGCCTTACGATAGAAACTGAGCCGATGCCATAAGCTGTGGCAAGGGCTGCGATAGTTTCACTCATTTTTTGAAAAAGTCATTTACGACGACAAATTTGCCGTCATTGCCGCTTTTTATGCCGACATATTTATCTGGGAATTTCTCGCGAAGTTTCTCAAGCGCGATCTTAACCAAAACCCCATCAAGTGGCTTTGTTTGGGCTCTACCGCTATTTTGCACACGCTCGATCACGCCATTTAGATATTGATCCATCATCGCTTCTTGATTTTGCAAAAATTGCGCGATTTCAAGACGGATAGCAAGGTTGTATTTTGAATTTAGCCAGTTATAAAGCATGTAAGATATCGCTTTATACCTATAACCTTCTTTACCTATAAGTAGAGCCGCGTCAGCCCCATCAAGCTCTATAAGCACAGTTTCATCGTCAAATTTGCTAACTTCAATTTTACTAATATCAAAACAACTTGCCTTAAAAAGACGGTTCATGCCATCTTTGATCTCAGGTAAAATTTTATCAAAGTCGATTGTTGCTTTTTCTTTTTTTTCTTTTTGTAAAGCTTGAGCCGCACTCTCTTCATCAGTTTGGTTAAAATTTTCAATAATAGAATTATCTAAAATATTTTTAGGAGCATTTTTGCTAGCTTGTGACTCCTTTATTTCTTTTGGCTCATCAAGTCTCTTTATTACATATCCTGGTTCAGCCTCTTCTTCACTCTTTTGAGCAAATGCATCTTTAGCTAGAGCTTCATTTTTTTCATTCAAATTTGACTTTTCATTTTTATGGTCTTTTTGCTCAAATTTAGTTTCGCTTTTTTCATCTCTATGTTTTTTAGGACCTCGCTTTTTATCACTATGATCGTGTTTTTTAGCTTGCTTTTTATCTTCTTTTATAGCCTCGTTCTCATCATTTTTTTTAACAAAATTTTTATCATTTTTTGGCTTGTGTTGTAGTTTTGGCTGATTTTCTAAATTTGCTTCAATGATCGCACTTCTTTTAAAAAATCCCAAAAAACCACTGCTTGGATGCTGTAAAACTTTTATATCAAGCTGAGTTACTGAGCAGTTAAGTTGCTCAGCTGCCTTTTGAAATGCCTCTTGAAGGGTATTTGCTTCTATTTTCATTAAGCCTTTACCTCCGCAGCTTTTTTATGTTTTTCAAAAAGTTTGTTTACAAATACTTGCTGAACAACCGAGCAAACGTTATTTACAAACCAGTAAAGTGTAAGACCAGCTGGAAATGTCACGAAGAAAAATGTAAATATAAGAGGTAAAAATTTCATCACCTTTTCTTGCATAGGATCAGTAAATGTCGTCGGTGTAAGCTTTTGCTGTAAAAACATCGTAAGACCCATCAAAATAGGCAATACAAAATATGGATCCATTACCGAAAGATCGTGTATCCAAAGTATCCAAGGAGCACCTTTTAGCTCGATCGCATTTAGTAAGACGCGGTAGATTGCAAAAAATACCGGAATCTGAAGCAAGATTGGCAAGCAGCCACCCATTGGATTTGCACCATGCTTTTTATAAAGCTCCATCATATGAACTTGCATTTTTTGCTTATCATCTTTATATTTTGTCTGAAGCTCTTTTACCTTTGGAGCAAGCTCTTTAAGCTTATTCATAGATAACATACCCTTGTATGTAAGCGGGAATAAAACTATCCTTATAACAAGTGTTAGAACAACTATAGCCCAACCCCAGTTGCCAATGTAGTTATGCAAGAAATTTAAAAATGCAAACATTGGTTTTGCTATAAATGTAAACCAACCATACTCAATGACGTCGTTTAGTCTCTCGTCCATCGAGCTTAAAATTTTATGCTCTTTTGGTCCGATATATGCGCCTAATTTTAAATTATCATTTGCCTTTACAAAAAGAATAGGATTATTGTTAGAATCTTTGTCTAGGGCTACTTCAAATGGCTTTTCAAATGAGTAAAATAGCGTTGTATAGTATCTATCAGATGCGGCTGCTATTGTGGTATTTGCATAGTTTTTAACCTCTTTGGCGTCACCATCTTCTATAATATTTAGGCTATCATCCGTGTTTCTAAGCATTACACCGTGAACTGTATAGCTATCTATCGCGATATTTGGTCTAAAGCCAGGAGTAATGAAATAATCAACACTTTTACTTAAAATTACTTCAACTTCATATCTGCCATTTGGGTAAAATTTGATATTTTTTGTGACTGTAACTCCATCTAAATTTTGAGTAAGTTTTATCATTTTAGGCTCGCTGCTAGCATCTATCTCGCTAGCGTCACTACTATATGCAACCTTAAAAGCATCGGCATTTAGCATACTATCGTTAAATCTAAGCTCAAGTGGCAATGGATTTTGCGAAACAAGTTCGATTTTGTTACCATCTTCAGTTTTGTATTTCTCTTCAGTTAAGTAGAATTTTGAAATTCTTCCTAGCTTATCTATTTTTGCTTCGTAGCTTTGACCTTTGATAGTAGCGATTATCTCATTTGAAGCCAAATTTTCATTTGATTTTGGTGTATTTTGATTTATATTTGGAGCTTTATTTTGATCTATTGTTTGAGACATTGTAGTTTGGTTTTGCTCAGGTATCACTCTTTTTGGCATAAAAAAATCATACACTATAAAAAAAACAATAGATAAAAGTGCTGCAAGAAGCAACCTTTTTTGCATAGACATCTGTTCCATTTTAATTTTTTTCCTTTAATTTATCTAATACTTTTACGACATAAAATTTACTATTCTGACAAGGGACAAACCAAAAATTTACATTTCTGGTATCACTTTTTTGAGATATAAAACATAGGTTAAATTTTTTGTAGATGATTGGGTAGTTGATACCGCCTTTAAAAAGCTGATTGCATTTTAAAATTCGCATGAAGGTTGCAAAAAAAGCAGAAAAAAAACTATTTGTTTGAAATTCCCAAATCGCATATTGTGAACAAGTCGGGTAATAGCGACAGCTTTTTGGTAGAAGTATGGAAATATATTTTTGATAAAAAGCGATAGCTTTAATCGCAATTTTTTTCATTTTAAACATCCCATTTTTTTTGTAGACCAACTTAAATTTTTACAAATTTTTTCAAATGAAATTTCTGTAATTCCATTTTTTGCGATCATAATATATGTGCCATCTTTTAATTCACTAGAAATGTTAAAAAAAGCGGCTCTCAAAAGTCTTTTAGCTCTATTTCTAACTACCGCTTTTCCTACTTTTTTACTAGCAACTACTGCTATTTTTTTTTCATTTGTTGGTTTATAAAAAACAATGCAAGCATCACAATGCCACTTGCTAGCCTCTTTATAAACTTGAGAGAATTCTTTTGAGCCGCTTAACGACTCAAAACCAGCTAAGCAGCCAATCTTTTTCTACCTTTGGCACGTCTAGCATTTATTACCTTTCGGCCATTTTTAGTTTTCATTCTTAAGCGAAAGCCGTGAGTGCGTTTTTTAGGGGTTTTATGAGGTTGATAAGTCCTTTTCATTTCTATCCTTAAAGTTAATATAAAAAGTGGGATTTTATCAAAGCAATACTTAAATTCCTTTGAATAACTTAGCTTAAAAAGCCACAACTCAAACTTTAAGCAAATCAAGTTATAATCCAAAAATGAATTTTAATAAAGACAATAGGCTTTTAAAAAAATTATTTTTCTTAAAACTAATTGGCTATAAGTTTATTGATAAGAATTTTCTTAGTCTAAGCAATTATCATGATTACAACAATATTGATGAGCTAAACCGCGAAGTAAAAAAATGTTCTCTTTGTTCTTTGCGAAATAGCTCAAAAGGCGTAACAGCTGGCATCGGCAATGAAAATAGCAAAATCATGTTTATATTATTTTCTAAAAAAAGTGGCTCTTATGAAAATAACAGTAAAAAATTTTTAGAAAATGCCATAAAAAATAGTTTAAATTTAGATATAAAAGAAATTTATATAAGTTCTCTACTTCGATGTGAAATTTCACAAAGTGATGATAAAAGTCCGATTTTAAGCCGTTCTATTGAACTTTGTCGTCCTTATTTACTTGAAGAGATTAGGCTGATAAAGCCAAAGATAATCGTGACTTTAGGAGAGAAAGCCTTTATGCATTTATATCCGAATTCATTGTTAAAAGGCGGATTTTCAAGTATAAGAGGTAGCATTTTAAAAAATGAAAACAGTCTTATTTTACCAACGTTTTCACCAGAGTGGATAAGCAAAAATCCTAGTTTTGAAAATATTTTTATTGATGATTTAAGAAAGATCAAAGGAGTGATATGAGAAAAATTTTACTTTTTTTAGCCATTTTTTCAACTATTTTTGCATCGCAAGATGAGATAAATTTTGAGAGTAACGTTACAAAAAACCAAAGTCTATCAAGCATACCTCCAGCAAAGATTACTTATATAAATTTAGAACCAGAATTCTGTGATAATGCCTGCTTAAATGAGCTTATTAAGGCTGATTTACTGGCCAGCTTTATGGCGAGATTTGAGCCAGCAAAAATAGACGATAACGCTCTTTTGGAGCTTTATATCTCTCTTGGTGGTGAAGCTATTTTAAAAGTTAATAAAAGCGGCAAAATCGCTGTAATCATCCCACAAAAGATTATAAAATCTTATGCAAATGTTGTATCAAACGCGGTCTTAAGCTATATCTTAAAGCAAGACGCAGATATCGAGATCAAATTTATAAATAGCAACGATGAAAGCCCACAAAGTCTTACAAATGCTATGCAAATGGCTAGAGCCCAAGGCTTTAATTATTTTATCGCAGCCCTTACATCAAATGGTGCAAACATTATAAATTCGCTAGTTCTATCAAATGAGCTTATCTACATTCCAAGCGTTCATAGCTCCTTTATCATAAATCCAAAGCCAAATTTGATCTTTGGTGGCATTGATTATAAAGAGCAAATTTCAGCTTTACTGGCCTACTCGAATGAAAAGATAGTTGCATTTGATGATGGCAGTTCATTAGGGCAAAAGCTAAATGAATATGTCCGCATGCAAAGTACCGATTATCATGAAGCCTCTATTGTAGGCAAAGATATAAATTTAAACGACACTTTAAGTAAAAAATCCAAGTTTGATGACGCAAGTATATTTTTAAACATCCCAATCGTCAAAGCTTCTCTTGTAGCAACGCAGATGAGAGGCTTTGAGATAAAACCATACGCACTTTTAAGCACACAGATAAATTTTTTACCAAATATCTTTAATGCCATCGCGCAAAGAGATAGACAAAATCTTTTCATTGCAAACTCACTAAATCCTATTAACGACTTATTTTTGGGGCTTGGTGATCTTTTTGATGTAGATTTTAGATATTCGCAAATCGGCTATTCAAGTGCTTTTGGTGCCGAGTACATATACACAAATTTTATAGATAAAAGTGCTGATAGAATTTTTACCGAAAGAGTTGAAAACTCTCAAGTTTTATATGGAGTTAAAATTTATAACGTAAAAGGCGACCACTTTAACGAAGCAAATCAAGAAATTTTACTCGATCAAAATAGCTCAATGTAAAAGCACAAAGTGGCTAAAGTTAAATTTCTAAACTTAGCCACGATCTAAAATTTAGAATTCTCCAAAAATTTCTTTATCTCATCATTTATCTTAGCAAGCTTCTCTTCTTTCATAAAAGCTAAAGTGATCGTCGCTCTAAAGAGTAGTTTTTCGGCATTTTTGTCATCAAATTTATAAATTTCTTGCTCCAAAACAAGGCTAGCTTTTTTAAGCTCTAAAATTTTAGTTCTAACAAATACTTCATCGCCAAGCACAGCAGAAGCTATAAATTTAGCCTCAAGCGACGAAACTACAAAGTATCCGTCCTCTTTTGTGAAATTTAATCCAGCCTGAAAAAATGCTTCACTTCTAGCTCGCTCGCAAAATTTTATGTAGTTTACGTGATAGACTATGCCACCCGCATCTGTATCTTCGTAGTAGATTCGTATTTTCACGGTCGCTCCTTAGGCTTTTAGATCAAGCCCCATTTTACCGATTTTTCTTAAAAGCTCCATTATATCCGCCTCTTTTTTCTCATGCGTCTTTAGACTTTGCCCATGAGTACTACTAAAATCATAATTTACGTTTGCGTTAAATCCGTTTATGCCGCTTACCATATTAATCCTTTTAAGCCTTTATATCCACGCTCTTAGCGTTAAATTTCATTATCGCCTCAAGTTCTTCTAAATTTTTTCTAGTATTTTGCTTTAACTCTTTGTCGTATTTTCTATTTTTATCCAGCATCTTTTGCGTTCGCTTTTCTTGCTCTATTAGCTTTTCTAGGCGTTTTTGCGCCTCTTTCATATCCTCTTGCATTATTTCAAAGAGGCTTTTTGATTCTTTGCCGTCGTCACTGACGTTTATCTCGCCGACAAATTTTAAACTCCTTGCAAAATCTACGAAATCTTTTAAATCTTGAGGCAATGAATCCACTAAAGATTGCGAGTATTTATCGTATTTATGTCCATGCAAGTCGGTAAAGGCTTTAATTTTTGCTTGATACTCTTGTGAGGATATGTTTTTATCTAACCCGTTAATCTTGCCGTGATAGGTGGTTTCACCTTCTATGGCGTGACTATTTTTGTTTAAAATGCCGACCAAAAGCCCGCCTTTGGTTATATTGCCGTCTTTATCGGTATATTTGTCTTTTGTAGTATCAAAATACATCCCGCTGTTTATATCCTCTTTGCCGCCGCTGTTGCTGTTTAATATATCGGTAGATGGTTTTAATCTCTTATGCTCTGAGTAGTAACCGATCGTGGAGCTATTATAAAAAGTAGTCGTTATGCTAGTTCGTTCATTTCTTTGAAAGCTACTATCGGCTCCCATATAGTCTGATATTTTGCTATGAAGCTTTAATACCTTGAGCGTTTTATTGTCGTATTCGTATCCTTGAGGAAATTTGGCAAGGTCTTCTTTGCTAAAACTTTCTTTGGAATTTAAAACGTCCTCACCGACTACTTGGGATAAAATTTTATATGCATTGCCGACTGTTTTGGCTATATCTATGTTTTTAAAATCGGCTTTTAAAATTCCCGAATTAGTATTTACGTTCACGAGCGATTTTAAGGTATCTGAGTGGATTTTGTAGTCCTTTGGGATACCTGCGGCTTCGTTAAATTCGGACGTAAAATATCCGTCCTCATCAACTTTATAGCCTAAAACTTCGTTAAATTTGTGCTCGACTGCATCCGGCTGCGAGATTTCATTTTTATATATGTTTTGACTCTTTATGCTATGTTTTTCATTTAACTGAAAATTTTTAGTAACACTAGAAAACCCACCGATACCGCTTAACATCATAAATCCTTTTAAAATTTAGTTTTAAGCTATATCGGCAAAATTGAAAAAATATCTAGTAAAAATAATAAAAACTATCAAAAAGCCATACAAAATTTCTATGCCGAAAGTTAAAATTACTCGCGCATCTTTCTCGTCGCCAGATCGCACTTGGCGCCGCGAGTAATCATCAAGGACTGATCGTAAAATAAAATAAGTACCACCGAAACCCCGACGCCTAGGGCTAGCGAGACCGTCGTGGTCGTGATCGCATTATCGAAAAATATGATTAGGTATTCGTTTTTCTTAGCGATATTAAGCTCGTTTAGAAACGAAAATAGCGCCAAAATGCCCTTATACGCATAGACTCCCGGCACCATCGGCAAAAGCGCGGGAAACGCGATGATTTCAGCCGGCACTTTGAGCCGTTTGGCAAAGAGCATACCTAAAATTCCGCTTAAAAAAGAGACGATGAGGGTGGCGACGCTAATGTTAAAAAATCCCATCTGCATGATCCAAAAGCGGCTAGCGTGCGCAAACGCCGCAAGCAGCGCGCAAAATGCGAGAGTCCTTTTAGGCGGCGAGCTAGCGTAGGCAAAGCCAAGCCCCGCCACCGCGGCAAAAGCGCCGTCTATGAGAGTCGCGGTCAAAAGCTCAAACATGTAAAATCTCCGCATTGCTAAGCGAGAGCGTAATATATACGCCAACCGCGATGCAAAGTATCAAAATGCCCGTACTCACGGCTCTACTGATGCCTACAAGCGTGTTATCGTTTAGGATGTCAAAGACCGAGTTTATGAGAAAAACGCCCGGCATCAAAAATAGTATCGACGAGCCGATCGCCACGTCGCTAGTGTGCGTAAAGCCGTAAAATACGCCAAGATAGGCGATAAACGAGACCACGAACGAGACCAAAACGTACTGGATTTTTAAATTTACGCCCATTTTAGCAAGCGCAAATCTAAGGCTATAGCCCACGAGCGTCGCAAAAAATACGCAAGCCACCGAGCCAGCATCGCCGCCGAAAAGCTTGCAAAACGCCGCATTTGCAAGGCTAATCAAAATAAGCGAGCTTGTAAATTTATTTGCCCCGATGCGCATGACACCCTCAAACTGCTCTTTTGCCTTCTCTAAGCTTAAATTTTCATCCAAAATCCGCCAGCTAAGCGACGAAAGCTCGGAAATACGGTTAAAACTCACATGACCAAACGGGATCTTTTTCACGTAGGTTCGGCGCAGAGAGTTGTCGGCCGAGTCCATGACGCTAATAGTAAAATACTTCACGAAAATCGTCACGCTAACGTCGTGGCCGTAGTGTTTAGCTATGCGGTCTACGCACTTTTCAACGCGCGCTGTGTAGGTGCCAGCACTCACCATCGCCGTCGTGTAGTCAGCTAGAAAATTTGTTAAGACTTGAATATCAGGCTTTGCGTTCATTTTGGCTAATCTTAAATTTCACAAAAAATAAAATGATTTGCAAAACAAGCATGATTTTCATCACATATTCACTCGCACTATGCATTTTGGCAAATTCAGCCGTCTGTGTCGCGTCAATACCCAAATTTTGAGCATAAACTATAAAAGGCGTAAAGAAAAATACAAAGCTCAAAGCTAAAGCCAAATTTAAAAAAGCAAGCATTAGCATGCTAAATTTTAGTGAAAAAATAAGCTTTTTTCTAAGATCAAATAGCTCGCTAATCATTACAACTATGCTTATAAAAAGCAAAATATAATTAAATTTCAAAAATATCTTTGTCATCATTTGGCCACTCATAAAATGCGTAAGTACGCCATCTCCTATGATGCTTTGCGGGAAAAATATGACTGGCGCCACTAAAATACCAAGCGTTAACTCAGCTCCTATAAGTACTGCCAAAAGCAAAAAATAAACTCCTCTCAAACTCTCTCCTTTATATTTTTAACTTCGCACAAAAGCCTCTATCAAAGCCAGCTAAATCTTTGTAAAAACTATACTCAAAACCATTGGCCTCTAAGAATTTTTGCATACTTTCTTTTTGATCGTACCCCATCTCACAAGCAACGTTTTTGATATTACGATCTTTGGCTATGAGAATAATGTCTTTTAAGATTTCATCTCCTACTTCGCCTCCAAAGAGTGCACTTTCTGGCTCGTTTAGTACAAATTTACTGAGTTTATAGCTTCTTGCAATATATGGCGGATTTGAAACCAAAATATCAATATCTTCTAAAATTTCATCCACATAAGAGCAGTTTAAAAATTTGATCCTCCCACCTACATCAAATTTATCTGCATTTTTTTTAGCAAGTATCAAAGCTTTTTCATTGATGTCTGTTGCTACGATATTTGCCTTTGTTTTTAGAGCTAGCACGATACTAATAATTCCACTTCCTGTGCCTATTTCTGCGATCTTTGGTTCATTATATTCGCGTGAAATTTCTATTACTTTATCCACTAAAATTTCTGTTTCAGGTCTTGGGATCAGCACTCCGCTTTCCACGTAAAAATCAAGCCCATAAAAGCTAGCTTTACCAGTTATATATTCAAGAGGCTCATAGTTTTCATACCTTTTAACTAGAACAAAATAGCCGCTCTCATCAAATTCTTTTTTTTGATTTAAAAATATCCATTCAATGCTTACATCAAGATAGTTCATAAGCAAAATTTTAGCCACTCTGCTTGGATTTTGGCAAAGTGAGTTTAGTCTTAAACTAGCCTCTTTAAGAGCCTCTTCAATTTTCATTTTCTAGCTCGTTTATACGCTCAAAGAGGCTTGGGTGCGAATGATAGACGAACGCATAGAGCTGATGAGCCTTCGGGAAGGCCTTGTTTTCGCTGCCTAGCTTTTTTAGCGCGCTTATCATGTCGGCTTTGTTTGAGACCTCGCCAGCGAATCTATCGGCGCCAAATTCGTTCGCGCGGCTAAAATACGAGCTCACCGGCGAAAATAAAAACCCGAAAATCGGCGAAAAAAGCAGCAAAAACACGATCACTCCGCCGCCTCCGCTATGAAGCCCAAGCGCTTGATACGCCGCGTCAGGGATGTTGCCAAATATAAAAAACATCGCAAAAAGCATAACCGCGCTTAGAGCGATCATTTTTAGGATATCTTTGTGCTTAAAGTGTCCCAGCTCATGCCCTAAAACGGCGATTATCTCTTCTAAACTTAGTTTTTTAACGAGCGTGTCGAAAAGCACCACGCGTTTAGTCGCGCCAAGGCCGCCGAAATAGGCGTTTAAGCGGTTGTCGCGCTTGCTAGCGTCTATCGTAAAAACGCCGCTACTTTTAAACCCGCACTGCGCTAAAAGCCCTTCTATACGGCTTTTTAGCTCGCCATCTTCTAGCGGCTGCATTTTGTTAAAAATTGGCGCGATGAGCGTCGGGTAGATGAGATTTATAACAAGCGCGATGGCAAAGCTAAGCAAAAACGCCCAAAACCACCAAAAATCGCCCAAAAATCTAATGCAAAGCAGCACCAGCCACACAAACAGCGTGCCGAAAACCAGCGTTAGCGCGAGCGTTTTAAGCAGGTCAAGCGCGAAAATTTTAGGCGTTACGTTTGAAAAGCCGAGCTTTTTGTCTTTGACGAAGGTTTCGTAGATATTTAGCGGTAGTTCTAACAACGACGAAACGAGCAAAAATACCATGACCATAAAGACGTTGTCGCCTATATCTCCCGTTTTATAGGCATGCCCCGATATCGCGCCAAGCCCCCAGCACGCCCACATCATAAATATCGCGGCGTGATAAAGCAGACTAATTAGCTCGAATTTTTGATTGCTTATCGCTGCTGCGGCGGCGGTTTCGTATTCGCTCTGCGATAAAACGACGGCCGGCTTTTTAGCCTCTGCGCGGATAAAATTTATCTGTAAAACCGCCAAAATCGCCTTTGCGGCAACGTAAAAAAAGTAAATACCGAGTAAAAAATAAAACATATTTCTACGTCCTATTTTAAAAAATTATCGTAAAACGAGCTGATAAAAAGCACCAAAATGATAAACGGTACGACGAATTTGATATACCAAAACCAGACATTTATTAGTTTTGCATGTTTTTCACTACCTTGTAAAATTTCTTTTTTTGCATCATCTTTTAGCACCCAACCTACGAATATTGCACAACCAAATGAGGTAAATACAAAAAATATCGTTGCGCTTATTGCATCATATGCATCAAAAATATTCTTACCAAAAATACTTACATGACTTAGTATATTTGTGGCCATCAGTGAAGGTAAATTTCCTAAAATAAATATGCCTCCAAGGACTAAAAATATTGCTTTCTTGCGTTTTATCTTAAATTTTTCTTGAAGTGTCGTGATTATTACTTCATATATTGGTAGCGATGTCGTAAGTGCAGCGATCATTAATAGTGTAAAAAACGCAACCGCGAAAAAACCACCAAATGGCATATGAGAAAAAACAATTGGTAGCGATTTAAACACCAAACTTGGGCCACTATCTGGCGATACGCCGTAGCTAAAAAGAGAAGGGAAAATCATAAATCCTGCAAGCACGGCGATTACTGTATTTAAAATGCCTGTAATGATAGAAATTTTAACCAAACCCTCATCCTTTTTCACAAAGCTAGAAAGAGTGATCATCACACCAAATCCAAGCGAGAGCGCAAAAAATACCTGCCCCAAAACATCAACGAAAAGCTTTAAGTTTATCTTTGAAAAGTTGGGTGTTAAGTAAAATTTTACACCTTCTATTGCACCATCAAGAGTGATATTTTTAGCGATCATAATAAGCATTAAAATAAAAAGTAGCGGCATTAAAAATTTCGCTGATCGCTCGATACCGCCGACCGCACCTTGCACCAAAATAGCGTAATTAACTAGCACAAAAACAAGTGTCGCAAAGCTGATAGAAAGTGGATTGCTTACGATATTTTGCTCATAAAACGCACTTGTCTCCTCAAAACTAACCACATGTGAGAGATCAAGCAAACCAAATGAAATTTGGGCGATATAGTTTAGCACCCAGCCGCCAATAACCATATAGTAAGCCATAATACCAAATGCACCAACAAGCCCCATCCAGCCAACGATCTGCCACTTTTTGCTGATCTTTTTGCCATTTATCGATCCACCAAAAGCATCCACAGCGTTGCATTTTAGGCGTCTGCCGATCGCATTTTCAGCCAAAATCATCGGTATACCGATCACGATCATCGCGATACAAAACACTAGTACATAGGCGCCGCCGCCGTTTTGCCCGACCAAATACGGAAAACGCCATGTCGCACCAAAGCCGACCGTAGCTCCTGCAACAGCTAAAATGTATGTGAGCCTTGAACTCCAAGATTTTCTATCCATCTTTTTGCCTTTGTGAAAAATAGGGATTATATAAAAAAATTGATTAAATTTTGCTAGCAACAAGCGGTGTTAGGATGCAAGCCCGGTTCTTTGTTAATTTTAAGAATTTTTACGAATAATTTTTCTTTCACGTTTTGTTTTTATTGACAATTTTAGACAACTGCTTAAAAATAAATTTATTGGTGCAAAACACCAAATTCCACATATCCCTCCATCGCAATGAATAATATCCAGCCCTCCTTGGGACTACAAAAATAGTGATGTTCTGGGATATTTTCAACTATAAATTTTAAAAAATCGCAAAAATACTCGGGTGCAAATTTAACCTCTATATTTGTTAAGTTGTCGCCGATGTAGTTTATCTCGCCGCTTAAAATTTTACTTTTGATCCTTGGATTTAAGCTGAAGAATTTTTTAATGTCGACAAAATTTTTATATTCAGCCGTTTTGTAACCTTTTAAATTTTGCAAAACTGGCTTTGAGCCGATAAAGGTCAAATTTTGTTCTATAAACTCCGCTCCATCATTACTCACGCACCAATTTTCACCAAAATTTGATAAAAAAGCGAGTATCTCATCGTCAACTGAGATGAAATTTGAAACTAAATTTTTCTGACTCATTTGCCTCCTTTTTTGTAAAATTTAGCAAACTGCCCACAATCCTTTAAAAACAAAGATCGCATAAAAATTAATGATTAAATTTAGGATTATGGATAATTTTTTATCGCTAATTCACACACAAAACTGGCTCAGGTTTTAACTTCACGCTTGGAGCTGTTTTGCTAAAGCTTATGAGATCCTCTGTCGTTTGGATACTAAAAGGTAGCCGCGTGAGGCAGACTTTGAAAATTTCAGCCGCAGCTATTGCATCATTTAGGGCTCTGTGGTGGGTATTGTTTATGCCAAGAAGCTCTTTTAGCGAGCCAAGACCGTATTTTTGCGAAGCGATAGTGCGACGACTAAGATCGATGGTACAAAGCTTCCTATTTAGCAATATGCCAAGACCGATCTCATTTAGGCTATGAGAGATAAATCCGTAGTCAAAATTTACGTTGTGCGCGATAAAGACGCTAGTTCCAAGAAAAATTTTAAACCGCTCAAGTACATTTAGCAAATTTGGCGCACCGACTAAATCGCTAGCCTTTATGCCAGTTAGCTCGGTGATATTTTCAGGCACCATAGGAGCTGCTATAAAGCTTTCAAAACGCCCCATCTCAACGCCATTTTTCATTTTTATTGCGCCTATTTCGATGATCTGTCCACTCGTCGTACCGCCAGTCGTTTCGATATCAACCACGCAAAATTCCTGCTCGCTAATGTCTCGAAATCTCGTGCCAAGCTCGATCTCATTCTCTTCATTTCTAGTGATGTCAAGCCCAAGAGTTCGCCACATATCAAGGTCGCGCACGTCAATAATAGATGAAATTTCCTCGATATCGCCAAATCTTAAAATAAACTCATGATAGCTTAAATTTTGCCTAGCTAAAATTTCTATGCTATTTTCTAAACGCTGTTTTTTTGGTTTCAAAACTCAAGCTTTATGGCACGGATGGCTTGTTCGTAGGAATTTGATGAGAAGATGTAGTTACCAGCCACCAAGATATCAGCTCCGGCCTCCTCAAGATCAGGCGCATTTAGTCCGTTTACGCCGCCATCTACTTCGATCAGACACTTAGCGTTTTTTCGTTCTATCAGCTCTCGTAGCGCCCTTGTTTTTTTAAGCACGACTGGCATAAATTTCTGACCGCCAAAGCCAGGATTTACGCTCATCAAAAGCACCATATCGACTTCATCAATAATATGCTCGATCACACTAACTGGCGTATGCGGATTTAACACGATGCCAGGGCCAACGCCGTTTTTCCTGATGTGATCAATGAGCCTCATTGGGTGCTTCTCTTCTTCAATGTGAAAGGTTAGAAATTTTGGCTTTAGTGGCAAGAAAAGGTCGGCAAAAAACGAGTTATTTTCAACCATTAAATGTATATCAAGCGGCTTTGTGGCTGCTTTTGCAACAGCATTTACCACAACTGGTCCGATGGTTAAATTTGGCACAAAATGCCCATCCATAACATCAACATGCACCAGATCGCACCCAGCCTCGCAAATGGCTCTTATCTCAGCTGCCAAATTTCCAAAATCAGCCGATAAAATACTAGGCGCAACGTACATTTTTTCTCCTTATTTAGTTACAAATATAAAGCCAATTTCGTCATCTTTTGCATCTAGCCTATTCATGATGCCTACACTATTGTGATCAAAAAAAACATCATCGGATAAAATTTTAGGCAAGCTAACTTTTACTTTTATGCCTTTTTGCCAAAGATGAGTCAAAAATTTATCCGTAATGATACTAAAAATTTGAGAATATCCACTTAAATAATCATTTGAATCATTGCCTTCAGGCATAAAAATAGAGCAAATTTTGTCTAATTTATCTTTTTTTACTCCAAATAGCACTCTTGCGTAAATATCACCATAATACTGAACACAAATACGCAAGTAATCGCACTCATCCTCTATGTCAAGCGCACTAACTTTGGTATCAACACACAAAATTTCTTCTTCTGCTAATTGTGAGATAATTTTGCTCACAATTTGTGTCACATAAGATGAAATTTGAGCAACGCTCTTGTTGATATCTACTGGCTCTGCATCAAAGTCTCTTTTTTTAAGATAAAAAATAGTGTCGTCTTTGTAAAAGTCATTTAAATTTTTATAGATAAATATATTTGCATCTTTAAGGTATGTTACTAATTCGATAGATAAATTTGATTCGTTTATGCCACAAAGCGAAATAAATGCACCTGATCTTTTGCTAATGCTAGCAAGTTTGATTAGAAATTTTGCACCCCTTATATTTAAAGCGCCAGAAATATTTACCCATAAAATAAAAAATTTATATCCGATTTTTAGCATAATGTCATGAGCTGACATATCAAAATCTTCAATAAAATCTGAGTCCATAAAACTTTTTATGGCATAAACAACGACACCATCTTTTATAAAAGTATCTATCTGATTTTGTCTTAATCTCACATGATTTAGCTGCGACACTGCATAACTATATAAATTCTTTTTTTTATTAAACTCGGTTGCATCTCTAGCCTCAACCACATCAAATGAGCGATTTTTGAGATAATTGGCCAAATAGTGCTTATACTGCTCAGTTGAGTTATAAATGAAAACTTTGTCATTTGCGTTGTTTAGAAATTTATTTAAAAACAAGCTTGCGATATTTTCACTTTCAAACATCGAAATATTTAAAATATTTTTAACTGTTTTCATCATCAATTCATAAAAAATTTCATTGTAATCACAAATCGCAAATACTACGCCAAGCTTTTGCGCTTCTTCGCTTAAATTTTCAATTATTCTACCAAGCCAAATAGGACTAAAAAATGTAACATTTTTTAGTGAAAGCAGTATAGCGCTGATGTCTCGCGATGAAATTTGGTTTATATATTTTTCACTTAATTTTAATGGAACATTCTCTGCTTCCAAAAAACCAAAAGGCCTTATAATTGCCATAGAACCATTAAAAGTTAATTTCATTTTTGTAGAGCTTTTTTAATAAATATAATGGTTTGCATCTCTGGATAAACATTGATATCTAAAATTTTATCAACTCCAAAATCATAAAATTCAGGCCTACTGGACTCATAAGAGAGCAAAATCTCAAAAAAGCAAAGCATCTCTTTATCAATCTTGCTTAATGATTGCTTATTCATATTCATTGCTTTTAAAAAAATATCTAAAATATTAAAGCCATATTTTTTTTGCAAAATTTTATTATAGCTTACGTCAGAATACGAAATAACGTCTGACATGCAAGATGGATATTTTGAAAATAAATTCTCGCACACTATAATACAGGCCATAGAATACGGAGCAAGTGATAAATAGCTGTATCGTTTTTCTTTAAAAGAATTTAATACCTTTAGCCAATCTGATAAAATTTTGGCATTAAGCTCGATCAAATCGACGATTTTAAAATTAAATACCTTATAAATTTTTGGGGATTTTAAAAATATAAAATAAGAAAGCACTATCGCTCTAAAAGTATCAACGCCAAGCATATTTGCTATTACTACCAAATCATTACCATCATAAGGAATATCAAATTTTGCACGCTTAAAAATGGAGCTAAAATAAGTTTTAAAAGATGCTATATTTTGTAAAGTAATAACTGCTTCAGTTACATTACCAGCTAACAAAAAGTGCTCGACCTTTTCAAAAAGAGTTGGCATCTGTAAAACAAAATCAACATTTTTTTCGATCAACTCTTTACTAAGCATTTTTTATCACTCAAGATTTCTAAATATTTTTGCTATTTATAATTATAGGCAAAGGCGTTATTTTATCTAGATTATAAATAAAAATCAATTCTTTTAAAAAAGAATCTATTTAAGCATTACTTTTGTTTGTTTTAGATAAAATCAGCAGAAATTTTTGTTTATAAGGAAAAAAAATGTCAAAAAGATGTGCGATAACAGGCAAAGGACCGATGATAGGCAACAATGTGAGCCACGCTAACAATAAAACTAAAAGAAGATTCTTGCCAAATCTTAGAACGATTCGTGTTACACTAGAAGATGGTACTACAAGAAAGATAAAAGTTGCTGCTTCTACTCTAAGAACGATGAAAAAACAATCAAACTAAGAAAATAAAATGAAGAGGAATTTATGTCTTTTCTCTCAAGACTTTTAAAATTCCTCAACTGGTCAAACTCTACAAAACCAGAAATAAGCCTAGATACTGAGCTTTACGAACAATTAAAACCTTTTAGATTTCCACTAATTTCAGTCGTATTACTGTTACTTTTTGGAACATTAGGTTATGTCTTAATAGATAATTTCTCGCTAATAGATGCCTTTTACCAAGCTGGCATGACTTTTACAACAGTTGGTTTTACCGAAGTTGCTCCAATAACTCCAAAGGGCAGAATTTTTACTATCACATTTATACTTATTGGTTTTATTATATTTACACTATCGATTGGTATTGTGGTTGAGGTTTTAAAAAGAGGTACATTAATTAGCATTTTAAAGGAACGACGCATGCTTTATAGGATCGCAAGACTAAAAAATCACTTCGTTATTTGTTATCACAATCTATACACAATCGAACTTAGTGCTCAATTTCGCGAAAATCATATACCTTTTGTAGTGGTCGATGATAGAGAAGATATTGCGGAGCTAGCTCAAATTTATAAATATCCATATTTCATAAAAGCTCAGCCACATACACAAATTGCCTTTTTGAAAACACATTTATCAAGCGCAAAAGGACTTATAACTCTTAGCTCAAATATTGCTGATAATATTGCCCTTATAGCATCTGTAAGACTTTATGAAAAAGAGATAGGTCGCAGAAAGCCTTATCATATCATCACAAATGCAGAGACAGAAGACGATACGCAAAGATTAAAAAAATTAGGTGCTGACAATGTAGTAAGCCCATCTCGATTAGTCGCGCAGCGGTTAAGTGCTATGAGCGTAAGGCCAGACATGGAAAATTTATTAGAGCAGTTTTTGTATACAAAAAATTCACCTATCGATATAGAAGAAATTCTTGTTCCTGATTACTCTTGGATAAGATTTAAAAGGTTAAAAGAAACTCATCTACGAAATATTACAAATGCAGACATAGTAGGCATTAGAGATATAAATAATAATTTTGTACCAATGCCAAATGGCGATACATTAGTGGGGACAGGATCAAAGCTTTTAGTTATCGGTACCGTTGATGGAATACGTCTAACCAAGCGTGTTGTAAAAAGCAAACACAAACCTGAAGAATTCAAATACGTATAAAATAAATTTTTCTACTTGCTCTTTTTAAAAATTTAAGCAATGGCTTGGCACCTTTTTTATATCCAAGCATTTACAAAGTCTTGATAAAATTTCTCAAATTTTTATAGGAGCCGATATGTTACATGAATATACAGACCTTATAAATGAGCTAAAGAAAACCGATGCTCGTTTTGCTACTCTTTGCAAAAAACATGATGAGCTAAATAAAAAAATAGATGAGAATCTAGCAAAACCATCAGAGCTTGATGATTTAAAGAAAGAAAAATTAAAACTAAAAGATGAAATTTATGCTCAAATTTTAAAGCATAAAAAGTAAGAATAAATTTATATAATCTTTAAGATTAGATAATAAATTCTGGCTCAAATTTTGTCCCATTTACTCGAACTATTCTCGCTGGTATACCAACGACTGTCGCGTTTGCTGGGACATTTTTTAACACGACCGAGTTTGCGCCGATCTTAGCATTTTCGCCGATCGTTATGGCACCTAGTATCTTTGATCCAGCTGCGATAGTCACACCATTTTTTACAGTTGGGTGCCTTTTGCCACACTCTTTTCCAGTACCTCCAAGCGTTACTTGATGATACATCATTACATCATCGCCTATCTCAGCTGTCTCACCAATAACCACACCCATGCCATGATCTATGAAAAATCTCCTACCAATCTTTGCGCCAGGATGGATCTCGATGCCCGTTAAAAATCTTGCAATTTGTGAGATGAGTCTAGCTAGAAAAAAACGCTCTTTTTTATATAAAAAATGAGAAATTTTATGAAACAAAACCGCATGAATACCAGGAGTGTTTATAAGTATTGCCAAAAAGCAACACTTATGTACCGATGGGTCTTTTTCACGAATGGTTTGAACTAGCTCCTTTAGACTATCCCACATATTTTTATGCTCCGTAAAGCTCTGTGCTTAAGTATCTTTCGCCATTATCTGGAGCTATGAAAAGTACTTTTTTGCCAGCGCCAAGTCTTTTAGCTACTCTTTTTGCAGCCACGTAAGCAGCACCACCACTTATACCTATCATGAGTCCATCACTTTTTGCAATTGCTCTAACTGCGTTTAGTGCGTCATCGTTACTTACTTTTTCCACTTCGCTAACTAGGCTCATATTCATAGTATTTGGTAAAAATCCGGCTCCAATGCCTTGAATTTTATGCGGCCCTGGGTTGCCACCACTTAAAACCGGCGATGCTTCAGGCTCAACTGCGATGATCTTAGTATCATAGCCTTTTTCTTTTAAAATTTTTGCTACGCCACTTATTGTACCACCTGTGCCAACGCCAGCTACAAATGCATCAAGCTTACTAAAATCAGCCACAATTTCAGCAGCTGTTGTTAGTTCGTGAGCTTGTGGGTTATACTTGTTTTCAAACTGGCTTAGCATTACGTGATTTGGCTGAGCTGCTAGCTCTGTAGCTCTTGCGATCGCTGCTTTCATACCACCAGACGCTGGAGTAAGCTCAAGCTGTGCGCCATAAGCAGCAACGATCTTGCGTCTTTCGATACTCATGCTCTCTGGCATGCAAAGTATCACTTTAAAGCCAAGTGCAGCACCGCACATCGCTACACCAATGCCAGTATTTCCGCTCGTTGGCTCAACGATCGTATCGCCATGTTTTAGCGTACCGTCAGCTAGCATCTTAGTTATCATATTAAATGCAATCCTATCTTTTACAGAGCCACCTGGGTTAAAAAACTCTAGTTTTACGTAAATTTCGGCTTCATCAGCACCTGTTTTTATCTTTACAATAGGTGTATTACCAATCGTTTTAACGATGTTATCGTAAATCATCACTCCTCCTAAATTAAATAAGATAAATTTTGTGTAAATTTAGCACAGAATTTTAAAATAGATTATAAAAAGCCCCAATCTTTGGCAAATTTATAAAGAGTTGTTACATATTAGTAGTTTAATTTTTAATGCTGCTTAATATTTTTTGGCCATTTTGGCTTAAAATTTTACCTTTGAAATTCTCTTTGCAAAACTCCAAAATAAGAGCGTGATAGAGTTTTAAAATTTCAACCTCATCAAATTTCTCGCTATCAAGAAATTTATAAATTTCATCATAATCAAGCGAGCTAAACCACTCAGCCGCCTCGTCGTAGCACTCAAAAACATAGTCAAAATACGCCATTATCCTAAGTGCGTAAGCATCAACGACCATATAAGGCTTACCGCAAGCATATGCCAGTATCGCATCACAAGTCTCGGCTCCAACGCCTCTTACGCTTATGAGCCACTCACGGCTGGTATTTTCTTTAAAATTTTCAAAGCTCTCGAATTCATTTTTTATAGCCAGACAGAGCATTTTTAGCCGTTTTGCCTTTGTGTTATAAAAGCCACTTGGCTTTATAAGCGTAGCAAGCTCGCTGTTTTCAAGCGCGCAAATACCTTCTAAACTATCTTTACCGACATTTTTTAGATTATTTAGCGCCTTTTCTACATTTTTCCAGTTGGTATTTTGCACCAAAATAGCACCCAAAACAACCTCAAAAGTACCCTCGCCTGGCCACTTTAGCTCGTCTAAATTTTTGTTTTTGTGATTAAATAAGGTTAAAAATAAATCAGTTGAAGTCATTTTAAATTTTCTTTAAAAGTTAGATAAAACTGCTTTGCCGTTCTGCCACTTCTGCTAGCTCTTAGCGTGGCGAAATTTTTAGCAAGCGTATGAAGCTCGTCTTTGTCGCCAGTGTAGTCTTTAAAATAAAAATCAACCATTTTTAGATACTCGTCATAGTTGCCTTGATAAAAGCTAATCCAAAGACCAAAGCGATCTGAGAGAGAAATTTTCTCCTGAGCTGCGTCGCTGTAGTGGATTTCGCCGTCAATTAGTTCTGAGTTTTCATTTTCACTTTTAAACTCGCTTATTAGGTGGCGGCGATTTGATGTAGCGTATAAAAGGACGTTTTTTGGCGGCTTTTGGATAGAGCCATCCATGATAGGCTTTAGAAATTTATACTCATTGCTGCCATTTTCAAAGCTTAGATCGTCGCAGAAAATGATAAATTTAAACTCGCTCTTTCTGATCTCGTCGATGATGTCGCCAAGGTATTTTAGATCTTCGCAGCCGATCTCAATGATGCGAAGTCCCTCTTTATAAAATTTAGTAAAAACAGCTCTTACAAGGCTTGACTTGCCACATCCTCTCTCGCCCCAAAGAAGCACGTGATTTGCCTCGTCGCCAGCTATAAAATTTCTAGTATTTTTTAGCAAAATTTCTTTTTGTTTCTCTAGTCCATAAAGTGAGTCGATATCGACAAAATCGATATCCTCAACCGGCTTTAACATCCCTTTTGTGCTTTTATAAATCGCTGCGTACTTCACGCCCCAATCTATCATTTCTTATCCTTTCTTAGATAGACCAAAATTTCAGCCAAAACATCGTCGTCGTCCTTGCTACGTGACTTTAGCCTGATCTTCTCGTCATCATTTTTTGTTATTAGTATATTTTGTTCGCTGTTTGAGATCGTCTTTATGCCAGCTTTTAGAGCTAAAATTTTGATGATGATAAGGTCTAAAAACTGCTTTGTAAATGTATCTATCTTACCAAATCTATCCTCAAGCTCGCTTTGTATCTCATAGACCTCGGCTACCTCTTTGCACTTGCTAAGGCGCCTGTAAATTTCAAGTCTTAGCCTATCTTCTCTTATAAATTCTTGATTTAAAAAGGCGCTCACACTAAGCTTTAGATCGATCTTGTCAAGCTTTGCGGAGTCTTGATTAAGAAGCTTATTGATCTCATCTTCTAGCATCTTTAAATATAGCGAGTAGCCAATAGCCTCGATGTGACCGCTTTGCGCCTCGCCGATGATGTTACCGCCACCCCTTATCTCAAGGTCGTGATAGGCTAGCACCGAGCCAGCGCCCAAAAATGAGTTGCCCTCAAGTGCGACAAGTCGTTTTAGCGCGTCCTTACTAATGGCATCTTTATCTTCAACCAAAAAGTAGCAGTAGGCTTGCTTATCGCTTCTGCCCACGCGACCGCGCAGCTGATGCAGGTCAGCCATGCCAAATTTATTAGCATTTTCTACGATTATGGTGTTTGCATTTGGCAAATGAATACCACTTTCAACGATACTGGTGCAAAGTAGCAAGTCGTACTCGCCACGCTCAAATTTCATCATCTCATCTTCAGTGACTTTCGCATTTACCTTTGAATGCAGGATTAATATCCTAAGCTTTGGCAAAATTTTTCTTAGATCATTTGCTGTCTGCTCTATGTCTGCGATGTGGTTGTGAATGTAAAAAGTCTGCCCACCACGTCTTAGCTCACGCATGATCGCCTCTTTGACGACCTTTTCGTCCCACTCTCTAACACTTGTTCTCACATCTAGTCTCGAGCTTGGCGGAGTGGCCAAAATGCTATATGTTTTTATCTTGCTAAGCGCCATATTTAGGCTTCTTGGTATCGGCGTGGCGCTCATACTTAAGATATGTGAGTGCTGAGAAATTTCTTTTAGCTGCTCTTTTTGCTTAACGCCAAATTTATGCTCCTCATCAACGACGATCAGCCCTAAATTTTCAGCCTTTACACCAAGAAGCGCATGCGTTCCCACACAAACTATCGGCTCATTTTCTTTTAGCGCTTTTTGTAGGCTCGCCTTTTCTTTAGCACTTGAGAAGCGATCCAGTCTAAAGACCTTTATGCCAAATTTGCTAAATCTTTGGCTTAGCGTCTTGTAGTGCTGTGAGCTAAGAAGCGTCGTTGGCACAAAGAAAAACGCACTAAAGCCTGATTTTATGCAGGTAAATATGGCATTCATCGCAACTTCAGTCTTACCAAAACCAACATCACCACTAAGTAGCCTATCCATCACCTTGCCGCTTTTTAGCTCATCTTTTATATCATTTACCGCCTTTTGCTGATCATTCGTGTATGAAAAGCCAGCGTCTTGAACAAAATTTAGATAAGAGATATCCTCTTTTTGCAAAATTTTGCCTGCGATCAGCTCTCTTTTTGCCGCCATTGCTACGATCTTTGAAGCGATCGCGAAGAGTTTTTCTCTAACCTTCTCTTTTATCTTGGCAAAATTTGCCTTACCCAAGCGATCAAGCACCGCCATAGAGCCATTTTGAGCGATGTAGCGGTCTATCAAATTTAGATGTTCAACTGGCAAAAGAAGCTTATCGTCATTTTGATAAGCAATTACCACAAATTCCTTCGTTGCACCCAAAACCTTAATCTTTTCAAGCCCTAAAAATCTGCCTATACCATAATCTTCATGCACAACGTAGTCATTTACTTTTAGCTCATCCACCACGAGGCTTGAGCGCTTAACTCGTCTTTTTTTCTCAAATTTATTAAGTGAAACTACGATCTTATCGCTTGAGGTTAAATTTACTACAAGGGGCGAAATTTCAAGCTTTACATTTGCAAAACCATCAAGCTCATAGCCCTTAAAAAGTCCCTCATTTCTTGAAAGAACGGTTATGCTTTTGCTCTTATTTAGCTCAAAAAAGTCAAAATTTAAAGTAACCTCAAGATCTTTATAAACCTTTGGCTCGGGTAAAATTTCAATACCCTTAAATTTATCTTCAGGCACATCATAAATTTCAAAATCGATCTTTTTAACAAGCTTTGAGTTAAATTCTTTTAAATAGTCACTAAAGCTATCTATCGCCCAAAATCCAAGCGAATTTAGGTCATTCACCAAGGCATCGCTTTGCATATCCTCGATCTTTTGACTGACCTTTTCAAACTCGTCTTTGCTCAAATTTGCGATAAATGGCACGATCTCGGCTTCGCTTAACTCGGCTTTGTTGCTAATTTGTGTAGCGGTGTTGTAGTTTCTAATGCTCTCCACCTCATCGCCAAAGAGTAAAATTCTAACAGGATCGTCCATATTTACGCCGTAAATGTCAATGACTTCGCCACGAATGCTAAACTCTCCAACGCTCTCAACGATATCGACGCACTCGTAGCCAAATCGTATGAGCAAGTCGGCAAATTCGCTTAAATTTAGATTATCTTTTAGCTTGATCGTTGAGCTTTCTAGGTTTTTTTGCGTTGGAAGTGGGTTTAAAAGCGTACTAAATGGGCTTATGATGATCTTTTTGCCATCAAATTTATAGTATTTGCTAAGAACGGATGAAATTTCAAAAAGCTCTTCGTTAAAGCTTCTTAGATCATCGCCCTTTTTGGCTCTAAAATCAGGCAACCTAAATGCACTAAAACCAGCAAAACTAGCCGCATCAGCGCAGAGTGCCGCCTCCTTATCATCTTCACAGATAAGAATTTGCGGAGCGTTTACTAAAAGATACTCATAAACCTTTGCTTGCATAATACTCTTTTAAAAAGGCTTCAACTAGATGAAATGAGCCAAACGCTAGATAAATTTTGCCGTTTATGGCCTCTTTTACGTCGTTCATATCGCTTAGTTCAAAGTCTTTATATGAAATTTCTAGCTCATTTAACGCCTTGCTTATAAGTTCTCCGCCAAGCTCTCTACCTTCGCAGTGATAGTGATATAGTAGTACGTCACTAATGACTGGCTTAAGTACTGTTAAAACAGCTTTAAAATCTTTATCTAAGAACGAGTTATAGACCAAGGTAAGCTTCTTGCTGGCAAACTCACCTTGGCTAAATTTCTTAGCAACAGCCTTTGCACCAAGCTCGTTGTGACCGACATCTACATATAAATTTGAGGCGATCTTTTCACATCTACCTCGAAGCGTGAGAGCACCAAGCTTTTTTATGTCTATGCTGTTATCTAAAATTTTAGCAGCGGCGTAAGCTAGCGTTAAATTTGAGCGTAAAAATTCCGGTAAGTTATATTTGTCAGCGTATCTTGCTATCTCATATAAATTTTTAGCAGTTAAAATTTCTCTTGGAAAGCTTAAAGCTGCCTTTTTCTCGCTTGAAATTTCTTTTGCTATAGCGATACTTATCTCGTTCATTTCATCATTTAAAATAGCTCTTTTGCCCATAGCCTCAAATTTCGTACGTGAAATTTCTTCTAAGCTATCTCCAAGAACTGCCGTATGATCAAGTCCGATGGGCGTAAAAATACTTAACTCTTTTTCAAAGACATTTGTCGCATCAAGCACACCACCCATGCCAGCCTCGCAGACAAAATAATCGCAACCCTCAAAAAGTACCGCAGAAAGTAGCGTCATATACTCGAAATAGCTCGTTTTTACCTTGTACTCATCACTCAAAAGAGCTTGCAAACGCTCGTGAGCTCTCTCTAAAATTTCATCGCTAGCAACCTCACCATTTAGCCAAAATCGCTCATTAAATTTAAATATATGTGGGCTAGTATAATGCCCTACTTTTGCACCATTTTGACTTAAAATTTGCGCTAAAAAGCGACCAGTACTTCCTTTGCCATTCGTGCCTATTATGTGAATAATCTTAAATGGCTTTATATGCTCTTTTATAGTCGCATACGCTCTAATGATCCTGCCGTAGTCAATCTCTTTATAGTAAAGTGGTTTGCCATCAAGAAATTTAGCTAGGCTCATTTTTCCTCGATTATCTTTGGCATTACTTGATTTCTACCATTTTCTTTTGAGAGATAAAGCATCTTGTCAGCAGCTTCAAGCGTCATCGTCTCACTTAAATTTGCGCTTCTTGTCGCTATGCCGGAGCTTATAGTAACCTTGATACGCTCATTTTTATATATAAATTTGAAATTTTCTATCATGCTTCTTAGCTTATCTCCAAATTTAACACTATCTTTTAAGCCAGTGCTTGGAAGTAAGATTACAAATTCTTCACCGCCATATCTACCAACGAAATCAACCTTTCTAGCATTTTTCTTAAGTACTTGAGCCACTGCTGAAAGAATAACATCTCCAGCCTCATGCCCATAAGTATCGTTTATGCTTTTGAAATGATCAATATCAACAAAGCAGATAGAATAATCAGTCCCATAGCGTTTATATGCCTCTTCAATGCGTTGAATCTCGTTCATCAAAGCACGCTTAGTAGATACTTTTGTTAAAAAGTCCTCTTTACTCTCCAGCTTAGCTTCCTCAAGCTCTTTTTCAAGGCTGTTCACTCTATTTTGAAGCTCTAAGATAGTAGCTTGCCTATTGTGCATCTCGATACCAAGCTCTTTGCTCTCGATCTCCAAAGCACCAGCGATCTCAATAAGCATGCTTCTTACTTGATCAATGCTATTTGTATTTAAATTTACATTTTTTAGATCATTTTTAATGCTTTTTACTTTATCGGAACTACTTTGCGAACTAACAGCAATATCAGAAATTCTCTCACTTATATTTTGTAAAACATTATTTAACGAACCAACTTTTTCTATGATCTCCGTTCTGTCTTCTTCTATTCTGCGATCAACAAATGTCTTTACCTTTTCTTGAAATTCTTTGCTATTTAAGGTTTTAGGATTTTGCTTCAAAGTACTTCTTATCGTGCTAAGCTCTTCATCAAGATCCTTTGTAATAGAAGGCTCAAGAGTAAGGCTTAAAAGCTGAATCAAAACATCCTCTTCGCCATCTTCATCTTTTTGTGCAAGAAATTTCTCAAGTTCAGAACTCATTGTCTTTAAATCATCAAAATTTCTAACACCATAATATTTCAAAAATTCTAAAAAATCAGTATCGTAAGAGCTAACAAAGTCAAACCATCTAAGGCACATTTCTTCAAGATTTTTCTCATCATATCTTCTAGCAAGTAGCTGCATACTTTGCTCTGCTAAGCTTTTTGCATCTTTATTGTGAAGCATTGAGATAGCTTGTAGAATTCTTCTAGCAAATGCGTTTAGTGATTGTAATTTTTTATCATCAGCCATAAGTCCTGCTCCTTGTTGAGCACCTCTAGAGAGCCTAGCAGTCATAAAAGCGACAAACTCATCGACCGTCTTTATATGAAGGCTTAGGGCTTGATTTTTATATTCATCACCAAGCCTTGAGATATATTTTTCTATCTTTTTACTCTCTTCTGTTGTAAAGCCATATTTTTTAGAAATTTCATTATAGACTTCAGTGTAATTCTCTGGCGTTAGCATCAAATGACGATCTTTGATCTCATTTAAGGCTTCCTTGACTATTTGACTAACGGTTACTGCTGCCATTTCTATATCCTTTTACCACTAAACTTGCGATATACTCATCAAAGGCCTCTTTTGATGCCTCTTTGATAGCTTCGTATTTTTGAGTATCACTAAGAACGCTGTCAGCAAATCTTACATCTTTTTGACGTCTTGCGACACTAAAGTCATACTCGCCAGTGGCTGGAATATCAACCACGCTACCATCTTTAAATTTAGTCTTATAATTTAAGCTAAGATGTGCTTTGTATGACGTAATGTAGCCAAACTCATCATAAATTATTGCTTCGTAATTTAAATCTTTTACCGAAATAATTATTGAAGTATCAGCACTCTCTTTGCTTGATAAACTTTTATTTAGCCTTGCGACCATGCCCTCTTTTACAGCATCCTTTATCCAAACACTATTTTTTGGCTCTTCTTTACTGATAATCACATCAACGTAAATTTTATCGCCAACTAGATCATGCGTGATCTTTGAAACTGGTTTATACCCACACCCGCAGATAAAAAACGCAATAAAAAACGCTAAAAAATATCTCAAAATTTATCCTTTAATGACAAAATTTACTAATTTGCCTTTTATGTAAATCTCTTTTAAAATTTCTTTTCCTTCAAGCCATTTAGCTACGTTTTGCTTAGCTAGCTTTAAAATTTCACCCTCACTCTCACTCGCTGCCACTTCAAACTCAGCTCTTTTTTTGCCATTTACTGTAACTGCAAGAGCGATGCTATCTTTTACAAAAACCTCTTCTTTTACGTCTATCTTTATGAAATTTTTTCTACCAAAAAGCTCTTCACTAAGCTCATTTGCGATATGTGGCACGATAGGCTCTAGTAAATTTAAGATGATAAAAAAGCCTTCAGCACTTACATCTTCGTTATCCTGCGCATTTATGGCATTTAGTGCCTCCATGCAAGCAGCGATCAATGTATTAAAAGCAAATGTGTCACCAAAAACCTCGGTTGATTTTTTAAGTGCTTCATAAATTTTTAGCCTTGCAAATTTCTCATCTTTGTTTAAGCTTTCGTGGTCTATCTCAGGCAATTTATCTATCTTTTTAATAGTTTGTGCCTTCTCCCAAAGCCTATTTAAAAACCTAAATGCACCTTCAACTGCGCTATCGTTCCACTCAAGCTCTTTTTGAGGAGGAGCAGCAAAAAGGATAAATAGCCTTGCCGTATCAGCACCATATTTATTGATAATATCGTCAGGATCTACGACATTGCCCTTACTTTTACTCATCTTTTTACCATCTTTTAAGACCATGCCTTGAGTTAGCAAATTTTCAAATGGCTCATCGTCTCTTAGATAGCCTAGATCTCTTAAGACCTTTTGGAAAAATCTAGCATACAAAAGGTGCAAGATTGCATGCTCGATACCACCAATATATTGATCTACATTCATCCAATAATTCACACTCTTTTCATCAAGTGCTTTTTGCTCCCATGTCTTCTCGTCGCTCGCAAATCTAGCAAAATACCAGCTACTCTCCACAAACGTATCCATCGTATCAGTCTCTCTGATCGCATCTTGTCCGCATTTTGGACACTTTGTAAATTTCCAAGTTGGGTGCTTATCAAGTGGGTTACCCTCGCCTGTGATTTCAACATCTTCAGGCAGTGCGATAGGTAAATTTTCCTCTTTTTCAGGCACTACGCCGCAGCATTTGCAGTGCACTACTGGTATTGGCGCACCCCAGTATCTTTGACGAGAAATTCCCCAGTCTCTTAATTTATAGTTTGTGATCCTTTTACCTAAACAATCTTTTTCAAATTTTTCTATTATGAAATTTTTAGCTTCTTCTGAAGCAAGTCCATTTATAAGCTCAGAATTTATAGAAATTCCATACTCAGAGTACGCTTTAGAGCCGTCACTCTCACCATCAAGTGGCTTTACGACTGGTTTTATAGGAAGATTAAATTTACTTGCGAACTCGAAGTCTCTTTGATCGTGTGCAGGGACGGCCATGATAGCGCCACTGCCGTAGTCAGATAGGATAAAATTTGCAACCCAAACTGGGATTTTTTCATTAGTAAGCGGATGAACGACGTAAATTCCTAAAAATTCTCCGTCTTTTTCGCTCGCTTGACGCTCTCTTGGGCTTTGATTTAGGATTGTTTTTATCTTTGTCTTTTTGTTTTCATCAATTTTATCACTCTCAAGCAATGCTTTTACGATAGGATGCTCAGGAGCAAGAGCTGTGTAGCTAACGCCGTAAATCGTATCAGCTCTTGTAGTAAACACCTCAAAGCCGTCAAACTTACCACCTAAAACCTCTTTTGAAGCTTCATCAAGATAAAATTTAAACTCCAAGCCGTAGCTTCTACCGATCCAGTTTTCTTGCATTGTAATTACTTGATTTGGCCATTTGCCTTCAAGAAGTTTCAGATCATCAAGTAGCTCACTAGCGTATTTTGTGATGTTAAAGTAATATCCTGGAAGCTCTTTTTGTACAACATCATTACCACATCTCCAGCATTTGCCATCCTCCACCTGCTCATTTGCAAGCACAGTTTGATCGTATTCGCACCAATTTATAATTGCATTTTTTCTATAAACAAGCCCTTTTTCAAACATCTTTATAAAAAAGCTTTGCTCCCACTTAGTGTAAAGTGGATCAGACGTGGCTAAAATTCTCTTTTTAGAAAATGAAAAACCAAGGCTTGCAAGCTCTTTTTTCATATAGTCGATGTTTTCATAAGTCCAAATTTTAGGGTGAATTTTATGTTTTATGGCTGCGTTTTCAGCTGGCATACCAAAGCTATCAAAGCCAATAGGATGAAGCACGTTGTAGCCGCTTTTTCTATATGATCTAGCAAGTGCATCACCGATAGAGTAGTTTCTCACATGCCCCATATGTATGCGTCCGCTTGGATACGGAAACATACTTAGGATATATTTTTTCGGCAAGCTTAGATCGGCTTTTGGTTCAAATTCTTCATTTTTATCCCAAATTTCTTGCCATTTTTTTTCTATCTTCAAAGGCTCATATTTTCTCTTTTCAGCCATTTTTTCTCCTAAAATTCTTCTTGAGCTTTACTTGATTCTATTAAAACCAAGGCTAGTGAAAATATATTTGCAATGACTGCGCCAATAGCCAACGAATAGCTAAGTGTTATATTTTCAGAGACTTGCAAAATAACAAAAGCTGGTATAAGGTGTAAATCAGCAACTAGCGAGCTTGCAAAAAGTTCAGCTGAGAGTAAATTTTTAACACCGATCTTAAGTAGCGTTGAAACCAAATTTATACTAGCCGCCACAAAAAGCGCAATCTCGTTTTTATCATATAAAAATTCTGCCGTAGTCGTAAGACTCATCAATGCAAAAAATATGTAGATAACTTTTCCCCAGTTCATTATCCCTCCTTACACAACGCCTTTTTCAAACATAGCACGCTCTTTATCACGCTCTTTTTTGATCCTTTGCTTCTCAGCCTCTCTAGCTCTAAAATGCTCGATGCTAAATTTAAACCAGATAAGAAATGGTGATGAGATGTAGATCGAGCTGATCGTTCCTATAACGATACCAACGATAAGGATAAATGAAAATCCATGTATCATATCTCCACCAAATAAAAATAGCACGAGAACCGTCATCATTGTAGTTGCTGAAGTTAAGATAGTTCTTGAAAGCGTAGCAGAAACTGACTCATTGATAACGCCCTCGATATCAGTTCTCTTACTCTCTTTGATACCCTCTCTTATCCTGTCAAAAATGATGATCGTATCATTTAGAGAGTAGCCAAGTACTGTTAATACAGCCGCTAGTGTGTCCAAATTTACATCGATATCAAATAGCGAAATAGCACCAACAGTTATAACGATATCATGAATTTCAGTTGCGATCGCAGCTAGCGCAAAACGCCACTCAAATCTAAATGTGATGTAGATTAATATGCCAATTAGTGAAATTCCAAGAGCCATCAAGCCTTTTTCTCTAAGCTCGTCACCAACCTTTGGTCCAACAATATCAACACGTCTTACTTCAAAATTTCCAGTATCTTTTAAAATTTGCTTTATCTCAGTGCCGATGTCACCAGTTAAATTTGAGCTTGAACCTGAAAATCTAATAACAGCCTCATCTTCACTTCCAAACTCAGTAACTGAAGCATTTTTTAACACTTCATTTGTGCCAAAAGCATCACGAATTTTATCAAGTGGCGCTTTGGTGTCATATTTTAGCTGGATAAGCGTACCACCAGAGAAATCAATGCCGTAGTTTAGGCCTTTTGTAGCAAGTAAAACAATAGAGCCAACAAATAAAAATATAGAAAATGCTAGTGAAGCAAATCTAAAACGCATAAAATCATAAACTTTTGCCTTAGTAAAAATTTGCATCATTAGCTCCTTTTATAACCAAACCAAAGTCTGGTATTTCCACTTTTTTCTATCTTGTCCATAGCAGCGTCAAACATGCCATGAGTACCAAGTATAGCTGTTAGCATCGAAGCCATGATACCTATCGCCATTGTCACAGCAAAGCCTTTAACTGGGCCAGTACCATAAGCATAAAGCACAGCAACTGTGATAATGGTAGTTAAGTTTGAGTCAATAATCGCACTCATAGCGTGCTCATAACCCTTTTGCACGGCCGTTCTTATCGCCACGCCTTCACGCAAAAGCTCACGTATACGTTCATTTATGATGACGTTTGCATCAACCGCCATACCGATCGTTAGTACGATACCGGCCATACCAGGAAGTGTAAGCGTCGCTCCAAAAAGCGCCATAACAGCGACCAATATAACAACATCCGCAACTAGTGCGATATTTGCAAAAATTCCAGAAATTCCATAATAAACTAGCATAAATAGCACGACCAAGATAGATCCAGCAGCAAGAGCTACCATGCTTTGATTGATGCTCTCTTGGCCTAAAGATGGACCGACACTTCTTTTTTCTAGCATCTTAACAGGTGCTAAAAGTGCGCCACTTCTAAGCGCGATCGCTACGTCGTGAGCCTCGTCAAGTGTGAAGCCACCGCTGATCTGGCCGCTGCCACCACCTATTCTTTCATTTATAACAGGAGCTGAATAAACCTTGCCATCAAGCACGATAGCAAGCCTTTTGCCGATATTTGCACCAGTAAAATCACCAAAAATTCTAGCACCTTCTGAATTTAGTGTGAAATTTATGATTGGTAGGTTATTTTGCTGAGAAAATGCAACCTTTGCATCAGTTAGCATCGAGCCATCAAGCACAGGGATATTTTTAACGACATATTTTACGCGGTCATTTTTAGCATCTTTAAAGATCACGTCACCATAGCTTTCAGCCTCGGCCTCGCTCATGGTATTAGCCTGATCTTGTCTTTTATCATCAACTGCCATAAGCTGCAAGTGAGCAGCCTTTGCGATAAGATCTCTCGCTCTTTGCTCATCCTCTTCGGTTTTTATGCCAGGAAGCTCGACTAGGATATTATCTTTGCCTTGTCTAGCGACTGTTGGCTCAGCTAAACCAAACTGATCAAGCCTGTTTCTAATGGTCTCAACAGCTTGTGAGATCGCATATTCGATCGTACCAAGCCTCTCTTGCTCTGTTAGAGTGATATGATAGTTTAGACCATCTTTTTTGATATCAAGCCCTTTTATCTCAGCAAGCGCCTTATCAACCTTTGGAGCCTCGTCACTATCAAGTAGTGCAAAATCAACGCTATCTTCTTTTATCTTAAATTTATCAATGAGCACATCTTCTTTTTTAGCATAATAATTTATGCTTCCAGCGATTGACTTGATCTTAGAGTGGATGGCTTCGTTAGTTTCAACACCAAGAAGCATATGAAGACCACCTTGAAGGTCAAGGCCAAGTGAAATTTTAGCCCCATTTTGAGTCTGAAAAAAAGATGGCACCGAAAAGCCAAAACCAAAAACTATGGCTAATATTAAAATAATCAGCCTATATGTAACTCTTGCGTTACGCATTATTTATCTTCGATCTTTTTAGCTACAAACTCACGTGCTATGCGAACGATTACATCATCGTTAAGTTTAACTTTGATAAAATCATTTTCGGCTTTAATCACTTCGCAGATAAGTCCGCCATTAGTTACTATCTTATCGCCTTTGTCAAGAGCTGCAAGCATTGCTGCGTGGGCTTTTTGTTGTTTTTGTTGAGGTCTGATAACCAAAAAGTAAAATATGGCGAAAAGCACAACAAAAAATAGTAATGGTGAAGATGTTAAAAAATCAGCGTTTTGCATGGATTTCCTTATTTGTAAGATTTTTAGATGGGCATTTTAGCACTAAAATTATAATAAAAGCCTTTGTCGGTGCTTTTTTGCTCTCCAACTTTATTTTTTTAAGCCTCTTCGAGAATTTGCTCTTAAATTTCATCTCGCCGTTTCTAACTTTAACCGGAATTTACATCATCATAAATTTAAGCAGAGCTGGTTTTTTCGCGGCTGGATTTTTCACTGGGATTTTGTGGTTTTATTGGATCAGCTTTAGTTTTATCTACTATGATTTGATCTGGCTCATACCTTTTGTCATTCTCTTTGTAGCATTTGTTTATGGGCTTTTGTTTTGGATAGCCTCTTTTCCCAGTTTTGTCATGCTAAGGGCTGTTTTGCTATTTTTAGTAAGCTATATTCATCCATTTGGCTTTAACTGGTTTAATCTTGAAGCAACGCTTGTTTTGGGTGTTTTTGAGCCAAGCACTAGGGGGCTTATATTTATATTTTTAGCAGCCATTTCTTTGAGTTTAAAAGATAAAATTTTAAAATTTATCCTAGCTTTTATCTGCCTCATCGCCGCTTTGCAGTTTAAAAGTAGCGAGGCAAAGACTCTACCATTTGACGTAGAGCTAATAAACACCGATATTGCTCAAAGAGTGCGCTGGGATAAAAGCTTGCGCATGAAATTTACAAATGAAAATTTAGACTTAATAAATAACGCCATAGCTGGGCAAAAACGCCTTATCGTCCTTCCGGAGAGCGCATTTCCATTATTTATGACAAATGAGCCACTGCTCGTTGATGAGCTAAAAGAGCTTTCAAAAAAGATAACCATCGTAGCTGGTGCGCTTGCCTATGAAAATAAGCAAATTTATAACTCCGCCTTTTTGTTTCAACATGGCACTCTTAGGCGAATGGATAAGAAATTTTTAGTGCCATTTGGCGAAGAAATTCCTTTGCCAAAATTTATGCAAGATGCGGTAAATAAGCTATTTTTTGGTGGAGCTAGCGACTTTAAAAAGGCTGAAAATTTTAGTGACTATGAGATAGACGGGATTAAAATCAGAAATGCTATCTGCTATGAAGCGACAAGAGAGGAGCTTTATAAGGACGAATTTGACGTGGTCGTGGCTATCACAAACAACGGCTGGTTTGTGCCAAGTAGCGAACCTGTGCTTCAAAAAGTGCTGATAAAACATCTCGCTACAAAGTATAATAAAGCGGTCTATCACAGCGTAAATGGCTCAAAAAGCGAGATCATTTTGCCAAAAAAAGCGTTGTGGGATGAGTTTTAAAGAAAAATTTAAAGTGGCTTTTAGATAAAGCCACTTTTTTGATTATTTTTTTAGTAAAGCCTTGAAGGTATCAACCGCATCAAGCTTTTCCCAAGGGTATTTTGCATTTCCCACTTGACCTTTTGCAGCTACTTTTGCGTATAAAAACGTATCTTTACTTGGTTTATCAAGTCCAAATTTATTTGTTATCCAGCGAGGCGTTAGAGCAAAGTGCTCGCTTACAAAATTTGAAAGCATATCGTCATTTACGCCATTTGCATGAGTTCCCATGGTATCAACACTAACTGAAGTTGGCTTTGCAACGCCGATTGCGTAGCTTATTTGGACGATACATTTTTTAGCAAGTCCAGCTGCGACGATATTTTTGGCTATCCAGCGAGCTGCATAAAGTCCGCTACGATCAACCTTTGTGTAGTCCTTGCTTGACTGAGCACCGCCGCCTATTGGACTATATCCACCAAAGCTATCAACGATTAGTTTTCTGCCTGTTAGACCGCTATCGTGAAGTGAGCTATGGTTTACATATCTACCTGTTGGGTTTATGTAAATGATCGTTTTTTCTTTATTATATAGCTCTTTTGGAAGACCGGTTTCGTCTATTAAATTTTGTATTAGTGCGCGAAGCTCTTCTATCTTCATGCTCTCCACGCAAGGAGCAGAGACGACAATAGTGTGGATACTTTGAGGTTTGCAGTTTTCAAAGTTATCTTTGCTACCGTAATCAATAGTAACTTGTGTTTTTATATCAACGCCAAGTTTATCAGGGTTTGCTTTGGCAAATTTATATACTTTTTCACAAAGCATTCTTGCGTAAGTTATGGCTGCAGGCATAAATTCTTTTGCTTCGCAGCTTGCAAAGCCAAACATAATGCCTTGATCCCCTGCTCCTATCTCACCACTGCTTTGATCAACACCTTGATTTATATCTGGGCTTTGTTGATTTAGGCAGACTTTGACCTCGATATCATCTGGATGCAAGCACTGCTCTTTTGTGAAATTGCTCTTTCCATCATATCCGATATGTGCAAGAGCATCTTTTACGATCTTTTCGTAGTCCTTATATGAGAGTTTTACCTTTGAGTTTATCTCTCCGCCTATTACTATGTTTTTTCCAGCCACAAAAACTTCGCTTGCAACACGACCATTTGGATCTTGTGTCAAAATAGTATCCACTATGCTATCAGCGATTATATCAGCACATTTATCTGGATGACCTGGACTTACAACTTCAGAGGTAAATAGATACATTTTCATCCTTTTTTCTTGACTAAATTTTGTGCAATTGTAACAAATCTATTTAAAAAGCTTATTAATCTTTATCAAATTCTTTATATTTAAAAATTGTTTAGCTAAAATCAACAAAAAACTAATTTATTAAGGTGTCAAATGAATATGCTTAAAAACATAGCAAGAAGATACGCCGATGGAAATTTGATAGTTCAAATTTTAGTTGGTATCATCCTAGGTGCCCTAGTTGGCTTTTACACACACTACGAAGCAGCTCCTTATAACAAGATCTCGGCTAAAATTCAAACTATTCAAAACGAGAGTGGTTTGAGCGTAGATGAAGTTATAAAAACTCGCCTTAGTCAAGATGAAGCCAAGCAGCTAAATGAAGCCAAAGAAAAAGCTAGTTCAGCCGATTCTATCGCAGCTTCAGCTTCAGTTTTAGGCGATTTATTCAAAGGTGCTTTAAAAGCTATCGCACCAATTCTTGTCTTTGTTTTAGTGGCAACATCCATCATTTTAAGAGATTTTGGTCATACAAAAGGTATGCAAAAGATCATTACACTCTATCTAATTGGTACGTTTTTAGCAGCCGTTGTTGCAGTTATTGCTAGTTTCTTATTCCCAGTGGAGCTTTCTTTAAAAGGTCTTGCAAGTGCTGATATGTCAGCACCTCAAGGAATTACCAATGTCTTAAAAGATCTCATTTATAAAATGGTCGAAAATCCGATAAACGCCCTTGCAAATGGTAACTATATAGGCATCATCACCTGGGCAGTTGGTAGCGGTATAGCACTTAGAAATTCCACAGCTGAGACCAAAAAAGTATTTAAAGACATAAGCGATGGTGTAACTCATATTGTTAAATTTATCATTAGACTAGCTCCATTTGGTATTTTTGGCATGGTAGCTATTAGCATTCATGAAACTGGATTTGAGGTGCTTGCAGGATATCTAAAACTAATTTTAGTTCTTGTTGGGGCAATGCTTGTTGTCGCATTTATCATCTACCCAGCCATGGTTTTTATATTAACTAGAAAAAATCCTTATCCACTTGTCATGATCTGCCTAAAAGAGAGTGCTATTTCAGCATTTTTTACAAGAAGCTCGGCCGCAAATATCCCTGTAAATATGGCGCTTTGCAAAAAGCTTGGTCTAAAAGAGGAGCTTTACTCTATCTCTATCCCACTTGGAGCTACCATAAACATGGGTGGTGCAGCAGTTACCATCAGCATCCTAGCACTTACTGCGGTAAATTCTATCCCATCTATCACAGTTACATTTGGCGATGCGCTACTTCTTTGCTTTATCTCAGCTCTTGGTGCGTGCGGCGCATCTGGTGTGGCTGGCGGCTCACTTCTTTTAGTGCCATTAGCGTGCGGACTTTTTGGTATCGGCAACGACATAGCAATGCAGTTTGTAACAGTTGGCTTTACTATTGGTGTTATCCAAGACTCAGTTGAAACCGCGTTAAATAGCTCATCTGATGTACTTTTTACAGCAGTAGCTTCAGAGACTTCAAACTAATCTTCATAAAATTTCAGCTAAATTTTGGCTGAAATTTTACTTTTATCCATTTTTTTGTAAAATGTCCCAAAAATTTAAAGGATAAATATGCAAATTTGGGATCTAAAAGCACTTTTTGCAAACGAAAAAGAGTGCGAGCAAAACGCACTAAATTTACAAAAAGAGTGTGAGAAATTTAAAGATAAATACCTAGAAAATTATGAAAATTTAAAAACAGACGAGTTTTTAAAGGCATTTAGTGAATATGAAAGCTTGATAGCTAAAATTTCAAAAGTAATGACTTACGCTTTTTTAAATTTTGCCAAAGATACAAGTAAGGGCGCATTTTACGCAAAGATCGATGAGATAGCGACAAAAGCAAATGAAAATTTGATATTTTTTGAGATCAAATTTAATGAGTTTGCCCCTAAAAAACAAGAAGAGATCATAAAAAGCTCTAAAAAATACGGCTACTATCTAAGCAACCTCGCCAAAGCAAAACCGCACCAACTTAGTGTTGCTGAAGAGAGGGTACTACTTCGCACTGCTAGCACTGGAGCTGAGGGCTTTTCAAGGCTCTTTGATGAGAGCATGAGCAAGATGAGGTTTAAATTTAAGGACGAGCTTTTAAACGAAGAAGAGATTTTAGCCAAGCTTCATGAGAGCGACCAAAGTGTGCGAAAACTAGCCGCCAAAAGCCTTTCAAACGAGCTTAGCAAGCACCAGCATCTCCTTGGCTACATATATAATATGATAAAAACTGATCTAAAAACGAGCTGCGAGCTGCGAAATTTCAAGCTTCCTGAAGAGCCAAGACACCTTGAAAATCAAATCACCAAAAAAAGCGTTGATTCGCTCATTGCTGTAACTGAGAAAAATTTTGATCTAGTTGCTAAATTTTACGAGCGCAAAAGAGAAATTTTAGGCCTTAAAAAGCTTTATGATTACGACAGATACGCACCTCTTAGTAGTGAGGGGGAGTATAAATTTGATGAGTGCAAAAAGATAGTTTTAAAGGCGTTTGGGGCATTTTCACCTAAATTTGGCGATATAGCCAAAAGCGCCTTTAATGACGGCTGGATCGACGTTTTTCCGGCACCAAACAAGCGAGGTGGCGCGTTTTCTCACTCTGGATCAAGCGACACTCACCCTTATGTTTTGCTAAATCACACAAACCAAAGACGCGATCTATTTACACTAGCTCACGAGCTTGGTCACGCCGTGCATCAAAAGCTCTCATATAGCGTAAGCTACCTAAACTCAGACACGCCACTAACCACAGCTGAGACGGCTTCAGTCTTTTGCGAGATGCTAGTTTTTGATCACATAAAAGACGGCCTTAGCAAAAAGGAGAAAATTTCACTGCTTGCTGGCAAGATCGAGGATATATTTGCCACGCTTTACCGCCAGATAAATTTCACCACCTTTGAGCGTGCCGTGCACGCACACGAGGGCGAGATCAGCCTAGATGAGCTAAATAAAATTTGGCTTCGTGAGAGCAAAAAGATGTTTGGCAAAAGCATCACACTAAACGACTACTACAAAATTTGGTGGAGCTATATCCCGCACTTCATCCACACGCCATTTTACTGCTACGCCTACTCTTATGCACAGCTTCTTGTGCTTGCACTTTTTGGGCTTTACAAAAGTGGCAAATGTGAAAATTTTGTCGAAATTTACACCGAGTTTTTGAGCCTTGGCGGCAGCCTTAGTCCAAAGGAGCTTGTAGGTAAATTTGGCTTTGATATCGATGATAAAAATTTCTGGCAGATCGGCATAAACGAGGTTAAAAAACTAGTAGATGAGTTTTTAGAAATTTCAAAGGATTAAGATGTTAGACGAAATTTTAGATGATGAGAAATTTTCACTTTTGATGAAGATGCACGTCTATGAGTGCATTGATTTTTTGCTTGAAAAAGGGGTAAATTTCTCAGTTATGGCAAATTTACCGCTAGTTAGCTTTGAGCCAAGCTTACCAGATGAGATAAGCAGAAGCTTTAGCATGCCAGTCATTATGTTTTCACTTGGTGGTTATACGCTTGAGAGTGCGAAACTAACGCAAGATGAGCTTAGCTTTGAGGCCGGCTTTGGTAGTGAAAATTTTGCTTCTGTGGTCTCCTTTCCACTCGGTGCGGTGGTTCAAATTTTGGTTGAAAATAGCCCGATCCTTGTAAATTTTTCTATTCATAAGCCAAAAGAGAAGCAAGCGGACCACACAAAAAAATCGGTTTCAGTCTTTTTGCAAAATCCTAAAAATAAAGATATATTTAAGAAAAAATAGTAATTTTAAGCATTTTTAGCTAAAATCAAAAGAAAATTTAAAAAGCAAAAAATGGAAAAATTACTATCAAATTTAAACGAATCTCAGCGTGAGGCAGCTACTCATATAGATGGTCCGATGCTCATACTTGCAGGAGCTGGCAGTGGCAAGACAAAGACCATCACAACTAGGCTTGCCTACCTCATCGGCGAGGTCGGCATAGACGCGGCAAATACACTAACTCTTACTTTTACAAACAAAGCCGCCAACGAGATGCGAAGTAGAGCCATGGCGATGCTAAGCCAAAGTGGCAAAAACTACTCACCGCTACTTTGTACATTTCATAAATTTGGGCTTTTGTTTTTAAAGCTATATATTGAAAAGCTTGGCAGAAAAAATAACTTCGTCATAATCGACACAGACGATAAAAAGCGCATCATCAAAAGCTTTGAAAGTCCAGTCGCAACCGCGATTTTGTCAAGTGAAATTTCAAACTACAAAAACTCACTTTTAAGCGTCGAAGAGGTCTATAAAAATGCAAATTTCTCGTCTTTCGATAAAAGCAAGGACAACTTTTACAAACAAGCAGCACAAATTTATGAAAAATATGAAGATTATCTCAAAACAAATAATCTTGTTGATTTTGACGATCTGCTAGGGCTTACATATAAAATTTTAGACAAAAACGAAGATCTTGCTAGAGAAATTTCAAACCGATACAAATACATAATGGTCGATGAGTATCAAGATACAAACGACCTTCAGTATAAACTGCTAAAAAAGCTCTGTCTATGCCACGAAAACATCTGCGTTGTGGGTGATGATGACCAAAGCATCTACGGCTGGCGCGGTGCGAAGATAGATAATATCTTAAATTTTAAAGATCAGTTTAAAGATGTAAAGATCATAAGACTTGAGAAAAATTACCGCTCAAGTGAGGCGATACTAAAGGCTGCAAATGAACTAATAGATCATAACCGCAACCGCCTTGGCAAGAAGCTTGTGGGCACAAAAGGCGAAGGCGAGGCCGTAAATTTGATAGAGAGCTTTGATGAGAGCGTTGAGGCTGGCAAGATCGCAAAATGCATAAAAGAGCTTTTAAGCAAAGGAGTGCAGGCAAAAGATATCGCGATCTTATACCGTATAAATGCACTTTCTCGCTCGCTTGAAGATGGGCTAAATAAAGAGCAAATCGCCTATAAAATGGTCGGCGGCGTGAAATTTTATGAAAGAGCCGAGATCAAAGATATCATAAGCTACCTAAGGCTGATAAATAATCCAAACGATGACTTTTCAATAAGGCGCATCATAAACCGCCCAAAACGAGGACTGGGCAAAGTGAGTCTTGATAAGCTTGAAAAAATGGCATTTGAGGGCAAAATTTCTATCTTTGAAGCTATCTCAAACATCTCTGATAACGACGAAGCCTTTAGCAAAAAGGTAAAATCAGCCCTTCTTGAGTTTGCAAGCAACCTAAAAGAGCTTCAAGAAAGCGGCTCGGTTTTTGACCTGATAGATAAATTTGAAGCTAAATTTGGCGTGAAAAAATACTACGAGAGCCTGCCAGATGGCGCTGAAAGAGCGGCGAATATCGACGAGTTTTACGCTGTTTTAAAAGATCAGATCAAGCAAAATCCAAGCTTTGATCTGGAGGAATTTCTAAACGAGATCACGCTGACAAGTGAGCAAGACGGCATCAGCGATGAGGCTATTAGTATCATGAGCGTGCATGCAAGCAAGGGGCTTGAGTTTGAGCATCTTTTTGTGATCGGCCTTGAAGAGGGATTTTTCCCGCTCATTGGCGATGGTAGCGATATTGAAGAAGAGCGTAGGCTTGCATACGTGGCGATAACAAGAGCTAAAAAGACACTTAGTCTAAGCTTTGCAAATTCGCGCTTTTATAAAGGCCAGCGCACGAGGTTAAATAAGAGTAGATTTTTAAGCGAGAGCGGTATCACGCATGGCTCGCTAGTGATCGAACAGAGCAATGAATTTAAAAAAGGTGACCTCGTTAAGCATAAAATTTTTGGTATTGGCAGGGTGAGCGCGGTTAGCAAGATCAAAAAAGAGTTTAAGCTGACTATAAATTTTGGTGGCAATGTAAGAGAGATAATGTCAAGCTTTGTGGAAAAGGCCGTATGAACGCTATCTTCGTGGCAAACAAGCCCGCTGGCATGAGTTCAAACCACTTTTTAGGGCGACTAAAGAGAAAATACAGCGTTAAAAAGGCTGGATTTTCAGGCACACTTGATCCATTTGCTAGCGGCTGCCTAATAGTCGCTCTTGGCTCGCATACGAAATTTTTTAGATTTTTAGACAAAAGTCCAAAAGTCTATGAAGCAACGATCTGGCTTGGGGCTAGCAGTCCCAGCATGGACAATGAAAATATCAGTGAAATTTCAAATGTAAAAGAGATAAATTTAGAAAAACTAGAAGCTATAAGAGGTGAGTTAATCGGCAAGATAAGCTATATCCCACCAAAATTTAGCGCAAAACATGTAAATGGCACGAGAGCTTACAAGTTAGCAAGAAGCGGCGAAGAATTTGAGCTAAAGACAGAAACGATGGAAATTTATGATAGTCAAATTTTAAACTACTCGCACCCATTTTTAACCATTCGTTTAAGTGTAAGTGAAGGAAGTTATATCCGTTCATATGCAGAATTTTTTGGAAAAAGGCTTGGTTATAATGTAACTTTAAGCTCATTAAAAAGGATAAGTGAAGGCAAATTTTGCTACGAAAATGAAAAATTTTTGAATATTTGTGATTTTTTAAATATTCAGAAAAATACATATTTTGGGGATGTAAATGATATTCTTAATGGTAAGAAATTAAAAATTAACGATTTTGAAACACAAAAGCAAGGAATTTATTTGCTAAATTATGATAAATTTATGAGCGTAATCCAAATCACGGATGATACTATAAATTACACTATAAATAAGGTTGAAAAATGTTAATCCTAGCAAGAAAAGAAAATGAAGAAATTTTAATAGGAAATGACATAAAAGTTGTCATAGTAAATATTTCAAAAAATACCGTTAAACTAGGTATCGAAGCGCCACGAAATACAATGATACTAAGAAGCGAACTAGCAAACGATATCAAAAACGAAAATATCCATGCCACAAAAACTGCAAGTGAAGCCGATATTCATGAGCTAGCAAAAAAAATCGAGAAATGAAAAGCTTTGCAAAGATAAATATATTTTTAAAGATAGTTGGCACTAGAGGCAACTACCACGAAATTTTATCGCGCTTTATCCTCTGTGAGCAGCTTTTTGACGAAATTTATTTTAAAAAGTCAGATTCGTTTGCAATAGAATGCAACAACCACGAAATAAAAGATAACATTATTAAAAAAGCAATAGACGAGCTAAAAAGAGCCGGCTTTTCAAACGAGCTCGACAAGTTTTTTAGCTCTCATAAAATCATCATCAACAAAAATATCCCAATTGGTGCGGGCCTTGGTGGAGGTAGTTCAAACGCTGCCACCTTTTTGCTAATGGTAAATGACGAACTAAATTTAAGTATAAAACATGAAAATTTGATGCAAATAGCGTCTAAAATCGGCGCAGATGTAGCTTTTTTCGTAAGTGGCTACAAGGCAGCAAATGTAAGCGGCATAGGCGAGATCATAGAAGAATTTGATGACGAAGTACCAAATTTAAATATTTTCACACCAAATGTTTTTTGCTCCACACCGATGGTTTATCAAGAATTTAGAAGCAATTTCTTACAATACATAGACGTTAATGCTGCAAAAAAGATGCAAAATTTAAAAAGCAAAGAGCTACTTGAAATTTATAAAAACGAGGAGCTAAACGATCTTTTTGCGCCATGTTTTAACCTCTATCCACAGATGAATGAGTTTAGAGATAAATTTCTAAGTGGCAGTGGCAGTAGCGTATTTAGCGTAAATTAAAAGGTAAAATTTTGATAAAAGATCTAGCAAAAAACAAGAAAGCTTTGCATGACTTTAGCATACTTGAGACCTTCGAGGCTGGTATTGTACTAAAAGGCAGCGAGGTCAAAGCACTAAGGGCTGGCAGGGCAAATTTAAAAGATAGCTTTGTGCGTGTCATAAAGGGTGAGCTTTTTTTATTAAACGCCCACATCAGCTATCTTGAAACCACACACAGCACATTTCGTCCAAATGAGCGAGCAGCTAGGAAACTTTTGATGCATAGAAAGCAGATCGATAAAATTTTCGGTCAAGTCTCACAAGATGGACTTGCCTTGGTTGTTTTAGCACTTTATCTAAGTGATAAAAATATCGTAAAAGCAAGGCTAGCCCTTGCAAAAGGTAAAAATTTACACGATAAACGCGAGACTTTAAAAAGACGCGAGGCAGACAAAGAGGCAAGAGCTGCCATAAAAAGATATATTTAAGGGATAAGATGAAAAATTTACTCATTTTAATAATCGCTTTATTTACTTTTTTTGGTTGTGGTGAAGATGAGAGCGGTAGTGTAAATTTTAAAGAATTTAGTCCAAATGAAGAGGTTAAGCTTGTAGATGTAAGCGGCAAGGAGCTTACTTTAGTTCGAAAAAATCATGGCTTTGCTATTAAAAATGATGAAAATAAAGTTTTAATGATCGATATTTTTGGTACATTTTGCCCACCTTGTCAAAAAGAGGCAGCTGAGCTTACAAAATATCAGCTTGAAAACAAAGATAAATTTACACTAATTGGACTAACTCATTTTGAAAATGTCACAAATGAGTATGTTTTACACGAATTTATGCAAAAATTTAACGCCTATTATTTCATAACAAACGATCAAAAGATAAATGACAGACTTGCCGAGCAGATCGTAAGAGACATCGAATATAAACACGAGATCGCACTACCTTTTAAAGTAGTGATAAAAAATGGCGAATATCAAATTTTAACAGACGTAGATAGCGGACAATATGGGGTAAAATACTATCTTGGTGGTATAAAAGTCACAAAAATGAAAGAAGATCTGGCAAAAATTTATGAGACAAAATAAATTTGCCCTATATTTGGAACATCGTTTGCTTATAAAAATGTGAAATTTCATAAGGATTTTAAATGTTTGTTTTAGATAAATCAAAATCTAGCCCACTTGTAGAATCAGCTCTTGCAGGCAGAGAACTACGCCAAAAACTAATCTCTGGCAATCTTGCAAACGTTGATACACCATTTTATAAAGCTAGAGATATAAGATTTGAAGATGTTTTAAAAGAAAAAGCAAATGAAATTTATAACACTTCAAGCCAAAAAAAGCTACAACTTGCTAAGACAAACGAAGCACATATGGCTGTGGTTGATTTTCCAAAAAGCGACGTAGCTCAAATTTTCTTGCGCGATGGCCACATGGCTAGAAACGACGCAAACACGGTCGATCTTGACGTCGAGACAACAGAGATGGGCAAAAACACAGTTATGATCAATGCCCTTGATAGTGCTTATAAGGCACAGGGGAATATCTTTAAAAGCGTAATAGACGCAAGTGCTAAGAACTAGGAGAGATGATGTCATATTTAAATGATTTTGATATTAGCGGATACGGACTGAGTGCACAACGCTTCAGAATGAACGTCATCAGCTCAAATATAGCAAATGCTCAAACCACAAGAACAGCTGAAGGTGGCCCTTACAGAAGGCAAGAGGTCATCTTTAAAGAGATGAGTTTTGATAAAATTTTAAATGATCAGCTTAAAAATTCGCAAAGCTTACTTGAGTATGAAAACCCGCTAGATGATCCAAGTTCACCAAAAAATGCCCACCCTGCCCTAACTAGCGTGATCGTGGATAAAGTGGTGCGTGATGATAAGGACTTTCAGCTAAAATACGACCCAAGCCACCCAGACGCAAATGCAAATGGCTACGTCGCATTTCCAAATATAAATCCGGTTATTGAGATGTCTGACCTACTTGAAGCAACAAGAGCATATCAAGCAAACGTGGCAGCCTTTCAAAACGCAAAAACAATAGCACAAAGTGCGATATCACTTATTTCAGGACAAGCATAATGATAAATAGTATAAATTTAGACAAAATAAATAAAAATGAAAATTCAAATAAAATAGCAAAAGCAGGCGAAGAAGGCGGCTTCGAAAATGCTCTAAACGACTCTTTAAAAGAGCTAAATAAAGTCCAAATCAACGCAGATAAAGCCATAGCCGATCTTGCAACTGGAGAGGTAAAAGATCTTCACCAAGCTGCTATTGCGATAGGTAAAGCAGAGACTAGCATGAAGCTTATGCTAGAAATTCGCAACAAAGCACTAAGTGCTTATAAAGAAATTTCTAGAACACAAATTTAAGTCATTAATGAATTCCAGAAAATCAAAAATAACAATACTTTTTTTATTAATTACTTTTGGAATTTCAATATTTGTGCTTGTTATATTTTATAGAGCAAGTATCGAGCGAAAGCTTCCTAGACTTCAAACAAGCGATATAAACACAGCAATTCGTGGTAATATAATCACAAAAGATGGCTTTAGCATCTCTTCAAGTCAAAAACTCTACAAAGTAATGCTTGACACTAGAAATATTGATCCTAATAAAAAAGAGATGTTTATCAAGCTATATTCGCTTTACAGCGGCGACGATCCAAACAAAGTAAGAAAGATCATAAATGGTACAAAAGGCATCGTTACACTCTCATATAGTATTGATGCAAAGGGTGCTACCTACCTTCAAGAGCTCTCAAGAAAGCTAAATCGCAAGAGTATTTTGGTTTCATATCTTGACCCAAAAACAGGCCTTGCTTCATTTCAGGGCATGAGAGTAATGGAGAGCGGACAAAATCGTAAATTTATGTCAAAAGATGCCCTCACACCAGCTATTGGCTACGTGAGCAAAACTGAAAGTGACGCACTTACAAAAAGTAAAGGCGTAAAAGGTCTTGAGAGATATTATGAAGATTATTTAGCACCTATACAAAATGCAAAAATTTTAGGGCCTCGTGATATTGGAAACAATATCATTTTAACAAGTGACTCAAATTTAGCAACAAGAGTAGATGGCTACAATGCGGTGCTTTCTATACCATTAAAATTTCAAACCAAACTAGAGCAAATTTTAGATGAAAAGCGTGAATTTCTAGATGCAAAAGAGCTAGTCATCTGTATAATGAATAGCAAAAATGGAGAAATTTTAGCTCTAGCCTCTAGCTCAAGATATGACCCTTCAAACATAAGAAAGCAAGATTATAGCGCTCTAAACTCTACTGTTAGCGAATATGCTTATGAAGTTGGCTCAGTTTTTAAACCATTTATATTTTCTATCTTACTTCAAGAGAAGAAAGTAAATCCATTCGAGCTTGTAAATACCTATAATGGCCGATACCAACTTGGCAAAAGGATAATCAAAGATACCCATCCAGAGCCTTTTATGAGTGCTGAAGATATAATCGTGCACAGTTCAAACATCGGCATGATTCAGCTTGTTGAGCGTTTAAATGGGCCACAAATTTATCAAGGACTTTTAAATTTTGGCTTTTCAAGAAAAACAGGCATAGATCTACCTTACGAGCAAGTAGGTATGATGCCAACAGTTACAAAGTTAAACTCATCGACATATAAGGCGACTGTGAGCTACGGATATGGCTTGCAAGCTACATTTATGCAGCTTTTAAAAGCCTATAATACATTTAACAATAAAGGCATTGAAGTTACTCCTCACATGGTTGCTTACTTAGAGAGAAATGGAAAAAGATACGATTTGCCAAAGTCCGAGCCAGCTCAAGTTATATCACAAGAAACCGCAAAGATAATGAAGAGAATTTTAATAAAAACGGTTGAAAAAGGTACTGGACTAAAAGCCTTTACGCCAGGGCTTGAGATAGGTGGCAAGACTGGAACTGCACACATTGCCTCAGGTAGTGGTGGATACAGCAATACCTACAATGGCTCATTTTTTGGCTTTGTAAATGACACAAGAGGCAATAGCTACACAATAGGCGTTTTAGCAAGGGATCCTAAAAGACCTTACTACTACTTCGGTGCTCAAAGTGCCTTACCTATATTTAAAAAAGCAGTTGATCTGATGATTGAGGATGGATATTTATTTCCTGATGCAAATGTAATAGCTGAGTTTGAAGCCAAAAAAGATAAGCTTAAAAACGATAAGACAAAACAAAAGCCTGCTTTGGACTAAAATTTTAAAGATAAGAAAGATATAAAAACTAAGCAAAAGCTAAATATAAAAATTTCTCTTGCTTTTTGGTATTTTCTCTAATTGCAAAACCTTTAATGCTCTTAAAATGCTTTTAGTTTCTAATAGCAATTAAATTATAAATAGAAAATCTAAACTGATCGAAAAGATTTAAGTCTTTAATATTTTTAGAGGTTATCTCTTTGTCATCTTTGTAGTTTTTTCCACCTAAAAAGAGCAGATAAATAAGCGGCGTAACATAATTAAACCTTAAGAAAAGCGCTACGATACAATGAAAAAAGTCGTAGTTATATCTGATACAAACATAAAAACCACAAATTATATAGGATATCATTAGAATCAAAAAAGCATAGAATACAAAGCTTAAACCAGCATAATCTGAAATATTTAAAAAGCTACAAACTAAAATAAAAGTACCTACCAAAGTAGGCAATATAATGATTGGAAAAATTAGATGAAGTCCGATTAGATCAATTTTACTCACATAAACCTTTATGTTATATCTACCTGCTGGGATTATCAAAAATATAGGCAATACGATTGAAAATAAAATAAGAAATATCACGTACATAGAATCAAAATCATAAGAACTCATTTTTATACCAAACTTAATTTTAAGATATTTTAACTACACTTTTTTAAATAAATTTATCTACGATTTTTGCGATTTTCTATACCAATTTTCTCACTCTCTTCTATTTCGACAATGTAGCTTGGATTTTTCTTTTTAGCCTCTTTGTCTAAAAAACTGATGAGTTTCGCATCAGAATTTTTATGAGAGCAGATTAAAATTATAAAATTTATATAGTTATTTGCCTCTTTTGGCATGACTTGGTTATTTTTAGCTGGTATACTAAAATTTCCTACAAAGATTTGAATAAGTTCGAAAAGCTCGTTTTTACTTAAACTATTATCACCCGCAAGCTTTTCAAGCTTTTCGATCGTTATCTCTTCTTTTTCTAATGCAAGCTCTTTTATTTCGGCGCTATAATCTCTATTTCTTAAAAGTAGATAGATTAACGCATAAATTGCAATTAATAGTAATACAATAAAGAAAACTATTAGACCTTTTATTAGCATCTAAAGCCTTGAGCAAAGTGATCGCTTTGTAAATGCAAAAACACTCATAAGCACCATTATCACAATACTAATCCAGACAAAATCAGGTACTGGTAATGGATCTCCAGCTGCATACGAGTGCATACCAGCTAAATAAAAATTTACACCAAAATAAGTCATAATAATCGACCAATAAGCAAAGAAAGAAGCCACTGCAAACGCATACTGGTTATTTAGCCTTGGAATAAATCTTATATGAAGAACTGCAGCATAAACAAGTATCGAAACTAGCGCCCAAGTCTCCTTACTATCCCAGCCCCAATATCTACCCCAGCTCTCATTCGCCCAAACACCGCCTAGGAAATTTCCAAGAGTAAGCAAGCTAAGTCCTAGTATCATAGCCATCTCATTTATACGGGTAGCTTCGAGGATATTGCGAGAAATTTCTGGATTTGGCTTTTTCTTATTTTGTAAAATGATAAGCAATAGAGTAAAGCCACCAAGTAACGCGCAAAGCCCTAAAAATCCATAACTTGCAGTAATGACAGAAACATGTATTGTTAGCCAGTAGCTTTGAAGCACTGGTACAAGTGTAGTGATCTGTGGATCCATCCAGCTAAGGTGCGCAACAAACAATGTAACACCAGCCAATATAGACGTAAGAGCAAGAGCAATAGGGCTACGTTTTGCAAAGACGATACCAGAAAATCCTAGAGCCCAAGCGATATAGACCATCGATTCATAAGCGTTACTCCAAGGCGCATGTTCAGCAATGTACCAACGAAGTCCAAGTCCGACAGTATGAGCAAGAAAAGCTAGTAAATTTATAATATACACAATCTTTACAATGCCATTTATCTGAACCTTTGGAGCTAGCATTTTGACAAAAACAAAAAATAAAAGCGCTAGGCCAGCCAAAAGATAAACTGGCGTCAATCGCTCAAAAATTTGAATTTTATTAAACAAAATTTCTATATTTATCTTTTCTTCACTTGGCATTACAGTAGAACCATACTTTTGCTGATAGACTGAAATTTTATCAAGTGCGGCATCAGCCTTGCTCCAATCACTATCTTTTGTTGCTGCATCAACTGCTGCAAAATACTCTCTCATCATATTGATGACTAGATCGGCCTCCTTAGGCGGAAAGTACATCATTGCGCTAGCAGGCGAATACCAAGAGTTTGATGGGTCATCTTGCTTTGGAAAAATTTTAAAAATTTCACCAATAAATATCATATAAAAAACATTCAATCTCTCATCGATCTTGATCACATCTTTATCAAATGTATTGCGTGATCCAGGGTGCTTACGATTAGCAATTTCAGCAAATTTTGTGAGTTTATATTCACTTCCGCCATCTTTTGTAGCTCTAAAAAAATCATTAAAACTTGCATACTTTGCATTTTCATCTATGCCAAGCTCTTTTTTTAGCTCCTTACTTTGCCCAAGTGAGATAATTTTTTCATTTCGCCAAAAATCAGGTGTTACCATTATTGAAAGCATAGCTTGATTCGAGTTTAGGCTATTTATATTCTCGCTTCTATGTATTTTATTTAAAATTTCTTTACTAAGAGTGTCAAATGGCTTCATTCTACCATCTGAGCTTTGCACAATAAGCCTAGAAAGCTTTTGTGTGTGCTCTTTGCTGATATTAGGCAAAAAGTCTTCAGCCTTTAATGAGCTAAAATTTAAACTTAAAAGCATAATGGCAATGATAGCAACAACCTTTTTACCACCCTTTGTTGATTCATTATCGATTAACTTAGCTAGCTTTCTAAAACGACTACCAGGATTTACAACATTTAACACAAAGCCAAGTCCAAGTAGAAAGTAGCCAATATAAGTTGGTATCTTGCCTGGATCTTTATTGACAGAGAGAATGGTTCCTTTTTCATCTGTATCGTATGAACTTTGGAAAAATCTATAACCATCATAATCAAGCACGTGATTCATATAAATTTTATAGTCAAGCCCCGACATGTTTGTATCATCTTTTACAATAACTTCACTTGAATAGCTCATAGGAGAATTTGAGCCAGGATATCTTTTAAGCTCAAAGTCTTTTAAGTATAAGCTAAACGGGAGTTTAACTTGCTGCGCACCCCATGAAGCGTTAAATTTTTGTCCAGCCACAGCTAAGCGTGAAGGCTCTGTTAGGTTGTAAAAAATATGCATCTCTTTACTCTCGCCTTTATAATTTAATTCAGCTATCAAGGCGTTAAATTCGCTATCTTTTGTGCTAACTAGCTTCCTTGAGGCATGAGCTGAAACTAATCTTGGAGCAAAATTTATATTTGAAATAGTGTAAAGACTGCCCATGCCAAAATCATTTACACTACCAGCTTTTAACTCAGTTTTTGAGCTATCGCTCATTGTAAATTTTGAAAGATCAGTATTTGAAGTAACTGTGAAATTTCCGTCCACTAATTTAAAAAGCACATATTTTTTACTCTCGTCTGGCTTAGCATTAAAGATAAAACTAATATCTGCAACTCTTGCTTCCTCTTCTTCTAACAAGAAGATTTCTTCACTTTCACTCTCGTTTGAAACTACAAATTCCACTACTGGTTGCCCGTTTTTATCATCCACAAACTTATAACTTGCATTTGGCACAAATTCTTTAAATTTTAAATTAGCTTCATTATCTGCTATCTTTAGCTTTAGGTCAAAACCTTTTTTTGCATCAGAAAGTCCTAGTGGCAAAGCAGCGTTTATCTCTTCTCCATTATCATTTAATGCGGTTAAATTTAAATAGGATATTTTTGTCGTAACGATATTTGACTGAGTTTTTTCTCTTATATGCATATCAGCCTCAAAGCCAAGGTATCTTGTTATGCCAGCACCGATTAAGATAACGATAAAACCAAGATGGAATATAAGCGAAGGGAGTTTTTTTGGATCGATTAAGTTATATCTAAAGATATTATAGGTCAAATTTATGCCAAGAAGTAGTTGAATGAGAGCAAACCAGCTGGCACCATAAACATAGTACCATGCAGCTTCTGTACTAGTTTTACTTTCTATTATCGTAGCGGCTCCGCTAGCTATGGCAAAGATTATCATCAAAATGATAGCTGAGCCCATACTTAAAAATAATGATTTTGGATTTAACATCTGCTTCCTTTTATTTATATTATGACAAAGCTATCAAAGTGAAACTTATCTTAAATAACTGCCTTGCTTTGTTTGAGTAGAGACTGGTTTGTTTTCATTTGCATCTTGTTCAGCAAATGCATCTTTACCTTTTAGATAGGCGAGAATCGCGCCAAGATCATTATTTGAAAGAATTTTAGCTTGGTTTTGCATTACGTTTTTGCCGCTTCCACCAAAACTTGAGTCACTTCTATAAGAGATGATACTATCTTCAATATCTTTAGCATCCATATTTTTTAGAGGCGTTGAACCAAATGGTCTTTTATCAGCATTTTCACCATGACAGCTAGCACATTGCTTTTCATAAAGCTCCTTACCTAAAGAAACACTATATCTGCCCTTTCTATCAACGCCTAATTTTAAAATTCTATTATCTTTATAACGTCTTGGATCTTCATCAACATAGACATTTACTTTTTCATTTCTATCATTAGCCTGCTTTTTTGCCATTTCAGCAAGTTCTTTACCAAACTCACCACGAGCTTCTATATAGTAGACTTGTGAAGCTGCAAAGGCATTTGCCACCAAAAAACACGCCAAAAAAGAAATTTTAATACTTTTCATAATTTTCCTTGAAATTTTGCTCTAAATTTAAAAATCCCGGATCAGATTGCTCCGACCCGGGATTATATCATAAGTTGATTAATGAGCTATGATTAGAATGAGTATTTAGCTTCAAATCTGAATTGATCTTCTTTGTTTTTAGCCTCATCAGCAAATTTTGAAGTTTTGAATGCATAGTATGAGCTAAATGTTAGCTTTTTGCTATACTCATATGCAAATCTTGGAGTAATCTCTTCAACTTTTTCTTTGCCATTTTCGCCAGCAGCTGCAGCGTGTTTAATGTGGCCTTTTATGTAATCAACACCAACTGTAAATTTATCAAATGTATATCCAGCTGTTCCATATACTAGGTTTGCTTTTCCATCAGCCCAAGTTGGATCAAGTGTAAGCTCACCAACATCTATTAGACTACCTTTATCTTCAAGAGCAAATGATGTTACACCTTTATTATCAACTTTCCAACCCATATAACCAGCTCTCAAATCAAAGCCAAATAGTGAAGCTGTAAGTTCGCCAGCATAGAAGTTACCATCATTATAGTTTGCAACGCCATTAGATTCATCTATACCTTTAGAAAGATGTGCTTTTGCACTTTTATCTACAGTAGTATTTATATAGTTAACTCTACCACCTAAGCTAACATCATCATTAATAGCAAAATTTGCTGAAACATCAGCTGCAAGTAGATCAGCTAGATTTGTTAGGCTAGCATACCATAGTTGGAAATTAATAGGATCATATGAGCCAGCTATACCAGCCGCATATAGATTACCAACATCATAAATATTTAAGTAACCAGTATTTACATATAGATCTCCATCACTCTCAACACTATCACCCTCAATTGCATCAAAAGCTAAAGCAGTAAGTGTTAGTCCTTCAATATCTTCATTTACCACTCTTACACCAGTAGCGATAGCATCATCTGTAAAGAAAGAGCCAATCTCTTGTTTGCCAGCTGTTATAGTGGTGTTTCCAGCTTTATAACCAAGATAGAACTGATGAACTTCAAAGGCATTGGTTGTATTTGTTTTATCTGTACCAGTGCCTCTAGAGCCTTGATTGCCCTGAGTATTATCACCAGATTTATCAGTAGCGTTATATCTTAAACCAATAACACCAAAGAAGTTATCATCGATAGCAGCTTTAAAATTTGTTACTGCTTTAAATTGATGACCAGCTTTTGAGCCAGACTCTGATTTTGTATTAGAAAACTCACCGTGTTTTTTATCATTTGTATATCTATATCTTGCAAATCCTGAAAGATCTACATTTTTTATAGCTTCTTCAAGTGGAGTAGCACTTGCTACGCTTGAAAATGCACCTAAAGCAACCAAAGTGGCTAAACTAATTTTTGTTAGTTTCATTTTTTCTCCTTTTAAGGTTTTGTGCCGACGATTATAATCAATAAAATTTAACATGAAGCTTAAAATTTTTAATTTCAGTTACCGATCGTTTACCGTAATTAATCAAAAATAGATAAAAATTGATAATTTTAAACAAACCAAGGATAAAAATTAAAATGAGTAAAAAGAAAAAGGGGCTGTTGCTTTGCCCCTTAAAAGGAGTTCTAGTTTTGATTGCTGTTGAAATTATATAAGCAAGCAGTAAATCAACGGTAATTAAAAAGAAATTTTTTCCTCTTTTGGTACTTCGATATTTGTTTTTACATTTTTTCTTTTAATAATCACTTCATTTTGTGGCTTTTTTACACCATTATATAAGCCACTAGAGCCGCCCTCTTTTATAAGAAGCATATCTATAAGTTTATCTGCATAAAAAGTCGCATAGACTAAGTCGCCTTTATCATAATAGTATCTATTTGCACAAAAATTTGCTTTATTGAGTTTGTGGTTTTTTGTATCGCTCGCCACTATTTCATAGCAGTATTTTGAATCTTTATAAGTAACCTCTTTTATAAAACCTTTGATCGAGCTTTTTACTGGTGTATTTTGCATGACCTGTCTTGGCTGTTTTCGCACTGGTGGGTTATCCTCAAAAAATGAGCAACCCAAAAACATGATAGCAGTTGCCAGTGGAAGTAAAATTTTAGCTTTCATCTCTTCTCCTTAGTGTAAAACGGCGAAGTATAACTTTTAAGATTAAATAAATTTTGTGGGAAATTAAAGGCTCGTATCTAAATTTATATACACGATCACACAAATTTATCTTAGGCGAGCCTGCCTAAAATAGTTAAGCTGAAACATTTAAAACATTGCCGCCAAGCTCGGCGATCTTTTTATCAAGTGCCTCAAGGGTCTTTTCGATAGTCTTTTGTGAAATTTCAGGAAGCTCGCCTCCCCAAATTTTCTTCGCATCCTCAAAACCCTTTGCCACACCTTCTCTACCAGCTTTTAGTTTTTCTATGTCATCACCTGCACCATTTAGCACAAAGCTAGCTATCCTCTCAGTCGTATTTGCAATACCAAAAAATCCATTCTCGCTAATAAGATCATTTGCCTCGTCACTACTTAACTCATTTAAAGATTTGCCGTTATAGCCGATACTTGCAAGATCAAGTCCTGATAAAATTTCTGATAAATTTTTAGGCGCATTAAAGCTTAAGTCGCTTTGGGCTAATAAATTTGAACTACTACTTTTAACGATCTCTTTTTGATACTGCAAAAAGTAGCTATTTGAAATGTCTTTGGCTGTTAAATTTATAATTTCAGACTCTTTTTTAGAGATATCTTTTTCATCTTTATGAAGTGAAATTTCTGATTTTACATTTTCTTTTATACTTGAACTATTATATGAGTTTGCGATTTGAGAAATTTTCATTTTGGCTCCCTTAAAATTTATAGAATCAATATCGCCAAAAAGTAGAATTTATTTAGATAGAGCGGGAGAACTCCCGCTAGTAGTTATTTGCTAAGTGTTGCGTTTAGCATCCAGATCGCTTTTTCAAATTTTGCGATTTGATCTTGTGCATACATTTGAGTTGTTGTATCGCCTTCTGCAAGTTCGTCAAGCTTTTTAAACTCGCCCAAAAGGTGTTTATAATCAGCCAAGACAATCTCTAAAACCTCAGTTGGAGTGTAAATTTCTTTTGGCTCGTGTTTTATGTGAGTAACTTTTGCTAGCTCTTCAGCCTTGACGATAGGTCTGCCACCAAGCATAAGAGCTCTCTCAGCTGCATCATCAAATATCTCACTCATATCTTCATAAGCTTTTTCTGTGTATTCATGAACGCTAAAAAATTGAATACCTTTTACATTCCAGTGAAGATCGTGAAATTTAATATAAAGTGCATTTGCATCAGCCTGAATAACATTTAATTGTAAAATAACTTTTGACATTTTGTCTCCTTCTTTATTATAAATATGATGA
>NZ_CABPUE010000001.1:300299-312494 GCF_902460545.1 Campylobacter concisus
GATTATTAAATATATAAAATTTTTGTTGATAAAATTTATTAGTTTAGATAAAAATTAATAATATAACGTATTGATAAAAAAGCTAAACCCACTACGAATGCATATATAGATAAACCAACTAGATTGATAAAAGATATAGCTGCTTACCATTACACATTTTTATAAAAATTTTTCTTTGATTTTAGTGATCTTATTTGCATATCACTTGTAATCTTTTTTATAAAGTCCATTCTTTGCATTTTTTCTTTTACTCTATTATACTGATCAGCATAAGAGCATTTTTATAAATTGCTATATCTTATTATGCGTTTTAGTATATTTTAAAAAACACTTGTTTGAATACTTTGTATTTTACAAAAATGATTGCATGATGGATGGTGTCCCCAACAGGGTTCGAACCTGTGGCCTTAGAATTAGGAATTCTACGCTCTATCCAGCTGAGCTATGAGGACAATTCATAATTTTGTAGATAGATTTTATCAGAATAAATAATTTTTGAAGGACAGATTACTCTGCCCTTCTTTGGTTAATTAGCCATTTCTCTTTTTAATGATTTCATCACTTACGTTTTTAGGAACCTCTTCGTAGTGATCGAATTCCATTGAATAAGTTGCACGGCCTTGAGTCATTGAACGAAGATCTGTTGAATAGCCAAACATTTGAGCCAGTGGACAATAAGCGGCAATGATCTTCACACCATTTCTATCATCCATTGAATTTACTTGACCACGGCGTTTGTTAAGGTCGCCTATAACATCACCCATATACTCTTCTGGAGTTTCAACTTCAACCTTCATCATAGGCTCAAGAATAACAGCACCTGCCTTTCTAGCACCTTCCTTGAATCCCATTGAAGCAGCAAGTTTAAATGCCATTTCAGATGAGTCAACTTCATGGTAGCTACCATCAAATAGTGTAACTTTAACGTCTTCAACTGGGTAACCAGCAAGAACACCGCTTTGAAGTGCCTCTTTGCAACCTTTTTCAACAGCTGGAATATATTCTTTTGGAACAACACCACCTTTGATATCATTAACAAACTCAAATCCACTAGCAGCTGGAAGCGGCTCAATACGTAAAAATACGTGACCATATTGACCACGACCGCCTGATTGTTTAGCATATTTATACTCTTGCTCAACTGTCTTACGAATAGTTTCGCGATAAGCAACTTGTGGTTGACCAACTTCAGCATCAACTTTAAATTCACGAAGCATACGATCAACAATGATCTCAAGGTGAAGCTCACCCATACCACTAATAATAGTTTGACCGCTCTCTTCGTCTGTGCTAACTCTAAAACTTGGATCTTCTTGAGCTAGTTTTTGAAGCGCTATTGCCATTTTTTCCTGGTCTGCTTTTGTTTTTGGCTCAACCGCAACACTAATAACTGGCTCTGGAAAGTCCATTCTTTCAAGAATAACTTTATCTTTTTCACTAGCTAGAGTATCACCTGTTAGAGTATTTTTTAGACCAACAACAGCACCGATCTCGCCAGCGAAAAGCTCAGTAATCTCCTCGCGTTTATTTGAGTGCATTTTTAGCAAGCGACCGATTCTTTCTTTACTATCTTGAACAGTATTATAAGCATAACTACCGCTTTCTAAGCTTCCTCTATAAACACGAATAAATGTTAGCTGTCCAACAAATGGATCGGTCATGATCTTAAATGCAAGAGCTGCAAATTCACCATTGTCAGTACTTTCAACGGTTACTTCAGTACCATCTTCATATACGCCTTTAATAGCTTCAATTTCATCTGGAGCTGGCAAGTAATCAACAACAGCATCAAGTAGAGGTTGGATACCTTTGTTCTTAAACGCAGTTCCGCAAAGCATAGGCGTGATAGTCATTCTCAAGCAGCCTGCTTTTATGCCTTTTTTAATCTCTTCTTCACTTAGCTCTTCACCAGCAAAAAATTTCTCCATCAAGCTATCATCTGTCTCTGAAACTGCTTCGATTAGTTTTGCACGGTATTCCTCTGCTTTATCTTTAACTTCAGTTGGAATTTCTTCTTCAACATAGTCAGTTGGCTTTTTCTCATCATTCCAAACGTATGCTTTCATCCTTACAAGATCAACCACACCTCTAAAGTTATCCTCAGCACCTATAGGAATTTGAATAGGAATAGGGTTTGCTTTTAGCCTTTCCCTAATCTGCTCTTCAACTCTAAAGAAATTTGCACCAATTCTATCCATTTTATTGACAAAAACAATTCTTGGTACGTGATACTTATTTGCTTGTCTCCAAACAGTTTCTGATTGTGGTTGAACACCACCAACAGAACAAAATACTGAAACAGCACCGTCAAGAACACGCATAGAACGCTCAACTTCGATAGTAAAGTCAACGTGTCCCGGAGTGTCAATTAGGTTTATTTGATAACCCTTCCAAAATGCCGTAGTTGCAGCTGAAGTAATAGTAATACCACGCTCTTTTTCTTGTTCCATCCAGTCCATGGTAGCAGCACCATCATGAACCTCACCTATTTTATGGCTCATGCCAGTAAAGAATAAAATTCTCTCACTAGTAGTTGTCTTTCCAGCATCAATGTGAGCCGCAATACCGATATTTCTTACCTTATGTAAAGGCGTTTTTCTCTCTGCCATATTAATTCTTTCTTACCAGCGGTAGTGAGCAAATGCTTTATTAGCCTCTGCCATCTTGTAAGTATCTTCCTTCTTCTTGAAAGATGCACCTTTTGAGTTTGCCGCATCTAAGAGCTCATTCGCTAGTTTATCTATCATAGTTCTTTCGCTTCTTTTTCTAGCGTAAGTTATAAGCCAACGGATAGCAAGAGCTTGTTGGCGAGCTGGGCGAACCTCAACTGGTACTTGATAAGTAGCACCACCAACACGGCGTGATTTAACTTCTAGAATAGGTTTTACATTTTCAATAGCATCGTTAAAAACGTCGATACCTTTAACCTCAGCATTTTTCTTTTCTATGGCTTTAATAGCACCATACATTATCTCAGTAGCGACGCTTTTTTTGCCATCATACATAAGAGAATTAATAAATTTAGTGATTATTTTATTTCCGTAAATCGGATCAGGTAAGACTTCCCTTACAGGGGCTTTTCTTCTTCTCATTTTGATCTTTCCTTCAAATTTTTATGAAATTTTACTCAAACGTTTGCAAATTTTAGCAACATCTGCGAACCTAAATTTTTACTTTTTTGTTGCAGCTGCAGCGCCAGCTTTAGGGCGTTTCGCACCATATTTAGAACGAGAAACTGTTCTTTTTGCAACACCAGCAGTATCAAGTGCACCACGAACGATGTGATATTTAACGCCTGGTAAGTCTTTAACCCTACCGCCGCGAACTAAAACGATACTGTGTTCTTGTAGGTTGTGACCTTCACCACCGATATAGCTGATGACTTCAAAACCACTTGTTAGCCTAACTTTGGCAACTTTCCTCAAAGCTGAGTTTGGTTTTTTAGGAGTTGTAGTATAAACCCTAGTGCAAACTCCTCTTCTTTGAGGGCACTCTTTTAACGCTGGAGATTTTGACTTAACAGTCACTTTCTTGCGTTCTTTTCTGACCAATTGATTTATGGTTGGCACAATAATTCCTTTCAACTAAATTTATTAAAAAGACCTAATTTTATTTAAAATAAACTTAAATAACGGTTAATAAGTTAGACTTACTCATCTAATTCTTGATTTTACAAAAACTCTACTGTCTTTATTTTGTATTAATCTTGTTTGACAGCATATTTGCCACTACCTATCAAAAGAATACAAAGTGAAATAGCAATATAAAGGTAAATAAGTTCTGATTTAAAACCATTAACTTCATTTAATGCAAATAAATTTGTAAATCCATAGTACGAGTATAAAATAGTAATACTAGTACCTAAAACTAGGATAGCACCTATCCTTGAATAAAAACCAATAATTAACATTATGGGTGCTAATACTTCTCCAAGATAAGAAAAATATGCTAAAAATTCAGGCAAACCAGCATTGACCAATATACCTTTTACCCCACTAAGTCCATGTAAAATTTTACCAAAACCATGCATAAAAAGGCAGATACCAAGTCCTAAACGTATAAACAAAAGTCCAAGATCAACATTTTTCATAAATTCTCCATGATGTGATTTAAAAATAAGGATTTTATTAGGTGATAGTTAATAGCTTGTAAATTTTTAATTGATTTAATTTTTTAAGGAGGTTAAGCCCCAAAAATAGGGGCTTAAAGTATTAGTTTTCTTTGATTTTTACTTTTTTATCTTTATAAAAACCAGTTCCGACTGGGATCATACGTCCAAGGATAACGTTCTCTTTTAGATCCTCAAGATAGTCAAATTTAGCAGCAATCGATGCTTCTGTTAAAACTTTAGTTGTCTCTTGGAACGATGCAGCAGAGATCACACTATCACTTCCGATAGCTGCTCTTGTAACGCCTAATAAGATCGGTTCAGCAATAGCTGGCTCACCGCCCATGTTCATGATGCGCTCATTCTCTTCTTTAAATTTATTTCTTGAGACCATATCGCCAACTATAAAATTTGTATTTCCGCTATCAACGATTTTAACTTGGCGAAGCATTTGTGATACGATGATCTCGATATGTTTATCAGCGATCGCAACACCTTGGCGGCGATAAACTTGTTGAATCTCGCTAATCAAATAATAATGAAGTGCTTTTTCGCCAAGAATTCTTAAAATATCGTGGCTTGAGATTAGCCCATCAGTTAATTTCTCGCCAGCATGGACGAATTCCCCATCTCTTACTTGGATCTGACGACTTTTCTCGATCAAATACTCAGCAGTTGTACCATCTTCAGCTTGAATGATTATGCGCTCTTTTGAGCGAAGTGGCTTGTCAAATCTAACCACACCATCAATCTCCGCAACGATAGCTGTATTTTTAGGACGTCTTGCTTCAAATAGTTCGCTAACTCTTGGAAGACCACCAGTGATATCTTTTGACTTAGCGACAGCTTTTGGAGTCTTAGCCAAAATATCAGCCTGAGCTACTTCATCACCACTTGAGACAAAGATCGCAGTTTTTGGATCAAGCGGATACTTAATTAAATTTCCTTTTTTAGTAGCGATAATAATCGCAGGTTTTACACCACTTGGCAAATACTCATTGATAACAAGACGTCTTTGTCCAGTCGCTTCATCAGCTTGCTCAGTCGCACTATATCCTGGCTCAATATCCTCAAAGCTAACCACACCAGCTTCTTCAGCAATAGTTGGAGTTGAGTATGGGTCCCACTCAGCAATAATCAACTTATCATCTTTTTCAGGCAATGAGACTACTGTTGCTCTCTCAACTGCATCATTATCAGAAACTTGGATGATAGAATTCCTTGGGATATAATGGCGAACTGCCTCACGTCCATCTTTATCAGAAACAACCACAAAGAAACCTTTTTCAGTTACTTTGTGACCTTTTTTGATATCTTTAACCCTATCAAGATAATCACCTTTTAGTATGAAAAATTTAACCACACCATTTGCGTCGGCTAAAATTTTACGAGTTACCGGATCTCCGTCTGAAATTTTAAGCTCACTAGCGTATGGGATACGATTTGGGATATTCCAACCCTCTTTTATGATCTCAACGATACTTTCATTCTCTTTTACTTTATCGCCACTTACATAAGGTATATACATCTTTCCTTCGATCTTTCCGCTAACACCAGCTAGTTCGTTTGGCTTAGCAAGATCGTTTCTTCTGATCGTATATTTAACTTCTTCTTTTTTGCCTTTGATCACGATGTTTACATCTTCGTGGGCATATTCGATCTCTATTTTGCCTTCAATCGTTGATTTAATCTTTGGCTCAACAAGTAGTACAGCTGCGCTTCTTCTATTTGCAACAATCTTCTTATCGCCGTTATCATAAGTATTAAGGTTGTAATATCTGATAAAACCTTCTTTTTGGGCGATTACTTGACGATCTTGTTGCTCAGTAGAAGCCGTACCACCGATGTGGAATGTTCTTAGCGTTAGCTGTGTACCTGGCTCACCGATAGATTGAGCTGAAATGATACCAACTGCTTCACCTGGTTTTACAAGTTTACCCTCGCCCAAGTTTAAGCCGTAGCATTTTGCACAAACGCCTTTTGGTGCCTTGCACGTGATAGGCGTTCTAATGCTCACTGATTTTATACCAGCCTCAGTTATAGCTCTAGCTTTTTCTTCATCAAGTAGCGTGCCTTCGCTAAATAAAATTTCATTTGTTATAGGATCGATCACATCATCTGCTAAAACACGGCCTAATACTCTTTCTTCAAGGCTTTCTATTAGCTCGCCACTCTCTGTAATATCTGTAATTTCAACACCCTCGTGCGTACCGCAGTCATGCATTGTGACTTTAACATTTTGAGCAACATCGATTAGTTTTCTTGTTAAATAACCAGCGTTAGCTGTTTTTAACGCAGTATCCGCAAGACCTTTTCTAGCTCCGTGAGTAGAGTTGAAGTACTCCATTATGTTTAGACCTTCACGGAAGTTTGAAATGATCGGCGTTTCTATGATCGAACCATCAGGTTTTGCCATAAGACCACGCATACCAGCTAGCTGGCGAATTTGTGCTGCACTACCTCTCGCACCTGAGTCTGCCATCATATAAATTGAGTTAAATCCACCTTTATCGTTTTGGATAAGTTTCATCATCTCGCTTGCAACACTGTTGTTTGTATCTGTCCAGATATCAATGATCTTGTTGTATCTCTCACTATCTGTTAAAAGACCAGCGCCGTATTGCTTTTGAATTTCGCGAACTTTTTTCTTGGCTTCGTCGATATATTTTTGCTTGCTATCTGGCACGATTATATCAGCAATAGAGATAGAAATTCCTGCTTTTGTCGCATATCTAAAGCCTAAATTTTTAAGCTTATCAAGAAAGTCAGCCGTTACTTCAAGACCGCCATTTCTATAAACATAATCAACCAAATTTGCAATGTCTTTTTTCTTCATGATCTTATTCCACATATTTTCAGGAACAAAATCAGGAAGTATAGCTCTTAAAATCAAGCGACCAGCCGTCGTAAAGATGATCTTATTATCAACCATAGTCTTGATTTTAGCATGAAGACCAAGAGTATTAGCCTCTTCAGCGATCATTACTTCATCAACGCTTGAGAAAATTTTATTTGCGCCTTTTTCGTCATTTCTCTCTAGGCTTAAATAGTAAATTCCTAAAACCATATCTTGTGAAGGAACTGTGATAGCCTTACCGCTTGCAGGAAGCAAGATGTTCATTGAGCTAAGCATTAAAATTTTGCACTCAGCGATAGCCTCTTGTGATAGTGGCACATGAACAGCCATTTGGTCACCGTCAAAGTCTGCGTTGAACGCCGCACAAACTAGTGGGTGAAGTTGGATAGCCTTGCCCTCAACAAGCACTGGGTGAAATGCCTGGATAGAAAGCTTGTGAAGTGTTGGAGCACGGTTTAGCATAACTGGATAGTCTTTAACGACCTCTTCTAGGCACTCCCAAACCTCATTTGTCTTATCTTCTATCATCTTTTTAGCTTGCTTAACGGTTGTCGCATAGCCCTTTTCTTCAAGGCGAGCAAGTAAATGTGGCTTAAATAGTTCTAGAGCCATTTTCTTTGGAAGACCGCACTGATCCATCTTTAGCTTTGGACCAACGACGATAACAGAACGTCCAGAGAAGTCAACACGCTTACCTAGCAAATTCTGACGGAAGCGACCTTGCTTACCTTTGATGATCTCACTTAGTGATTTTAGTGGGCGCTTATTTGCACCTTTTACTGCATTTGCTCTGCGGCCATTATCAAATAGTGCATCAACAGCTTCTTGAAGCATTCTCTTTTCATTTCTAATAATGATCTCAGGTGCATCAAGCTCAAGCAGACGTTTTAGACGGCTATTTCTGTTTATTACACGGCGATATAGGTCATTTACGTCTGAAACAGCAAATTTACCACCATCAAGGCTGACTAGCGGTCTAAGATCAGGTGGAAGAACTGGTAAATTTGTTATCATCATCCACTCTGGGCGGTTACCTGAATTTAAAAAACTCTCGATAACTTTTAGGCGTTTTACGATAGTCTTTTTCTTGGCCTCAGAATTTGTAGACTCCATCTCTTCTTTTAGCTGATTTAAAATTTCCATCAAATCAAGCTCAGCTAGCATGTCATAGATGACCTCGCCACCCATTCTAGCTGTAAAACCAGTCTCTTCGTATCTTGAAGCTAGGCTTTGATATTGCTCTTCATTTAAAACGTCGTATTTCTCAACTTTTTTAGAATTTTCATTGTCGTAATAAGCTTCGCCAGCATTATCAACAATGTATGCCTCATAGTAAAGTACACGCTCAAGGTCTTTCATCTTAATACCAAGAAGTGCACCAATACGGCTTGGTAAGAAATTTACATACCAGATGTGAGCCACTGGAGTTACAAGCTCGATATGACCCATGCGAGAGCGGCGAACTTTAGATGTTGTTACTTCAACACCGCACTTTTCGCACTTGATGCCTTTATAACGCATCTTTTTATATTTGCCACAAAGGCACTCGTAATCACGGATCGGTCCAAAAATTTTCGCACAAAACAAGCCGTCACGCTCAGGTTTTAGTGTGCGGTAGTTGATAGTTTCTGGTTTTTTAACTTCGCCATAACTCCAAGATTTTATCTTCTCAGGACTTGCTAAACGAAGTTGAAAAGCTTCAAAATCACGAGGTCTATGCTCTTCTTTTATCTCAACTGGTTTTAAATTAGTTAGTTTCATTTGTCTCATCCTCATCATATACTTCTACATCAAGAGCTAGTGATTTTAGCTCGTTTGTTAGAACAAAGAACGTCTCAGGGATACCAGTCTCAGGAACGTTTTCACCTCTTGTTAAAGCTTTATAAGCAGAAAGTCTTCCCTCAACATCATCTGATTTTACAGTTAGCATCTCTCTTAGTGTATGAGCGGCACCATAAGCCTCAAGTGCCCAAACCTCCATCTCACCAAACCTTTGACCACCAAATAGCGCCTTACCGCCGACAGGTTGCTGTGTAACAAGGCTATATGGTCCAGTGCTTCTTGCGTGAACTTTTTCATCAACCAAGTGGTGAAGTTTTAGCATATACATACAACCAACATTAACACGTTCTCTTATCTTTGAGCCTGTGCGTCCATCGTATAGCTCAGTTTTACCATCGCTATCTATCTTTGCCATCTCAAATAGTTTAGCAAATTCATCAGCCTTAACGCCTTCAAAGATCGGAGTTGCAAATCTTACGCCATTACTCCAATCTTTTGCATATTCAAGAAGCTTCTCATCGCTCATCTTACCAAGAGCTTTTTTAGCGTCCATTAGCTTAGCAATACCTGCTATCTCTATCATCTTAGCTCTTAGCTCTTTTATCCACTCGCCTTTTTTGGTTTCAAAAATTTCATTTATCTGCTCGCCTAAGCGGTAGCCAACAAGACCAAGGTGGCTCTCTAAAATTTGACCGATATTCATACGGCTTGGAACACCAAGTGGGTTTAGCACGATATCTACGATCTGACCACTTGGAAGATAAGGCATATCGACTTCTCTTACTATATTTGAAACGATACCTTTGTTACCGTGACGTCCAGCCATCTTATCGCCGACTTTTAGTTTGCGCTTTGTAGCTATATAAACTTTTACAAGTTTTACAACGCCACTTGGTAAAATATCGTCTTTTTCTAAAATTTCTATCTTAGCGTCGTGCTCTTCTTTAAGCTTTTTCTTCTCATTTTGGAAGTAATTTTTTAGCTCGTCATATTTCTTTTGGATATCTTTTGAAAAGCTTTTAACGATAGCATTTAGAGTAAACCTATTTATATTTTCAAGATCAGCCTTATTGATCTTTGAGCCTTTCTTATACTCTTTTTTATTTACCTCTTGATCACTTGCTAGTGGATTTTTAGAAAGAAGTGCTGTAACTTTTAACATCTCTTCGCGGTCTAGCATAAGTAGTCTATCATGATGTTCTTTTTCTAAAAGAGTCTTCTCCTCTTCGTAAGCTTTATTTGTTCTGCTATCTTTTTCATAACCTTTTTTGGTGAAAATTTTAACATCAACAACCACACCTTCCATTGAAGCTGAAGCGTAAAGCGATTTATTTACCACGTGGCCAGCCTTTTCACCAAAGATCGCACGTAGTAATCTTTCTTCTGGAGTTGGCTTAACCTCGCCTTTTGGAGATACTTTACCAACAAGGATCATGCCAGGCTTGATCTCTGTACCAATTTTGACAATACCACTCTCATCAAGGTGCATAAGCTCCTCTTCTTTGACGTTTGGTATATCTTTTGTTATCTCTTCAACACCATCTTTTAACTCACGAGCCTCGATCTCTTTTTCGTAGATATGAACACTCGTAAAAGCATCTTCACGTATCATTTTTTCGCTAATGACGATCGCATCTTCGTAGTTGTAGCCATTCCAAGGCATAAATGCAATTAGTGCATTTTTTCCGATAGCTAGCTCGCCTTTTTCCATGCTTGGGCCGTCAGCGATTATTTGACCGGCAACAATCTCATCACCTTTTTTAACTATCGGATGTTGAGAAAAAGTCGTATTTTGGTTTGTTCTTAAATTTTTCTCCAAAGAGTAATGATCGATATATGGACCAGCTTCGTCTTCGCCTAAAATGAATATATTTTTATTATCAACCTTTTCAACCACACCACTACGTTTTGCTTTTACACTTTCCCATGCATCTCTTGCGATAACGCTCTCCATACCTGTTCCAACAATAGGAGCAGTTGAGCGAAGTAGTGGCACTGCCTGACGTTGCATGTTTGAACCCATGAGAGCACGGTTAGCATCATCATGCTCTAGGAATGGAATAAGTGAAGCCGCAACACCAGCTATCATACCAGAACAAAGGTCGATCAAAGTAACATCTTCTCTACGGGCAAGCATCATCTCGCCATCTTTTCTAACCTCAATCAAGTCCTCAACAATGTGTCCATTTTCATCAAGTTTAGTTGATGCTGGAGCTATAACATTGCCCTCTTCTTGAGTTGCGGTTAAATAAACTATCTCATCAGTCACTTTGCCATCTATAACTTTTTTGTAAGGAGCTTCAACAAAGCCAAGATCATTCACTTTTGCATAGGTTGAAAGTGTATTGATAAGACCAATATTTTGACCTTCTGGAGTCTCAACTGGACAAATTCTACCGTAATGAGTTGGGTGAACGTCACGCACCTCAAATCCAGCACGTTCTTTTACTAAGCCACCCTCGCCAAGCGCAGATAGACGGCGCTTGTGAGTAACTTCACTAAGTGGGTTTGTCTGATCCATAAACTGGCTTAACTGTCCACCTGTGAAAAATTCCATAATTGTTGCAGTAATCATTTTTGGATTAATAAGGTCGTATGGCATAATCTCTTCAGTATTATTGCTTAAGCTTGTAAATTTGTCGCGGATTGCCTTTTGCATCTTTACAAAACCGAGGTGAAGTTCGCTAGCAAGTAGCTCACCGATTGACCTTATACGGCGGTTGCCAAGGTGATCTCGGTCATCAATGTGACCTTGTCCGTTTTTAACTTTTATAAGATATTTCGCAGTTTTTATGATATCTTCGCTTGTTAGTAAAGTAACGTATTCTGGTACATCAAGTGAGAGCTTATGATTCATCTTCATACGACCAACTTTTGTTAAATCATATCTCTCAGGATTAAATAGCATATCATTTACAAAACTCTTTGCAGCCTCTTTTACAACTGGTTCTCCTGGTCTCATAACCTTATAAATTCTAATAGCCGCAAGATCATTTTCATCATCAACGGCCTCAGTTTGTTTTAAAACCTTAAGCATATCGTTGTCAGCTATGAAAGAATTTATAATCGCATCATCAACACCAGCAGCAGAGTTATTTATAATCTCAATACTTTCATGCTCAGCTAAAATTTTTGCAAGTTTATTCTCGTCAAGAGCAGATAGTGTATCATATAAAATTTCTCCACTCTCTGTATTGATTACAGGGTTTGCCAAATATCTACCAATAAGTGCTTCAACTGGGTATTCAACAAATTTTACGCCATCTTCAATCAATTTATCAGCTTTTTTCTTAGTAAGACGTTTACCTGCTTGGTGAAGAATTTCTCCATCTTCGTTTTTTATATCATATTCAACTCTTCCCAAATAATCTTCAGGATTAAAAAGAGTTAAGAATTTGTTATTTTTAATAATTAAATTTTGTATTGGATAAAACAACTTAATAATGTC
>NZ_CABPUE010000001.1:312612-318461 GCF_902460545.1 Campylobacter concisus
GTTACTGGTACTTTTCTACGTTTATTTATCCTAACATATAAAATATCTTTTGTGTCATATTCGAAATGTAGCCAAGAGCCACGATCAGGTATTATTTGAGCTGTATAAATTAATTTATTTGCAACAGTCGCGCTCTCTTCTTGTTTAAAAATAACACCTGGGCTTCTATGGAGTTGATTTACAACAACACGCTCAACACCATTTATAATAAATGAAATTCTATCAGTCATTAGTGGAATTTCGCGTATAAAAATTTCTTGTTCTTTTATATCTTTAACACCGACTTTATCACCTGTCTTATCATCTTTCTCATGAACGATAAGACGTATTTTCATCTTTAAATTTACAGAGTATGTAAGACCTCTTTCTATACACTCTCTGATCGTATATTTTGGTTTTCCAATTTCTGAGCCAACATATTCTAAAGTCAAACGATTTTGCGGATCATGTATTGGAAAGATTGATTTGAAAACTTTTTCTATACCGCTTTCTGTTTGATTGTTATTTAGATTTAAAAAATTATCAAAGCTCTTTTTTTGTAGTTGTAGTAGGTTCGGAACGTCTATCTCCTTAACGACATTAGAGAAGTCAACCCTAAGACGATTTCCTGAGTATAAGCTATTTAACATTGCATCTACCTCGTGGTAATTTTGAAAGAAAAGTATAGCCTTTTAACAAGGCATCTAAAATTTAAAAAAGAGAGAGCCTGTGCCCTCTCTTGAAATATTAAGCTCAAATAATAAAAAATTATTTAAGTTCAACCTTAGCACCAGCTTCTTCAAGCTCTTTTTTAGCTGCCTCAGCCTCATCTTTGCTAACACCTTCTTTAAGAACAGATGGTGTTCCCTCAACTGCGTCTTTAGCTTCTTTAAGACCAAGACCAGTAAGCGCTCTAACAACTTTAATAACATTAATTTTCTTATCACCAGAATCAACCAAGACAATGTTAAATTCTGTTTTTTCCTCTGCTGCAGCTACTGCACCACCTGCTGCAACAGCACCACCAGCTACCATTACAGGAGCTGCACTAACACCAAATTTCTCTTCGAACTCTTTTACAAGTTCGCTAAGTTCAAGTACAGAAAGATTAGATATAAACTCTAATACATCTTCTTTAGTAATTGCCATTTTTAATCCTTATTATTTTTTTAATTTAAATTAAGCTGATTGTTCTTTTTTCTCTTTAAGCGCATTCAAACCAATTGTGAAATTTTGAATTGGCGCATTCCAAACTTGTAAAAGCATCGCAATAAGCTCATCACGGCTAGGCATTTTAGATAGAGCTTTAACTTTATCAACGCTAGCAACTTCGCCATCAATATAAGCTGTTTTTATTTTGAAAAGATCAGCATTAGACTCTTCAAATTTTGCGGCTACTTTAGTTACTGCTAATTGATCTTCGCTCCAAAGATAGATATTTGTATCTTTGAGTTCCATTCCGACTTTATCAGAATTTTTAAGAGCAATATTTGCAAGAGTATTTTTAATAACCTGAACTTTTACATTTTGTTCTTTAGCAGAATTTCTTAAAACTTCAAGTTTCTTTACTGAAAGGCCACGATAGTCACAAACTACAATAGCTTCAGCAGTTTTAAATTCACTCTCTAATTTTGCAACAACTTTAGTTTTTTCGTTACGTGTCACTTTTTCTCCTTTCCGACCGGTAATTTCAAGCAGAGCGGGTCGAATCAATTAAGCCCAATGGCCTCGGCTATCTCCAATCTAAGATATAAATTTTAATTTTTAGTTTTATTTTAAGTCCATAACTTCTTGAGTATCAAGAGCTATAGATGGGCTCATTGTCAAAGACAACGAAGCATTTTTAATATATCTACCCTTTGCGGTTGCAGGCTTATGTTTATTGATCGCTTTAATAAATGTTGAAATATTTTCATTTAATTGTTCTTTAGTAAAATTAACTTTACCAAGACCTGCATGTATATTTCCTTGCTTATCAACACGAAAATTTACTTGACCACTTTTTGCATTATTAACAGCTTGTGCAACATCCATTGTAACTGTGCCAGTTTTTGGGTTTGGCATTAATCCTTTTGGTCCTAAAATTCTACCGACCTTACCTACAAGACCCATTAAATTTGGAGTAGCTATAAGAACATCAAAATTCATTATGCCTTTTTGAATATCTTCGACTAAATCATCTGCACCAATAATATCAGCACCAGCTGCTTTTGCCTCATCAGCTTTAGCATCTTTAGCAATAACAGCAACTCTTACAGTTTTACCTGTACCAGCTGGTAAAACTACTGAACCACGAACCATTTGATCAGCGTGTCTTGGATCAACATTTAATTTTAATGCAATCTCAACTGTTTCATTAAATTTAGCAGAAGCTAGAGTTTTGACTGTATCAATAGCCTCACTAAGGTTATAAATTTTATCTTGCTCTACTTTTTTGAGCAATTCTTGAAATCTCTTACTAGTTTTTCCCATAAATTTCTCCGCATATATATTGCTTCCGTCTTTTGCTAATCAACCTGACGGTAAAGGTTTTAGTCTATTACTTCGACACCCATTGATCGAGCTGAACCAGCAATAATTTTAGCTGCTTGCTCTTTATCATTTGTATTTAAATCAACAAGTTTTTTCTCAACTATTTCTAAAACTTGAGCTTTTGTTAGTTTGCCTACTTTATTTTTTAAAGGATTATCAGTCCCTTTTGTTATACCTGCAGCCTTTTTAATAAGATCTGTAGCAGGAGGCTGTTTTGTAATAAATGTAAAACTTTTATCAGCATAAACAGTTATAACAACTGGAATATTAAATCCAACCATGTCTTTTGTTCTTTCATTAAAGGCTTTACAAAATTCCATAATATTAACACCTTTTTGTCCAAGAGCTGGACCAACTGGTGGACTAGGATTTGCTTTTGTTGCAGCAATTTGTAATTTTATTTCACCTATAACTTTTTTAGCCATTTCTTGCTCCTTAAATTATCTTCTCAACTTGTGAATACAAAATATCAACAGGGGTACTTCTACCAAAAATAGAAACATTAAGTCTAAGTTTACCATGTATCATGTCATATTCTTCCACAATACCTGTAAAGTTAGCAAAAGGACCTTCTGTTATACGAACACTCTCACCATCCTCAAAGAATATCTTAGGTTTTGGTGCAGCCCTTTTTTGAACTTTTTCCAAAATAGTATTTATATCTTTTTCAGATAATGGCGTAGGTTTTTTGGCCTCACCAATAAAACGTCCAACTTTTGGTAAAGATTGAATCCTGTGCCAAAGAGCCGTATCAAGATCTAAGCACGCAAAAGCATAACCTGGGTAAAGAGTCCTTTCGTTGATTTTTTGCTTACCATTTTTTATTTCTATTACGTCTTCTGTAGGAACTATAATTTCTTTTAGTTGATCTTCTATTCCATGATCTTTTACTAAGTTTTCAATTCCTCTTTTTACTGCCATTTCGCTTCCAGCGTAAGTCTGTATAGCATACCATTTATGTGACATTACTTCTTCCCTTATATCATATAACTTTAGATAAAACAAAGGACATAATAACATCAACAAGAGCTAAAAAAAGTGATACAACAGCAACTACGATAAAAACTGCAAAAAAAGCATTTCTAATTTGTTCTTTTGTAGGATAGATAACCTTCATTATTTCCAATTTAGAAAGCCTAATATAATTTATAATTTTTTCCATAATCTTAACCTTAGTCGTGGCAGGGCAAGAGGGATTCGAACCCCCAACCATTGGATTTGGAATCCAGCGCTCTACCGTTGGAGCTATTGCCCTAATAGCTTCTTAATTAACTTTTTAATTTAACTTCTTTATGAATAGTATGTTTTTTTAATCTTGGGCAATACTTTTTAAGTTCAACTTTATCCGTAGTAGTTTTACTATTTTTAGTTGTTGTATAATTTATATCACCACTTTCGGAGCATTTTAAACCAATTTTAATTCTCATATAAGTCCTTATTAAGATATCAAAGGGATATCCTCCCTTTGATAAAATTTTATAAATTAACCAAGTATTTTTGAAACAACACCTGAACCAACAGTCCTACCACCTTCACGGATAGCGAAACGAGTGCCTTCCTCAAGTGCTACTGGAGCAATCAATTCAACAGAAATTCTTACATTATCACCTGGCATAACCATCTCAGTTCCTTCTGGAAGTGTAATTGAACCAGTAACATCAGTTGTTCTTACATAGAATTGTGGTCTATAGTTATTAAAGAAAGGAGTATGGCGACCACCTTCTTCTTTTGTCAAGATATAGACTTCGCCTTCAAATTTTGTATGAGGGGTAATTGATTTAGGTTTGCAAAGAACCATACCACGCTCGACATCCTCTTTCTTAGTACCACGGAGAAGAACACCGACATTATCACCAGCTTCGCCTTGATCCATCTCTTTTCTAAACATTTCAACACCAGTAACTGTTGTTGTTTGAGTTGGCTTAATACCAACAATTTCAATTGTGTCACCAACTTTTATAACACCTTTTTCAATTCTACCAGTTACAACTGTACCACGACCTGAAATCGAAAAAACATCTTCGATTGGCATAAGAAGATCTTTATCTGTTGCACGAACTGGAGTCGGAATATAGCTATCAACTGCGTCCATTAATTCCATAATTTTTGCCGACCATTCACCATCTTGACCAGCTTTTGCCTCTTCAAGGGCTTTAAGTGCTGAACCAGAAACAATAGGTGTATCATCACCTGGGAAATTATACTCATTAAGTAATTCGCGGATTTCCATTTCAACCAATTCAAGTAGCTCAGCATCATCAACCATATCAGCTTTGTTCATGAAAACAACAATATATGGAACACCAACTTGGCGTGATAACAAAATATGCTCTCTAGTTTGTGGCATTGGGCCATCAGCTGCAGAAACAACCAGAATAGCTCCATCCATTTGCGCAGCACCTGTAATCATATTTTTTACATAGTCGGCGTGACCAGGGCAGTCAACGTGGGCATAGTGGCGTTTCTCTGTCTCATACTCAATATGTGAAGTAGCAATTGTAATACCACGCTCTTTTTCTTCTGGAGCATTATCAATATTATCATAATCCTTTAGCTCAGCAAGTCCCTTGCGTGAAAGAACAGCAGATATAGCAGCTGTTAATGTAGTTTTACCATGATCTACGTGACCAATAGTACCTATGTTTACGTGCGGCTTGTTACGTGAAAATTTTTCTTTAGCCATCTTTTCCTCCGTATGTGATATATGTCTTTTTTTCTTACCGAATTTGTATAATCATAATAAAATCATATTAACCAGTGGAGCTCATAGCGGGACTTGAACCCGCGACCTCTTCCTTACCAAGGAAGTGCTCTACCTCTGAGCCATATGAGCGAAAAACGCTTGGCAGAGATGATTCCAATTAAATAATACAAACAACTAAAAATTTTGAAAATAAAATAAGGAATAACTGTGTTTAGTAAAATCTAGATACAGCTCCCAGTTTATTTTCCCAAATTTTGGAGCGGGAAACGGGGCTCGAACCCGCGACCCTCAGCTTGGAAGGCTGATGCTCTAGCCAACTGAGCTACTCCCGCACAACAATGGTGGTGAGACGTGGATTCGAACCACGGAAGACATAGTCAGCAGATTTACAGTCTGCCCTCGTTGGCCGCTTGAGTATCTCACCTTAAACATTAATAAACTATTTTGGTATTTTCTGGTCAAACACTGTTACAAAAATGGAGCTGGTGAACGGACTTGAACCGCCGACCCACTGCTTACAAGGCAGTAGCTCTACCAACTGAGCTACACCAGCACCTATTTTGTGAAGTGGCAATTATATATCAAAACAAGGTAAAAGTCAAGGGAAATTTAAAAAATTTTCATAAAAATTAAA
>NZ_CABPUE010000001.1:319032-320122 GCF_902460545.1 Campylobacter concisus
TGGGCGATAATTTTATTACTAATTTACGTAATTTATTTTCTAATGATACGTTATGAGAAAAGAATATCAACTCTTAGCAAATTAATTGAACAAAATAGTGATGGTATTAAAGAAAATAGGGATTTGATTGGACAAAATAGATCACTTATTGAAAAAAATAAACACGATATCGAAAAAAATACAAAAGACATCATAACAAATGTTGAAAAAGTAGATATCGATTTGGAAGACTAAAGTTTCTAATTTCTTATCTCGGCTATTAATAAATTTGCTAGAATTTTTTATTTAAGATTTTAGCAAATCATTTTTTATTTGAAAATTTTATATTTATTGTATTCTTCAGCTAGTAAAAGTTGTGTAGGTATTTCTTGTGGGCGTATATATAAAAAATTTATAGTTTTTGAAGAAGAATCTTAATTTTTCAAAAAATAAGTCAAGATTTTATGCGTCAAGCTGCTTCATTAAAAGCACAAGCCCTATTCTATCCTTTACATTTAGCTTACTATAAATCGAGCTTGTATGTGCTTTGACTGTTCTTAGTGTAATGCCTGTTTTTTCTGAAATTTCATTATTTGTTAGACCCTGATAGATTAAATCTGCAATTTCTCTTTCTCTTGAACTAAGCTCAGAGAGGTCGGTCCTTTTGTCTACCTTTTCACTTTCACTATTAATATATGAGCCGGTTAGCTCACTAATCATTGCCTGAACAAATTCTTGGTAAAGCCATATATTTCCATTAAAAATAGCTTCAAAAGCATCTTCAAAGTGTGTCTTTCTCATGTGAGAATTTGCATAGCCCTTGATTCCAAGCGTAAGCAGATGCTTGCCTTCGTTTATCGTTGGCCTATTTGAGAGTATGAGTATTTTTATATTTGGAGAATTTTCAATTATATTTTTTATAACATCATCAATATTATCTTTAAAAACATCAATATCAATGCCTATAATATCAACATCATCATTTATATGAGAAAAAAACTCTTTTCTATTATGTATAAATTTCACATCGCTATTGCCAGTAAAATAGCTTCTCCAAATATTGTTTAATGCACTATTTTGTGTAAATAAAATAACTTGCATTACCTTTCCT
>NZ_CABPUE010000001.1:320538-347147 GCF_902460545.1 Campylobacter concisus
ACTAGCAACATCTACTAATTGTAAAAATTCTATTTCACTATCACTAAATTTAAATCGTTCAATTTCATCATTAACTATATCGCAGCAATGATTATCTTTTATGAGATAGAAATTTTGTAAATTTTGAAATTTTTCAATCTCATATTCACCAAATTTCTTATCATAAAAAGCGATCTTGCCCATTACCTCTCCGTTAAGGCATTTTGTTTTGCCTTTAAAATAGGCTTTAATAAATAATCAAGTATTGTCTTTTTGCCGGTAATGATATCAGCTGAAACTATCATACCAACTTTTATCCTAAGTGGCTTTTCTTCGCTACCAAGATAATTTTTCTCAGTTTCTATCCTGACCAAATAATAGCTCTCGCCAGTTTTTTCATTAGTCTCTGTATCGGCACTAATCTGCGTTACTTTGCCTTTTAAGCCACCGTAAATACTAAAATCATAGGCCGTAAATTTAACCATCGTATCAAGCCCAGGCCTCAAAAATGCAACATCAGCTGGTTTTACTTTTACTTCAGCAACCAGTTTATCTTCAAGAGGAACGATCTCAGCAATATTTTCACCAGGCTTAATAACTCCTGATACAGTATGAACCATCATTTTGCTGACAATACCATTTACTGGAGATCTTACATATGTTCTTTCTACTCTATCGCTTAGACTAATTTGTGATTCATTTATCCTTGCGATCTCTGCTGAAACTTCATTTAGCTCTTTTTTTGCATTGTTTTTAAAAGCAAGTTTTGCTTCTTCGATCTTATTTTTCGCTTCTTTTATAGTTGATTCAACTCTTGGTACGGCAAGAACGGCAGCATCGAGCTCGCCTCTTAGATCATTTACTCGTCTTTGAAGCTGGATGTATTCAACCTCGCTAACAAGACCTTTTTTAAAGATTGGCTCCATAATAGCCTTTTCTTTTAGAACAAGGTTATAGCTATTTTGAGTTTGAGAAATTTTATTTTTTAGCTCAACCAACTCACTCTGGCGTTGATGAATTTGCTCTGTTAAAATTCCTATCTGTTCATTTAAGTGATCGATATTTGAATTATGTAGACTTAGCTCATATCTTATGGCTTTACTATTGTTCGCATCTCTAGCTTCATCGTAGTCAAAATCCTTATCATTTGCCTCAGCATCAAGTCTCATAAATTTTGCTTGAAGTTCATCTAGTCTTAGTTTTGACTCACCATAACTACTCGTAAAATTTTTATTATCTAGCCTTATTAAAATTTGATCTTTCTTAACTTCATCACCCTCTTTTACAAAAATTTGATCGACTATACCGCCTTCGAGATTTTGTATTGCTTGGTTTTTTCCAGACGGGATGATTTTACCACTACCTCTTGTGATCTCATCTATTTGTGCCCAGGAAGCCCAAACAAGAAGCCAAAACATAGTTATAGCAACCGTATAGAGTATCTTTTTAGATGTAGATGGAGCTTTAGCCAAAACAGCCTCAGAAAGGCTTGACATAAATTTCAAATCATAAGCATCATAATTTTTTGTTTGAAGATTAGACTTTATATCATCTACGCTATTTAAAATTTTATTACTAGCTTCTTCTTGTTCTTTTATGTTATTTTCAGAAATTAATCTTTTTTCAGTTTTTGGATTTTCATTTTGTTTATTCTTGATATCTTCTTGCATGATCACTTCCCACTAAGTCTTGCTAAAACTTCATCTCTTGGTCCGTCCAATAAAATTTTGCCATTATCCATAACTATAAGTCTATCAACAAGATCTAGCATCGACGTCCTATGCGTGACAAGCAGCATCGTTTTATTTGCTGTATTTGTCTTTAAATTTATTTTTAACTTATTTTCAACCGTATTATCAAGAGAATTTGTTGGCTCATCAAGCAAAATAATAGGACTATCTAGCAAAAATGCCCTAGCCACAGCTATACTTTGACGCTGTCCGCCACTTATGCCGTCACCTCTTTCAAAAACTGGCATGTCAAATCCAAGTGGATGGGCATTTACATACTCATCAACTCCGCTTACTTTAGCTGCTTTTATAATCTGAATATCATCAACATATGGTGCTTTTTGAACAATATTTTCTCTAACTGTTCCTTTAAAAAGCACAACATCTTGCGGAACATAACCGATATTTCGCCTAAGATCGGCTGGATCAATTTGATTAATATCAATACCATCAATTAGCACTGAGCCTTCAGTTGGTGAGTAAAGTCCCAAAATGAGCTTTTGTAAGGTAGTTTTTCCAGAGCCATTTTTGCCTATAATGCCAACTTTTTCACCTGGCTGAATAACAAAATTTATCCTATCAAGCGAACCTTTTGTGGTATCTGGATAAGTAAAGCTTACATTTTTAAACTCGATCTTTCCATCAAAAGAATTTCTTCTAACAAATTTTTTACCTTCTGGCCTTTCAACAGGCATTTGCATAATCTTACTAAGACTTTGATAGGCTGTTTTTGTCTGCTCAAAATTTGCAGCAAGTGAAGCTACCTGCCCCATAGGAGCGATAGCACGAGAGCTAAGCATAACCGCAGCGATAAGACCACCCATTGTAAGGTGCATATCTTGTATCATATAGACGCCAAGAACAATGATGGCAATAGTATTTAATTGCACTAAAAAAGATGTAACAGTCGTTATCGAAGTTGTAATAATTTTTGATTTAATGCTTCTATTTGCTATTTCTCCGGTTGCCTCTTCCCAGTTCCACTGTATATGTCCGCTAGCACCAAGGGTTTTGATAGTCTCAAGACTACTAAGGCTCTCTATTAAAATTCCATTTTTTATAGCCGAAGCCTCAAATGTACTTTTAATAGCATTTTGAAGTGGATCTTTTATAAAAAATGTATAACATAAAATAGCTATCATGATAACAATTGGCACAAGTACGATATAGCTTCCTATAAAATAAGTAACTATCAAGAAAATGATCGCAAATGGAAGATCGACAATTGCTGCCAATGAGGCTGATGAGAAGAAATTTCTAACCGTATCAAATTCCTTTAAATTACTAGCGAATGAGCCAACAGATTTTGGTTTATTGCTAAATTTCATATCCATAACGCGCTCAAATAAAATAGAGCTCATTATGATGTCACTCTTTTTGCCAGCAATCTCAAGAAAATATGATCTTACAAATTTTAAAAAAAGATCTATGCCATAAACTACACTTACACCAAGTGCCAAGACCCAAAGTGTCTCAACCGCATTATTTGGCACGACACGGTCATATACGTTCATCGTAAAAAGCGGACTAGCAAGAACAAATAAATTTATAATAAAACTTGCAAGAACAACATCAAAATAAATCTTTTTTGAACGTTTTAGAGTTCCCCAAAACCAGTGGTCATTGCCCGCATCAATTAGCTTTGTTGAGCTAGTATCCTCTGGAACAAACTCGCGCTTTAGATAGTATGCATAGCCTAAATATTCTTCTTTTAATTTACTTATTTCTATCGTACTAGTACCAGTTGAAAGTTCTGGCGTTATGATATTTGCTGTCTTTTTATCTTTACTAAAAGATTGCAAGATGCAAGCTTTTTTGCCTCTAAGCATTAAAATGCAAGGTAAAACTAAAGGAGAGATTTGTTCAAGATCTTTTCTTACAAGGGTAGAAGCAAAGCCGGCACGAGAAGCAGCACGAGAAAATAAAGACCTTGAGCTTTTAAGTGAAAAAAGCTCAATCTCATCGCCATCTTTTACTGGCAAGCCAATAGTTAAAGCATCGGCACTGTATGGATTATTATGAAGCTTGGTAAAAATAACCAAACATTGAAGCAGTTCATCTTTTATCTTATCACTATGCATCTATCATCCAATGTTCTTAATTTCATCTATATAAATTCCTTGCATATTTTTAATACCAAGATCGATTAACTTTTTCTTCTGCTCTTCGCCTTCAACACCGATTGCGATCAAAATAATGTCTTTTGAACTTAAAACAACATCAAGTGATTGTTTTGTGTTTACTCCTGACTTATCACTTAAGAAGTCAATCAAGACATTTGACTGAATTTTTACATAATCAGGGTTAAATTCTTTTAGTTTCTCGATACCTTTTGCGTTAAGCTCGAAGTGGTCAAAACCAAATCCAAAGCCAAGTTCTTTTAATTTTTTAGTAAGCTTAACTATACTTTCTATGCTAATATCGTCTTTATTTGGAATTTCTATATAGTTTTTATATTTCGAAATTTGACTTATCTTTTTAAGTGTAGCTTCGAGTTTTGAAAAATTTTCATCTGAATTTAATATCTCTTTTCCCAAATTTATGGCCAAGTTGCCACTTGGTAAGATATTCTCCGGTAAAATTCTAGCTACTCTATTTAAGATATGAAGATCAAGCATTGCACCTAAATTTAGCTCATTTACCATCGGCATGAAATATGAGGCCATACGCCATACGCCATCTTTATCAACAAGCCTCAAATAAAGCTCATACTGCTCAAAATTTGAATTAAGATCAATCACTTTTTGAGCTGCGAATTTAAATTCATCCTCTTTTATTGAGTCAAAAATAAGCTCTTTATACTTCTCTTTACCAATCACCAAAGTATTTTGATTTTCATTAAATACCTTATATGTAAAGCTTCCAGCAAGTCTTGAGCTAGCCAATGTAACGTCAGCTGAAGTAAGAAGTGTCTTAATATCAGAATTTGGTGAATACTCTACTATCGCAGCATTTACTGGATACTCGCTATCATTTAGTGCAAAATTTGCATAAAGCTTTTTAAACTCGTTCATAATTTCATCACATAGAGCCAAGAAATTTGATGAATTTCTACCATACGAAAGTACAATGAAATCATTATCGTTGAGCCTTGCAACAATCGCATTTTTATCATTATGAATTGATTTTTCTTGTAAAATTTGAGCTATTTTCATTACAACGCTTTGCCATTTTTCAAAGCCAAGCGTACTTTTTAAATTTATTAGATCTTTAAAACTAACAAGTAGAGTAACGCCACTTGAATATTCTTCACTTGCTAGATACTCACTAAATTTAGTTTGAAAAAATCTTCTGTTATTAGCACCACTCATTGTATCTTTATATAAAAGTTCTTGATACTTACTAAGTGTGGCTGCCTCTCTCTCAAAAATGTCTTTTACCTTGCTAACCATAGAGTTCATAGCTAGAACCATTTTTTTAAGATCAGCTGTAAATGGAATTCTTTTCTGAATAATAAATTTATTATCAAGTATGGCCTCAGCCTGATCTTGAACCTTCATAAGTGGTCTAAAAATAGCTTTTAGAGCAAAATATGCCACCACAAGAGTGACAATTATCATTAGAAGAAGAAAATTAAAAATATTTTTTGAGTTAGTATAAAGCTCATTATAGGCAAGCGCGGTACTGCCTTGAACATAAAGTGTGCCAAATTTTGCCCAACCAGTCATAATCTCGCTATCTGCTATTGGCGCTTCAAACTTGGCTATTTTGTAAAACCACTCAGGAATATCTTTAACAACTGTTTGTTGAGAATTTTCAATAAGAACCTTGCCATCAACATCTTCAAGCTTGATAAGCTTGTATCTACCGCTGTCAAACATAGAATTTATCATTGTTTGAGCCAAGGACATGTCATCTGGATCGATAATAGGCTTTAAAGCAAGTCCAAGCGAATTTGCTGTATGCCTTGCGTTTTCACCAAGCTGGTCATTAATATATCCATTTAGGCTCTTAAAATTTAAGTAGCCAACAGCCATAAAAATCATGATACCAAAAGTTATCACGGCGATCATAATTTGTTTAAATAGCGTCATAAATCCTCTTTTCCTATCCTATCTATTAGTTCCATCCACTTAGGATTTTGTTTTTTATTTCCACCTGGTATTGCTTGACCAAGACCTTCTTGTTTTGCCAAGTATAGCGAATCACCATTAAAACTATAAACTGGAACAAGGTCTGTTCTTTGAGTTGCGATTTTTATTTTACCATTTATGTTATCTAAAATTAATGGAATAGATTTTGGTGTATCGTAGTATGCTAAAACCATATGAGCTTGATTGTATCTTAAGGCTTTAACATATGTGAAGTATAATTTTTGAGTTGGAATTCCTAGTTGCTTTAGTGTAAAATATTTTGCAATAACGTAGTCTTCGCAGTCACCAGCACCTTTTCCTATAAATTCCATTCTAGTAGCCCAATAATCCTTTTTGTGCCAAAGTTGCATATCATCAACCCATCTAAAAGAGTTAAAAAAGTCATTTACTTTTATTAATTTCTCTTGTTCAGTTGCATCTTGCAATGAAGTCATTAAAGAATTTAGAGCAGAAGCTCTTCTTCTTGCATCTTCTCCATAAATTTTAGCTACCTTTGCTATAGTTGTTGATTTTATAAAATCTCCAATAGCACTTGCTAATAATAAAAAAAGGACGCTTACTATAAGCGTCCAAAAATTTGTCTTGACCCTCATGGTCATTACTTTTTACATTTTTATCTTAAATCGTTTTGAATGCTGCAAGCACCTTGAATGTATCTCTTTGCAAAACCTGGTTCAAAGCTATCTGAGATCATTCCCATATTATCTAACAGTCTATATTTTGCATAAGATAGTGCTGTCTCAGTTGTAGCAATCTCTTTTAACGCAGAGTTATATTCATTTTCAGCATCAAGCAAGTTTATAAGATCGCGACGACCGATTCTAAATTCATCCTGATAAGCATCAAGTGTAGCTTTAGCATACTCAACGTGTTGATTTAAGTATCCCATTTTTTCTTGGTTAAGAACATAATTTTGCCATGAAAATTCCAAAGATTCTTTAAGTTCTCTTACAAGATTATCCAAAGTTTGTTGCTCTTGTTGAACGGCAAGTTGACTTTTTTCTTTATCTAGTTTATCATTACCTTTATTGTAAAGGTTATAGTTTAGTCTTAAAAGTGCGTCAAATGTTTGTTCTTCATAATTGTCATATAAAACATTTGAATGATCATACGCACCAGATACAACAAGATCTAGTTTTGGCAAGAATGGCGCATTTTTCTCTTTTACAACTGACTCTGCCATAGCAATATTTGATTTTTGAACCAAAAGTGATGGGTTACAAAGAATTGCTTTGTTATAAACAGCCTCTTTTGTGCTAGGCAAAGGAAGGCTAAACTCAGGCATTAGTAAATTTTTAGCCGCAACTTTTTTTCCATATAATTTCTCAAATGTAGAAAGTGCATCTTCATAGTTATTTTTAGCGGCTGTATAGTTTGATTGAGCTAAAGTATAGCGTGATCCAGCTTGTCTCTCTTCAGAAGCTACGCCATAACCTGACCTTGCTCTATCTTTAATTTGGCTATAAATTTCCTCATGACTCTTTACATTTTCTTCTTCAATGTCTAAAATTCTCTTAGTTTGAAGAACTTGCAAGTAAGCATTTGTAGCATTTAATGTAAGTCTATCTGCAGCTTGTGCTACTGAATAAGCAGCTGAATCAAGCCTTGCACTTTGAGAATTTATTCTATTTTTATCAGCACCACCATTGTATAGATTTTCAACCAAAGTTAGAGATGTACCAGAAATTCTTCCATCTCCTCTTCTTGTAGAAACTCCATCATCAAGGCGTTTTTTCTCATATCCCACTCTAGCAGCAGCGTCAAGTGTTGGATAATAGGCATTCTTTGCTATTTTTAGATCTTTACCAACTTGTAGATAGTTAAATTCTGTAGCTTTTAAACTTGGATTTTCATTTAAAATAGTCTTTATAACTTGATCTAAAGTCAAAACTCCATCATCAACTTGTGCTACTGGTTTTACTTCAGTTGATATAGCTTGTTCTATATTAGATTTTTTTGTTGTTTGAGTATCAGCTACAGGTGCTTTTGGTCTCATTAAAGCATCCTTATAGCCTGATTCGTTTTGAACTTTAACTAATAGACTATTAGCTTCATCCTCAGAGACTGGAGTTGTGTCAACATATAAAAATTTTCGTCCACCAACCTCATAGATACCTGTAGTTAGTCTGCTGTCAGAGATCTTGCTATTGACTTTATTAACAGCACTATCAATTCTAGCCTGATTATCATCTTGTGCAAATGAAGCTAGAAAAATCCTATAAGGAACATCTTGAGCTGACAGCACAGTTGCTGCCAAAGCACTAATTGCTAACATCTTTTTCATAACTAAGATCCTTTTACCTTATTTTTATTATTAAGTCTATACTTAAATTTTGATACGAATTATACACCAAGAAATATTAAATGCATTTTAAATATCTTATGACAAAAAAATAATTTTTATATAGTTTTAGAAAAACGCCTTAAATTCTCGGGAATTTTCTTTAGATATTCATCAAAACACATTGCAATATTTCGTATTATCAATGTTCCAGTTTCATTTACGCTGATTTTATCTGCTGTAACATTGACAAATTCACTTAAATTTTTAAGCTCCTCAAGCTCATCCTTAAAGTGTTCAAAAAAATTTATATGGAATTCATTCTCGATGGCTTTGATATCAAGTCCAAAATTACTCATTAAGTTCATAATCACACTCTTTCTAAGCAAGTCTTCATCGCTTAGATAAATTCCCTTTGCGTATGGTAACTTTCCACTATCGATCGCTTTTTCATACTCATCCATATCTTTGTGATTTTGCGCGTAGTGTCTTTTACACTCACCGATACTTGTGATACCTATGCCGATAAGATCAGCGCCACCTTTTGTCGTATAGCCTTGGAAATTTCTATGCAAAGTGCCATTTGCCAAAGCGCCAAAAAGCTCATCATTTGGCTTTGCAAAGTGATCCATTCCTATCATTTTGTAGCCATTTTTAGTTAAAAACTCAGCTGTAAATTTTAAAATTTCAAGCTTCACTTCTGGATTTGGCAGGGTTGTCTCATCAAATTTACGCATCGACTTTTTTATCCACGGCACGTGAGCGTAGTTAAATACTGCAAGTCTATCAGGATCAAGTGTAAGAGCAAGCTCAAGCGTCTTTTTAAAGCTCTCTAAGCTTTGATACGGCAGACCGTAAATTAGATCCATATTTATTGATTTTATACCCTTTTCTCTAGCCATTTTTACGGCATTTTGAGTAATCTCATAGGGCTGAATTCTATGAATTTCTTTTTGCACTTTCTCATCAAAGTCTTGCACGCCGTAGCTTATGCGGTTAAAGCCGTGAGATATGAGCACATCAAGCTGCTCATTTGTCAAAAATCTCGGGTCTATCTCGCAGCTTATCTCAGCCTCTTTTGAGAAATTTTTAAATTTAGCCTTGATAAGTTTGATGATCTCATCAAGCTGGGCGGCATTGTAAAATGTCGGAGTGCCGCCACCAAAGTGCATCTGCAAAACCTCAGTGCTAGTATCTAGGTGGCGAGCTAAAATTTCAAGCTCTTTTTCTATATATCTTATATATCTCTCTTTGCGGTCCTCTTTGCTCGTGTAGATGACGTTACAGCCACAAAAATAGCAAGCACTCCTGCAAAATGGCAAGTGCAAATAAAGCGAAAGCGGCCTTTTTTTATCGCGGTTTTCAAGCTCTTTTACGTAAGCCTCATAGCTAAATTTATCACTAAACTCCGGTGCTGTCGGATAGCTCGTATATCTTGGCCCTGGCCTTGAATACTTCACATACGCGCTAAAATCAATCATCTGCCCTGCTCCTTGCCATTTGGATCATCTCTTTTATATCTACAAATAAATTTGGATGCTCTTTTTTGATATTTTTTACCAGCTTATCAAGGTCAATGTTAAACTGCCTGCTCTTTTTATCGTGAGCGATCTTTTTGATCTCATCCATCGCAACCACCCAAACATCGCTAAAATCAACTGGGATATTTTGCCAGATCGTCTTTTCAAGCCTTAGGTCAAAATTCTCTTTTTGCGACTCTTTTAAGGCCTCTATCAAAGCTGAGAGCGATTGTACAGAAATGACCGTGTGTAAATTTTGATTTTCATCAATGCCAAACCACGGCTCTTTCGAGTCCCAAGAGCCACTTTTTAAATTTAAGATATGCTCGTTTGGATTTTTCGTTGAAACTATCTCAAAGACCGTTTTTTCAGGCTCGCTTAGCCCAAGGTTATTACCGATCTCATCTATCTCATCATATATATTTTTCTCTTCACTCATCTTCTTCTCTCGTCTAACCAGACCATCACGCCCTTTTGTGCATGAAGTCTATTTTCCGCCTCGCTAAAAATTTCATCCGCGTGCCTTTCAAAGACCGCCTCGCTCACCTCGTAGCCTCTGTAAGCTGGCAAGCAGTGCAAAAATATCGCATCTTTTTTAGCTAAACTCATCAAATTTTCATCCACGCAGTATCCAGCAAAGTCTTTTAGTCTCTTTTCTTTCTCGGCCTCTTGACCCATCGATACCCAAGTGTCCGTAGTAACTACATCGGCACCATTTACCGCTTCTTTTATATCATTTGTGATAAAAATTTTCGCACCTGAAATTTTTGCGTTTTCATTAGCCATTTTTAAAATTTCAGCGTCCGCCTCGTAGCCTTTTGGCGTGGCGACCCTTAGCTCAAGTCCTAGTCTGCTTGCTAGTATGAGCCACGAGTGAGTCATGTTGTTGCCGTCTCCTACGTATGCGACCTTCTCGCCTGCGCTAAATTCAAGCATGGTTAGATAGTCTGCCATGAGTTGCACTGGGTGAAATTTATCGCTTAAGCCGTTTATCACTGGCACGCTTGAAAATTTAGCAAATTCTTCTAGTGTCTCGTGCTTATCAACCCTTAGCATAGCCATATCGCACATCCTGCTTATAACTCTAGCGGTGTCACGTATAGGCTCGCCACGTCCTATTTGTATATCATTTTTACTTAAAAATAGCGCATATCCGCCAAGCTCATGCATGCCCACATCAAAGCTCACTCTAGTTCTGGTTGAACTTTTTTCAAATATCATCGCAAGCTTTTGATCTTTAAGATATGGCTTAAATTCTCTAGCTTTCGCCTCTTTTTTGATCTTGCGGGCTAAATTTATCATCTGCTCGATTTCATCTTTGCTAAAGTCATTTAGCGTCAAAAAGTGCCTCATCTTAGCCCCTTAAAATTTTAGCCGCTTCTTTTGCGTGATAGGTGATGATCAAATTTGCACCTGCTCTTTTAAAGCCGATTAATGTTTCCATCATGACGCGATCATAGTCGATGATACCGGCTTTTGCGCCAGCTTTTAGCAGTGCGTACTCGCCACTTACGTTATAGACGCAAAGCGGTAGAAGTGTCAAATTTCTAAGCTCTCTAACAATGTCAAGATAAGCAAGCGCTGGCTTTACCATCAAGATATCAGCGCCTTGCGCCTCGTCTTGTAAACTCTCATTTATAGCCTCCAAGCGGTTTGCACTATCCATTTGGTAGCTCTTTCTATCACCAAAGCTTGGTGCACTTTGCGCCACGTCACGAAATGGTCCGTAGTAAGCTGAGGCAAATTTAGTCGAGTATGCCATCACTGGTAAATTCTCAAAGCCGTTGCTATCAAGCGCCTCTCTTAGCGTTGCGATGATGCCGTCCATCATACCGCTTGGTGCGATCATGTCGGCGCCATTTTGAGCGTGTATCAAAGCTTGTTTGGCTGAAATTTCAAGCGTTGCGTCGTTGTCGATAGTGTTATGCACGTGATCGATTATGCCGCAGTGGCCGTGGTCTGTGTATTCGCAAAAGCAAAGATCGGTGACAACTACTAAATTTGGAAATTTATCTTTTATGGCTCTAAGCGCGGTTGCGATGATGCCGTCGCTACTTAGTGCGTCGCTGCCAACGCTATCTTTTAGGCTTGGTATGCCAAATAAAATGATCGATTTTATGCCTAAATTTACTATCTCTTCGCACTCTTTTAAAATTTCATCGATACTCATTTGATAGACGCCTGGCATCGAAGCGATCTCGTTTTTAACGCCTTTGCCCTCGACCACAAAGAGCGGATAGATGAAGTCATTTACGCTAAGGCTAGTCTCTCTTACCATGTCTCTTAAAGCTGGATTTATTCTTAATCTTCTAAAACGTTTAAACATATTTTTGCCTTTTCTTTGTTAAAATGCGTGATTTTTAGCTAGTTTAGCACAGTTGGAGTAAATTTAAAATGAAAATAGAAATTTCAAACGCCGCAAATCTACCCTCAAGATTTGGCACTTATAAGGTTCAAGCCTTCAAAGAAGGGGCAAAAGAGCACCTCGTGATCTACAAAGAGCCTTTGAGCGAAGTAGTAAATCTTAGAATTCACTCCGAATGCCTAACTGGCGATGCGATCGGGAGCCTAAAGTGCGACTGTCGCGACCAGCTAGAAGCGAGCCTAAAATATATCGAAGAAAATAGTGGCATGGTCATCTACCTGCGTCAAGAGGGCAGAAATATCGGGCTTTTAAATAAAATAAATGCTTATAGCCTGCAAGATAAGGGCTTTGACACCATTGAGGCCAATCACCAGCTAGGTTTTAAGGCTGATGAGAGGACGTATGAGGTGGTTGATTTTATCCTAAATCACTACGGCATAAAAGAGATAAATTTACTCACAAATAACCCATTAAAACTTCACGGACTAAGCTCTGTAAAGATCGTAAAACGCGTGCCTATCGTCATAAAACCAAATAAATTTAACGAAGGCTATTTGAAAGTAAAAAAAGAGCAAATGGGGCACATCTTGTGATGAAAAATGAGCTTTGCTTGCCGGCAGAATTTGACGAAAAAGTAAAGGCTTACGCTCAAATTTTTGCTAAATTTAACAAAGTTCATAGCTTAAGCAATTATAAAGACATAAGCGAGCAAGTGCTTGATAGCATTAGACCGCTTGAAATTTTTGAGCTAAGTGCCAAAACGGCGATCGATGTGGGCAGTGGGGCTGGCTTTCCGGCGATATTTTTAGCCCTTGCGATGCCGCGCACTAAGTGGCACCTTTTTGAGCCGATAGCCAAAAAGTCATCATTTCTAAGCTATGCTAAGATCGAGCTTGGCTTGCAAAATTTAGAAGTTCATAGCCAAAAGATCGAGCTTGCAGATAAATTTACGGCTGATCTCATCACCTCAAGGGCGCTTAGCAAGACAAAAGAGCTTATAAAAATTTGCGAGGGGTTTTACGATGAAAATACTAAATTTCTCATCTATAAAGGCTCTAGTGTCATGGATGAAATTTCAGGCATAGATGCGCAAATTTATAATGATAAAAATAGAAACTACATATATTTTAATCTCAAAAACCAAGAGGAGATACGTTGAAATACTTGCTTTTTGTAGCGATTTTGGTTGCAATTTACATCATATTTTTTAAAAATAGAAAAAAAAGCGACAAGATAAGCACCAGCAACTTCGAAGAGTGTAGCAAATGCGGTGTCTTTAGTGACATCGACCAAATGGTGCTAAGAGACGGAAAATACATCTGTAAAGAGTGCATAAAGGGTGAGGGATGAAAATTTTGGGTGATGAGCTGATCAAATTTGAGCCACTATTTCTTTGCAAAAGTGAAGATGAAATTTCAAACGGCAGGCAAAATCTCTTTAAATTTGATAGAAATTTCATAAAAAGGGCACTAGAAGTTGGAGCAAACTTTAGCGTTTTTGTGACGAATGCAAATGAAGCCATTATCGCAAATGCGGCTGGAGCAAAATTTATTATCGCAGATATTGACATTGCAAAAGATCTAGCAAAGATAGCTGAGAGTCATCTATTTGACGCACTTATAGCTGTTTTGATAAAAGATGAAAGCGAGCTAGCACAGCTTGCAAAATTTAACATAGACGCTGCGATCTTGCCAAACGCTATAAAAGAATAAGGACAAAGATGGAAATTTTTAAAACCGCTTTTTTAATGGTTACTTTAATGCTGATTTTTATCGCTGTTGGCGGATATATTGGAGGTGAGCATGGCATGATGATCGCCTTTTTGATAGCGGCTGGCACAAATATCTTTTCATATTTTTTTAGTGATACTCTAGTGCTTAAAAGATATAACGCTATCCCAGTCGATGAGAGTAACGCTCACGGGCTTTACGAGATCGTATCTCGCCTCACACAAAAGGCAAATTTGCCTATGCCAAAAATTTACATCATCCCTGAAGAGGTACCAAACGCCTTTGCCACAGGCAGAAACCCAAGCCACGCAGCTGTCGCGGTAACCGAGGGGCTTTTAAAAATTTTAAATGAAAACGAGATCGAGGGCGTACTAGCTCACGAGCTAAGCCACGTAAGGCACTACGACATCCTAACTGGCTCAATCGCTGCCATACTAGCTGGCGCTATCGCTATGCTTGCAAATTTTGCTAAAGTTGGCAGTATTGCTGGGCAGAGTGGCGGTTCAAGAAGAGGTGGCGGTAATGCCATCATTATGCTAGCACTTGCTATACTCATGCCAATAGCTGCCACAATCATCCAAATGGCGATCTCAAGGGAGCGCGAGTACAAGGCGGACAAAGGCGCAGCCTATCTAACAGGACACCCAGAGTGGCTTGCAAGTGCTTTAAGAAAGCTTGAGAGTTACTCAAATTCTTACATTATGCAAAACGCAAGCGAGCAAAGCGCTCATATGTTTATCGTAAATCCATTTGGCTCGCTAACTAACAAGCTTGGCGTACTTTTTAGAACACACCCAAGCACTAGCGATAGGATTGCTGAGCTTGAAAGACTTGAACAAGAGATAAAAAGAGGCATGTAAAAATTTAGCCCTTAGTAAAATTTGGGCTAAATTTCTTCTTTCTGCTATATTTTTTGGCTTTAAATTTATAAATTTACAAAAATTTTAAATTTTATAAGCGAGTAATTTCGGATTTGATTTTAGTGGCAAACTTTTCGAAGCTTAAAATCAGTAGTCGATTCTTATGAGTAAATGGAATTTTAAATTTTGCAAAAAGATCAAAATTTTATAATCAAAAACTGAATTGTAGCCCCAAATTTCACTGCAATTTCTTGCAGTCACGATCTTCTATAGTGTACTCAAAGATCAATTCACCATTTTCTGAGTAGAAAAGCTCATCCAAGGTAACACCGATACTTAGCATACTTAAGATTTCTTTATCTTTGCAAGCAGTTCGCAGATTCTCTTTTTTGATAGCTTCGATAAATTCTAAAAGCTCTTTCTCTTCAAGCCTTTTGATCTCTTGCTTTCTTGCATGTTTGACGGCGTATCTATAGATGAGCGTATCACCGACATTCAAGATATCGTTAAGTGTCAGTGTTGGCGTACAGATAAATGGGAGCTTTTTTTTGTAGTAAGTTGCATGATTTTTCGCTGCCATATCTGGCGTAAGAGCCAGGGCAAGCGAGTAAAAAAACAGTAAAAAAATGACTACTCGCAACTACTTTTATCCAAATTTATATCAAAAAAATGCCTGCCCCCAAAACCGTAACTACCACTTAGAGTGATGCCACGATTTAGCACAGCTCTAGCCATACCTGAGTTGCAAAGCGCATCTTTTCCATTTTTATAAAACTCATCTTTTAAAGCTAAAATTTGAGCTTTGTTGTAGCCTTTTATTCTCTTTGTCTTGGTCTCGTTTAAAACAAACTCACCGTGTATGTTTAGCCCGCTGCTGCTTACATCTTTTAATGTAATCATCTCATCGATCCTGCTTGGTAAATTTGGCTTTGCAGTTTGGACGACAAAGGTTGGGATCTGCTTAGTATCAAGCTGATTTAGTATCTGCTCATAAATCTTAAACTCGCTCTCTTGTACGCCAAAAGCAAGGCTAGCAAGAGCTAATAAAACGATCTTTTTCACATATTGCCTTTATATAAATTTTCTAGTAATGTTTGGCGAGAGTTTTACTAAAATGTCATAACTTATCGTATCAAAAAAATTTGCCCAAATATTTACATCATCAAAGACACAGACCCACTCGCCGCTATCTTTACAACTAAAGCTATCCATAGAAATTTTGCCCAGTATTGGCTCGTTATTGGCAAGTCTTAGCTCGCCACATCCATTGTATCTTAGCAATCCATCACCATATCCAAGATCATAAGTGGCTACATTTATATCTTCTTTTGCGCTAAATTTAGCACCATATCCAACACCTTGACCACTTTTTAAAATACGCCTGCTAACTCTTCTTGCCCATAGCGAAAGTACTGGCTTTAATCCCAAACTATCACCAAACTGAGCATATCCATACTGAGCGATGCCAACGCGCACCATATCATCATCGATTTTACTTGCTCTTTCAAGCGCAGCTGAATTGTGAGAGTGAAAGATCGGTTTTTTTATACCAAACTCATCGCAAAGAGCTAAAATTTTCTCTTTTGCAGCCCTAAAATTTTCCCTTTGCACAAAATAATCAGCATTTAGCTCATCACTTGCGCGAAAATGAGTATAAGCTCCAAGAAGCTCTAAATTCCTTCTTGTTAAAATTTCAAAGGCGTAATCAAGCTCGCTAATATCAAGCCCATTTCTATGCATACCAGTGTCGATTGCAAGATTGATTTTTGAGCCATCTTTTATCTTTAAAAGTGCCTCTATGTCGTTTATCGAGTAGATAAATTTACTACTTTCATTTCCAGTTGGGATATGTGAGAGAATGAGAATATTTTCAAATATGTCAGAAATTTCATCTGCCTCAAACTCACTTTTTACAGCACAAATTTCTATGCCAAATTTTTTAGCTTCACTAGCAATAAGCCTTACGCCATGACCATAAGCATTGTCTTTTAATACAACTATTACTTTCTCTTTGCCGCCAGCTTTGGCACAAATTTGAGTGAGGTTATGAATATATGAAGCTTTATTTAGGCGTATTTCAGACATTAAAATTCACATTAAAAGCAGTATAAACATCCGGTAAAAGCTTTCTTACATTGTAATCAAATGCATAAAATTTGGCGTAAATTTCTTTCAGATCAGCCTCTTTTACTTTACTAAAATCAAAAACATCAGTACCATTTTTCTTTGGAACCTGACGGTCAAGCTCAGCAAAAAAAGCAGCTCTTGCCTCTAAAATTTTTTCGATTTTTTCTTTTACTTCTTGAGATTTTTCCACTTTTACTCCTCTATAAAAATTTTCATATCATCGTTATAAAGCTTCACATAAAGCGTCTTTTGACCAGCAAATTTATGTGTATCTGAAACATAATCCTCATAAAAACTCACACGAAAAAGCCTATCATTTTTAAGATTCGGATAAGGCGTGATGAGAAAATTTGAAAAACTAATGCGTTTTTTCTCTTTTTTAGAAAAAATAGCCCGTTTCATACTTTTAAATTTTTCCAAGCTCATACCATCGTATCGCTCAAAGTTTTTATCGTAAAATTTAAGATAGTTTTCAATGTCGCTCTCGCTCCATGTCTTTTTCCAGCCCAAAAGCCCAGAAATGATCACTGCAATATCTTTTGCGCTAGCTTCTGGACGCTTATCTTCATAAATAAATGCAAGTGTTTTTTTGTGATCCACCATATCATCAAATTTCATCAAAGTATCATTTTGCATAACCACGCAGCCTTTTGTTTTTAGCTCATCTGTCCTTTGACCATCAAGTGGATAGCCATGTATCCAAATGCCACCGCCATTTCGCTTTGCAAGCTTATCAAGTAAATTTGGATATGAAAGCGAAAATGCAAGTGGGCCAAGATATCTATCATTTGGCGTAAATCTACGTGTAAGCTGATACACTCCAACCGGTGTTTTTAGATCGCCTTCAAGAAGCTTATCGCCATTTTTGCCAACTATAACACTTGAGCTAAAAAGCTTTTTTGTAATGCCGCCATTATAAGAGATCACTTCAAGCTTCTTTTTAGTTTTATCAACTACACTTAGAAGTATCTCATTGTCATAATATCCATATCTTACATCCTTGCCCTCAAGCTTTTTTAGCCAGTAATCCTTACTTAAAATATTTTTTTCGATGGCGTCAATAACAGCAGCTGAGCCATTTTTTAAGTAAATTTCTTCGTAATTTTGGGCAAAAAGACAAGGCGATAACGCGATGAAGAAAAATATAATTTTTTTCAAGTGAAATATCCCAAAAAGTAAAATTTAGTCCGTAATTATATCCTAAAAAATTTATATTTTTAGGTTTTAAAGGCAAATTAAGTAATCCTAAGTGTATAATGTGAAAACCATTATTAATTTTATCACAAAGGAAAAATATGAAAAAAATCGTTTTTGGTGCGATGCTTGCAGCTTCTGCTCTTATGGCGGCTGATATTAGCCTAGAAAATGTTAGAGCTAGAGATACAAAACCTGGCACAAACAATAGTGCAATTTTTATGGATATAAAAAATGCTTCAAATTCTGATGTAAAGCTTATTGGTGCTCATTCAAGCGTTTGCAAAAGTACAGAAATTCATACACACAAAATGAATGATGGTATGATGGCTATGGTTCAGATTGAAGATGCAGTGATACCAAAAAAAGGTGAAACGAAACTAGCTCCTGGTGGTCTACACATCATGCTTATGGATCTAAATAAACCATTAAAAGATGGTGATAAAGTTGATTTAGAGCTAAAATTTAGCAATGGCGAGAGCATAAAGCTTGATAATATCGGAGTAACTAAAAACTTTAAATAATGAAAAAAATCATAATTATTTTTTCATTTATCTTTATTGTTCTAGGTGCTTTTTCGATAGGCTATAAGCTTATGACAACAAGTAAGGAAGATCCACCTGAATTTGCCGATGTAAACACATCGCTAGATCCTTTAAAATGTGATCTAAACAACAAATCTTGTGAGATGGAATTTAAAGGCGTAAAGCTAAAAATAGACATCTCACCAAGACCTATTTATGCTATGAGACCTTTTAGCTTTAAAATCATTAACGGTAAAAATTTAGGGCTAAAAAATCCTAGTCTTGAGATAGACGGCATAAATATGAACATGGGATCAATCAAAGCAAGACTTGAGCCAAGAGGCGATAACTTAACTGCTCAAGTAGTGCTAAGTGCTTGCGTTGTCGAGCTTATGAGATATAGATTTAAAGTGCTTGATGACGAAAAAGAAACTGGTTTTTTTGTAGATCTTGATCTAAAATTATAGAGGGTAACCATGAAAAAGGCATTTTGGGGCTTAATAACAATCTTAATTTGTATAGGTGTTGCACTTTTGCTAATAAAGCCAAACAAGTATGATTTTAAGGCACTTTCACAAAATGGTGAAGTAAGTCTTAAAAATTATGACGGAAAGTACAAAGTTATATATTTTGGTTATCTTTTTTGCCCCGATGTCTGCCCTACTGCGCTCTCTTTGATTGGTGATGAGCTAAATAAACTAAAAAGAGATGACTTTGAGTTACTTTTTATTACGCTTGATCCTGAACGCGATACTCCTGAAAATTTAACTCTAATGGCAAAAAATTTCTATAAAGATGCCGATGGATTAAAACTAAATGCCTTAAAAGAAGTGGCAAAAACCTATGGTGTAAAATTTCAAAAAGTCCGTCTTGAAAACTCAGCCATGGGCTACTCTGTTGCCCACAGCTCTTCAATATATTTAATAGACAAAAAAGGAAATTTTTATAAAGAAATTTCAAATCTAACAAATGAAAACATTGGAGAAAATTTATTAAATTTGATCAAAGATAGACCTTAAGGCTATAAATTTAGTAAGCCAAAACTGGCCTATTAAAATTCTTTATGCAAGCATCATCTCAAGATATTCTAAGCTAAAATTTAATTCACTTGTTATGTTTTTGATTTTAATGCTTGCTGAGTGATTTTTCACCAAAAATCTAAATTAAGCCATTAAACATAAATTTAAATCTACAAACCAAATAAAGTTAATTAAGTGAAAACAGTATACTATCAATGAATTTATTAAGAAGATCTATACGAAAGGTGGGCTTTTGCGCTATAAATTTTAATGATAATGCAAAAGCTAAATTTAAGTTTTACTATTTCACTCTATGATGCACGCTGCCGCCATAAGTAATATCCTCTGCCTTTACCTCATCACTTGTTAAAATTTCACTTATCTTGCCATTTTCTTCTAGCTTTTTCCTATTTTCTTCGGCATCTTCTTGATAGCTGTAAACCATCGCAACGCTCACTACTCCACTGATAGCTTCTATCTTTTTAAAATTTTTTATCTCATCTTCAATACTATCTGAGCTAACTACCACTACGATTCTATCGTCTGCGTCAGTTATTATTTCACACTCTTTTAGCTTTTTTATCTCATTTTTTACACTTTCATTTTTATTGTCCGTATAAACTATTAAACTTGAAATATTCATTTAATTCTCCAAAACAAAATTTTATTCTCATAGGCTGAAGTTACGACTTCATTGTCGCTTATAAAAACTATGCTATTTATCGTACTTTGCCCAGTTTTTAGCATTGCGATGTTTTCTAAGCTTTTACTATCAACTAAATTTACATCACTCATCTCATCGCTCATATAAGCTGCTACTCTACCGTCATCGCTAAGGCCGACACCATAGACCAAAAAGCCAGTATTTATCTTTTTTAGGCTTCCAGCTGAAAATATCCCCACGATCCTATCGGTACCTCCGCTGATCATGACACCATTTTTATAGGAGATGTCGTAGATATTGTCTGTATGAATGTCTAAAATTTGATCCATTTTTTTAGCTTTTATGTTATAAAAGTAGACCTTCCCGCTCTCACAAGCGATAGCTAGAGTGCTTCTATCTTCATTTATCTCCATATCTGAGAGCATTGCAATTGAAATTTTAAAGCTGTCATAAATTTCACCACTTTTTAAGTTTAAAAAGTAAATTTCATTACTAATTGAAGCAAGTGCAACATGCTCATCATCTAAAAATAATGCCTTTTTTATCGCTTGATTATCCATTTTTATGCTTTTCATCTGTCCATTTTCTCTTAGATGAAGCACCTTTGTAGCGTAATCACCTTCGCTAAGTATAAGAGTTTTACCATCAATTTCATCAATACTTAAAATTTTTGGTCTTTCGTGATCACTAACGTAGGTTTTTATATCATCCATCTTGATGATCTCTTCAAATTTAGACTCTTTAGGATCATAAATTTCAACCGTCCCTCCATCAGTCGCGATAAAGAGTTTGCCATTTATTAGCGTTGTGCTTAGCACATTTGCACTAGCTTCTATCTCTTTAATAGGCGTTGTGATCTCATTTGCAAAGATAAAATTTAACAAGCAAAAAAGAAAAAATAAAACTCTCATAAGGCCTCCATTTGAAGTGAATTTTTAAAGCAAACATCAAAGCACTCGCCGCAACTTACGCAGTTTTGATTAACAATAGGTCTAAAAACGCCAAGAAATTCGACTGCTTTAAATTTACAAGCATCAAGGCAGTTGTAGCAGATCGTATCGTTCCATGCTAAACAGCTAGAAACATCGATACTAACTTTTGCGTTTATACTCTTTGGTGAGCTTAGGCTTAATGTCTTCTTGCCAAGACTCTCACAAGCCTTTGCGCACTCTTCGCAAAAGTCACAGCCCAGCTTTTTAACTTTAAAAACTACCCTTTCATTTTCAAAGCTAAGAAGCTCTTTTTCACAAGCATTTACGCAGCTAGCCTCACAGCCGCCGCAGTCAAACTCACCGCTAAAAAATGGCGGAGTTATAAATTTGGGAGCAGATTTTGCCCCCAAAATTTTACTAAAAAGCTCTCGCCTGCTTTGCATTATTTAACACCATCGTTTAAAACATCTAGCAAGTTTGACTTATGAGTGCCGTTTTTATCTCTAAAATCAGGCTTAAATTTATTGCCAACAAGCTGCGTTACGCCATTTTGTTGCTCAACGTGGCATGTTGTGCAGTTATATCTTTCATCATCAAGCTTGCCTGCAAGATCTTTTTTGTTTCTGATATCATAAAAGTGAGATGATGGTATCGGTGTTGCTCCACTATCTTTCGCAAACTCTGGCATATGGCAGGTTACGCACATATTCATATCTTTTGTGATAGGCACTAAACCCTCAGTATCATGTGGGATAAATGGCGGTGCATTTTCAAAAGACCTATCAAATTTCTTTGACATACCAGCTGGCTCTTTTGTGTAGTTCACATCTTTTAATACAACGTCTTTATCGTCAAGCAAATCAATATTTCTAAGGCCGATTTGCGAATCACTAATACTTGGATTATTAAAAGCACATGCCGCAAAAAACGCAGCGCACAATCCTCCAAGCATCATTATTTTTATTTTCATTTTTCTCTCCTTAAATTTCTAATACTAAATTTCAAAGCCCCGTCTCCACAAACATCGATGCATCTGCCACAGCTTATGCACTCGCTTGAGCTAACCGAGCGGCTCTCTTTACCGATCATGTCAAGCACTTGCATCTCTGGGCAAATAAGCTTGCATTTCATACATTTTGTACAAGCCTGGGCATCATGTTTTACTCTAATTAGGGCAAATTTTGAGATGATGGCGTAAAAGGCACCAAGTGGACAAACGTGCGAGCAAATGCCACGCTTTAACACGAACATATCAAAAGCAATGATTGCAACCGCTATGCCTAAAGCACTAGCTGAGCCGTAAATAACGCCACGCTGAATAATGCCAATATAGCTAACGCTCTCAAATACCGGATAAGACAAAGCAAGGCTTAATATAAGAGTAAGAGCCAGCAAGTAATAACGTAAATTTTTACTCACATTTAAGACTTTTTCGCCCTTAAAGCCAAATTTTTCTCTTAGTTTAAAAGCGATATCGGTTAGTAAATTTATTGGGCATATCCACGAACAAAACGCTCTTGGAGCAACTAGCGCGTAAAATGCAAAGATAATGCCAGCTCCAATAATTGCATTTATGCCAGCACTAAAGCTTGCAAGTAAAATTTGAACCAAAGCAAATGGATCGCTTAGTGGAATTTTTCCAAAAAGCAAAGATGAGCTTAAATTTCCGCTAAGTATCTTAACTCCGTAAAAATTTCCTAGGATAAATAGTGCTAGGATAGAAATTTGAGTTATTCGTCTTAAGATTAAAAATTTCATAGCTCACCACCATTTAGATAATCAGTCGCTTTTTTAATGTCAAGTTTTATTTTGCTGTCTGCATCGTCTATGCGTCTTTCATCTTCTTTGACCCAGCCTTTGACGTAGTTATCGCCTACTTTGCCAAGCACCGCGTCACGATTTAGCACAGTAATGGCCGCTTTTTTAGTGATACAGGCTCGCTCGCATAGGCCACATCCGGTGCAGATGTCGCTATCGACCACTGGAAGTAAAAAGGCATGCTTTTGCGTCCTTTCGTTGCGGCGATACTCAAGATACAAGGCCTTATCTATGAGCGGACAGGATCTGTAGCAAGCATCGCACTGTATGCCCCAGTATGCCACGCAGTTTTTCATATCGACCACTGCAACGCCCATTTTGGCCTTATTTATATCAAGCTTGCCTTTTGTGCTTACTAAATTTACGTCCAAAGCTCCAGTCGGACAGGCTGGTACACAAGGGATGTTTTCACACATATAGCAAGGAATTTTTCTAGGCTCAAAATAAGGCGTTCCAATGCTTATGCCATCCTCTAGCGATGAGAGCTTTAGCGTATCAAATGGACAAGCCTCTACGCAAAGCCCACACCTAATGCAGCTTTGTAAAAATTGCTTCTCTTCTTTTGCACCAGGAGGCCTAAGAAGCATAAGTGGCGAAGCTTTAGCGCTAAGCGACCAAACAAAGCCTCCACCAAGAGCCAAAAGCGCTACTTTTGCTCCAAATTTTAAAGCCTCTCGCCTACTTGAAAATCCCATATCGCTCACCTATGCTTTGTAAATTTTAACCGCACACTTTTTATAGTCTGTCTCTTTTGAGATCGGGCAAGTAGCGTCAAGACATACTTTGTTTATATATACGTTTTCATCGAAGAAAGGCACATAAACAAGACCTACTGGCGGCTTATTTCTACCTTTTAGATCTACTCTTGCTTTTACCTTGCCACGACGTGATTCGACCCAAACGATCTCATTTTGCATTACGCCAAGATTTTTAGCATCATCTTCATGCATATAGCAAAGCGCCTCTGGAACCGCTCTATAAAGCTCAGGAACACGCATAGTCATCGTACCTGTATGCCAGTGCTCTAGCACACGGCCGGTGCATAGCCAGAATGGATACTCCTTGCTTGGCATCTCGCATGGATCCATGTAAGGGCGGAAGAAAATTTTTGCTTTGTTCGCAAGAGATGTTTTCTCTTTATTTTGTACGCCTTTTAGATCGCCTGTTGGAAGTGCTGCATTTTTGTTGCCGTAGAATGCAAATTTCTCATTTGGAGCAGCTTTTTTAGCGTATGGATCAAATTTAGTGTTAAACCTCCACTGAGTCTCTTTGCCATCAACTACTGGCCATCTAAGACCTCTTACTCTGTGATAAGTGTCAAAATCTGCTAGGTCGTGGCCGTGTCCAACGCCAAATTTTCTATACTCTTCCCAAAGATATTTGTGGATGAAAAATCCATATCCTTTAAATTCTTTGCCATCTGAGCCGATCACTTTTCTGCTATCGCCAAATACTTCTGTATTGTCGTAGTTTTCCATGATTGGATCGTTTGCGCTAAATTTCTTAGCCTCTTCGTTTGCAAAAAGCACGTCAAATAGCGTATCTTCTTCGCTGTATCCCATAGCTTTTGCAGCTTCAAGCACATTTGGGAGAGTCACTTTATCGTTTAGTTTTTTCTCACCCCAAACGTCTTTTAGCTTAAAGCGCTTGCTAAATTCCATCATTTGCCAAATATCAGGCATCGCTTCACCAACTGGAAGTACTTGCTGTCTCCAGTGCTGTGTTCTTCTTTCGGCATTACCGTATGCGCCCCATTTTTCATATATCATCGCAGTTGGTAGGATAAGGTCAGCAACTTTTGCAGAAATTCCTGGATAAGGATCGCTTACGACGATGAAGTTATCCATCTCGCGAGCCGCTTTGATCCAGTGGTTTGCGTTTGCAGTATTTTGCCATGGGTTATTTACCTGAACCCAGATAAATTTCACCTTACCATCTTCAACATCACGCATCATTTTTACGTAGTGTGAGCCTGGAACAGCATTTAGTGTGCCAGCAGGTAGTTTCCAAATTTTTTCAGTTGTCTCTCTATGTTTTGGATTGGCGACAACCATATCAGCTGGCAAGCGGTGAACAAATGTTCCAACCTCTCTTGCAGTGCCACATGCACTTGGTTGGCCAGTTAGAGAAAATGCTCCTGAGCCTGGAAGTGCTTGTTTGCCAAGTAAGAAGTGAACCATATAAGCTTGCTCATTTACCCATGTACCGCGTTGATGTTGGTTAAAGCCCATGGTCCAGAAACTTACAACTTTGCGGTTTTTCTCGATATAAAGATCAGCAAGAGCTTTTAGCTTTTTCTTAAATTCTTCTATATCTTCGTTTGGATCGCCCTTTGCTACCTTCGCTGTAAAATCAAGCGTGTAAGGATCAAGAGCTTTTTTAAACTCTTCAAATGTTATTTGCCAGTGATCGCCAGATTTTGCAGCATTTTTATTTTCTAGCGTATCGCCAGCTTTTAGTCCAAGATAAGAAAGCGTAACACCCTCAGCCTCGCTTAGTACCTTTGACTTCTCAGTCGCAGCAGTATCTAGCTCGCTTGGAGCATATTTTTTGTGATGAATGTCTGGGCGCAGGCCATATCCGATATCAGCTGGGCCAGCTGTGAAGACACAGTGCTTTTTAACAAATTCTTCATCGATCATCTCTGGGTGGTTATAAACTATCTCGCGAGCGATGTAGTTCCAGATAGCTAGGTCAGATGACGGAGCAAAAATGATCTCGATATCAGCCAAATTTGATGTTCTAGTTGAATAGGTGCTTAAATTTACAACTTTTACTCTATCAGGATCGCTAAGCTTTCTATCGCTTACGCGTGCCCAAAGGATCGGGTGCATCTCAGCCATATTTGCGCCCCAAGCTACGATAGTATCAGTTAGTTCGATATCATCAAAACAGCCTGATGGCTCATCTATACCAAAAACTTGCATAAAACCAAGAACCGCACTTGCCATACAGTGTCTTGCGTTTGGATCGATGCTGTTGCTTCTAAAGCCACCTTTCATAAGTTTAACGGCAGCGTAACCTTCTGGAATTGTATATTGACCAGAGCCTAGAACTCCGATGCCATGAGGGCCTAGTTCATCATATGCTTTTCTAAACTGAGCCTCCATCACGTCAAATGCTTGTTTCCAGCTTACTTGCTTAAATTTACCTTTTTTATCAAATTCGCCTTTTTCATTTACACGCAAAAGCGGATGAGTGATCCTATCCTCGCCGTACATGATCTTAGCGTTAAAATAGCCTTTAATGCAGTTTAGACCACGATTTACTGGTGCTTCTGGATCTCCTTTTACAGCTACTATCTTGCCCTCTTTTGTAGCGACCATGATGCCACAGCCTGTTCCACAAAACCTACAAGCGGCCTTATCCCAGCGCCAGCCTTTTTCGGCTTCGCTTGCTGCACTTAGCGAGCTTGGTGCGGCTATACCAGCACTAGCACAAGCAGCACTAGCTGCAGCACTTTTTATGAATTCTCGTCGATTCATTCTTTCTCCTTTAAAGATTTAAAACAAATTTAATTGATATTAACCTTGCAAAACTTATTTACAACTGATTTACATTTACAAAAATTTCAAAAAACTTAAGCCAAAAATGTAAATATTTTTCTATATAAAAATATTAATTTTCTCACAAAGCACGATTTTAAAAGAAAATACTATTTAATAAAATTTAAAAATTTTAGAGTTGTTATCAAAAAAGCTAAAGAAAACAAAGTAAAATTGTTTTTAAATATTTGAGTAAAAAAGTAACATAAAGTATTTTAAAAAATTTT
>NZ_CABPUE010000001.1:349745-363655 GCF_902460545.1 Campylobacter concisus
TTACAATCACAACATGTTTAAAGCTTATAGAATTTATGATTTTATCAAAGATGATAGTTTGGATATGAAGGCTGCTTTTGTTGATAGGCTCTATCCAAGAGGTATAAGAAAAGAGATATTTTCAAATTTCCTTTGGTTAAAAGATATCACACCAAGCACTACTTTAAGAGAGTGGTTTCATGAAGATAAAGAAGCTAGATTTGATGAGTTTTGTGAGAAATTTGAGCTCGAGCTTGATAATGAAAAAGCACAATCTTGCTTTAAAATGCTAAAAAAATTGGAAAAAGAGCATGGCGATATAGCACTTCTAACAGCTAGCAAAGATATAAATCTTTGCCATATCGTTGTGTTATTAAAAATTTTAAATAAGTAGTTTGCCCGCCTATTTTGCAAGAGTGCCAAGCATCTTTTCAAACTGCACACCATACCATGCACGACTCTTATCTTTTAGCGTGACTTTAATGCTACTAAGCACAAAGTTTGCTGCCTTTTTGATAGAATTTTGCATGCTTTCGCCATTTATGAGTGAGCCAAAAAGCACAGAAGCAAATATATCTCCGGTTCCACTCGTGTGAAATGGCAAAAACTCGTGAAAATACTCTACTTTCTCTTTTGTCTTTGCGTCGTAAGCTATGATGCCACATTCATTTTGCTTGTATCTAATACCCTTTAACACGATCTTATACGCACCAAAACTCGCTAAATTTTCTAGTAATTCCAAAATATAATCTTCATTATATTCATCTCTCAAAAATGGCTTGCCACACATAAAGCTTGCTTCAGTTATATTTGGCGTAATAACATGAGCTTTTGAGCAAAGTTCGCGCATTTTCATAACAAATTTTTCATCAAAGCCATGATAGAGCTTGCCATTGTCGCCCATGCAAGGATCTACAAGTATTAGCGGAGCAGAGCCACTAAACTCATTAAAAATTTTCTCTATCAGCTCAAGCTGACCAAAGCTACCTAAAAATCCGGTATAAATTCCATCAAATTTGATATTTTCTTTGTGCCATACTTGTGTTACCGCGTCAAATTCATCAGTCAGATCACAAAATGTGAAATTTTTAAAGCCAGTGTGAGTCGAAAGTAGCGCAGTAGGCAATATGCACGCCTCAATGCCTTGAGCGCTAATTATCGGAAGCGCGACAGTAAGGGAACATTTGCCAACGCACGAGATATCTTGTATTGTAAGGATTCTTTTCATTTATGCTCTTAGTTTGTAAAATTTTACCCCAGCAACATCGGCTAGATAAACCATATCTTGTTGCAAGAGCTTGTTTAAAATTTGCTTTGAGTGCTCTGAGAAATTTTCTTCAACATTTGCGATAGTTTGCGGACGACGCCTTAGCATTTCTAAAATTTCTTCCTCACTAAAGTTATACTTTTGCTCTATTTTGTGAGCTTTAGCTATATTAACCGGTACGCCACTTATCTGCTTGGCTAGCTCCTCTAGTTTTTTGGCGTCTACACCCTTTACATTATAAGCTGGTGGGCGATCTATCGTGCCAATATCCACTCGGTGCGGAGCTATCTCATTTATCGCTGCATTTAGAGCTATAAATTCCTCTTCTTTGTCGTTAAATCCAGTCACAACCAAAATTTCAAGCACAAGCTTGCCAGTAAATTCCTTACGAAATTTAGCCATCGCTTTTATGAGCTCGCTAACTTCTATGCCGCTTTTGTTGCGGTCTATCTTTTTAAAAGTACTTTGTACTGCACTATCCAGGCTAAATTTCACTATATCAAACCCATGTAGCGCTTCACAAATTTTTGGATCACACACGCCTGAGCCATTACTCAAAATAAGTGTTTTTGCGCTACCTTTTAGCTCATTTACTTTTGCTATCAGCTCTTTTAAGTGTGGGTAAAGAGTTGGTTCGCCATTTGCTGTAAGCGTGATGACGTCGATATTTTGATAAGCTTTTAAAGCTTCTTTTAAATCGCTTATGATCTCGTCAACACTTGGTGGATTTTCTATCGCATTGATTACTTTAGCGCCACTTAGCTCGCAATAAACACAGTCAAAATTACATGATTTTTGCTTTGGGCTTAGATCTATGCCAAGGCTCATGCCAAAACGGCGAGAATTTATCGGTCCAAAGACGATGCAAGGCTTGTTACCTTGCACTTTTTGTCTGCACCTGTTTTATGAAATATTTTGCATTCTCAACTGGCACATCAGGCAAAATTCCATGACCAAGATTGAAAATATGAGGCACGCCTTTCATCGTGCTTAAAATTTTATTTACGCCTTCATCTATCGCCTTTTTGCTATAAAGCCTTGTTGGCTCCATGTTTCCTTGAAGGACATATCTTGGACTAAGTTTTGCTTTGGCTAGCTCTATCGGTGTACTCCAATCGACACCAAAAATATCAAATTTTCCTGAAATTTTATCCAGATAGCCGCTTATTCCTTTTGGGAAAACGATGACTGGAATTTCTGGAAACTCAGCCTTAACGCTATCAACTATCTTGTTTATGTAGTTAAATCCAAACTCAAAATAAGCCTGCTCTTCAAGTGCAGCTGCCCAGCTATCAAAAATTTGTACCGCATTTACGCCTGCTCTTATCTGCTCTTTGACATAAAGGATGAGAGCTTGCGTAACTTTTTCTAAAATTTGATGTAAAAATTCTGGATTTTGATAGAGCATTTTTTTGCAGACCGCATAAGTTTTACTGCCACCACCCTCGATCATGTATGTAGCTATCGTCCAAGGTGCGCCACAAAAGCCAATTAGTGCCTTATCTTTGGCTAATTTTTCTCTTGTGAGCTTGATCGTGTCATAGACGTATGCTAAATTTTTAGTCGATTTTTCGATACTAAGTGCATCAAGTGCGGCCTTATCACGCAAAGGCTCACTAAAAACTGGCCCCTCGCCCTTTTCAAAACGTAGATGCATACCCATTTCAAGAGGCACAACAAGGATGTCGCTAAATAAAATCGCCGCATCAACGCCTAGAATTTCAACTGGTTGAAGCGTGACTTCGCTAGCCTTTTTGTAGTCTTTGCAAAGTGACAAAAAATCCCCTGCTTGCGCGCGTACTCGCATATACTCTGGTAGATATCTACCAGCTTGGCGCATCATCCAAACAGGCGTATAAGGGGTAGGTTTTTTAAGACAAGCGTCTATAAAAATCATTAAATTTCCTTTAAATTTTTAAAGGGATATTACCTAAAAATAGCTAAAGAAAAGATGTAGGGGAAATTTTAAGCGTAAAAACGCTTAAAATTTTAGTGATCTCCCTTGTGAAGGAAGTAAAGTCCAAGGCAAAGTGCAAGGATAGAAGCCGCAAGATAGGCCATCTCAAGCGGAGTTGTAAAGTTTGCGTGAAGCACCCTTTGGAAGAAATTTACGATTAAGACCATGACGATCACTTTGCCAAGCTTATCTTTTAGCTCATCAAGAGAGTGAACCTCTAAGACTTTGCTCTGCTTTGACTGCTTTAACTGTGTGATCTCTGAGATGAAAAGCTCGTAAATTCCGAAGCTAAATATATAAAGAACAAGCGCCATCAAGTATAGATCGATCGCTCCAACTATCTCACCAACGACTTCTGAGTGGAAATTTTCAACGTGAAAATCTGCAGCAAAGAAATATTTATAAACCTCTAAAAGTACCTTGCCGACGTCGTAACTTGCGATGATAAAAAGTACGATCGCACCTAAAAGTCCAAAAATTACTGGAAAAAGTGTAAAGCTGTTGCTTGCAAGCAAAATTTTTTCAAATATCTTACGCAATAAAAATCCTTTTTATTTACTCTTGCATCGCGATCCACTTTTGTGCGATCCTGACGGCATTTGTCGCAGCCCCTACGCGTATCTGATCGGCACTGCACCAAAGATGAAGCACATTAGGTCTGTAATTATCAACTCTGATCCTACCAACATAAGTCTCATTTGTATCGCTTGAAATGATAGGCATCGGATACTCTTTATTTGCCGGATTATCGACTACGACGACGCTTGGAGCTTTGCTTAAAATTTCTCTCGCTGCATCCGCACTTACATCTTTATCAAAGTGGATAGTGATCGCCTCAGAGTGGCTTCTAAGCACTGGCACACGCACACAGGTAGCGCTAACTTCTATATCTTTGTGAAGAATTTTTTGCGTTTCATTGACCATTTTCATCTCTTCTTTTGTGTAGTCATTGTCCAAAAAGACATCGATGTGAGGGATCACATTTAGTGCTAGGCGGTGCGCAAATACCTTTGGCTCACACTCATCAAGCTTAAACTCAAAGAATTTTTGCATCTGAATGACAAGCTCTTCCATGCCCTCTTTGCCAGCACCGCTTGCTGCTTGGTATGTAGAAACATCGACTCTATTGATACTAAAAGCGTCATTTAGTGGTTTTAAAATTTGCACCATTTGGATGGTTGAGCAGTTTGGATTTGCGATGATACCGCGATTTTTCCACATAGCTATATCACTTGGATTACATTCTGGCACAACAAGGGGGATGTCTTTATCCATCCTAAAATGGCTGGTGTTATCGATAACTACTGCGCCACTATCAGCTGCAAATTTGGCAAATTTCTCTGAGACTGAACCGCCCGCACTAAAAAATGCGATATCTATCTCGTGCTCGCTAAAAACCTTTTCAGTTAGCTCTTTTACCTTGTAATATTTGCCATTAAATTCGATCTCGCTGCCAGCACTTTTTGCGCTAGCAAGCGGCAAAAGCTCTCCAACTGGAAACTCAACCTCTTCCATCACTCTAAAAAGCTCTTCGCCGACCGCTCCAGTAGCACCAACGACTGCTACGTTAAATTTTCTCATCTGCTCTCCTTATCTCTTTTAATTTTCGTAATTTTACTTAAATTTATGGCTATTTTTTGCTTCTGGCTTGTAAAAATAGATCATTTGGCAAAATTTCATCGCCCTCGCTTAGTATCGCCGCTCTTTGCACGACTGAAATGAGCTCTCTTATGTTGCCTGGATAGTCGTAGTCCAAAAGCTCCTCTTTGGCTGCCTTTGAGAAATTTTTAGACTCAAAGCCATACTCTTTGCAGCATTTGTCCAAAGCATCCTGCGCGATAGGCAAAATTTCATCCTTTCGCTCGCGAAGTGGTGGGATAAAAAGTGGGATCGTGTTTAGGCGGTAGAAAAGATCCTCTCTAAACCTGCCCTCTTTCATCGCAAGCTCTAAATTTGCGTTTGTAGCGCAGATGATGCGAACGTCTATCTTTTCGCTCTTTGTAGCGCCAAGCCTTGTTATCTCGCGCTCCTGCAAGGCACGAAGCAATTTTGGCTGTAAATTTATAGGCATCTCGCCGATCTCATCTAAAAATAGCGTCCCGCCATTTGCCATTTCAAACTGCCCTTTTTTGGTAGTAGCTGCGTCGGTAAAAGCGCCTTTTTCAAAGCCAAAAAGCTCGCTTTCTATCAAATTTTCAGGGATAGCAGCCATATTTAAGGCGACAAACGCAGCATCTTTTCTAGGTGAGTTTGCGTGGATAAATTTAGCAAAGACCTCCTTACCAACGCCACTTTCACCACTAAGCATTATTGAGGCGTCAGTTCTTGCAGCTTTTAGCGCGATATTTAGAGTAGCTTCAAGTACCTTTGAAGTGGCTAAAAAGCCATTGTTTTCGTTTTTGGTTTCAACTTTTTTTATGGTTTTTGGAGTTTTTTGCTTAAGAAGCTCAACCCTTTTTATCGCCTCGTAAAGCGTTGAGATGTCAAACGGCTTGGTTAAAAAGTCCTTTACGCCGAGCCTAACGCTCTCTATCGCCTTGTTAAGTGTCGCGTTACCAGTCATTATAATGACGTCAAATTTGCCGTTTAACTCTTTAATGAACTCAAGTCCATCCATCTTTGGCATGTTTATGTCGGTTATGATTAGATCAGTGTCGTCGCTTAGTTTTTTTAGGGCTTCAACTGCACTCTTATAGCTTTTGATATTTAGCTCTTCATACTCGCCAAGTGCGATCTCAAGCGACTTTCGCATATTGATGTCATCTTCTACTATGACGATATTCATTTGATCTCTTTTTATTGAAGTATGCCGATGATAGCGGATTTTGGCTTAAATTCTACCATAAATCTAACTGGCAAAATTTTCAAATTTGAAGCGTTTGTGACCTGCACATTTTTGACGTTTAGCTCATTTTTTATCATCACTTTTTTTAAAGCAAAGCAGTCAAAAATTTCATCTTTGTGTAAATTTAAAAAGCTAAGAGTCGTGGTATTTTCATCTTTAAAAGCATCTATCTGGCAAAGAAATCTTGGTTTTGGATTTGATGTTAAAGTCATCGCCTTTGAAAATGAAATTTCTTCAAAGGCAACTATTTGGTTTTTTGTATCGACCTTTGCCCAAAAGATAAATTCTTCCAGGCAAAAGGCGAAATTTAAAAGTATCGTTAGTAAGAAAAGACTTCTCGCCACTTATCTTCGTCTATCTTAAGCTCCATATTTACCTTATAAAGCCCGTCTTTGAAATTTTCATTCACGATCCTTGCGTTTTTGACAAGACCTTGAACTTTTGAAGTGATAGATGAGTCATTTAGCATCGCATCTCTTACGGTGTCTTCAGCGTTGATCTTTACACCATAAAGCTTACCTGCAAGCTGCGAATAAGCATCAGCCATCGCCGCTCTTTTTGCAAGAGTGACTGACTGAGCGTACGAGAGCGAATTTAGCGGAGCTATGCCCTCGCCTGTGGCTCTAAAAGTGGTCTCTCTTGGAGCGCTATCATATATCATCTTCTCTTTTTTCATCACCTCTCTAAGATCGTCTTTATCGACCTTTTGGATGACTACGTTGCGGTTTGATGTACTAGTTGGCTCGCCCATAAAGCCGTTAAATGAGCAACCGCCAAATAAAGCTACCATCAAAGTAAAAGATAAAATTTTAACCTTCATAAACAACCTTTTTTATGCTTTTATTTAAAATTTAATAGCAAAATTTATTCCAAAAGCCCCATATCTTCGCTTGGTGCTTCGTCCTCGTCCTCGCCATCATCTGCCTTAGGACATCTTGCAATACTTACAACATCATCACCATCGACATTTACGACGATAACGCCGCTTGTATTACGTCCTGCCTTGCGGATGCTTTGCATATCAACTCTGATCATCTTGCCGCTTGATGTTAGAGCCATTAGATCTTGCTCTTCATCAACCATCACAACGCCCACTAGATCGCCTGTTCTGCTCGTTAGCTTCATGCAGATGACACCTTTGCCGCCACGATTTGTCAAGCGATACTCATCAGCAGTTGTGCGCTTGCCGATACCTTTTTGAGATATGCTTAAAATTTCTTGATCATTGCTTTCGATGACTGCTGCACCTACGACTTCGTCACCTGGCTCTTTAAATTTGATGCCAGTTACGCCGCGTGCAGTTCTGCCCATTTGGCGAACTTTGCTGATCTTAAATTTAAGGCACATACCCTTTTTAGTAACGACAAATAGCATTGTCTCATCGCTTGAGTTTGCGTCCTCCTCAGCATTTGCACTATCTTCGTCGATCTCATTTTGAAGCTCTTCTACTTCAAGCACCTCAGTCTCAACACTTAGCTCATTTTCAGGGTCAGTGACTGGCATATCATCGTATGTTTGAGCGATGAGCGCAGTTACTAGCTCGTCGTTCTCATCAAGGCTTATCGCTCTTACGCCAACTGAGCGAATGTTTTTAAACTCACTTAAATTCGTGCGTTTTACGATGCCGTTTTTAGTAAAGAACGCTAACGATTTGCTCTCGTCAAAGTCGGTCGTTGGGATGATCGCTTTGATCTTCTCATCAGGCTGCAACTGGATCAAATTTACAACTGCTTTGCCCTTTGCTGTGCGGCTTCCCTCTGGAATTTTGTAAACTTTTAGCCAGTATAGTTGTCCGCGGTCAGTCACAAACATAAGCGTATCGTGGGTATTTGAAGTAAAGAAGCTTTCTATAAAGTCATCGTCGTATGTGGTAACCGCTACTTTGCCCTTACCGCCGCGTTTTTGCTTCTCGTACTGCTTGCTTGGCACACGCTTGATGTAGCCGCGGTGAGTTATGGTTACGACCATATTTTCATTTGGTATGAGATCTTCGATATCGATGTCATCGTAGTCATCAACGATCTCAGTCACTCTTGGTACTTTAAATTTATTTTTGATCTCAAGAAGCTCTTCTTTGATCAAATTTTCAAGCAATGTCTCGCTCTTTAAAATTTCATCAAGTCTTGCGATCTCAGCCATAAGCTCGGCTAACTCGGCCTCTAGTTTTTCTCTCTCTAGGCCTGTAAGCTTACTTAGACGCATATCAAGGATAGCGTTTGCTTGAAGCTCTGAGAGGTTAAATTTACTCATCAAGCCTTCTCTAGCAACCGCCGTATCAGCACTATTTCTAATAAGCTCGATCACCTCGTCGATGTTATCAAGTGCGATCTTTAGACCCTCTAAGATGTGGGCTCTTGCGCGCGCTTTTTCAAGCTCAAATATCGTTCTTCTAATGATAACGGTTTTTCTGTGATTTAAAAATAGCTTAAGTAGCTCGATAAGGTTAAATACCTTTGGCTCTTTGTTATTAATAGCAAGCATAATAACGCCAAAAGTGCTCTCCATCGTGGTTGATTTAAAGAGATTATTTAGCACGATGTCGCTCATAGCGTCGCGTTTTAGCTCGATGACTACGCGGATGCCGTCTTTATCAGACTCATCTCTAACCTCGCTAATGCCATCTATTTGTTTATCTTTTACAAGCTCGGCGATCTGTTCGATGAGTCTAGCTTTGTTTGTTTGATAAGGTAGCTCGTCGATAACGATGACATCTTTATTTGGCTTTTTTTCTATATGAGTTTTAGCTCTTAGTTTGACCCTGCCACGACCTGTGCGGTAGGCCTCTATGATGCCTTTTTTACCAAAGATGATACCGCCAGTTGGGAAGTCTGGACCTTTTATAAATTCCATCACCTCTTCAAGTGTCGCCTCTTTGTTTTCAAGAAGGAGCAAAAGACCGTCTATTAGCTCATCAAGGCTATGTGGCGGGATATTTGTCGCCATACCGACAGCAATACCGCTTGAGCCATTTAATAATAAATTTGGCACACGGCTAGGCAAAACATCAGGCTCGACCTCTCTATCATCGTAGTTTGGCACAAAATCAACCGTGTCTTTGTCGATATCTTTTAAAAGCTCTTCAGTAAGCATGGTCATTCTAGCTTCGGTATAACGCATTGCAGCTGCGCTGTCGCCATCTATCGAGCCAAAGTTTCCTTGTCCGTCAACGACTGGATAACGCATAGAAAATTTCTGAGCCATACGAACAAGCGCGTCATAAACTGCTGTATCACCATGTGGGTGGTACTTACCGATGACTTCACCGACGATACGAGCTGACTTCATATAGGCACTTCTGCTGCCAACGCCAAGATTGTCCATAGCGTATAAAATTCTTCTATGTACTGGCTTTAATCCGTCTCTAGCGTCAGGCAAAGCACGTCCGACGATGACGCTCATGGAGTAGTCAAGATAGCTAGTTTTTATAGACTCTTCGATATCAACTGATGCGATATCTTGGGTTAATTCAAGTAGATTGTCTTTCATTTTTTTCCTTAAATTTAGCTTGGCTGATTTTAGCTTAAAATTAATAAAAACTTGCTAAATAGTAAATCAGCGACTTTGGCAATAGAACTATGAAAATTTTAGTCTAAAATTTTTTCTATCTGCTCTTTTTTAAGAATAAAATCATAGCTAAAAGCATCAACCACGACTCCAGCGTAGCTGCTCTCTTTTAGCATCGCAAGATACTCTTTTAGCCCTATCTCAATGCTCTCTTGCTCACTGTCGTTTCGCCAAAGCTTCATCGCCTCTTTGCTAGTAAATGCTGGAAAATAGCTAAGCTTCTCGCCCTCATCTTCAAGTAGGATAAATTTGATATTTGAGCCCTCCTCCTCATAAACAACGCCGCCATCAGGCTTTGCGAGTGCTTGGTTTAAAAGCACTGGAGCAAAAAAAGTAGCCTTTTTTAAAACCGATATCAAATTTATCTCATTTTGCTGGCTGGGATCACTTAAAAATTTATCCATCACTTCTTGCATTTTAGCCCCTAAAAGCCTCGTCTACAGCCTGGCAGATCGTGTGAATAAAAAATATGTGCGACTCTTGTATCCTTGCAGTATCGCTTGAGCTAACGACTAAATTTAGATCACTATCCTCATTCATAGCGCCTCCGCCTTTGCCACTAAGTCCAAGCACTGATGCGCCCATTTTCTTGGCACTTTTTATAGCTTCAAGGACATTTTTGCTGTTGCCACTTGTTGAGATCGCTACGAGCAAGTCACCTGGCTGAGCTAAGGCCTCAAACTGACGTGAAAAAACGTAGTCAAAGCCGTAGTCATTGCCAATGGCCGTAAGTGCCGAAGTGTCGGTAGTTAGCGCGATGCCTGGTAGTGGCTGGCGCTCACTTTTATATCTGCCAGTTAGCTCGGCCGCAAAGTGCTGAGCATCCGCCGCAGAGCCACCGTTGCCACATATCAGCACCTTTTTGCCATTTTTTAGCGTATCAGCTACCATCTGGCAAGCGCGCTCTAGGCTATCAAGTAAATTTACATGCTCGCTAAAGGTCTTTTGGTGAGCCTCGAGTTCATTTTTTATCATTGTTTTTAGCATCTTTTATCCTTTTTATTATCCCTGTTGTGCTTTTGCCCTCGACAAAATCAATCAGCCTGACCTCTTTTACGATCTCACTGCCAACGACCTCTTTACCCTTGTAATCAGCCCCTTTTACAAGCACATCTGGCTTTATCTTTGTTATCAAATTTAATGGAGTATCCTCGTCAAATATCACGACATAATCGACAAACCCAAGCCCACTTAGCACGCAGGCTCTATCATCTTGCGAGTTTATAGGCCTTGTCTCGCCTTTTAGCCTCTTAACTGAAGCGTCAGAATTTAGCCCGACAACCAAAAGATCGCCAAGCTCCCTTGCGCGCGCTAGGTATTTTACATGTCCAGCGTGCAAGATATCAAAGCAGCCATTTGTGAAAACGACCTTTTTCTTGCCCTTTTGGCTCAAAATTTCTTCTAACTCCTCAACGCTTTTAAGCTTGTGCTCGAAATTTGCCCCAAATGAGCTATTTAGCAGCTGCTCGATCTCGCTAAAGCTAGCCGTTGCGCTGCCTATCTTTGCTACAACTACGGCTGCAGCGAGGTTTGCTATCTTTATCGCCTCTTTTATATCTGCCCCGTTTGCTAGCATGTAGCCAAGTGTAGCTAGCACCGTATCTCCAGCGCCAGTGACGTCAAAAACCTCTTTTGCTTTTGCCGCAAAGATGTGTAACCTGTCATCATAAAGCGCGATGCCCTCTTCTGAGATCGTGATGATCGAATAGGTCAAATTTAGCTCGTCTTTTAGCTGTTTTATCGCCTTTTCAAGCTCGACCTTATCTTTTATCTTTAAATTTATAGCCTCGCTAGCCTCTTTTTTATTTGGCGTTAGAAGGGTCGCGTTTTTGTATTTTGAGTAGTCACTACCTTTTGGATCGATAAGTACTGGGATCTTTAGCTTCACGCACTCGTTTATGATCTCTTGGCAGACCTTCTTGCTAAGCACGCCCTTGCCGTAGTCACTTAGCAAGACAGCCTTGAAATTTGCAAGATTTTCTTTTACTTTTAAGACAAGCTCATCTTCTAAATTTATCTTGACAACACTCTCTTTATCGATCCTGACAACTTGCTGATGAGATGCCATTATGCGGCTTTTTATCGAGCTTTCACGCCCTTTTTCAGTAAGAATGAGCTCATCTTTTACATTTAGCTCAGCAAGCTTCTCTTTTATCTTTTTACCAGCCTCATCATCGCCTAAGACGCTAGCCACGCTTACGTTTGCGCCAAGAGAGAGTAAATTTCTCACTACATTGCCAGCGCCACCAAGCGTGTAGGTTTCGTTATTTATCTTTACCACCTGCACTGGCGCTTCTGGCGAGATGCGCTCGCAGCTGCCCCAGATGTAGTGATCTAGCATGAGATCGCCGACGACTAAAATTTTAACTCTCTTAGCCATTTAGCTCTTCCTTGTAAATTCTCTTTATCTCTGGTAAGTAGTCTTTTATCGCCTCTTCTAAGCTCCAAGTCGCACTAAAGCCAAATGCCTCGCGAGCTGGGGCTACGTCGGCCTCGGTATGAAACTGATATGAGCCGATAAATGGGTTTTTGATGTATTCGTTGCCTAAATTTACGCCGATTTCGCGTTGCAAGATGTCAGCGATATCTTGAAAGCTTCTAGCCTTGCCAGTAGCTGCGTTATAGACGCCACTTGGCGCGTCAAGTGCTTTTATGTTTGCGTCAATGATATCTTTTATATAGACGAAATCTCTTTTGATCTGGTCGCTACCTTCAAAAAGTCTTGGGGTCTTGCCAGCTAAAATTTGCAGACCAAACTGAAGCACCATTGAGGCGGTTTTGTTTTTGAAAAACTCACCCTTACCAAAGACGTTAAAATACCTCAGTCCAACCACGCTTACACCGCGTTTTGCGTAAATTTTATTGATATTATCCATGCTTAGCTTACTAAAGCCATAGACGTTATTTGGCGCTTCGCACTCGCCAACTGTTTGTGGGCTCTTTGCGTTGCCATAAGTCGCCCCTGAGCTAGCGTAGATCATCTTTGCTCCCAAATTCTCGCAGATATCAAGCAAATTTACAAAGGCATTTACATTTGTTTTTATTAGCTCGTCTTGCTCTTTTACAGTCGTATCTGAGATCGCTGCCTCGTGGTAGATGACGTCTGGACGAAAGTTTTTTATCTTATCAAGCGTGCTAGGATCGTTGATGTCGCCAGCGTAAATTTCACCCTTAAAGCCAAATAAATTTTTAAAATGGCCAAAGCTTTTTAGATTGCCGTTGCTAAATGTCTCGTCGTTTCTAAATTTATCCACGACAAGCACGTGAGCATCTTTATAGTTTTCATCAAAATAGTGCGCCAAAGCTGAGCCGATAAAGCCAGCGCCGCCAGTTATAACTATCTTTTTTCCGTTTAAATTCATAGTGATTTTTCCTTTTTTAGCTTATTTAAAACATCTCTTACATCTTTAAAATTTATGCCATCAAGCAAGAAATTTTTGCCCACACCAGCCCTTTTGCCAGCCTCGACGTCACTTGGCTTATCGCCTATCATTAGCGAGTTTTCAAGGTCGATGTCAAACTCTTTGCAAGCATCAAGTATCATCTTTGGATTTGGTTTTCTACAAGCGCAATCCGCCTCTGGAGCGTGTGGGCAAAAATAGACCTTTGTGATGGAAATTTGCTCTTTTTTAAAGCTTTCAAGCATAAATTTGTTTAGAGCGTCAAACTGCTCCTGCGTGTAGTAGCCTCTTCCGATACCTGATTGATTTGTCACAACAAAGAGCTTATAGCCAGCATCGCTAAATTCTCTTAACGCATCAAAAATGCCATCGATAAATTTAAAGTCTTTTATCTCGTAAACATATCCAGCATCTTCGTTTATTACGCCGTCTCTATCCAGAAAAAGTGCTTTAATAGGCTCATTTTTATTCATTTGGTGATTATAGCCAAAATATTTTAACTAGCTTCTTGCGAATTTACCTTTTTGTACTATAATGCACAAACTTTTTTACAAAGGATGAAAAATGAAAAAATTACTAATTGTTTCTAGCGTTGCGGCTCTACTTTCAACTGCTGCCTTTGCTGCAGATGGTGCTGCTATCTACAAAAAATGCATCGCCTGTCATGGTGCAAAAGCTGAAAAAATGTTTAATAATAAAGTTCCAGCTTTAACATCTCTTGATGCAGCAGCTATCGAAGAGGCGCTAAAGGGTTATAAAACAGGAGCAAATAAATTTGGTCTTGGCGCTATGATGAAACCAATCGCTACTCCAATGAGCGACGAAGATGCTGGATATGTTTACGAGATAAAAGACTTTAAATTTATCGATGGCATTTTTGATGCGTTAAGAGAATTT
>NZ_CABPUE010000002.1:0-14713 GCF_902460545.1 Campylobacter concisus
TTTTTAAAATAAATAATCAAAAATCTAAGAATTTTACACAATGAAGTCAAGAAGTTCATCTAAGGATTTTGTCCTTAGATGAAAGATTAAGATTTTTTGATCGCTCTAATAGGAATAACAAATATTGCTGCGATCACATAAAAAGCAATACAAAAAACAGCCGCCATCATAAATATCTCACCGATATCATAAAAGCTTGACTCAAGCCTAAATGTATCAACGTAATTTATCGCAAACCATAATGCTACGCCAAGAGCGATAGCAAAAACGAAAAAACCCCAAGAAAACAAGAAATTTAATATCTTAGTTCCCAATTTCTCTCCTTTTTAATTATTTTTCTAACTTAAAACCGCCACCAAAAGCCCTATAAACTTCGACTGCACTATCGACCTCATCAAGCTTAGCTGAGACATCTTGTAATTTTGCTTGAAGCAAATTTCTCTGCGCATCAAGAAGCTCTAAATGTCCAATATAGCCAGCATCATATTGCTCTTTAGCAAGCGAGTAAATTCTTTGTTGGGATTGTAGCAAATTTTTCACCTGATCCAAAGAGAGCTTTGCATTTTGCCTTGAAACAAGCGCATCTCTTACTTCGCCAAGAGCCGATTTTACCGCTGCTTCATAATTAACAGCGGCAATTTGTTCATTTGTTTTAGCCACTGCTACATTATTTTTTGTCCTACCAAAATCAAAAATTTTCTGTGCTAAAGAGCCGCCTATGCTCCATGTATTGGCATTTCCAACAAAGATATTTTCAAAATCAATACTTGAAAAGCCAAAAAGTCCAGTAAGTGAAATCGTAGGAAAATACTCAGCCCTTGCAACACCAACAAGAGCATTTGTAGCTTTTAAATCAGCCAGTGCCTTTGCCACGTCGCTTCTTCTTAGCAAAATTTCAGAGCTAATGCCAGCACTTATCTCGGGAGAAGCTGGTAAATTTTGCGAGCTAGCAACAGCTCCACCTAAAATTTCATTATTACTTTTACCAGTCAAGATAGCTATTGAGGTGATAGCTTTTGACTTTGCATTTAATATAGAAGTAAGATTGGTCTTAGCGCTTTCTACTGCTGCCTTGCTTTGCAAATAAGTCATCTCATTTATGCTTCCAAGATCAAGCTGTGTTTTGCGAAGCACTAGCGTGTCTTCATAGGTTTTTAAAGTCTCTCTTAGCACAGCTTCTTGCATATTTAATGAAACTAACGCAAAGTAGCTTTTTGCAACACCTGAGCTGATACTTAGTCTCGCGCTATCGTAGTCAAATTTGGTTGCATTTAGGCTTTCTTCGGCCGCTGCTACATTATTTCTTACTCTGCCCCAAAGATCAATCTCATAGTTTAATCCTAAATTTATATCTGATTTTCTATAACGAGTTTGTGGTTGTTTAGTATACGTTTCCCCGCTACTCTTTGCTTTTTCGTAGCCTATATTTAAATTTATACTAGGAAGCAAATCCGCCTCAGCTACGCCAAGGCTTGCTTTTGCTTTCTCTAAATTTAAATAAGCAACACGTAAATTTGTATTTTTCTCAAGTGCATTTTCTACTAGAGAATTTAAATTTTCATCGTTAAATTCTCTCCACCAAAGATCTCTTATATCGCTTGTCTCATAAGTGTAAGTAGATGTGAAATTTGTATCTACATTTGGCATATCTGGACGAAATGAGCAACCAGCTAAAAACGCTGCCGTTATAAGTATAAACGCCTTATTTTTCATCTTTTTTTGCTCCCTTTTTCCAGTATTTCTCATTTAAATTTTCAAGCAAATAATAAAACATTGGCACGAAAAATATCGCTATCGTAGTTGAAGCGATCATGCCACCAACCACGCCAGTTCCTAGTGAGTGGCGAGAAGCTGCACCAGCACCTGTGCTTATAACCATCGGGAAGACGCCAAGCGTAAATGCAATTGATGTCATTACGATAGGTCTAAAGCGAAGTTTAGCCGCATTTATCGCTGAGTCAAATATGCTCTTTCCACTATCACGCTCTTGCATTGCAAACTCTACGATCAAGATGGCGTTTTTGGCCGCTAGACCTATGAGTAGTAAGAGCCCTATCTCAAAGTAGATGTCGTTTGTTAGTCCTCTTATCCAAACTGCTAGCAACGAGCCAAATACCGCAAATGGTACGGCAGTGATGACTGCAAGCGGGATGAGCCATCTTTCATACTGAGCGGCAAGGATCAAAAAGACAAAGATCATACCAAAGATAAAGGCAACTGTGCCAGTTCCTTGAGAATTTACCTCTTGATATGCCGTTCCAGCCCAGCTTATAGCGTAGTCCTCGCTGCTTAGCGTATCATTTACGACCTCTTGGATCGCTCTTATCGCATCGCCTGACGTGTAGCCAGGTTTTGGATCACCCATGATCTTAGCTGATGGAAAGAGGTTAAATCTATCAACGATGTCAGGTCCGATCGTTCTTGTAAGTGTTGCTACTGAATTTAGCGGTACCATGCCGCCATCATATGAGCGGACGAAAATTTTTCTTAGATCTTCAGGATTATTTCTAAAACTTTCCTCAGCTCTTGCATATACTCGGTAAGATTTACCAGCAAGATTGAAGTCATTTATATAGTAAGAGCCAAAAGTAGCTGCTACCGTGCTAAAAATTTCACTCTCGCTTACACCAAATAATTTAGCTTTTTCTTTATCAACTGTTATCTTAAACTGACGATAATTTGTCTCAAGCGTGGTTCTGACATTTGTTAGCTCAGGTCTTGCGTTTGCTGCTGCAGCTACCTTTCTAGCATCTGCTTCTATCTCGTTGTAACTCTTGCCGCTTTTATTTTGTAGATACATCTCAAAGCCACCAGTCATTGATAGACCCATAATAGGCGGTAAATTTACAACAAATGTCATTGAGTTTTTTGAGCTCCAAAGCATACCATTAAACTGGCCAGCTAATGTATCAGCTCCATTGTTAGCGCCTTTTCTCTCACTCCAATCTTTTAGCTTTATAAAGCTAACGGCTGAATTTTCTCTAAGCGAGCTAGCTAGTATGTCATAACCTGCAAAAGCCATAGTGAACTCAACATTTGGATTGCTTAAAATGGCGTTGCTAATCGAGACTACTTCTTCTTTTGTCTTTAGCATATTTGTTGAAGGTGGAAGTGAGGTGATAACCATTAAAGCACCCTTGTCTTCTGAAGGCACAAGCCCTTTTGGCACAGCATCAAATAGCTTATAAGTAGCAAATCCTAAAATACCAATTACAATAAAGCTAATAATAATATGCCTTAAAATTTTAGCCACTCCGGCCGTAAAGAGTCTGGTGCTAAAGTCAAAGAAGTCGTTAAATTTCTGAACTATCCAAAATGGCTTGCTCTCTTGTTTCTTAAGCATAACCGCACAAAGTGCTGGCGTAAGTGTAAGAGCAACAAAGCCTGAGATACAAACAGAAACAACTAGTGTTAGAGCAAACTGCTTTTGTATAACACCTACAAAGCCTTCCATAAATGAAACTGGCACGAAAACTGCGCAAAGCACGAGTACGATAGAGATAACCGGAGTTTGCACCTCCTCCATTGCTTTAAATGTCGCGTCTTTTACGCTTATATCTTTATCTTCATGTAAAATTCTCTCGACATTTTCTATGACGATAATAGCGTCATCTACGACGATACCTATGGCTAGGATCAGGGCAAAAAGCGTGATCAAATTTATACTAAAGCCCATCACATAAAGCCCACCAAATGTGCCTATTATAGAGACTGGCACAGCAAGCATCGGTATAATGGTGGCTCTAAAGCTCTTTAAGAAGAAGTACATTACGATAAGAACTAGTACCATCGCTTCAATAAAAGTTTTTATAACCTCATCAATTGAAACATCTATAAATTCTGTTGGATTGTAAGCTATGGTGTGCTCTAGGCCAACAGGATAAGTTTTCTTTAACTCGTTAAGCTTTTCTTTTACAGCATTTGCGGTAGCAAGAGCATTCGCATCGTTTTGTAAAAATAGCAAAAGAGGAATAGCCGGTTTGCCGTTTAACATCGCGTCGTTAGCATAGCTAGCTGCTCCAAGCTCTATGGTAGCTACATCTTTTAGCTTCAACACTGATCCATCGGAACTTTTAATTATTATATCGCCAAACTGGGCTGCATTTTTAAGACGTCCATCGGTACGAACAGAATAGACATAAGGATTACCACCATCCGATGGCTGTTCGCCTATCTTGCCAGCAGCGTATTGTGAGTTTTGAATTTTTACTTGAGAAATGACGTCGCTTGGAGTTAGTTTAAAATGAGCTAGTCTATCTGGCTTTAGCCAAATTCTCATAGAATACTCTTTAGTACCTATCAATACTGTATCACCTATACCACTAACCCTTTTTATCTCATCAGCAATATTTAAATTTACATAGTTATATAGTTCGATCAAATCCATATTTGGATTTGTAAAGCCAACAACTTGAAGGATTGAGCCACTTCTTTCGCGCACCGTTACGCCCATATTTTGTACTTCTTGAGGCAATCTTGAAAGGGCGGCTTGTACGCGATTATTTACGTCTATCGTAGCTTGTTTTGACGATGAACCGATCTTAAAATATACGCTTATATTCATCGTGCCAGCAGAGCTTGAGGTGCTTTGCATATATAGCATATTCTCAACACCATTTATCTGATCTTCGATCGCACTTGCTACTGAGTCAGCAATAGTCTGCGCATCAGCACCGCTATATGTCGCACTTACAGAGACAGTAGGCGGTGTAAGGCTTGGATACTCCTCTATTGGAAGCCCCTTGATACCCATAAAACCAGCGATTACTATAATTATAGATATAACAGTCGCAAATATCGGTCGGTTTATAAAAAATCTTGAAAACATTTATCTACCTTTACTTACTCTGTGTAGCGTTTGCATCTTTGCCATTTATAAATTCCGCACTTAGGTCTTTATCAGTTTCAACTGGTGCGCCGACTCCAATTTTAAGGAAGTTATTAACGATTATCTTATCGCCATCTTCAAGACCCTCAGTGACTGCTACCATATTTTTTGTTTGATATCCTGTTTTTAAATTTTTCTGACTTACTTTGCCATCTTTTACGACTAAAACATAAGAGTTTGTAGCGCTTTGTTGAAGGGCAACTTGTGGGATGTTAAAGGCATTTTTTTGAACAAAGCCGCTCATCTTTATATGACCAAACGCGCCTGGTAAAATTTTACCCTCGCTGTTATCAAAGCTAGCCTTTGCCAAAACGCTGCCAGTTGCGGTATTTACAACACTATCTATAAAATTTACTTTACCATTAAAATTTTCGCCATTGACGCTTAACACAGCATCACTATTTAGCTGTTGCCACGAGCCGTTATCCAAATTTGTCTTTCTAGTTAGATTATCCGCATCAGCGATATAAAATTCTGCTTCAATAGGATTTATTTTTGTAAGTCTTACAAGTTTTGTTTGGTTTGCTATGACAAGCGAGCCAACATCTACTTGATTATCGCCCACTACACCGTCAAATGGCGCTGTGATAGTCGTGTAACCAAGGTCGATTTTTGCACTTTTTAAATTTGCTTTTGCACTTACTAAATTCGCATTTGCAATATCATAAGCTGCAACTGCTGCGTCGTAGTCTTTTTGAGAGACTGCACTTTTCTTATAAAGGGCAGAAATTCTTTTAAACTCAGTCTCGGCATTTTTTAAATTTGCATTCGCTACGCCGACAGCTGCATCAAGTGAGTCAAAGCTTGCTTGATATTTTTCTGGATCTATGAGAAATAGCTTCTCTCCAGCTTTTACCTTATCGCCTGGCCTAAAAAACTGCTTTATGATAGTTCCACCAACTTTTGGATAGATAATAACATCTTGACTACTTGTAACTGTTGCGGTGTAATCAAAACTAATAGGTATGTCTGTTTTTTGTGCGATAAAAATATCCACATGAGATAGTGGCATCTGGCGACCTGCTGCCGCTTTATTCTCTTTATTTTCAAAACAACCACTTAGAAATAAAACTGCAACCGAAAGCACAAGAGCACTTTTAAAATTTGCCATAAAAACCTCTCTTAATTTTAAATTTTAATATCATATTTAGTTTTTGTAATAATTGTTACAAAAATTTAAAGTTTTCGATTCTATTAGAAAACAAATAAAAAGTCAATTTTATTTTTTACTAATTCCATTCAAAAACAACTCAACACACAAGCCAACATGCTTTTTACGCTCTCTTTCACTAAGCTTTGGTTCTTCATTTATCAAAAGCGAATCGTAGTAATAAGCTCCTATCACACTTTGTATAAAGTACTTTGCAGCAAATTTGGCTGAAAATTTTGAATCAAGTTTGGCTTTTATCTCATCTCTTTCAAAGAAATTTATAAGCACAAGATTGATCTTTTTTAAAATTTGATCCAAAAACGTCTTACCAAGTTTGCCACCATTTTTAGAACCCTCGCTCATCATTATCCTACCAAGAGAGATATGCCTTTTGCTGCAAGTAATAGAAAATATTATGGTTGCAAATTTGGTTAAAAATTCCTCCAAGCTGTGAGAAATTTTAAGATCTATCTTCTCATCGATCTCTTTTATAAGGCTATCATCTATCTCTTGCTCGATGATCGCCTCAAAAAGCCCCTCTTTGTTCTCAAAAAATGTATAAATGCTAGAAAGTGATCCGCCACTTATCGCTACGATGTCACTTAAGCTTGTTTTTTCGTATCCTTTTTCTAAAAATAGCTCAAGTGCTGTTTTTACAATAAGTTCGTATCTTTTTTTACCCTTTTCTGAGATCGCCATCTTGCTTCCTGTTAATTTTTTGCCATTTTATCATCTTTTAGGATAGATAAAAGTACTTTGTCTTTGCACGCTGATAGCTGGCTCGTCAATGGTATAGGCTTTTATATTTATATGTTTTAAAAGATCTTTATCGCTTAAATTTTCATTTTTTGATTTTAATGTGACGATTACTCGTTGCTTTGCGCCAGCTTTTAATATAAATGGCTTATTTGGATGAGAAATTTCTATATTCTTATCATCTACTTCAAAGTAAAATGCATGCTCTTTATTTTGTGTGTTCTGCACCAAAAATACGTAAGAATTTTCAACTTCATTTTCGCCTAAAATTTTATAAAGCTCGCTTGTTCTATTTATATTTAAAAGCATACTTTCTTTTTTGCCACTCATCAATACCCCAGCTGTTAAGACAATGCCTAAAATAACAAGGTAAGCAACCGTTCTAAAGCGTAAAATTTTGACTCTTTTTTGCTCTTTTATAGAATTTATACTTCTCCACTCAATAAGCGAGCTTTCATCAAAATGCTTCATCACTTTAGCGCAAGCATCGCTACACTCTAGACAATTTATACATTCAAGCTGCATACCTTTTCTTATATCAATGTGCGTCGGACATATCCTCACGCATGCCTCGCAGCCAGTACATAGCGCGCCCTCTTCTTTTGGCTTTTTAAATTTCTCTTGTCCATTATAGATTATGCCGCCTCTTTTTTGATTGTAAATAACTTGGATCGTATCGTTATCAAACATCACTGATTGCACCCTAGCGTAAGGACAGACATAAATGCAAAAATTTTCCTTTAAAATGACGACATCATAAACTAACCAAATAGCTATAACAAGCCAAAATGCAAGCAAAACTCCATGTTCGCTTGGCTCTTTTAAATAAGCAAAAAAATCAAGCGGCGGCACAAAATACCATAAAAAATTTGCCGAAATAACAAGAGCTAAAACACACCAAATTCCAACTGCTAAAGCACGCTTTAAAATTTGTCCTTTTGGCTCATTTTGTTTATTTTGGATATTTTTTCTGATCTTTAAAATTTTAGTTTGCAAAAGATCACGAAATATTGTTCTAAAAATAGTTTGCGGACAGCTCCAACCGCACCAAACGCGCCCTGCAAGTGTCGTTAGAAAAAATATGCTTAAGAACAAAATGATAAATAAAAATGGCAATAAATAAAGCTCTTGCATATCAAATTTTGTAAAAAATAGATCAACCCTGCTCTTATCAAAACTTAGCAAAAATAGTTGCGTGTCGTTTATCCTGATAAATGGCAAAATAAAGACAATAAGCGTGATACAGGCAAAAAAAATGTAACGCCTCTTGGCGTAGCTAAAATGAAGATCCTTTGACATGGTGAGCCTTTTTTGAAATTTTAAGATTATAAATTTTGGGTTATTAAAAAAGTATTAAATATTTTAAATTTGCCTAAAAGCTTAAATTTATGAAAGTTAAACTATACTCACGGCTTATTTTAATCTGAAAGGTGGTGAGGACGTTGCCTGGTATTAAGGTACATCCTAACGAGTCATTTGACGAGGGTTACAGAAAGTTTAAAAAACAAACTGACCGTAATTTAGTCGTTACTGAAGCAAGAGCTAGACGCTTCTTTGAGCCTAAAACTGAGATCCGCAAGAAACAAAAAATTGCAGCTCGCAAGAAAATGCTTAAACGTCTTTATATGCTTAGACGCTACGAGTCAAGACTCTAAAACCAAGACAAAGAGGGCTTTGCTCTCTTTGTTTAACTCTTCTTTTAGCCTTATTTTTTTATAATCAAAGCAATTTTTTTATTTTATTTTAAACGGAAATCCGATGCAAAAGCTAGCTGTAAATGAAGCTGCAGAAATTTTAGGCATAACAAAAGAAGCAGTCTATAATAGAATCCGCCGAGGCTCGTTAAAAACGGTCATTGAAAATGGCACTAAATTTGTCATCCTTGACGAGGAGCCAAGTAGCGAAAAACCCGCAAAGACCGCCCCAAAAAGCACAAAAACTAAATCCCAAAATGATGAGTTTGTAAATTATTTACTAAATGAGTTAAGCGAATTAAAGAGCTTAAATTTAAACTTGCAAGCCGATAAAGATAGGCTTTTTAAAGAAAAGGAGCAGATGCTAATCGAGCGAAAAAATGAAATTTTGCAAATTTATAAAGATAGAGATGAAAAGCTCATGCAGTTTCTAAATGCCATGCAAAGGCCGCTTTTAGCACAAAAAAATGACGATATGCCAAATAACGAAGCGATAGAGGCCGAGATAGAAAATGAGTCAAAATGGATAAATTTAAGTGAATTTTTAAAGGAGCTAAATCTAAAGCCAAAGGCAACGAAAAAAGCCAGTGAAAAGATAATAAAAGCGATACATCACTCAAAATTTATAAAATTTAAACGAGGCGTGATACTTGTTAGAAGACATAAAAATTTAAAAGAGTTGATAGGAGAGATATGAAACACATTAAAAAAATAGCTACTTATGCTGCGGTAGGCGGATTTGGTGCGATCGTTATGGCTGGCTTTGCTGGTTGTGGCAGTAACAATGGCGGTGATGAAAATGCACTAAACGAAGTTGCGCAAAAAAATGGCGCCTTTGTCATTATCGAAGAGAGTGCACCTGGAGTTTATAAAATTTTAGAAGAGTATCCAAGTACTGAAACTAGAGTTGTGCTAAAAGATATAAACGGTACTGAGCGTGTGCTAAGCAAAGACGAGATCGATAAACTCCTAGCTCAAGCAAACGCAAATATTGACAATGGCACTTCAAATTTAACAAAAACGAGCGACGCACAGCTAAGTAGTGGCGGTCTAAGCCTTGGTGAGACGATACTTGCCTCTGCTGCTGGCGCGATACTTGGTAGCTGGATAGGTAGCAAGCTTTTTGGAAATCAAAATTTCCAAGCTACTCGTCAAAATTCTTACAAAAATCCAAGCGCATACACAAGAAGCGTTGATAGCTTTAATAAGCAAAAAGCGGCAAATTCTGCCGCAAGAAGTAGTGGTGGCAAGAGTGGATTTTTCGGTGGTGGCTCAAAATCAAGCTCTAGCTCATCAAGCTTTGGAGGCTAAAAAATGATAAATTTAAGAAAAATAACGCCATTAAATAACGAATTTATGGAAAAAATCGGCTTTGCGTGGCACACAGATAATGACAATAGCTCATATATCGCAGATGAGATAGTACAGGTGAAAGCAAGCGAGGCGGATGCTTATTATGAAGCAGCAAACGAGTTATATGATATGTATGTAAATGCCGCTCAGTACGTCATTGACAACAACCTTTTTCACGAGATAGGCATACCGTTTAATCTCGTTGATAGCATCAAAAAAAGCTGGGAAAATGACGTTCATTGGCACCTTTACGGCAGGTTTGATCTTGCAGGCGGACTCGATGGCAAGCCGATAAAACTGATCGAATTTAACGCAGATACGCCAACGGCAGTCTTTGAGACAGCGATCATTCAGTGGGCGATGCTAAAGCTAAATCATATGGATGAAGCAGAGCAATTTAATAACCTTTACGAAGCTCTAAAGCAAAATTTTAAACGCCTTATTACGCTTGGCGATGATAATGTAAATTTTGAGGATGTTTACGAGGGCTGGGGGATACTCTTTAGCTCTATCGCTGGCAGTATCGAGGATGAGCAAACCGTGAAATTACTGCAATACATCGCAAAAGAGGCTGGCTTTAAAACAGACTTTGCTTACGTTGATGAGGTTGTTTTTGACGATAATGAGGGCATTTTTAAGGGCGATAAAAATTTCGAGTACTGGTTTAAGCTTGTACCTTGGGAGAGCATAGCGATCGATGAAGGTGAGCTGGCTCTCATACTCTCAAATATCATCAAAAATCAAAAAGCTATCATCATAAATCCAGCCTACACGCTACTTTTCCAAAGCAAGGGAATTTTAAAAATTCTTTGGGATCTTTATCCAAATCATCCACTCTTGCTTGAGACCTCAAATGAGCCACTAAAGGGCAAAAAATATGTGAAAAAGCCGGTATTTGGTAGAGAGGGAGCAAACGTCTCGATACACGATGAAAACGGCGCACAAATAGCAAGTAATGACGGCGAATACGACTCAAATAAAGCTATCTATCAAGAATTTTACGAGTTTAACCAAGATGAAAGAGGCGATAACTACCAAGCAGGCGTATTTTACGCTTATGAAGCGTGTGCGCTTGGATATAGAAAGGGTGGCAAAATTTTAGATAACTACTCTAAATTTGTAGGACATTTCATTAAGGACTAAAGATGAAGATCGTTTGTTTAGACGCGGCAACGCTGGGAGAAAACGTAGATCTTAGTGTTTTTAAGAAATTTGGCGAGTTTATCAGCTACCAAAAAACAAAAAGCGAAGAGATCGTGCCCCGTCTAAAGGGCGTTGATGTCGTCATTACAAACAAGGTCATCATCGACAAAGCCGTGATGGACGCGCTAAATTTAAAGCTCATTTGCATAAGTGCAACTGGGATGAATAATGTCGATCTAGAGCATGCAAAAGCCAAAAACATAGCTGTGAAAAACGTCGCTGGCTACTCAACCGCAAGCGTCGTGCAGCACACGTTTGCCTTGCTTTTTGGGCTAACAAATCACATCAAATTTTATGATCACTACGTAAAAAGTGGCGAGTGGGTGAAGAGTGAAATTTTCACCTATCTTGGCGCAGATATCAGCGAGATCGCTGGCAAAGAATTTGGCATCATCGGACTTGGCGAGATAGGACGCAGCGTGGCGTCAGTGGCGCGTGCATTTGGCGCAAACGTGAGCTACTACTCGACAAGCGGAGCAAATAAAAATAGCGAATTTAAGCAAAAAAGCTTAGAGGAGCTACTAAGAAGCAGCGACATCATCAGCATCCACGCACCGCTAAATGGAAAAACTAGAAATTTACTAGGCGCAAATGAGATAAATTTACTAAAAGATGATGCGATAGTGCTAAATTTAGGACGCGGCGGCATAGTGGATGAAGCTGCGATGGCAAGGGCGATAGATGAGAGAAATTTACGCTTTGGTACGGACGTTTTGGAGAGCGAGCCAATGAGCGAAAATAGCCCATTTTTAAATGTAAAAAATAAAGAAAATCTACTCATCACGCCGCACGTAGCGTGGGGCAGCTTGGAGGCTAGAAAGACGCTCATCGCAAAGATTGTCACAAACATCGAAAATTTCATCAATGAGAGCAGATAATGGGCTATGATATAAGCTATCACGCCATTAGCGAAGATGAAATTTCAAAGTGGTATTTTGAGGCACTTGAGCTTGCAAGGGCTGGTAAATTTGAAGAGGTTTTAGCGCTTGCTAGCAAGGCTGGCGTAGAGGAATTTTACGCCCAAAAGTACAAAGATACACTAAGTGCTGCATTGCAGTATAAAGACGATGAAATTTTTAACAAAACTCACGGCTTTTGTATCGCCGTTACACAAGGATTTTTTAGAAAATATTTCTACACTCGGGGCACAGCGTTAAGCTCTTTGGCGCAGCAAAACGAGAAATTTAAAAACTACATCAGTAACTGGCGAGAAATTTTACCAAGCGAGTTTTTGGATAAATTTAGTGGCGAAATTTACAATGAGATCACCGAAAACTACTGCTGTGGCGCTTATACAAATGCTAAAAACGTAGCTAAACTAAAGGCTGACTATGAAGAAGGTGGCGAGATAAAAGAGGCGATTGATAGCTTTTACGCTCAAAATTTACCTGCATTTTTAGATGCGCTAAACTACGCATGCGAGCTAGAAATAGGCCTGCTCGAGGCCACTGAGGTCGTGGAGCCAAATCCACTTGATCTAAACAAATCAAGCTCATATTCAAATCTCTTTAACTGTGATCCAAATGGAGCTATCATCTACGCACAAACTGCGATGCAGCAGATTAGCGAGGCAGTAGAGCAAGAAGAGACTGGCAAAAAGTCGATTTTTGAGAAGATCAAAGGGCTATTTAAATAAATTTGAAAGGACAAAAAATGGCAACCGAACATAGCTTTGATATAAGTGCCGAGGTCGATATGATGGAGGTTAAAAACGCTCTTGAGACGGCAAAAAAAGAGATCGCTGCGAGGTATGACTTTAAGGGGCTTGCGGCCGAGGTCGAGCTAAATGAAAAGGAGAAATTTATCACACTTCTTAGCTCAAGTGACAACAAGATCGATGCACTAAAGGATATAGTTATCTCAAAGCTCATCAAGCGCAACATACCACCAGTTGCGATCACAGAGACAAAAAGAGAGCCAGCAAGTGGTGGAAATTTAAAAGCTACGCTAAAACTAAACGACACGCTTGACGCTGAAAACTCAAAAAAGATAACCAAAGCGATCAAAGACTCAAAGATCAAGGTGAGTGCGCAGATAAGGGGCGAAGAGATCAGAGTAACAAGCAAAAGTATAGACGATCTACAGGAGTGTATAAAGCTGGTTAGGGGGTTGAACCTAGAACTCCCAATAAGCTTTAAAAACCTCAAGTAGCAGCTTCTCGTGAGTGCCTTTAAACGAGCTAGAAAAATTTTCACTCAGCAGGCTGTATGCCTAGCGCAGACTTATTTTTTCGTCGCAATATTTAAATCCATCTCACGACATTTTTGTTTAAATTTGAATTTGGTAGGCTAAATTTTGAAATCATCACGTAATTTTTGGATTTAAAATTTTGTAGGATTTTGGGCTAAATTTGCGAAATTTCGCATAGTTTTTGTATTTAAAATTTGGCGTATTCGTGGGTGAAATTTCGCCTTATCGTTTTATTTAAATTTGATCTATCTAAAATTAAAAATAAGGACAAAAAAATGAGCTTTTTTAAGAAAATTCTCGGTAGACAAATCGATCTTGGTAAGCAAATGCCAATCTATTTTGTAAGTAGCGACGAAGACTACATGCAGCGTGCGTTTGAGCAGGCCAGAGAGAGCTTTAGATATTTTTGGCGTGAGGTTTACTGGGAGCGCCACAGGATCGTCCCTATGCTTGACTATGCGATGGTAAAAATTTGCTTCTTAGATGTCATAAATGGCGAAGAAGTCGGTGAACATATGTGGATAGACGATGTGGAATTTGACGGCGAAACGATATATGGTACGCTCATAAATGAGCCTGATAGCGTGCAAAACGTGAAATTAGGCGACCAAATAAGCGCAAAGATAGACGAGATGAGTGACTGGCTCTTTTCGATAGATGGACGCGCATACGGCGGATTTAGCGTGCAGGCGATGCGCTCACGCATGCAAAAGAAAGAGCTAAAAGAGCACGATAAAGAGTGGGGGCTTGATTTTGGCGATTTTAACGATATTTTGGTAGTTTACGAGCAAAAAGAGCACCCTGAAAATTTGATAGAGCATCCAATGAGCAAAAATACGTATGAGCAAGTAAAGCAATATATAAAAGAGCACCCAAATATGGTCACGGATGCTGATGAGTTTGGCTATACGCAGCTTCATAACGAGACGATCGCTGGAAATTTAAATCTTGTAAATCTCTTGCTAGAAAACGGTGCTGACAAAAATGCCCGTACAAAAAGTGGCAAAACGGCGGCTGAATTTGCTGAGAATTTGGGCTGGAGCGAAATCGCAAAGGTACTTAGGTAGTTAAATTTGTAAATTTAAAGACGTTTTAAATAAAAAGGTCTAGGGCATGAAAAGCTTTGAGAGATTGGTTGAAGATAAAAATAGAGTTATTAAAGATTGCGAAGATTTTATTAAAGAACTCAAAGATATTTCTTTGCGAACCAGTAATATTTCAATTTTAATTAAGTTACTTTCGGCAAAGAAAGAAAAATATTTAGAATTAAAGTATGATAATTACAAAGAATCAGCGCTATCCGTAGAGAATCTTGATGAAAAATTTATAGGCAAATTGTTTTGCTAGAAAAACAAGGTATTTTTGAGTCTAGTGAATCAAGAAAGAAATCAAACAAATTGCTAAAGCTAAAAAATATTTTAGAGGAACTAGAAACTGCAGATATTAAAAAATATGATAATTATTCAAATGAACTTAGGG
>NZ_CABPUE010000002.1:15243-35005 GCF_902460545.1 Campylobacter concisus
GTAGATAGCAATAACACAGTGCAAAAAGAAGAAAATGCAAGCGTTAAGCTATTTAAAAGAGAATGTGTGACTTATTTTGAAAAAAATGATGAAGTTATAAAACTTTACAACATCAAAGCTCTTTCAACTTTAGGTAAATTCTATTATTTAGAGACGAAAGATGGAGTAAAATTTGAGCTAGATGCAAGCAAAATTATCTCAAGAGCCAAGGAGTAACTTCCTTAAGCTTTGGGGCTAAAATTTGATCGATATGTGAAATTTGCAGACTTAAAAAATTAAAATTTATAGGCCAAATTTATCTGGCTAAGCTAAAAATTTCTTTAGCACAAGGCTAAATTTATTAAAAGTTAGCTATCCTAACGCATCAATTTAAAACCAAACTTATTTAAGGCGATTAGTTATGATCTTTAAAAATATTGTCGAGAATTTTGCCGTAAATTACGCTCATAATTCTATTCAAAGATCACTATATAATGAATTTAATATAGACATTTTAACCACAACCTACACCAAAACTCCCAAAAAAGACAAAAAGTATATGCTCTACGCACATGTGCCATTTTGTCACACATTCTGTCCATACTGTTCGTTTCATAAGTATCACTATGAGCAAGAGCTTGCAAAAGTTTACTTTGAAAATTTACGTGAGGAGATGAGGCAGGTTAAAGAAGCTGGATTTGACTTTGATTCACTTTATGTTGGTGGTGGCACGACGCTTATAAATGAACCTGAGCTTGAAAAGACGCTTAAGCTTGCAAAAGAGCTTTTTAGTATAGATGAAATTTCGGCAGAAAGCGATCCAAATCACATCTCACCCGAGAGTTTAGCTAGATTTGATGGATTAATTGATCGACTAAGCGTTGGCGTACAAAGCTTTGATGATGAAACGTTAAAAAGAGTTGGCAGATATGAAAAATTTGGCTCAGCCAAGGAGATAAAAAGAAAGCTTGAGCTCGCTCTTGGCAAAATTCCAGTCATTAGCCTTGATCTCATCTTTAACCTGCCAAATCAAACAAAAGAGCAGCTCATAAATGACATAAATACTGCAAAATCGATCTCTCCGCAGCAGATTACCTTCTATCCGCTCATGAAATCAGAGCTAACAAGAGAGAATATAGCTCGCTCGCTTGGTGTTTCAAACGTAGATAATGAGCGTGAATTTTATGAGATAATCACTGAAGAATTTAGCAAAAGTAACTACAAACAAAGCAATGCTTGGGCATTTTCAAACGAAAAAAGTGCCGACCTTCGCGACGAATATGTTGGCTCAAATTTAGAGTATCTTGGCGTTGGCAGTGGAGCATTTAGTTTTCTTAACGGTGAGCTTGTAATAAATGCGTTTAATCTACTTGAATACGGCAAAAGGATAAAAAATAGGCAAAGCCCAGTCATTGCAAAATGTGGTTTTAGCAAGAAAGAGAGACTTAAATACACATTTTTAACAAGGCTTTTTGATGGTGGGGTTGATATTAAAAGATATAACTATGAAAATAACACAAACATTAACAAGGCCTTATTTATGGAGCTTAGCTTGCTTAAGCTTGTAAATGCAATATACGAAGAAAATGGCATTATTAAGCCGACATTTTTTGGCAAATATATTTGCATCGTGCTTATGCGTGATTTTTATGCTGGTATGGACAAAGTGCGTGCTATATTTAAGGACGATGCGAAGATAAAACGAAGCAAGGTGCTTCGTATAATGAGCGAAAACACTGAACAAAAGTATGAGCCAAATATCATTCAGCCACGAGCTGCGATGTAATGCTTGCACATTTAATCAAAAAAAATATCTACCAAATTTCTAAAATAGTGTTATTAACGCTAGTATTTAGCGGACTTGGTGTCTGGACCCTTTCATTTATAAATAATGAGCTTGTAGATTTAAAAGAATTTGACCCGATTCTTGCCATTAATTTTATAGCAGTTTTACTTTTATTTTTTATAAGCGCCATCGCCGCAAATATATCGCTTACAAATTTTGGACATAAATTTATCTACGAGCTAAGATATCAAAGTGTAAAGCAAATTTTAGATACGCCAAATAGCGTGATAAATGAGATCGGCAAGGCAAAGATCATAGCTAGTCTAAACAATGACATAAAAACGATCACATTTGCTTTTATGAGTGCTACTGGCTTTATACAAAGCTTAGTTTTTATCGTCTGCGCTAGCATCTACCTTTGTGTAATCGCTCCAAAAATTTTTATCTTTTTATCCATTTGGATCGGTACGACTCTTTTTATAAATACACTTTTTATGAAAAAAATTCATCTTTATTTTAAGCATTCTAGAGTTCAAGATGACGCATTGCAAAAACACTACGACGATATTGTAGAGGGGCATAGAGAGCTTAGTTTAAATAGAGCAAGGGCAAGTGTCTGCTTTGATGAGTTAAATTTTACAGGCGACAAAAAACGCCAAAATATGGTAAAGGCCGATATTTATCACGCATTAAGTGATAATTTTACAAACATTATGCTGCTTGGCTCAGTCGGACTTTGTGTATTTTTGTGCGTGGCATTTGACTGGGCAAGCCTACAAACTGCGCTTAGCATAAGTCTTACGATACTATTTTTAAGAGGTTCGTTTATGAGTATGGTTGGCTCCATACCAGCCGCACTTAGCGCAAAAGTGAGTTTAGAAAAGATCATGAGTTTAAATCTAAATAAATTTAAGGAAGGCTTTAAATTTGATGATAGCCTAAGTGACGAGTGGCGAAGCATTAGGCTAAAGGATATAAATTTCAACTACACTCACGGCAAATTTAGCCTAAAAGACGTAAATTTAGAGATCAAACGCGATGAGATAACATTTATCATCGGTAAAAATGGTAGCGGCAAAAGTACGCTTATAAATTTACTTTGCGGGCTAATGCGCCCAAGTAGTGGCGAAATTTACCTTGATAGCACAAAGATAGATGAAAGAAATTTACAAAGTTATCAGGCAAAGATTAGCGCTATTTTTGCTGATTTTTATCTATTTTCGCAAACGCTCTCTCATAATGGCTTTGCTAGCCAAAGCGAAATAGACGAGCTTTTAGCCTTACTTGAGATCGACAAAAAAGTAAGTGTCATAGATAATAAGCTTAGTACCACGCAACTCTCAACAGGCCAGCGAAAGCGCCTAAGTCTTTTAATAGCTATTTTAGAGCACCGCTCTATCCTTATCCTAGATGAATGGGCGGCCGATCAAGATCCGCTCTTTAAGCGAAAATTTTATAAAGAAATTTTGCCATTTTTACAAAGTAAAGGCATCAGCATAATTGCTGTTAGCCACGATGATAGCTACTTTGATGTAGCAACTAGGATCATTTTAGTAAAAGATGGCTTTGTGCGTGAGCTAGACGAGAGCGAGCGAATAAGTGCTGCAAAAGATGCGGTTGAGAAGATAAAATAGGAGTAATTTTTACACAAAAGCACAATACTCACCCTACTCTTAAGCCGTTTCAAGCTCAAATAAATTTAAATTTAGTAGAATCTTAAAAATTAAAAAAGGCAAAGTATGTCACATTCAGAGCTTGAAAGTACCTATTTTGGTGCATTTATCATACTTTTACTAGCGACTTGTTCATTTTGTTTAATAACATTCTTATCTTCAAAAATAAGCAAAAAACTAGCCAACTGCAATACACAGCGTCTAAAACTTGGCTTTTATGAGTGTGGTCCAACCACCGTAAAACAGCCAAATAAGATAAATATCCACTACTTTTTTTATGGAATTTTATTTATTTTGTTTGATGTTGAGGTCATTTTTATGTATCCGTGGGCGGTGGATTTTAGGCTACTTGGAATTTTTGGACTAATTGAAATGCTGCTTTTTGTGGCGATTTTACTTATCGGCTTTGCTTATGCTTGGCAAAAAGGAGTCTTTAAATGGCAAAGCATCAGATAAATTACGCTGCAAATGGTGGCTTGCCAGTCGTTTTAACAACCGTTGATAAGCTCGTGCAGTGGGGCAGGAGTAACTCACTTTGGGCGCTTAGTTATGGACTTGCTTGCTGTGCGATCGAGATGATGGCAAGTGGCGCTAGCAGATATGACTTTGATAGATTTGGCACCATTTTTAGGGCAAGTCCAAGACACTCAGAGGTGATGATCATAGCTGGTACTCTAACTAAAAAACACGCTGAGTTTACAAGGCGTCTTTATGATCAGATGCCTGAGCCAAAGTGGGTCATCTCGATGGGTAGCTGCGCAAACACTGGCGGCATGTTTAACACCTATTCAACCGTTCAAGGCGTAGATAGGATAATACCAGTTGATATCTACATCCCAGGCTGTGCCCCACGTCCAGAGACGCTTCAATACGCACTTATGATGCTTCAAAAAAAGATAAGAAAGCAAAGTGCATTTAGAGCGCAAAAGCCAAGAAAGCTTGAGATATGAGAGAGTATAAGCCAAAGAATGATCTGCAAAAAAAACAGTATTACAAAGAGAAATTTTACATAGAAAAGCAGACGCCAAAATATGAGGTAAGAGGTTCTAAATTTGATGAAGAGCTAGCCATCTTAGAGCAAAACGGAGTAGAAATTTTATCTAGCTATGTGGAGTTTGATCAGCTTATAATTTATGTAAATTCTTGTGAAAATTTTAAAGCTCTTAAGACACTAAAAAGCTTTGGTTATGAACAGCTTAGCGAGCTCGCAGCGCTTGATTTCACAAGTCAAAAAGGCGGATATGAAGTCTTTTATCAGCTTCTTAGTATCAGTAAAAATAGACGCGCTCGTGTAAAATGCTTTGTAAAAAAGGATGAAATGTTAAAAAGTGTTTGCGAGCTTTATAAAAGCGCGAACTGGGCTGAGCGCGAGATGTATGATTTAAGCGGCGTTCTCATTAAAGATCATCCAAATTTAAAACGTCTCATCATGCCTGATGACTGGCACTCACACCCGCTCTTAAAGAGCTATCCGCTAACTGGCGATGAAGCTGCCAAATGGTACGAGGTGGATAAAATTTTTGGAAGCGAGTTTAGAGAGCAAATTGGCGAAGAGAACCGCGATCCAGCTTATATTGAAGAGAAAGATACCTTTGGATTTTCAAGAGTATTTAACGAAGAGTACGAGTATCAAGAAGATGGCGGCGTAAAATTTGTCAAAAAGGCTAAATTTAGTCAGAGCCAAATAGTAAAGGAAAGACCTTGAGCCAGTCACCAAACCGCTTAAAACCATTTTTTGAAAATTTAGAATTTGAGCAAAATGACGGCAAGATGATACTAAATTTTGGCCCACAGCACCCAAGCGCACATGGTCAGTTAAAACTCGTGCTTGAGCTTGATGGTGAAAAGGTCGTGCGTGCCATGCCAGAGATTGGCTTCATGCACCGAGGCGTTGAAAAGATGGCTGAAAATATGACCTATCAGGAATTTATCCCAGTGACTGATAGGGTCGATTACATAGCATCAAGTGCGAATAACTACGCATTTTGCGCGGCTGTGGAGAAGCTTTGTGCTATAGAAGTGCCTCGCCGTGCGCAGATCATTAGAGTGATGCTTTTGGAGCTAAACCGCATCAGCTCACACCTTTTGTTTTTAGCTACGCACGCCCTTGATGTGGGCGCTATGAGCGTCTTTTTATATGCATTTAGAGAGCGCGAATACGTCCTTGATCTAATAGAAAAATACTGCGGCGCAAGGCTAACGCATAGCTCGATAAGGATCGGTGGTGTGCCGCTTGATCTGCCTGATGGCTGGTGCGAGGAGCTGCTTAAATTTTGCGAGAAATTTCCAAGCGACATCACGCTTTATGAAGATCTGCTAAGTGAAAATAGAATTTGGCAAGCAAGACTTGTTGATGTGGGCGTAGTTAGCAAAGAGCTAGCCCTTAGTAGCGGCTGCTCTGGCGTCATGCTAAGAGCAAGTGGCATCGCGCGCGACATCAGAAAAGAAGAGCCATATCTCATCTACGACGAGCTAGAATTTGACGCGCCTTACGCCACAAAGGGCGACTGCTACGCGAGATATCTACTTTATATGAAAGAGATGCGCGAGTGCGTGAAAATTTTAAAGCAGTGTGTTAGCAAGTATCAGACAAGCAGCCCCGCTATCATCGCCGACGCGCCAGAGTATGTGAGCGCTTCAAAAGAGCAGATAATGAGCCAAAACTACTCATTAATGCAGCATTTTGTGCTGATAACTCAGGGATTAAAGCCACCAAAGGGTGAAATTTACTTTGCTAGCGAGTCACCAAAGGGTGAGCTTGGAATTTATATAAACTCAGACGGCAGCGCAAGCCCGTACCGCCTAAAAATTCGCACGCCAAGCTTTTGGCACTGCGCTATTTATGAAGATTTATTGGTAGGCCAGTACATTGCTGACGTCGCTACGATAATTGGTAGCACAAATATCATCTTAGGAGAGGTCGATAGATGAGAAGGGTCGATCTTAGGCACTTAAAGAGTGAGTTTTTGAGCGCTCTTGGACAGCAGATAAAGGCTAGCGAGCCTAATGAAGTGATTATATTTTTATTTGAGATAGGCGATTTTAGTGGTGTGACAAAGGCTGTAAATTTAGCCTATAATCTAAACTGCGAAGTGATGAACTCGCTTAAATTTAACCAAGTTGATTGGGTATTAACCATAAAAAAGGGCAAGATATGAAATTTAATGATTTAATAGCAGGCAAAAGCTTAAATATCGCAAATTTGCTAAGCTTGAGCGATAAAAATTTAGCAAACAAGATAAAAGAGCACGAGTTTAAATACATCTCTTGCATCGAAGATAACGAGCTTGGCGGCGAAAATTTAATCCGCTGCGAAATAGGCTCAATAAGCTACGTCTTAGCTCTTCTTTGCAAATACGCAAATTTATCTTGCGATGAGTTTTTTAGCGAGCTTGATGATGGGCTGATAAGTGGCGAGTGCAATGTTGGCGAAGAGGAATTTGAAGAGCTCGGCGAGTGGATAAAGGACGTTAAAAACATCATTATTGATGATTCATTTTTTACTCATCCAGATAAAGATGCGATCTTTTGGCTACTTGAAATTTTAGGCAAAAATGTCGTTTTAGCTGGTGGTTGCAGGAAAGAATTTAATGATTATCACAAAATAGACGAGCTAAAAGAGCTTGAAAATTTTGACGGAGCGGTCGTCTATCTAAACAAAAACGCAAGCGATGAGATCGTAGGAGGCATGCAATTTGGTATCGTAGCAAAGACAAAGGATGGCGATATGCTAGAGCTTAAAGCAAAAGATTTTAGCGTGAAGGCAAAATTTAAACTAGACCATTCACTAAAAGGCACAGTTGCGATATTTGGCGCAAAAGAGTTTGATGGATACGCATTTAAACAAGTAGTAGTTAGTAAATGAAAATAAGCATAAATGATCAAATTTTAGAAGCAGATGAAGGCGAGAGCATCCTAAATATCGCAAGAGCAAATGGAATTTATATCCCAGCTCTTTGCTATCTTAGCGGCTGCTCACCAACTCTTGCTTGTAGGCTCTGCATGGTCGAGGCAAATGGCAAAGTAGTTTATAGCTGTAATGCCAAAGCAAAAGAGGATATGCAAATTTATACAAACACGCCAGAAATCGCTGCCGAGCGAAATGCAATCATGCAGACTTATTGCGTAAATCATCCGATTCAATGTGGCGTTTGTGACAAAAGTGGCGAATGTGAACTACAAAATTTAACCACACGTCTAAAAGTAAATGAACAAAAATTTGCCATCGCTGACACGCACAAACCGCATAAAAAATGGGGGCTAATCAACTACGATCCAGCTCTTTGCATAGTCTGCGAAAGATGTGTCACTGTTTGTAAAGATAGGATCGGCGAGAGTGCGCTAAAGACCGTACCAAGGGGCGTTGAAGTGCCAAAAGAGCTAAAAGAGAGTATGCCAAAAGATGCCTACGCAGTTTTTAGTAAGATGCAAAAAAGCCTAATAGGTCCAAGCGTGGGCGAGAGTCTTGACTGCTCATTTTGTGGCGAGTGTATCAGCGTTTGCCCTACTGGAGCGCTTATTAGTTCGCATTTTCAATATAGCACAAATATCTGGGAGCTAAACCCTATCCCAGCAGCAAATCCACATCAAAGCGACTGCGAGCTAATTTACTATGACGTAAAAGAAAAGAGCACTAGCGACAGAAGTAAGCAAATTTACCGCATCAGCAATGATTTTACATTTGGTGAGGTAAGTGGAGCAGCTAGGTTTGGTTATGACTTTCACAACGAGCTTGCCTGTAAAAATGAAGAAAAATTTGAAGAGATTGTTTTAAATATTAAAAATGGCGCGATCAAAAATATAAAATTTAATAGCTTTATCACGAACGAAGAGGCCCTTATTTTAGAGCGTTTAAGAGAGAAATTTGATCTAAATTTAATAAATAATGAGGCGCTAAATTATCAAAAATTTTTAAATAAATTTAGCGAATTTAGTGGGCTTAGCTCATATAATGCAGACTATGAAGATATTAAAAAAAGCGATTTTATCATCAGTGCTGGCAGTTTCTTAAGGCATGAGAGTCCAGTGACAAGCTTTAAGTTAAATAACGCTTTAAAAATGAACAAAGCAGCTGGAATTTACTTTCATCACATAGCCGATGAGATCGTTAAAAAATATTCTAAAAATTTTATCTATGTAGCACATGAAGCTGGAAAATTAGAGCAAATTTTACTTTTTATACTTAAAAACTGGGGTGAAAATTTACCTAGCGCACTTACATCAAAGCTTGAAAATTTTGATGAAAATTTTGGCTTAGATGTACCGGCTTTAAGCGAGGGCAAAAGCAAATTTACGCTCATTTTAGGAAGCGATTTTTACACGGATGAAAATGCGAATTTACTAGCCGCACTTACTGGAGTGATCGCAAGAGCTACGCCGTTTCGTGTGATGCTAATACCACCACGCACAAACTCACTTGGCGTTGCTAAAATTTGCACTCTTGCAAGCGAGAAAAAGCCTGGCAATACGCTTGGCTATAACGAAAATGGCGATTATAAATTTAGTATTTTTGAAGGTGACATTGATGCTAGCGCGCTAAATCAGCAAGAAGGCACATTTACAAGCATAAATAACGCCTTAGTGCCAACAAATGTGGCGATACCGCACAAAGGTTATTTTCTAAACGATATCGCAAACGCACTTGGACTAATGACTAAAAATACGATTGATTACACGCCAAATTTACCAAAAGAAAAGGGTTACAAAGGCATTAAATTTGATGATTTAGAAAATTTTTACGCAAACGACGGCACAAGTCACAGAGGCTATAAGCTTGAAATTTCAAATTTCACGCCAAATGATGATATAGAGCCACTTTTAAAAGATAGCAAGAGCATAAATTTAAAAGATGACGAGGCACTTATAAATCTTGCAAATCCTATAAATTTGCCATCATTTTTTGCAAACTATGCCACACAAACAGCCAAAAGAGCGAAGCTTTATGCAAGTAGCGAATTTATGGCTAAATTTGAAATTTCACAAAATGAAGCGGTCATTTTAGAAAAAGATGGGCGCAAGCTTGCCATTTGCGTGGAGCTTGATAGTGAGCTTGGTGGAGTCGCTGCGTATTTAGGTGATTATGACGATAAGCTTGATGTGGGCGTTATATTTAATGGCAAAAGCTACGCCGCAGTTAAAATCATAAAGGCAAAAGATGAGTGAAACACTATTTTTTGTGCTAAGCACTATCGTTAAAGCTGTGGTCATCTTAGCCGTCATGGCAAGCCTTGCAGGGCTTGCAACTTATGCTGAGAGAAAGGTACTAGCCTACATGCAGCGCCGCGTGGGGCCTGATATGGTAGGACCTGCTGGAATTTTGCAGATAGTAGCTGACATGATAAAGCTCTTTACAAAAGAGGACATCGTACCAGCAAATACGAATAAATTTATCTTTTTAATAGCTCCACTAATATCAGCTATTGCCGCATTTGCAGCGCTTGCACCTGTGCCGTTTTTGCCTGAGTTTGAAATTTTTGGACATACATTACGTCCGATTCTCTCAGATATAAATGTTGGTATTTTATACATCGCTGGCGTTGCTTCAGTTTGCGTCTTCTCTCCACTTGCAGCAGGTCTTGCAAGCTATAATAAATTTGCACTAATTAGCGCGGCTCGCGCAGTAGTCTCACTTCTTAGTTTCGAAATAGTCGCTGGCATGGCTCTTTTAAGCGTCGTAATGGTAACTAGCTCACTCTCACTTGTGGATATAAACAACTATCAAAAAGGAATTTTTGGCTGGCTTATATTCAAGCAGCCCCTTGCCTTTTTGCTCTTTTTAATAGCAAGCTTTGTGGAGTGCAATAGAACACCATTTTGCTTAACAGAAAACGAAACAGAGATAGTGGCAGGCTATGGCACCGAGTATAGCGGCATGAGATGGGCGATGTTTTTCATCGGCGAGTACACAAACATGATCGCTGCTAGCATCATTATTACGCTTTTGTTCCTAGGAGGATTTAACGAATTTTTATTTATCCCAGGTGCTTTGATGATTATCTTAAAATCAAGCGTTGTCTTTTTCTTTTTTCTTTGGGTAAGGGCTTCATGGGCACATTTAAGAGTTGATCAGTTAAGTGCATTTTGCTGGAAAATTTTGCTTCCGCTTGGAATTTTAAATATCGTAATCACTGGCTTTATGCTACTAATCTAAGGCGAAAAATGAGTGAGAAAAAATATATTTTAATAGATGAAAAGTTAAAGCCAAAGAGTGCATTTGATAAATTTAAGCACTTCATCGCTATCACATTTAAGCCTGATCTTTTGATCGGACTAAAAGTCACGATAAAGCAGATGCTCTTTAGCAAGTCACATACTTTAAAATATCCTATGCAAAAGATGCAGCTAAACGCTAGATATAGGGGTATTCACAAGCTTTTGAAATTTGTTGAAAGTGAAAATGAACGTTGCATTGGATGTGGGTTATGTGAGAAAATTTGCGTTAGCAACTGCATTTCAATGAAGACTTCACTTGGCGAAGATGGCCGCAAAAAGGTCGCAAGTTACTCGATAAATTTAAGTAGATGCGTGTATTGTGGATTTTGCGCTGATGTTTGCCCTGAGCTTGCGATAGTCTGCGGGCAAGAGTACGAAGTCGCAAGTGAAAGCAGGATTATATTTGGCACAAAAGATGAGTTTTTGACAAAGGATAAATTTTTAAAAGATCAAAGCGAGTTTGAAGGATACGGAGCACTTCCTAAAAATGCTGATAGCTTAATTAAAAAGACGCCAAATACATTTATAGGCGAAAATAAAAATGAGACAAAAAGTGATGAGTAGTATAAATTTTAAAAGGGCAAAAGATGTATGAGAGCTTTGCATTTTATCTTTTTAGCGCCTTGGTTTTAGTTAGTTTTTCTTTTAGCGTATTTTGTAAAAACGCACTAAATGCAGTCTCTGCGCTAGCTACTGGCATGGTCTTTATCTCGGCTATATTTTTCTTACTTGGAGCGGAATTTTTAGGCGTAGTGCAGATAATAGTCTACACAGGTGCTGTGGTCGTTTTATATGCATTTGCAATGATGTTTTTTGATAGTAGCAAAGAATGTGAGCCAAAAAGTAGCAAAAAAGCAAAGATCACCATCTATCTTTTAAGTAGCTTTATAGCACTTCTTTTGATATTTATATTTTTAGCTCCTATTTATGGTGCAAAATTTGATGGATTAAGTCCCATTGCTAGCGAGCTTGGCAATATCGAGGCTATTGGAATTTTGCTTTTTAGCAAGTATTTAATCGCTTTTGAGATGTGTGCTGTAATGCTTCTTGTGGCAATGGTTGCTGGCATTATCTTAATACATAAAGACTTAAATACTCAAAATACGCTAGAGGAGATGCTATGATAGGGCTTACTCACTACCTCATCCTTGCAAGTCTGGTCTTTGTCATAGGGCTAATTGGCATAATGCGAAGAAGAAATTTGATCATGCTATTTTTTTCAAGTGAAATTTTACTAAACTCAGCAAATATCGCCTTGGCTGCTATTTCAAAGTACTACTTTGACCTAACAGGCCAGATAGTTGCATTTTTTATAGTGGCTATCGCTGCTAGCGAGGTTGCTGTGGGGCTTGGCTTACTAGTGCTTTGGTATAAAAAGACTGGTAGTATCAGCCTAGAGTCGATGACAAATATGAAAGGCTAAGGGATGACTTTATTTTGCATTTCACTATTTTCCCCGCTTCTTAGCTTTATCGTTTCTGGACTTTTTTCACATAGTAGTAAAAATTTTTTACTTGGTATCTTTTGCTCACTTTTAATGATAATTAGCACAACTGCCTCACTCATGCTAGCAGCCAGTCTTGGCATAGATGAGCCTCTAAATTTATCACTAAAAGAGTTTATAAATTTTGGCGGTTTGAATTTAAATTTTGGCTTCTATCTTGACGCCATTAGCCTTGTTATGCTTAGCACCGTTGGTATCGTGGCAAGTATCGTGCATATCTACTCGGTTGGCTACATGAGAGATGATGCGAGCTTTAACCGCTTTTTTAGCTACTTGGGGCTCTTTGTCTTTTGCATGAATGTCCTTGTCTCAAGCGATAACTTTATAGGGCTATTTATCGGCTGGGAGGGCGTTGGACTTTGCTCGTGGCTACTCATTGGCTTTTGGTATAAAAAGCCTAGCGCAAACGTCGCTGCAAACGAAGCCTTTGTGATGAACAGAGTGGCTGATCTTGCCATGCTTGTTGGTATCTTTTATATATTTTATAGCTTTGGCTCGCTTAAATTTAGTGAGGTCTTTAACGCTAGAAGCGACTTTTCTGGGCTAAATTTAGGTATCATCGCCACACTTCTTTTTATAGGTGCCATGGGCAAAAGCGCGCAGTTTCCATTTCACACATGGCTTGCAAATGCCATGGAGGGGCCAACTCCAGTTTCTGCGCTCATCCACGCAGCGACCATGGTAACAGCTGGCGTCTATCTAGTCATACGTGCAAATTTTATCTTTATAAACGCGCCTGAAGTATCGCACTTTATCGCTTACCTTGGCACATTTGTAGCGGTTTTTGCGGCTAGCATCGCGCTTGTGCATAACGACCTTAAAAAAATAGTCGCCTACTCGACGCTTTCGCAGCTTGGTTATATGTTCGTAGCTGCTGGCCTTGGCGCTTATAAGATCGCACTTTTTCACCTTGTCACGCACGCATTTTTTAAGTCACTTCTCTTTTTATGTGCTGGCAACGTCATGCACGCGATGAATGATGAGCTAAATATCAAAAAAATGGGCGGACTTTATAAATTTATGAAACCAACTGCACTCCTTTCTATCATCGCAAGCTGTGCGCTAGCTGGATTTTATCCATTTGCTGGCTTTTTCTCTAAAGATAAAATTTTAGAGGTTGCTTTTAGTGAGAATAAATTTTTATGGATCATTTTGCTCTTTGGTGCGATACTTACAGCATTTTATAGCTTTAGGCTCGTTATGCTCGTCTTTTTTACAAAGCCAAAGAGCGAGAAACACGCGCATGAAGCTAAAAACTATATGCTAGCTGGCATGGGTGTACTTGGAATTCTCTCAGCCATAAGTGGCTTTTTTTGGAGCAACTTTAGTGAGTTTTTAGAAAAAAGCTTAAAAGATTTTTCACTAAATTTATCTCACGGCAGCGAAATTTTCTTGCTCGTTTTAACACTTAGCCTAGTGCTAGCAAGTACTGGCTTTGCAGTATTTGCCTATAAAAGAGAAATTTTTAAAGAGAGCATTTGTGAGAGCAGAATTTATAAAATTTTGCAAAATGCCTACTTTATCCCAAAATTTTATGAGAAATTTTTCATAAATGGCTACGCATTGATATCACAAATTTGTAAAAAGATTGATGAGATGATAATCGATCGTAGTGTCGATCTAGTCGCAACGACGCTAAATAAATTTGCATTTTTAGCAAACAAAATGCAAAGTGGCGACTTAAACATCATGCTTAGATTTATGGTCGCAGGATTTGCCTTGCTTTTAAGCTTTATATTTTTATTAAACGGAGCCAAATAATGCTAAGTGTAATCATACTTTTTCCTGCAATAAGCGCAATACTTGGCTTTTTAATAGAAAATAAAAGCATAAAATTTTATGGAGCAAGCATCGCTCTCATAGAGCTTTTACTAGCCATTTTTATCTGCATCAATATCGATTTTCAGGGTTATGACTTTGTTTTAACGCATCAAGTCTCGCTCATACCAAGCCTAAATATCAGCTATTTTATCGGCATCGACACCATTTCGCTAGCACTTATCGTACTTAGTGCATTTATGAGCTTCATCTCTATCGCCGCACTTAGCGATGATGGAAATTTAAAACATCTAATTATTAGCGTGCTCTTTTTAGAGAGCACGATGATGGGCGTCTTTAGCGCGCTTGATATGATCTTGTTTTATAGCTTTTGGGAGCTTAGCCTCATACCGCTACTTTATATCATCGGCGCATTTGGTAGTAAAAATAGAATTTACGCTGCGATTAAATTTTTCATCTATACATTTTTAGGCTCTGTCTTTATGCTAGTAGCGATCATCTTTATCGGCTATTTGTGCTATCAAAAAAGTGGCGTCTTTAGCTTTAGCTTGCTTGACTGGTACAAGCTTGGTATCGGGCAAAGTGCTCAAATTTGGCTATTTTTAGCGTTTTTCTTTGCCTTTGGTGTGAAAACTCCGCTATTTCCGTTTCACACGTGGCTACCTTATGCACACGGACAGGCTCCGACTATCGGCTCAGTGCTGCTTGCTAGCGTGCTTTTAAAGATGGGTACTTACGGCTTTGTGAGATTTTCACTTCCACTTTTTCCAGATGCGAGCCTAATTTTAAGCGGCTTTGTCTGCGTCATAGCTATCATCATGATCATCTACGCAGCCCTTGTTGCCTACGCACAAAGCGACATGAAGCAAGTGATCGCTTATAGCTCCATTTCACACATGGGCGTCATCATGCTTGGCATCTTTTCACTAAATTTAATAGGCCTTGGTGGCTCAATATTTTTGATGATAAGCCACGGCATCGTAAGTGGCGCGCTATTTTTGTTAGTTGGCGTCATCTACGAGAGGGCTCACACAAAAGAAATTTGCGAATTTGGCGGCCTTGCTAAGGTTATGCCAAAATACGCGCTTGTATTTTTTATAGCAACACTTGCAAGTATCGGCCTGCCACTAACCATTGGCTTTGTTGGCGAGTTTTTGAGCCTACTTGGTGTATTTAAGCTAAACAAGCTCTTTGCGCTACTTGGAGGCTTTAGCATCATCGTGGGCGCTATTTATATGCTAGTGCTTTATAAAAGGGTATTTTTTGGCGAGTGTAAGAAGAAAAATTTAAGCCTAAAAGATCTAAATTTTAAAGAGTTAGCTGCTCTTGTGCCACTTTGCTTGCTCATAATCGCTCTTGGTATCGCACCAAATTTGATACTAAAACCACTTGAGCCAAGCGTGCAAAATATCATAAGCAAAATGCAAACTAGAGCCGTAAATAGCGATACAAAGGATAAAATTTCATCTTTAAATGGCGGGAGCAAACTATGAACGAAATAGCCTTTTTAGACCTTAAAGAAATTTCTTTATCTTCGGTTGCTCCGATGCTTAGTATGATAATCTTTGCGCTTTTTATCTTAATCGTTGGCACCATAAAAAAAGACCTTTCAAGAAATTTCTACTGCGTATTTTGTATCATCGCAATATTTGTAAATTTGGGTCTAATACTTGATTTTAATGGTCTTAGCCTTAGCTTTTGGGATATGCTTTTGGTTGATGGCGTTTCGGTCATTTCTCAAGTCATCATCCTCATCGCTTCAGCCCTTTTTATCCCGCTTGCACTTAGCACAAAAGAGTATTTTGAGTATAAAATTTACGAGTATTACGCTTTATTTTTGTTTATGATAGCTGGATTTTTATTTATGGTGAGCTCAAATAACCTACTCATCATCTTTTTAGGCCTTGAGATCAGCTCACTTTGCCTCTATACGCTAATCGCCCTTCACAACAAGGCAAAAAGCGTAGAAGCTGCCATTAAATACTTCGCTATGGGCTCGCTCTCAGCTGGCTTTTTTGCGATGGCAATAGCGATGTTTTATCTAGCGACAAACTCAATAGACATCGCTCGTATCGGCGTTGTGATAAAAGATCTTAGCCTAAATCAAAATTTGATCATTTTGCTTGGCTGCGTTTTCATCGCCTCAGCCATTGGTTTTAAGCTCTCACTCATACCTTTTCACACATGGATACCAGACGTTTATGAAGGCTCAAATGCCCCACTTGCTGGCTATATGTCGATCGTGCCAAAGGTGGCAGCGTTTATCGTTGCGTTAAGAATTTTCGCGATGCTTGAGGGCTCACAAATCTCATGGATAAAAGATATGCTCTACATCATCGCCGTGCTTACGATGAGCCTTGCAAACATCATGGCGCTAGTGCAAAAAGACGCAAAAAGGATGCTCGCTTTTAGCTCCATAGCTCACGCTGGTGTCGTGCTTTGTGCGCTTGTGGCAAATTCTCACGAGGCAAATGTCGCCTTGTTTTTCTACTGGATCATGTTTTTGTTTGCAAATTTGGGCGCATTTTCTATGCTCTGGGTGGCAAGGTGCGACGATGTGGTCTGCTGGGACAAGCGCTTTAAGCATCCATTTGAGAAATTTTCAGGGCTTATAAAAATTTTACCAAGCTACGCTGTGATAATGGGAATTTTTATGATCGCTCTTGCTGGCATTCCACCTTTTAGCGTCTTTTGGGGTAAGATGGTGCTTATCTCATCGCTCATAAAGTCTGATTACGTCGTGCTTAGCGTTATAATTATGATAAATTCTGCCATTGCGATTTATTACTATTTAAAGCTAATCGTCTTTATGTTTCTAAAAGAGCCAATCGTAAAAGATAAAAATCTCTACACCGCAAATATCTCGATGGCATTAAAAGTAATTGTTGGCATTGCAGTAGCTGGAACGGCCTTTTCATTTTTATTTTCTGGAGCGATTTTGGAATTTATTGAGCATTTTGTCTTTGCTTCAGGATTTTAGAAAATTTAACTATAATTGCGGCATGAAAAAGCTCTTAATTATTTTATTTTTTCCGCTTTATCTAACCGCTTTTAATCTTAGCCTAAATAGCGGCGCAAATGGTGATAAACCTTATAGCGTTCTTCAGCTAAGCGATGAGCAAGAATTTGAATGCGTGGAGCAAATTTTAGCTTACGACACCAAACGCTATGTATGCATGCTAGATGATGAAATTTTGCCCAAAATTGAAGATACGACACTGCCATTAATGGATATAAAATATAAAAAGCAAGATGGCAAGCTTTTTATCGTCATAATGCCAAAAGCACCGTCAAAACTGCTAAATATAAAAACTGAGCTTTATAATAGCCAAAACGTACAAGATAGCCCAAAAACAACCATTTCAAAACACTTTAGCATCATTATAGATACTTCGCTCAGTGAAAATAGCAAGAGAAAGTCTGGGCTAAATTTTAAACCTAATTTTAAAGATATGCTAAATCCTAGTATCGGAGCGCTTGATCTTAACAAAGCCCCTATTGCTGGACTTGATAGTAATGACATTGATATTTACATAAGTATAAAAAGAGCTTATGAAAAAGGCGCTTATGAAAATGTAGTAAAAGATACTCAAACAGCGATAAAAAGGCATCCAAATAGCCTTTTTTCAAGTGAATTTTTACTATTTCGCCTAAGGGCTCTTGATAAAATTTTTGAGACAAAAAATGAGTTTGAAGAGATTGAGCCAAAAGATATCGTAAGTGAAGGCAGGGCTTGGATCAGAAAATTCCCATCTGATGAAAACTATCCAGAGGTGCTATATCTAATCGCTAGAGCCTACCTAAAAGATAGCATCGCAAGTGATGCAAAATATATGCTTGATATCTTAAACGAAGAGCACGCAAACTCAAAATTTACAAAACTTGCAGCACTTGATTACGCTGATTATCTCTATAAAATAGGCAGACAAAAAGAGGCACTAAAAGACTATGAAAAAGTGCTTTACTCTACAAACGACATCGACCTTGCAAGTAGAGCAGCACTAAGCCTAGCTGATGCAAATATTGATAAAGAAAAATTTGATGAAGCAAAGAAATTTATACTAAAAATCGCAAATGCGAATGAAAAATTTTTTATGAATAACCCAACAAAGTCGATGAATCTTGCAACTACATTTGCAAGTAAAGATATGCCTGATGTGGCTGCTAAAATTTATGAAATCTTGATAAATAATAGCGATAGAACGAAAGATTTTTATGAAGTTGCTTTAAAAAATTTAGCACTCAATCTAGCCAAAACAAAAGATGAGAAAAAAGCATACGAATACTTAAATAGATATGAGACAGAGTTTAAATATGGTGATTATATCGATGAGGTGACTAAAGCAAAAGATGGGTTATTTTTTGAAGAAAAGGATAAAAATGCTACTGCACTTCATGCTAGATATAAAGAGCTAATTGAAAAATATGCTGGGACAAACATTAGCCAAAAGGCTCTAATAAGCGAGCTTGAGCTGGATATTAAAGAGCGTAAATTCTCCGATGCACTATCTTACAAAACCATGGCAAAAGATGGAAATTTAAGTAAGGCAATGGAGCTGATAAATGAGGCTGCGCTAGAGCTTACAAAAGAGTATTTTATAAAAGATGATTGCACGGCTGTTATAAATTTACTTGAAAACTACGATATAAATAAAATCTCATTACCACAATTTAAGCTCTTTAACTGCTATTATAGAACGGCCCGCTACAACGATGCACTTGAGCTGGCAAAAGCTCATGCAAAGGATGAAAATTTAGAAGATAGAGTCGAATGGCTGGTAAATTTGAGCAAAATTTTATATAAAAACAAAGACTATGAGCATGCGATCATTGCCGCAAATGACGCGCTTTCACTTGGCTCATCAGTCGAATACTCAGATCCAACACCATCTCTTTTTGACAGGTTTTACTCATTGCTTGCATTAAAACGCTTTACGGAGGCGATCTCAACCATTAGCGCGATTGAGCAGCTAAGAGGCCAAGACTTTAAGATCATCGAAGCATATACAGCTATAAGTGACTATGCGATGAAAAGTAATGATTACGCCATAGCTACAACGTATGCTAAAAAAGCTCTTGAGCTACAAACAAAAGCCAAGATAAATACATTTTCGCCAAAGATAAATTTTAACTACTCAGAAGCTTCACTAAAGACAGATAACCTAAGTGAGGCACTTGATGAGGCGAAATTTATACTAAACATGAAGCTTGAGCCAGAAGATCGCTTACACGCTTTAAATTTGATAAGCGAAATTTATATAAGACAAAAGCAGTTTAAGTTGGCTAGGTCTTATTTAAATGAGTGCTCTGACTCAAATTTTATAAGCCCGTATAAAGATGCTTGCAAAGCTAAGCTTGACATGATAGGCAAAAACTAAATACAAAGAAATAGCTTGTTTGCTAGTTTTATATTTGAGCTTAAATTTTAACCTTTATTTTTGCTATTTAAGTTGAGCTTTCTTTAATTACGTATTTAATATTTTTTGCATTGCTATCAAATGCTCTTTATATTATAAAAAGAACTATATTTATCGTAAGCCTTAATGTATTTTTAACGCACGAGCCCCAGTATGATCTTAAATTTTAAGCACCTTTCTCATAAGCAAGAGAATTGGCCATTTTATTATCAAATATAGGCTGTTTTATGTTTTATGAGCTTAAAAATTAAAAATGCTTAATGAGTTTTGCCCAATAGATCAAAGCAAAAACAACTTGTAACGCTCTGTAATCACGTTTCCATGATGTACTTTTATTATATTTATAAAGATTTTTTAGCTTAATTGTAAATTAGCTTCTAAAATTTATCACTCATTACACACTAATTAAACA
>NZ_CABPUE010000002.1:35569-36357 GCF_902460545.1 Campylobacter concisus
TGTAATAATGTTTTTTGTATAATCTCAATTCTTTTTTAAGCAAATGTCTTGCTAGCTCAGTCGGTAGAGCATCTCACTTTTAATGAGGGGGCCGTTGGTTCGAATCCAACGCAGGACACCATTTTTGGGTTTATGACCCTTTCGTCTAGTGGCTCAGGACTCTACTTTCTCTGTGTAGAAACAGAGGTTCAAATCCTCTAAGGGTCGCCAGATATTTTTTAAATTTTAGGTCGCTTAGCTCAGTTGGTAGAGCGCCACCCTTACAAGGTGGATGTCATAAGTTCGAGTCTTATAGCGACCACCATTTTAGGTGCAGCGGTAGTTCAGTTGGTTAGAATGCCGCCCTGTCACGGCGGAGGTCGCGGGTTCGAGCCCCGTCCGCTGCGCCATCTATTAAACCTTAGGTTAAGGTCATGTCTCATAAAGCACCCATTATTGAGTGTCAAATTAAATTTTAAGATTATATGTTCTAAGATAACACTTTAAGATTTATTATTACTATTTAATTTTGCCTCGTTAGCTCAGTTGGTAGAGCATATCACTCTTAATGATGGGGTCGTAGGTTCGAGGCCTACACGGGGCACCATCCATTTTGGCCCATTCGTCTAGCGGTTAGGACACCAGCCTCTCACGTTGGTAACACGAGTTCGAGTCTCGTATGGGTCACCATTTTTCTAATCCTTTTTTCTTTTTAATTTGCTACACAGAAATTTTTATAGAAAATTTCTTAAAAATGTATACTTATTTGCTTAGCGAATTGCTACTAAAAATGTAAAAACCAATTTTTA
>NZ_CABPUE010000002.1:36513-53161 GCF_902460545.1 Campylobacter concisus
GGAAATTTATGGCATTTGAAAATGTATTAAAAGCGATTGAAGATATAAAAAATGGCAAAATGGTAATTATGGTCGATGATGAGGACCGTGAGAATGAAGGAGACTTGGTCTTTTCAGCGGCAAGCAGCGATATGCAAAAGGTAAATTTTGCGATCACTCATGCAAGAGGTGTGCTTTGCCTTGCGATGGATGAAGCAAATGCAAAAAGACTTGATTTACCGCTAATGGTTTCTAAAAATACATCCAGTCACGAAACCGCATTTACTGTCACAATTGATGCAAAGGAGGCAACGACAGGCGTAAGTGCTTATGAGCGTGATATGACGATTAGACTTGCTGCTAGTACTGATTCGGTGCCTGAAAATTTTGTAAGGCCTGGGCATATATTTCCGCTTATTGCAAAAAAAGGTGGTGTCCTTGTTCGTACAGGTCACACTGAAGGATCAGTTGATCTTTGCAAACTTGCTGGCGTTAGTCCAATGGCAGCGATTTGTGAGATTGTAAAAGAAGATGGCACAATGGCAAGACGTGATTATTTAGAAGAATTCTGTAAAAAATTTAACCTAAACATGATAAGCGTTTCTGAATTAGTAGAATACAGACTTAGCCACGAAAGCTTAATAGAAGTTTCGCCCGCAAAGAGTGTAAAAATCTGTGGTTTTGAAGCAAAAAGATATGACATAAAAGATCACGAAAATAAAAATCACGCTACCTATGTTTTCGGAGAGATAAAAGCGCAAACCAATGTAAAATTTCAAAAAATAAGCAAAGACCATGAACTTTTAAGCGGAGATAAATTTGATAATTTATTAAAGTCGTTGGATTTTTTAAGTAAAAATGGTGGAGTGTTACTATTTTTAGACAGTAATAAAAGCGATGCAAGCTCACAAAAAGATTATGGCATTGGGGCACAAATTTTAAAGTATTTTGGCATAAGCGAAATCGAGCTTTTAAGCTCAAATAAAAATAAAGAATTTGTAAGCCTTGCAGGATTTGGACTTGATATAAAGGGCTATAAAGAAATTTAATTTTGTCACGTTCTATTTAATGCGGATATTAATCATCCTAATAGCAAAATTCTTCACTTGGAAAAATTTTGCCTTTTACATCATTTGCGTAGGATTGCACACTCTTTCTTACAATATCCGCTCCATCAAGATATCTTTTTACAAATTTTGGTTTAAAGTCTTCAAAAAACCCAAGCATATCAGACCACACAAGCACTTGCCCATCGACGTTTACTCCGGATCCGATACCAATAACTGGTACATGAACTTGCTTTGTTATCTCACTGGCCACGCCACTCATCGTGCCCTCAAGTAAGATACCAAATGCTCCAGCTTGCTCAAACGCTAAAGCCTCTTCAATTAATTCTTTCGCCTCGATCTCGCTTCTGCCTTTTATCTTATAACCGCCTTCAAATTTATAAAACTGAGGCTTTAAGCCAATGTGAGCCATAACGTTTATGCCCTCTTCACAAAGGCGCTTCACTAAATTTACTTGGTGCATGCCAACTTCGAGTTTTACCGCATCGGCATTTGTCTGTTTGAAAAATTTCATCGCATTTTTTATCGCTTGCTTTTCATTTGTGTAGCTACCAAATGGCATATCAGCCATGATAAAAGTATTTTTGGCTCCGTTACAAACGGCCTTTGTATGATAAAGCATGGTATTCATGTCCGCACTTATCGTACTTTCTTGCATATTAAAACTCATATTTAAGCTATCGCCAACCAAAATAATATCAGCATAATCATCAAAAAGCTTAGCAAACAGCGCATCATAGGCAGTTATCATTACAATAGGCTCAATGCCTTTTTTGTTTTTTATATCATTTATGCTTAGTTTTTTCTTCTGGGTTTTTTCATTTTTCATTGCAAGCTCCAAGGATTTTTAGCTAAAAGGCTAACAATTTTATCAAATTTTTGCTACAATTACGCCAATTTCTTAAGGACATAAAAATGGGTATATTAAAAAGGCTTGAAATAGATTACTCTTATGATATAGTTGAAGAATTTTTATCTCACTATGCTTTAATGTGCGATTTACTCGAGCCTTTGATAATAAATTTAGGAAGAGCTGATAAATATAAAGATAGCATCCTAGAGCTTACTAGGATTTTTCATAATATTAAATCAGCAGCAGGATTCATGCATCTTGATCCGATATTAAAGCTTACAACTTTAGCTGAAGAGATAACTCAAGAGGCAAGAAGTCTAAAAGGGCCAGCAAATGATAAATTTATAGATTGGTTGCTACTTATTAGCGATCAGTTTAATAAGTATAAAGATGACGTCGAGAACGATTTTGAATATTTTAGTGTTCTTGAGCCAAAAATCATTGATGTGCCTGCAAAACTTAACTAAATAATTCACTAACCATTTTATTTTTTGGGAGCGACTTGGCTTCGACAGGAGCAGAGTGTGTACGGTGGCACGTCGCTTTGAGCAAAGCGTAAAAAGCTCAAATTAAATTTAAACGCAAACAACGTTAATTTCGCTCCTGCTTACGCTAAAGCTGCGTAAGTTCAGTTGAGCCTTGCTTAGTCTAATTCTAGCTAGGACAAAAGCAAGCAATTTAGCTAGAGTAGGCTCGCAAAGTGACTGTTTGCTAGCTGAAATTTTAGTCTTAGTCTAAATTTTGGTTTTGGAAAGTGAGCCTTTTTAGATGAAATTTTCACTTTTGCTAAGCGTGTAGAGGCTGTATGCATTTTGTTTTTGGACAGGGGTTCGATCCCCCTCGCTTCCACCATTTTTATCTAAAATACAAATAAAAATTTTATTAAATAGCTTAAATTAAAAAAGCTCTTCTGACTCGAAATAATTTTGTGAAATATTTCGCTCTTTTTCATTGGTATTTACATGAAGCACATAATAGCCTATTTGTGTGTTGCTAGCGTCTATTAGTGGCACCACGCAAAAGTAGTGTGTTTTATAAACGTAAAATTCATATTCTTTAAAATTAATATCACGCAAAAAACCTACGATATTTAAATTTGCACTGCTTAAATTTTCGATGTAATAATCATTTAAAATTTGATCACTTGGAATACTTTTACGTGATGGCATCTTGTCTTTTGCCAAAAGAACAAATAGATCAATTCCTTGCTTTTTAAAATAATTTCCAAGTGAATCAAAATTTAATAAAACCTCGATGTTGCCAATAATTTTACCATCACGTATTACGTTTGAGACAGCCCTTATATGCGTTCCAGCATACCACGCCTCGATGCCGACCATGGGCTTGTTTTGACGCCTTGACTCTTGCACTAAAAACCTACTGCTAGCGATCATATCGCCATATCTGTTTAGATCCCAACTCCTTACATAGCTTTTTAGATCTTTATCATAAATATGAAGCTTAATGTTGTTATACATCGATGCTGCGCCAAGGGTTTTGGTTAAATTTTCGATATTTTTTATACATTCATCGCGGCTTTGCCCTAGCAAGCACATTTGTATGGATTCATTTTGAGCAAGCAAGATCGAGATCGCCATTGATGAAAATTTCTCATCATCTATACTTTTATTAAGCTGTTTTACCTGGTAATCAAAAAAGACTCGCATATTATTTTGCATCTTTTCAGCCATATAAGAGCTGTAAAGAAAGTAAAAAAGCCCTCCAAGTACTATGATAAAGATAAAAATGATATAGAAATTAAGATATTTTTTATATTTATTCAAAACTAGCCCTTAACTTTTCTTCTAAAAATTTTGCAAATTTATCAAATTCTGGCAACACAAGCTCGCTTTTTCTTTTTGGATTAGCCCAAACACTATCTGGAAAAAATGCGTCATTACTAAATCTAGCAATAACATGAATATGCACGTGTGGCACGTAGTTTCCAAAGCTTGCAATGTTTATTTTGGTTGGTTTATAAAACTCAAGCATCGCCTTTTCAGCTACTAGCATCGCTTCAAATAGCCTTGCCCTACTCGCTTCATCACAATCGCTTAGCTCACGGTAGGGCTTTGCTGTAAAAATTTTTATCCAAGGAAGTTCATTGTCTTCACGCTCGATTTTTATAAATTTATCTTCATAGATCATATTTGTTCCTATTTTTATACGAAATTTCTCTCTCTTAAAAGCGTATAAAGCTTGATAGTCGAGATAAAAAATGTCACAATCGCCGGTCCAAGGATCACGCCCCAAAACCCAAATGTCGTGATACCTGCGAGCATCGCAAAGAATATAAGAAGTTCATTTATCTTTGTTGGTATTTTAACCAGCTTTGAGTTTATAAATTTAATAACAAGTGGCTTTAAAAGCGTATCAGCTGCAAATGAGATCACTACGATCGTATAAATTGCGATAGTTATCGCTGCTGCTGTGTTGCCATTTGCAAACTCATAAATGCTAATAGGCGCCCACGCCAAAATACCGCCAACAACTGGAATAAGTGAAGCAAAGCTAAAAAAGATGCCAGTTAGCACGCCGTCATAGCCGTAAAAGCTTGTGACAATAGCAAATAAAAAGCCTTGTATTATCATGTTTGCAATGGTTGAATAAAAAACGACACTCATCACATTGCCAACTTCGCTTAAAATAGACTCTGTGTCATCTTGTTTTAGCGGAAGTGCATATTTTAGATAGCTGATTAGTTCATTGCCGTAAAGATTGCAAAAGAAGAAAAAGACCAAGATAATGATCATATCAACGCCAAATTTAAGGCTTAACTTACCTAGACTTGCAAGATTTGTCGCAATTTGAGAAAAAAGCATTTTAATATCAAGTCCGCCGATAAATTCTTTTATCTTTGGCTCTAAAAAATTTATCGACTCAGGCATCCTAAAATCATAATTTTTGATAAATTCGATAGTCTTTGTGACATTGTTTATATCAAAGCCAGCCGCGTATTTTGCGATCTCAACCACCGCATAAAGAAGTGGGGCGATAAATAAGCAAAGAAGCACCGACGTGGTAAGCGCCGATGAAAGCGTCTTGCGGTTTTTAGTGAGCGATAAAAATGCGATTTGGACATTTGAAACCGCGACAGCAAGCAGTGCAGCGATAAAAATATCAAGCAGATATGGTCTAAAAAGATAGACCACCAAAGCCAAAGCACAAAATACAAAAATTCCAAAAAATAGTCTATTGTTCATCTTGCTCCCTTAAAATGGGGTAATTATAGCAAATTTATCAAAGCTGCTCATTTGCTTCCCAAATTTGCTCAAGCTCTTTGCCATCAAGCTTGCAAAGCTAGCAAGTGTGGCTAGGCCTTTGACATTTCTAGCATGCTACTGACGCTTAGTAAATTTAGATAAATTTATAGTTTTACGCAAAATTTCTAGCTCAAAAGCTCCTACAAATTTAGCCTTTTACGTGCACTGAAAATTTGCCCCGACGATCTCGCATTCATCACAGATTTGAACATATATAGTTCCCTCGCCCTCTACTAGACTTCCAAGAGGAATTTGTGTTAGATATTTCATGCTTTTGCTACATTTTGGACATTTTAAATGCTCAGCATCTTGCTCCCACTGCGGATATCCACCAAGCAAAATTTCGCTATCTATCATATATGAGTAGTGAGCGCAAACCTCGCTGGCTAGCTCGAAATTTTGCCCATCAAGAGTCGTCACAGCATCTCTTAAATAGTCCTCACTCTCGCCCTCGCCCACTATCTCTGTTTGCACGCTATTGCCGTCATTTTGGCAAAAATACTGCACCAAGCCAACGCATGTTGGGCAAAATTTAAGCACAGTGTCATTTTTAAGCTCTAGTCCAAGTCGCTTTAAGCTCTCTTTTTTGATGGTAAATTTCATCATCTCACCGCTACAAAATTTACATTTTTCATCGTTTAGTGCTTTAAATTTAATGCTTGCGTCTACGTTTTGGCTTGGCCCACATGTAAAACACCTACCAAAAACTAGGCTTCTTCTCTTACCACTCTCATCAAAGCTCCAGCCAGCAACCTGAGCGTATGCATCAGTATCGACGTGAAGCTTTGCCTTCCAAGGCTTTGGCGCATTATAGAGCTTAAAAAATAGCTCCCTTACCACCTCATCGCCCTGCCAGGCAAGTGCGCAAAGGATGTGATTTATTTTTACGATATTTTCAGCGCTATTTAGACTATTTATGAGCTCATCTCTCACGTCACTTGGAGCGTTTTTGTAAATTTCAAATGGATAGTACTCACACTCTTTGGTCACTTCTCTTATTATCTGCTCGTCGCAAATGCCGTGCAGGTAGAAAATATAGACAAGATCGCTGTAAATTTCATCGTATTTGCCTATCTCGTCTGTGTGAGCTAGGACATTTTTTAGCTTTTGTTTAATCTCAGTCTCGCTTAAACCTTGATAAAACTCCAGCTTCTCTTTTTGTCTGCAATCATAGCAGATCCCATCAAAGTAAATCGTCCTTTGCTTGCACTTAGGACAAAGATGTGGCTCGCCCATTTTTGCTCCAAATTTAAATTTTGCTACTCAAAAAGCCCTTTTTCGATGTCAATCTTGACATTAAAGGTCTCAAAGCACTTCGCACTTGCGATCCTACCCTTTGCAGTGCGCTCGATAAAGCCATTTGCAAGCAGATATGGCTCGATGACATCCTCAACCGTGCCCTCGTCCTCGCTAAGTGCCGCTGCGATCGTACTAAGCCCCATAGGACGGCGCCTTGCTTGCATCAAAATTTCTAAATACCTAATATCCATCTCGTCAAATCCAAGCGAATTTACCCCAAGTGCGTTAAGTCCCTCTTTTGCTCGCTCGTGGCTGATGATTTGCTCGTCATTTACCTCGGCAAAGTCGCGGATACGCTTTAGTAGCCTAAGAGCGATCCTAGGCGTGGCACGTGAGCGTTTGGCGATCTCAAGTGAGGCGTTTTTGTCGCACTCTTTGCCAAGCTTGGCTGAGGCGATCTGTACGATACGGCTTAGCTCACTACTTGTGTAAAACTGCAGCCTAAAGTCCATTCCAAAGCGGTCTCTTAAAGGCGCTGAGATCATGCCAGCACGTGTCGTTGCTCCTATTAGCGTAAATTTTGGCAAGTCTATCTTGATAGTCTGGGCAGCTGGGCCAGAGCCTATGATAATGTCTAGCCTAAAGTCCTCCATCGCAGGGTAAAGCACCTCCTCGATAGCTGGGCTTAGGCGGTGGATCTCATCGATAAAAAGCACGTCGCCCTCTTGTAAATTTGTAAGGATCGCCGCAAGATCACCACTCTTTTCTATCATCGGCGCTGCGGTCATTTTGATACTTACACCCATCTCGTTTGCGATGATGTGAGCAAGGGTGGTTTTACCAAGTCCTGGAGGGCCGTAAAATAGCACGTGATCTAGGCACTCATTTCGCTTTTTGGCTGCTTTTATAAAGACATCTAAATTTTGCTTGATCTTTTCTTGTCCGATGTAGTCTTCAAATTTTGTCGGTCTAAGCGAGACTTCAAAGTCGTTTTCAAAGCTTACTTTTTCTATTTCAACAATTCTATCCAAAGTTTTTCCTTCTAAATTTAAGGCTTCATTTTACGCTTTTATGCTTAATCTAAGCTCGTTTAAATTTATAGTAAAAGGTACTGCCATCGCCGTATACACTATCAACACCGTATGAAATTTCATGTTTTTGGCAAATTTCACTGACGATATTTAGCCCAAGACCAAAGCCACCTTGGATTTCATCCTCTCTGACGTATCTTTTCCAGACCTTTTTAACGTCCTTTATCCCCTTACCAAAGTCTTGTACGCTAAGCTTTATCCGGTCATTTTCAAAGCTTAAATTTATTAGTATTTCGCTCTCTTTTTGGCTGTATTTTATGGCATTTGTAATCGTATTATCAATGATACGCTGCGCCTCTACTTTGCTTAGTGTGGTATAAGCATCATCTACCAAATTTGTATTTATAACTATGTGCTTAACATCTGCCACACTTGAGAGAAATTTCACTCGCTCTATTATGTATTCGCCTAAATTTAGCCGCTCGAGTGGGAATTTTATATAGCCTCGCTTTATGAAATACTCAACATCTTCGTAGGTTATTTGCATCTGTTTTAGAGCGTTTTTGATGCGGGTAATGTATTTATTATCAAGGCCTAGCATTTCAAGGTTCATACCAGCTACGCCAAGGGGAGTCTTCAGCTCATGCATAGCATCATTAAAGAAGTTGTTCATATACTTTTGAAAGTCTTTATAAGGCTTAACGCTGCTTAAATATAAAAAATAAACGATAAAAAGCACAGCCACAAGGATGACAAGGAGCATAAGTGCCGCTAGAAATATACTTTTTTTATTGTCAAGTTCATTTTCGACCACGACATAATAAGGAGTCTTATCTTTTATAAAAAAGCTCTTGTAAAATAGATATCCGTCCTCTTCAAGTGTTACAAATTTAAAGCTACTTGGCTGTTTTGTGAGAGTTGAGATGATTGGTTTAAAATTTACATCGTAGATTGCAAATTTATATTTTAAAGAAATAGCTATGTTTTCGTTTTTTAGAAATGAATTTTTGATGATATTTTCATGTTTCATAGCACCAAAAAGAGCTTTTGAAGTGCTATTTTTTTGACTTAAATTTAAGATCACAAAGCTTTGAAAACAAAATAGCGACATTATGACAAATGTCGCTATGATCTGAATCTTAAAGCTCTTGTGCATCTATCTTGTAGCCTATACGCCTCTTTGAAGTGATAAAGTCACTGGTTGTTTTGTTTCTTATCTTTAAAACGTGCATTCTGATATCAGCGCCTTCTATCTCTTTATCATTCCAGACAAGATCTCTTAGCTCTTCCATGCTGACGTAAGAATTTAGACGTGAAACTAGACACTCAACAAGTGCAACTTCTTTTGCGCTAAGATCGACCATTTTGCCGTTTTTAAATAGCGCACGCTTGTTTAGATTAAAGCTAAACTCGTCATTGATCTTTACTATGTTTTTATCATCAGTTCCATAGTATTTTCTCATAAGCTCAGCTACTCTAAATTTAAGCTCAGCAAGCTCAAATGGCTTTTTTAGGTATTCGTTACAGCCAAGCTCGTAGCCAATAGCCATATCGCCTATATCAACTAAAGATGTTGTTATCATGATAGGAGCGTTTGGATTTAAGCTCCTTATGTACTTGATAACTTCATGTCCATTTACGCCAGGAACTTTTATGTCAAGTATAAAGAGGTGATAGAAATTTTTCTCTATCATATCGCAAGCCTCTTGACCGTCGCTCACCGCTGTAACTTCATAACCAAGCGTCTGCAAAAACTCGCAGACGCTCTCTTGAAACCCTAAGTCATCTTCTAAAAGCAAAATCTTCAAAACACTCTCCTAAAAAACAAACTTTAATAAGAATTGTATCTATTTTAATACTTAATAGGTAAATTCCAAATTAAAATTCTTTTTTAAGTATTAAATAAAAATTTGACCTGCGTAAACTATGTAACACCTTAGCAAAAAGACGCCACATATTACGAATAATGCGTTGATTACGGCGAATTCGCGTTTAAAATCATGCACCTTTAAAACGCTTAAGTCTAAAATGATAGGCAAAGCCATACCAAAACCAATAACACCTATATAAAACATCAAACCGAGATAATTTGCACTAAGCGCACTAGCAACTGTATTTGCGCCGCTTGCACTTGCATTTGAAACAAGCACAAAAAGTGCAACTATAAGTAAAAACTCAACTATAATCGCAAAAAAGTCAAATTTTAATAAATAGTGTGCAGCATCGTTATGTTTTTTCTCTTTATCTTTTAGTACACCAATTAATAGCGTAAATGCACCAGCACAGCTTAAGCCAGAGACTAAGAATAATACTGGTAAAACTGGTGTATTCCAAAGTGCGATCTTGTGAGCTGCGCTTAGCAAGAAGCCTGTATATGCACCAACACCAATGCCTAGGATGAAAAGTAAAATTCCTATTGGCCCTGAAATCTTTTCAGCCAAATTTGAAATCATGTCAAAAAGAGAAATTTTAAGCATTGCGATCTCGTTTTTAAATGCGCCAACTGCGTATATAACGCTAAGAGGCGTATAAACTAGAAGCAGTGCAACGCCTATTGACATGACTGAGTCGAAGTTGTAAAGCAAGAGTATCCAGTAAAAGCTAAGCGGCTTGCCAAGATCAAGCACCAAAAGAGCAAGTCCAAGGACGATCGCCACTGGAGCGATAAGAGCAGCTGCTTTAAAATAGTAGTTCTCTTTGCCATATTTTTTTGAAATGAGCACAGCAACGATGCTAGCACCCGCACTAAGTCCTGCTAAAAATAGATAAACGGCTATCGGCCAGCCCCAGTAAATTTCAGAGTATTGAGCTAGGCTTCCTGACATGTTATTCATGGTGTGCTCCTTTTGTATTTGCGATCATCGCAAGTGAAGGTTTTGTGTTTAACTCCGCTTTTGGCAAGTAGTATTTGCTCTCTTTTAGTTTCTTTGAAATTTTAGAGTTTTCATCATTTACGTCGCCAAAAGTTAGGGCATTTGTAGGGCAGACGCTAACGCAAGCTGGCTCTTTGCCCTCTTCTAGCCTACTCTCATAGCAAAATGTGCATTTGCCTATCTCTCCATTTGGTAAGACGTAACGAGCGTCGTATGGACAGGCCAGGATGCAGTATTTGCAACTAACGCAAATTCTATGATCAAGTAGCGTAACGCCATCAGCTGTTTTAAAGCTAGCACCAGTTGGGCAAACCTCAACACAAGGTGCATCTTCGCACATAACACAGCTTTGACGCAAAAAATCAGTCTTTAAATTTGGAAATGTCCCACTCATCTTCGCATGCACCTGCAAGCGGTAAAGTCCCCTTGGCACGTTGTTTGCACTTCTGCAAGCTACCGAGCAGCCTTGACAGCCAATGCATAAATTTTCATCATGTATCATCATATATTTTTTCATTTTCTATCCTTACGCTTTACTTATGCTAACGCCAACATTTGTAACCATAGTCGCAGCCACCGGACCCTCAGCTGGATCAAGAAGCACGCTTGTGTTAAGCCCCACGTGATCTATACTCTTAAGAGCTGGAGTGATGTGTCCAAAGCCGTGATAGATAAAGAGTGTATCTTCTCTAATGCCCTCGGTCACCATGAGCTTGCCCTTTTGCTCGCCAAATTTATTTTTCACCACAACCATATCGCCATCACGTAAATTTTTACGTTTAGCTGTTTTTGGATTTATCCAGATAGGGCTATCACTCATAAGATCATGAAGCGACGGCACCGCCTGAGTATGTCCATTGGTATGAATAGGCGTTTTGCCACAAGTTAGACAAAGATCATGTCCGTCAAATGTGTCCATATCTTTATCATTTAGCGCGCCATATCCTGCAAACTGCGCTTCGACATCAGGCAAAAATAGCTCTATCTTGCCGCTTTTTGTTTTAAGCTTAGCCATATCATCCATTAGACCATTTTCACCTATAAATTTAGATGCGACTGGATATTTAGCAACAAATTTATCGATCATGCCCTTTTCTCTAAACAAAATTCCCGGTTCATCCCACGTGATAAAGCCATCTTTTTCCAGCGTAGCAAGTAAATTTACATCTCCGCCAGCTTGCTGCATCCTAAACTCACGTATGTCGTTCCAAGTGTAAAGCTCATCTATCTTCATGCGGCGTGCTAGCTCTCTAAAGATAAATGCCCCGTCTCTCGTGTCACCGACTGGATCAATAACTTTATTTCTTATCATATAAGCTGGCTTTAGACCTGACTTATCCTCTATGCCCTCGTCGCGCTCTAGGTAGCTGCTCTCAGGCAAGATGACATCAGCAAAGGTCGCCATATCGTTTAGATAAACATCGCTTACCACGATAAAATCAAGCTTCTTTATCGCGTCTATGCTCTTCATCGTCTCAGCAACGTTTATTAGGTGATTAAAGCGGATGTTAAACCAGCCTTTTATGGCGTATGGCTTTTCGTTTAAGATAGCGTCATTTATATCCATCAAAACGCCATGTTTTCTACTTACAAATTTATGCCTACCAGCCTCGCCAGCGAAGTCTAGTCTAGTGACTTTTGGCACTTTAAATTTCTCATCTGGATTTTTAAGAACTGGAAATTTATCCTCGCCAACTAGCTTGTTAAAGGTTTTTGCATTCTTGCCACCAAAAAGACCACCTTTGACCTCCCAGTTACCCATCATCGCATTTGCCACCATGATGGCTTTTGTTCGCATATATTCAGCTCTTGTAGTGGTTGTCTTATGCCCAAAATCAAAAATAACTCTTGGGGCAGCTTTATAAATTTCATCAGCGATTCGCCTAACATCACTTGCTTTTATACCAGTGATCGCCTCTTGCCACTCAGGCGTTTTGCCCTCTACGCTTTTAACGATCTCATCAAAGCCAATTGTAAATTTTTCTATAAATTCCTTATCGTAAGTGCCATTTTGTATCCATGTATTTATGATAGCTAGCACAAAAGCTAGATCAGTGCCAGGTCTAACTGGCAGCCACTCATCAGCCTTTGAAGCTACAACGCTAAATCTTGGCTCAAGCACAAGTAGCTTTGTATCCTTGCTAGCTGCAAATTTAGCAAGCTTTTTAGCATCAGCTATGACGATGCCCTCAAAGAGGTTGTGACCAAAATTTACAACGTATTTTGCATTTGCAAAGTCTCTTTTTAGCTTAGCGATGCCATACATCTACTCGCAGACCATTTGATAGGTGATCGGACAGCATGAAAAGTGTGAAAAGCAGTTTGGCGAGCCATAAGCTGAGGCAAAATTTACCATTAGCTTGTGTGTTTGCGAGCTTTTACAGGTAAATACAAAGCTTTCAGGACCATACTTTTGCTTGATATCAAGCATCTTTGAAGCGACATAGTCAAGTGCCTCATCCCAGCTAACCTCGCGCCATTTATTTTCGCCTCGCTCGCCAGCTCTGATCAAAGGCTTTTTGACTCTATTTTCGTCATAAAGCTGACTAAAACCAGAGCCACCTCTTGCACAAAGCGAAGTCGCCGTACCGCCAGCTTTTGGATTACCGCTTAAGAAGCAAATTTTATTATCAACGACCTTTGCTTCAATAGGGCATCTTGAAGAGCACATCTCGCAAAAGCTACGGACGTACTTCTCATCTTGCTTTGCAGCATTTTCTAAAGCACCGCCCGGTAAGGACGATGCAACCATACTAACTCCAGCACCGAATTTTAAAAATTCTCGTCTATTTAAGCTCATCTTTCTCCCTTTAAAAGATATTTGCCTTTAGTTATTCTAGTATTTAAAGTTGAAAATAAAATTAAATTTTACTTAATATTTATATTTAGATTTTTGGTTTTAAAAAATGAGTATTCTAATATCAAAATGAGTAAAATTCTAAAAAAGATAAATTTAATTAATATAATTTTTAACGCAATCTTATAAAAAATTTGAATATAAAATTTTGATTAAGGATTTTAAATAGAAATTAAAAATTTTAAAGGGATTTAAAAAGCCGAGAGAGATCTCGGCTTAAGTTTGATTTAAAATACTTATAAAAGTATCGGAGCTATCAAAAATCCAAGTGCGACAGAAAAAGCAATAGCTAAAACACCTGGAATAAAAAAGGAGTGGTTAAATATATATTTACCTATCCTAGTTGTTCCAGTATCATCCATTTGAACGGCTCCAAGAAGTGTCGGATATGTTGGCAACACAAACAATGCTGAAACTGCAGCAAATGATGCAACTAAAATATATGCGTCACCGTTATTTGCAGCAGTTAAACCAAGTGCGGCTATAACTGTAGGAATAAGTGCCTTTGCGGTAGCAGCTTGAGAATAAAGAAGCATACTAGCAAAAAATAGCGCAACAGCTAGCATAAACGGATAGTCTTTAACAAAATCGCCGGCAAAATTTTTGATCGCATCAGTGTGATTTACCACGAAAGTATCTCCAAGCCACGCTACACCTAGCACGCAGACGCACGCGGTCATACCACTTTTAAATGTAGCTGTATTAAATAGCTTATCGACTTTAACGCCACAAGTTAGTGTGATTAAAGTAGCGATAACTAGCATAAAGCTCATAATAGCGTTATCTCTAGTTAATACCAACACCTTTGTAGGCTTATCTGGATCTTCTACATATTTTACATTAGTAGTTGAGTCAGTTTTGACTTTTATATCTTTTGCAACTAGTTCATTAAATTTATCTGGGCTTTTGGTCTCATAAATCTTTTCATAGCCTGTTACATAGCTTGGTTTTATCCAGCCTACATTTTTACTAATAGCAGTAGCATATAAAACGACAGAGATAACGCCAACTAGGAATATTAAAACAGAAAGTTTAGCTCCTTTTGGAAGCTCTTTTTTCTCTTCGATTTTAACATCTTTGATTAGCCCTTCTTTGAGTCTTCTTTGATACTCTTTATCGCTACTTAGATCAAGATTATAAAATATATTTATAACAAGAGCTGTTAGCATACAACCAATAAAAGTTGTAGGTATCCAGATAGCTAATAGTAATGGATAGCTAATGCCAAGTCCACCCAAAGCATGCTCACCAGCCATAAATACAACCGCCGCTGAAACTGGGCTTGCAGTAATGGCTATCTGACTAGCAACAACAGCTATACTAAGAGGCGCGCTAGGCTTAATATTTTGTGTCTTTGCAACTTCGGTAATAACTGGAATCATAGAAAAAGCTGTGTGTCCAGTACCAGCAAATACAGTTAGCAAGTAAGTAACGACTGGGGCTAAGAAATTTATATATTTTGGATGTTTTCTTAGTATCCCTTCAGCTATTTGTACCAAATAATCAAGGCCACCAGCTACTTGCATCGCTGTAATAGCAGCTATAACGGACATAATGATTAAAATAACATCCCAAGGTATACTACCTGCTTTTAATCCAAGTCCTAAAGTTAAAACTACGACGCCGATGCCACCAGCATAACCAATAGCCATACCGCCTAATCTAACACCCAAGAATATCGCACCAAAGAGCACGATCAACTGTAATATCAATGAAATATCCATTGAAAACTCCTCTATTAAATTTTATAACTAAAATTTTTACTTAAGCGTGTCAGAATTTTGACACGCTTTTAATAATACTTTGCTTAAATTTCTACCTAACCATGCTTGGATTTAGCATATTTTTTGGCTCTAAAATTTTATCGATCTCCTCTTTGCTTAGATAACCTCTCTCTAGGCAGATATCACCAACTGCTTTACCAGTTTGCAAAGCCTCTTTAGCGATGCTTGCAGATTTTTCATAGCCAATGTACGGGTTAAATGCAGTTACGATACCAACTGAGCCTAGAACTGATTTTAAGCAAGCTTCAGGATTTGCTGTTAGTTTTCTTACAGCTTTTTCAGCTAGTGTTTTCATCGCGTTTTCAAGGATAAATATAGAGTTAAATAACGCATAAGCAATGCCTGGCTCAAATGCATTTAGCTCAAATTCGCCTCTTTCTGAGCAAAGCATGATAGTTACGTCGTTACCGATTACTTCATAGCACGCTTCGCCTACAACCTCAGCGATAACTGGATTTACTTTGCCTGGCATGATTGAGCTGCCTGGTTGCATTTGCGGTAAATTTATCTCGCCAAGACCGCATCTTGGACCTGAGTTCATCAAACGAAGGTCGTTTGCGATCTTGCTTAGGCGGACGGCAGCAGTTTTTAATGCACCACTTACGTGAACGAAGTCTGCTGTATCTTGTGTAGCTGCGATGAAATCATCAGCTTTTTTGAAATCAACACCAGTGATATCTTTTAACTTTTTAACAACTACATTTTTATAATCAGGGTGGCAGTTAATACCTGTACCAATCGCAGTTGCACCCATATTTAGATATGTCATTGACTCGCGTGCAGCTGTGATCTTTTCGATATCGCTTTTAATGTAGCTTGCAAATGCATTAAATGTATTTCCAAGTGTTGTAGGAACTGCGTCCTCAAGCTCAGTTCTACCCATTTTAATGATATCTTTAAAATCTTTTGCTTTTTTATCAAGTTCATCTTTTAGTAGATTCATCGCAGCAAGTAAATCAGTAAGTTTTGCGTAAGTTGCTACTTTTATTGAGCTTGGGTAAGTGTCGTTCGTGCTTTGTCCAAGGTTTGTATGATCGTTTGGATGAATGTATTGATACTCACCTTTTTTATGACCCATGCTCTCAAGTGCGATATTTGTGATAACCTCGTTTGCATTCATATTTGTACTTGTTCCAGCACCACCTTGAACCATATCAACCACAAATTGATCCAAAAACTCACCAGCTATTACTCTATCAGCGGCTTTTGCTAGAGTATCAGCGATCTTAGGATCTAAAACGCCAACCTCTTTATTTGCAAGTGCAGCTGCTTTTTTGATTTGTGCAAATGCTTTTACAAAGTATGGATACTCTTTTAAAGTTCTACCACTCATGTGAAAATTTTCGGTAGCTCTAAATGTTTGGATACCATAATAAAAATCGTCAGAGATTTCCAACTCACCTATAAAATCGTGTTCTTTTCTGGTTGCCATAACCATTCTCCTTATAAAAAAATGTATTAATGAAATTATATAGATATTTAATATTTTAAATATTAATTACTACTTTATTTTTTTAAGCTTTGACTTTTAACCTAGATAAAACGACTTTTGGAAAAAAATTTATAGTAGCTTTTAAGCTATATTTAATAATATAGCTTAGATAAATTGTTATTTTAATAATAATATCACTTTTTTATTATATAAAAAGCTCATAATTAGCTCAAATTTATTTAAATTTTTAAGCTTAAAGGGTAAATATAT
>NZ_CABPUE010000002.1:53229-60677 GCF_902460545.1 Campylobacter concisus
AGAAGTCTTGTAAATACGAAATTTAATAGAACCAAGAAAAAAAGGATTGATGTTTAAGGAAAGGTTAATGGTGGTTAGAGGCAGAATCGAACTGCCGACACGCAGATTTTCAGTCTGCTGCTCTACCGACTGAGCTATCCAACCACTCGTTAAAGAAAGTCAGATTATACATGTTTAATATTTAAAACAAGTTTAAAATACACACTTTTTTAAATAAAATAAGTTATGTTTTTCTATTTTGACTTTAAATATAAAAGAAATTCTACAAAGCAAATAATAAATTACGAGCTTAAATAAGCTTGTAATTTATTTTAGTGTATATGAAATAGGAAATCGCAGATAACGATCTTGTTTAGGCTTTGGAAACTCAGAACTTGCTCTTTGAATATTTTCTAAAGCACCATTATCAAGCGACTCAAACCCAGAGCTTTTGCTAACTTTAAGTTCATCTATGCTGCCGTCTTGCTTGAGTAAAAACCTAACTTCTACAACACCTTGATGCTTCATACGCCTTGCATTATTTGGGTAACTTTTATGCCTCTTAACTGCGATTATAACCTTCGTAAAATCTTCATCACCTTGTGAATTTGATAAATTTAGCTCAGGTGTTACATTTTGAACTGGAGCTGCAGCTATAGACTTGTTATTGGCTGGCAAATTTGTATTTACACTAGCTGGCGGTACAATAGGCTGCACTGGCTGAGCAATTACCGGTTCAGGCTTGGGCTCTATTTTTTTCTCTTTTTTAGGCTCTACCTTTTTTATTTCACGCTTTGGTTTCTCCACCTTTTTAGGTTCAGGTTTTGGTTCTGGCTTTGGCTCAGGTTTTGGTGGCTCTGGCGGTGGTGGTGGAGCTGGTGGAGTTGGCTCTGGGATAAGTATTTGCTCCGCTATTTGAGGTGCTGAGACTTGCGGCACTGGAGTAAATGAATTAAGAGCTATTTTTATCGGTTTTTGCTCACCTATTTTTATCTCATCAAAATCATGTGAAAGCAAAAAATATACTGCTGCTCCATGCACTATAAGCGAAACAGCTAAGCCACTGTAATTTGAAATTTTATTCAGAGATTGTTTGGATTGCAAAATTTTCGTGGCCCTTCTCTTTTAATATATCAATTACTTTGACAAAGCTATCAAATTTCGAATTTTTATCGCTTTTTAGTTCGATCAATGTCTTTATATCAACCGCATTTAGCTTATCTTTGAGTTCATTCTCAGAAATTTCTACATCATCTATAAAAAATTTATTATCCTTATCAATTACTACGCTTACCTTTTTATCGTCCTCTTTGCTTTGCTCAGCACTGTTTGCACTTGGAAGATCAATAGCTATCTTGCCTTGAGCAATAAAAGTCGAAATGCTAAGCACGATAGCAAGCAAAACAAGCATAATATCAATAAATGGGACAATATTTAACCCATCTTTTTTATTTAGACGCATTTTCAGCCTTGTATCTATTTAGCATTACATCTACTTTTCTGACAAAACCATTGTAAATCATCAAAGTTGGTATCGCCACAAGTAGTCCAAAAGCAGTTGCTTTTAGCGCAAGAGAGAGGCCGACCATTATGCTTTTAGTATCGATTCCGCCTGCCATACCCATATCATAAAATGTGATCATAATTCCAGCAACTGTACCAAGAAGTCCTACATATGGTGCATTTGAGTAGATAATATAAAGTGTGGTTAAATTTTTGGTTAGTGCCTCTTCAAGCGATTCGATACTTTTATAGCCTTTTATATCAACGCGTGAATAAAAAATAATACGCTCAATCGTATACCAAAGTACAAAAAAACTCATAATGCCTAAAATCGCAATAATTACATGATCAATGTGATGTTTAATTAGCTCCATAATACCTTCTTAGTAAAAATTTTTGCGTGATTATAGCTATATTGATAACCAATGTCAAATATTTAGTAAAAATGTAATCAAATAAAAACTAAAATTTTTAATTTTGTATGTATATATTTAATTATGTTTAGAATTTCAAAAATTTAATTTTTTTCTTAGTAGCTCTATTTCAGCAATAACCATTTTTGGCGTAAGCTCCTTCATACAGGCATGTGTTTTTATAGGACACACTCGCTTCATGCATGGCATACACTCTAAATTTAAATGCACTATCTTTGCGCTTTCATCTTGCCATGGGCTAGTCTCTTTAAATCTAGTCGGTCCAAAAAGAGCCACAAGTGGCACTTTATAGGCGGCTGCAATATGCATAGGACCACTATCGTTTGTCAAAAAGATGCCATTTTTTATAGAGCCTATTAGTTCACAAAGCTCTTTTATGCTTGTTTTTCCGGCCAAATTTTCACATTTCATACCATTTTGTAAGAGCATTTGCTCGATTTCATTGCAAATTTCAAGCTCCGCTTTTGAGCCAGTAATCTTTACATCAAATTCATCTTTAAAGTGCAGTGCAACCTCTGCAAAATAGTGCGGATACCACCTTTTGGCACTTCCGTAGCTAGCACCTGGATTTAGCACAAGGAGCTTTTGCTCGCTTTTTTTAGCTTCATAATAAATTTTTAGTTCGTTTGAAATTTCTTTTAAATTTAGGCTTTGCTTTATGAAATTTAGATATTTTTGCACCTGATGCAAACTTTCGCTACTCTTTTTAAAGCAAAATTTTTGCGTTGCTTTTAGAAAAAATAGCAAAAATTTACTAGCAAATGAGCTTCTAAAACTAATAGCGATATCAAACTTTCCAAGCTTGCGAGCTGTTTTTATAAGACTTAAATATCTTGAGTTTTGCTTTTTACTATCGTCAATTACTACTTTTTCACACTTTGGATGTGATTTGTAAAGCTCACAGGCCACATAAGAGCCAAAAAATACAATATTTTTAGCATTTTTACTTAAATTTTCTATCGCCCCGCTCGCCATCACAGCATCACCAAGCCAAGTTGGAAGCTCTATAAACACTCTCAATTTTGCTCCAAATTTAGCACTTCGTTTATGATTTCAAGAGTTTTGCTTGCATTTTCTTCTATACTAAATTTTTGCGAAAGTAAAAATAACTTCTCTTGCAGCTCTCTCATCATGTCATTATCATTAAGCACCTGCTCCACTAGCTCCAGTATACTTTCATCATTTGGTTCACGCATGATAAAGCGATTTTCTAAAATTTCAGCTGCTCCATTTTGAGCTGTCGTAAAGACAATATTTTTAAAGCTAAGTGCCTCTAGGACGACATTTGAAAATGGTTCGTAGTGCGTTGGAAATATAAAAATATCGCTTGCTTCATAAAATTTTGCAGTCATTTTTTGCTCACCTGTGAAAAATGCATTTATATTTAGCTTTTTTGCTAGCTTCTTATATGAATTTAAATTTTTATCTTTGCCTATTATTAGCGCATTTACTGGCGTTTTTAGCTTTGAGACGAGAAGCAAAAAGTCCTTTGCTCCTTTTCTTTTAAAGCCGTTTCCGACAAAAAGCACAATTGGTAAATTGTAATCAAGTCCAAATTCTTCACATACGCTAAGCTTTGCTTCTCCTTTTTCTACCTTTTGTGGCAAATTTATACCGTTGTAAATGGTAACGATTTTTGACTCATCGATACCGTAAGCTGAGATGATTTGCTCTTTTATGTAGTTTGAATTTGCGATTATCTTTTTAGAATTTTTAAAGCAACGTTTTTCTAGATATGGATAGACAAAATTTAGAGGATTAACCCACCAAAATGGTTTTGTGGCACGATAAATTTTATGCACACCGTCCCCTGCTCTATAAATATCTGCGCAGCTCACTCGCTCCAAGCTAAAATATACCTCATCGCTTTGTTTCTGGCGTTTTACCTGTGAGTTAAATCTCAAAGCCTTTTTCCATGACGAGATCCTAGCCTCTCCTAGATATGAGCGTATAGATGTATCTATACCTACGTCTCTTAGGGCTTTGGTAAGCCTTCTTAAATAGCGTTCGGCACCACCGACTGCGTTTGGATTGATACGTAAAAAAACTATTTTTTTCATGACCTCAAAGCTTTTTGTTTTTGTGATTTTTTATTTGTAATGTCCGCCATAATATCAAAAAATTTTATAAATCAGCCTATTTTTTGCCTAAATTTCATAAAATTACACAAAGGATAAAAATGAAAACACTTACGATTATTGACACTTTTGGTTTCTTTTTTAGGCTCTACTACGCCATGAGCGGACTTAAAAACAGAGAAGGCAAACCAAGCGGTATGATTAGTGGCTTTGCAAATTTTATAGCAAGCCTCAAGGATGAATACCAAAGTGACTATCTCATCTTTGCTCTTGATAGCAAAGGCAAGACCTTACGTCACGAAATTTTAGGTGATTACAAAGCAAACAGGAGCGAGCCGCCAGCTCAGCTAAAAGAACAGCTTCCAGTTTGCATAGATATGATAGAAAAAATGGGACTTTACAGCCTTAGCCGCGAGGGCTACGAGGCCGATGATATCATCGCAAGTGCGGTTAAATTTTGCAAAGATAAAGATATATTTGTGCGAATAGTCACGCATGACAAGGACCTTTACCAACTCATAGAAGACGGCAAAGTGAGCATCTACGGCCCACAAAGCAAGATCGATCATGATAGCGCAAGCTGCTTTGAAAAGTATGGAGTTTATCCGGCACAGGTAAGAGACTTTCTAGCGATCGCAGGCGATAGCTCGGACAACATCCCAGGCGTCAAAGGTATCGGCGCAGTGGGAGCTAAAAAGCTTTTGGCTGAGTATGGTAGCTTAGAGGGAATCTATGAAAATTTAGCTCTTCTTAGAAACGAGCGCACTAAAAATATGCTTGCCGCCGCAAAAGACGAAGCATTTTTGAGCAAAAAGCTAGCCACGCTCTTTGATGACGCAGTTAGTTCATTTGATCTTGAGCACTCTAAATTTCCAGAGCAAAATCCTTTGATAAATATCTCAGAAATTTTAAAAGAGTATGATCTAAATAGGCTTCTTAAGAGCTTGCAAAAAGAGGAAAATGCCGAATTTAAGCTTGGCTTTAGAGCAAATTTACTCCTTGATGAGGCAAGCATTGAAAAGCTACTCTCTAACGTCACACCAGAGACCATCGTCGCCTTTGACACCGAGACCACAGGCGTTGATAGCAGGAGCGCAAAGATTGTTGGATTTAGCTTTTGCTTTAACGACGAGGACGCCTATTACGTGCCAGTAGCTCACAACTACCTTGGTGTGCCACAGCAAATAGACCTAAAATTTGCCACTTGGGCGGTAGAGCAAATTTATAAAGGTTGTGTGATCGGACAAAATTTAAAATATGACTTTGAGATCGTGAAAAACAACCTTGGGCTTAATCCTCCAGCAAATTTTAAAGACACGATGATACTTGCTTGGCTTAGCGATCCAAACTCAAGTGTCGGCATGGACGCGCTGGCAAAGAGGCTCTATGACTACGACACGATAAAATTTGAAGATATAGTCAAAAAGGGGCAAACTTTTGGCGATGTGCCGCTAGAAAATGCCGCCAAATACGCGAGCGAGGACGCTTGGATAACGCTTAAATTTTATAAAACTTTTTTAAACACGCTTGATAAAAATTTACTAGCTCTTGCCGATACTCACGAGTTTCCTTTTATCCTCACGCTCTTTGACATGGAGCAAAACGGCATCAAGATAAATGAAGCCAAAATGCAAAAGCTTATCCTTGAAAACGACACCAAACTAAAGGCACTAACAAGTGAAATTTACGAGCTAAGCGGCGAAAATTTCAACATAAACTCAGTAAAACAGCTTGGCGTCATACTTTTTGAGCATCTAAAGCTTCCAACGAAAAAGAAGACAAAAACAGGATATAGCACCGATGAGAGCGTGCTAGCTGAGCTAATAGACGCTCACCCAGTGATCGAGAAAATTTTAGCCTACAGAGAGCTATATAAACTACAAAGCACCTACTGCGAGCCACTTTTAGCGCTTGCGAAAAAGGATGAGGGCTCACGAATTTACACGAGCTTTTTACAAACTGGCACGAGCACTGGCAGGCTTTCAAGTAAAAATCCAAATTTACAAAATATCCCAGCTCGTGGCAGCCTCGCAAAGGATGTCAGAGAGTGCTTTGAAGCTCGCGAAGGCTATAGCTTCGTAGGGCTTGACTACAGTCAGATCGAGCTTAGGCTGCTAGCTCACTTTAGCCGTGATCCTGCGCTGCTTACGGCGTTTAAAAATGACGAGGATATCCACGCAAGGACGGCCATTAGTATATTTGGTAGCAGCGACGGGCAAAATAGAGCCGTGGCAAAGAGTATAAATTTTGGCCTTATTTACGGCATGGGCTCAAGCAAGCTGGCAAATCAAGTAAATATCACAAGAGCCGAGGCAAAAGAGTATATAGAGCGCTATTTTAAGGCGTTTGCGACGATCAAAGAGTTTTTAGAGAGCATAAAAATTTCAGCCAAAAACGATGGCTTTGTGCAGACACTACTTGGCAGAAGGCGCTACTTTGACTTTAAAAGCGCTACACCTATGCAAATAGCTATGTTTGAGCGAGAGGCGGTAAATACGGTCTTTCAAGGCTCTGCGGCAGATCTTGTCAAGATGGCAATGGTAAAAGTTAGAGCAAATTTAGATGAAAACGCGAGAATGTTGCTTCAAATCCACGACGAGCTGATCTTTGAAGTAAAAGACGAGTTTGCACAGGAATTTGGCAGAGCGACGCAAAAGACGATGGAGGAAATTTACACGCTAAATGTGCCGCTTAAAACATCACTAAATATCGCCAAAAACTGGGGTGAGCTAAAATAGATAGATAAATTTTGCTGGAGCTTTTAAGATGATTAGCTCCTGCTTTATACTTAAAAAATAAAGTTGTAGTTTATCACTATATCTTTGGACTTTTATACTTTTGCAGAAAGCAAATGACATCAATCAAATAAGCCAGCAAGCAGCCCAACGCGTAACATACGATGTCGCTAACGTCAAATGTTCCGCCAAAGACTATGCGTATTATTAAATTATGAATATCTAAAATTTCAAGCACTTTAAAGTATTGTAAAATTTCTATAAATAGCGAGAAAGCAAATATTTCAAATGCTAAAATTTTTGGTGCAATTTTAAACACGGCTCGTCCAAATGCGTAAAGCATCACCGTAACTAGCACATCACCCAAATAATGTCGTACGAAGCCACCTTTAACAAAAGCTGCGATAAAAATTTCGATTGCCAAAATCACGATTGCCACGACTAAAAAGAACAATCTAGCTCGCAAGCTATGTCTCATTTTCTCGTATTGAAAAGATTTGTATATTTTTCGTTTTACTTGCATTTTTTTTATTTATTTGAAATTTTACTTTTTTACAAATTAGAAATGATATCCATATCATCTTTAAAGCCAAGATTATACTGGATATATTTCTCGCCCACAAATGTATTTATAACTTCTACCATATGCTCGTCAAAAAGAGCATTCCATTAGGTTTTACTTGAAATGGCCAAAACCCGGTTATTCCATGAATTGTAAC
>NZ_CABPUE010000002.1:62837-65421 GCF_902460545.1 Campylobacter concisus
TTAATAAATTTATACCAAGCTTATCATCTTTATCTGCATTAGACTGATCATTAGAACTCTCTTCTTTTGCATAAATTTGATAGCTCTTATTTGTCTTCTCATCACTTTTTAGGTCTTTGCTTAGCTTATCATCTTCATATATATTTATCTCATTTGATGAGATATCTTTGCTTATATATAAGTAATTATCATTTTTTATTAAAGCATCGTCTTTATTATCACTAAGCTTTAATCTAGCATCAAATGCCTTCTCTTTTATAGCATGCTCAAACTCATATATAACTAGCTTATCATTACTAAATCTAATATATAAAGGTATCTTTATATCTATTCTTATATGATTTTTGCCATATCTTGTATAAAACTTAAATTTATCCTTATCGCCTTCAAGATATGCAAAAAATACTATAGTATGACCACCTTGTTTTAGCTTATCTAGATCATCTTTTTGTATAACATCTGAAATTTTAAATGTTATCTCTTTGCCTTTTTGATCTTTTAAGTCCACTGCATCTTTTGGATTTGATTTGGATAACTCATCATACTCTTTACTTTTTATGACCTTATATCCCCAAAGTATCTCTTTATATCTCTTACTACCTTTTTCTTGTTTATATATAGCCTTTAAACATATTGGTTCATTTGTCTTAAATGGATACTCACTATCAGAGATTACATTTGTTATATGATCTGTTATATCTCTTAACGAGACCTTATTGCTATAGCAAAAGTTAGAGCTACTCTTATCTTGATATCCTAAAGATATTACAGCTGTATCAGTGTGAGCATGAATATCTTTAGTGCTATAAACTTTACTTAGATCACTTGAATAAAGTATAAATTTAGTATCTCCTTTATTCTCTTTATCTATTGGGATATTAAATGTAGCTGTATATGAGTTTTTGATATCTGAGTCTTCATTTTTTACTAAAGATATACTCTCGTATATACTTTTATCAAAGCAGTGATGAAGATATATCTTATCTATATCTTCACTTACCTTGCCATCTTCGTTTTCAATGATGAGATTGTTTATTGTAAGAGTAAGACCTGAACTTGATACTGATGTAGGCACTATATTGTTGCCATGAGCTAGACGAAGCTTTATATCAAACATAGCTGAGTCTTTATCATCTCTTAGGGTAAAGTTATTCTCTTTAGCGAAATTTAATAAAGAGAAATTTAGGTGTTTGTTTTTAGACGTTTGGTCTTCAAAGTACTTCATACTTATAACGCCATCTTCTAGCTTATACTCTATATCATCACTATTTTGCTTTATGCTAGTAAAGGTAGCACCATTTATCTTATCCTCTTCATTTTTGTTTTCTTGATAGAGTATTACTGTATCTTTGCTCTTTGTATTTTTAAATTTTATCTCTTCATTTTTACTATCTTCATAAGAGTCAAATTTAAAGTCAGTAAGTATTAGCTCACATAAATTCACCTTGCCATAGTTTGGCCTACTAGAATTTAGCTCTTTTGGGTTTAGCTCACTGCAATCAAATGGAGTCTGACTAGCTAGCACGACAGTAAATTCACTCTTTTTAGGTTGAAAGACTCTAATAGGAGTTGTCATCTTCCTTGGACATAGCAAGAGTATATTTTCTTGTTTGTAAAATTCCTCCTCTTTTTGTCTTAAGAGCTTATTTATTCTTGAAGTGTTTGAGGCATTTGAGCTGACTAAATTTACGCAGTATATATTTTCAAGGTTAAAAGTCTTTGTACTTTGAGTGCTTAATAAAGAATTTATCTTATTAACAAATGGCTGAAATAAAGCCTCGCACTTTGATACATCTGATGTGTTTAAATTCGATCCATTTTCTTGAAGCTTCATAAATTCTAAATGAGTGACGTTTTGGATGATCTCTTTATTGTTTTGATTTTTTGATTTATATTTTGCTTTGGATATATTTAAATGGCTAAAAATATCTATACACTCGGCAAAATTAATATTTTGTTCATCACTCTCATAAAGCCCAAACTGATTTGAAATTTTTTCTCGTAAAAGAGATATTTTATTGCTTACTTCATCACTAAAGCTCTCATATGCTAGCCAAAACCAGGCCTTAAAACGATTTTTGCTTTTGATGTAGCTTGCTAGGGATGGATCAATATTACTTTTCTTGCTGATATAAAGAAGTGCTAAAAGCGCGACATGCTCTCTTGAAATTTGGCTGTTTTGTGTATCTGAAGTGAGCGAAACGGCTTGTAAATTTTTAAGCGGAGAGTTGTTTAATTTTTGATTTATCTCTTGGATTAGTGGCGTAAGCTTTTGCTCCAAGATAGCATTTAACTGATCTTCTGAGCTAAATTCAAACTCAGGTAAAGTATCGGCACCTCCAGACTTTGCATAAGCCTCTTTTGCGGCATCATTTATCTTTTTAAAAAGTTCATCTGTATCTATCTTTTCTATGGTAGTCTTACTTGTGGTGTTAGCAATAGTTTGCTTGATATCTTTTATGACTTTGTCTTTGTTGTTTTTATAAATTTGAGCACAAATAAGTTCTATATCATCTTTTAGGCTAAAGCCATATCCAATAAGTAGTTTGTTGTTAGATATAAATGGTCTGCTTATGTCATTGTC
>NZ_CABPUE010000002.1:66174-82744 GCF_902460545.1 Campylobacter concisus
CATTAAACTTCCTTGGAAATTTTTGCTAAATATTAGCACAAACTTAAAAAGTATTCAACAATAAAACTTTATAGTAAAAATTTATATCAAAAACATAAATTTGCATGTTTTTATTTTTGACAAGGCTATTTAAAAGAGCTTGTAAATTTAAAGCGCCTTTATAAACTCTTTAAATTTATCGCCTCGCTCGGCATAGCCCTTAAACTGATCAAGGCTCGCAGCTGCCGGGCTTAGAAGTGCTATCTCGCTAGTCTTTAGCTCTTTATTTATCTCATTGACGGCATTTTGCAAAAAGTCGCATTTCAAAGCTGGTATGCCAAATTTAGTCGCTAATTTCATAAGTTTGTCACTATTTGAGCCGATGGCGTAAATTTTTACTCTTAAACTCTTTAAGCCTTCAAAAAGTGGCGTCATATCAACACCCTTATCATCGCCACCAAGTATTAGATGTATGAAATGATCTTTGTAGCGCTTTACGGCCTGTATGCTCGCGTCTATGTTAGTCGCTTTTGTGTCATTGACCCAGATTCTGCCATTTTTATCGCTAAATTCTTCAAGCTTGTTTGCCTCGATGACGAAGGTATTTAAAAGCGCGACATCGCAGCGGTCAAATAAAATTTTCTCTACCGCAAGTGCTAGCAGTGCATCAAGCAAAAATGGCGTTTTGAAATTTATATCATCTACGTTTACGCCGCAAAATTTAGCCAGATCGCTCTCGTCTTTATAAGCGATCACTTTTGCCTTTGTTGGCGTATTGGCGTAAATTTCAGGCACGATCACCACGCTACTTTCACTCATGCTAGCAAGCGGCTTTAGCTTAGCCTTTTCGTATTCGCTCATATCGCCATGCCAGCTTAGATGATCTGGAGTGATCGGCAAAAGCACGTAGATACCAGGTGTGGCGTGATTTGTGTAGTGAAGAGTAAATGAGCTAGTCTCAAGTATCCAAATTTTAGCGTTTGAGTCTAAATTTGCTAGTGCGATGCCAACGTTGCCGCCCATGACTGAGCCCTTGCTCTCTAGTAGGTGCTGTGTCATCTTGGTTGTCGTAGTCTTGCCGTTTGTGCCACTTATCCAGATGTTAAATGGCAGATTTTCTTTATAAATTTCATAAAAATAGTCATACTCGCTAACTAAATTCTTAGCTTTTTTAATAAGCTCGTGATGAGGTGGGATGCCTGGGCTTGGTATCTCTAGGCTGCTTTTTGCTGGATCAAATTCACTAACTGGCAAAAGAGCATTGCCAAACTCATCTTTTGAAATTTCACTAAATTTATCATCATAGATATCCCAAAGACTGTCTTTTGTGAAATTTTTAGCGATCGCCTTTATCGTGCCACCGTAGCCAAATAGCGATTTTCTCATGACTTTCCTTATCTGATCTTTAGCGCAGTTAGTGCGATTAGGTTTGCTAAAAGCGCGATGATCCAAAAGCGCACAATGATCTTATTTTCTGCCCAGCCTTTTATCTCAAAATGATGATGTATAGGCGCCATAAGAAAAATTCTGCGTTTAAAAATTTTAAAGCTGCCTACCTGCAGAATGACGCTTAGGGTTTCAACGACAAATATGAGGCCAATGATGATGAGTAAGATTTCATTTTTGGTCGCAACGCCCATAAAACCGATATATGCTCCAACGCTTAAGCTACCGCTATCGCCCATAAAGACTTCAGCTGGATGGCAGTTAAACCATAAAAAGCCCATCAATGAGCCAATTAGGGCTGAAGAGACAACAACGCTTTCACCAACGCCTATGATCTTTGGCAAGAGTAAATATGAGCTAAAGACAGCGTGTCCGCAGATATAAGCAAAAACGCCAAGTGTCAGAAGCGAAAATATAGATGGCACAGTAGCTAGCCCGTCAAGCCCATCTGTTAAATTTACTGAATTTGAAGCAGCGACTATGACCAGTGTCCAAAAGAAAATGGCAAAAATTTTTAAATCCAAAATAGGTTGCTTAAAAAAAGGTAGATAAAACTCGGTGCTAAGCTCGTGACTTGCATATAAAAAAATAGAAATTACAAAGGCTATTAAAAACTGAAAAAAGAGCTTTGCTTTTGGGCTTAGGCCGGCGTGATTTTTTGCTCCTAAAATTTTACTGTAATCGTCCTTGTAGCCAAGCAGTGTAAAGCAAACTAGGCAAAAGAGAGATGTTAAGACAAATGCGTTATCAAGCCTTGCACAAATTATAGTGGAAAGTACGGCTGTAAAGACAAAAACAAGTCCGCCCATGGTTGGTGTTTTTGCCTTTTTTTGGTGAGTTTGTGGGGCTAGCTCGTAGATAGGCTGGGCGGCGTTTTTCGCCTTTGCCCAAGTGATAAATTTAGGCATCAAATAAGCTGTGAGTGCAAAAGCGATGAAAAAAGCGATACCAGCACGGACGGTGATGTATTGAAAGATATTAAAATTTAAAATTTCATAGATATAGTAAAACATGAGAGCCTTTATTTTTAAAAAAAGCAATTTTAGTATAATGGCCTTAAAAATTATCTAAAATTAAGGATAAATTTTCAAAATGAGTCAAAAAACTATTTTAATAATAACTGATGGTATTGGATCAAATAAAAATGGCAAATTTAACGCATTTGAGGCGGCCAAAAAGCCAAATTACGAGAAATTTTTTAAAGAAATTCCAAACTCACTCATAAAAACTTCTGGAAACGCTGTGGGACTACCTGAAGGGCAGATGGGAAATAGCGAAGTAGGGCACATGTGCATAGGAAGTGGGCGAGTTTTGTATCAAAATTTGGTCAAAATTTCACGCGGCTTTAAAGATGGCTCGGTAGCAGAAAATAAAGCGCTAAAGGCTCTTTTTAAAAAGTGCAAAAAGATCCACGTCATAGGGCTTTATAGTGACGGCGGCGTGCACTCTCACATGGAACATTTTGATGGCATGTGCGAGCTTGCTAGCAAAAATGGCTGCGAAGTTTTTGCCCACGCTATCACCGATGGACGCGACGTTAGCCCAAACAGCGGTCTAAATTTCATAAAAAACTTGGAGGCTAAATTTAAGGTAGCGACGGTTTGCGGGAGATTTTACGCGATGGATAGAGATAAACGCTGGGAGCGCGTAAAAGAGGCCTATGATAGCTTGGTAAATGGAGCAAATTTAAGCAACTTAACGCCAAGCGAGTATCTACAAAAAAGCTACGATGAGGGCGTGACTGATGAATTTGTAAAGCCAGCAAGTTTTAATGGCTTTAGTGGCATGGGCGAAGATGACGGCGTGATTGTGATAAATTTTAGAAATGACAGGGCAAGAGAGATTTGCCAGGCTTTGGGCGAGGAGAAATTTAGCGAGTTTGAGCGCCCTTTTGCTATCAAAAATCTAATCACCATGACCGAATACGACGCAAATTTTAAATTTGAAGTGCTATTTAAAAATGAAAAGATAAAAAACACCCTAAGCGAGGTCATAGCAGCAGCTGGGCTAAGGCAGCTTCATACGGCTGAGACTGAAAAATACGCCCACGTCACATTTTTCTTTAATGGCGGCGTCGAGGAGCTAGCTAGCAACGAAACGAGGGTACTCATCCCTAGCCCAAAAGTAAAAACCTACGACGAAAAGCCAGAAATGAGCGCTGCTGAGGTTTGCAAAGCCGTGCTAAAGGGCATGGATGACGAGCAAGACTTCATCGTGGTAAATTTCGCAAATGGCGATATGGTGGGGCATACTGGCAACTATGAGGCTGCTATAAAAGCAGTTGAAGCAGTGGATGCTGCCCTTGGAGAAATTTACGCCAAAGCAAAAGAGAAAAACTACGCTATGATCATCACGAGCGATCACGGAAACTGCGAAGAGATGCGCGATAGCAGCGGCGAGCTACTGACAAACCACACGACTTATGATGTCTTTTGTTTTGTGATGGCTGATGGCGTAAAAAAAGTAAAAAACGGCGGTCTAAATAATATCGCTCCTAGTGTTTTAAAGATCATGGGGCTTGAAATTCCAGCTGAGATGGACGAGGCGTTAATATAAAATAATGGAGCTAGTCGAGTTTTTCGGAGCAGATAAAGTCATAACCTTCATGCTCCTTTTTGTACGTCTTAGTGGGCTTATTGTATTTTTTCCGTTTTATTCTCACAATCAAATCCCAATGGTCGTAAAAACTTTACTAGTTTTTGCTCTTTGTATTGTACTTTTTCCATTATCTCACGCTCATGAGCACGCTATAAATTTTTTGTTTATGGAAATTTTGAGTGAGGTCATACTTGGTCTTTGTGCTGGCCTTTTGCTAAATATCGTTTTTGCCATACTTCAAATGGCAGGCGAGCAAATCTCGATGATTATGGGCTTTTCGATGGCTTCGGTGCTTGATCCGCAAACTGGTACAAATTCACCAGTGATCGCAAATATTCTAAATTTCATCGCGCTTCTTGCATTTTTGATGCTTGATGGGCATCATTTGATATTACAGTTTTATTCCACTTCACTTTCAGCTATACCGCTTGGAGATTTTTATCCAAGAAGTGGTGTGATGAGCTACGCCCTAAAGCTCTTTGGTAATCTTTTTATGTTTGGATTTGTTCTAGCTTTTCCTATTATCGCGCTTTCTATACTTTCAGATGCTATTTTTGGCATGCTTATGAAAACTATGCCACAATTTAACCTATTGGTTGTTGGTTATCCTATTAAAGTAAGTATTGGCTTTTCGGTTTTGATAGCTATTTTAGCCGGCATTGTAAAAATCATAACTGATATGATGGTACAGATTTTAAACGATATGCCAGCACTATTTTTTTAAGTAAATAGCAATGAAATTTATCATAGAATACAGCCTCAAGCTCTTCAAGGAGGGATCATGAAAGTTGCACTTGTAAACAAAAACCCAGCAGTTTCTCGCCTTATAACGTTAAGTTTAAATAAACTAGGCATAGAATATAGTGAATTTGACGATGTTAATAGTGTTGGCGATCAATTTGATTATATTATCATCGATAGTGATATGGATAGCAGCGATGTTAATTTAAATCAAAAGATAATGTATCTAGCACCTAGAGGCGGTGAAAAGCCAGATTTTGCTGATGTTATGCTTGAAAAGCCCTTTTTACCAACAGAATTTATTAGTTTGTTTGAACAAAACAAAGATACTGACAATGATAAAGAACTTGAGCTTGGGCTAGATGAGTCTGCAAATTTTAATGACTTTGACGAAAGTAATAAAAACTTTGATGATTTAGAAAATTTTGAGCTTCCAGAAATTGACATGGGACTTGAAAATTTAGCAAAAGAAGATGATAAGGCAGATAAATTTGATAATGAGGCTTTAGATGACGAGTTTTTAAAAGAGGAGCTAAGTGAACTAGAGGCTGAGGATTTAAAGGATAAAGATATTAGTTTTGATGAAACAGACACTGAACTCATAGATGATGATATTATAAATGACATAGCTAGCAAATATATGGCTGATTCAGAAGATCTGGATAAATCCTTAGAGCAAAACAATGAGCTGCCTGTGATAAAAGAAGAGCATAGTGATAACTTTGATGAGCTTAGTTCGCTTGTAGATGAGATAGATGATATGGGCGAGAGTGACTTGGCGGATGAAGAGGCGAAAAACGAGCTTGATAAAATGGTCGAGCAAAATTCTCGAAATTTAGAAACTGCCGAGCTTAATGAAGATTTTGTAGATGATATAAGTCAAAGTAAAAAAGAGCTCAGCGAGATCGAATCTTTGGATAAAGAGCTAAACGAAGAAGCTAGCGAAGATAGTGAAAATTTTGATGAGCTAGAGACTGATTTTGGCAATGATGAAAATTTTGAGCCTGAAAGCAGCGAGGCAAATTTGATAGATGAAGCTAGCCAAAATTTAGAGGAAGATATAGATGAAGAATCTACCAAAGAAGCAGAGGAGATTTCTTTAGATGAAGATATAGACCTTGAAAAAGAGCCAGCCAAAGAAGATCATGAAGAAATTTCTGAAGAAGTCCTTGCGCAAGAAGATCTAGGTATGGTAGATGAGGTGTTTGAGGAAGAAAATTTTAAAGAAGAGACGTTGGGTAGCCCAAATTTTGATGTAGCATCTATTGAAGAAATAGATGAAAATACGATGCAAGCAGCATTTGGATTAAATAATGCACCACAAACTAGCTCATATGATGAAACAAAAATCGATGCTGACTATAAAGAAGAGCTAACCAAAAAGATCACAAAACACGTCCATGAGTCGTTAAACGAAAGCTCGCTAAGAGATGTGCTAAAAGATATGAACATAAAGATAAATATAAGTTTTGAGGAAAAGTAGTTGCAAGGACAAATTTTAGTAGTTTCTGGGCCTAGTGGAAGTGGAAAAAGTACGCTTTTGGGTCGCCTTTTAAAGGAAGAGAAGGATCTTTATTTTTCTATTTCAAGCACGACAAGGGCAAAAAGAGAAGGCGAAGTCGATGGAGTGGATTACTATTTTATAAAAGAAGATGAATTTAAAAGCGGCATAGAAAAGGGCGAATTTTTAGAATGGGCGCAGGTGCATAAAAACTATTATGGAACGAGTCTAAAGCCTGTTTTAGCAGCACTTGAGGCTGGGAAGATAGTTATATTTGATATCGACGTACAAGGCTTTCACATCGCACTTGAAAAATTTAGAAGCTACATAACTTCAGTTTTTATCACAACTGCAAATAAAAAAGAGCTTAAAAAACGCTTGAAAAACCGCGGAACTGATAGCGACGAAACGATAGAAAATCGCCTAATGAACGCAGTTGGCGAGATGGAGCACATCTTAGAATATGATTATTTTTTGGTAAATGATGACATTGAAAAGAGTTATAAAGGCCTAAAATCAATTCTTAGAGCGATGAGGTTAAAAAGCACGAAAATAGATCTAAGACGCGTTATTGATGAGTGGATAGATTGCTAGAAATTCAGGAATTTATGATAACATTTTGAAAAATTTATTGAGGAGAAAAAATGGGTTCTTTTAGTATTGGTCACTGGCTAGTTGTTTTAGCGATTATTGTTTTACTTTTTGGAGCAAAGAAGATCCCAGAACTTGCAAAAGGACTAGGCAAAGGCATAAAGACTTTTAAGGCTGAGATGGAAGATACAACACCTGAAAAGAGCGAAAAAGTCGAGCATAAAGAAGAGAATGCCGATAGTCAAAAAATAGAAGAAACAACTAAAAACGCATAGGTTTAGAATTGAAAAATAAAATAAAAGCTGAAATTTCAAAGGTTTTAGAGCGTGAATTTGTGCTTGAAAAGCCAAAGGATAAAAATTTAGCCCACTATGCTACGCCACTTTTTAGCCTAGCAAGGGAGCTAAAAAAGTCACCAGCCATGATAGCTAGCGAGTTTGCTGATAAATTTAGTGATAGCAAAATAGTTGAAGCTAGTGCAGTAAATGGCTACTTAAATTTCAAGCTAAAAAGCGAGTTTTTAGATGAAATTTCAAGGCAAATTTTGCTAGATAGCGAAAATTTTGCAAAAGAAGATGCGAAAAAAGATAGCTATTTAATAGAATACATAAGTGCAAATCCAACTGGACCGCTTCACATCGGGCATGTTAGAGGCGCAGTTTACGGCGATACTTTGGCAAGACTTGGCAAAAGACTTGGCTACGCTATCTCAACAGAATACTACATAAACGACGCTGGTAATCAAATTGATCTGCTTGGCACTTCGATATCGCTTGCGGCCAAAGAGCAGCTTTTTAACGAAAGTGTTGTATATCCAGAGAAATACTACCGCGGGGATTATATTTTAGATATTGCTAAGCTTGCAAATGAGAAATTTGGCAAGGAAATTTTTTATGATGAGAGTAGAAACCTCGAGCTTGCCGAGTTTGGCAAGGATATAGTACTTGAGATTATTAAAAAAGACTTGGCTGATGTTGGGATATTTATAGAGAGCTGGGCTAGCGAAAAGGCTCTTTATGACGGCCTAGAGCCAACTATAAACAAACTAAAACGTTCAAATCAAATGTATGAAAAAGAGGGCGCTACTTATATCGCTTCAACCACGCTTGGTGATGATAACGATAGGGTTGTGGTTAGAAATGACGGCAGACCAACATATCTAGCTGGCGACATCATCTATCATAACGCTAAATTTGAGAAAAATTTTGATCATTATATAAACATTTGGGGTGCTGACCACCACGGATATATCGCAAGGCTAAAGGCTGCGATAAATTTCCTTGGATACGATGAAAATAAGCTTGAAGTAATACTTATGCAGATGGTTAGTCTGCTAAAAGATGGTAAGCCATACAAGATGAGCAAGCGAGCTGGCAATGCCGTGCTGATGAGCGATATCGTAAGTGAGATCGGTGCCGAGGCACTTAGATTTATCTTTATAAGCAAGGCAAATACGAGTAGTTTGGAATTTGACGTAGATGAGCTTAAAAAAGAGGACAGCTCAAATCCTATCTTTTATATAAACTACGCTCACGCTAGGATAAATCAGATCTTTGCAAAGGCTGGGAAAAATGTTCAAGATGTAATCAATGCAAACTTTGAATGTCTAGATGAAAATGCTAAGAATTTACTTTTTGAGGCGCTAGTCTTACCTGAAATTTTAGAGGATGCTTTTATCTCAAGGCAACTTCAAAAGATCCCAGACTATCTGAAGTCCCTAGCTGCTAGTTTTCATAAATTTTATAACGAAAACCGTGTGGTTGGAAATGAAAACGAAGATAGCTTACTAAAAGTCTTTGCAGTTGTTGCTATATCGATAAAAACAGCATTTAATATAATGGGAATTACGGCTAAAGATAGGATGTAGAATTTACATTTATTTTGGCTAAAAGTAACAAAATTAAATTTGAAAAAAAGGTTTATTTAAAAATATCTCAAACTCATAATGCTCTTGAGAATTTAAACACCTTTTTTCTCAAATACAATCGCAATGGTTTTTACTATAATCTTTATCTCCAACCAAAGCGACCAGTGTTTGATGTAGTAAAGATCATACATTAGTTTTTGTTTGGCATCGTGTGTATTTGAGCCATAAGGGTAGTTTACCTGTGCCCAGCCAGTAATCCCTGGGCGAACGATGTGACGTTCATTGTAGTAAGGTATCTCTTTTTCAAAGAAATTTATCCAGTGTCTTCTCTCAGGCCTTGGCCCTATCAGATGCATTTGCCCGCGAAGCACGTTTATGCACTGTGGCACCTCGTCTATACGAGTTTTTCGCATAAATTCGCCAAATTCAAATACTCTCTCATCATTTTCGCTAGCAAATTTTGCCCCATCTTTCTCGGCATCTTCCATCATCGAGCGAAATTTTATGCACTCAAATTCCTTGTTGTCCAGCCCAACCCTACTTTGTAAAAAGTAAAGGCTTCCAGGTGATTGCTTGTCTATCTTTCTCTTTACATAAAATTTTAGACCAAAAAGCAAGATAAAAAGCACCAAACAGCTAGCATAATCGATCATTCGCTTGAGTGCGTAAGCAAAGGCACCATAAGGCCTTATTTCATCTAACAAATTAAGATTTTCCCCATTTTCTGGGATATAACATTTGTGCAGATAAATTTCTAAAAAATTCTCTACGTTTAGAAATTTTATCTTTTTATACTTCGTTTTAAACTGCAAAAGCGTGAGAAATCTCACCAGTTTGCCATCAACTGGCTTTGCGGTGTTTAGTACGATCAGCCTTTGATCACCTGATTTTATGAGATTTTCTAGTGCGCTTCGCAATGCTTTTGCGTCGCTATTTTCGTGGGATAAAAAATTTACTTGACCAAATTTCTTTCTAAGCTTTTCTAGTTCTAAGCTGGTAAAAGCATATTTTTCGCCAAGGATGATCATAGTCCTATCCCTTTATCTTTATTTTAAATTTGCATTATAAAATTCGTCTAATTATACCCAAACGTGCTAATTGCATTTTTAAAAAATAGATTAAGGTTAAAATATGTCTCATAAATTTCTTGCTGTGCTTGTTTTAGCGCTGATCTCTGCCATTTCTTTTGCGCTCTCAAACACACTTTTAGCTAAATTTCACACCAGCCCACTCATCATCTCCATCATTTTAGGCGCCATTTTTGCAAATCTTTTTATCAAACAAACTCAAATTTTAAAAAGTAGTGGCGTCGTAGCGATCGCTGGGAAGCAAATTTTAAGACTTGGCATCGTACTTTTTGGCTTTAACATAAGCCTTAGCGAGATTACAAGTGTCGGCACTCTAGGCGTGATATATGCAGCTTTTATGGTCTTTGCGACCTTTTTGTTTGCGCTTTTTACCGCTAAAGCTTTGGGACTTAGTAAGGATAGTGCGGTGCTCATTGGCTCAGGGGCTAGTATATGCGGCGCAGCTGCTGTTATGGCTACTCAAAATGAGATAAAAGCAGACGCAAACAAGCTTGCTATTGCCATTTGTACGGTGGTGCTCTTTGGGACGATTGGTATGTTTATCTATCCATTTATCGCTAAATTTCTAGCTCTCACGCCGCACCAAACTGGCTTTTTTATCGGTGGCTCACTTCACGAAGTAGCCCATGTAGTCGCAGCCTCGGCAGCATTTGACGGCACAGCAAGCAGCACCGCCGTCATCATAAAAATGCTTCGTGTCATCATGCTAGTACCATTTTTGTTTTTGCTAAATTTCTTAAATTTAAGCCAAAATAGTGACGCCTCAAAACTAAAGAGCATACCATGGTTTGCGCTATTTTTCTTAGTGGCGATCTGCGTTAGATCTCTGCCATTTTTCCCTGAAATTTTGGTACAAATTTTAAAGCTAGCTGCTAGTATCTGCCTTTGTGTTGCGATGTGCGCTTTGGGGTTTGGGATAGATAGGAGTATATTTAAAGCGACGGGCAAAAAGCCATTTTTGTTAGCATTTTTTATATTTTTATGGCTTATTTGCTCTTCGCTTGTTTTTGTTAAGACTCTTTGCTAGTTTTTAGCTTTTGCAAAAACTCTTCGATGTTGTATTTTGCTCTGTAAGCTGGACTTAAAAGATGTATCAAGATGTCTCCAAGGTCCATCACGATCCAATCAGGCGAGCTTTCTGTACCTATAAATTTTTCTCCAAGAGGTTTAAGCTCCTCTTTTAGATCCTCGCTCAGCGAGTAAGCGTGCCTCTCGCCAAGCGTTGTAGCGATAACTACGGCTTTTACAAAATAATCATCTCCACTCATATCAAACACTTGTATCTCTTCAGCCTTTTTTGCGTCTAAAACCTTAACTATACTTTCGGTGCGCTCTTGCATCGATCTCTCTTGCATTTTTAATCCTTGATAAAAATTTATAACTTCATCTTTTATCTCGCTAGGCAGCTCATCAAGCCCCTTTTGCTGCCTAATCTGCGACGAGCTAACATCCACGTGCACATCCATTTTTTGTAAATTACGTGGAATTTCTATGTGATTGCGCTTGGCGATCACAAACTGCACTAAGCTTTTTAGCTCATCGTACCCATGCCATTTATCAAGCGTGGCTAGATGGTCCGCACCTATTATGAGATAAAATTTTTCTATCTTGAATTTCTCATACAAATACTTAACCGTCTCTATGGTAGGCACTGGGCGAGCTAAATTTATCTCATAGTCTGAGATCTCGACCTTCTCTAGGCCGCCCCAAATTTCTCTTATCCACTTTAGGCGAAGCTCTGGCGGAGCTGAAAATTCGCTCTTAAAGGGACTTATAAAAGTTGGCATGATGATGAGCTTGTCGATATCAAGGCCACTTAGTGCCATTCTTACAATGCTATCGTGTCCTAAATGAACCGGATCAAAGCTCCCGCCAAAAAGTGCTAACTTCATCTATTAAAGTGCCTTGTTTATATTTGTTTTAAAATTCTTTTTTGTAGAATTAGGCGTAATTATATCAAAAGGAGCTAAGATGTCAGTTAAAGTAGCAATAAACGGCTTCGGGCGTATCGGCAGGTGCGCTGCTCGTATTATTTTAGAGCGAGACGACGTTGAGCTTGTCGCTATCAACGACACGGCGACGCGCGACATGACGCGCTATCTGCTCAAATACGACAGCGTGCACGGCGAATTCAAGCAAGACGTTAAGGTGATAAGCGACGATTTTATAGAAGTAAACGGCAAAAAGATAAGAGTTTTTTCAACAAGGGATCTAAACGAGCTGGGCTTCGCAGACTACGGCGTGGACGTGGTTTTGGAGTGTACGGGCAAGTTTTTAACTACTGAAAAGTGCGAGCCCTATCTTGCTCGCGGCATCAAAAAAGTCGTCATGAGCGCTCCGGCAAAAGACGACACGGCGACCTTCGTAGTCGGCGTAAACGACGATAAATACGCAGGCGAAGCGATCGTTTCAAACGCAAGCTGCACCACAAACGGCCTAGCGCCCGTCGCAAAGGTACTAAACGATAAATTCGGCATCGTAAAAGGGCTCATGACCACGATCCACGCATATACAAATGGTCAGAGCCTAGTTGATGTAAAGGCTAAAGACTTCCGCCGCTCACGCGCAGCAGCGCTAAATATTGGACCTACGACCACCGGAGCCGCAAAAGCGATCGCAAAAGTACTTCCCGAGCTAAACGGCAAGATGCACGGACAAAGCGTGCGCGTGCCGGTCGCAAACGTATCTATGGTCGATCTAACGGCGGTTTTAAAAAGACCAGCTGGCAAAGATGAGATAAACGAGGCATTTAGGGCGGCTGCAGAGTCAAATTTAAAGGGAATTTTATCTGTTGATGATGACTACAGAGTTAGTAGCGACTTTTGCACGAGCGCATACAGCAGCATCGTAGCCAGCGACACTACGCAGGTCATTGCTGATGATATGGTGAAGGTCTTTGCGTGGTACGACAACGAGTGGGGCTACTCGACAAGGCTTGTGGATCTAGCTAAGATCGTGGCTACGAAGTAAATTTAAAGGGTGAAAAATGAGTGAAATTTTATCGATCAACGATCTTGAGCTCGGCGGCGCGAAGGTATTTGTCAGGTGCGATTTTAACGTGCCGATGGACGAGTTTTTAAACATCACCGACGACCGCCGTATCCGCTCGGCGATACCAACTATCCGCTACTGCTTGGATAATGGCTGCAGCGTGGTTTTGGCCAGTCACCTAGGACGTCCCAAAAACGGCTTTGAGGAGAAATTTTCGCTGCGAGGCGTGGCAAAGAGGCTATCAAGGCTGCTTGATAGGGACGTGATATTTGCCGAGGATGTCGTCGGCACGGACGCCAAAGCTAAAGTCGCCGCGCTAAAACCGGGCGAAATTTTACTTCTTGAAAATTTACGCTTTGAAAAGGGCGAGACCAAAAACGACGAGGCGTTAGCTAGTGAGCTAGCTAAATACGGCGAATTTTACATAAACGACGCGTTTGGCGTCTGCCACAGGGCGCATAGCTCGGTTGAAGCGATCACTAAATTTTACGATGAAAAGCATAAGGCGGCGGGATTTTTGCTACAAAAAGAGATAAATTTCGCCCAAAATCTCATCAAACACCCCGCGCGCCCGTTTGTAGCGGTCGTCGGTGGTAGTAAGGTAAGCGGCAAGCTACAAGCCCTGCACAACCTGCTTCCGCGCGTGGATAAGCTGATAATCGGCGGCGGCATGGCCTTTACGTTTTTAAAATCGCTCGGCGAAAATATCGGAAATTCGCTGCTCGAAGAAGATCTCATCGAGGACGCGCGCGAAATTTTACGCAAGGGCAAAGAGCTAGGTGTAAAAATTTACTTGCCAGTAGATGTCGTCGCTGCTCAGACATTTTCGGCTGAAAGTGCCGTAAAATATGTCCCTGCCCAAGAGATCCCAAATGGCTGGATGGGGCTTGACATCGGGCCTGCGTCTATTAGACTCTTTAAAGAGGTTATCGCCGACGCGCAAACCATCTGGTGGAACGGGCCGATGGGCGTTTTTGAGATGGATAAATTTAGCAAAGGCAGCATCAAAATGAGCCACGCTATCATCGACACTCACGCGACTACGGTCGTTGGCGGCGGCGATACAGCCGACGTCGTCGAGCGCGCAGGGGATGCTGATGAGATGACCTTTATCTCCACAGGAGGCGGCGCGAGCTTGGAGCTCATCGAGGGCAAAGAGCTACCCGGCATAAAACCGCTTGGAAAGGCTGCGGAGTGAGGTTTTTAGCAAATTTAAAGTGCAACCATACGAGAGCAAGCTTTGCTAAATACGCTGAAATTTTAGACGCAAATTTAAGCGCAAACGACGACGTGACGGTATTTCCTCCGTTTAGCGCGCTTGATCTTGCGGCTCATAAATTTAAACTCGGCGCGCAAAATTTCTACCCGTGCGAAAGCGGCGCTCACACCGGTGAGATCGGCAAGGCGATGCTGGACGAGTTTGGCGTAAAAAGCGTGCTGATCGGGCACTCCGAACGGCGCGAGCTAGGCGAGAGCGGGGAGCTTTTACGAGCTAAATTCGACTTTGCCGTAAAGGCGGGCTGGCAGATCGTCTACTGCATCGGCGAAAATTTGAGCGTAAACGAAGCTGGCGACACGAAGGAGTTTTTGGCTAAGCAGCTAAAAAATATCAACCTTGGCTACGAGCGGCTGCTGATTGCCTACGAGCCCGTGTGGGCGATAGGTACGGGCAAGAGCGCGAATGCGGAGCAGATTGAAGGAGTTTTAAATTTCATCCGCGAGCAGACGAGCGCGCCGCTGCTTTACGGCGGCAGCGTAAATGTCGCAAATATCGGCGGGATAGCGGGAATTGCAAGCTGTGATGGAGTGTTAGTAGGTACGGCGAGCTGGGACGCCTCTGGTTTCTTGGAACTTATTAGCGCGTCATCTCGCTGACGTCTTTAAATGATTTTGTAAATTTCGCCCTACGACAGGCTACATGCCTAGTCTCGGGACGAAATTTACTTCGAAACATTTAAATCCGCCTAGCGATATTTCCGCTTGTCGATTTATGTTTAGAATTTGACATTTTATTAAATTTGGATTGCAAAATTTTAAGTCAAATTGCGAAGGATTTTAAGATGGATTTAAATGTTGTTGCAGATTTTGCGACCAAGACTAGGCATATAGCCTGTCGCAGGGAGCAAAATCAAAACTCATTCAAAGACGCTTAAAAGCCAAGCAAATTTTAAAGGAGAAATAATGATTTTAAAAGGCAAAAAGGGCCTCATTGTTGGTGTAGCTAACGCTAAGTCAATAGCTTATGGCATTGCAAAAGCTTGTTGCGATCAAGGTGCTCAGATGGCATTTACATATCTAAATGATGCTCTTAAAAAGCGTGTAGAGCCAATCGCAGAGGAGTTTGGTAGCAAATTTGTTTACGAACTTGATGTGAATAATCAGGCACATTTAGATGGTCTTGCGGGTCAAATCAAAAAAGACCTTGGTGAGATTGATTTCGTCGTGCATGCAGTGGCTTACGCACCAAAAGAAGCGCTAGAAGGCGAGTTTGTAAACACAACAAAGGAGGCATTTGATATCGCGATGGGCACTAGCGTTTATTCGCTACTAAGCCTTACTCGTGCGGTCCTACCGGTGCTAAAAGAGGGCGGCTCGGTGCTAACTCTTACATACCTTGGCGGACCGAAATTCGTACCACACTACAACGTCATGGGCGTTGCCAAAGCGGCACTTGAAAGCTCGGTTCGCTACCTAGCGCACGACCTTGGCGCTAAAAATATCCGCGTAAATGCGATCAGCGCAGGCCCAATTAAAACGCTTGCTGCAAGCGGTATAGGCGACTTTAGGATGATTTTACGCTACAACGAAGTAAATAGCCCGCTAAAACGCAACGTTACAACTGAAGACGTCGGCAACAGCGCGATGTATCTGCTTAGCGACCTAGCTAGCGGTGTAACAGGCGAAGTTCACTACGTAGACTGCGGCTATAACATCATGGGTATGGGCGACGTAGCTACCGATGCCGAGGGCAATACGATCCTAGCTTGGGACACAAAATAATCTACTAATGCAAATTTGGCGGGGTGACTCGCCAAATTCTTCTTTTAAATTTCACCAAATTTACTGCAAGGGCAGACAATATGAGCTTTAGATGAGCTTATAGATACAAATAGTCCAGGCTGGGCACTGATAAAAGAGTGACTAAAAGAGGACAAAAACGATTATGAAAATTTTGTCTTGCGATGAGAGCAGGGCGCAAAGCGAGCTTTTAGGACTTCAGGTAACTACTTATTCACCGATGGAAGCGCTTGTTTATGGGTGCGGTGGCATAGTGATAGATAGTGGTTGGTTGCACCTACTTGGCTCAGTATGTGAGCAGATGAAGTGTGGAATTTATAGCTTTAACCTTGACAAAAGCTTTAGCGAGGTAGACAAACGTCCAGCTATTTGCTCATGGCAAACGATGTTTTATGTAAAATTTTCGCGATAAACGGCGGTGCCTTTGGTGGCAAAGCCGGCAATGTCTTTTACTGCGTGCCAGATAGCGGCAAATGGGAGAATACGTAGCTTGACTACTCGTAGTTTTTATACTGGGTGCCTTGTGGCAATATATCTAAATTTTACGAGCTTTATCGCTGGGATGGCTGGACTGAGGATGTAAGAAATTTTAGCCTTGATAGGATGATATTTGTGCTACCGCCGATACTTTGGCAAGACACCAACATAAGTCTAAGACTAAAAGATATGAAAAAAGATAGTATTTGCATGAATGAATATTTCAATTTTGCCTTCAAGAGCGTCTAATAAATTTGTATGATACTTCTATTA
>NZ_CABPUE010000002.1:83524-102260 GCF_902460545.1 Campylobacter concisus
TTGCTAAATATCGATGAAATAAGAAAAAATATCATTTTAAAAGAGGGTCTTTACTATTTTGACTACACGGCTTCAGGTCTTGCTTATAAGCCCATTGAAGATGAAATTTTAAAATTTTTAAAAACCTATGCAAACACTCACTCAGATAGTAGTTCAAGCGCAGCGTTAACGCAAAAATACTATGAAAATGCAAGAGCTGAGTTAAAAAGCTTATTGGGTCTTGATGATAGTTTTTATCTTATCGCGACTGGTCAAGGAGCAACGGCTGCGATAAAGAAATTTCAGGAGATAATGGGAATTTATATCTCACCAGCCACAAGAGCTTTGATCGGCGAAGCAAATTTAAGAAATTTAAGCTTGCCACTAGCGATCATTGGCCCTTATGAGCATCACTCCGTTGAAGTTAGCTTAAGAGAAGGGCTTTGTGATATAAAACGTATAGAGCTTGATGAAAATAATGAGATAGATTATGCGATGCTTGAGAATACATTAAAACAAAATGCAAAAAGAAAGATAATAGCTAGTTTTAGCGCTGCCTCAAACGTCACTGGCGTTAAAACTAATTATAAAAAAATTTACTCGCTAATCAAAAAATACAATGGCATTTTAGCGCTTGATGTGGCCACTCTTAGTGCTTATGAAAATGTTGATTGCAGATATTTTGACGCACTGTTTCTCTCGCCTCACAAGCTGCTTGGTGGAGTTGGGAGTTGTGGGCTTTTGGCTATCAAAAAAGAGTTTTGTAAAAATTTGCCTACATTTGCAGCAGGAGGCACAGTCAAATACGTAAGCAGGACATCGCATATTTTTACTAGTGAAGTTGAAAATTTAGAAGAGGGCGGTACACCGCCGATAATGCAACTAATGCGTGCAAATTTAGCCTACAAGCTAAGAAACGAAATCGGACTTAATAATATAAAAGTGGCTGAATGTGAGCTGGGCGAGATGTTTTGTAAAGAGCTAGAAAAGATAGATGAGGTGATAAATTATTGTCCTGAAAATTTAGACAGATTGCCCATTTTTGCATTTAATGTAAAAGGCATTTCGCCTTATGATTTTGCTGCGAGCCTAAGTAGTGATTTTGGTATACAAACACGCGCAGGCTGTGATTGTGCTGGGCCGTATGGACATGATTTGCTTAATTTAAAAGATAATACCATTTTTGACGAAAAGCCTGGCTGGGTACGTGTTAGCATTCACTACACACATACAAAAGAAGATATAAAATATCTTATAAATGCTATAAAGTCTTGCATCAAAAAGCACAAAGAAGGATAGAGCAAAAACTATATATTTGATATTTGTGGAGAAAATTTTAGAAGTGAATTTTTATAAAGCTATAAGTTCTATCAAATCTAAAAGTTAGTAAATTTTGCAAAATTCCAAAAAGCACCATAAATGTAACAAAGCTGCTTCCACCGTAACTAAAAAATGGCAGTGGTACGCCCACAACTGGTGCAAAACCGATCGTCATCGAGACATTTACACCCACATAAACGAAGATTAGTGCAGCAATCCCCGTGGTGGTAACTTGTGTAAAATAGTCGTTTTTTAGACCGTAATTTAAACTTAAAAGATGTGTTATAAGTGCCCCATAAAGTCCAAGCAAAAATAATCCACCATAAAAGCCAAAACGCTCGATATTGTAGGCAAAGATGAAGTCGCTAGTGGCGATTGGCAAAAATTTAAAGTGCGTCTGTGTCGCTTCGTCCTTTGGCTTGCCCTTTAGTCCGCCACTTCCTATGGCGATGATGCTTTGTTTGACGTGATAGCTTGGCTCTTCAGCGATGAAATCGTGAATTCTTTTTTTTTGATAGTCATGTAAATTTTCATACAAAACTGGTGCCAAAAAGCCTATCGCAAGGATGATAGTTATCCAAATTTTCTTATTTACGCCGATGACAAAAAGGATGGTGTAGCCAACTATCAAAAGTATGAGTGCAGTGCCAAGATCAGGTTCTTTCATGATGAGTACAAATGGTAAAAGTATATAAAAACTAAGTCTTAAAAAATCTTTTACTCCGTATCCATTAGCCTCTGGAGGACGCTGTTTGATGAGATAGGCTAGCATCAGCAAAAAGGCTGGCTTCATCAGCTCTGATGGCTGGAGCGTGAAGTGAACAAAGGGGATTTCTAGCCAGCGCCTAGCTCCTAGTTTGCTAACGCCAAAGAGATCGACGCTTAAAAGTAACACGATGCAGATCCAGTAAAACATCGGAATAATCCAGTCGATACGCCTAATAGGCAGCAAAAACGCTACACAAAATGATGCAAAACCTATGCCAAAATAGATAAGTTGTTTGTTTGCTAAAATGTCGTTTGCTTCGGAAACTAGGATGTATGAAATTATGATAATTGGGATTATTAAAAACGGCTGAATAAAATCAAAATGTGTTAAAATACGCCGATCTAGTTTTATCAAGAAGCAAACCTTAATTTTTGGGCTAGATTATATCACAAACAAGGCTTTGATTTTGGTTAAATTTAATGTTTTAAACAGCTCAAGACTCGATGTTGTAGTAGCCAAAGAGCTTCAAATTTCACGCAATCAAGCTTTAAATTTGATAAAAGACTCCCTTGTAAGCGTAAATTTAAAACCAGTCTCAAAACCAAGCTTTTTGTTAAGTGAAAACGATGAAATTTGCGTAAATTTTGCCCCAAAAAAAGAGATACAAAACGAGTATGAAGTAAATTTTGACATCCCTATTATCTACGAAGATGACGATCTCATAGTGCTTAATAAACCGCCTCAAATCGTTGTTCATCAAGCTCCAAGTGTAAAAGAGGCGACACTTGTTGAATGGCTAAATAAAAAGGGCTTTATGCTCTCAAATTTAAACGGCGACGTAAGAGCTGGCATCGTCCACCGCCTAGATAAGGGCACGAGTGGCGCTATCGTCGTTGCTAAAAACAACTTCACCCACGCAAAACTTAGTGAGCAGCTAAGCGATAAGAGCATGGGGCGAATTTATCTAGCGCTCACCGATCTGCCGTTAAAAGAGGACATCATCATAGAAAAGCCAATCGGTAGAAATCCAAACAACCGCCTAAAAAAAGCCATCGTTGCGGATGCTAAATTTGCAAAAAGTGCCTTTGTAAATTTGCTAAGCGAAAATGGCATAAATTTAATAGCAGCAAAACTTTTTACAGGCAGGACTCATCAGATAAGAGTGCATCTTGCTAGCATAAACCGCCATATTTTAGGCGATGATTTATACGGATTTAAGAGCCAAGGCGATAAAATAAGCAGAGTTATGCTTCACGCTTATATGCTTTATTTTATCCATCCACGAACTGGCAAAAGGGTGGAATTTATCGCAAAAACGTATGATGACTTTAACCAAATAATTTACAAAAAAATTCCCAAGGAGATTTTTGATGAAAAAATTTGCCCTACGCATATTGACACCATTTTTAGCAGCTTTCTTAGCGGGATGCAGCTCTAGCGTACCGACTCAGCAAAGCATGTCACTACCTACGATTACAAGTTTAAAAACTATTTCAGACATGACAGAAGTTGGTTTTGAATGGAACCCAGTAACCGATGAGAGCGTCGTTGGCTACTATCTTTACCGCTCAAATCCAAATGATGCAAACTCAAAAATGCAACTAGTTGCAAACATAAAAGACCGCTTTGCAACGCACTATGTGGACCGCAATCTAGCTCCAGAGACAACTTACTCGTACCAAATGAGAACCTACTCAAGTAACGCCATCTCTCAACCGGGCACGATCGCAACAGCAACTACAAAGCCACTGCTTGATTCAGTACCATTTTCGCAAGCTATTACAGGGCTTCCAGGACGTGTAAAAGTGATCTGGAGACCACATCCTGATAGCACAGTGGCAAGCTATATCATTCAAAGAAGTGATGCAGGAGCTAATAAATTTAGCCAAATCGCAGAGGTAAATGGCAGACTAAATGCCGAATATATCGACACAGAGGTAAAACCTGGCAAGTCTTATGAGTATAGAATTTTAGTTAAAACTTCTTCAGGCGTTGTCTCAAAACCAAGCCAAAACATAAGTGCAACGACAAAGGAGTTACCCTAAATCAGTAACGAATCTTCAGGCAACAAAAAATGCACCAAAAAAGATAATTTTAACTTGGGATTACGTGCCGGCTGAGGATTTTGCTTATTTTAAGGTTTATAGGACAGTGAGTAAAATTTTACCTTACACATACCTAGCAAAAACGACTAGCAACACCTATGAAGATCTCATAAACACAAATGCGGCAACAAGGTATTACAGAGTCACAGCAGTCGATAAAGACGGCCTTGAGAGCTTAAAACAAGAAGAGCCAATCGTGGGGATAACACTTGGTGCGCCAAAGGCTCCAAATATTAGTGCTAGCTACGATGGTAGCGGCGTAAATGTAAACTGGAGTGCAGTTGATAGAGCCAGTTCGTACACGGTTTATAGAAGCGGTGCAAGTGAGAAAATTTTTAGTGGCATAGATGGTACTGGACTTAGAGATGATAGCGTGCAAAAAGGAGCTAGCTATTCTTACAGCGTCGTAGCTATCGATGAGTACGGCATCGCCTCTGATAAGTCATCAAAAGCAGAAGTTAGCATAAAATAATGCCAAATTTCATCGCTTCGTCTTTAAAAGAGCTCTCGTTTCCATTTGGTAATGACAAAGTCAAATTTCTTTGGCAGGCAAATGGGCGAAACGAGAGGCTCATCTACACAAAAAATGAAGAAGAGAGCTTTTTTCTAGTTGTAAAGCCCGGTAAAAATGGCGTTGTTGTAAAGGGAGAGAAGCTTACAAAGCCAGCTAAAGTTGGACTTTTACAAGAGGCGCTTGAGCTTTTTAAGGAGCAAAATTGCAATGATGTAATCAGTCAAGCATTTGCTGTAAAAAAGACAAATTTGACTAAAAAAGTGAGTGAAATTTTAAGCCTTGAAGAGTTTGTACCAGCGTTTTGCGAGCTAAAAGATAAATTTAAAGAGATTTTCATCGAGATCGGCTTTGGCTCCGGTAGGCACTTGCTTTATCAAGCTAAAAACAATCCAAATGCCCTAGTTGTCGGAATAGAAGTCTATAAACCAAGCATCGAGCAAGTAGCAAAGCTAGCTAAGGCAAATGACCTAGAAAACGTGCGTCTAATAAACACCGACGCCAGACTTCTACTCTCACTTATTGGCTCAAATTTAGTTGATAGAGTCTTTTTACACTTTCCAGTGCCGTGGGACAAGGCCGAGCATAGGCGCGTGGTCTCATCGGCATTTGCACTTGAATGTGAAAGGATACTAAAGCTTGGCGGCAAATTTGAGCTAAGGACCGATAGCAAGGAGTATTGCGATTTTAGCTTGAGTAAATTTTTAGAGCCTACAAACTCAAAAATAGAAGCTTTCAAAAATAGAAATCTAGAAGTAACAAGCAAGTATGAAGACCGCTGGAGACGTCAAGATAAGGATATTTACGATGTCATTTATACTTGTGAGGTTGAAAGTGGCGAGAGTGTTTTAGCTGGAGATTTTAACTTTAAAGAAAAGACAAGCGTAAAAAATATCATTAAAAATTTTAAAAATTTTATTATCAAAAAAGAAGATTATTTTTTACATTTTGAAGAAATTTACACCATAAATAAGGGTGAAATTTTGCTAAAAGTTGCTTTTGGAGCATTTAATAAACCTGAGCAATGTTTTATCAAAATAAGCGATGAAAAAAGCGAATATTTTATAAAAAAACCGATCTTAATTCGTGAGAATTTAGCTGCACACGAGCTTTTGAAGGAGTATTTGGCTGATGCAAGAGATAATTAGTGCAAGAAATTTGAGCCTAGCTTATGAACGCGATGAAATCGTAATTAATAGCGTCAATTTAGATATTTATGCAAATGATTTTGTCTTTATCACAGGCAAGAGCGGAAGTGGAAAAAGCACACTTTTAAAATCATTTTATGGAGAAATTTCACCTCTTGCTGGAGAGCTAAATGTCTGCATGACTCAAATGGACGACATCGATGATAAAAGACTTTGTGAGCTTAGGCAGCGAGTTGGCATTATATTTCAAAATTATCGCTTGATAAATGAATGGAATGTGGAAAGAAACGTCATGTTACCCCTCATCATCAAAGGCATCAATCAAAATGTGAGTAAAAAGCAAGTAGCAAAGCTTTTAAAACATGTAAATATGCTTCATAAAGCCGATAAATATCCTCGTGAGCTAAGCGGTGGTGAGCAGCAAAGAGTAGCGATGGCAAGGGCTCTAGCGCACAATCCAAATTTGCTCTTATGCGACGAGCCAACTGGAAATTTAGACGAATACTCGAGCGATGTCATCTGGTCGCTTCTAAAATCAGCTAGGGAATTTTTAGGCACGAGCGTAGTTGTGGTGACGCATCACATCCCATCGACACTTCGTATCCCATACCGTCACTTTGTCATAGAAAATGGAGGCGTGCATGAGATCGCTTAAAAATCATCTTGGATTCATTTTGCCGCTGATCGCGCTTTTGTTCTCCGTGCAGTTTAGCCTAACTGCTGATAAGGTTGTGAGAGATTATGAAAGACTTATGGGAAATGACTACAACATCGTCATAGTTTCAAGCAAAGAGCTAAGCGAGCCCGTGTTAAAGCCGATTGTGAGTAATCTATCTAGCCTCGAGCCACTAAGTCCGCAAAAGATCATCGACCGCCTCTCAAATGATATCTCGGCTAAAAATTTATCCATACTGCAAAATGCACTGCCAAAATTTTACTCACTAAAACTTAGCGAATTTCCGACACCGCAGTACATGGATGATCTAAAGCAAAAACTTTTAAAATTTGATGGCATCACAAAGGTCGAGACATTTTCAAAGACTCACGATAAGGTCTTTAAAATGCTAAATTTAGCAAAAAGCATATCGTATGCTTTTATGGCGATACTTTGTGTGGTTGGGCTTATGCTTATGCTAAAGCAGGCTAAAATTTGGCTATTTGAGCATAGAGAGCGCATTGAGATTATGACGCTTTTTGGAGCACCATTTTGGCTAAAATCAGCCATGCTTTACAAATCGGCTATGGTTGATAGCCTAGTTGCTACCACTATAGTTGGTGCATTTTTCTTTTTCTTGCCTAGCATTGAAATTTTTAGAGAAAATGCCGCGAGCATCGATGTAGTATTGCCTAGTCTTGATCCCTCAAGAGATATTTTTATTTTATTTGGCGTGGCTATGTTTTTAAGCATTTTTGCTGTTAGTTTGGTGATGAGTAAGGCTAGAAAAAGCACGATATGAGAAAAGGAATTTTTACATTTTTGCTAGCTTTTAGCTTAGCTTTTGCGTCAAATACCAAAGAGAAGATCAAAGACTCCAAAAACTCGCTAAGATCGAGTCAAGCGATGAGCGAGCAGCTTAGTAAAAAGCTAGATGATTTGGCTGGTGATATCGTAAATGGCGAGAAAAAACTTCGCGGTATAAGTGGCGATATCACAAATTTAAAGGGTCAAATTTCAGTCCTTGAGACAAATGCTTCAAAAGCACTTATCGAGCTTGATGATCTAACGAAACAGAACAAAGAGCTAGAACGCACACAAAAAGAGCTTGAGCAAAATATGATAAGGATCATCGCAGAAGATTTGTCGTTTGATCTTTTGATGTCTGCAACTGAGGGCAAGCAAAGCGAGGAGAGCATCATTTCGTCTCAAATTTTAACCAAGCTAAATGCCATCACAAAAGAGGATTTTAAAAGGCTTAGCCAAAACTATGAAGATACGATTGAGAAGATAAAAAATAAATCAAACAAAATAAGCGAGATAAACTCAAGCATCAAAAACTATAGACGCAAGCAAAGTGACTTGCAAAATTTAGAAAGTACACAAAAAAATACTATAAACGGACTAAAACGAGATAAAGAAATTTACAGCAAAAAGCTAGCCAAGCTTCAAGCCCAGCAGGATGAGCTAAGAAAGACGCTAGAGCAGCTTGCTATCATGCAAAAACAAGAAGATGAAGCTGCACGTGCTGCTAGAGAAAAACAAGAAAAAGCAGCTGCAAGCAAAGGTGGTAAAAAAGGCGAAAAAAGCCAGCCAATGGGTGGAGGCTATCAAACAAGCTCGGTCAAAAAATATTCAGGTGCAAAGACAATCGCTCCTCTTGATAGCTACACCGTAAAGCAAAAATTTGGAAATTACGTAGACCCAATATATAACATAAAAATTTTTAACGAGTCAGTCATACTTCGATCAACTACGCCAGACGCCAAAGTTAAAAGCGTACTAAATGGCAAGGTGGTCTTTGCAAAAGCAACTCCGATGCTTGAAAATGTAGTCATCATTGAAAACGAAAATGGCATCCACACGATCTATGCTCACCTAAGCCAGATCGCACCGACGGTTAAGGTAGGCTCAGTCGTGCAAAAAGGCTACGTTATAGGCCGAGTTAGAAATGATCTAACCTTTGAAGTGACGCAAAGAAACTACCATATCGATCCACTTGAGATGATCTCAAAATAGCCGCTTTGCAAGTGCTATTAACTAAATTTAAAGCCTTTTTGGCTAGAATGCGTGAATTTTAAGGAGCAAGACAATGAGTAAAAGAAAACGCGTATTGGTTAAATTTTCAGGCGAAGCTTTAGCGGGAGAGAATGGTTTTGGCATAGATACGGCGGTGCTTAAATTTATAGCAAATGAGATAAAAGAGCTTGTCGAAAATGGTATCGAGGTTGGCATCGTGATAGGTGGTGGCAATATTATACGTGGTGTGAGTGCTGCAAAAGATGGCATCATCAAACGAACAAGCGGCGATCACATGGGCATGCTAGCAACTGTTATAAATTCGATCGCAATGCGTGAAGCTTTAGAGCGAAGCGGGCTAGAGGTAAGAGTACAAAGTGCTATAAAAATGGAAGCGATCTGCGAAACATTTATTGTTGGACGTGCTCAGCGTCATTTAGAAAAAGGCAGAGTCGTTATATTTGCTGCAGGTACTGGCAATCCTTTCTTTACAACTGATACAGCAGCAACTTTAAGAGCTATTGAAATCGGCTCAGATATGATCATAAAAGCTACAAAGGTTGATGGCGTTTATGATAAAGACCCTAAAAAATTCAAAGATGCAAAACTATTAAAATCACTAAACTACGAAAAGGCGATGAGCGATGACATCAAGGTTATGGACGATACTGCCATAGCTTTGGCAAAGGACAACGCACTGCCGATCTTAGTTTGTAATATGTTTAAGGCTGGAAATTTATTAAAAATAATAAATGAAGAAGAAGCGGCCCTATACTCAGTAGTAAAATAAATTTTAAAAAGGATAAATATGAGAACAGAACAAATAACAGCAAGAGCGTTAAAACAAGTTGGTGATGATAGATATAAACTTTCACTTATCGTAGCAAAGCGTGCAGAAGCACTAGCAAATGGAGCAGTAGTGCTTGTAGAAGCCGATACTTCAAAGATGAAATTTGCTGACATTGCACTACTTGAAGTAGCTGAGGGTAAAATAGGCTTAGAGGCAATAGTTGAAGGAAAATAGTCTTTTTTTAGAGCAGCTAATAGAACAAATTTTACCTTGTAAAAATGTTTCAGAAGCTATAACGCTGCTCTTTTCTCTTTGCGAACGAAGCGAGAAATTAGACAAAGCTATAGATAGCTGTGTCACATCTCATGCTGGTCAATACCGTAAAAGTGGCGAGCCATACGCAATCCATCCTATCTTAGTAGCATCAATAGTAGCAAATATGGGTGGAGATGAGAGCATGGTCATAGCTGCGCTACTTCACGATGTAGTTGAAGATACTGAAGTTACACTTAGCGAAGTCCAGGCTGAATTTGGCGATGAAGTGGCAAAGCTGGTTGAGGGGCTTACAAAGATAGTTGCTATAAGAGAAAACAAGCTTGCAAGCTCAAGTAGTAACGAAAAACTAGCAAGTTCGGCGCTAACTTTTAGAAAAATGCTTTTAATCTCCATTGAGGATGTTAGAGTTCTTGTGGTTAAGCTTTGTGACAGACTTCATAATATGCTAACCCTTGATGCATTAAAAGTAGAAAAACAAAAACGTATTGCTGAAGAGACGCTTATGGTCTATGCTCCGATCGCTCATAGGCTTGGAATTTCATCGATTAAAAACATACTTGAGGATCTAAGCTTTAAATATGCGATGCCAGAAGAATACGCCAAGATCGATAGCTTTTTAAATAAAAATAAGCAGCAGCTTAGCCTTAAACTAAATGCTTTTTACGAGAAAGTAAATCAAATTTTGCTTGAAAATGGCTTTATTGAGGGCACTTTTGAGATACAAAAACGCATAAAGCATTACTATTCGATTTATTTAAAAATGCAAAGAAAAGGTATTTCGATTGAAGAGGTGCTTGATTTGCTCGCTATTAGAATTCTTGTGCAAAAGCCGCTTGATTGCTACCTTGCGCTTGGAAATTTGCATATAAATTTTAATCCTCTTATTTCGAGATTTAAGGATTATATTGCGCTTCCAAAGCAAAATGGCTATCAGACGATACATACAACTATTTTTGATAATAAGAGTATTTTTGAGGCACAAGTTCGTACTTACGATATGCACAAAACCGCTGAATATGGTGTCGCAGCTCACTGGAAATACAAAAACGGCGAGGGCAGTTTACTTAATCCAAAACTTGACTGGCTAAACGACATTGGTATGCAAAATAATGAAGCTGAAAGTAATGTCGAAGAGCTTTATGAATATGCAAAAGATAGTCTTTATATAGAAGATATTGCGGTCTATTCGCCAAAAGGTGAGGTTTTTACGCTTCCACGTGGGGCTACTGCACTTGATTATGCTTATGAGATTCACACAGAGATCGGACTTTACGCAAAAGAAGCTTATATAAATCGCGTCAGGATGCCACTTTTAACAGAGCTAAAAAACGGTGATATTGTAAGGATCGTAACTGGCGAGGAGGCAAAATTTCGCTGTTCGTGGATAAATAGCGTTCGAACTGGTAAAGCAAGGGCTACGATAAGAACATACTGCAAGCAAAAGATAAAAGATATAAATTATAAAATCGCAGTTGATATTTTAAAGTCGGTTTTTGGCGTTTCAAAAGATAGAATTTTAGACTGGATAGAGCATGAAAATTTAGGCAAAAAAGTTTTTCGTGCTGCAACTGAAAGCGATTTTTTGCAAGAGGTCGTAAATATGCTTAAAAAGTATATAAAAAAAGAGCGTCCTTTTATGATCTCTTTGGGCGATAAATATCAGGTTAAAAAGCAAAAATTTGAAAATATCGTAATCTACTCAAATCATAAAATTTCAAATGTCGAGTTTGACTATTGTTGTAACCCAAAAAGAGGCGATAGCATAGTTGGCTTTAAAAATGGGCACAATGTGACAGTGCATCACAAGCTTTGTGAGCGTGCTGGAAAGCTTATGGATAAGGGCAATGAGATCATCTTTGTCAAATGGACTAGAAATGCCCCACATAGATATAAAATTTTATTAAATCTAGAGAACCGAAAAGGCGCGTTGGCTGAATTTCTAACATATCTTGCTAGACTAGATGTAAATTTGGCTACAATCTCGCTAAATGAAGCAAATGACCTTAGCGGTGATACATTTGAGATAAGTGTTGAGATAGCTGAAAACATCGATGCAAACGAGCTAAGAGAGAAGATCAAAGATAGATATAAGATTATAGATTTCGTTTCGCAAAGCGATCCATACCATAACTAGGAGAAAGATAATGCAAGATATAGCTGAAATTTTACAAGAGATAAAACGCGGTGTTGCCGAGATTATTGACTTTGAAAGAGTTGAGAATTTAATAAAAAACTATTATGAAAAAGGTGAAAATTTCTATGTAAAGGCTGGCTTTGATCCAACTGCTCCAGACCTTCATTTGGGCCACACAGTCGTTTTAAGCAAGATGGCACTGCTTCAAAAGTATGGTGCGATTGTGCAGTTTTTAATAGGTGACTTCACTGCTCAAATAGGCGATCCAACTGGTAAATCAGTAACTAGAAAAAAGTTAGATCAAGAGACAGTTTTAAAAAACGCTAAAACCTACGAAGAGCAAGTTTTTAAAATTTTAGATCCAAAAAAGACCGTGATAATGTTTAACTCGAAATGGTCAAATGAGCTTGGAGCTGCTGGAATGATAGAGCTAACTAGCACATTTTCAGTCGCTAGAATGCTAGAGCGCGATGATTTTGAAAAAAGGATAAAATCTGGTAGTCCAATTTCAATTTGTGAATTTATGTATCCACTTCTTCAAGGTTATGATAGCGTTGCGATGAAGTGCGATATCGAGATGGGCGGTACGGATCAGAAATTCAACCTTCTAATGGGTAGAACCTTGCAGAGAACTTATAACGTCGGCAAAGAGCAAGCTGTCATCATGATGCCACTTCTTGAGGGGCTTGATGGTGTAAATAAGATGAGCAAAAGTCTTGGAAATTATATCGGCGTAACTGAAAATGCAAATGATATGTTTGCAAAAACGCTTAGTATAAGCGATGAGCTAATGTGGCGTTGGTACGAGCTTTTAAGTACAAAAAGCCTTGGCGAGATAGAAAATTTAATGAACGATGTAAAAAACGGCAAGTATCATCCAAAAAAAGCAAAAGAGGACCTTGCTTACGAGATAACAGCAAGGTATCACGGCGAGGAAGCTGCAAAAGCTGCAAAGGCTGAGTTTAATAGCGTGCACTCTCAAAATCAGCTCCCAACTGATATCAAAGAATTTAGCCTAAAAGCACCAGTTTGGATCGTGGAAGCTTTATCGCAGTGTGAGTTAAGTGAGTCAAATTCTCAAGCAAGACGCGACATAAAGGCAAATGCGGTTAGCGTCAATCAAGAAAAGATCAGTGATGAGCAGTTAAAATTAGAGGCAGGTGAATATATCTTGCAAGTCGGTAAGCGTAAATTTGCAAAAGTAAAGGTTGAATAGATGGAGTTAAAGCCATTAAAAATAGGAAAATATGAGATAAAGTATCCGATATTTCAAGGCGGTATGGGACTTGGTATCAGCTGGGACAAACTAGCTGGCAACGTCAGCCTTGAAGGCGGTCTTGGAATAATCAGCTCAGTTGGCACAGGATATTATGAAAATCGTAAATTTATAAACAAAGAGCTAAATGCAAAGCCATTTGGAAGTGAAAATTTCTACTCAACAAGAGGTCTTAGAGCAATTATTGAGAATGCCCGAAAAATTTGTGGAGATTTACCACTTGGTGTAAATATAATGTATGCTGCAAATGACTACGCAAGAGTGGTAAAAGATGCTTGTGAAGCCGGTATAAATATCATCGTATCAGGTGCTGGACTACCTACGAATTTGCCAGAATTTACACAAAATTTTAAAGAAGTCGCGCTAGTTCCTATTATCTCAAGTGCAAAAGCACTAAAGATCATCTGCAAACGTTGGCTACAAAGATATGATCGCTTACCAGATGCTGTCGTGCTTGAGGGGCCACTAAGCGGCGGACACCAAGGCTTTACTTACGAGCAGTGCCTTGATCCTGAGTTTTCGCTATTTAATCTAATCCCACAAGTAAAGGCCGAGATAAAAGAGTGGGGCGACTTTCCGCTCATCGCAGCCGGTGGAATTTGGGATAAAAATGATATAGAAAAAGCGATATCACTTGGAGCAGATGGCGTTCAAATGGGTACACGCTTCATCGGCACTCATGAGTGTGACGCAGATATTGGCTTTAAAGAAGTGATACTAGCAGCCGAGGAAAAGGACATAGAGCTTATAAAAAGTCCAGTTGGCTATCCGGCTCGTGGGATTAGAACAAATTTGATAAATTTGGTAGAAAAAAGGATGGGGCCAAAGATTCAGTGTATAAGCAACTGCGTGAGCCCTTGTCAAAGGGGCAAAGGAGCTAAAGAGGTTGGATATTGCATCGCTGATAGGCTGTTTGACTCATTTAGTGGCAAAAAAGAGACTGGGTTATTTTTTACGGGAGCAAATGGATATAAACTAAAAGAGCTAATAAGCGTAAAAGAGCTAATGCACAAGCTGGTACATGGTGAATGAAACGAGCGATAATCCTCTTTTTTATTGTTTGTAATTTTCTTTTTGCTGCAACAAATTCTGATATATTTGCAAAATTTGATAAAAATTTTGCTAGCTCAAGCAGAAGTGCAAAGATCAAATTTCACAACGATATAAAAGATATCTATGTCGACGCGATCATCAAAAATGACAAAAATATAAAAAAACAAGCACTCACAAGACTCATAACCAGCTCAAAATCGCTTGGTTTTGACTCAAGTGGGTATGTAAAAGATCTAAATGCACTAAATGGCGTAAAGAGTGCCAGTACGCCTAGTGCTGCTCTGACGCTACTTAGTGCTACAAAGGCAAATGACACTTTAGTGCTTAAGTTTAATACAAAAATTGATACTGCAAAATTAAAAACATCCTTTTTAAAGCAGCAAAATACATATAAAAACATTATGGATATTGATGGTAGACTAAATGGCAATCCGCTAACTTATAAAAATTTTATATCTGATTATATTCATATCTCGCAGTATGATAAAAACACTGTTAGAGTTATTTTTTCTGATAAGATCCAAAAGACTATAAAAGCAAATGCGACAGGCGATCTGCTTGTAATCAGCGCTCAAAATTTTATCTCAAACGAAAATGTAAAAGCACCACTTCATAAAACTAAAAACAAAAACGAAGAAGTGCCACACAAAGAGCCTGAGCCAAATTTAAAGCCACAGCCCGCACAAAGCGAGCCAGTGGCAGCACCTTTGCCACCAGTTGCGACTGGTAAATTTTCACGCAACAAAACGATCGTCATCGATCCAGGACATGGTGGCACTGATCCAGGTGCAGTAAATGGCAAACTGCAAGAAAAAACAGCCGTTTTAGGCGTGGCCAAAAAACTTGGCGACATACTAAAAGCGCGTGGTTACAAGGTCTATTTTACCAGGTCAACCGATGTCTTTATAAATTTAAGAACAAGAACAAAATTTGCAAATGATAAGATGGCCGATCTATTTGTTTCTATTCACGCAAATGCCGCTCCAAATGCTACAAAGGCAAAGAGTATGCACGGCATTGAGACATTTTTTTTATCGCCTGCAAGAAGCGAACGTAGTAAAAATGCAGCTGCGCTTGAGAACAAATCGGATATTGAAGAGATGAATTACTTTTCACAGCAGACATTTTTAAATGTACTAAATCGCGAGAAGATTATCGCGTCAAATAAGCTTGGCATTGATATCCAAAAAGAAATTTTAGCAAGTGCTAGAAAAGTCTATGCTGCAAGTGACGGCAGTGTGAGAGAGGCGCCGTTTTGGGTACTTGTTGGTGCTCTTATGCCGGCAGTTCTAGTCGAGATCGGCTACATCACACATCCAGTCGAGGGTGAAAAGCTCTTTAATGATGCATATCAAAACGCCCTTGCAAACGGCATAGCAAACGGCATAGATGGATATTTCGCAAAAAATAGATGAAAAATGCAAATTTAAGCTTTAAAGGACAAATTCCATTTAACGAGGAGTTTGGCGACATCTACTTTAATACCGATAAACCTTGGCTTGAGAGCGAATTTGTCTTTGCAAGTGCACTTGATGAAATTTGGCAGAGTAAAGATAGCTTCGTCATCGCTGAGACAGGATTTGGTGCCGGGCTAAATTTCTTCACACTTTGTAAGAAATTTAAAAATAGTTCTAAAAAACTTCACTTTGTTAGCATCGAAAAAAGCCCTATTAAAAAAGAAGATATTTTAAAAATTTATGAAAATTTAGGCATTTTTAAAGCTTATGCTAGAAAGCTGGTTTCGCTCTATCCACCTCTTATTGAGGGCATACACCGTATAAATTTTGCCCCAAATATCACACTTGATCTTTGCTACGGCGAGGCTAAAGAAATTTTACCTGAGCTTGATTTTAGCGCTGACATCTGGTTTCTAGATGGCTTTGCTCCAAGTAAAAATGACTCGATCTGGAGCGAAGAAATTTTTAGACAGATCGCAAGACTAAGCAAGGTTGGTACTATTGCTAGAACCTATTCGTGTGCAAAAATAGTAAAAGACGGCCTAAAGGGTGCTGGCTTTCTACTAAGCCTCAAAGAGGGCTATGCTAGAAAACGTCAGATGAGTAGCGCCGTGCTAGATAAAATGAATGAAAATTTAAAGGATGCTTGGTTTGCAAGATGCGAGCCACTGGCTAAGCCAAAAGGCAAAACAGCACTTATCATAGGAGCTGGCGTGGCTGGACTTGCAACAGCTGGCGAGCTAGCCAAAAATGGCTTTAAGGTTGTGATCGCTGAGGCAAAAAGCGAGGTGGCTACAAATGGCTCAGGCAATCACTGTGGCGCTTTGATGCCACTAGTTACCAAGCCTGGGGTAAATTTAGGTCGAATGCATTTAAACGCATTTTTGCAAGCAGTGAGATTTTACAAGGCAACTTTGCCAAAAAGCCTTATCAAATTTAATGGCTGCATCGACTACGCATTTGATGATGAGTTAATTAAAAGATATGGCTCATGGCAAACTCAAAGCGTAGAGGATATTTTTAAATTCGATGAGGGCCTAAAGCCATATCCTGGGATATTTATAAAAGAGGCAGCATACGCTAGGCCAAGAGAAATTTGTAAATTTTTATCAGGCAGTTTTGAAATTTTATTAAATCACGAGTATGAGAGCAGAGCACATCTGCAAAACGGCAAGATCAGCGTTAAATTTAAAAATGGTAAAATTTTAGAGACTGATATTTTGGTCTTTTGCACTGGCAGTAAGAGCAGTGAAATTTTTAATGGCTACAATATGCAAATAAGTAGTGTCCGTGGCCAAGTAACCCACTTAAAACCAGTGCTAAAAAATGCCATGCCGCTAAGCGCAAAAGGCTACATCTGCCCAGCTGTCAAAGGTTTGCAAGTTATCGGTGCAACTTATGCCAGAAATGAAATTTGCGATACGCCTAAAGTTGAGGATAATGCTAAAAATTTAAGCGATGTAAGCGAGTTTTTTGACACCACAAAAGCCACCATTATCGGCTCACGTGTAGGCTATAGAAGCTATAGTGGAGATAGGTTTCCGATAATTGGCGCCTTACATGACGAAGAATTTTACAAGCAAAACTACAAAGGGTTATTTTGGAGTAAAAATAAAGATAACAATCCAAAAGCAAGCTACGAAAAAAATGTCTTTGTAAATTTTGCTCACGGCTCGCGAGGTCTTTGCACAGCGATACTTGGAGCAAATTTGATAGCTGACCTTGTGCTTGATCGCCCACTTTGCATAGAAAGATCGCTATTTCATGAGCTTCATCCAGCTAGGTTTTTGATAAGAAAACTAAAAAAGGGATTAAAATTTTAAGAGAGAATTAGCAGAAATTCCTAGCACAAGATACTAAGAATTTCTTATAAGATAAGGCTTAAAGCCTTGTTTTCATCTTTTCAAATTCATCTTTTATAATTCGCTCGTGAGGTTCGCTTGTCATTTTATTTATCGCATCGCCCCAGATACTTACGCTAATGATCGCTATACAAGAAGCTATGATGCCAGGTAAAATTTCATAAACATAAGCGTTTAGTCCTGAAGTGATCCAAAATATTACGGTTGCACCTCCAGCTATCATACCAGCGAGTGCTCCAAGTGCACTCATGCGCTTCCAGTAAAGGCTAAAAAGCAGCACTGGTCCAAAGCTCGCACCAAATCCAGCCCAAGCGTTGCCAACGACGTTTAGGACATTGTCTGTTGAGATAAAGGCAAGTATTGTAGCAACTATGGCCACTACTACGACAGCATAGCGACTGATCGCTGTTTGTGTATTTTGACTAATCTCTTTTTTATAGAATGCAAAGATAAAGTCTTTTGTTACCGAGCTAGATGTAACTAAAAGCTGACTTGAGATAGTACTCATGATCGCTGAAAGCACAGCTGAGATGATAATGCCTATAAAAAATGGTGGGAAAAGTAGCTCGCCAAGCTTTAAAAACACCGTTTCAGGATCACTAAGTCCGCCTCTTTGACTAAAGTAGACAAAGCCGATAAGTCCGCTCATGATCGCACCAAGTAACCCAATGCTCATCCAACCAATGCCGATCCTTCTTGCTTTAGCAAGCTCTTTTGAGTCACGTATCGCCATAAATCTAACAATGATGTGTGGCTGACCAAAATAGCCAAATCCCCAAGCCATAAGTCCTAAAATTCCCCAAAAAGTTTGATCTCTAAATGGATTTAGGTGATTTGCGTCAAGCTTGCTTATCTCTTTTAGTAAATTTGTATCACTTGGCAAGTCTAAATTTAGATATGCTACGACTGGGATCGAGACTAGGACACAAAACATCAAAAGCCCCTGAAATGCGTCAGTTATACTAACTGCTTTAAATCCACCAAAAAATGTGTAAAAGACCACAATAACAAGTGTAAAGACCGCTCCGTAGGCAAATTTTAAACCAAAAAAGCTCTCAAATGTCTTTCCTCCAGCGATGATGCCGCTACTTACATAAAGTGTGAAAAATATCAAAATGATAAGACCAGAGATGATTCTTAAAATTTTAGTCCTATCTTTAAAGCGATTTTCTAAAAAGTCTGGTATCGTGATGCTATCACTCGCAACTTCAGTGTAAATTCTAAGCCTCTTTGCTAAAAATAAATAGTTGCAGTAAGCTCCAATGATAAGACCGATTATCATCCACACATTTGCTATGCCAGTTGCGTATAATGCTCCGGGCACGCCAAGTAGCATCCAACCACTCATATCAGAAGCACCAGCACTAAGTGCAGTAACCACTGGACCCATTCGACGGTTATCTAGCCGTCGAATGGGTCCAGTGGTTACTGCACTTAGTGCT
>NZ_CABPUE010000002.1:102427-107108 GCF_902460545.1 Campylobacter concisus
GATCCTTAAACACTTTTAAGCAAAATGATATAAATTTTTTCGTATTATTTAAAGCCATATTTTAAAGAGAAGGACAAAGTTGAAGGCTCAAAATTTAGCTAAATTTCTATTTTTTATAATAATCGTCTCACTTGGAGCGTATTTTTTCTATCCAAGAGATCTTAGTGAGGCTCAAGAGATCGCTTATATCAAAAGTTATGGAGTGACTTTAGGGCTTACTATAGGCGGTATTGTCATAGGCATAACACTTGGATTTACCTTGGCGTTTATTAAATTTTTAAATATTAAAGTCTTAAATTTTATAATTGATGAATATATCGATATCTTACGTGGAACACCTGTAATACTTCAACTTTTAATTTTTTCAGTTGTCATTTTTGCAACATGGAGTGATAATTTTTATGTAGCTCTCATCGCACTTGGGCTAAATAGTTCTGCTTATGTGGCCGAGATCGTGCGAAGTGGTATAAATAGCGTCGATAAAGGACAAATGGAAGCAGCTCGTGCGATGGGCCTAAACTACTATGTTTCGATGCGCGAGATAGTTTTTCCACAAGCTACGAAAAATATCTTGCCAGCTCTTGCAAATGAGTTTATATCACTATTTAAAGAGACCTCAGTCGTTGGCTATATAAGCGTCGTTGATATCACGATGCAAAGTAAGAGCTTGCAAGCGGTCTTTTATAGTCCAGAGCCAGTCATTTTTACAGGCATTGTCTATTATGTGAGTGTTAAATTTTTTACACTTTTGACAAAACTACTTGAGAGGAGATTAAACCGCCATGATTGAGATTAAAAATTTAAACAAAAGTTATGGCGATTTGCGTGTTTTAAATGATATTAGCGTAGATATAAAAAAGGGTGAAGTTATAGCGATAATTGGTCCAAGTGGTGGTGGTAAAAGCACATTTTTACGCTGCATAAACCGCCTTGAAGAGCCAGATAGCGGACATATCAAGATAAATGGCGAAGATATTTTAGATAAAAAATCAGATATAAATAAAATTCGCCAAAAAGTGAGCATGGTTTTTCAGCACTTTAATCTTTTTGCAAATAAAAACGTCTTGCAAAATTTAACTCTAGCTCCGATAAAAGCAGGAATTTTAGATAAAGCAAGTGCAGAAAAAAGAGCCGATGAGTTGCTAAAAAGCGTTGGGCTAAGTGATAAGAAATTTGCCTATCCGCACAAGCTTTCAGGCGGACAAAAGCAACGTATTGCGATCGCTAGAAGCCTAGCGATGGAGCCAGAAGTGATACTTTTTGACGAGCCAACGAGCGCGCTAGATCCAGAGATGATCGGAGAGGTTCTTGATATCATGAAAGATGTTGCTGCAAGGGGCATAACGATGCTTGTGGTGACCCATGAAATGGGCTTTGCGAGAAATGTGGCAAATAGAATTTTCTTTATGGATAAAGGCAAGATAGCAGTTGATGATACACCGAAAAATGTCTTTACAAATCCGCAGCACGAGCGTCTACAAGAGTTTTTAGGTAAAATTTTAAATCATTAAAGGAGTAGAAAATGAGTAAAATTTTAAAATTTTTGATGGCAAGCTTAGTTTTATTTTTACTAGGTTGTGGCGATGATGCTAATAAAAAAAATGCAGCAAATAATGCCGAAGAAACTAGTAAAAATGTAGTTTATAAAGTTGGCTCGAGCGCTGATTATCCACCTTTTGAATATCTTGATGAAAACAATAAAATTGTTGGCTTTGAGATAGATTTATTAAATGAGATCACCAAAAAAACTGGAATAAAATTTGATGTTGCAAATATGAGCTTTGATAGTCTGATATCAGCATTAAAAACCGGTAAAATCGATATTGCTATAAGCGGAATGAGCGCAACTGATGAGAGAAGAAAATCGGTTGATTTCACCAAGCCATATTATTTTTCAGAGAATTTATTTATCCGCAAAAAAGGCTCAGATGTAAATAAAGACAACCTTAAAGATAAGAAAATTTCAGCTCAAGTTGGAACATTGCAAGAAGAAGCAGCCAAAAGCATAACCACTAAATCGATACCTGCTGAAAATGTAGCAGCTGCTATCATGTCACTAAACGCTGGCAAAATCGACGTTGTGCTAACTGATAGTCCGATAGGGGTTGAGTATTTAAAACAAAATCCAGATTTGGAAGAATTTTTAAGAGTTCCTGATGGCACGGAAGGATTTGCAATGGCGTTTGATAAAGGCAAACACACTGAGCTTATCAAGAAGATAGATGCAGCGATCGATGAGCTACAAAAGTCTGGCGAATTTTACAAAATGCTAGATAAATATGGATTAAAGAAATAAATCTAAATACAAAATTTGCAGAGAAGCAGGAATTCTCTGCAAAAACTCACTTTTTTCTAATTTTTAAAATTTAACATCTTTTAAAAGTAAAATTAATAAAATGACGTAATTATTTCAAGGAGAAAAAATGAAGCTTCTCAGGATGAGAACGGCATTTATTTTAAATGTGCTATTTTCTATTTGCATGTATCACAATTTTGTTAAAAAATTCCTACTATTTAATAAAGCTAAATATAAATTAAAATTTTACATAAATGCGTTAATCAATATTTTTTATAAAAATAACCAAAAGCATTTTTTGGTTGATAAATTTTAAGTATTAAAGTCGTATGGCTTTATTTTTTGAAGCAGATATTTAAGAAAAACTAAAAGGAGAGAAAATGAATAATCTAGGTATTAAATCTAAGATTATGGCGATAGTTATCGTCAGTCTTATTGGCCTTGGTATCATGAGTGCATATATGCTAAATGGTATCTTAAAGACTCGCTCAAAAGCAGAGTTTAGTGAGAAAATCGTGGATACAATAATAAATCAAAATAATTTTATCCATGAAATGCAAAAAGAACGTGGATTTAGCTCAGGTGTGCTAGCAGGAGGGGATAATAAAAATTTATTAGAGCAGCGTAAAAAAGTAGATGCTGCGCTCGATAAGCTTGAAGAGAAAAATGAAATAGCTTCAGAAATAAATAGTATCCGCTCAAATGTAGATCAAAAAAGTGGCAATGATCTAATTAGTCGTATAACAAAAATTTTAAGAAAAGAGGTTGTTGCTATAAATGGATATAGCGATAAGCTCGAGCCTAGCTTGGTAGATGATCTAAAGCGTATCATTATTGTTGGTGAGATAAAAGAGTCTTTTGGTATTTTGCGTGCTACTTTAAATGGGGTTTTTACTAAAAAGAGCATAAGCAAAGAGGACTACAATAAAGTAGTTGCACTAAATAGCGTTATAAATAAATTTATGCAGGATTTTGACGATTACAACCCAAAAGAATTTAGTGACGAATTTGATGCTATCGCTAGAAAAAAGGCTGATTTTATGATGCGATGAATATTATTAAAAATGTAGTTGCCACTGAAGATGTATCTTATGATGCAGCAAGTTGGTTTTCAAAGATAAGCATTACAATAGATGCGATGAGAGAGCTTGAGCTTAAACTACTTGATAATATGCAAAAAGATGCAATACGCATTAAGGGCGATGCAAATACCGAACTTATTATAAGTTCTATTGTGATTGCGATTTGTATTTTGCTTATGTTGCTAGTATCTACATTAATAGGTAAAAACCTGATCTCTGGTATAGATCAGACTAAAAATGGCTTAGTTAGATTTTTTGACTTCTTAAATTATAAATCTAATAAAGCTGAATTTTTAGATCGTAGTGGTAGTGACGAGATCGGACAGATGAGTGCACTGATAAATGAGAATATCAAACAAATCGAGGCAAATTTATCTGAGCAAAATAATTTCATTAAAGAAGCAAATACTTTTGTAAATCAAATCGGTAAAGGTAACTACGTAGCTCAGCTTAATGCAGATACTTCAAATCCTGCACTTAGCCAGCTAAAACAAACTTTCAAAGACTTACAAATCGCACTAAAACATGCTATTGCGGAAAATGGCGATGACGTGTTAAATCTACTAGAAAGCTTTAAAAAACAAGACTTTACTAAAAGGCTTGAAGATGATGGCAAAATGGCGGTTGGTATAAATGCTCTTGGTGAAGAGATAGCCAAGATGTTAAGGGCAAATTTAGATCAAGCCCACGTACTAGAAGAAAAGGCTGAGTCTTTAAGCCAGTCAATGAAAGAACTAACTCAAGGCGCAAATGTACAAGCAAGCTCACTTCAAGAGTCTGCTGCCGCAGTAGAGCAAATGTCAAGCTCAATGAATGCAATATCTCAAAAAACATCTGATGTTATTAGACAAAGCGATGAGATTAAAAACATCATAACTATTATTAGAGATATAGCTGATCAAACAAATTTACTAGCTCTTAATGCCGCAATCGAGGCAGCACGCGCAGGAGAGCATGGTAGAGGCTTTGCTGTTGTTGCAGATGAGGTTAGAAAACTAGCAGAGAGAACTCAAAAATCTCTAACAGAGATCGAAGCAAATACAAATGTACTAGCTCAATCAATCAATGAAATGAGTGAGTCTATAAAAGAGCAAAGTGAAGGAATTAATATGATAAATCAATCAGTTGCTCAAATAGACACACTTACAAAAGAAAATGTAGTAATTGTCAATAAAGCAAATGAAGTAACATCTGATGTTGATGACATGGCTAAGGCGATAGTAAACGAAGTTAGAAAAAGTAAATTTTAATCTTTTGACTCCTAGAACTCCTACTATTCTATCCCTTAAAATAATTAAGGGAT
>NZ_CABPUE010000002.1:107449-135766 GCF_902460545.1 Campylobacter concisus
ATAAAAATTTATATGCTACTTTGATATACGATTATTTATAGCATTTTTCTTTTATTGCGGATTTAAACAATTTTTAATAGAGAAATACTGATAATTAAGCCACTAAATCACCTTAAAGGACACTATTATGAAAAAGATCTTTGCTCTTTTACTCACAGCTTTTGTTGCTCTTTGTGCAAACGAGCTAAAATTTGGCACAGCGGCGAACTATCCGCCATTTGAATATATCGATGAAAATAACAAAATAACAGGCTTTGATATCGAGCTAATTGATGAAATTTCAAAGCGTGCAGGCTTTTCATATAAGATCATAAATATGAGTTTTGACGGCCTTATCCCAGCGCTTAAAGCTGGCAAAATAAATGGTATTATAAGCGCAATGAGTGCGACTTCAGATAGATTAAAGTCGATTGATTTTACAAAGCCATACTATCTAACTGAAAACCTCTACCTAAAGAAAAAAAGCAATGACGCACTAAAGGCTAAAGAAGAGCTAGCTGGCAAAAGAGTTGGCGTGCAACAAGGCACCGTCCAAGAGCTAGCAGCAAATGCTATAAATGGCGTAAAAGTAGTGCCTTCAGAAGATACTGTGCCACTTATCATGGGATTAAAAGTTGGTAAATTTGACGCAGTCATCCTTGATAGCTCTATCGGATATGGCTTTATCAAGAAAAATCCAGAACTTGAGGCATTTTTCAAAGAAGTTGATGGTAGCGAGGGCTTTTCAATAGCATTTGACAAAGGAAAAGAGAGCGCGTTAATAGAGAAAATAAATCAAATTTTAGATGATATGAAAAAAGACGGAAGCTACGAAGCTTTACTTAAAAAATACGATCTAAAATAATCTTCTAGCCTGCAAATTTGCAGGCTTATGCTAAATTCTGCTTTGTCTATCGATTAAAATAAAAAGGAAAATAATGAGAAAAATTTTGTTGCTTTTTTGCCTAGTAATGGGTCTTTTTGCGCTTCAAAACGATAAAGATATGTTAAATGGAGAGCTAAAAAACGGGCTAAAATACTATATCAAAGAGAATAAATTTCCACAAAAAACAGCTATTTTTTATCTTGTTATAAATTCTGGTTCAACTGATGAAAAAGATGGCGAGCAAGGTCTTGCTCACTTTTTGGAGCACATGGCATTTAATGGCAGCCGTGACTTTAGTAAAAATGAGCTCATTAAACAGCTTGAGAGCCTTGGTGTGAAATTTGGAGCCGATCTAAATGCGCAGACGAGCTACGATCAGACGAGCTATGTCTTAACGATTAATGTAAATGAGAAAAATTTACAAGATACATTTAAGGTCTTTTCGAATTGGATAGATGGCGTTAAAATCGATCCTAATGAGCTTGATAAAGAGCGTGGCGTCATAATGGAAGAGGAGCGTCAGAGAAATACGCCAGGATATAGGCTTTATTTGGCTCAAACAAAGGATATTTTTGAGGGCAGTATCTATCTAAAAAGAGTGCCAATAGGCGATATGAACGTCATCAAAAGCGTAGATGCTAAGCACATGCAAGAATTTTACGAGAGGCTTTATCAGCCAAGATTTATGAGCTTTGTTGCTGTTGGCGACTTTGATAAAAATGAGATAAAAAGCTTAATCGAAAAAAGCTTTAGCCAAGCAAAAAATACAAATTCTTACATTCATCTAGAAAAAAATATCAGCTTTAAAAGTGGTTTAAATATTTTTAACTACGACTCAAATGAAACTGGAATGGAGCTAGTTAGGCTTAGCTATTTTGATAAATTTAGTCCGGTTTTAAATGAGGCTGATGCAAAGAGAAATCTAGAAGATGCACTTATCGCAAGCCTAATAAATATGCTTTATGAGCAAAAAAATGCAAATAATTCATCAAATTTAAGTACTGATTTTATAGCTCAAACACTTCAAGCAAAGCAGAAAATTTATAGTTTTGAAACAAATGTACTTGGAGGCGATTTTAACGCAAGCCTTAAAGATATGCTTGGCGTTATAAAAGGCATTAAAGAGTTTGGCTTTAATAAAGATGATTTTGAAGATGTAAAAAAGGCGTTTGTAGCAAATGTAGATGCAAAATTTAAACGCTCAAAGACTAAAAAATCAAGCGCTTACGCGGGACAAATTTTAAACATGATAGAAAATGGTGGCTTTGTTTTAAGCGACGAAGACGACAAAGAGCTTAGTTTAAAGCTATTAAACGAGATTACGTTAGCTGACGTTAATGCTAGATTTAGGCAAATTTTGGCCATTTCTGATGAGCGTGTAAGAATTTTTAGCAAAGATGGTTATAAGCTTAGCAAAGATGAGTTTTTAAAGCTTTCTGCCAAGGCGCCTGCTTATAACACAAACCTATCTGCTAGCAATAACGATAAGAGCCTAGGCAATGAAAATTTAGAGCCAAAAGAGATAAGCTCAAGAAGCTTTGATGAAAAAAATGGAATTTATACCTACAAAATCTCAAATGGCTCGCAAGTTATCTTTAAGCCACTAGCTACTAAAAAAGATAGCGTTTTGTTTGCAGCCGTCAGCAAAGGAGGCACATCAAATTTGGCTAATCCAAAGCTTGGTAGCTTTGCAGTGGCGCTCACAAATGAAAGCGGCGTTGGTAAATTTAATAACTATGAGCTCTCAAAGGCACTAAATGGAAAGATCGTAAGCTATGAAAAGGGCATAGAAGCGCTTACGCAAGGCATTTATGGCTCATCAAGCACAAGCGATCTTAGCTCGCTGCTAGCTGTTATAAATTTAGAATTTAACACTCCAAGAGCCGACTCGCACGTGCTTGAGAGGATAAAACAAAGAGCAAAAGATGAGCTAAGCAAAGAGCAAAATTTGCCTGAATATAAATTTAGCACCGAATTTAGCAAGTTTTTTTATGAAAACAATAAACGTGTCACACCACTTGAGATGGCTGATATCGATGCGTTAAAGCTAAATGAACTAAAAGAGATCATCAAAGATAAATTTACAAACGTAGCCTCATATACTTTTGTAATCATCGGCGACACTGACGAAGAGAGGCTTTTGCCGCTTGTTAAAAAGTATATCGCCACTCTGCCAAAGCTTGGCGAGGCTGAAGAGTTTAAAGACGATGGCGTGCGAAGTATCAAGGGGCAGCATACATTTAAAAGAGAGTATCAGACCTCAAAAAGAAGCGATGTTGGCATAAATATCATAAATTCTGACGCTAAATATAGCTTTGAAGGAGCGATTAGGCTAAGGGCATTAAGTGAAATTTTAAAAACGGCGCTTCGAGAAAAGATCAGAGAAGATAAGGGCCAAACATACGGTTTTAGCCTAAATACCAAGCTCTCGCGCTATCCTTTTGAGCATTCAGATATGCTAATTAGCTTTACATGCGATCCTGCAAACACGGACAAGATCATCGCTGAGATAAAGCAGATAATAGCTAGTATCAAGCGTAGTGGCGCGATCTTGCCAAAGCATTTGGAAGATTTTAAGGCACAGAGTGAAATTTCTATAAAAAAAGATTACGAAAAGCCTGAGTTTTGGCAAAAGCTCATCATCTCAAATAAAATTTTTAACACGCCACTTTATACGGCTGATGAGTACATAAGTGCGGTAAAAGCTATCACAAATGACGACATCAAAGAGGCTGCTAAACTATATCTTGATGATAAAAATATGGTGATAAGTATAAATAATCCAAAGTAGAAATTTTAAGAGTCAAGCTGGCTAGCTCTTAAAATTTAAACGCGAGTAAAAATTTATTAAGATAAGCTAGCTTTTTAAATTAGTTGGCTAAATTGGCTCTTTAAATTCAAATCTAAGTAGAAATTTAAAGAGCTAAGCAGCCCCTAAAATTTCAGCCTAAAGCCAAAGCTATGCGAGAATATCCTTTGGCTTTAGCTTATTTAGCTTTTGCACTAGTTCATCAAAGCTTGCTCCATTTTCGACCTCGCGCCTGATAAATTCCTCAAAAAACTCACGTTTTATATCTTTATCGGTGTAGGTCACGCTCTTTTTGGTAACTTGCATAGGCTTAAATTTCTCTTCTTCTATCTCTTCACCGCCATTTTCTCTAACTGGTGTAAGAGCGATATTTTGCAGCACATCGGCGATGCTCTCGCCCTTTTCATAACTTGTTTTTAGAAATTTTAAAAACTCATCTTTGCTATTTTTATCAGCGTAGCTCACACGGTGCAACATAGGCTGACCTAAGAATTCTATACGTTTTTTATCCGAGCTTTGTTCGTAATGTAAAGCTCCGTCTTTAAAAGAAATTTTCACATTTGCATGCTCGCCAAGTATCCTTTCGGCGGTAAATTCCAGCCATTTATTTTTAAACTCATCGATACTTAGATCAGAGTCTAGTAAATTTGTAGCCTCACGGCTTAGATAAAGAGCACCAAAAGCATTATTGATTATTTTATTGTTTATGCTCATTTTGTGATTTTTGATGAACTCATCTACGCTAAAGCCGTTTTTCTCGCTAGTTAGAATGTAGCTTGCTCGCCAAAGCTTCGTGCTATCAATGAAATTTTTAAGGCTAGAGATTTCATCTTTGCTCGCTCCGCTATCAAGGCCATTTATCTTGCCCCAGATAGAAATTTTATCATTTGATGAGTAGCCAGAGAGCGGTAGATGCTTGATGTCCGCAGTTTTGGTGGGAATTTCTACCTTATTTAAATTTGCGTTTGTGGCTTGGCGCTTACTAAAAGCGTCTTGGTAGTTAAAGCTTTGATTAAATCCATTTAGTGCGTTTATCATGTCAAATCCTTTAACACTATATCGGCAAGCAGATTTAAATTTTAAGTGGATTATTTTTTATTGCGGTATTTTTCAAAAATGGCGATCATTTGGTATGAGTTTTGGGCGATTTTAAATTTATTTGGATTTTTTCCAAGTAGCTCTTCTCTTAAAGAGTCGATAAATTCCCTATCTTTTTTGCAAGCCTCAAAGCTCACTCGCCCTCTAAGTACGGCCATAAATATAATATCAGCAGTCGCATTTATCATCTCAAGCATTTTTTCTTCGCTCATTTTTGTGGATTTTGCCCTTTTTAAAGCAAATACTATTCCTTTACGCTTACAAAATTTACTATTTTTACCTCTTGGCTCTCTTTACAAGCCTCCAGCGCGGCTGCATTTTTCACCATATGAGCACTTTTCATATGCTCTTTTTGGCTTGCAAGATCTTCCCAAATTTCCATAAAACAGTACTCGCTTTTACTGCCCACAACCATGCCGCACTCGTAGCTTATGCAACCTTTATCTTTTCTTGAAGCTGGCACGATCTCTTTTAAAATTTCTTCAAATTTCGCCTCACACCCAGCTTTTAATTTTACATTTACATAAAATCCAATCATCTGCCCATCCTTTAAAAATTTTTGGCTAAAATAGTGCAATTTAGACGCAAGTTTGCGTATTACATTACAAGGCCTTTAAACGATGAAATGATACAAAACCCTAAATTTATAATTTCTAAAACCAATCAAAAACAATAAATTTAACCAAAATCGGAGAGAAAATGAAAAGACGAGACTTTTTAAGATTAAGCGCATTAGGCGCGGCTAGCCTTCAAGCAAAAGAGCTTGGAAGCGCAGAGCAAGCGTTATTTGACAAACAAAGCGGACTAAGCGTAAATAAATTTGGCCCATTTTATGTAAAAACGATCGCAGGTCGCGTGGTTGAGACCGTACCATTTGAGGGCGATGCTTATCCAAACGAGCTAAATAACGCAGTCATTGACTACATCCAAAATGAGAGCAGAGTAAAATATCCATTTGTTAGAAAGAGCTTTTTAGCCAATCCAAACAACCCAAAACCAGAGCTTCGTGGTAAAGAAGAATTTGTGCGTGTGAGCTGGGAAGAGGCTATAAAACTAAGTGCAAAAGTTTTAAAAGAAAATTTTGATAAATACGGCGCTGAAGCGATCTATGGACAGGTTTATCAGTGGGGTAGCCTTGGCAAAGTTGGCCACAGCCAAAAGACCGCAAAAAGGCTACTTAACGTGCTTGGTGGCTACGTAAATGAGCTAGGTGGCTACTCATACGGCGCAGCGACTGTCATCATGCCTCACGTCACTGGCTTTGTCGATCCTGCGCTAGCGCCAACAAAGTGGGAGGCGATCTTAAAAAACGCCAAAACGATCGTATTTTGGGGCACAAACCCAGTAGTTTCAAATAAGATCGCCATTGGCGTACCGCTTCACAACTCATATAAATACTATGACGAGATCAGAAAAAAAGGCGCGAGTGGCGAGATGAAAATTTATAGCGTCGATGTTTATCACAACGATAGCGCAAAATACTTTGACTCAAAATACCTTGAGGTCGTGCCTTGCACCGATACGGCAATGATGATAGGTATGTGTAACTACCTTTATGAAAAAGGGCTTTACAGCAAAGAATTTATAGAAAAATACACAGTTGGCTTTGATATATTTAAAGAGTATATGCTTGGTAAAACTGACGGAGTCAATAAAAACCTAGCTTGGGCAAGCAAAATTTGTGGCGTTAGCGAGCAGGATCTTGCTAAATTTAGCGAAGATCTAGCTAAAAATGACTCAGTGATAATTAGTGGCTACGCCATACAAAGACAAGATCACGGCGAGATGGCATACTGGGCGCTTGTGACGCTAAATGCGATGCTTGGTCATATCGGCAAAGAGGGTTGTGGCTTTGTCACAAATGACGGCATGCACAAAAACGCTGATGAGAGCTTCATAGCGCCTAAACTAGCGGCTTTTGAGACGAAGGTGCCTCAAAAATTTATTGATAGCGGGCTGGTGCCAAAGACAAAGGGCTACGAAATGCCAAACTCAAGGCTCATAGACGCGCTTCTAAGCCCAGGCAAGGAGATAACAAGAAACGGCAAGAGCTATAAACTGCCAAAAATCAGAGTGATGTTTAATGCAAATGGCTCAACTTTCACAAGGCATCCTGACGCAAATAGAGCGATAAAAGCTATGCGAAACGTTAATGCTATCATCACTTGCGAGCCGTTTTGGACAAGTACAGCTAAATTTAGCGACATCGTCTTGCCAGCTGCGCTTGAATACGAGCGAACAGACATCGAGATGGCAAACTCTACAAGCGAGTATCTATTTGCGATGAAGCCACTTGTTAAGCCATTTGGCGAGAGCAAGAGTGACTTCGAGATCGCAAGGCTGATTGCCAAAGAGTGGGGCAGGGAAGAGGCATTTAGCGAGGGCAAAAGCGAGCTAGAGTGGGTCAAGACAATATATGAAGATGCCGTTAAAAAGGCTGCTGAGCTTGGGTATGAGAGTATGCCAAGTTTTGAGGAATTTTGGGAGAAGGGATATTTTAGATTTGATAAGATCGATGAGAAAAAACGCTACTTTACAAACTACAAGAAATTCCGCGACGATCCAGTGGCAAATCCGCTAAAAACACCATCTGGCAAGATAGAAATTTACTCTGAAACGGTCGCTGGCTTTGGCTATGATGACTGCCCACCGCATGCAGCTTGGCTTGAGCCATTTGAGTGGCTTGGCGCAAAAAATAAAAAATATCCTATCGCAATTAGCGGCGCGCACTCTAAATTTAGGCTTCACTCACAGCTAAATAACTCCGTGCTTCGCAACTTTAACGAGATCGCAGAGCGTGAGCCAGTGCTTATAAATCCAAAGACAGCCGAGACTAGAGGGATAAAGATGGGCGACGTGGTGCGCGTGTTTAATGATAGGGGCGAAATTTTGTGCGGTGCCTTTGTAACCGAGGATGTGCCACAAAATGTCGTAATAGTAAGCGAAGGTGCTTGGTACGACCCTGAAAAACCGGGCGAAAAGAGCCTTTGCTTGCACGGAAATTTAAATGTGCTCACAAAAGACGTGCCATCAAGCAAGATGAGCCAGAGCAACACCGCTCACACAAGCCTTGTGAATGTCGAGAAATTTAAAGGCGTGCCAAAGCGCGTGACAGCATTTAATGCACCAAAGATTGGCATAATGCACGCATAAAATAGAAGCTATCCTTAAATGGATAGCTTCTAAGCTTTAAAAATTTTTATTTATCTTAGTAATAATGAATTTTCACAAAGCTCTTCGATCTTTGAGATTTGCTCTTTAACTCTTGCTTTTAAGTCATCAAGCATTGCTATTTTTAAAGTATAAATTTCATTAAAATCGTTCTTTATATCAAGCAAGATTTTATTTAAAAACGAGCTATTTGAGCACATTAAAGCTTCAAACTCATAAAGACTAAATGCATCAAGCATGCGCTCATAGACATCTTTTGCGCTTGGAATATAAAGTGGTGTATTCATCTGTAGGTGCGACTCTAGCGTTTTTTCTATCTTTTGTTTTATAAAATAAACCGCGAGTTTGAGTGCGTTTTCATAGTTTGAGGCTAGCTTTATATCAAGCTTTTCAAAAAACAAAGAGACCTTTTGTATAGCCTTAAATTTAGCCGTTTCATACTCTCTTAAAAAATTTTCATATGTCCGTCCGGCATAGGTATTTATGGATTTTGTTTCGTAAGCTAAGACTTGATCATCAAAACTAGCGTAATTTTCATAGCGAGATTTGTATATTAAAAATTTATCCTCTAAATTTTTATAAAGCTCATTAAACGCTGAGGTTATTGCATTTTCTAGCTCTTTTAAATCTTTTTTGTAGCGTTTAAAAAATTTATTAAAAACTACATCTTCGTAGATAAGTTTTGAAAAGACTTCGTCGCTATCAAGACTTATTACCTCAAAATTTTCACGTTTGTAAATTTCTTTATTTAAAAGCGTCTTTGAAGCGTTAAATTTTGTCTTTGAAAATGGTTTAAGTAGCTTAAATACCTCATCGGCGGCAAGTTTTATGACTTCACTCATTTGACTATATCTTAAAGCGATCTTTGGTTTAAACTCCTCTTTTATCGCCTCTAGCCTCTCATCTAATGAACCACTAAATTCATCTAAAATCAATTGCGCATTGTCATAAATTTCTAGATGTTTTTCCTGCTCGTTAGTTAGGAGTTTTACGATCTTTTTTGCCCTTACTTTTATGAAATTTTCTTTAAAGCTCTTGTCTAAAAAGCACTCTTTAATAGCCTTTAGAGCTTCGTTAAAATTTGAAGCTTCAAGTAGGCTTTTGTCATTATTTGTGATGCCAAGGAGTGCTTGCTTTGATGAGATAGCGATGATATCCTCAAAAAGCTCGCCATAAGTTTGCCTAGCGTGCTTTAGCAAACTTTCAAGCTCCTCCTCGCTTAGTTTGTCTTTTTGGTTGATTAGGCAGATCGCTTTTAGATCATTGGCTTTTAAAATTTCTTTGATACTTTCAAGCTCACTTGCCTTTGCGGCGTTGTTTGCAAGGCTTAGCCATATCGCACCACTAACCTTTTTTAGCGTATTTTTTGTCTCTTTTGTGTCAGCATCTCTTAGCGAGTTTAGGCCAGGAGTGTCGATGAAATTTATCTCTTTTAAAATCTCACTTGGCGCATAAAGCGTCATACCAGAAATCTGCTCGCCTAACTTATTTAACTCGGCTAGATCGCTACTTGCTAGTAGGCTTTCGCTGCCGTTTATAAATTTCACGCTTAGAAGTGGCATCTTTGCAAATTTTAGTCTCACAGCCTTTGCGGTGACTGGAGTTAGTCCTGATGGCAAGATATCTTGGCCAAGAAGTGCGTTTAAAAATGTTGATTTTCCACTTGAAAATTGACCGATAACAGCTATTAGTGGTGGCTCATTTAGAGTGTCTATTAGTAAATTTAAGCTCTCTTTTATCTGCTCGCTTATATGTAAGCTAGGATTGTTTAGGTCATTTACGAACCTAGCTAGCTCGCCCTTAAAATCATTTGTAAAAACCTTAAAGTATCTCGCTTTGTAGGCATTTATAAACTCATTAAACATTTTTAATATCCTCTAAAAGTGAGTAAATTTCATCTTGTAAGGAGGTCTTTTGTTTAAGCTTTGAAATTGAGCTTTGATTTTGTAAATTTAGCTCATTAAGTTTTTTATTGAGAACTAAAAGCCTTTTATTTAAAGCCTCTTTTTGGCTCATCTCATAAGCCTTTACTCGCTCTTTTAGCAGCTTTTTTTCATGTTCTGCTAGCGTCTCACAAAACTGCGATATGCTTTTATTGTTAAGTAAATTCTGTCTTAAACTTGAAAGTGCCTCATCTGGCTCATTTTTGTTTAAAATTTTAGCCTCAAGCTCATCTAAAAGCTCACTAAAATCAAGCTCCACGCCCATTTGCTTTAAAAAGTCATTTATACTAAAAATTTTATTTTCACTCACCTTAAAGCCATCAAAGCTTAAAGCGATATTTTGCTCGCATGACTTTGTCTGCACCAAAGTTTCATTTCTGGCCTCTCTCATAAGTGCCGCAACTCCGTCACAAAGTGTAGTTTTTGCTATTTGTGTAAGACGTTTTAGATTTAAATTTTCTCTTTTACTTTTGCAGTAAGCGATCTCACTATTAAGCTTTTCATTTAGATTTTGCAGTAGCGCTTCAAGCCCCATTTTATAGATATTTTTTGCATTTTTATCATCGAGTTTTTTTAGCTCGCTTTCTAAAAGCCTTTCAAGTTTTGTGAAATTTTCATTAAGAGAATTTTTGATATTTGCTTGCTCGTTTTGCAAAGCTTCTAGCTCTAAACCAAATGCTTTAAGCTCTAAAATTTCAGCCTTTGTGGCTTCGAGTTTTGTTTTTAAAATATTTTGCAATTCTTTTTGATATGAGCTTAAAATTAGAGCTGATTTTTTAGAGTCTTTGCCAAAAAGTACATCGTAAAGATACTCTTTAAACTCCGGCACGCCACTATTTAAAGCGCCATCAAGATAAGCTTTCGCGCTAAGGGCAAAATAATCTATCTTGATATCATTTATCTGCTCGCCGATCGCCTTTTTTACGTAGTTAAGCGTTTCATTAATACCCTTTGCGTCTAACTCGTCAGCATGAGTTAGCACAATAGCAACTCTTACGATGTGCGAGTTTTCAAGGCATTTTTTCAAAAATAGTGCGTCTTTTTGCGTTGCACTTTGCGAAGCATTCATGAGATGAGCCAAAAGGTCGCACTCTTTCATAAAATTTGTAGTTATTTGCTCTCTTAAAACGATCGCATCATCTATGCCCGGAGTGTCTATAATGCAGACATTATCTCTTAAAAGCTCCAAGTCATCATAAAGCTCAACGCTTTTTACGAGATTTGCTGTTTTTGAGCTTGAAGACGTATAGTTTTTGATCTCATCTAGGCTGATCTCTACGCTACTAGCTGGTAAATTTTCGCTTGAAAGTCCAAGCTTTTCTAGCTCGTCTGGGCTATAAAAATTTACCTTTGCATGGCTATTTGATGCGTACTTTAAGATGGTTAAATTTATGGTCTCAGGCACATTTGAAGTGCCAAGGATGGATTTATTTAAAAGCGCATTTAAAAGGGTTGATTTGCCAGAGTTTATGATGCCGCTTACTGCGATGTTAAAAAGCGTTTCATTTGATCTTTTCTTGGCATTTTTCAAAGCTAGTAAAAATTCTTTATCTTCATCAAGCATGCTTGCTTTTTCATTTATCTCATTTAGAAAATCCAAACTCTTGTGAAAGTGATCTTTTGGCTTTACATTAGAAATTTCAGCTTTATTTTGATTTGAGTTTTTGCTTATAAAATTTATTAAAAAATCAAATTTTTCATGGCTAATTATCTTTTCATCACATAGCTTTTGTAAGCGGGTTACGAGTTCATCACTTGAAATTTTTGCATCATTTAGTGCTTTTAGCGTAGCTAGCTGGGCACTTTGTATGCTAAAGATATCAAGTCCAACGCCTAGCTTTTTTAAGATATTTCTAAACTCGGCAAGAGCCATAAACTCATCTAAATTTTTCTCATCACAAGATAAAAGAAGCGCCAGTAGATCTGGGTAAAAAGGCACGCTCGCATCGGTATTGGCGTAAATTTTATTTAAATGCCAAGCGTGATTTAAAAACTCGTCCATTAAAGATTCTTTTTTTTGAAATTTTTTAGATTTTATTACGTTTTTACTTACGAAGCTATCAAGATTTAGGCGCAAAATTTTATGTTTTTTAAAAAGTTTAATTTAACTCAAGCTTTTTAAAGCTAACTCTTGGATTTATATTTAGCTCGCTATGGCTTACAAACTCGCCTTTTAGGTACTTCTCACGTCCCGCTCTTGCTATCATTAAGGCGTTATCAGAGCAAAACTCAAGTGGAGCTAGCAAAAGCTCGCACTCATTTTTTTGGCAAAGCGTTTCAAGTCTTTTTCGTAAATTTAGATTTGCACTTGCGCCGCCAACTACGCCAAAACGCTTAAAATTTCTTAAACAAAAGACCTTTTCAAGCTTGTTTAAAATGTGCTCACAGGCAGTATTTTCAAATGTGTAGCAGATGTCAGCGATATCCTTTTGTGTGATACTTTCTAGCTTAGAAATTTCAACTCTGACTTGGTTTTTAAGCCCCGAAAAACTATATTCAAGACGTTTATCATGAAGAAGTGGAATGGTAAAATGAAACCTCTCTTTGTCTTTGCAAAGTAGGGCATTTTGCTGAACTACGGCACCGCCTGGATAGCCAAGATCAAGCATTTTAGCAACCTTATCAAAGCTCTCACCAAAGCTATCATCGCCAGTACTTGCAAGCTCCAAAATTTCACCATTTTCGTCAATCTCTAAGATCATCGTATGCCCGCCACTAACTAGCAGGACGCCAAGTGGAAAGGTGGCTTCGCAATCTAAAAATAGTGAGTAGATGTGACCAACTAGGTGATTTACGGCAATTAGCGGGATATTAAGAGCCACGCTTAGCGCTTTTGCCATGCTGACGCCACCTATTAGGCTCACACTAAGACCCGGCTCATTTGTCACAGCGATCGCTTTTATATCTTTAAAATTTGGCAAGATATTCTCTAAAAGTGCTGGCAGTGCCTTTGTGTGAAGTCTAGCTGCAAGCTCAGGAACCACGCCACCAAAGATAGCGTGCTCCTCTTCTTGAGAAATTTTTTTATAATAAATCTTCTCTAAAGTGCATTCATCTATGAGTGCGACCGAGCTATCATCGCAGCTACTTTCGATGCCAAGTATCATCTAAACTCCGCTAAGATCATGCCAGCAAATTTCTCTTTGCCATCTTCGTTTTTATAAAACTCGACTCTATAAATTTTGCCATCTTTATCGATGCTATAGCTTTTATTTAGGCTATTTTTAGCCACTTCTTGCTCGCTCTCATCTATACTTTTTGTACCGTATCCTATGACATTTACGCGTACGTTTTTGAGTGATTTTATTTTAAAGCTCTTTTTCACGCTAAATTTATCGCCACTTTTTAATGTAAGCTCGCTGCCGTCGCTTATTAGTGAAATTTCCTCAAGCGGCTTTGCAAACTCAAAATATTGTGGCTTTAGCCTAGTAACAAAGCGGTTGCCGTATTGCACTTTGAAGCTACCATTTTCTTTTATGACGGCTATTAGCGGATTTGGTGAGCTGTAGTTTAACTCGCCTTTTTTAAGTGGGACAAAATTTATTAAAGGCTTTAGATTTTTAAGGCTTATCGCGTATGAATTTTCAAGTTCAAGTCTGATCTCTTTTTCGATTGCTCTTTTTACGCTTTTAACATCAAGATTAAACGGCCTAGTAAAGCTAATGCCAGCCTTTTTCATATATTCTTCAATAGCGATTAGATGGTAATAAGTCCTTTGCTCGGCGTTTAAATTTTTACTAGCTTCGTTTGCAAAGGCTGATTTATTTTGCGTGATAGCATAGTAAGTTAGGCTTTTTAGCATCTCTTTGTCACCCATTGCGGTGTGCGTATTTTTGATGTGATACTGGTGTTTTTGATCTATTAGATGCTTGTTTAGCACATCTTTTACGCTTGAAGCAATGTTTTCAAGCTCTGGATATTTTGAGCCAGGAAGCGTGCTTTGATCTATTATGCAAGTGTTGCCCCATTTATCTGGATTTTCGTCTTTGTTTATAAATTTATCTCTGTAATATCCGCTTCCATCGTGCAAATTTAAGATGAGCGTGACGTTTTTATCAGTGATGACATCTTTTATCTTCATTACTGAGTTATAGTCTGGATCGTTTTTATCAACATGGGCAAATTTTCTATTCATATCGCCTTTTGTGCCACGACTTCGCTCGATTATGCTTGGGAAATTTAAATTTGGCACGACCCAAAGTGAACCTTTTGTGATGTTATAGTCGGTAGCCACGATAGAGGCTGCCAAAAAGCCACCCGGCTCATCGCCTTGAATGCCACCGATTAACAACATCGTGTTTTCGCTTGGCTCACCTTTTTTGATAAGCGCATAGTCTAAAGTATTGGCTAAACTAGCAGTGGTAAAGGTTAGTAAAAAAAGTAAAAATTTACGCATTAATATCCTTCGTAATGCTTTGTCTTTGGTAAAAGCAAATTTAAAACTATGCCAGTAACCGCACCAAGCCCTATGCCTGAAAATTTAACCGCACCAAGGTCAAGCACCATGCCACCTATGGCAAAGATAAAAATGAGGGCTACGATTATCATGTTTCTAGGGTCTGCAAGGTCAACTTTATTTTTTATAAGTGTCTCCATGCCAACGCTTGCGATGATACCAAAAAGTAGCAGCATGATACCGCCGATGACTGGGGCTGGGATAGTTGAGAGCACAGCTCCTAGCTTGCCAATGAAGGCTAGCACGATGGCAGTGATCGCCGCAAAGGTCATGATTGCTGGATTATAAGCTTTTGTAAGGCTAACTGCGCCTGTGACCTCTGAGTATGTAGTGTTTGGTGGGCCACCAAAAAAGGCAGCAAGCGAAGTGGCAAGACCATCTCCAAGGAGCGTATTTTTAAGCCCTGGATTTTTTAGAAAATCCTCTTTTGTGACGTTTGAGATAGCAAGCATATCGCCTATGTGCTCGATTGCTGGAGCGATGGCGATAGGTATCATATAAATGATCGCTTCAAACTCAAATTTTGGTGTAGTGAAATTTGGCATTCTAAACCAAGGTGCATTAAAGATAGGGGTAAAATCAACCATGCCAAAGCAGTAAGCTACGATGTATCCGACGATAATACCAAGCAAAATAGGTATAAGCCTAAACATGCCACGTCCAAGCATCATCACTAAAATGGTAGCCACTAGCGAAATGCCAGCGACGATCATTGCTTCATTTTGAGTATAAATTTCAGTGGCTGATGTTGCCATTTTGACGGCATTTGGAGCAAGGATTAGGCCTATTGTCATGATGACCGGCCCAACGACAACTGGGGGCAAAATTTTATGCAAAATTTTCTCTCCGCCAAATCGGACCACGAGGCTTAAAACAACGTAGAAAAATCCAGCAAATATAACGCCCCCCATAGTCACGGCTATGCCCCATTTTTCGATACCGTACTGAAGTGGCGCGATAAAAGCAAAGGAGCTTGCTAGAAAGATTGGCGGAACATTTTTTCTAGTGATTAGCTGAAAAAGTAGCGTGCCAAGACCGGCCGTAAAGAGAGCTACATTTGCATCTAGTCCCGTAAGTATCGGCACTAATACCAGTGCACCAAAGGCGACAAATAAAAACTGAACGCCGATTAAGCTTTGTTTGGGATCAAATTTATAACCCTCATACCTTTGCATTTAACATCCTTTTTGCGTAATTTCTAACTTCTTTATCAGCTTCAAAAATTTCATCAATATTTGAAATTTTAATATTTCTAAAATTTTTAACAGAGCTTAAAACGAGCCTTGAGATATCCAAAAACGAGCATTTTTTCTCTAAAAAGCTAAACACTCCAACCTCATTTGCAGCATTTATCACTACACCTAGATCAGGGTTTGCTAGGACCTCATCTTTTAGCGAAAAAATGGGATATTTTTTAAGGCTGATTTTATGAAATTTTATATTTTTTAGATCAAGTAAATTTGCGTGTGAGACAATATTTTCACTGACATTTTCAAACATAGCATGAGCGATAGCTAGTTTCATGTCAGGTTGCGAGAGGTGCATCGTGCTTGAGCCATCTATAAATTCAACTACGGCATGTATCGCAGAAGTTGGCTCTATCACAGCCTCGATCTCCTTGATGCCATAAAGCCAGTAAGCTTCCATCACCTCAAAAAGCTTATTTGCCATCGTCGCACTATCAATCGTGATCTTTGCGCCCATATCCCAGTTTGGGTGTTTTAGTGCGTCACTTGGCGTGGCGTCTTTTAGAAATTTGATCGGCTTTTTATAAAATGCGCCGCCACTTGCTGTGATGATGAGTCTTTTTGGTGCAGTTTTATTTTCAAGTAGAAATTTAAGCCCAAAATGCTCGCTGTCTATTGGTAAAATTTCTCTAGTTTTTAGAAATTTGCCGCCAACAACAAGACTCTCTTTGTTTGCAAGCGCAAGCCTTTTGCCAAGAGCTTGTGTCTTTAGACTAGGAGCAAGGCCAGCAAAGCCAACAAGGGCGTTTATTACCTTTTTTGAGCTTGAAATTTCTAGCATTTGTAGCAGTCCAGTCTCACCAAAAAAGATATTTTTAGCTTCTATGTTTTTTACATTTTTAGCTAGCTTTTCATCGCCTACGCAGACAAATTTTGGCTTAAATTTTAAGATTTGCTCATTTAGTAAATCTACATTTTTAGCGCAGCTTAACGCCTCAACCTCTACGCCAAATTTTTCGCAAAGGTTAAGGGCGTTTTTGCCAATTGAACCAGTTGAGCCAAGTATTACCACGAGAGCGACCAAAGTAGGGCGACTACGCCAAATAAATAACCATCTATCCTATCAAGCATGCCACCGTGTCCTGGGAATAGCGAACCACTATCTTTGACACCGCAAAGTCTTTTTAGGTAACTCTCAAACAAATCTCCCCAAACTGCAAACACGCAGACTAAAAAGCTTGAAAATAAAATTTGAAAAAATCCTTCAGTAACAAAATTTCCAACAATGCAGCCAATCACTGTGCCTATCGCCACACCGCCTGCTGCACCTTCGATTGTTTTGTTTGGTGAGCTTGGGCTAAATGGATGTTTGCCAAACATTTTACCAACAAAAAATGCACCGCTATCGCTTGCAACTACGCTTAAAATAAGCCATACAAGATAGCCTACGCCATACTCTGAGTAAAGCATCCACATCATAAAGATCGGCGTGGTCGGATAGACAAAAGGTACGACTAGTTTTAAATTTTCACTTTTTATGTGAGCTAGGATCGAAGCAACCAGCATGATAGCAAGGATCGCTATGAAAATTGGATTTGTAAAATATGTAAGCACGTAAAAAGCAAGTGCGGCAAAAACTAGCTGTTTGTGATCGATATTATAAAGCTTGAGCGACTCATTAAATGCAAAATAAAGCACAGCGCCGAGCAAGATAAAATTTAAAATATAATTATCAATAAAAAAAACTACTAAAATAGCAACAAACATCAAAACGCCAGTGATTATGCGAGATTGCATATCCTCTCCTTAAAATCGTTATTTCGCTGTAATTATAACACTTAAATTTTAGACGGCGTTTATAAGAGTAAAATTTGATCTAAAAAGCATTTTAAGCTGGTAAATTTGGACTATTTTGGCGTTAGTAAAGATTTAAATTTGTTTTTAAGCAAATAAATAAAGCAAGACCAAAATGATCCCAAGTAGTAACTTGCAATAAATATACGCAGTAGTACTTTATGGCTTAAAATTTTAAAAATTATTTTCCTCAAAAAAGTCTGTGTCGATTTTGCAAATTTCATATATTTGGCTTGTTTGAACGCCGACTTTGTATTTTATCATTAGCTCTGCAAGCTTGTCGCCGTCTATCAAAACCACGCTAAAATTTTGATTATCTTTGGCGAAAATTTCAGCTTCTTTAGTAAATTTTGCCGTAGTGATAAAGACACCTTTTTTAGTATTTTTATTTGAGATGGCGCCGATAAACTGCTGAATTTCTGGCCTACGGATATTACTACCGTCTTTGTATCTTTTTGCTTGGATATAAATTTTAGAAAGTCCAAGTTCATCTTCATCTATGATGCCATCTATCCCGCCGTCTGGGCCTTTGTTTGTGAGATTTCCAGCTCCATAATTCATCTTTTCAAGTAGCTTTGTTACAAGGTATTCAAAAAATCTTGGCTCTTTTTCTAAAATGCTAGATAAAATTTCACTTTTTAGCTCTTCTTTTATTTTGCAAAGCGCTTCATCTATATTGTCATCTGGGGTATTTTCTGTGGCTTCTTTTTTCTCTTGCCTTATCTCTTGTTTGTAAATTTCATCGTACCAAGAGAGAAATTTGCTCTTTTTGTCCTTGCTACTTACTAGCTCTTTGCCAAAATTTGTTATGGCAAATAGGCTTCTACCAACTTTTTCAAGAGGTATCATTTTTGGTTTTGATCTAACTTGTGTGGTTGTAGCTAGATAAAATAGTGCCCAACTTGTTCTACTCATATAGGTTGGTGTCCTATTTTTTATTTTTTGCAAAAGATCTTCATCTTTTAACTTAAAATGCTCAATTATAAATTTAGAAATTTCAGCTCTATTTACTTCTTTCTTTTGCGCGACAAATTCTAAAATAGGCAGCATCATATCTTTATAGCTTGGCAACATTTTATATCCTTAAATGAAGCAAATTTTTGAAATTATATAAATTTTTTGGCTTAAAAGCTATAATCAAAACATGAGATGTCTTGGCCTAACAAATTTTCTTTTAGAAAATATTAGCTTATTTGTAAATACCTTTGCTACGATATTTGCATTAATTTTTTGTTTTGTTTCTGGTGTTGGAATCGTCTTTATATTTATCGCATTTCCACTTGGTTATATAATGGGCGCACTCTTATCAATCCCATTTTTGATATTTTTATTTTTCTTATTTTTATCTATTGATATCTTTTTATGCCTTTTGGTATCTATTTGCAGTCTTTTTTAATAAATTTAGAAGTAAATTTGGGGCTTTTACAGCCCCTTTGCTATTTTATAGCAGCCATTTTTCTACGCATATAAGCTATGCGGCTTTGAAGTGGTAAGTGTTTAGGGCAGTTGTCTTCACAGCCTAGCAAAGTCATACAGCCAAACACGCCGTCATCGTCGCCGATAAGCTCGTAAAAGTCCTCATCGGTTCGTTTATCAAGCGCGTCGATTTTAAACCTAGCTACGCGGTTAAGTCCGACCGCTCCGATGAAATCAGGCCTCATGATAGCCGTACCGCACGCAGCCACGCAGATACCGCACTCGATGCAGCGGTCAAGCTCAAATACCTCTTGAGCTACTTCAGGCTCGACTTTTTCCTCAAGCTTAGAGATATCGGTCTCGTGGTCGGTGTGTATCCAGCTCTCCACACGCCTACTCATCGCATTCATCCAGTTACCCGTGTCTACGCTTAAGTCTTTTAGTAACTTAAATACTGGCAAAGGCATAAGCTCAATTACTCCGCTTTCAAAATCCTTAGTAAGAGTTCTACAAGCTAATCTTGGCTTACCATTTACAAGCATACCGCAGCTTCCGCAGATACCAGCACGGCAAACGAAGTCAAAGCTAAGATCTGGGTCAAATTTCTCGCGAATCATATTTAACGCGATAAACAATGTCATACCATCAGTCTCTTCTAGCTCGTAGGTCGCAAAATGCGGCTTTGAAATTTTACTTAACGGATTATATTTAAATGCTTTTATAGTTATTTTTCTACTCATATCCTATTCCTGCTCTTTCGTTTGGTGCTTTATATTTTGGTTGAAGATCATAGTGCATTAAAGCCTCTTGAATTTCTTGCCTGCTCTTACCTTCAGCTTGCATTTTCTCACGAATTTCATCAACCTCTTTTTGGCGGATGGCACTATCTGGATGCTCAATAATATTACCTTTCGCACCATAGCCTCTAAATGCTGGTGGCATTTCCATTTTCATAATATCAAGTGGCTCATATACGATAGTCGGTAGCGTATCGCCCTCTTTCCAGCTAGTTAGAGTTCTGTTTAGCCAGTTTAGGTCGTCGCGTTTTGGATAGTCTTCGCGGCAGTGAGCTCCGCGGCTCTCGGTGCGATCAAGCGCGCCTTTTGCGATACAAAGGGCTAGTTTTAGCATCTTTGGTACACGGTAGGCTTCCTCAAGCTCAGGGTTGCCAAATAGCGCCTTGTTTGTGACTTTAACGTCTAAAGATTGTTTATAAAGCTCTTCTAGCTCTTTTACCGCTATGGCTAGACCTTCGCCGGTTCTAAAGATCGCCACGTGCTCCCACATAATGTCTTTCATCTTGTTTTTGATCTCAAATACGTTAAATTTGCCCTCTTTTTCAACAAGGCTTTTTAGATAGTCTTCCTCTTTTTTAACGAATTTTTCGATGTCGTTAGTGTTTATCTCGATCTCGTGTTTACCGCAGTAGTCAGCAAAATAATCGCCCACGATCATGCCTGCAACGACAGTTTCTGAAACGGAGTTGCCGCCTAGGCGGTTAAATCCGTGCATATCCCAGCAAGCAGCCTCGCCGGCACTAAATAGACCCGCTAAAGTCGGGCTCTCGCCTGTAGGCTTAGTCTTGATGCCGCCCATAGAGTAGTGCTGCATAGGAAGGATCGGCGCCCATCCTTTGCCGCGTTGGCGTCCATTTTCATCAGTATACACTTCAGTATCAGCTGGATCTATACCGTTAAAGATTTCGCAAATTTCTTGAACGTCGCGTAAGTTTTTCTCGATATGCTCGCGTCCTAGGATCGAGATATCTAGCCAAACGTGATAGCCATAAGGGCTAGGTACGCCTTTACCTGCGCGGATATGCTCCATGATGCGGCGACTTACGACGTCGCGGCTAGCTAGTTCTTTTTTCTCAGGCTCATAATCAGGCATAAAGCGATATCCGTCTACGTCGCGCAAAATTCCGCCGTCGCCGCGGCAACCTTCCGTTAGCAAGATACCGCTTGGAACGATCGGAGTCGGGTGAAACTGCACCGCTTCCATATTTCCTAGCTGAGCAACGCCGGTCTCAAGAGCGATGGCTGCGCCGATACCCTCGCAAACTACGGCGTTTGTAGTGTGTTTATAAACCCTTCCGTAGCCGCCCGTAGCGATTAGCGTACCTTTTGCGACGTATGCAGTGATTTCGCCGTTAACTAGATCGCGAACGATCGCGCCGTAACAGCGGTTGTTTGCATGAATTAGCGCGATAGCTTCTTTTCTGTCGTGGATTTCGACGTTATGTTTTAGAGCTTCGTTTGCTACGGCGAAAAGCATAGTGTGTCCGGTGGCGTCGGCTGTAAAGCATGTTCTCCATTTTTTAGTTCCGCCAAAGTCGCGAGAGTGGATGAGTCCGTGGACCTCTTCTTTTTCTACGATAGTCGTTTTTTGAGCGTTGATGATAGCGCTTCTCTCGCCTTTTGTTATACGAGTCCAAGGCACGCCCCAAGCCGCTAGCTCGCGAATCGCCTTAGGCGCGGTTTGACAAAACATACGTGCAACTTGCTGATCGCAACCCCAGTCGCTACCTTTTACCGTGTCAGCAAAGTGTACATCCTCGTTGTCGCCTTCGCTCATTTTTGAATTTCCCAAAGAGGCTTGCATACCGCCTTGCGCAGCCGCAGAGTGCGAGCGCTTTACAGGTATGAGACTTAAAACGACGGTACTTAAGCCCTTTTCTCCAGCAGCCACAGCAGCTCTAAGACCAGCTAGACCACCACCAATTACCAATGCATCATAATATTTTACATTCATCTTCTAGCTCCTTTTTAATGGCTGATCCACACGAAATCGGCGATTAGCGCAATTATAGCAAGTATGCCATAAACGGCAAATACAATTGTTTTTGCCTTATTTCTTTTGGCAAACATTTCGTGCTTATTTGCACCATCAATGCTTATCCATTTGACATACAAGCGGTACATACCGATACTAGCGTGAACGACCATAAAAACAAGTAGCGCGAAGTAAAAAAATTCTAATTGATGAAATGCAGCCGCTGATTTGTCGGCAGTGATGTGTCCACCAAAGACTATATCCACTAGGTGTGCGCTGGCTGCAAAAAATAGAGCAAAACCGGTTAAAAACTGAAACCACCAAAGCGTAGTATCAAGGTGCTTCATGCGGTCTTTGTGGCCTCTAAACATTAGATATTGTCTGTAGTTTGCTGGAAATTTTCTCATAGCTAAAAATGCATGAGCGATAAAAATGGCAAATATTACCGCAGCTATGACGTTAGTGATCCACCAAGTAGCTTCTCCAAATAAAAATTTAGCCTCCGCAAACCCTACGACAGCGTTAAATGCGTCTTTACCAAGTAGTATAGTAGAAGTAAAAACCATATGGCACAATATAAAACAGGCCAAAATAAACCCTGTAATACTTTGCCATCTATCCCAAGCGGCTGGAGTGCGACTTTTTTTGTCGTCCGACCGTTTTCCCAAAAAACCTTCTATAAGCCCGGTCATGAGCCCTCCTAAGAAATTTGAAATAAATTATCATTTCTTAATACTAATTTAAATATTAGTATTAATTGATAAAGCTAATGCTATCAGATTTTTACTTTAATATTTTTTAAACACTTATATTAGAGCTTTGAAAATTTTTTATAAAGCATGGCATAAATAAAAATTCCAAAACCACACATGATAAGTGATAAAATTTGACCCATTGAAAGATTAAAAATAATAAATCCAAGCCCTGAGTCAGGCTCTCTAAAAAACTCGCAAATAAATCTTGCAAAAGTGTATAAAATAGCATAAAGCGCGATCAGCTCGCCATTAAATTTCTTAAATTTTCTATATAAAAATAAAATAATAAAAATAACTAAACCTTCTAAGAATGCCTCATAAAGCTGACTAGGATGTCTTGGTTGCCCAAAAACATTTATCGCCCAAGACACATCCGTAACTCGTCCAAAAAGCTCTTGATTTAAGAAATTCCCAATCCTGCCAAATGTATAGCCAAAAGGTATGCAAACGGCACAAAGGTCAAGTAGCTGCCATAAATTTTGTTTATACCTTTTGCAAAATAGATATGTCGCAAGCAAAAAGCCAACTACTGCTCCGTGGTAACTCATGCCACGAATTCCTATAAACTCGCCGTTATGAAATGGATTAAAAATTTGCCAAGGTTGTGTCAAGTAGTAGCTTACTTCGCCTGAATAGACTAAAACCCAGCCAAGCCTAGCGCCTAAAATAACGCCTATCTCTACCCAAAAAAAGTAATTATCCAAAAGCTGATTTGAGATTGGGATTTTATCTTTTTTAACGAGATATTTTGCCATGGCAAGCGCCAAAACAAGGGCTAAGATATACATAAGCCCATACCAGTGCACGCTAAAGCCAAAGACGCTAAAGGCGACTGGGTTAAAGTGGTTATAAATGTCGTTCCAAATTTCCATTTTTACTTTCTTTTTAAAATTTTTGCGATTTTACAATGATTTAGCTTTGATGAGCGAATAAGCTCTTGCCACTAAGCGCAAGGGCTAAAAATTTAAACTCACTTGCTTCAAATTCTTTGCAAAATTTAAACAGCTCGGCAAACTCAGCCTCGTTTAAATTTATGCTCCAAATCGCTCCAAGGTCATTAAATTCTCTTTCAAACTCGCTTAAATTTTTAGTAGCAAAATAGTGCTCAAAGCGGCTCATCAGCGAAAATGGCGTAAAAAATTTGATCTCATCTTTTATCTCAAATTTCATCACGCCACCATCTTTTATCGCTTCATTTATCACCTCATTTACGGCTCCTGAGTAGGCTCTGACTAACCCTCCAGTGCCAAGCTTTATCCCGCCAAAATACCTGACTATTAAGACGCCAACATTTATAAGATCAGCGCCCCTTAGCGCGTTTAGGCTTGGCTGACCGCTAGTGCCCTTTGGCTCGCCGTCATCACTTTGATTTTCAACGATTTGTCCGTATTTGTTTAATTCCCTTGTCGCCCAAACTACATGAACGGCCTTAAAATGCTCCTCTTTTAGGCGTTCATGCAAACTTTTAAATTCGCTTATCGGGCACAAAAATGCTAAAAAATTTGACTTTTTTATATCAAGCTGGGCTTTAAAAATCCTATCAATCGTCTGCAAATTTGCTCTTTTTTTAAAATTTTAAAAATCTTATCAATTTGCTAATTAAAGCCTTGTAAATTCAGAGAAATTTATATTATTAAGGAAAAGATAGTAGAATTTTGCAATTTTTTATGAAGGACTAAAATGATACAAACTTGCCTATTTCCAGCAGCTGGATATGGAACGAGGTTTTTGCCAGCCACAAAATCGCTCCCAAAAGAGATGTTGCCGATCCTTACAAAACCGCTCATTCACTACGGCGTTGATGAGGCGCTTGAGGCTGGCATGGATAATATGGCCTTTGTCACAGGACGCGGAAAAAGGGCGCTTGAGGACTATTTTGACATCAGCTACGAGCTAGAAAAAGAGATCGCAGGCAGCTCAAAAGAGTCACTGCTAAGCGAGGTTAGAAATTTAATGAGTTCGTGTACATTTTCATTTACGAGACAAAATGCTATGAAAGGGCTTGGGCACGCCATTTATACGGGCAAAACGCTAGTTCGAGATGAAGCATTTGGAGTCATTTTGGCAGATGATTTATGCATAAATGAAAATGGTGAGGGCGTGCTTTCACAGATGGTTAAAATTTATGAAAAGTATCGTTGTAGCGTCGTTGCAGTAATGGAAGTGCCAAAAGAGCAGACCAAGTCTTACGGCGTCGTAAGTGGTAGGTTTATAGAAGATGATCTTATAATGGTCGATGATATGGTTGAAAAGCCTGATCCTACCGAGGCTCCGACAAATTTAGCGATAATCGGGCGCTACATCCTAACGCCAGATATTTTTAACATTTTAGAGCGAACAAAACCAGGCAAAAACGGCGAAATTCAGATCACGGATGCACTAAAAACGCAAGCAAAAGATGGCATGGTGCTGGCTTATAAATTTAGGGGCAAGAGGTTTGACTGCGGCAGCATCGATGGCTTTGTCGAGGCTACAAATTTCTTTTACGAGCGCAGTAAATGATAGAAACTTCATTTAAATTTAACTTTGCAAGTAGCGAAGTCATTGACTCCTACGCTAAACGCATAAACGACGAGTACGAAAGCGGTGAGATAGGCTACTACCACCTGCCAGTGCTTGGGCAAAATTTACTTGGCGAGATCGAGGAGTATGAAAAAGGCCTTGCTCATATCAAAAATGTCGTGCTAGTTGGCATTGGCGGCAGCAGTCTTGGCGTAAAGGCGCTAAAATCGATGCTTGATGGCACAAAGGGGATAAAAAGAGAGCTTTTATTTTTAGATAACGTCGATCCTTGCAGCTACAAAAGCACGCTTAGTGGGCTAAAATTTGACGAGACACTTTTTATAATAAGCTCAAAATCTGGCAATACGATCGAGACGATCACTATTTTTAAGTGCTTGCTTGATGACTTTAAGCCTCAAAATTTAGGCAAAAATTTCCTCATCATCACCGATCCTGGGACAAATTTAGAAAATTTTGCCAAAGAAAATGGCATTAAATTTTTTAATATCCCAAAAAATGTTGGCGGGAGATTTAGCGTATTAAGTGCGATCGGCCTTGTGCCTCTTGGTATCTGCGGCTACGATATAAAGGCACTACTGGAGGGCGCGCTTGCTTGCAAGAAGCAATACATCGAGCAAAAAGATAGCTCCATAGTCGCTAAAGCCTACCATTACGCCACTAGCAGAAATGCCAGTATAAATGTCATTTTTAGCTATTGCGATAGATTTTTTGAATTTAACGACTGGTATGTGCAGCTTTGGGCGGAGAGTCTTGGTAAAAAAAGAGGCTATAAAAGGGTCGGTCTTACGCCAGTTGGACTTGTCGGCAGCCGCGATCAGCACAGCTTTTTACAGCTTATCATGGACGGCGTAAAAGATAAGAGTGTGACATTTATAAAGATAAAAGATCACGCAAGCGACAAAACTATCCCAAATTTAAGCCTAAAAGGGCTTGAAGAGTGTGATTTTGTGGCGGGTCTAAGCCTAAATGAGCTTATAAATTTGCAGTGCGATGCGACGGCTATGGCGCTGGTGCAAGAGGGCATAAGTGTTGATACGATCACGCTTGAGAGGCTTGATGAGTTTCATGCTGGCTGGCTCATTTTTTACTACGAGCTACTAACCTCAGCCACTGGTATCATGCTAGGCATCAACACCTACGATCAGCCAGGCGTTGAGATAGGAAAACGTATCTTAAAAACTATGCTTTTAAAGTAAAAATGAAGAAAATTCTACTTTTGGCTCTTTTTGCCACACAAATTTTTGCCTTTTCGGCGAGTAAATTTGTAAATGACGCTAGGTCGCAGATCGGTGTGACGCTAAGTTACGATCCAAGCTACGAAAGACTTGCCTATCCTATGGGTGACGTGGATATCAAAAAGGGCGTTTGCACCGACGTTGTGGTAAGAGCACTACGTCATCAAGAGATGGATCTGCAAAGACTTGTTTTTGAAGATATGAGTAGAAATTTCGCAAGCTATCCTAAAAAGTGGGGACTTAAAAAGGCTGATAAAAACATCGATCACAGGCGTGTTTTAAACATTGCTACCTATCTAAAAAGAAAAGATTTTGAGGTGAGTGATAATAAATTTCTGCCGGGCGATATCGTCACATGGATGCTGCCAAGAAATCTGCCTCACATCGGTGTGATCTCAGATAAATTTGAAGGCCAAATACCGCTTGTCATCCACAATATCGGCTCTGGCGTGCAAGAAGAAAATATACTTTATAACTACAAGATCACGGGGCATTTTAGACTAAAGTAGCAAAATGGCTTTTTAATCAAATTTTAGGCAAAATCGCAAAAAAATAAATTCAAGGAAAAATAATGTTAGAAGTTAGGGGACTTACTCAAAGATTTGCAAGCAGTTTGCTATTTGAGGATGTAAATTTAAAGCTAAATCGCCACAACAGATACGGACTAATCGGTGCAAATGGCGCTGGCAAATCAACATTTTTAAAAATTTTAAGCGGAGCCATCGAGCCAACTAGCGGCGAGATCATCATAGAAAATGGACTAAAGGTTGGCGTGCTTGGACAAGATCAGTTTGCGTTTGAAAATTTCACTCTAAAAGACGCGGTACTTTATGGCAACAAACGCCTATATGACGCTGTAAAAGAGAAAGAAAAGCTCTATATGAGCGAGGAATTTACAGATGAGATAAATGAGCGCTTAAGCGAGCTTGAGATGATAAGCGCTGAAGAAGACCCAAGCTACGAGTACGAGACTAGGATAGAAAAAATCCTAAGCTCGCTTGGGCTAAATGAATTTGACAAGTTCATGAGTGAGGTTGAAAACTCAGATAAAGTTAAGGTTTTGCTAGCTCAAGTGCTTTTTCCAAAGCCTGACATCTTGTTCTTAGACGAGCCAACAAACAATCTTGATATAGACGCGATCGCATGGCTAGAAAACGAGCTAAACCGCCACGAGGGCACGCTTGTCGTTATTAGCCACGATAGGCACTTTTTAAATAGGGTTTGTACAAACATTTTGGATGTGGATTTTAAGAAAATTCGCGAGTTTTCAGGCAACTATGACGACTGGTATATGGCTGCAAATTTGATCGCAAAGCAGCATGAGATGGAGCGTGATAAGAAGCTAAAAGAGAAAGAGGAGCTGGAGAAATTTATCGCGAGATTTTCAGCAAATGCGAGCAAGGCAAAGCAGGCAACCTCTCGCGCAAAACAGCTTGAAAAGCTCGACATAGCAGAGATCGCAGTATCAAGTAGACGTGATCCTAGCATACTATTTCGTGCAAACCGTGAGATAGGCAATGAGCTAATAGAGCTTAAAAATGTAAGTAAGAAATTTGATGACAAAGTGATATTTGAAAATTTTAACTTTAAGCTTGAAAAGGGCGACAAACTAGCCATTATCGGACACAACGGCGTTGGTAAAAGCACGCTTTGTAAGATCATAATGGGCGAGCTAAAGCCTGACGCTGGCGAGGTGCATATAGGTGCGACCATCGAGCTTGGATATTTTGCGCAAGATACGGTAAATAAGATAGATGGCGAGCTAAAGCTTTATGAATATTTGCAAGATGCCAAAAACAAGGACATCGATGAGATCAGAAAGTGCCTTGGCAGGATGCTCTTTAGCGGTGCTGAGCAAGAAAAGGCAGTAGGCGCGCTAAGCGGTGGCGAAAAACACCGCGTGAGACTAGCTCAGCTTATGCTTCACAGACCAAATTTACTTGTCATGGATGAACCAAACAACCACCTCGATCTTGAGGCTATCATCGCGCTTGGCGAGGCATTTTATAACTTTAACGGCTCAGTTATCTGCGTGAGCCACGATAGGGAGCTAATAGACGCCTTTGCAAATAGAATTTTACACCTAAAAGGCAATGGCGAAGTGGTTGATTTTAAAGGTACATATGAAGAGTATAGAGCAAATTTAGGGTTTGAGAGCTAAAATTTGTTATTTCTTGCTCCTGATTGTAGGGGCAAGATTAAAATTTATATTTACTACAAAATCTTGCAAGTA
>NZ_CABPUE010000002.1:142627-209607 GCF_902460545.1 Campylobacter concisus
GTCCTTTATATCAGAATTTAATTAAATTAATGGACAATTAAAAATTTAAAAATAATTTATATTTTTGTCTAAAAACCCGAAAATTCATCCAAAATTTATATTTAAAATTATAATATTCAATCTCAAAATTATGCTATAAAATTAAAATAGTAATTTTAATAACCAAATTAGGAGAAAATATGAGATTTAAAAGCTTATTTAAACTCTCTCTTGCGGCAAGCATAGCAGTTTGTGCAAATGGGGCAGACGAGAGCGTATTAAGCGGAGTTGAGGTAACAAGTAGCAGTGGCGGATACGGCGTTGATGACATCAAAATTTCAACTAGAAATGCTAGCCTAGTAAAAGACGTGATGAGAGATATTCCTGGCATTTATGTAGGCGGAACGAACGGCATGAATCAAAAAATTTATATGAGGGGCGTTAGCGATCGCGGTCTAAATATCACGGTAGATGGCGCAAAACAAAACGGAAATACATTTCACCACAACGCCGACTTGCTGATCGATCCAGATCTTATAAAAGCAGTCGATGTCGAGGTTGGCTCAAGATCAGTGGTAAATGGCTCAGGCGCACTTGGCGGTTCGGTCGCCTTTAAAACGGTTGATGCAAAAGACTTGCTAGAAAGTGGTGAGATCATCGGCGCAAAAATCAAAACGGGCTACGCCTCAAATAACAGCGAATTTTCGCAAGGTCTTATGATCTTTACCGCACCTATTGAAGGGCTTGATTTTATAGCCGCTATTAATCACAAGGGCTACGACTACGGCAAAAGCGGCAACAAAAGAAAGATAGGCGGCGACGGAAACGACCTTAGCTATCTTTTAAAGCTTGGTTACAGCTTCCTTGACGCGCATAGGATTTCTATCTCAAGAGAGCACAATGAATTTAAGGGCATGTATCCGATGAGAGCCGAGTTTGGCAGCTGGTATACTGGTCAATTTCCTGTTGATAACCGAAAATATGAACGTGATACTACAACGCTAAAATACGAGTACAAACCAAGCAATCTTCTAAATTTAGATGTAACGGTATACAATACCGAGCATAAAAAAGATGACCCGGTCTTAAAAATTTTAGGCGTAAAAACAAACGGTATAAATGCAAAGGCTAAGAGTATAGTCGAGACCGGCACTTTGACGCAGACGCTTAGATACGGCGCTGAGTTTTACCAAAGTAAAAATTTCAACAAACCAGACAATCATTACCCAGAAAAGGTAAATAACTACTCTATCTACGCAGAAGATGCGCTAAATTTTAGCTCACTAACCGTTACTCCTGGTATCAGATACACTCATCACGAGCTAAAAAGCTACGATGGTAGAGCCGGAAATGTAAAGAGCTACACTTATAAATACAATGAATTTACCCCAGCACTTGCACTTGATTATGAGATACTTAAAGGTCTTAACGCTTTTGCAAGCTATGCAAGAGTCTTTAGAGGGCCTGATGTCATGGAGTCTATGTATGCTAGTAGAGCAAAAAATTTTGAAGCAAATAAAGATCTAAAAGCAACGACTGGTAATAGCTATGAAACTGGTCTTAAATATCATGGCGATATAAGCGAAGCTAGCTCATATAGCCTCTCTGCAAAATACTTCATGACAAAATATAAAAACTTAATCGTAGATAATGGCTCTTATGTGACTGGAACGCCGCCAAATAGAATAACTATATCCAGACGTATAAACGCTGGTGGAGCTGATATAAGTGGCGTCGAGCTACTTGCAAGGCTAAATTTAGACGCACTAAGCCTAGCTGCTAGCTACACTCATCAAAATGTAAAATATAAAGATAGGGTTGCTAAGGCAAGTGGCGGCTACTACACCTCAAACATCATCGGCTACCGCGATCAGGGCGATAAATACACATTTAACGCAGAGTACGCATTTTCTAGCATCGATACGCTAATAGGCTACAACCTAATCTACTTCGCTTCAAAAAATACCATATCAGCTGGCGATAGTGAAAATGCCAAGATACCAAGCTATGCAGTTAGCGACATCTATGCTAGCTATACGCCAAGTAGCGGCAAATTTAAAGGGCTAGAGATAAATGCTGGAATTTACAACCTCTTTAATAAAACTTATGCTTCGCAGTCTCAAAGAATGGCTGATTATACAGGCAATCCAGACTATGTAGACTGGGAGCCGGGTAGAAATTTCAAAGTAAACGTATCTTATAAATTTTAACTTCAAGGCAAGGTGAGAGCCTTGCCAAATTTCTCTTTTATATAAAAATTCTAGCTTTTTTCACTATGCTGTTTGTTTTAAAATTAATATAGTATCATTTTGGCGACTAAACTTTTTGGGAGAAAAAATGAGGCAGAAGCACTTTGAAGTGGTAATTGTCGGAGCAGGCATTAGTGGGACGGCGCTCTTTTATGAGTTGGCTGCATTTAGTGATATAAAAAAGGTCGCACTTTTAGAAAAATATGACGGCGTAGCTACTCTAAATTCAAACGGCAAAGGCAACTCACAAACCATTCATTGTGGCGATATCGAGACAAACTACACACTAGAAAAAGCAAAAAAAGTCTCTCGTGTGGCAAATATGCCAGTAAAATATGCTCTAAAATACAATCTTGATGGCAAATATATGTTCGCTCATCAAAAGATGGCACTAGCTATCGGAGATGCCGAAGTAGAGTGCATGAAAGAGAGATATGAGAGTTTTAAAGAGCTTTTTCCTTATCTTGAAATTTATGACAAAGAGAAGTTAAAACAAATCGAGCCAAACGTCGTTTTTGACGCAAATGGCAATGAGAGGCCAGAAAACATCATCGCCATAGGCACGCAAAATGGGCAGTTTACGACGATGGACTTTGGTGGCTTAGCAAACTCACTTGTGCAAAATGCGCTAAATTTAGGCGGAGATGGCTACGAGATCAGTCTAAACTCAGAAGTAACTGATATAAAAAAGGCGGGTGATACATTTCACATAAAGATAAATGATGGCGAAGTGATCACTGCAAACTACGTCGTAGTAGATGCTGGAGGGCATTCGCTATTTTTAGCTCACAAGATGGGTTATGGGCTTCATCTTAGCACGCTGCCCGTTGCTGGAAGCTTTTATTTCGCAAAAAAACGCCTGCTAAATGGCAAAGTTTATATGGTGCAAAACGATAAGCTACCATTTGCCGCTCTTCACGGCGATCCAGATATCCTAGCTAATGGAAACACCCGCTTTGGCCCAACAGCTCTTGTCATACCAAAACTAGAGAGATACCACGGCTGTTCAAGCTTTTTTGACTTTTGTAAATGCCTAAAATTTGATAAAAATGTCTTTGAAGTCTTTACAAATCTCTTAAAAGATAGCGACATCAGATCTTATATTTTAAGAAATTTCTTATTTGAAGTGCCATTTATCAATAAAAAAGAATTTGTAAAAGATGCTAGAAAGATCGTACCAAGCCTAAGTGAAAATGACCTAAGCTATGCTATAAATTTTGGCGGCGTAAGACCGCAAGTTATCGACCGTAATAAAAAGTGCCTTGAGCTTGGCGAGGGCAAGATAAGCACAGGCGAGGGCATAAGTTTTAATATGACTCCAAGCCCTGGGGCTACGAGTTGCTTTGAAATAGCAAGAACTGATATGATCGAAGCCTGTAAATTTTTAGGTAAAAATTTTAACGAAGAGAAATTTAACGCTGAGTTTTTTGGGTAAAAATGGGAGTGTTTGATATTTTTAAAAAGGGTGCGGATATGCCAAAAACAGCGCAACAAAGAAAAGATGAGAGTATAAAAATTTTAAAAAAAGAGGGTGTGGCTGTGCTTGAGAGTCTACCACTAAGGTATGACAATAGTGAAGTTACGCCAAGAAGCGTTGATGAGATCATTGCTCGTGCGGTTTGCTCATTTACAGCGATCATGTGCGCTTGCACTATCCGCGACAATGGCCACTTAAGTGAAGATGAGATAGCTTGGGCTAAAGACTTTTTGGGCGATTTTTATGATGATCTAAGTGTAAAAGAAAAAGAGGTCGTAGAGGGCAGAGCCGATATAAATTTGGCCGTAAATATGGGCTGGAAGTATGAGTCGCTTTGGATCTTGCTTTGGGCGCTTGGCATAGCTAAAGATATCGGTGAGATGGATAAAATTTGTGACTGCGAGTTTGTGATGAATGTTTTTAGAGAGGGTGGGCTCAAAAACCGCTCAAAACTGCGCAGTTTGGATGAAATTTTAAGCAAACTTGACCTAGTTTATCGTTATCACTGGGCGTGTGTAAATGCTAGGATAAATGGTAAAAAGGTTGCTGGACTTGACGAAGAGGTCGTTATGGAAAGACGTGCAGGGCTTGAGTGGTTATGTTGCAAAGGTTGGAAAAATGACGACTTAAGAGCTGAATTTAACGCTTGGGACTACCCTGATCTAAATACGTAAATTTACATTTTTGCACTAAAATAAGCCAAAAATGAAAGGAAAAATATGAAAATTTTAGTAACTGGAACAGCTGGATTTATAGGATTTCATCTTGCTAATGCCCTTGTGGCACGTGGCGATGAGGTTGTTGGGTATGACGTGATAAATGACTATTACGACGTAAATTTAAAGCTTGCACGCCTAAAAACGGCTGGCTTTGATGTTAGTGAGATAGATTATGGTAAGCTGATCGCCTCAAAGACGCATCCTAATTTAAAATTTATAAAAGCCGACCTCGCTGATGAAAAGACAATGAAAGAGCTTTTTAGCAAAGAAAAATTTGACGTAGTGGTAAATTTAGCCGCACAAGCTGGCGTTCGCTACTCGTTAATAAACCCAAAAGCTTACATAGATAGCAACATCACAGGCTTTGTGAATATCCTAGAGTGTTGCCGCCACAATGAGATCAAAAATTTAGTCTATGCAAGCTCTAGCTCGGTTTATGGACTAAATGAGAACATGCCATTTTCTACGCACGAGGCGGTAAATCACCCTATAAGTCTCTACGCAGCGACCAAAAAGAGCAACGAGATGATGGCGCACACTTATAGTCATCTATTTAATGTGCCAACGACTGGACTTCGCTTTTTTACGGTGTATGGACCATGGGGACGCCCTGATATGGCGCTATTTTTGTTTGTTGATGCAGCGCTTAAAGATAAAACCATTGATGTCTTTAACTACGGCAAGATGAAGCGTGACTTTACCTACGTGGACGACATTGTAAAGGGCATCATAAAATGCATCGACAACCCTGCTAAGCCAAATCCAGCTTGGGATGCGAAGCACCCAGACCCTGCCACTTCAAAAGCGCCGTTTAAGGTCTATAATATCGGCAACAACAGCCCAGTCGAGCTCATGGACTACATAAAGGCGGTTGAGATAAAGATAGGCCGTGAGATTAAGAAAAATTTCCTCCCACTTCAAGCAGGCGACGTGCCGGCAACATTTGCTGATGTGAGCGATTTGGTGGCTGACTTTGACTACAAGCCAAATACAAAAGTAAACGACGGCGTGGCCAAATTTGTCGAGTGGTATTGCGAGTTTTACGGAGTTAAAATTTAAGGAAAGCAAATGAGGCGATGTGAATGGGCAAAAGGCGAGCTTGATATAGCTTACCACGATAACGAGTGGGGCAAAGTCGTAAAAGATGATAGAAAATTTTTTGAAATGATAGTTCTGGAAGGCTTTCAGGCTGGACTTTCGTGGCATGGAGTGCTTCAAAAAAGAGAGGCTATGAGAGAGGCGTTTGACGGCTTTGATCCAGAGAAGATCAAATTTTACGGTGAGGATGAAATAGCGAAATTTATGCAAAATGAGAGGTTGATTCGCAACAGATTAAAACTAAAATCGCTTTCTGCAAACGCCTTTGCATTTTTATCAGTAACCAAAGAATTTGGCAGCTTTTATAACTATTTGTGGGGGTATTTGCTAAGAAAATTTGATCCCAAATTTGACGGCAAGCAGATCATAAATCACTATCAAGATATCAAACAAGTGCCAGCCACTACGCCTATGTCAGACTTTGTGGCAAAGGAGCTAAAAAAGCGAGGGTTTAAATTTTTAGGCTCTGTTAGCACCTATGCATTTTTGCAAAGTGTGGGCGTTGTAGATGATCATATGGATTATTGTTTTTGCAAGGCAAAAGCTTGATTAGAATAATTTTTGCGGTTTTACTCCTTTTAAATTTTGCATTTTCTCTTGATTTGCTGCGCCTTAGTGAGTATAAAGATCAAAATGTCAGTGGCTGGCTAGCTAGCGAGAAACTTGATGGCGTGCGTGCCTACTGGGACGGAGAGAATTTGCTCTAAGACAGGGCAAAAAGCTGAATACACCGCGAAGTTTTACTAAAAATTTCCCAAAATTTGCACTCGATGGCGAGCTTTACGCAAAGGAACTTAAGTTTGAAGAAATTCAAGCGACCGTGATGGATAAGCTACCCAATGAAAAAGCTTGGCAGAGGTTAAAATTTCATATTTTTGATGTGCCAGAGGCAAGTGGTGGCTTGCTTGATAGGCTTGAAGTTCTGGCTAAATTTCTAAAAAATGAGCCAAATGAAAATTTGATCATCATAAAACAGATAAAAATGCGTGATAACGCTCAATTTTTAAAATTTACAGAGGACATTATTGCAAAAGGCGGAGAGGGAGCAGTCGTGCGTGACCCAAATACGCCGTACGAGCGAAAAAGAAGCAAAAATGCACTGAAATTTAAAAAATTTAAAGATGCCGAGTGCAAAATAATCGCTATAAATAAAGGTAGCGGTAAATATTCAAAAGCTGCTGGCTCGCTTACTTGCAAGGCGCTTGGCGGCAAAGATAAAGAAGAAAAAGCTGGCGAGCCAAAACCTGGCACTATCTTTAAAATAGGCTCAGGACTAAGCGATGAAAAGCGCCGAAATCCCCCAAAGATAGGCTCCATCATCACATATAAATTTCAAAATTTAACAGCCAATGGCAAGCCAAGATTTCCAATATTTTTAAGGGTTAGAGAAGATTAAAATTTATTCAAAAGCCTTGCTTTACTTTTGCTTTACCCTATTTTTGATAAAATTAACCACTTTTTACGAAAGGCTTAAACTTGAAAATTTTAGTAACAGGTGGTGCTGGATACATCGGCAGCCACGTAGTAAAAGCACTTTTAAGGCAAGGTAAAGATGAGATAACCATCATCGATAATCTCTGCAAAGGCTCACAAAAAGCACTTGAGGCACTTCAAAAAATCGGAAATTTTAAATTTATAAACGCAAATCTAGAAGATGACCTAAGTGAAATTTTTGCTAATGGCAAATTTGATGCGATCATCCATTTTGCAGCGTTTATAGAGGTTTTTGAGAGTATGAGTGAGCCACTAAAATACTATCTAAACAACACCGCAAACGTCGCAAGGGTGCTAAGATACGCAAAAGCTTACAATGTAAATAAATTTATATTTAGCTCAACTGCCGCAGTTTATGGCGAGCCAGACGTGGCGGAGGTGAGCGAAACAACGCCTACAAACCCGATAAATCCATACGGCAGAAGTAAGCTTATGAGCGAGCAGATCATTAAAGATTACGCCGCTTCAAATGAAAATTTTAAATTTGCGATTTTACGCTACTTTAACGTAGCAGGCGCAGACGAAGAGGGGCTGATCGGTCAAAACTATCCAAATGCCACGCACCTTATCAAAGTAGCTGTGCAAACTATACTTGGCAAGCGCGAGAGTATGGGCATCTTTGGCGATGACTACGCGACAAAAGATGGTACATGTGTAAGAGACTACATTCACGTTAGTGACCTAGCAGACGCTCACATAAGAGCGCTAGAGTATATCGGTCAAAATGGAAGTGAAACTTTTAACGTGGGATACGGCAGAGGATTTAGCGTAAAAGAGGTCATCGAGACCGCAAAAGAGGTGAGTGGGGTAAATTTTAAGGTGCTAAATGCGCCAAGAAGGGACGGCGACCCAGCTATTCTTATCTCAAACGCAAGCAAACTGCGCTCGCTAACAAGCTGGAAGCCAAAAAGAGATGATCTAGCTCTCATCATAAAAACCGCCCTTGAGTGGGAAAAGAAAATTTAAGGATAAGCATGAAAGTAGCTGTGATTGGAACTGGATATGTTGGGCTAGTAAGTGGCGCATGCTTTGCTAAGATGGGCAATAGCGTGATCTGTGTCGATGTCGATAGCAAAAAGATCGAGGCACTAAAAAACGGCGTCGTACCGATATATGAGCCAGGGCTTGCTGATATCGTAAGTGAGTGCTACAAAAATGGCTCGCTTAAATTTAGTACGCAGATAGCTGAGGCGCTGGAGCATGTGGATGTGCTATTTATCGCAGTTGGTACGCCTATGGGCGCTGATGGACAGGCGGATTTAAAATATGTGCTTTCAGTTGCTAAATCTATCGGAGAAAATTTAAGCAAACCGCTAATCGTAGTTGATAAATCAACCGTTCCAGTGGGCACTGGAGCTAAGGTGCACGAGGTGATCGAGACTGAGCTTAAAAAGAGAAATGTAGAGGTTAAATTTGAAGTCGTTTCAAACCCAGAGTTTTTAAAAGAGGGCGCTGCGGTTGAGGATTTTTTAAAGCCAGATCGCGTGGTTATCGGAGCTAGTAGTGAGTGGGGCTTTAGCGTGATGAGAGAGCTTTATGAGCCATTTATGAAAAATCACGACAGGCTCATTTGTATGGATGTAAAGTCAGCCGAGATGACAAAATACGCTGCAAATTCGATGCTGGCAACCAAAATAAGCTTTATAAACGAGATAGCAAATATCTGCGAACGCGTGGGCGCTGATGTAAATTTAGTAAGAAAAGGTATCGGCAGCGACTCGAGGATCGGATATAGCTTCATCTATCCTGGCTGCGGATACGGCGGCAGCTGCTTTCCAAAAGACGTCGAGGCGCTTATATACACCGCTAGACAAAACGGATTTGAGCCAGAGCTTTTAAACGCGGTCGAGTCAAGAAATAAGGCTCAAAAAAGAGTGCTATTTAATAAAATTTATAACTTCTTTGGCGGCGATCTAAAGGGCAAGACGATTGCGCTTTGGGGGCTTGCGTTTAAGCCAAACACAGACGATATGCGCGAAGCTAGCTCGCTAACTTTGATAAAACTTTTAGACGAAGCTGGCGCAAAAGTGGTGGCGTATGATCCAAAATCAAGCGAAGAAGCTAAAAAATATATGCCAAATTTAGATGTAAAATATGCTAAAAATAAATATGACGCTCTTAATGGCGCCGATGCTATGGTGCTTGTAACCGAGTGGAGCGAGTTTAGATCACCTGATTTTATGGAGATCAAAGAGAGGCTAAAAAATGCCGTTATATTTGACGGACGTAACCAATACAACGCTAAAATTTTAGCTGAGCATGGATTTAAGTATTTTCAAATCGGAGTAAAGGCATGAGAAAAATTTTACTTTTTATCGCAGCTTGCATGCTTCCCTTTGCACTTTTGGCAGGCGAAAATGCGACTAAAACCGAGGAAAATATTTTTGAGCTACCTATCTCAAAGATGCCGCCTGATTATTTTAAATACGAAGTCGCGTTTTTTAAAGAAATAGAAATCGACTGCAACTTCGCCTTTTTACTCGGCGGAAAGCTTGAACAAAAAGAGGACGCACGCGGGATTTATTACGAATTTAGCGGCGGGGATGAGCTGGCGCAAACGATGATGCTCTGCAAGGACGGAAAGAAAAAGAGGCGGGTTTATTATGAGCTCACTAAAATTTTACCAGGCGTTAGCCCTATTAGAATCATAACTCCAAAAGGTGTAAGTGCGGAAATAAGAATGTATGAACGCGTAAAAAAGATAGAAGCAAAAAAAGAAAGGAAAAAGTAAATGAAAATAGCAGTAGTAGGACTTGGATATGTGGGACTTCCACTAGCAGCAGCTTTTAGTGAAAAGTACGAAGTAGTCGGCTTTGACGTAAATGCAAAACGTATAGAAGAGCTTAAAAGTGGCTATGACAGAACGCTTGAGCTTAGCAACGAGCAGATGAAAAAAGCGATCGATAATGGCATGAAATTTAGTCTAAATTTAGATGACATCAGAAGTTGCAACTTCTTCATCGTAACCGTCCCAACTCCGATAGATAAGAACAAACGCCCTGATCTAACTCCAGTGGTAAAAGCGACTGAGAGCGTGGCAAAAGTGCTTAAAAAAGGCGACATTGTTGTCTATGAAAGCACCGTTTATCCAGGCGTTACAGAAGAAATTTGCGTGCCACTTCTTGAAAAGAGTGGGCTTAAATTTAACAAAGACTTCTTCTGCGGCTACTCTCCAGAGCGCATAAACCCAGGCGACAAAGAGCACACAGTGACAAAGATCAAAAAGATCACAAGTGGCTCAACTCCAGAGATCGCTGAGAAGGTCGATGAAATTTACCGCTCTATCATCACAGCTGGCACTCACAAAGCTTCAAGCATCAAAGTAGCCGAGGCCGCAAAGGTTATCGAAAACACCCAACGCGACATCAACATCGCCTTTATAAACGAGCTTGCGATGCTCTTTGAAAAGCTTCACATAAACACTATCGACGTGCTTGAGGCTGCAGGTACGAAGTGGAATTTCTTAAATTTCCGCCCAGGACTAGTTGGCGGTCACTGCATCGGCGTAGATCCATACTACCTCACTCACAAAGCTCAAGAGGTAGGCTACAACCCTGAAATGATCCTAGCAGGTCGCCGTATAAACGATGATATGGGCAGATACGCAGCTGATCAGGTTATAAAACTAATGATAAGAAAAGGTGTGCTTATCAACAAAGCCCGCGTGCTTGTTCTTGGTATGACATTTAAAGAAAACTGCCCAGATATAAGAAATTCTCGCGTTATAGACGTGGTTGATGAGCTAAAAGACTTTGGCTGCAAGGTCGATGTGACCGATCCTTGGGCTGATAGTGCTGAGGTAAAACACGAGTACGGCTTTGATCTAGTGAAAGAGTATAACCTAGATGACTATGACTGCATAGTGATCGCCGTAGCTCACAATGAGTTTAAAAAGCTAAATTTAAAAGGCCATTTAGTTTACGATATAAAAAATATCTACCCAGAGGCTGACGCTAGGCTGTAAGGAATTTAGTGCACAAAGTAAGCGTAAATTGTAAAATTTTACTTATATTTCTGGTTGCTTATCTGTTTGGATTTGCGGCTAGGATGCTCTGGGTATTGTGGGCAAAGGATATGCCAGAGTTTTACTTTAATGGCGAATTTATGCTTACGACAAATGACGCATACTATTACGCAGAGGGTGCTAGAGATATGCTGGCTGGCTTTCATCAGCAAAATGACTTTAGCCCATTTAATCACCCAATCTCAACTATAGTTTTTTATATTTGCAAAGTTTTTCCTTTTAAGATCAAAAGCGTGATGTTTTACATGAGCATCTTTTTAGCTCCTCTTATCGCACTTCCAGTTATTTTGATATCAAATGAGCTTAAGGCACTAAAAGCTGGGGCTGTGGCAGCGTTTATGAGCGTTATCTTACCAAGCTATCTTTCAAGGACATCGCCTGGATATTTTGATAGTGATATGTTAAATGTCACATTTGCGCTTTTTATCATCTATTTTTTGATCAGGCTTTTAAGCACAAATGAACAAAAATTTATCGTTTTGCCTGGAGTTTTTGCATCACTTTATCTTTGGTGGTATCAAAGCTCATATGCACTTATTTTAAGCATTTTCTTTATGTTTTTACTATATACGCTAGTTTTTATGCGAGATAGATTACAAAATTATCAAGCGATATTTTTTATGTTTATAAGCATCGTAAGCTCAAATATTTTTACTAAAGATCCACTAATAGCAAATAAAATTTTGATTTTTAATTTAGTGGTTATTGCTTTATTTTTCTCTCTTTTTTGCAAATATAAAAATTTACTCTCAGCTAGAAATTTAGCCATTTTTCTTACTTTAATGCTAGCTATTTTTATCTATTTTGGTGGTTTTGATTTCATTACTTCAAAAATGGGTATTTATGTTTTTAAAGGTAATGAAATTCTTAGCGATAAATTTCACTTTATAAATGAATATAATTTCATCAGTGAAGTAAAAAGTGCCAGTCCTTTGTATTTTATCTATTTCATGTCGGGAAATATTCTTATATTACTGGCAGCTATTATTGGATACTTGCTACTTTGCTTGAAATTTCGTCCATTCTTACTTACATTGCCAATGCTTGGACTTGGACTCCTATCTTTCTTTGGTGGAGTTAGATTTGTTATGTACGTAACACCACTTGTTGCGCTTGGTTTTGGGTATTTTTTGCATTTTTTTTTAAATTTATTTGATCTTAGAAATTCTATTAAAAATTTATCACTTTTGGTTTTTGTCGTAGCCGCTCTTGCTATAAATTTAGATTTTGCTTATTCATATAGGCCAAAGACTGTAATTAGCCGTGATGAAGCAGTAGCACTTGATGAACTCAAAAAGATCACAAAGCGCGATGATTATGTATTTTCATGGTGGGATTACGGGTATGCTATAAGGTATTTTGCTGATGTTATGACTTTAAACGATCCTGGCAGACAAGGTGGTGAAAATAATTATTTTGTTAGCCTTGCCTTAAGAAAAGATGAGGCATTTTCGGCTAGACTTACAAGAGTGGCAGTTACGTATAATGGCATCTCGCTTGAGCAAAATATAAGGCCAATAGATAAAATTTTAAAAGACTACAACACAAGCGACATAAATACTTTTTTAAGTCAGCTTGAAAGCAAAAATTTCACTCTGCCAGCTGCAAAAAAAGATATTTTTTACTATCTTGTACCAAATATGATTGACATCGTACCAAATATCTTTAGATATAGCTATATCAATATTACAACTGGTAAAAGGCAAAAAGAGTATTTTTATCATGTTAGTGCATTAAATGGCGTTAGCGAAGCTGGTATCGACCTTGGAGATGGCTATACTTTGCCTACAAATGAGCAAAAATTTATCATGCATAACAGCGAAAAAATAGCCGTAAAATCATTTTATAAAGTAAAAGGTGCCGGAAGAGATTTGCGAATAGATGAAAAAATCATAGATGAAAACGCTAAAATTTATGTCATTTTTTTGGAAGATTATGCGCGGATATTGTTGCTTGATGAAAATACTTTTAACTCATCTTTTGTGCAGCTTTTTATATTTGAGCGAGCTGATGAGCGATACTTTGAGCCATTTATCATTTCAAATGGCGTAAAAATTTACAGGTTAAAAATCTAATGTTAATCAATCTAATAAGCTCGATCGTCGTTTTTGTCGTATCAATGGGCATAAATTTCTTTCTTACGCCATTTATCTTAAAAAGCCTTGGTAACGAAGCTTTTGGCTTTGTGGGCCTTAGCAACGCCATAGTTAGCTACGCAGCAGTCGTGAGCGTGGCGATAAACTCGGTTAGTGGGCGCTTTGTCGCTCATTCGTGGCACAAAAATGACCTAAGCCTTGCAAACACCTACTACTCATCAGTGCTTGTTGTAAATATCTTCTTTTGCGCCGTTGTCGTGGTGCTTAGCTCCGTTTTTATACTAAATTTGCAAAGCTTTTTAAACGTCCCTGAAAATTTACTCTTTGACGTGAGAATGACCCTTGTTTTTTACTTTATAAATTTCTGCGTTGGGCTATTTAACGGCATTTTAACGGTCTGTGCCTTTGTGACAAACAAGCTCTATCTACTCTCCATCAGAAACGCCATCTCAAGCGCGATCCTAGCAGCCCTCATCGTGGCGCTCTTTTTCTTTTTTAAGCCATTTATCTCATACATCGCCATTTCAGCGCTAGTTGCTAGCCTTTTTGTCTTTTTTAGTACCATTTTTATGTCAGCTCGCATCACGCCAGAGCTAAAATTTAGCCTTAGTAAATTTGACTTTTCTAAGATCAAAGAGCTTTTAAGCTCTGGCATTTGGAATAGCTTTAATGCGCTAAACCGCATACTTTTAACAGGCATGGACCTATTTATCTGCAACATTTTCGTAAATGCAAACGCCACTGGTCTTCTCTCAGTCGCCAAGGCCGCCCCTATCATACTTGAGAGCTTTGTGGCACAGCTTAGCGGTATCTTTGCGCCAAAATTTGTCGAGCTTTACTCAAAAAATTTGATCACGGACCTCATAAAAGAGGCTAAATTTTCTATGAAGGTGATCGCCTTTGTGATGAGCGCTCCGGCTGCATTTTTCGTAGTTTTTGGGCTTGATTTTTACACGCTTTGGCTACCTTTTAAAAGCGCAGATGAGGTCAAATTTATCTATAGCGTCTCGATGATCACGCTTGTGCCTATCGTCTTTATAAGCTTTGTTTTTTCGCTTTTTAACCTTGATAGCGCGACAAACAAGCTTCGCCGCCCAGCCATTGCCAACACTATCCTTGGCGTTAGTACGATAATAGCGCAGATCGCGCTGCTTAAATTTAGTGGCTACGGCGTTTATGGCATTGTCATCGTTGCAGCCATTTTTTATAGCATAAGAATTCTTGGCTTTGACCTTATAAATGCTGCTTTAAATTTAGAGGTAAAGTTCACCACGTTTTATGGGGTTTATTTTAAAAATTTAGCCGTTTTTGCGCTCTGCGTGCTTGTGATGTTTGCCTGCAAGGACTTTGTGAGCTTAGATAACTGGCTAAAATTTACTATCTTTGCTGCGATCTACGCCGGCGCAGCTTATGTTTTGGGATATTTTTTATTTTTTAATGCTTACGAGCGAGACATAGTCTGGCGTAAAATTTTAAAAAAATTTAAAAGGTCTTAAATGAATGAAATTTATCTGATCTCTTTGGCTAAAGACACCAAAAGACGCGAGCTTTTGCAGCAGAAATTTAGCTCTTATGATAGCTTTAAGCTAATAGACGCAGTGGATGGCAGGGAGCTAAACGCGAGGGAGTACTACAAGATCATTTCGCCATCATTTAAAGCTTACGGGAAAATTTTAAGCCCAGCAGAGGTTGGCTGTTCGCTCTCGCATGTGAAAGCCTACGAGGCGTTTTTGGTAAGTGAGGCTAAATTTGCTCTCATCTTTGAAGATGATGTGATAGGAGATGATAATGCCATAAAAGAGGCCTTTTTAGCAGCTAGCAAGATGTCTGAAAATAGCGTGCTGATATGTGGCATGCAAGATGGGCTAGAGGGTAGGTTTAGCGCCTTTGGCAAAAAGGTGGATAGTAGCCTAAGTAGGCCACTTTGGCAGGTCTCAAAGTACTCATTTTCAAGCATTTATAGAGCAGGGGCTTATGTGCTAACTAAAAAAAGTGCTAAAAATTTGCTTGAAATTCATAAACGTGCGCTTTGCACGACCGATATTTGGGACTATTTGCTTGGTGTTAATGATATGCAGATGTATTTTTGCGATCTCTTTTCGCACCCAACTGATCTTAGTGGCTCAAACATCGAGGATGAGCGCCTTGAGAGGGGATACAGAGCAAATTTAAAGGCCTACATAAAAACAATTAAATTTATATTTTTCTCACGGCTTGAAAAGCTTCAAGGTTATGAGAGAATTTTTAAAAGGGGCTAGATGAGCGAGCCATTAATCAGCATTGTAACTGCGACTTATAAGCGTCCAGAACTTTTAAAAAAGGCTATCAAAAGTGCTCTATCCCAAAGCTACAAAAACCTAGAGATAGTTGTAACAGATGACGGCGATGACGAGAGTGCGAGTGAAATTTGCAAGAGTTTTAATGACGCTAGGATCAAATTTGTAAAAAACAGCGCTCACAAAAAGAGCCCAAATGGTAATAAAAATAATGGCTTTGACAACGCAACAGGCGAGTTTATCTGCTTGCTTGACGATGACGATGAGCTTTTGCCAGAAGCGATTGCTGAGTGCTATGAAATTTTAAAAAGTGGAGAGTATTCGTGCGTTTTTGCAGACGCGATCTGCGAAAAATATGGCGTGATGACTGAGGTGATGGCTGGTAGAAGCCCATATAGCAAGAGTGGGGCGATGAGTAAGGTTGATTATCACTGCGGGCGGATAAATGGCGAGTATTTTAAACTTTTTTCGCGCGAATTTATAGACGGTTTTAGGTTTGATGAGAGCAGTTTTGGCGGCGAAAATGAGCTTTACATCCGCTTTTTTGAAAAAAATGTCTTCTATCTTAAAAAGCCACTTTACATCTACCGCATCGCAAGAAGTGATAGTGCTACGCTAAATGCAGGCAAGCATGCTTTAAATGTCGCAAACGCCTACATCAAAACGGCAAATATGCACTACGATATAGCCATCAAGCATGAGCCAAAATTTCTAGCCTTGCAGTATAAAAACGCCGCTTACTACGCCAAAATCGCTGGCGAATATGGCCTGATGTTAAGGTGTATCTTTAAAAGTCTTAGCATTAAATTTAGTAAAGAGGCGTTTATTTTTTTGCTACTTAGTCCGCTTCCAAGTGGCATTTTACCGGCACTCTCAAAGCTTAGAGTGAAGATAAAACAAAGGATTGGCGTATGAGGATATTATTTGTCACATCAACGCTTAGAAGTGGTGGTGCGGAGCGAGTTTGCGCGGTGATCGCATCAAGATTTAGCATGGATCACGAGGTGAGTATTGTTAAATTTGATAGGGATGAGCCATTTTACGAGCTAGCAAGTGGTGTGAAGCTTATAAATTTAGGCGTTGGGGCTGATGAGCTTGGCTTTTTTGGAAATTTAAAAAAGAGAGTTTTCAAGGTGCTTGCTTTAAGGGCGCTCATAAGAGAGGGCAAATTTGACGCCGTGATATCATTTTTAGACGCCGTAAATACCTTGGTGCTCTTTAGCTCAGCTGGACTAAAAACGCCTATAATCATAAGCGAGCACACAAACTATCTTGCGCCAAAAAGAGCCATTTTTAAGGTGTTAAGACGCATAAGCTATCCATTTGCAAACGCACTTAGCGTCTTAAGCGAAGAGGATCTAGGACATTACTCGAAATTTTGCAAAAATGTGATGAAAATTTACAACCCACTCTTTGAAGAGGTGCGCAGTGAGAGCTTTGCTAAAGAAAATTTAGTCATCTTTGTTGGCAGGCTAAATAAGATAAAAAACTGCGAAATGTTTGTAAGAGTGGCTGCAAGCTTAAAACAAAGCGGCTATAAATTTGCTGTCGCTGGAGATGGCGGAGAGAGAGCAAATTTAGAAAATTTAGCCAAAAGCTTGGGCGCTGATGTAGAGTTTTTAGGCAATGTAAGCGACATAGCTTTGCTTTATAAAAGGGCAAGGGTGCTGCTCTCTTGCTCAAATTTCGAGGGTCTTGGAAACACATTGATAGAGGCGATAAACTATGACTGCGTGCGGGTTGCGACAAGAACTAGCGGGGCAAAAGAGCTTATAAAAGATGGCTTTGATGGCTTGCTTTGCGAGATAAATGACGCTGGGCAGATGAGCGAAAAGCTTGCAAAAATACTGCAAGATGAGGCAAAAATGGGTGAATTTGCTAAAAATGCAAGGGCTAGACTTGATGAGTTTAGCGTGGAGCAAATTTATAAAAAATGGCTGGAGCTTTTAAGGCTTGGAGGTGTGAAGTGAAAATTCTTTTTGTCATAGCTGCGCTTAGAAATGGTGGGGCTGAACGTGTGCTAAACGTGCTTGCAAATGAGCTTTGCAAAGACAATGAGATCACTATCACTCTTCTTGAAGAGGATCTTGGACTTTATAAATTTAGTGAAAAGATAAATATCATAAATCTTAGCGTCACTGGCTTGGGTGTCGCTTTAAAATTTAAAAAAATCCTTGCCCTTAGAGCGCTTTTTAAGGAGCAAAGAGCTGATCTGATAATGAGCTTTATCGACTGGACGAACGTCGCTTGCGTGCTGGCAAATGCTGGGCTAAAGAGCAAACTAATAGCAACTGAGCATCACGAGCATAGCTACTTAAAAAGCAAAATCGCAAGCGCTATGCGTGATCTTGCCTACCGCTTTGTAGATGGCTTAAGCGTGCTAAGTAAAAGCGACTACGACTACTATAAATTTGCCAAAAATCGCGAGGTCATCCACAACCCACTTTTTATCGGCGTGCCTGAAATTTGCGAGAAGCAAAACGTTATATTGAGCGTGGCTAGGCTGGAGGCGGTAAAGGGCTATGATATCTATTTTGAGGCGCTTAGCAAGGCGGATAAGAGCTTGCTTGATGGCTGGGAGATAAAGATCGCAGGCAGTGGCAGGCAAGAAGCGCAGCTAAAAGAGACGGCCTCAAATTTAGGGCTTAATATCAAATTTCTAGGTCATATGAGCGACGTTAGCAAGCTTTATAGCGAGGCAAAAATTTTTACTCTTAGCTCACGAAGCGAGGGGCTTTCAAATGTGCTAATAGAATCAGGCGCCTTTAACTGCGCTAGGCTAAGTAGCGACACTGTGGGCGCAAGAGAGCTTATAAAAGACGGCATAGACGGGCTTATCTTTAAAAATGGCGATGCAAATGATCTAAAAGATAAGCTTGAGATGCTTTTAAAAGATGAAAATTTAAGGCAAAAACTAGCAAAAAACGCTAGTAAAAATGCAAATTTATTTAGCAAAGAAAATATCATTAAGCAGTGGCGAGAATTTATAAAAAAGGTTGTTAGCAAGTGAAGAAATTAGCCGTTTTTTTATACTCGATGGGGCCTGGTGGTGCTGAGCGAAATGTGGCAAATTTACTGCCATTTTTGATCAGACGTTATGAAGTTCATCTCATCTTAATGAGCAAGGTCATCGCCTACGAGATCCCAAGCGAGGTGCAGATCCACTTTATAGAAAATAGCGATCCTTACGAGAGTGGGCTAAAGAAGCTTGCAAGGCTCTTTTTAGCGATGCCAATGCTTGCCTTTAAGTATAAAAAACTTTGTCAAAACTTAGGCATCGACACGCAGTTTGTGCTTATGAACCGCCCTTGTTATATTGCTGGGCTTGCTAGAATTTTAGGGCTAAAGGCTAGGCTAGTTATCAGCGAGCGAAGCTGTCCGTCGATCCTATACAAAGACGATCTAAGCGGTAGGGTTAATAAATTTTTACTCACTCATCTTTATAAAAAAGCTGATCTCATCCTTGCAAATGCAGTTGGTAACAAAGAGGATCTAGTGCGAAATTTTGGCATGAGTGAGGACAAAACAAAGGTGCTTTATAACGCCCTTGATCTAAAAACTATAAATTTGCTAAAAGATGAGCCGCTAGAGAGCGATTTTAGGCCATTTTTCATAAATATCGGCCGCCTTGATAGCGGTAAAAATCAAGCCATGCTAATAAAAATAATAGCTTCAATTAACGATCCTCGTGCTACGCTTGGCATCCTTGGTAAAGGTCCTTTAAAGGATGAGCTGCAAAATTTGATAGACAAATTTGGCGTGGGCGAGCGAGTAAGGCTTCTTGGCACTGATAAAAATCCATTTAGGCATATAAAAAACGCCTCTTGTTTGCTTTGTGCTTCGCGTTTTGAGGGCTTTTCAAATGTCTTGCTTGAAGCACTAGCGTGCGAAAAAACTATCATCTCAACCGAGCATAAAAGTGGCGCAAGGGAGCTTTTGGGCGAGAGTGAGTTTGGTATTTTGGTACCTGTTGATGATGAAAATGCGATGAAAGAGGCGATGATAAAGGTGCTTAATGCGCCTGAAATAAGGCAAAATTTTGAAAAGGTTGCGTATAATCGGGCTAAATTTTTTGATAGTGAAAATATAGCGAGCGAGCTTATAAATTTTTTGGAAAATCCTAATGAATAGAAATTTATTTTTTAAAAATTACTCTTTATACTTGATGATATTTGTCGCAGTTGTTTTTGGTATAGTTTGTAGGCTTTACTGGGTCTTTTGGGCGAGTGAATATCCGGTATTTTTCTGGAACAACGAGCTAATGATCAGCACAAACGACGGCTATGCATTTGCCGAGGGTGCAAGGGATATGCTAGCTGGCTTTCACCAAGAAAACGACCTTAGCTACTACGGCTATCCGCTCTCGACGCTTACTTACTGGATCGTGAAATTTCTAGGTGTCAAGCTTGAGACGGCGATGATTTATATGAGCGTATTTTTCTCATCGCTTGTCGCTGTACCTGTTATCTTGATCGCAAATGAATACAAAGTAAAAATGGCTGGCTTCATCGCTGCACTTCTTGCAGTGATCGCAAATAGCTACTACAACCGCACAATGGCAGGATATTACGACACTGACATGCTCATCATCCCACTTAGCGTCTTTGTCGTTTGGGGGCTTGTTAGAGTGCTTGAGAAAAAGGACGTAAAGAGCCTGATAATAGCACCTTTAAGCGTGCTTATCTATATGTGGTGGTATATGAGCGCCTTTTCGCTTATTAGCATTTTAACTGGGCTATTTTTACTTTACACGCTCATTTTTGATAGGAAAAATCCACTTTTTTACCTTGAAATTTCACTGCTTTTACTTGCTATCTCAAACCTTGATCTAACTCTTAAATTTATTGTTGTCATCGCTATTTATGCGTTTTGTCTTTTTAAAAAAGAGGTGATGAATTTAAAATTTGCTCTTGGTATTTTGGCAGTTGTTTTTATTGTTTTTGTAATTCGTGGCGGACTAAATCCGATAATCTTTCAGCTTAAATTTTACGTCTTTAGGGACGCGCCTGAAGTTGGAGGCATGAGCTTTCACTTTTTTAATGTTAATCAAACCATCCAAGAGTCAAGCATCGTTGATTTTACGCTATTTTGCGAGAGGATCAGCGCAAATGTCATCACATTTTTGATCTCGCTTGCTGGCGTTGCTCTTTTTTGCTTTCAATACCGCTCATTTGCCGTCTCGCTTGGCATGCTTGCACTTGGCTTTTTAGCATTTAAAAGTGGACTTAGATTTACCATTTATGCTGTGCCTATCATGGCACTTGGCTTTGGCTACTTAGTGGAGTTTATACTTTCAAATTTAAAGCTAAAAGGAGCGGTGCTAAATCTCGCGAGAGCTTTTATAACCGTGCTTGCTCTTACTCCAGCTCTCATTCATATCTATGGTTACAAAGCTGAGCCGGTTTTTGTACACAAAGAGGTTGAAATTTTAAATAAGCTAAAAGGTATCGCAGGACGCGAGGACTACGTGGTTGCGTGGTGGGACTATGGATATCCGATCAGATATTACAGTGATGTTAAGACGCTCATTGATGGTGGAAAGCACCTTGGACGTGAAAATTTTGCCGTGAGCTTTGCGCTTGGAAGCGACGAGATGAGCTCGGCAAATATGGCAAGGCTTGATGTTGAGTACACAGAGAGAAATTTTAAAGAGAGATTTAATGGCAATTTGGCTCAAATTTTAAAAGAGAGAAATGCAAGCATTGATCAATTTTTTAGTGATATAAAAGAGGCAAATTTTAGCCTGCCAGCAAAGACAAGGGAAATTTATTACTATCTTCCAGATAGGATGCTTAGTATTTTCCCGACCATTTTGCAATTTAGCAAGATCGATCTAAAAAGCGGTAAAAATTTAAACAATGGACTTTTTATCGTTACAAGAGCGATCTCTCAAAATGAAAATGGCATTAGACTAAATGGTGGATTTACGCTCACAAGTGATGTCACAAATTTAATCTATGATGGCAACATCTTGCCTCTTAAATCTTTCATAGAGACTGATTATAACGAAGCTAGCAAGCTAAATGTCAAAGAGTATAAAAACAACGAAAGCTCAAATATTTCTGTCATTTTTATGAGAGATTATGGTAGGTTTATCATCCTTGATGAAAGCATCTTAAATAGCGCATACATCCAGCTTTTTGTGCTTGAAAGGTACAATCCTAAGGTCTTTGAGCCAGTCATACTTGATGGGGCGGCAAAAGTTTATAGGCTAAAGAGGTAGAGATGGCAAGGATAGGGTTTTTAAGCCATGCTGATATGAGCATACACTTTTTTAGGCGGCCGATAATGCAAGCCTTAAAAGATATGGGGCATGAAGTTTTTGCTATCGCTCCAAAAGGAAATTTTACTAATGATCTTGCTAAAAGCTTTCACTCCGTCACTTACGAGCTTGACAAAGCCAGTCTAAATCCACTAACTGTTATAAATAACTCAAAAAAACTATCTCAAATTTTGGGCGAGCTAAATTTAGACCTGCTTCAAACTGGCGCTCACAAGTCAAATGTTTTTGGCACATTTGCCGCTAAAAACGCTGGCATAAAGCACGTGATAAATTTGGTCGAAGGCCTTGGTAGTTTTTATATAGACGATGATATTAAGACAAAGGCTGTGCGTTTTGTCATGGAGAGCCTTTATAAGCTCTCTTTTGCAAAAGCTGATGCTTGCGTATTTGTAAACGACTCGGACGCTGATTATATGATAAGCCAAAATTTGATAGATAAAAGCAAAGTTTACCGCATAAAAAGTGTCGGCGTGGATACTATCAAATTTGACCCAGTCATCACTCAGGCGGCTGATCTTGGCGATAAAAAGGTGATTTTAATGATCGCAAGAGCTATGTGGCACAAGGGTGTTCGCGAATTTTACAAGGCAGCAGAAATTTTAAATGGCTACAAAAACTGCGAATTTGTCTTTGTGGGCGAGGGATTTGCTGGCAATAAATCAACTGCGGATGAGAGCTTTTTAAAAGGTGGCAAAGTGCGATATCTTGGCGCTAGAAACGATATACCGCAGCTTTTAAAGGCTTCTTATTTGCTAGCACTTCCTAGCTATAAAGAGGGTTTTCCAAGAACGGTTTTAGAGGCGATGAGTATGGCAAAAGCAGTCGTTGCAAGCGATGTGACAGGCTGCAATGAGGCTGTAAAGGATGGTTACAATGGGCTTTTATGTAAGGTAAAAGATGCAAGCGATCTTGCCAGTAAAATAAAAATTTTGCTTGATGACGAGGCGCTTTGTGCTAGACTTGGGCAAAACGGCAGAAACTGGGCGGTTAGCGAGTTTGACGAGAAGCAAATCGCAAAAAGATATATAGAAATTTATAGGAAATTTATAGATGTATAGAAATTTTTTAAAGAGGGTGATTGATATTTTGGGGGCTTTGTTTTTGCTTATTTTAACATCGCCTATCATCATAGCAACGGCGATTTTTATCTATTTTAAGGTAAGCCGCGATGTCATTTTTACGCAGGCAAGACCAGGTCTTAATGAGAAAATTTTTAAAATTTATAAATTTAAAACGATGAGTGACGAGCGTGACGTAAATGGCGAGCTCTTGCCAGATGAGCAGCGTCTTGGTAGATTTGGCAAACTTATCCGCTCGCTTAGCCTTGATGAGTTGCCACAGCTTTTTAATGTGCTAAAAGGCGATATGAGTTTTATCGGACCAAGGCCGCTTTTGGTCGAATATCTACCCATCTATAACGAAACGCAAAAGCACCGCCACGACGTGCGCCCTGGTATCACAGGGCTAGCGCAGGTAAATGGCAGAAACGCCATAAGCTGGGAGAAAAAATTTGAGTACGACGTCTATTATGCTAAAAATTTAAGCTTTATGCTTGATGTAAAGATTGCCTTACAGACCATCGAAAAGGTGCTAAAACGAAGTGGTGTCAGCAAAGAGGGGCAGGCGACGACGGAGAAATTTAATGGCAAAAACTAAGAAAATCTACATCTACGGAGCAAGCGGGCATGGCCTTGTAGTAGCTGACATCGCTAGAAATAATGGCTATGATGAGATAGTTTTTTTAGATGACGCTAGCGAGCGTAAATTTAGCCCAGAGCTTGAAAAAGCTGACATTATAATAGCCATTGGCGAAAACAAAACTAGGCAAAAGATCAGCCAAAAAGTAGAGGCTGCTGGCTTTGAGATAGTAAATTTGATCCATAAAAGCGCGGTTGTGAGCGAGAGCGCTGTGATAGAAAAAGGTGTAGTTGTCATGCCAAATGCCGTTATAAACGCAAAAGTACGCATAAAAGAGGGCGCTATCATAAACTCTGGTGCGGTGATAGAGCATGAGTGCGTGATAGGTAAATTTGCTCACATTAGCCCAAATGCAGCCCTTGCTGGAAACGTTAGAGTGGGCGAATTTACACATGTTGGCATCGGCTCAAGCGTCATTCAAGGTATAAGCATCGGCAGTAACTGCATCATTGGCGCTGGAAGTGTGGTCGTTAGAGATATAAAGGACGGCACAAAGGCTTACGGCGTACCAGCATGCGAGCGCGCTAAGATATAAATTTAAAAATAAGTGCTAAAATCGCCAAAAAATCACGAAAGGGATGAAATGGATAGGGTTTTTTTATCTCCACCAAATATGAGCGGAAAAGAGCAAGAATATATAAAAAAAGTTTTTGAAAGTAACTATATAGCGCCACTTGGCGAGTATGTAAATAAATTTGAAGAAAGTATAAAAAGCTATACCGGAGCAAAAGATGCTCTTGCACTAAGCGCTGGAACGGCGGCGCTTCACCTAGCACTTCGCGTCCTTGGCGTAAAAGAGGGTGATTTTGTACTAGCTTCTAGCTTTACTTTCATGGCTTCAGTCTCACCTATACTTTATGAAAAAGCAACTCCAGTATTCATAGACTGCGATGAGAGTTGGAATTTAAGCCCAGAACTACTTAAAAAAGCAATCTCAAATTTACCTAAAAAGCCAAAGGTATTAGTCGTTACTCATCTTTACGGACAAGCTTCAAAGATGAAAGAAATTTGTGAAATTTGCCAAAATGAGGGCATCGCTTTGGTTGAAGATGCAGCTGAAGCACTCGGCGGATTTTACGGCGGTAAGGCACTTGGCACATTTGGCGTAATGGGTGCATATAGCTTTAACGGTAACAAGATCATCACCACTTCAGGCGGCGGTATGCTAGTTGGTGACAAGGAATTTGTAGAAAAAGCTAGGTTTTACAGCACTCAAGCAAGAGAGCCTTTGCTTCACTACGAGCACAAAGACTATGGCTACAACTACCGCTTAAGTAACGTGCTAGGTGCTATTGGCGTGGCTCAGATGGAAGTTTTGGAAAAAAGAGTCGAGCAAAAGAGAAGAGTTTTTGAAATTTATGAAAAAGAGCTTGGCAACGTTTTAGAATTTATGCCAGAACTGCCAAATTCTCGTGGTAACAGATGGCTGACAACTGGCGTTTTTGCTAAAAAAGATGCACATTTAAAAGTTATCAAAGCACTAGCTGATGAAAATATTGAGAGTCGCCCACTTTGGAAACCTATGCACTTGCAGCCTATATTTAATGGTGCGTTAAGCTTTATCGATGGATATAGCGAAGATCTATTTTCAAGAGGAATTTGCTTGCCAAGTGGCAGCGATATGAGTGAGCAGACACAAGAAAGAGTGATAAAAATAGTCAAGGAAAATGCGTAATGTTTCATGCAACAAAGTTAAAAAGGCTCGTATTTTTCCTTCTTGGCGATGTTTTTATATTTATCTTTTCGATATATGTGGCTTATCTTTTAAGATTTAACGCTGACATCCCAGATATCTACGTGCAAGGGCTTTTTGTAACGGCTGGATTTTTGATCGTATTTAAGCTCTTTTTTATGTGGATGTTTAAAATTTACAAGGTGCCGTGGAGGTTTTTTGGATTAAATGAAGCAAGAAAAATTTTCTTAGCTCACGTTTGCTCAGCTGTTTTATTTACGATCATTTTTTTTATCATTCAAGATTTTTTAAATCCATATCCAAGAAGCGTTATTTTCATTGATCTTCTTATTTCATGCTTACTTGTTGGGCTTTTAAGAATTTCAAAACGCATGGTGCTTGACTTTTCAAACAAACCTCACAAAGGTGAGCCTTGTATCGTTATAGGCGCAACGTCAAAAGCGCTTCACGTCTTGCGTGGCTTAAAACAAGGGTATCTTGACTACTACGCGGTTGGAGTGGTAGATGGCAGGAGTGATCTTGTTGGTACTTATTGTGATGGTTTTTTAGTGCAAGATAAAAAAGAGATACCAAGCCTTCTAAAAGATTATGATGCAAAGACCGCTATCATCGCGCTTGCGCTAGATCAAGATGAGCTTCAAGCCTTAGTTGATGAGCTAAGCGGATATGGCATAAGAGATATGAAGCTCTTCTCTCTTATCGAAAATGAGCCGATCAAGGATATCTCAATCGAAGACTTACTTGCTAGAAAGCCAAAAGATTTAAACCCAGAGGCTATTTCAAATTTCTTAAAAGATAAAAGAGTACTTGTCACCGGAGCTGGCGGTAGTATAGGAAGTGAAATTTGTAAGCAGTGTTTGAAATATGGTGTAAGTGAGCTTATAATGGTTGAGCACAGCGAGTTTAATCTTTATAAAATAGGCGAAGACACAAAAGATAAAAGAACTGTTAGCAAGCTTGTAAATATCACAAATTTAAAAGACTTTGAAGAGGTTTTTGAAGAATTTAGACCAGAGATCGTCATCCACGCTGCAGCCTACAAACACGTGCCACTTTGCGAGCTAAATCCTCGCTCAGCAGTTGAAAACAACATCCTTGGCACAAAAAATGCAGTCGATCTTTCTAAAAAATATGGCGTTAAGAAATTTGTCATGATCTCATCAGACAAGGCTGTGCGCCCAACAAACATAATGGGTACAACTAAGCGTGTTTGCGAGCTTTACGCACTAAATTCAAATGAAGCAGGTGTATGCGAGATAGTTTGCGTGCGCTTTGGTAACGTCCTTGGCTCAAGCGGATCTGTCATACCTAAATTTAAAGCGCAGATCGCTACAAATAGGCCACTAAGCGTCACTCATCCAGAGATCACAAGATACTTTATGCTTACATCAGAAGCTTGTCAGCTAGTCCTTCAGGCAGCCTCTATCGCAAAAGGTGGCGAGCTTTTCGTGCTTGATATGGGCGAGCCTGTTAAGATCGTTGATCTTGCTAAAAAGATGCTTCTTCTTTCAAACAAAGAGCATTTGGGTATAGAATTTGTGGGTCTTAGACCAGGTGAAAAGCTTTATGAAGAGCTACTTATCAACAAAGATGATGTGCAAACAAAATATGAATCGATCTTTGTGACACATTCAGAGCCTTACGATTTAGCGCTTTTAAACTCGCAGATAAGTGAGCTTTTGCAGCTTGAAGATGATGAGGTAGCACCTGCACTTAAAAAGATCGTTCCTGAGTTCAATCACGCATTAAATTTAAAAGGTTAAATTTGGTTATAAAAGATATTAAGAGATTTAGTGACACGAGATATAAGGCAAGGGCGTATATTTGTTATTTATTTAGTAGAAATTTGCCAAATAGACTGCCCGGAGTTTGTTTAGAGAACATAAAAGCTGGCTTTGATAAGATCAGCCACGAGATAGAAAATTTTGACGCACTGTATATCTTAGACGAAAATGGCGTGCAGATCGAAGACTCGATCAGCCTAAATGAGAAGTATAAAATTCCAAAGGGCGAAAACCGCGCAAATAAAGCCTACTACTACACTGCAGTGCGTGAGAAAAGATGCGTTTTAAGCGATCCATATCCATCAAGCCTAAATGGAGGTTTATGCGTCACAGCAAGCGTGCCTATCTATAATGAAAAAAATGAGCTTAAATTTATCGCCTGCATCGATATAAGCCTAGAAAATATCCTAAATATGGTCGATAGCGGCTTTGTTGAGGAGCATTTTGGTAGATTTTTAAAGACTATTTATACACTTTTTTGTGCATCGCTTTTTATGATCTGCGCATTTTTGTTTTGGCACGGTGTAAAGAGCTTTATCTCAAAGAGCATCGAGCATATAAATGTCGAAGAAATTTTTGAATCAACTATCATTTTAACGCTAGCCCTCGCCATTTTTGACCTTGTTAAGACGATATTTGAAGAAGAGGTGTTAGGTAAAAATCACGAGGAAAATAGCGTTATTTATAAAACGATGGTGAGATTTATCGGCTCAATTATCATCGCACTTGCAATCGAGGCGCTCATGCTAGTCTTTAAATTTGCTATCACTGCACCTGAAAATATCATAAATGCTATCTATCTAATAGGCGGTGTGGCGATGCTGATGGCGGCACTTAGCTTTTATCTTTTCAGCGTAAAAAGACAAGAGAACAGATGATCGCTATTATTGATTATGGTGCGGGCAATATCAAAAGCGTGATAAATGCTTTTAAATTTCTTGGATATGAGTGCGTTTTAGTAAGTGAGCCTGATAGTTTAAAAGAGTACTCTCACATCGTTTTGCCAGGCGTTGGAGCTTTTGGTGAGGCGATGACAAAGCTAAAAAATAACGGCATGGACGAAGCTGTAAGAGAAGCAGTAAAAAGCGGTAAAGCATTTATTGGTATTTGTCTTGGCATGCAGCTTTTATTTGAAAAAGGTTTTGAATTTGGCGAACATGCTGGGCTTGGACTGATAGCTGGCGAGGTCGTAAAATTTAATGAAACTAATTTCGATAAGCCATTAAAAATACCTCACATTGGCTGGAATGCTTTGGAATTTAAGCAAAATAGCCCATTAAATTTAGGACTAAAAGAGCTTGAGTATTTATATTTTGTACACAGCTATCATGTGGTTTGTGATGATAAATTTGCACTGGCAAAGACAACTTACGGATATGAATTTACAAGTGCGGTTTGGCATGAAAATATCTTTGGCTTTCAGCCTCATCCAGAAAAAAGTCATGAAGCTGGACTTAAAATTTTAGATAATTTTGCGAGGTTATGATGGAAATTTTTCCAGCGATTGATTTAAAAGAGGGACAAGCAGTTAGGCTAAGCAAAGGTCTTATGCAAAGTGCAAAAATTTATAGCAACGAGCCAAGTGAACTTGCTAAGAAATTTGAAGATTATGGCGCAAAATGGCTTCATGTGGTTGATTTGGATGGTGCATTTGCTGGAGAGACGATAAATTTTAAAACAATTGAAAAAATTACAAAGGCTACAAATTTAAGCGTCCAAGTGGGTGGTGGTATAAGAGATGAAGAGCGAATAAAACGCTATTTAGACCTTGGAGTTAGCAGGGTGATCCTTGGCTCAGTTGCCTTTCATGATCCAGAATTTACAGCAAAAATGGCTGAAATTTATAGAGTTGTAGTCGGCATTGACGCAAAAGATGGCTACGTGGCCGTGCAAGGTTGGGGCGAGATCTCAAATATAAAAGCAATTGATCTTGCAAGAAAATTTGCAGATGTTGGCGTGGAAGCTGTGATTTGTACCGATATTAACAAGGATGGAATGCTTGGCGGAGTTAATATTGAGTTTAGCTTGCAAATAGCTAGAAATAGCAAGCTTGAGACGATAGCAAGTGGCGGTGTGAGTGATATAAATGATGTTTTGATGCTAAAAGCCACAAATGAGATTAGTGGCGTAATAGTTGGGAAAGCCTACTATGAAGGGTTGCTTGACCTAAAAGAGGCCTTTAAACTACTTAGATAGCGTTAAAGCTTTTATAAATTTAAATTAGCTAGAATAGGGCAATTTTTACTAAAAGGATATTATGTGAAGATTTTGGTTGTAGATGATAGTTCAACAATGAGAAGAATCATAAAAAATACTTTACAAAGGTTAGGACATCAAGAAATTCTTGAGGCTGAGCACGGTCTTGAGGCTTGGAATATCTTAACTCAAAATGAAGGCATCGAAGTTCTTATTACTGACTGGAACATGCCTGAGATGAACGGTCTTGAGCTTGTTAAAAAGGTAAGAGCTGAGCAAAAGTATGTTGATATGCCTATCATAATGGTAACAACAGAGGGCGGAAAAGCCGAAGTTATAACAGCTTTAAAAGCAGGTGTTAATAACTACATCGTTAAACCTTTTACGCCACAAGTTTTAAAAGAGAAGCTTGAAGACGTTCTTGGTTAATGAAAGATAAATTCTACGAATTAAGCATAAAAACATCAAATTTTTATGATGAAATTTTAGAGCTAGTTTTCTCTTTTGGAGTTACCTGTGTTGAAGAGCTAGATCACGAGATTATCATCAGGGAAGAGTATGATCTAAAAGATATAGCTTGGGGTATCGAAGAGTATGCAAAAGGGCTCTCTAGTGTTCGTAAAATTTCAAATGATTTAAAAATTTCTCTTAATTTAAAAGAAAATAAAGACTGGCTAGGCGAATATAAAAAGGCAGTTAAGCCCATTTTGGTTGATAAAATTTATGTTAGACCTAGCTGGGAAGAGCCACTTAATGGCGTAACAAATATCATAATTGACCCAGCTCTAGCCTTTGGCTCAGGGCACCATGAAAGCACAAATTCTTGTTTGCAACTTTTACAAAAATATGCAAAAAGTGGCAATACTGCTTTAGATGTAGGTTGTGGAAGCGGGATATTAAGCATAGCCTTAGCAAAGCTTGGCTGTAGGGTCGATGCTTGTGATACAGACGAGCAAGCCACGCAAAGCTCACTTAGCAACGCCGAGTTGAATGAGGTTAAATTTAATAAAATTTGGACAGGCTCTATCGCAAATTTAGAGCAAAAATATGACATTGTCGTAGCAAATATCATCGCTGATGTCATTTTTATGCTCTCAAATGACTTAAAAAAATCGCTTAAAAAAGGCGGCTACTTGGTATTGTCAGGAATTTTAAACAAATACGAAGATAGGATTAAAGATACATTTAAGGATTTGGAGATAATTGAGATAAAACAAAGTAACGATTGGAGTAGCTTTGTTTATAAGGAAATAGATGAATAACCAAAATAATAACCAAAACAATGGTAACAATAACGGTTTTTTTAATAAAAATCCTATTTTCATTTTTGCCATTTTTGCAATAGTTATAGTTTTAGCTTTTAGAAGCTTTAGTGGAGACGGACTTGGTAGCTCTTTTGGGCTAAATAGTAATGCTCAGAGTAAAATGGTAGCTTATTCTGAGTTTAAAGATATGTTAAAAAATAAGCAACTAAATGAGGTTGCTATCTCAGAAACTACCATAAAAGGTATAGGTAGTGACAAAACTATCTATCTTGCAAAACGTATAAATGATCCAACGCTCATTGGCATACTTGAGCAAAATGGCATAACTTATAGCGTTTATAGCGAAAATAACTGGTTTGGTGATCTTATATTTTCATGGATCATCCCGGTATTTATATTTTTTGCTATTTGGATGTTTATTGCTAGTCGTATGCAAAAGAATATCGGCGGCGGCATACTTGGCATAGGAAGTGCAAAAAAACTTATAAATTCTGAAAAACCAAAAGTTAAGTTTGACGATGTTGCAGGTGTCGAAGAGGCAAAAGAAGAGGTTCAAGAGATAGTTGATTATCTAAAAAGTCCTGATAAATATCTAAGACTTGGGGCAAAAATTCCAAAAGGTATTTTACTAGTTGGCCCTCCAGGTACTGGTAAAACACTTCTTGCAAGAGCAGTTGCGGGCGAGGCTAGCGTGCCATTTTTCTCTATGTCGGCATCAAGTTTTATTGAGATGTTTGTCGGTGTTGGCGCAAGTAGGGTTAGAGATCTTTTTGAAAATGCTAAAAAAGAGGCTCCAGCGATTGTTTTTATAGATGAGATCGATGCGATCGGTAAAAGTAGAAATTCTGGTCCAATGGGTGGCAACGACGAGAGAGAGCAGACGCTAAATCAGCTTCTTTCTGAGATGGACGGCTTTGATGCGGATAAATCACCAGTCATCGTTATAGCAGCTACAAATAGACCTGAAGTTTTAGATGCTGCGCTTTTAAGACCAGGTAGATTTGACAGGCAAGTGCTTGTTGATAAGCCTGATTTTAAAGGACGCTGCGACATTTTAAAAGTTCATATGAAAGATGTAAAGATTGGCAAAGATGTAAATATCGAGGATATCGCAAGGCTTACTACTGGTTTAGCAGGCGCTGATCTTGAAAATATCATAAATGAGGCTGCACTTCTTGCAGGACGTAAGTCAAAGACCTTTGTCGAGCAGGCCGATCTTGTGGAGGCCGTTGAGAGATCGATCGCTGGACTTGAGAAAAAGTCTCGCCGCGTAAATCCAAAAGAAAAAAGAATCGTCACTTATCATGAGTGCGGTCATGCCTTGATAGCTGAGCTAACAAAAGGTGCAAAAAGGGTAACAAAAGTCTCAGTCGTGCCACGTGGTCTTGCAGCACTTGGCTATACTCTAAATACGCCTGAAGAGAATAAATTTATGATGCAAAAGCATGAGCTGATAGCAGAAGTGGATGTGCTTTTGGCTGGTAGAGCTGCTGAAGAGGTGTTTATTAAAGAAATTTCAACCGGAGCTAGCAACGACCTAGAGCGTGCGACTGATATCATAAAAGCTATGGTTAGTATGTATGGTATGAGCGATGTCGCCGGTCTTATGGTACTTGAAAAGCAACGTGCTACGTTTTTAAATGGTGGTCAAAGCATCAAAGATTACAGTGATAAGATGGCTGAAAAGGTTGATGAGTTTGTAAAAACGCTTCTTCATGAAAGATACACAGCTGTGCTTGGTTTGCTTGAAATTTATAAAGGTGCTATTGAAAATATGGTATCAGCACTTTATGAAGAAGAAACAATCGAAGGAAAAAGAGTTAGAGAGATCATTAAAAACTATGAGATCGAAAATAGTCTAGAGAGCAGACTTGTAGAGACCGAAGAAGACGAAAAGAGTAAAAAAGAGGAATAAAAATGAGTGGCTATATCGCGAAAGCAGGATATAAATTTATATTATTTTTTCTAATTTTATTTGTTTTATCTTTGCTGTTTGGGATCTTGCCACTGCTTTTTGCTATTTTACTTTTTTTGGGACTTTATTTTTTTAGAGATCCTGAGAGAGAGCCATTTTCTGATGATAAATTGGCTTTACTATCGCCGATTGATGGTAAGATAAAAGAGATTAGTGCTTCAAATTTTGATAATAATGAAGTAGCTAAGATCGTTATAAAAAAATCTTTTTTTGATGTTGGTACATTAAGGGCTGTAAGTGATGTAAAAGTAGCTGAAATACGTAAAAGACATGGCTTATTCTTATGCCAAGCTATGAAAATTTCAGAATTTTTAAATGAAAGAGCGATTATTCACTTTGAAAAAGAGAATATAAAATTTGTTATGAAAATTATAGCTGGGGCTTTCAGTAGAAGTTTAGAAATTTCAAATGTTACTAGCCTGAAAGCATCTAGAAAATTTGGTTTTTTAGGAAGTGGTGAGGTGATTTTATACCTACCAAGAGATACTAAGATATGTGTAAGCGTTGGAGAAAGCGTAAAGGCTGCTTCACTTTTGGGATATTTTGAAGAGGGAAAAATAGATGAATAACATACAAAAGATGCAACTAATGTATATCTTGCCAAATTTATTTACAGCAGCTAGTGCTTTTTTGGGTGTTATTAGTATTATTTCATCTATTCAAGGTAACTATTTTAAAGCCATTATTTATATAATCTTATCGCTTATTTTAGATGGACTTGATGGACGTGTGGCTAGACTTACAAAGACAACTAGTAAATTTGGGGTAGAGTTTGATAGCCTTGCAGATCTTGTTGCTTTTGGTGTAGCACCAGCGATTTTATTTTATTTGACTATTGGTAAAAATTTTGGCAGATTTGGGGCACTTATAGCTGCTATGTTTGTGGTTTTTGGAGCTATTAGGCTTGCTCGCTTCAATGTCACTACTGGTACATATGAGCCAAATGTTTTTATCGGGCTTCCTATACCATCAGCAGCTATTGTGAGCGTACTTTGGGTTGGAATTTATATCGACTATACTTTTTTAGAGGGATTTGAGTGGTGCTTGATGCTACTTGAAGCTACTTTGGCAGCTTTGATGGTTAGCAACATTCGCTATCCAAGCTTTAAAAAAATAAATTTAAAACAAACCCATGTGATAAGAATTTTAGTAGCTCTTGTCGTTGCGTTTTCGATGCTTTATCTATATCCATTTGAAAGTGCGACTTTGGTTATGAGCATCTATATGCTTTATGGCATAGTAAGAGCCACTATAATGTTTAGTAAAAATTCTAAAAAAAAGGAGAGCGAATGAGCGAAAATGGCGTCATAAAATCACGTAAATTTTTACCAAAAATCGAAATCAAAAACTCTCTACTGCTGCTACTTAGGTAGCAAATTTCTCTTTACTTAACTCATCAAATTTAAAATTTAAATATAAAAAATAAAAAAAGGACAAAAATGGATAAGAATAAAATTATAATCTTTGATACGACTTTAAGAGATGGTGAGCAAAGCCCTGGTGCATCGATGAATACAGCTGAAAAACTACAGATCGCACTTCAGCTTGAAAGGCTTGGCGTGGATGTTATGGAGGCTGGATTTGCAGCGGCAAGCCCAGGAGATTTTGATGCGGTAAATCAAATAGCAAAGCAAGCCTCAAATATCATAGTTTGCTCTCTTGCACGCGCAGTTGAGCGTGATATCAAGGCAGCTGGCGAGGCATTGGCTCCAGCTAAAAATAAGAGAATTCATACATTTATAGCGACAAGCCCAATTCATATGGAGTACAAGCTAAAAATGAGCCCAGATGAAGTAATAAAACGTGCAGTCGAGTCTATAAAATACGCAAAAACCTTTTGCGATGATGTGGAGTTTAGTTGCGAGGACGCTTGTAGAAGTGAAATGAGCTTTTTAAAAGAAATTTGTGATGCTGCCATAAATGCGGGTGCAAAAACTTTAAATATTCCTGATACAGTTGGTTATTTATATCCTGAAGAGATAACTGCTCGCATTAGTGAAATAGTAAAATTTGTAGGCGATAGAGCCATAATATCTGTGCATAATCACAATGACTTAGGCATGGCTACAGCAAACTCGTTAGCGGCTATAAAAGCTGGTGCAAGGCAGGTTGAAGGCACGATAAATGGCATAGGTGAGCGTGCTGGAAATGCTGCGCTTGAAGAGATAGTGATGGCTATTAAAACTCGCCAAGACGTCTTTGCTCCACTTTATACAGACATTATTTCAAAAGAAATTTATCCAACTTCAAGACTGATTGCTAGTATTATAGGCATTGAGCCTCAACCAAACAAAGCTATCGTTGGTAAAAACGCATTTGCTCATGAGAGTGGCATACATCAAGACGGCGTGCTAAAACACAAAGAGACCTATGAGATAATTAGCGCTGAGAGTATAGGCCTTGAGAAAAATTCTCTCGTTCTAGGTAAGCATAGCGGTCGTCACGCGTTTAAAGATAAGCTTGCTAGCCTTGGATTTGACCTTGATAGCGATGCTCTTAATAAGGCATTTGAAAAATTTAAAGAGCTAGCTGATAAGAAAAAAGAGATATTTGATGATGATATTAGAGCTCTTGTGGCTGAAGAGATTACAAAAATTCCACAAGCTTATGAGATCACGGCTCTTCTTCAAAGTAGCGGCGGAAGCCTTGCGAGTGCTTCAATTAGCATAAAACACAATGATGAGATTATCAGCGACTCAGCTCTAGGAAATGGTACTGCCGATGCGATATTTAAGGTAGTTGATCGCATTAGTGGCATTAGTGGCACGCTCAAAGACTATAAAGTGGCGTCTGTTTCTCAAGGTAAAGACGCACTTGCAAAGGTTGATGTAAAGGTCGAGTTTGAGGGCAAAACGGCTGTAATAGGCCATGGACTTGACATAGATACTATGATGGCAAGTGCAAAAGCCTATGTTGGTGCACTAAATAGCTACCTTCGCATCCATAAAAACTAAAATTTTAGCTGGCTGCTAAATTTGCAGCTGGCTAATTTAAATTTAGCTACTCTTTAGACAAAGACTTAAATTTACTCCATTTTCAAATTTTAAAATTCCATTCACTCCTAAGAATTGACTACTAAAATTACTCGTTCACGAAATTTTTAAAATTTATAAATGCTCATCGCAGATTGTTAAATTTAGATTTTGCAGAGTTGGCTATTAATTTTATAGTCGTGACGCGCTAACTCTAATTTTAAAATTTGCCTATAATTTTAGACTTACTGCTCAACTATCTTTTTAACAGCTAATGAGGCTAAATTTAGCCCAAAGCAAGCAGTCACGCCCATGAAGCTTCCAAGTGGCTTGCAAAGTGGCTCTTCTGTTGAAAAGACCACATCAAATTTACCGCTAAAGCCTGATCTTTTGAGCTCATATCTATATTTTCTAGCTAGCGGATCGACCGAGGTTTTCCACACGCTAGCCACCTTTATCTTAGTTGGATCGATCCTTTTTGCCCCACCCATCGAGGCTATAAATTTGCTAGGATCTACCGCATTTGCAAGGGCAATCTTAGCAGTGATATCATCGATCGCATCGATCACCACGTCAAATTTACTAAAGTCAAAACCAGCAATAAATTCTGGTGTAATCAGTGCTTGAATAGGCGTGATGCAAGGATAAATTTTGGCAAATTCCTCCACCTTTACACCGCCCACGTTTTCGCTGTAAATTTGGCGGTTTTGATTTGTAATGTCAAAGATATCTTTATCGATTAAAGTGATGTGCCCAACCCCGCTTCTAGCAAGTGCATCCACGCACATCCCGCCAACGCCTCCAGCTCCGCAAACTAGCACTTTTGCGCTTTGAAGCTTGTTAAAACCATCCTCGCCAAAGAGCCATCTTATCCTCGTAAATCTATCATTTTGCATCAAAATTTCCCCTTTAAGCTCTCCAAGCTCTCGTATGAAGTCATATTTAGTTTTATGGGCGTTATCGTCGCAAAGCCCTCATTTACCTTGCTGATGTCACTTGGCTCGCCTTTTTCGTATTCAAGCGCAGCATTTCCAAGCCAGTAGTACTCGATGCCTCTTGGGTTGCGATTAAGTGTGGCATGCGTGGCGTAGGTGCGTCTGCCAGCTGGCACTACGGAGTAGCCTTTGAAATTTTTGCTAGTTACAGCCGGGATATTTACATTTAGAAATTCTCTTTGATTTAGTAAAATTTCACCCTCTAGCACCTTTGGTACGATAAATTTCACGACCTCTTTTGCTAGCTCAAAGCCAAGTTCATTTAGTGAGTTGTTTTCATAAAACTGCGAAAAAGCGATGCTTCTAATGCCCTGCAAAACGCCCTCCATCGCCGCTCCACACGTGCCAGAGTAGGTGATATCTTCGCCCAAATTTGCCCCGTGATTTATGCCACTTATCACTAGATCTGGTTTTTTATTATAAAGTGCGTGAAGTGCGAGATAGACGCAGTCGCTGGGCGTTGCGTCGTCAAGTTTAAAAAAGCCATCATCAAGTTTTATAAACCTAAGAGGCCTTGTGAGCGTCAAAGAGTGAGCGCAGGCTGATTTTTCAGAGCTTGGAGCTACGATCGTGACATTTACGCTATCTAGCTCGCTTAAAGCTTCTTTTAAAGCAAGCAAGCCAGTCGCTTCAAATCCATCGTCATTTGTTATCAAAATTTCTTTCAAATTTTATCCTTTAAAGGCCTGGATTTTATCACAGCTTTCTTAAAATTTTAAAGAATTTTTGCGTATAATGCCCCTAAAAAAAGACCTGATGAAAGTGTGTAAATGAAAATTTTAGTCTCCGCTCTTGAGCCATCGGCAAATTTGCATTTAAAAGAAATTTTGAAAAATTTCGAGGGTGAATTTGAGCTAATGGGAATTTTTAGCGAAGAGCTTGGCACGCCATATATGAAAAGTAGCGAGTTTTCAGCGATGGGTTTTGTCGAGGTTTTGCCGCTCATCTTTAAAGCAAAAAAGGCGATAAAAGTGATGAGCCAGATGGCAAAAGAGGTTGATGCGGTGCTGCTAATAGACAGTCCAGCCTTTAACTTGCCGCTTGCAAAGGCGATAAAAGAAGCTGGTGCAAAAGCAGCCGTGACATACTACATCTTGCCTCAAGTTTGGGCGTGGAAGCCAAAAAGAGTGAGCGCGGTTGAGAGGTATTGTGACAACCTAGCTTCGATCTTGCCATTTGATGCGAAATTTTATAGTCGCTCGACCTACGTGGGACATCCTTTGATGGATGAGATAAGGCTAAAAAAAACTAGCATAAGTAGCAGTGGCAAAGTGGCGTTTTTGCCGGGGTCTAGAAGGTCAGAGATTTCAAGACTGATGCCAGTTTATAGAGAGCTTGCTAAAAAGATAGAAGCAAAAAGGCTGCTTGTTGTGCCACCATTTTTGCTTGATAAAGTGGGTGAAATCTATGGTGATGTGAGCAATTTTGAGGTCGTCTCAAACACGCCTGAAGCTTTGTACGATAGTGACTTTGCCTTTGTTTGCTCTGGCACTGCTACGCTTGAGGCAGCGCTCATTGGTACGCCATTTGTGCTAGCTTACAAGGCAAAAGCCATAGACGTTTTCATTGCTAGGAAATTTGTAAAGATCAAGCATGCAGGACTTGCAAATATAATGTTTGACTTCATGGGCAAAGAGCCACTTCATGAGGAATTTATCCAAGAGTTTGCAACGGCTGAAAATTTGCTAAGAGCTTATGAGTGCTGCGATAGGCAGAAATTTTTAAAAGGTTGCGATGAATTAAGGACTTATTTAGGGTATGGCAGCAGTAAAAATGTAGTAAAAATTTTAAAGAATATGGAGTAAAAAAATGAGTGAACCAATGACAATGCACGGATATGAGAAGATAGAAGCTGAGCTAAAAGACCTAAGGCTGGTGCAACGCCCTCAAATAGTAACTGAGATCGACATCGCAAGAAGCCACGGCGATCTAAAAGAAAATGCTGAGTATCACGCAGCAAAAGAAAAGCAAGCCTTTATAGACGCTAGGATCGCAGAGCTAAGCGCGCTTCTGGCAAATGCTGAAGTGATCGATCCAAGTAGCTACGAGCACGATAGAGTTAGGTTTGGCTCAAGTATTACGATAATGGACGAGGAAACCGAAATAGAGCATACATATACGATAGTTGGCATTAGTGAAAGCGACATCGACAAAGGCTATATCTCGATAAACTCACCTCTTGCAAAGCAGCTTTTGGGCAAGGCCGAGGGCGATGAGGTAGTGCTAAATTTACCAAAAGGCAGAAGCGATGTTGAGATTGTAAAAATTTGCTATAAGCCTATAAAATTTGACTAAAAAGATGGGACAAAGAGCTAGAAACTGCTTTTTGGCTCTGCTAATTTTTAATTAAGGCAAAATTTGAGCGAATATCTATATGCCCCCATTATAAAAGAAGGCGCGATCTTTATAGCTGATGCGCATGAAAATGTAAACCGAAATGGCTTTTTAAAATTTTTAAGAGCCATTGATAGCGGGGAGATCAAAGAGCCGCCACAAATTTTTTTATTAGGCGATATGTTTGATTTTTTAACGGGCGAGGGCGAATACACAAGAGAATTTTACGCTGAGCACTTAAGCCTTATAAATAAAATTTCACAAAAGGTAGAAATTTTTTACTTCGAGGGCAACCACGATTTTAGACTTTCAAATTTATTTAATAAAACAAGAGAAATTTGGGATGGGCACGAGATGCTGCGCTATAAAAGCGTTATGGTTTATGATATTTACGATCAGCCAGCAAATTTCAAAATGATCAATGAAGAGCACGTCCAGATCGCGCATGGCGATATATTTTTACCTTTTGTAGATAAATATGCACTTAGATTTTTGCGTTTAAAATGGTTTTTAAAATTTATGAATGCTTTGGATAAATTTTTAAATTTTAAAATATCAAAAGCGATATTAGCAAAACTTACCAAGAAAAATTTAGACTATAAAATTCCTAATTTTAAGGAGCTAATGAGCAAGCATTTGCAAGGATATGAGGCCGGCATTGTGATAGAAGGACACTATCATCAAGGCGAGCAATTTAACATTTACGATAAGTTTTATATAAATTTACCTTGTTTTGCATGTGAGCAAAGTTATTTTGTTGTAGAATACGCCCAGCAAAAATTAAATTTGCTCAAAATGAGTTTGAAAGGACATTGATGTTTGGAGATAACGTACTAAAAACGGACTCAAACGAGATGGAACTTGTTGATTTTCGTATCTTTAAAAAGACCGAAAACAAAGTATATGAAGGAATATACGGAGTCAATGTCGCAAAGGTGCGGGAGATCATTAAGATGCCAAATCTTACAGAGCTTCCTGGCGTTCCCGAGTATATCGAGGGAATTTTTGATTTAAGGGGCGTGGTGATCCCTGTTATAAATTTGGCAAGATGGATGAATATTATCGAGCCAACTGAAGGCGTAGTTATAAAGCCACGTGTTATTATTGCTGAGTTTAGTGGTATTTTGATCGGTTTTATCGTCCATGAGGCAAAAAGGATCAGGCGTATAAGCTGGAAAGATATCGAGCCTGCAAATTTTGCTTCAGGTTCTGGCGCTTTAGACAAAGGTAAAATAACAGGCGTAACAAGAATAGAAAATGATGAAGTTTTGCTTATTCTTGATCTTGAAAGCATAGTAGAAGAGCTTGGAATTTACTCACCAAAGATCGAATTTGATGTAACAGACGATCAAAAATTAAAAGGTGCTGCTTTAGTTTTAGATGATAGCTCAACTGCTAGAAAACTAGTAAAAGATGCACTTGAGAAGATGGGACTTAGCGTAGTTGAGGCTAAAAATGGCGTTGAGGGCTTGGAGAGAATGGAAGAGCTTTATCAAAGATATGGAGATAACTTATCAAGAGAGCTTAGAGTTATCTTAAGTGATATCGAAATGCCACAGATGGATGGCTACCGCTTTGCTTCAACTCTTAAAAATGATGAAAGATTTAAAGAAGTTCCAATAGTATTTAACTCCTCATTGAGTAATGATTTTAGTGAAATCAAGAGCAAAGAAGCTGGTGGTGCGGCGTATCTTACAAAATTTGATGCAAGCATATTTTATCAAGAAGTGCTAAAAGTTATTGAAGCACATTCTAAATCTGCAAAATGAGGTGAAACATGGATGATATGAAAGAAATAATGGAAGACTTTTTAATAGAGGCTTTCGAACTTATTGAGCAGATAGATCACGACCTTGTTGAGCTTGAGTCAAACCCTGAAGATTTGGAATTATTAAATAGAATTTTCCGTGTTGCTCACACAGTAAAAGGTAGTTCAAGCTTTTTAAATTTTGATGTTTTAACAGAGCTTACTCACCATATGGAGGATGTTTTAAATAAAGCTAGAAAAGGTGAGTTAAAGATCACTCCAGACATTATGGACGTAGTTCTTGAGTCAGTTGACATGATGAAAGGCTTGTTAAGTAGCATTAGAGATCATGGAAATGATACGGCTGCTGGCATTGATATTAAAAATATTTGCGCAAGACTTACTCAAATTTCTGAAGGTGAGGCTCCAGCAGCAGTTCCTGAAGCTCCTGCCACGCCAGTATCTGAGCCAACACCAGAGCCGGCAAAAGAGCCAGAGCCGGCCACGCCTGCCGAAGAGGCACCAGAGATAAGTGATGCTGAGCTTTCAAAGCTAAGTGATTCAGAAGTCGAAGCAGAGATAGAAAGACTCTTAAAGGTTAGAAAGGCTGAGGATCAAGCAAGGCGTGCTTCAAAAGGTATAGCCCCAAAATCTCCTAGCGAGATAGCCCCGGCTGCAAGTAGTACTTCAGCTCCAGCTGCAAAAGCAGAGAGTAAAGAAAAAGAGGGAGATAAAAAGGTCCCAGCAGCAAGTAGTGGTGCAGTAGCGCAGGAACAAACTATACGCGTTGAAGTAAAAAGACTTGATCATTTGATGAACCTAATCGGTGAGCTTGTTCTTGGTAAAAACCGCTTATTAAAAATTTATGATGACGTGGAAGAGAGATATGAGGGTGAGAAATTCCTTGAAGAGTTAAATCAAGTAGTCTCAAGCCTAAGTCTAGTTACGACTGACATTCAGCTTGCCGTTATGAAGACAAGAATGCTTCCAATAGCAAAAGTCTTTAATAAATTCCCACGTATGATACGCGATCTTAGCCGCGACCTTGGTAAGCAAATCGATCTTGAAATTTCAGGTGAAGAGACTGAGCTTGATAAGTCAATCGTAGAAGAGATCGGCGATCCACTAGTTCACATCATCAGAAATTCATGCGATCATGGTATCGAGGATCCTGAGACAAGAAAGGCTGCAGGCAAGCCAGAAAAAGGTCTTGTTCAGCTAAAAGCTTACAATGAAGGTAATCACATCGTTGTTGAGATAGTTGATGATGGTAAGGGTTTAGATGCTGACATGCTTAAATCTAAATCGATAGAAAAAGGCATTATCACTGAACGCGAAGCTGATGCGATGAGTGAAAAAGAGGCATTTGGACTTATTTTTAGACCAGGATTTTCAACTGCGGCAAAAGTTACAAACGTATCTGGTCGTGGTGTTGGTATGGACGTTGTTAAGACAAATATCGAAAAACTAAACGGTATCATTGATATTGAAAGTGAAGTTGGAAAAGGCACAGTTATGAAGCTTAAAATTCCACTCACACTTGCGATTATTCAGTCGCTACTTGTTGGAACTCAAGAAGAATTTTATGCTATTCCACTTGCTAGCGTTCTTGAAACTGTTCGCGTGCCGATTGATGATATCTACACGATCGATGGCAAAAATGTACTAAGACTAAGAGATGAAGTCTTATCTCTTGTTAGACTCTCTGATGTATTTGGTGTAGAAAAAGCATTTGATGGTGGAGATCAAACTTATGTCGTAATAATCGGTGTTGCTGAAGCAAAACTAGGTATTATCGTCGATACTTTGGTTGGACAAGAAGAGATTGTTATTAAATCAATGGGTGATTATTTACAAAATATCCCAGGTATTGCCGGTGCGACTATTAGAGGTGATGGCCGTGTGACATTGATTATAGATGTTGGTGCTATGATGGAGATGGCAAAAGATATCAAGGTAGACATTAGAGCCGAAATAGAAGATAGCACAAAAGCAAAGGAAAAACCAAGTGATTATAAAGTCTTGATAGTTGATGACTCAAAAATGGATAGAACTATCATGCAAAAAGCACTTGAACCAACTGGGGTAACGATAATAGAAGCCACAAACGGTGTTGAGGCATTAAATATCGTAAAATCTGGAGAACACTCCTTTGATGCGATTTTGATAGATATTGAGATGCCAAGAATGGATGGATATACACTAGCTGGCGAAATTAGAAAATACTCTAAGTATAGAAATTTACCACTTATTGCTGTTACATCAAGGACGTCAAAAACAGATAGATTGCGTGGTGTAGAAGTTGGAATGACTGAGTATATTACAAAACCATATTCAGCCGAGTACTTAGAAAATGTCGTTAGAAAGAATATAAAATTAGCTTAGGGGTAAGGGATGAACAATAAACTAAATCAAGTTTTAAGCAAACAAAAACAGCAAATGAATGGTCCTGAGTTAAAAAATAATGAGGATATAGTTCAGCTAGTAGGATTTGTTGTCGGTGAGGAAGAGTACGCGATACCTATTTTAAATATCCAAGAGATAATCAAACCTATTGAATATACACGTGTTCCTAGTGTGCCTGATTATGTTCTTGGCGTGTTTAACCTACGCGGAAATGTTATTCCGCTTATTGATTTGCGTAAGCGTTTTTCACTAAATGTCACAAAACAAAGCCCAAGCACAAGATATATCGTTATGAAAGATGCGGATAATATCGCTGGCTTTGTGATAGACCGCTTGACTGAGGCCATCAGAATAGACCGTAATAGGATTGATCCGCCACCAGAGACTTTAGTAAAAGACAAAGGCATGATCTATGGCATTGGTAAACGTGATCAAAATATCCTTACTATTTTAAAGGTTGAAAGCCTTTTAAAACGTGATTTTTAGGACTCATCTTGATAAAACTTTGTGTTTTTGATTTTGATTCTACGATAATGGACGGCGAGACGATAGACATTCTCGCCGCTGTCAACAATGCCAGCGATGAGGTAGCCAGCATAACAAAACGTTCGATGAACGGCGAACTTGATTTTTTTGAAAGCCTTACTAAAAGGGTAAAATTTTTAAAAGGCATGCCACTTTCAAAGGCAAATGAAATTTGTAAAAATTTACCCATCATGCCAGGAGCCAGCGAGTTAATCGGTACTTTAAAGCAAAAAGGTATCAAGATCGTGGTTTTTAGTGGCGGATTTCACATAGCAACTGACGTCATGCAAGAGAAACTTAAATTTGATGCAAATTTCGCAAATATTTTGCATCATAAAGATGGAGTTTTGACTGGTGAAGTTGGTGGAGAAATGATGTTTGGTAGCTCAAAAGGTGAGATGATAGATCGCTTAAAAGGGCTATTAAATTTAGAAAAAAGTGAGATTATGTGCGTTGGTGACGGAGCTAACGACGTGTCGATGTTTAGAAAATGTGATATAAAGATCGCCTTTTGCGCAAAAGAAATTTTAAAAAAAGAGGCGACACATTGCGTAGATATCAAAGATTTGCGTGAAATTTTAAAATTTATAAGGTAAAAAATGTACGATAATGAAGCTAAATTTTCTCTTTGGTGTGACTTTATAGAAAGAGATTTTGTACAAAATGAATTTAGTACCATGCTAGAAAATGGTGTTATAAACGGAGCAACAAGCAATCCAGCTATTTTTAAAACAGCATTTACTTCGCCAGCTTACAAAAAGATTATAGAAAGTAGCAATAAACGTCATCCAAAAGATCTTTATGAAATTTTAGCGACACAAGATATAAAGATCGCTGCATGTAAGATGCTAAAGCACTATGCAAACGGAGATGATGGCTTTGTTAGCATTGAGGTTGATCCAAATTTATGCGAAGATACAGCTGCTACAATAGAAGAAGGCATGAGGCTTCACAGTTTAATTTCAATGCCAAATGTCATGATAAAAATTCCAGCCACAAAAGAGGGCTATGAGGCAATGAGTGCACTTATGGCAAAGGGTATTAGTGTAAATGCAACACTCATTTTTTCTCCAGATCAAGCAAAACAATGTCTTGAGGCTTTTAGTGAAGGTTCTAAAATTTACACGAGTTGCTTCGTAAATACAACTATGCCAAAAGGTGTAGTAAGTGTTTTTGTTAGTAGATTTGATAGAAAACTTGACGATACAATGGCTGCAAAGAGTTTGCCTACCGGACAGGTTGGAATCATGAATGCTGCAAATATATATCACATGATTGAAGATTTTGGATTAGAAAATGTAAGAACACTTTTTGCAAGTACAGGTGTAAAAGGTGGTGGACTAAGAGGGGATTACTACGTTAGAGAACTAATGTATAAAAACTCCATCAATACAGCACCAATCGAAACTATAAAAGAATTTATCAAAGCAAAATCAGAGATAAAAAATGTGCCTAGTAAAGAAAATATCTTAAGTTTTTTTCAAATTATAAAAAATAATGATATAGACATAAATATTATTTATAAAGAATTGCTAAAGGATGGATTAAAGCAGTTTGTATCAGCATTTGATGATATTATGAAATCACTTTAAACAAAGAACTAAACTAATAATACAAATAGAAAAAGCGATCATTCCCAAGTAAGCTTTATTTGAAATTTATAAAGTATTGGATAGAATCAGCACCTATTTTTTATGAAAGGAAAACGATGTTAGAAGGAATCGTTAGAGAGAGTATCGGTAAGAAGTCTGCAAAGGCTTTGAGAAGAGATGGTTATCTAATCGCCAACATTTATGGCAAGGGATTAGAGAATGTTGCAGCTGCTTTTAAAGTAAATGACTTTATTAAAGAAGCGCGCAAAAAAGAGAGCCTTGCTTTTGATGTAAAAGTAGGCGGAAAGGTTTATAATGTCGTTATTGTTGATTACCAAAGAGATGTTGTTACAAGCGATCTTAAACACGTAGATCTAAAAGTAGCAATTCCTGGCGTTTTATCAAAATATATGATCCCAGTTAAGCCAGTTGGAACACCTATTGGTCTTAAAAACAAGGGCGTTTTGATCCAGTCGAAAAGACGTCTTTGCGTAAAATGCACAGCTGAAAATTTACCAAATTCATTTGAGGTAAATGTAAACAAGCTTGACATTGACGATACTATCCTAGTTCGCGATATCAAAGCTCCAGAAGGCGTCACTATCATCGACGCTGACCGTGTTGCGGTACTTGGAGTTATTAAAGCTAAATAAAAAGGGCTTTTGTGACACTAATAGCGGGGCTGGGAAATCCTGGCTCCAAATATGAAAACACTAGACATAATATAGGCTTTATGCTTATAGATCTCCTAAAAGACTCAAATTACAAAGATGTTAGCTCAGCCAAATTCCAAGGCGAAGTTTTTAAATTTAACGACATTATCTTGCTAAAACCAACAACTTTTATGAACCTCTCAGGACAAAGTGTAAAAGCGGTAAAAGACTTTTATAAACCAGATAGAATAATCGTAATACATGATGATCTTGATCTTAGTTTTGGTGCAGTTAAATTTAAAAAAGGCGGTAGTAGCGGCGGGCATAACGGCATAAAATCGATCGATGGACTAATAGGCAACGACTACGAAAGGGTGCGTGTTGGCATTGGGCACCTTGGTGATGCTAAAAATTTTGTTCTTGGAGAGTTTAGTGATGAGGAAAAAAAGGCTTTAGATGAAATTTTGGCCTACACAAAAAATGCAGTTTGTGAGCTACTAAAGAGCGACATTAACGAAATTTCGCAAAAATTTACGGTAAAAAAAGGTCTTATCAAATGAAACTATACGCCAGATACGTTGGCTGGGTCTATATAAAATCTTTTCTTATCGTATTTTTAGCGCTTGAACTATTTTATGTTGGTATCGATCTACTTACAAATTTAAAAGATCTGCCGCCATCTGCAAACCTTCAGCTCCTTTATGTTGGGCTTACATCGCTTAGTGCTATTGGCTACGTTTTGCCACTTTCGCTTATTTTTGCACTAATAATTTTGCATGTAAATATGGTCAGGACAAACGAGCTAATCAGCTTTTATGCGCTTGGCATTAGTAAAAATAACTTAATTTTTCCACCATTTTTTATTGCACTTTTTGTAACTATTTTTTATGTTGGCTTAAATTTTACTCCATTTGCCTATGCGCACGACTATCAAAAAAGTATCGCTAAAAATACAGCTTTCTCAAAAAGTACAAATGATTCATTTTTAAAATTTGAAGGCAAATTTATCTACATAAAGGAGCTAAATTCTGTTAATCAAATAGCAAATGATGTTAGAATTTTTGAGATAAATGGCACAAATTTACTCTCAACTACATTTGCAAATCATGCTAATTTTAAAGACAATGAGTGGATTTTAAAAGATGTTAATCAAACTCTTTTGCCTCAAATTTTAGAGCTTGGTGAGGCTGGTTTTAATAAAATACAAAGCGAGAGCTTAGATGCATTAAAAGGCTTTAAGCCAAAGAGTATTGAAAGCGCTGTTAGCGTTGAAAACTCAAAATTTAATATCCCAGATGCGATAAATTTTATAAAGACATTTAAGAATGAAGGCATAGGCCTTGATAGCGCAAAAACAGCTTTTTACAACCTTGCTATCGCACCATTTTTTGCACCATTTTTGTTGCTCATTTTTTACTATCATTTGCCTGTAACTGGTAGATTTTTTAATCTTGCACTTTCTACTTTTATCTTTGTTGTGATAACTCTTGTCGTTTGGGGGCTGCTCTTTATTCTTGCAAAATTTGCACAAACTTCCGTGATCTTGCCAGAGATTGGTATAGTTTTGCCAGTTATTTTACTTTTTGCATACGCCATTTATCTCATAAAATCGCATCGTTAAGCCAAATTTTGGCAAGCTTTTTGTAAAATCAAGCCATTTTAATAAAGGCTATTTTATGGATTTTAAAGAGCTTGCAAGTAGATACAAAACCCCACTTTACATTTATGATTTTAACCACATAAAAAACCGCTATGAAGCACTAAAAAATGCATTTTTTGCTAGAAAATCTCTCATTTGCTATGCGGTGAAAGCAAACTCAAATTTAAGTGTTTTAAAATTTCTAGCTGATCTTGGAGCTGGATTTGATTGTGTTAGCATTGGCGAAGTAAAAAGAGCGCTTTTAGCAGGTGCAAAGAGATATCAGATCATTTTTAGTGGCGTTGGCAAGAGCGATGATGAGCTAAAAGAGGCTTTGAAAAATGAAATTTTACTCATAAATGTCGAGAGTTTTGCTGAACTTTTAAGACTTGAAAAGATCGCAAAAGGGCTAAACTTAAAGGCAAGAATTAGCATTAGGGTAAATCCAGGTGTCGATGCAAAAACTCACCCATATATCTCGACAGGGCTAAATGAAAATAAATTTGGCGTTGATGCGGAAACAGCCAAAAGAATGTACATCCACGCTAAAAATTCTAACTCTCTTGATCCAACTGGTATACATTTTCATATCGGCTCGCAACTAACTTCGCTTAGCCCGATAATCGATGCTACAAATATCGTTAGCGAGCTTTTAAGAGAGCTAAAAGCACTTGAGATTGATATCAAATTCTTTGATGTTGGTGGCGGACTTGGCATCATTTATAACGATGAAAAAGAGATAAATTTATACGACTACGCTCAAGGAATTTTAGCTGCGCTAAAGGGTCAAGACGTGACTATCGTATGCGAGCCAGGACGCTTTATTGTAGGTAATGCTGGCTACTTTGTCGCAAGCGTTTTATATGAAAAATTTAACGGCAAAAAGAGATTTGTCATAACTGATGGTGCGATGAATGATCTTATTAGGCCAAGCCTTTATGGTGCTCATCATGAAATTTTTGTTTGCGGAAAAGATAAAAATTTAGGTGTTTGCGACGTGGTTGGTCCAGTTTGTGAAAGTGGTGACTTTTTAGCAAAAGATATAGAGTTGCCAGAGTCTGAGAGCGGAGATATTATCGTGGTAAAAGGTGCTGGAGCTTATGGTTTTAGTATGAGCTCAAACTACAACACAAGAAACAGAGCCGCTGAAGTTTGCGTGCTTGATGGCAAAGATAGACTCATAAGAAGACGTGAGAGCTTTGAAGATGTCGTGGCACTTGAGAGAGAATTTTTGGAGAGCGCTGATGCAAGAGCTAAATGAGCTTAGAAAAGAGATCGATGCGATCGATGATCTCATCTTAAATAAACTAAATGAAAGGATGATTTTAGTTGAACAAATCGGCAAGCTAAAACAAACTAGCGGAACGCCTATATATCGTCCTGAGCGTGAGCGAGCTATCATAAACCGCTTAACTAGTCTTAGCAAAGACAAAGCTTTAAATAAAGCTGCTATTGAAGCCATTTATCTTGAAATTTTTGCTGTAAGTAGAAATTTAGAAATGCCTCAAAAGATCGTCTATCTAGGGCCTGAAGGCACTTACACGCATCAGGCGGCTCAGAGTAGATTTGGTGCGATGAGTTCATATTTGCCACTTGCGACCATCGAGGCGGTTTTTACAAAGCTAGCTCAAAAAGAGGCAAAATACGGCGTTGTGCCTATTGAAAACAACACTGAAGGCGCTGTTGGCGCTACGCTTGATTGTTTGAGTAAATTTAGTGATATAAAAATAGTTGCTGAGCTTTATGTGGATATCCATCACAGCTTTGTTAGCATAAATGAAAATTTAAAAGAGATAAAGCGAATTTATTCACATCCGCAAGGGTATAATCAATGCCGTAAATTTTTAGAAGATCATATGCTAAACGAAATTGAATTTGTTCCAGCAAAATCAACCGCAGCAGCTGCATATATGGCATCAATGGATAGAAACTCAGCTGCCATTTGCTCAAAGATCGCAGCAAAAATTTATAACGTACCGATCGTTTATGAGACGATTGAAGACAATATGGCAAATAGAACGAGATTTCTCATTCTTAGCGATTTTAAAAACGCAAGAGTTGAAAACTCGAAAACTTCGATCCTTGCAAAGACTGATCATAGTCCGGGACGCCTTGCTGATCTGCTTTCTATCTTTAAAAATGAAAATATCAATATCACAAAACTTGAGTCACGCCCTATTAAGCAACGCGAGTTTAAGTCAATGTTTTATCTTGATTTTGAAGGGCATATCGACGATGAGAAGGTGCAAAATGCCTTTGAATTAGCAAAAGAGAGCGGTGCTGAGATAAGCTGGTTAGGGAGTTATTTAAACGGAGAAGAGTAATGAAGTTTAATGATTTTTTAGATGATTTAGTTAATTACGAGGCTGGAAAGCCGATTGAGCTTGTGGTTAGAGAGTTTGGCATCGAGGCAAAAGATGTGATAAAGCTAGCTAGCAACGAAAATCCTTTTGGCACTAGCAAACGTGTAGAAGAGGCGCTAAAAGAGGTTGCTAAAAAAGCGCATCTCTATCCAGACGATAGCTACTTTGAGCTAAAAGAGGGACTGGCTAAGAAATTTGGCGTAACTAGCAAAAATCTAATCATCGGCTCTGGAAGCGACCAGATCATAGAATACGCGCTTCACGCAAAGGCGAACAAACAAAGTGGTGTTTTGATGGCTGGCGTGACATTTGCGATGTATGAAATTTATGCAAAACAAACTGGGGCTAAAATTTACCGCACAAAGAGTGTGGAGCATAATTTGAGTGAGTTTTTAGAAATTTATAATGCGTATAAAGATGAAATTTCTGTCATCTTTCTTTGCTTGCCAAATAACCCTTTGGGCGAGTGTTTGGACGCAGATGAGGTCTTTAAATTTATAAAAAGCGTTGATGAAAATACGCTTGTTGTGCTTGATTGTGCCTACAATGAATTTGCAAAATTTAAAGATAGCAAAAAAGAGATAAAGCCAAGCGAGGTGGTGAAATTTAAAAATGCCATCTATCTTGGAACATTTTCTAAAGCTTATGCACTTGGTGGCATGCGCGTTGGATACGGCGTGGCAAATGAAGAGATCATAGGCGCTCTTTCAAAACTAAGAGCTCCGTTTAACATCACAACTCCAAGCTTAAGAGCAGCGATAGTAGCACTTGGAGATGATGAGTTTGTGCAGCAAACCATGCAAAATAACTTCGAGCAAATGAAGAGATATGAAGAATTTGCAAAGCAAAATGGCATAGAATTTATCCCAAGCTATACGAATTTCATAACTTTTAAATTTAACGAGCCAAAATCAAGCCAGATATGCGAAAAGATGCTAAAAAAGGGTATAATTTTGCGAGATCTAAAAAGCTACGCCTTAAATGCGGTGAGAATCACCATCGGCCTTAGCTGGCAAAATGATAGAGTTTTTGAAGAATTAAAGCAAATTTTAAAGTAGGAATATGGATTTTAAAGCATTACTTCATCAAATAAGTCAAATTTATCAAAAGCTTTCATTAAAGCAAAAAATAGTTGCAGCTAGCTCGATCGTCTTGGTCGTGGCATTTTTGGTATTTTTAACACTTTATAAAAGCAAAAATGAAAATTTTGCAGGCTACAGCGTCCTTTTTGAAAATATTAGCCCAAATGATTCTGCCTTAATACTTGATCAGCTAAACAAAGATGGCATTAAATATAAATTAGCAAACGAAGGCACTATCCTTGTGCCAACGAGCGATGTCTATAAAGAGCGCATAGCTGTTGCAACGCTTGGAATACCAAAAGAGAGTAAAATCGGCTTTGAAATTTTTGACAAGCAAGAATTTGGAGCGACTGATGCCGAGCAGAGAGTAAAATTTCAAAGAGCGCTTGAGGGCGAACTAGCTAGAACGATCGAGAGTCTCTCTTCTATCCAAAAAGCAACCGTAAGAATAGCCATACCAAAAGAGAGCGTCTTTACTGAAAGACAAGCACTGCCGACCGCTTCTATTGTCGTTGAGCTAAAACCAGGCGTTAGTTTAAATGCGAAGCAAATTTTTGGTATTAAAAACCTTGTCGCTGCCTCTGTTACAAACTTGAGCACAGAAAATGTAAAAATCGTAAATCAAGACGGAGTCGCACTTGGCGATGAAGATGGTGAGTTTGATAGTGAGGCTATAGCTCAGCAGATACGCTATAAACGTGAGTTTGAAAATAATTACGAGCAAAAGATCGTAAATGTGCTAGCTCCTATCGTAGGCGGAGCAGATAAGGTCGTAGCAAAGGTAAATATTGACTTTGACTTTGACAAAAAAGATACAAAAAGTGAAGTTTATGACCCAAATAACGTCGTTAGAAGCGAAAGCAATATCGAAGAAAAGCGTCAAGGCTCAGCACCAAATGAAGTAGGTGGTGTCCCAGGTGCGGTTAGCAACATTGGCCCTGTTCAAGGGCTAGATGACAGCACTTTAAAAGAGCAGTACAACAAAAGCTCACAGCAGACAAACTATGAAATTTCAAAGAAAGTAACAAGCATTAAAGGGCAGTTTGCTAGCATAAACAGAGTAAGTGCAGCTGTCGTTATAGATGGGCTTTATCAGAGTAAAAAAGATAGCGACGGCAAGCCAACTGGCGAGCTTGAATTTGCCCCACTTACCAAAGAGCAAAGAGAATCAATCACAAATTTAATCAAACAATCAATCGGCTATAACCAAAATAGGGGCGATGAAGTAAGCTTAGATAACTTTGAGTTTAAAACTGGCAAAGATATAAGCACTAGCGAGAAGATGGATGGCTTTGTGAATAACTATGTAGTGCCATTTATGCCGCTATTAAAATATATTTTTGCAGCATTGTTGCTTTATATTTTCTACAAAAAAGTCATTGTGCCATTTATGCAAAAGATGCTTGAAGAGACAAAAGAAGAAGAGGAACAAGTTCAAGATGGTCTTGAGGATATTGAGGTAGATGCTGAAGATACACTTGAGAAATTTAAAGCTGCTCGCAAAAAGGTTGAAGAACAACTAGGGCTTAGTGGCGAGTTTAATGAAGATGAACTAAAATATGATGTTTTACTTGAGAAAATGAGAGCGGTCATCACAGAAAGAAATGAAGAGATAGCAATGCTACTTCAAGATATGGTAAAAAATGACAGCGACTTTAATATGCGTAAGGAAATTTGATGTCAATAAAGCTAAATGACAAGCAAAAAATGATTTATGATGATCTATCGATGCCTGAAAAGATTGCTATTTTGCTGATTCAGCTTGGCGAAGAGGCAACTGCTCTTATATTTTCTCACATGGATGTTGATGTCATCACTGAAATTTCAGGCTATATTGCAACTGCAAAAAATATAGACAAACAAGTTGCAAGTGCCGTGCTAGAAGAATTTTACGCGCTAATGCAGTCAAATCAATATATGAGAAGTGGCGGTTTAGAGTACGCAAAAGAAATTTTATACCGCACATTTGGTCCAGAGGCTGCTCAGAAAATTTTAGACAAGCTTGCAAAAAGCATGGAAAACTCAAAAAGCTTTGGCTATCTTGATAAGATAAAACCACAACAGCTTGCAGACTTTATCATAAAAGAGCACCCTCAAACCATAGCACTAATACTAGCTCACATGGACTCAACAAGTGCTGCTGAAACGCTTAGCTTCTTCTCAGATGAGCTAAGAAGTGAAGTTGTCATTAGAATGGCAAATCTTGGTGATATTAGCCCATCGGTAATTAAGCGTGTTTCAACCGTGCTTGAGGGTAAACTCGAAAGTCTTACATCATACAAAGTTGAAGTTGGCGGTCCAAGAGCTGTGGCAGAAGTGCTTAATAGACTCGGACAAAAAGCTAGTAAAAGCACGATCGAACGCATCGAACAAAGCGATGATAAACTTGCAACAACGATTAAAGAGCTTATGTTTACCTTTGAAGATATTATCAACCTTAACGCAACTGCGATTAGAGAAATTCTTAAAAATGTCGATAAAAAAGACCTTATGGTCGCATTTAAAGGCTCAAGCGATGGCATAAAGGATAAATTTTTATCAAATATGTCTCAGCGTGCAGCAGAAGCCTTTAAAGAGGAGATGCAATATCTTGGCGCGGTGCGTGTAAAAGATGTTGAAGAGGCCCAAAGGCGTATAGTGGAGACAGTGCAAACTCTAGCTGATCAAGGTGTATTCCAAGTCGGCGAGGCAGATGAGATGATAGAATGAAAAGCAGCGTAATAACCAGTGAGACTTCTCCGGCTCACTTTATAGAAAATTACAGATTTAAGGTGCTTGGAGTTGGAGAGCGAGCCGCAGATAGTGCTCCTGTATTGATAGAAGAAAATAATCTTAGTGAAGAGCTAAGCGAGCAAAATTTTGGGCAAAAGGGTGAAAATTTTGTTCCTCAAGCTAGCCACCAAACACAAGCAAGCCCACAAAACCACTTTGCTTCTCAGGCTCAAAGTCAACAAATACAGCAAGCAGGCGAGTCAAGCTTTATTGAAGAATTGCTTAAAAAAACAGACGAGCTAAGTAGCAACATCATTAAACTTCAAATGCAAATAGAAAATCAAGAGAGCGAATTTGCTAAACGCCTTGAGACTGAAATTTCTCGTGCAAAAGAAGATGGTAAAAATGAGGGTATCGCCCAGGCAAATGCAGCAAATGAAGCAAGGATAAATGAGTTAGAGGCTAGATTTAACACTTCAGCTGCAAAGCTAGATGAGCAGTACGTTAAATTTGATGAGTTTTTAAAGAAGATCGAAGAAGAGCTCGGGCAAACTGCTATAAAAATCGCAAAAGAAGTAATCGATAAAGAAATTTCAACCTCTTCAAATCAGATCGCTCATCATTTAGCAAGCTCGCTTATAAAAGAGCTAAGTAACGTCAAAAATATAGAAATTCGCGTAAATCCTGAGGATAGCGAATATATAAAAGAGCAATTTAGTAAGAATGAACACGTCAAAATAAGCGCTGATGATGCTATAAGCAAAGGTGGCGTGGTTATTATAAGTGATGGCGGAAATATTGATGCAACAATGCAAACAAGGCTAGAAAAGCTAAAAATGTTGGTAAATAATGAATAAAGACATAAAAAGCTTAGATGTTGATGACCTAAATGCACTTTGTCATGACATCAGGGATAAAATTTTAGCCACTGTTAGTAAAAATGGCGGACATCTTAGCTCAAATATCGGTGCGGTTGAGATCATCGTTGCAATGCATAAAATTTTCGACGTCACAAAAGATCCATTTGTTTTTGACGTGAGCCACCAAAGCTATGCACATAAACTACTAACTGGGCGCTGGGATAGCTTTGATACGCTTAGAAAATTTAATGGCATCAGTGGCTATACAAAGCCAAGCGAGAGTAAATTTGACTACTTTGTAGCAGGACATAGCTCGACATCCATATCGCTCGCAGTAGGTGCTGCAAAGGCGATAAAACTCAAAAACGAAGATCGCTTGCCAGTGGCTGTCATAGGTGACGGCTCGCTAAGTGGCGGCATGGCGTACGAGGCGCTAAATGAGCTGGGCGATAGAAAATACCCTTGCGTTATCGTCTTAAATGACAACGAGATGAGCATTAGTAAGCCCATTGGCGCGCTTAGTAAGTATCTAAGCCAGATGATGGCAGGTCAGTTTTATCAAAAATTTAAAGGCAGAGTTGAGAAATTTCTAAGCTATATGCCAGATTCAGCAGCTTATATGGCTAGGCGCATGGAGGAGGGTATCAGGCTAATTACTCCAGGCATGTTTTTTGAAGAGCTTGGACTTGAATATATAGGCCCAGTTGATGGGCATGATTTGGTGGCGCTTCTTAGTACCTTTGAGACAGCTAAAAGTATGAAAAAGCCAGTCATCGTGCATGTGCAGACGCTAAAGGGTAAAGGATATGAATTTGCCGAGGGGTATTATGAAAATTGGCACGGAGTTGGGCCATTTGATCTAAAAAGTGGCGAATTTATCAAAAGACAGTCAAACAAGTCAGCCACTGCGATCTTTAGCGAACAGCTTTTAAAGATGGCAAGAGAGCATAGTGATATTGTAGGTGTCACAGCCGCTATGCCAACAGGCACTGGCATGGATGCTTTGATACAAGAATTTCCAGATCGTTTTTGGGACGTGGCGATAGCTGAGCAGCACGCAGTTACCTCGATGTCAGCCATGGCAAAAGAGGGCTTTAAGCCATTTGTCGCGATATATTCGACTTTTATGCAAAGAGCCTATGATCAGGTCATTCATGACGCTTCTATTTTAAATTTAAATATCACCTTTGCGATGGATAGGGCGGGCATAGTGGGCGAAGATGGCGAAACGCATCAAGGTGCGTTTGATATTAGCTTTTTAAATGCTGTGCCAAACATGGTTCTTTTTGCCCCAAGATGCGAAGAGACTATGAAAAATGTTATGGAGTTTGCCTACTCTTACAAGGGTGTTAGCGCATTTAGATATCCGCGTGGAGCGTTTATCTTAAGAGATGAGTTTGAAGCTCAGCCACTTGAGTTTGGCAAGGGTGAAATTTTAGCTGATGCAAATAGTGATATTGTATTTTTAGGCTATGGCAACGGCGTTGGTAGGGCAAATTTGGTTAGAAATTTACTAGCTGACAAGCTTGATGTGGTATTAGTTGACCTTGTCTTTGCAAAACCACTTGATAGTGAGCTTTTACTGGATCTCACAAAACGCACTAAAAAGTGGTACATCTTTAGCGATAGTGCCAAAAAAGGCGGTATTGGTGAGATAATAAGTGCATTTTTACAAGAAAATAAAATTTCAAATATAAGCGTCATTAGCTTCGAGTATGAAGATAAATTTATCCCCCATGGTTCAACTGCTGAGGTCGAGAAGTATCTTGGTATAAGTGCCGAGCAAATTACCAAAAATTTACTAGAAAATAATTAATATCATTTAATAAAGTAACGTTTAATATTATTTTTGCTAGCATAAGCCAAAATAAAAACAAGGAAAAGCATTATGCAATACGTATCATTATTAAAGCAATCTGGGCTAAAAGTCACGCCACAACGCCTTAGCGTTTTAAGAATTCTTGATCGCCACACGCATCCAACGATTGATGAGCTTTATGATGAAATTTTAAAAGAGAGCCCATCGGTTTCTCTAGCAACGGTTTATAAAAATTTAAATACTTTAAAAGATGAAGGTCTCGTAGTCGAAGTAAATATCGTCAATCAAAAGGCTAGATACGACATCTACGAATATCCACATATCCATGTAGTTTGCGAAAGCTGTGGAAGCGTCGAGGACGTGAGCTACGATGATGCTGAGCTTGGCAAATATCAAGAGGCACTAGAAAAGAAGATTGGAAATATAATAGAACGTCTAAATATCGTAGCTAGCGTAAAAAGCTGTAAACACTGTAAATAAAATTTATGTTGCTATTTAGCAACATAAATTCCATCTTTTTTTCTAATAAAAATACTTTTAAAATAAGCCTAAATTTAGCATCTTTCTCATTGTTTTAAGCACTAACTTGCTAAAATGAACAAAAAATTTTGGAGAAAAATGTGAGTTTAGAGATAGAGCGTAAATTTTTACTCAAAAATTCTCAAATTCTAGATTTTTTAAAAGAAGCTGGAGTAGTCTTTAAACATCTTGAAATTTCTCAGTTTTATACCAAGATAACGCAAAATGAAGAGATTCGCTATAGAAGCGAAGAGGATAAATTTATCAAAACTGTAAAGATCGGCAAAGATCTAATTAGAGAAGAAAATGAAGAATTTTGTGAAAAAGCGGAGTTTAAAAAGGCTCTTAAAAATCGCATCGGTAGCGTCATCTTAAAAGATAGATATATTTTTAAACTAAATAATAATCCTTGCAATATCGATATTTTTAAAAATGAACTAAACGGGCTTTGTACATTTGAAATCGAATTTAGCGATGAAAATGAGGCCGTCTTTTTCAATCTACCACCATTTTTAGAAAATTTTTGCCTAAGTGACGTAACTTGTGATAAAAGATATAAGAATAAATTTCTTGCCATCCATGCTAATGAAAATGAACAAATCGACTACAAAAGAGCCTATAAGATTATAAAAGAAAAAGAAATTCTGCCAAATTTTGCTGCAAATCTAAAAAGCGGCGAGGCGCTAAGAGTCCTTTTTGTTAGTATTTTTAAAGTAATAAAAAGGCTAAAAAGCCAGTATTTGATAGACAAAGATGAAGAAGTTTTGCATGAACTTCGCATAAATTTAAGAAAGGTTAGGTCGATCCTTAAAATTTTTAACGGCGTTTTTGATGAGAAAGTGACACTTTTTTTTGGTGAGAATTTTAAAATGCTTGCAAACTCGACAAACAAAAAGCGAGATTTGGATGTATTTTTAAGCTTTTTAAACGAGCAAAAACATGCAAACGAGCCTATCTATTTTGTGCAAAAGGCTCTAGATTTAGAGTATGAAAACATTAAAAGTTACCTAGGCGACGAGGAAAACTACGCATTTTTAAAAGAGTGGGAGATATTTTTAAATGAGGGTGAATTTTATAAGTCAAAACTCTTTGATGTAAGCCTTTCGCGCCTTGGTTCATTTAAGCTTAGAATGCTTTTGGTTTTAGCTCAAAAAAGGCTAAAAAGTCTTAATCAAGACTGCCCAAATGAGAGCTTTCATGATCTTAGGATAGAGCTTAAAAAGATGAGATACACATATGAGTTTTTATGTGAAATCTTTTATTTTGAAGGGTTTAAAAAGTATGAAGAGAAGCTAAAGCAGATGCAAGAAATTTTTGGCAATCTTCAAGACTATGACGTCTGGCTCGGTATCCTTAAAAGACTTCCAGAAATGCTAGATAAAGAGAGGCTTGAGAGTAAAATTTACAAACAAATTTACAAAAGTAGAGAAGAGATACTAAAAAAGCGTCTTAAATTTATAAAAGCAACTCGTAAAATTTCAAGAAATTTAAAAATTTACTACATATAAAAGGGCAAATTTATGCAAAAACAAGAAAAAATAGTTGATATGTTTAACCAGATCGCTCCGACTTATGATGTCGCAAACAGAGTGCTAAGTCTTGGTGTGGACGTGAGTTGGAGGAAATTTGCCTGCAGATATATGCTAGAAATTTTTAAAAATGAAAGCATAAATATCGTAGATGTAGCTTGTGGCACTGGCGATATGATGGGGCTTTGGAGTGAAATTTCAAAAGAATTTGGCGTTGAGGTGAAAAGCCTTACTGGCATCGACCCCTCAAGTGGTATGCTAAAAGAGGCTAGGGCGAAATTTCCAAATTTTAAATTTATAGAGGCCTATGCTGACAACACGACGCTCGCAAGTGGTGAGGCTCAAATTTTAAGCATAAGCTACGGCATAAGAAATGTGGTCGAGCGAAAGGCTGCGCTTAGAGAGTTTAACAGAGTACTTGCTCTAAATGGCTACGTAGTCGTGCTTGAATTTACAAAACGCCAGAAAAAAGGCCTTATAACCTCGCTAAGAGATTTTTACCTAAGTAAAATTTTGCCAAAGATTGGTGGCTTTATCTCAAAAAACAAAGAGGCATATGAGTATCTGCCAAGCTCGATAGAAAATTTCTTGGACGCAAAGAGTTTTTGCGATGAGCTTGTAGAGGCTGGCTTTGAGATAGAGCTTTGCAAAGGCTTTAGCATGGATATCTCGACACTATTTATCGCTAAAAAGGTAAGAGAAATCAATGCTTAGTGTTTCTGAGCTAAACGAAAAAGCAAAGGCACTGCTTGAAGCCACACTTGACTATGTTGAGGTAAGCGGAGAAATTTCGCGCCTTACTAAGCACGCCTCTGGGCACTGGTACTTCACGCTAAAGGACGAAAAGTCAAGCATCTCAGCCGTGATGTATCGCATGAACAACCAAAAGGTGAAATTCTTACCAAAAGATGGGCTAAAAGTAAAAATTTATGGCAAAGTGACCATTTATTCGCCAAGTGGGTCGTATCAGCTAGTGACTAGTGCGATGCTCCCTGATGGCGAGGGTGAGCTTGAGCTTGCGTTTAGGCAGCTTAAAGAAAAGCTCGAAAATGAGGGCCTTTTTGACATTGCTGCAAAAAAAGAGATACCAAATTTACCTAAAAAAATAGCCCTTGTCACAAGCGCTACTTCGGCGGCGCTTCAGGATATGTTAAAGGTCGTGATGAGTCGTTGGAAGCTTAGTGAAATTTATATCTTTGATGCTTTAACTCAAGGTGAAAATGCTCCAAGCTCGCTCATAAAAGCCCTGCGAAGAGCCGATAGATACGGCGTTGATGTGATCGTTTTGGCCCGCGGAGGTGGTAGTAAAGAGGATCTTTGGTGCTTTAACGACGAGGGCTTGGCTCGTGAAATTTACGCTACAAAAACGCCAGTCATAAGCGCTATTGGACACGAGATCGACTACGTTATAAGCGACTTTGTAGCAGATCGCAGATCACTTACACCAAGTGCGGCTATGCTTGATCTGTTGCCTGATGAAGAGGCGTTTTTTCAGTATCTTGACAGGCTCAGCGATGATCTTGATAGCGCTTTAAGCTTAAAGATCACCAAAAAGCAAAATTTGCTAAATGTTCTTCTTTCTAAATTTTCATCAAATGCTCTAAAAGCTAGGATCGAGTTAAAATTTAGCGAGGTAGCAAATAAGCAAAACGCCCTAGCAAACGCTGTCCAAAGAAAAATTTTAGTCCTTAGCTCAGCTCTTGGCTCGCTAGAGAAGGCTTATGAGATGAGGGAGCTCTTTTTTGAGAGCACAAAGGGGCTTATCGAGGTTAGAAAAGATGGCAAGAGAGCTGATCTTAGGGATTTAAATTTGAATGATGAGATCGAGCTTATCTCGCAAAATACACATAAAAAAGCAATTATCAAGGAGTAAAAATGAGTAGAAAAATCAACTTTAGCGCAGGCCCAAGCGCGATACCACTAAGCGTTTTAGAGCATGCAAAGGCCGAATTTACCGACTACAGAGGCGAGGGCTACTCGATCATGGAGATCAGCCACAGAAGCAAGACCTTTGAGGAGATCCACTTTGGTGCGATGGATAAGATAAGAAAGCTTTACGGCATCGGTGATGAGTATGAAATTTTATTTTTGCAAGGTGGTGCACACTTGCAATTTAGCATGATACCGATGAATTTATATCAAGGTGGCAAGGCCCAGTACGCAAACACCGGCGTTTGGACAAACAAAGCCATCAAAGAGGCAAAAGTGCTTGGCGTAAATGTGGATGTCGTCGCAAGCAGCGAGGATGAAAATTTCTCTTACATCCCAGAGGTAAAATTTAGCGATGACGCCGACTACGCCTACATCTGCTCAAATAATACGATTTACGGCACGCAGTATAAGGCTATGCCAAAGACTAAATCGCCCCTAGTTGTCGATGCTTCGAGCGATTTTTTCGCTAGACCACTTGATTTTAGTAGTATTGGCTTGCTTTATGGCGGCGCTCAGAAAAATGCAGGCCCAAGTGGCGTGACTATCGTTATTTTAAGAAAAGACTTGGTTGATCGCGTGAGCAGCCAAAACATCCCTATGTTTTTACGCTACAAAACGCACGTAGAGGCAAACTCGCTTTACAACACACCACCAACTTTTGGAATTTATCTTTTAAATTTAACCATGCAGCACCTGCTTGATCTTGGCGGACTTGCCGAGGTTGAGAAGATAAATGCCAAAAAAGCAAGCACTCTTTATGACATTATAGACAGCTCAAATAGCTTTTACCTAGGTCACGCTAAAAAATCAAGCAGATCAGATATGAACGTGAGCTTTACGATACCAAAAGATCATGCGCTTGAGCCAGTTTTTGTAGAAGAAGCACTAAAAGAGGGCATGCTAGGGCTAAAAGGTCACAGACATCTTGGTGGCATAAGAGCATCTATCTACAACGCCGTTAGCCAAAGTGATGTTGAAAAACTTGGCGAGTTCATGAGAGAATTTGCCAGAAAGCACGGCTGATGAACAAGGCAAAAAAAGCTTACGACGAAATTCCTTATTTCTCAGCTGCATTTAGCGACTGCTCGCCAGTTAGGATAGAGGCGGTTGCTAAATTTCTAGGGCTAAAGGCGGCAAATTTAAAAGATGCCAGGGTGCTTGAGCTTGGCTCGTCATATGGCGGTAATATCTTACCATTTGCCATTTCGCATAAAAATACAAAAGTCGTTGGTATCGACATTTCAAGCCATCAAGTGACTGAAGGTAACAAGGTAGCAAAGCAGATAGGTTTAGAAAATTTTACTCTGCTTGAGCGAAATTTTTTGCACATGAACGAAAGCGATATAAAAGAGCTTGGGAAATTTGACTATATTATCGCTCATGGTGTTTATAGCTGGGTGAGTCCAAATGTAAGAGATGCGCTGCTTGCCACGATTAAGGCACTACTTAGCGAGGATGGCATCGCTTATGTTTCGTATAATACCTATCCTGGCTGGAAGAGCCTTGATATTTTAAGAGATTTTATGCTTTTTGTAAGTTCAGGCAACGACAGCAAAGAAGCACTTGCTCGCGTAAAAAGCGAGTTAAATTTTTTACAGGATTATTTGAAATTTAGCCTGCAAAACCAAAGTGATGTCGTATACAAAGATAGTATGAAGCTTCTTTTAACACAGCTAAATTTCTTGCAAGGCATCATCGCAAAGGGCAATGATTATTATATATTGCATGACTTTTTAGAGGCAAGCAACGAGCCAACTTACTTTCATAAATTTGCTAAGCATATCGACAAACACGGACTTTGCTACGTCATAGACGCTTCGCTAAATGATATCTTTGCAAGCTCAACTGGAATTTACCGCTTTGACGCACATATCGAGCAAAATTACAACTCTCGCATCAAAAAAGAGCAGCTAAACGATTTTTTATTTAATAGATCATTTAGAAAAAGCCTCATCGCTCACAAAGAGAGGCTTGGTGGTGCTGAGGACTTTGACTCGGTGCTTGGAGAGAGCGAGCTTGATAGGATTTATTTTGCATATTTTAGCGAGCAGCCAAGGACAAAAACGCAAGAAATTTTAAGCAAAGCCTATCCGCAAAGCTTAAATTTAAGCGAAGTAAAAACGGCACTTGGCGAGAATGCAAACGAAGCTTTTGTGGGACTGCTTGAAATTTTAAACAACCAAAATACTAAAATTTCTTCTTCAAAACTCAAAGCACTTGCCTATGAGTCTGGTAAAACTAAACTAAAGCCTAGAGTTGCTGCGTATCTTGAGTATTTTTTAAACGCTAGCTCACCAGTTATCTCTTTGGCAAATGAGCTAAATGGCAAGCTAAACTTAAGCTATGAAGAGATTAAAGCTGCCTTGAAATTTGATGGCAAAGCTAGCTTAGAAGATATCGCAAAGAGCGTAAATTTAAGCAAAGATGAACTAGATAAGCTTGCTTTTAAATTAAGCGAAGCCTACTTTTTTGAAGAAATTTAAGACTAGCTAGCCTAGCCTTAAATTTTTGATTTAGCCAAATATCATATCTTTTAAGATTAGAATTATCATCGCTATGTAAAAGAGCAAAAACCACTTTTTAAGCGCTTTTTTATCCATAGCTTGCGTCTTTTTGGTGCCAAAGTATGCGCCTATTAGCGAGCCAAGGCCTAAAAAAGCACCTTCTAGATAAGAGATATGGCCGCTTAATGAAAGTGAGATAAAGCCAGCAATGGCTGCAAACATAACAAAAAATACGCCCATAGAAACGGCTTTTTTTAGCTCATAACGTAAAAAGCCAACCAAGATAGGAGCGATAAAGACGCCTCCGCCGATGCCGATACTAATGGCAAGTGCGCCTACAAAAACGCCAACTAAAAATAGCAAAAAGACCGAGTTATTCGCATTTGAGCCGTCGCTGTTTGGTGAAAAGTATAGTTTTATAAGCGAAAAGACAAATGTCGCAAGCAGCATAGACTCAAGTAAAAGTGCAGGTGCGTGCGATACGATGATGCCACTAAAGCTGGCTCCAACCAAGCCTCCAAGCCCCAAAAAGACGCCGCGATTTAGCTTTAAAAGTCCAGCTTTGTAGTTTAGATACGAGCCAAACGTCGCGCTAAAGATCATCTGCATGACGCTTATGCCAATAGCTGTTTTCACGTCATATCCAAAGGCGACCATTATAGGAACAACGACTGTGCCGCCACCGATGCCAAAAAAGCCAGCGATGTATCCAACGCCGATACCGATTATAAAAAGTTCAACAAAAAGCATAAATTTCCTTTTATGAGTGCCAAATTTTAGCCAAGCGGTGTTAAAAAAATATTAAAAAGGTGAAATTTGGGCATAAATTTAGAAATTTGATAAAAATTTTAAAAACTAAAAGCGAACTTTTTTTATAATCATCAAAAATTTAAAGGAAAAAAATGCTCTTAGAACAACCACTGTTTTATTATGAAGTGATTAGAGAAAAATTTAAAAATAGCTACCTAGCCGAGGATAAGACGCAAACGATTATAGGCATTGATTGCGAATACATCGATGAAAAGGATATGGATTTTTATGGGCTTAGAAGTTATTTTGATACAAATCGTAATAAATCTTTAGCTCCATTTGCGGGACTCTTTGGTGTTTTTGCTTATGATGGTGTGAGATATTTTGAATATATCGGAGAAGAGAAAGCTAAAAAGTATAAATTTCCAAAATTTATCTACGCTGATGCAAAGGCCTATCTGCACTTTGACAAGATGAGTAAAATTTATACATTCTATGGAGATAAGAATAAATATTATGACTTTTTGCTTGATGCGAAAGTTGAATGTAAAAGCAAAGAGCAGAGTAATTTTAGTATAAAAACTGATCTTAATAAAGAAAAGAAACATTTTGAGGATATGGTTGAGTTAGCAAAAGAGTATATAAGAAGTGGCGATGTCTTTCAGGTGGTGCTTGGTGAGTTGCTTGAAATTTCAACGAATATGAGTAGTTTGGAATTTTATAAAAATCTCTCACTTACAAATCCAAGCCCATATATGTTTCATTTTCCTACACCTTATGGCGATGTGGTTGGCTCTTCGCCAGAGCTTGTTTTTGAGATGAAAAGTGAGCAAATTTTTGTAGCTCCGATCGCAGGCACAAGGCCTAGAGGAAGCGATGCAAATGCAGATGCGGCACTTGAAAATGAGCTATTAAGTGACGAAAAGGAGCTGGCTGAGCACAAGATGCTAATCGATCTTGCCAGAAACGACATCGGAAGGGTTTCAGAGCCAAAAAGTGTATCCGTAAAAAATGCTATGCATATCCAAAAATATGAAAAAGTAATTCATATCGTAAGCGATGTCTATGGCAAGTGCGCCAAAGGGCTTGATCTTTTTGACGTCTTAGCTAGTATTTTTCCAGCTGGCACACTAAGCGGAGCCCCAAAAATAAGAGCTATGCAGATAATAAATGAGCTTGAAATTTCTGAGCGAAATATCTATGGCGGCGGCATTGGATTTTTGCATTTTAATGGCGATGCTCAGGTTGCTATTCTTATTCGCTCAGCCATCTTTGTGCCAGGTGAAAATGGCTTTAGTGATGTATTTGTGGGGGCTGGAGCTGGTATAGTTTACGACTCAAAGAGCGAAAGAGAATACGCTGAAATTTGCCATAAGCGAGCAAGCGTGCTAAATGTATTTAAAAATAACGCAAAAGAGTTTTAGGCGTTAAACTTAATAAATTCATAAGAGCTTTTAGCGTAGCTAGTGCCCATAGAATCGATTTGCTCTCTTACTGTAGCTGAAAGCTCTGCTTTTGTGATATTTTTAGCTAGCACTTTTACAAAAGGAAATTCACTTCTTTCTTGTGCGCCAAATATCAGCACTCTTGTATCAACCTTTTGGCTTTGTCTTATCTTATCAACAACTCTTGTTAGCTCTTCGTAGTTGAAGCCTTTTGCATTTTCATCTATAAGAACGATTCCGTAAGTTTTGGTTTTTATCTTTGTTAATAGCTCATCAAAGCTATTTGTGGTTTCAAGTGTGTTGTAAAATTCTCCTAAAGCTGAGCTAAATATTTTATTTTCCATTGGCGATTTCTTAAATAAAATAATATTTTCGCTTTTTGCTAGATAGCTTTCGTCTATTGCAATCTCACCAAAATTTGGCAAAAATTTTCTAAAAATTTGAGCCAGTTCGTCGCTATTTATTGGCGTTTTTATATAGGCATTGAAGTATTCTTTGACGCTCTCTCCATCTATATTTGAAGTATTTGAAAGCATTAGTATAATTGGAATTTTTGCATTTTGTATGGCTGCTTTTATAAGATCAATATTTTTTTGAAGGCTATTTTTTTCAGCTTCGAAAAATTTTGAGCCAACAAATATAAGGTCAAAATCGCCTTGCTTTATGGCTTGTTTTAAATCTTTTTTATTACAAACTCCCACAACTTCGCAGTTAAATTTACTAAAACCACTTGCTGTTATATCTATGTAAATTTCATTAGTATCGCAGATTAAAATTTTTGGTTTATCGTTTAAATTTTTATTCATAATATCAGCTTCGCCTAAGCAAAGTAGCCTTGTGATGCTTAATGGAGTTAGCGGATCTTTTAAAATGAGCGGATTTTTAATATCTTGGCCTTGCTTATTGGTGTTTCTTAAAAATATAGCATCATAATTTTTTGTAATAGATGGACTAGTGCTTGTTAGCATATCCACTTTGAGCCCAAGGTCTTTTGTAGTCTGCTCAAAAACTTCGTTGTAAGCGACATTTACATCTTGCAAGAATGCTAATTTATGATTGCATTTTATATCAAAGTCTTTATAGTTTGATGTTGTTTTAAAAATGACTACAAATTTAAACTCATTGCCAATACTTGGAAACGAGTTAATCTCCAGCTTACTTTCTAAATTTTTTAAATAAATTTGAGCGATTTTTAGATAAAACTCGCTCTCATCATTATTTAAGCTATTCTCATCATCTGAAAATATATCTGAAATTTGCTTTTCGCTCATGGCAGCTGAGCTATTTTTTATGCTAAAGCTTACAGAACAAAGTCCACTTCTATTAAAGTCTTTTTGAACTTTTTTGATAGCGATGATAATATTTTGATGTCTTAAAGACATTGATAAAGACGCCAAAAAGATAGAGTTAAATGCGGTTTTTAATGAATTTAGATTTCCTTCTAGTTCATTTGTAAGGCTTGGATCAAGATAGCTTATAAAATTTATCTTTTTGCTTTGTGAATAGACGATATTTGCTTGCAAAATTTCTTCAAAGCTTTTTTGAGGATCAAATATCTCGGTTTTATTGCATTCGCTATATTTTTTAACATTCGAGATATTTTTAGCATTGTTATAAAGCGAAGTCATAATATTTGCATTTTTTTCTATCGTGTCTATAAATACTTGCTTTTTGCTATTATTCGTTTCTATTTTTAAAGCTGCGGTCGATGTAAAAATTTCTTTATTAATAGACTCTAGTTTCTTGCTCACGGATAAAATATATCTATCTTTTATCTGAAAAAAGCTGCTATCTTTTATATAAGTTTCTTTTAGATCTTCATAAGCTTTTATAAGCTTTGATATCGCATTATCCGCACTTATCTCTTTTGATGATAGGATATAACTTGATATGTATTTTGACTTATCGATAAGCACCTTTAAAAATTTTAACCTAGCAGAAATACTAAGCAAAGATAAAATGAGCAAGCCACAAAGCAAAAACTCAAAAAAGGTCTTTATACCATAGCTTATTTTCTCGCTCTCGGTAAGTTCTAACAGCTCATTTTTTATGTTTATGGCACTGTCTAATAAAAGTATAAATTTATCATCTTCATACTGTTTTATTAAGATTATATCTTCGATATTTAGCTTTTCAGAAAATGCGATCTTGGCTTTAACTTCTCTTATCTTTTTAGCTTGATAGTTGGCTTCAAACTGGTTAAAGTCTTTATAAATATTCTCTTTTAGCTCACTTTTTGGAAGCATATCAAGATTTGGCATGTTGTCCTTTACAGAATATATATTTTCTCTCACAT
>NZ_CABPUE010000002.1:210673-240816 GCF_902460545.1 Campylobacter concisus
ATTTTTATTCGTATAATCGTTTCATAAAAAAGGTCTCATTTTTTATACCATATCTTGCTAAAATTAGAATATTTTTATATGTTATTTGTATCTTTGAGTTTATATTTGTTCTTCAGATCAGGTTTTCATTCCTAAGTATTGAGCTTTATTTGATCGCTGGTATGCTCATAGGTTTTTCACTATTTTTGTTTGCTGTTAGTCTATTTTACGATATTTTACGTAGTATTTTTTCTAAAAGTAATTTTAGTCCAACAAGACGAAAATTTATAAAATTTTGTTTTGATATTACATTTGTCATTTTTGTAATTGCTTGTTTTTTAAAAGGTATTTTCAATGCTTTAACACCACCAAAGATCAGACAAGTAGATATAAAAATAAAAAATTTACAAAGCACCATAAAAATAGCCATGATAACGGACGTGCATATAGGAGAATTTCTGCAGAAAGATTTTATGAAAAAACTCGTCAATGACATAAATTTGGCGAATCCTGACATCGTAGTGATAGTGGGCGACTTAGTTGATGTAAATGCTGCTTTTATAGGAGATTTTTTGGAGCCATTAAAAAGTCTTAAAAGCACTTATGGGACTTTTTATGTCCCTGGCAATCATGAGTATTATCACGGGATAGATGGTATTTTAGAAAAGATCAGTTCTCTTGGCATAGAAATTTTAGGTAATAAAAACAAAAAAATTGCAAGTATAAATTTAGCAGGCGTTTACGATTTGGCTGGTATTAGGTTTAAACATTTAGAGCCAAATTTGGATGAAGCATTGATAGGATGTGATCCATCGCTACCTACTATCTTGCTCTCTCATCAGCCAAAATTTATAAAATCAATGCAACAAGACGTTGATCTAGTGCTTTGCGGACATACACACGCTGGTCAAATTTTCCCTTTTGGTCTTTTGGTTTTACTTGATCAGGGATTTTTACATGGCCTTTATAAGATTAATGATAAAATGCAAGCTTATGTTAGTAGCGGCGCTGGATTTTGGGGGCCTCCTGTTAGAATTTTTGCTCCAAGTGAGATTGCAATATTAAATTTAAGTAAGGAATAAAATGAATAAAGACAATCTGTTTTCTCAAATTTTTGGAAAGGTTGCAAAGATTAAATTCTTCAAACCACTTCAAGAGGCCATAAATTCTTTTTACATAAAGCTGTTTAAGATAGATATGAGCGAGTTTAAATTAGCAAATGAATATAAAAATTTAAATGAGCTTTTTACTAGAAGGCTCATAAAACCAAGAGATTTTGATGCAGCAGATGAGATATTTATAAGCCCAGTTGATGGTACTTGTCTTAGTTTTGGTAGCACAAAGGAGCTAAGGGCCTTTAGCATAAAAGGCATGGAGTATAGTGTAAGTGAGCTATTGGGGCAGAGTGAGCTTGAGGGCGAATATGACTTTGCAAATATCTATCTTAGCCCAAAAGATTATCATCATTATCATGCGCCTTGCGATATTGCCATTAAAAAAGCTATATATATTCCGGGTAAACTTTACAGTGTGGCTGCAAAATGGCTTGCAAAAGTGGATAGTCTTTATACAAAGAACGAACGCGTAGCACTATCTTGTGAGATGAAAAATAGTAAAAAACTTTGGCTTGTTTTTGTAGGTGCGCTAAATGTCGGAAAGATGAAATTTTGCTTTGATGAGCGTATACAGACAAATGCGATGGCAAATTTTACACAAATTTACGAGTATGGAAATTTACATATCAAAAAGGGTGAACGCCTTGGGAATTTCGAGCTTGGCTCAACTATCGTGGTACTTAGCGAAAAAGATGCGATCGAATACAATCTCTTTGAAAACAAAGAGCTTAAATTTGCTGAGACCATTGGAATAATAAAATAAATATGCTAGGCATATAAGTAAAATTTTTTATACCCTACTTGGCCGGTGTCCTATTTGCTTAGATTTTAGTGGCAAGTTTTATATAGTCTTTAAAAATTATTATAAATTTAAAAGTTTGTAAAAGATGATGAATATATTATTTTATCTATCGAAATCTTTCTTGCTTTAATTGTGTTCTTCATTAAACCATCAACCTCTGTAATCAAGTTATTATCTTTACTTATAAAACCTATATTGATATCACAGAGTTGATGGCATTTACATCATTACTTGTATAGAGAAGCTTATGTATCAATAAAGATTATTAATAAGGCATAAGATAACTTAGTATATTTTTTAAAAGAATTTTTATCAACTATAATAAGGAAGTTTTAATTTACCTTATGCAGCCCAAGGATTAAATATTTTTTGACTATTTAGCCCAAAAGAGGGCTAAATTTAAACATTAAACCTAAAGTGCATTACATCGCCATCTTGTACGATGTAGTCTTTGCCTTCAAGCCTCATCTTGCCAGCCTCTTTGGCTCCGTTTTCGCCGCCATGTGCGATGTAGTCATCATAACTTATCACTTCAGCTCTGATAAAGCCCCTCTCAAAGTCGTTGTGGATGACGCTTGCTGCTTTTGGCGCTTTCCAGCCATTTGTGATCGTCCAAGCCCTTACTTCAACGACGCCAGCGGTGAAATAACTTATCAAATTTAGCTTTGCAAAAGATGTTTTGATGATCTTTTCAAGGCCGCTCTCGCTCGTGCCAAGAGATGCCAAAAACTCGTGAGCCTCTTCATCGCTTAGACCTATTAGCTCCTCTTCGACCTTCGCGCAAAGCTTGATCACCTCGTGGTCTGAGGCTTTAGCATACTCTTTTAGTGCTTTTACAAATTTATTATCTTCGCTAAGCCCCTCTTCATCGACATTTGCGCCATAAATTACCTCTTTTGCGCTTAGTAGTCTTAGCTCTTTGTTGAGTGCCAAAAACACCTCGCTATCTCTTTGCTCAAAGCTGCTTGCGCTTTTGCCATCATTTAGGTGAGCTAGAAGTAAATTTGCTATCTCAAGCGCCTCTTTAGCGCCTTTTGCATTTGCTTTTGCCTCTCTTGTGAGCTTTTCTATCTTTTTGTTTAACTGCTCGATGTCAGCTAGTATCAGCTCGGTTTGGATGATCTCGATGTCTCTTACTGGATCGACGCTGCCCTCGACGTGAGTGATGTTCTCATCCTCAAAGCAGCGAACTATGTGTAAAATAAGCTCGGTTTCTCTGATGTTTGATAAAAATTTATTGCCAAGTCCCTCACCAGAGCTTGCACCTTTTACAAGACCTGCAATATCGACAAATTCGATGGTTGAATATTGAATTTTATTAGGACTAACTATCTTTGCAAGCTCATTTAGCCGCTTATCAGGCACTGGCACGATGGCTTTGTTTGGCTCGATCGTACAAAATGGATAGTTCGCACTCTCGGCATTTTGCGCCTTTGTAAGTGCGTTAAATGTCGTTGATTTGCCCACATTTGGTAGGCCTACGATTCCAACTGAAAGTCCCATCAATTCTCCTTGTTAAGTGCTTGTAAAAAGTATAAATTCATCCTAACGCCAGCCCCACTCGCACCTGCTTGGTTGTATCCCCAAGCCTTTTCGCGGTACGCTGGACCTGCGATGTCGAGGTGTAGCCACTTATCTTTGTACTCATCTTTGATAAATTTAGCTAGAAACATGCCAGCTGTGATCGCGCCGCCATATCTGCTTGAGGCGCAGTTGCTAACGTCTGCGATCTGGCTTTTGATAAGCTCGCTAAGATAAGGGTTAAAATCAAGCATAGTCGCTAGTTCGCCACTATCTTTTATCTTGCTTTTAAACTCGCTTTTTAGGCTATCGCTGTTACCCATGATGCCTGTTGTGTATTCGCCAAGTCCCACGACGCAAGCGCCAGTTAGGGTTGCCATGTCGATTAGGATGTCTGGCTTAAAGTCTTGTGCGTAGCTTAGGCAGTCAGCCAGCACTAAACGTCCCTCTGCGTCGGTGTTTCTCACCTCTATGCTAACGCCACTTCTTGAAATAAGCACGTCATCAGGCTTGTAGGCGTTGCCACCGATCATATTTTCAGTGGCGCCTAAAATGGCGTGAATTTCAAATGGTAAATTTAGCTCCGCTGCACCTTTTATGATGCCAAGAGCTGCTGCTGCACCGCTTTTGTCTGATTTCATCGTTAGCATATAATCAGCTGGTTTCAGGCTAAGGCCGCCGCTATCGTATGTTAAACCTTTGCCAACAAAGATGATGCGTTTTTTAGACTTTTTAGGCTTGTATTCTAGGTGGATGAGCCTTGGTTTATGCACACTTGCGCGATTTACCGCCAAAAATGCGTTCATATTCTCTTTTGCTAGAAATTTCTCGTCATAGACCTCGCACTTTATGCTTGCGATGTTTTTGGCTAAATTTTGTGCGTCTTGCGCCATCTTTTGCGGTGTGTAAATTTCTGGGATTTCATTTACGATATCTTTTGTGAAATTTGTAGCACTTGCTATTATCTCCGCCTCTTTAAAGCCCTCATTTGCTGCCTTTAGATCGACCTTTTTACCAGCGAATTCTTCAGTAGAAAAGATGATCTCTTTTAGGGTGTATTTTTCTTTTTTCTCTTTATACTTGTTAAATTCATAGCTCCCAAGCAAAAAGCCCTCAGCAAGTGCTTCAAAGCTTAGTTTTTGGCACTCTGCTACGTAAGAAGCTAGCTTTATGCTCTTAATGTTTAGTGACTTTAGTGCGTTGTAAGCTTTAGCGGCTGCAACTCTAAGCTCGTCAAGATCAAGCTTAGAAAGTGGCACGTAAGCCCTTTTTGCCTCGCTTAGAATAAGGACGCTATCGCCTTTATAATTATTAAATTTAATAGCCTCTTTATCGCTTATAAATTTATGTTTTAAGTCCTTATCTACTACGAAAATTAGTTCAATATCAGCTTTTATATCTTTTAATTTTTTATCAACTATTTGAAACTGCATGTCTTCTGTCTCTCCTTTCGTTTAAAATTTTATTTTCGATGCGCTTAAATGTATATATCAAAAGCCCCATAAATATGGCAACCACTGGGATAGCAACGTACCAGTGTTCTTTTGCTTTTTGAAGTAGCACTAATATATGCTCGCCAAGTATCCAAGCAGGTATTGTGGTGATCGCCGCCCAGCACCAAGCGCTGATCAAATTTATAAAGGCGTATTTTTTAGCATCATAGCCAGTAAGTCCTATGCAAAGCGGGATGATGACGCGAAAGCCATACATATAGCGTTGCAAGAAGATAATCGGCCAGCCGTATTTTTTCAGCATTATGTGCGCCACTGCAAATTTTCTCCGCTGCGTGTGAAGCCTTTTTGCGATGTATTTTTTATTGTAACGGCCAAGATAGAAGTAAATTTGATCTCCTACAAAGCCTCCAAGTCCAGCCACAAAGATAGCAAGCGCGATGTGCATGTGCGTGGTGTGAGCGAGAATTCCAGCCATTATTAAGGCCATCTCGCCCTCCATGATACACCAGACAAAAAGTATGATGTAGCCGTACTCTTTAAGCAGTTCTATAAAAAACTCTTCCATTCTAAACCTCTAAAACGCTGTAAATTTTAGTAAGCGACTTTAGCTTTTTGCTACCTTTTAGATCGACTAGATCTATGAGAAAGCACGCTTCTACGCAGGTTGCGTTAGTTTGATTGATAAGCTCAACTGAAGCTTTTGCAGTGCCTCCAGTGGCTATGAGATCGTCCATCAAAAGCACTCTAGCGCCCGCTTTTTCTCCAAAAGCATCGATGTGAATTTGCACTTCATCGACGCCGTATTCTAGGCTATACTTTTGAGAAAGTGTGATAAAAGGCAGTTTTTTTGGCTTGCGAATAGGCACAAAAGGCAGCCTTAGTCTTGCTGCAAGCGCCGCACCAAAGATGAAGCCACGTGACTCGATGCCAGCTATGTAATCAATCTTTGCGTCCTCGTATCTAGCTACCAAATGGTCTATCAAAAAGTTAAACGCCTCTTTGTTGTTTAGTAGTGTCGTAATGTCACGAAAGACTATGCCAGGCTTTGGAAAGTCGTTTATGCAGCGAATAGAGTTTAGTAAAAATTCTTTGCCTTTTTGATCTAAAACTTTCATAAATTTCCTTAAATTTGATCTTATAGTAGCGCTTCGATCTTGCCTTCAAGCTCACGAATACGCTGTCTTAGCTTGTCGTTTTCTAAGCGGTACTGGGAATTTCTTGTGCGAAGTGATGTTACGTCGTTTTTAGTTTTGTTTAGCTCGTCTGTCAAGATGTCGATGTTGCCTAGACTTCGTTGGAGCTGGATCTGAAATTTTCTTATGACGACCTCGGTATCTTGGAGGTTATTTTTCATAAAATCTTTTGTCGCACGCTCTTTTTTTAGAAGCGTTTTGAAGTAAAAAACCATGACGGTTAGGTAGATCGCAGCACAAACAAGAGCGGTAAAAACGATCCACTCGCCTATCATTTGCCTGCCTCAAGCTCTATTTTTTTGACTCTTCTTTCGTGTCTGCCGCCTGCAAACTCAGTCTTTAAAAAGGCTTCAACCGCCGAGATAGCCACGCCTGCGCCAATAACCCTTGCGCCAAAAGCGATTACGTTTGCGTCGTTGTGCTCTCTTGCAAGTCTAGCGGTAAATTCGTCGTGACAAAGGGCGCACCTTACGTTTTCGTGCCTATTTGCAGCTATTGATATGCCTATGCCTGTGCCACAAACTAGCACGCCGTAGCAGTTAGGCTCAAGCTTGCTCGCTAGCAAATGCGCATAATCAGGGTAATCAACGCTATTTTTATCGTTTGTGCCAAGATCAACTACTTCGTATCCAAGCCCTTTAATAGCCTCTTTAAGCTCGTTTTTTAGCTCAAAACCAGCGTGATCGCTAGCTAAGAAAACTTTGTCTATCTTCATGAAAAGTCCGTTAAATTTTTTGTTGATTATAGTCAAAGTTGCATTAAAATAAAATTTTACTCTCAGCCAAAATGAAGCTATAATTTACCAAAAATTTAAAGGAGAAAATATGAAAAAAGCACTCTTTTTAGTGGCTTCTACGCTAGCCTTTGCAAATGAAAATTTGATAGAGATCTACACAGATCAAACCATCATCACTCAAAAATTTAGTGACGCAAATAGCTCTTTTAGCGCCTTTGTGCCAGAGGGTGTGCAGAGTGAGAACATCACTATAAATGGGGATTGTGACGCGAATGCTTATCTAAAAAAGATCAGCGAAGAAAATAGCCCAAGTTACATAAAATGGAAGCAAGAAGTCGCAAATTTAAGTAGCAAGATTGAGGCGCTAGATGCAAGAGGTAGATTTATAGAGCAAGCTTTGGTAGAAGAAAACAAAAGTAACGATGTGACAAAAAGAGCTGATGAGTTTTATAAATTTAGCCTAGATAATATCGAGAAAATTTCAGCTGCTAAAAGTGAGCTTGAAGCGCTTAAAGAAAATGAGCCAAAGAGCGAGATGGCTGGATTTTTGCAGCTTGATATGAAATTTGCTTGCGACCCAAAAGAGGCGACGCTTTCATACATGGATGATGAGGCCCCAAAGACGCTAAATGAAATTTATGCAGACACAAAAAACAAAAATATCTTGATAAAACAAGAAATTTTACTCACCAACCCATTTGCCAGCGATGTTAAAAATTTAAAGCTCGCCATCTATCCGACCAGATATCAAAAAGCGCTTGCTCCAAGCAAATTTTACCCTTGGTACGAGGAGAGCGAGGCTGAAGCTGATGGTTACGGCGCTTCAAAAAATATGCTAAGAGCTGCTAAAGTCGCCGCTGAGGTCGCTGATATGCGTGTGCAAAGAGATGAGAATGAGTTTGCCAAAATTTGGAAGATAGATGGGATAAATTTAGCAAAAGGCGAGAGCAAATATATAACTTATGATACGCAAAAAATGGATGCAAATTTTAGCGTTTTTGCTGATTTTTACGGCTCGCTAAAGGCATATAACGTAGCTAGCTTTAAGCTAAATGATGATCTAACGCCAGCCAAAACGCAGTTTTATGTTAATGGTGTTAGTGTTGGCAGTCCAAGCGAGTTTGAGATGAAAGCTAAAGATGAGCCCACTCAGCTATTTTTGGGACAAAACGAGCTAATCGAGCTTAAAAAAGAGCGATTAAATAAATTTAAAAAGAGCTCGCTTCTTGGCAAAGACCGCATAAGCGAAGAGGACTATGAGATAAGTGTCAAAAATAACTCAAGCAAGAGCATCGATGTCACTTTGGTCGATCGTGTGCCGGTATCTGCCGATGAGGCGGTAAAGGTCGAGATAAAGGGCTTTGATAAAAAAGATATCAGCAAAGATGGCAAGGTGGAGCTTAAATTTAGCCTTGCACCAAAAGAGGAATTTAAAAAAGAGTACTCTTATAAGATCACAAAGTCAAAAATTTAGAGCAAATTTGCTCTAAATTTAGCCGTTTATAAAGGCGCTTGCGATATCTAAAACGTATCTTGTCGGATAAAAGATAGTATCTTTTAAAGGCGAGACGAGGATGATGATAAGGATGACAAAGCCGTATCTTGAGATGCCCTCTAGCTTCTCAGCTAGTGCGTGAAAGCCAAAATTTCTAAGCGCGTACTCGAGCGCGTGAAAGCCGTCAAGTGGCGGGATCGGATAGAGGTTAAAGATAGCTAACATCAAATTTAAAAGTGCAAGCGTGAATAAAAACTGAAGTAAAATTTCAAAGGTTTCTATATTTAATAAAGCCTTTAGTACAAAAAGAGACAAGACGCCTAGGATGACGTTGTAACAGATGCCAGCTAGACTTACGTAGATAGCTGCTTTATATCCGCCATTTCGCACGACTGTGTAGGTATTTACAGGCACTGGTTTTGCCCAGCCAAACATCATGCCAGTGCTTAGATAAAGCACCAGCGGTACGATGATGGTGCCAACAAGATCGATGTGTTTTATAGGATTTACGCTAAGCCTGCCAAGGCTTTTTGCAGTGTTGTCGCCAAATTTATAAGCGACATATCCGTGAGCGATCTCGTGGCCGACGATGGCGATTATTAAAGAGATGACGATAGTGGCGACTTTGACTATGTCTATGTTATCAATGAAGCCCATCTACTTCGCCTTCTTTTAGAGCTTGTTTTGTAAAAAACTCATCGTTTTCTATCGTATCTACAAAGCGTCCGATACGCTCCCAGCGCACATTGTAGTTCTTGTCCCAGCTAAAATATATAAACCAAGGCTGACCGACTATGTCCTTGTAAGCCACACTTCCCCAAAAACGGCTATCGTTTGAGTGATCGCGGTTGTCGCCTATCATAAAGTACTCATCTTTTGGCACTTTGACGTAAAAAGCGTTAAAGTTAAAATTTGGATTTTGCGGCAATGAGCTAATGAGCGCTGGCTTCATAAAAACACTATCTTTATTTGTATTTAGCATGAAAACCATCTGCTCAAATAAATTTATATTTTCGTCGTAGTGGATGCCGCTAAATCTATATGGCTCTTTTATGAAAAGTTTGCCATCAAGCTCAGTTATATCGCTACATGAGTAGTCAAATTTGCTCTCTTTACCATTTAAATTTTCACGGCAGTTTGCCTTTATAAAATTATCTCCCTCTTTTGGGTGTAGATAGAGGGCTTTTTCGGTAAAAACGATCTCATCTTCGCTTGTGGCAAAGCAGCGTTTTACAAAGTGAGTTTTCTCGTCTTTTGGATAACGAAAGACGACTATATCGCCTCTTGCTGGACCATCGCCAGTTATGAGATGTCCATTGTTATTTAGCTCAGGCAAAATTTTTACCTCAAGCCATGGAATTCTTGGTGTTGGTATGCCATAAACATACTTTTTAGCAAATAAAAAATCCCCAACCAAAAGCGTGTTTTTCATCGAACCAGACGGGATCACAAAGGCCTGAGCTACAAAGAAAATGACAAGCAAAACGATGATAACCGTGCCTGTCCAGCTCGAGCAAAAGTCATAAAATTTAGTAAAAAATTTTTTCATTATTACGCTCTTTTATGGCTAGCTATCTTAGCTTGGGCTGCAAGGATTGTGTTATTTAAAAGCATCGCAATCGTCATCGGGCCAACGCCGCCAGGAACAGGCGTGATGTATGAGCATTTTGGTGCGACCTCGTCAAAATCCACATCGCCCACAAGCCTGCCATCATCAAGTCTGTTTATGCCTACATCAACGACTACTGCGCCATCTTTTACCATGTCAGCCTTTAAGAAAAATGGGCTACCGATGGCTGCAACGATGAGGTCAGCATTTTTGCAAATTTCTTTTAAATTTTTAGTCTTGCTGTGAGTGATCGTAACTGTTGCTGAAGCGTTTAAAAGCAAATTTGCCATAGGCTTGCCAACGATATTACTTCTACCTATAACAACTGCGTTTAGTCCAGCCACATCAATGCCATACTCTTTTAAAATTTCCATCACGCCAAGCGGTGTGCAAGGCACAAAGCCATCAAGTCCGCTAACAAGTTTGCCAACATTTACAGCGTGAAAGCCATCTACGTCTTTTGCTGGATCGATCGTTGCTAAAACAGTGTTTGTATCTATATGTTTTGGAAGTGGCAACTGCACCAAGATGCCGTGGATACTATCGTCTAAATTTAGCACATTTATAAGCGCTAGAAGCTCTGCTTGGGTTGTATTTTCGCTTAGACGGTGAGCTACGCTTTTTATGCCGTATTCGTTGCAGGCTTTTTCTTTGGCTCTAACGTATGTTTGAGATGCTTTATCTTCGCCTACCAAGATAACAGCTAGGGTTGGCTCTACGCCAAATTTTTTTAGTTCTTCAGCTCTTACTTTTACGCTTTCTTTGACCTTTAAAGATACGGCTTTACCGTCTAAAATTTTCATATTGGATCCTTATTTAAAAGCTTTTTTAATCACAAGGGTGGTATCATACCTAAAATTAAATTAAATTTTTAAAAGAGAGGTTTATGCGGTCTGTTTTTTTGATTTTGCTTTTTTGTGTGGCGATTTTTGGTGCTGATTTTATCACAAAGACTGAGTACGCCAAAATGCTCTACCTAAATCCACGCGGCATAGGATGTGATAAATGTCACGGTACAAAGGGCGAGGGCAGTCTAATCTCTAAATACAAACACTTTGACAAAAAAGCAAACAAAACGGTTGATGACGAGCTTAGAGCGCCAAAGATAAACGATATAGAATTTGAAAGCTTTAAAGCAGCTCTTACAAAGCCAAAAGGCGTCATGCCAAGCTACTTTTTGACAGACGAGGAGACTACGATTCTTTATGAGTACATTACAAATAAGATAAATACTCCTTCAAAAGTAGCAAAAGCGCAAAATTTAAGCAAGCCAGTTGCTGCTGATACGACGCAAAAACAGCCAGAGCAATCTGCCAAAGCCGCCCCTGCTACAAAACCAGCAGAACCAGCTAAAACTACCACAGCTAAGCCAGCTGAGTCAGCAAAAACCGCTACTACGCAAGCACCAAAGTCGCCAGTAAAACCAGTAACAAATCAAAAAGATAATCAAAAGACAAATTTAAAAACACAAAATCAAAAGGATAAAAAATGACAAATAAAGAGGCATTTAGCGAAGCCAAAAAATATATCCCAGGCGGCGTAAATTCACCAGTACGCGCATTTGGTAGTGTTGGTGGTGAGCCTGTGATGATAGATCATGCAAAGGGCGCCTATCTATACGACGTCGAGGGCAAAAAGTATCTTGACTTCATCCAAAGCTGGGGACCGCTCATATTTGGCCACTGTGATAAAGATATCGAAGAGGCGATCATCTCTGCCGTAAAACAAGGCGTCTCATACGGTGCTCCGTCACCAAAAGAGACCGCTCTAGCAAAGCTAATATGTGATGAGTTTAAACAAATAGATAAAATTCGCTTCGTTAGCTCTGGCACGGAGGCTACCATGAGCGCGATCAGGGTGGCTAGAGGATATGCCAAAAAAGATGGACTTATCAAATTTGAAGGCTGCTATCACGGACACAGCGATGCACTTCTTATCAAAGCAGGAAGTGGCGCAACGACATACGGCAACGCTTCAAGCAGCGGCGTGCCACAAGACGTTGTGAAAAACACCTATTTAGCAGTTTATAACGATATCGAGAGCGTAAAAGCTATCTTTGAAAATAATAAAGACAAAATAGGCGTCGTCATAATTGAGCCTATCGCAGGAAATATGGGGCTTGTGCCAGCTAATAAGAAATTTTTAGAGGAGCTTAGAGCGCTTTGCGATAAATTTGGCGCTGTGCTTATCCTTGATGAGGTTATGAGCGGCTTTAGAGCTTCTCGCCTCGGCTCATATCCATTTCACGAAGTAGATGCTGACCTTGTCACATTTGGCAAGGTTATAGGCGGAGGCATGAACGTCGCTGCATTTGGCGGCAAGGCTAAGATAATGGACTGCTTAAGTCCTGATGGCGCTGTCTATCAAGCAGGCACGCTAAGTGGCAATCCAGTAGCGATGAGTGCTGGCATAGCAGCGATTTCAAAGATAAATAGTGATCCAAATTTATACGCTAGACTTGAAAAGCTTGCTACAAAGTTAATGGACGGCTTTAAAGAGGCAGCAAAAAGCGCTGGCATCACCATCCAAACTGATGTTCGTGGCTCTATGTTTGGCTACTTTTTTACAGATCATGCAGTAAAAAACTACGATGATGCGCTAAAGAGTGACACAAAACTCTTTGCTAAATTTCATCAAGCTATGCTTAAGCGTGGAATCTATCTAGCTCCAAGTCAGTTTGAGACTGGATTTGTCTGCGATGCGATGAGTGAGGCGGATATCGATCTAGCGGTAAGCGCAGCCAAAGAGGCATTTTTGGAGATAAAAGCCTAATGGCAAAATTTAAGATAAAAGATATCGTAGCGGGTGCTGAGCAGCTAAGTCTTGGCGTTTCAATCGTAGTTGCGATCTTGCTTGGCACTGGGCTTGGGTATTTTGTAAAAAAGGCTACAAATTTCACGCCAGCTCTTTGGATAGGCTTTGCTATCGGTATTGCAGCTGCTATTTTAAATGTCTATAAGGCCTACAAAGCACAGATAAAAAGCCTAGATGAGCTAAAAGATGAAAGCAGATACAAAGGCTACACAAAAGACGATGATGAGGACGATTAGTAGGCTTTTGATTTGCTATTTTGCGCTTTGGCTGGCTCTTAGCGTGGTTGGCAAATTTATATCAAATCAATTTTTTATAAGCTCGCAAATTTCATTTTTTGCCTCGCTTATCATCTTAACGGCTAGCTTTTTTGCCTATAAAAACCGCATAAATTCTCGGCTAGAAAATGCAAGAGATGAAATTTTAGCCAAGATAGAAGAAGAGGACGATGAAGATGATGAAAATTTTGGACAAAATGAGGCAAAAGAATTTAGCCTAAAAGATGAAAAAGTAAGGCTAAAAAAGCAGAAATTTTCATTTAAAGATAAGAGTTTCGCAGCAGCCTTTATGCCTTACCGCTTGGTGGTTTATGCGATACTTTTTTTTGGATTTATTTTTTTAAAAAATGAAAATTTACTAAACGTGCCTGGCTTTTTAGTGGGGCTTGCTCCGATGCCTATTGGTGCATTTATTTTTGGGCTTATGGAGAATAAATTTAATACCATAAAGGATACTGATGGCAAGTAGCTTTAGGATCATCCGCTCGATGGGACCGCTATTTTTGGGCATGAGTTTGCTTTTTATCGGAAATGGTCTAGTCATCGCATCTTGTAGCGCACTTCTTAAGCAAAATGGAGTGGGCGAGCTAGAGATCGGATTAATCAATACAGGCTTTTTTGTGGGTGCGTTAATTAGCACCATTACAGCTCACAGAGTCATCTCAATTACTGGCCACATAAGAGCCTTTGCCATCTTTTCAGCCATTTTTGCAGTCTCAGCTATGCTTCATGCGGTAAATCAAAATTTAGCATTCTGGGCGATATTGCGTGCATTTTTGGGATATTGCTACTACGCGCTTTTGATGGTTATAGAAAGCTGGCTAAATGCAAAAATTCCAAACAAAATAAGATCTCGCGTGATAGCCTTTTATGAAGGCGTTTTTTACACGAGTTTTGGACTTGGCATTTTGATCTTAGCGCTTGATCTTAATACCTTTGAAATTTTCATCATCAGTGCAGCTTTTATCATGCTCTCAAGCATTCCATTAAATTTGATCCGTATAAATCAGCCTCAAATCCCAGAGCGTCAGCCCATAAATATCCCAAAAATTTTTGGTATCGTCCCGCTAGCCCTCGTAGGAGCGCTTGTTGCGGGCTTAGCAATAAATGGCTTTTTTTCGATGGCAAGCCTTTTTGTCTTGCTTCAAGGATACGGCACAAAAGAGGCTTCATTTTTTATGACGGTTGCGATGATCGGTGGCTTTTTAGCTCAAGTTTTTATCGGTAGTTTCTCTGATAGATATGGCAGAAGGCCAGCTATTTTGCTTTGTAGCAGTGTGGCTTTAATAAGCGCAGTTTTATTTTTACTAAATGGCAAAAATTTAACGGTTGAATATCTGCTTTCATTCTTTTTCGGGGCTGGAATTTTTTGCACATATGGGCTTTCTCTGGCTAGAGCAAATGACGAGATCACAGATAAAACTAAAAGCGTGCAAGTCGCACGTGCTTTGCTATTTAGCTACTCTTTGGCTTCGCTTTTCTCACCGCTTCTTATGAGCTATGCGATGAAAATTTTTGGAGCATTTGGCTTTATCTATGTCTATTTGGTGCTTTTTGCCGGGCTTATTTTATTTGCACTAACGCAAAAGACAATACCACAGCATATGAGAAAAGAGTACAACGACAGGCTCGTTGCAAGGACGGCTGGCATCGCTACTATTGAGCAAAATGGAAATTTTGCCGATAGAAAAAATAAAAAGTAAAAAATGGACGTAGGAAATTCTTTGAATATATCAAATACTTCGGTTCAAACCGGGCAAAATACTACTCAAAATGTGCCAGTTCGTAAAAATGAAGGCTCGTTTTTTAAAAATCAGCCAAGCGTACAAACGCCTAGTGAGCAGAGCATTTCAGAGACACTTGATAATGTTGGAAAACTCGTTGCAAGAGTGCTTGATGATCTAAAAAGTGCTTCAAGTCTTAGCAAGGCTGAACAAATTTTATCTCAGGCAAAAGATACGAAAATAGCTCCAAATTTAGCCAGCGAGCTATCAGACCTTGCAAAAAGCTTAGAAGCTGAGGCAACCCAAAATGAAAGCCCTGAAATAAAGAGCCTTGCACTAAAGCTAAAAGAATTTCTAAAACCAATAGCCGATCTAAAAGCCGGCTCACTAAATGATCAGATCAAAAACTCAGGCGTAATGCTTGAAGCAAATTTAAAAGATGCACTTAGTCCAGAGAAGCTTCCAAGCTCAGTTCAGAAGCTACTAAGCGATATAAAAAATCTCTCAAGCGGGAATTTACTAAATCAAATTTTAACCCTAAATGATGAAAAATTAGACAATCAAAACTCTTTTTCAAAGCTTGCTTCTATACTTGAAAAAGCGAGTAGTGACGCAAAAAATATCCTTGATAACTCAAGCATAAAAACCCTTTTAAAAGATGTTGATAAGCTTGATAGTGTGGTTAAATTTTTAGATAAAAATTTTTCAAAAGATCAAAATGGCGAGCTAGTAAAAAATCAAATAGGCAAAATGCAAAATTTCATCTCAAATTTAAGCGAGAAAGTCGCAAGCCTAGCAAATGAAAAGCTAAATCAAAATTTTGGTTTTAGCCAAAATCACAAAGAGCTAAAAACTATCCTTGATAGCATAAAAAACGATCTAAAAACGCTAAATAACATAGGCGATGAAGCAGGGCTTGTAAAAGCGTTTAATGAGATGAGCGATGTTTCAAAGGATGGTAGCTTGCAAGATAAGCTCCAAAGCGCGGCGAGGCGTCTTGCTCATAGCCTAAGTCTTGCTGATGCTAAGGCAAGTTTGGCTAAAAATGAGCTAAGTGAGAGTAAGGCACTTTTAAAACAGTTAAATCTCGCTACAAACGATATAAATAACATTACGACTAAAAATAGCAGCGAAATTTCAAAGGTGCTAAGCCAAGATATAAAAAGTACGCTTTTAAATATCAGTGAAAAGAGTCAAAATCCGCAAAGCGTAAATGCAGCAAATAAGATGATTTCGCAGATCGAGATGCATCAAATGATATCAAGTCTTCAAGGAGGGATCCAAACCTATATGCCTTATATTTGGGACGGCGTTGAGGGTGGAAATATCGCATTTAAGAAAGGCAAAAAGGATAAATTTTACGCTCAGATCGATCTAAATTTTAAGAAATTTGGACAGATAAATGTGATGGTTGGACTTATTGATAAAAGGTATATTGATCTCTCGGTAGCTACACAAACAAATGAGTTTAAGGAGCTAATCATTTCAAACTCTAGCGAATTAAAACAAGCAATATCAAAGCTTGGACTCATAGTTTCAAACTTTAATATCAAAACTTTGTCAAAAGTAAAGCTAAATGATAGATTTAAAAAATTTGGCGGCCTTGATGTGGGCTTTGATAAGAAAATTTAATGCAAGTAAATAAGAAAAAAGCAGTAGCTCTTGGCTACAACAGATCTAAAGATAATGCTCCAAGAGTGCTGGCTAGTGGCGCTGGCGAGATAGCAAATAGAATAATTGATCTTGCAAAAGAGCATGATATACCGATCAAAGAGGATCCTGACCTTATTGAAATTTTAAGCAAGGTTGAAGTTGATCAAGAAATTCCACCAAATTTATATAAAGCTGTTGCTGAAATTTTTAGCTTTTTATATAAGATCACAAAGAAATGATCTATAAATTTGCTTAAAAATTAGCAAGGCATATAAAGAGTGGCAGGGATATTGACGATATACAAAAAAGTGGCGTAAGCTAAATATTAAATTAAAAATTTAAAGGCTATTTGTGGCACAAAAATTAATATTAATAGGGGCGTCTACTGGCGGGCCTGGGCATTTAAAAAAGTTATTAAAAAACGTAAAACTAAATGGAGCTATCATCGTGATAGCCCAGCACATGAATAAAATGTTTATAAACTCTTTTGCTATGCAAATCGGAAAAGAGTGTGGCTTGGATGTTGAAATTTTAAATGAGAGGAAAATTTTAAAAGAAAATACCGTATATGTCTGCGAACAAAATGTAGTGGTGTCACCAAATTTACCAATTAGCGCAAAGCCAAATACAGAAGAAAAGACTATATATACGCCAAATGTTGATGTGTTGTTTAAATCTGGAGTCGGAATTTGCAAGAGCGCAAATGTCCTAGCTATCTTGCTAACTGGTATCGGAGATGATGGTGCATCTGGGCTTGATAAGCTTTATAAGGCTGGAGCAAAATGTATAGCTGAAAATGAAGAGAGCGCGATAGTTTATGGCATGCCAAAACGTGCAAAAGAGCTAAATCAAAGCTTAAAATCATTAAATCTAACTATGATAAAAAAAGAGCTGGAGGATTTTTTAAATGCTATTAACTAATGACGCAAAAGATACAAAAACAATGCAAACAAATACTTCACAAGATATGGATAGTTTTAATGAATTTATGAATATTATCAAAACTCTTTGCGGAGTTGATCTGGAGCCAAAAAGAGATATTACATTGCAACGAATTACCATTTTTATTAGAGATCGCCAGATAAAAAGCATTAAAGATCTTGTTTCGATGATAAGATATAACTCAAGCTTACGACAAGACATTTTAAATCTAGTAACTGTAAATGAGACTTATTTTTATAGAGAGTTGCCTCAACTTAAAGATGTGATCTATTACGCAAAGGAGCTTGGAGGAGCTAGAATTTTGTGTGCTCCTTGCTCTACTGGAGATGAGTCATATTCGCTTGCAATGCTTGCTTATGAGATGGGATTTAAACAGCATGAAATTTCAATCGTAGGTATAGATATAAACTCAGAAGCCATAGCAAGCTGTCAAAATGGTATTTTTAGTGAGAGGAGCTTGCATAGATTAAGCGATTTTCAAAAAGAGAGATTTTTTACAAAAGTCGATGATAAATTTAAGATAAAAAAAGAAAATTTACCAAGGTGTGAGTTTAAAATTTTAAATGTTTTTGATGATGCTATTTTTAATCTAGGAAAATTTGATATCGTGCTTTCAAGAAATATGATGATCTATTTTGATGATGATTTTAGATTAAAATGTGTTGAGAGACTTCATAAGTTGCTTAAGCCAGATGGTAGGCTTTACGCTGGGCACGCTGATCTTGTGCCTTACACTCCAGCTTATGAAAAGCGCTTTTCAAATGGAACTACCTACTATCTAAAAAAATAAAAATTTGCCAAGTCGCCTTTTAATTTGGGCGACTTAATTTAAAATCAATCACCTTATTTTGTAGCTTTTTAATACGATGTGATAGTAAAAAGCCCCTACAAAAAAGAGGCTTCCCATAAAACTCGCAATCATCTCAACACTAAGTCCAATATCATAAAGCAGACCAATGATAAATGAAATAAGAGCGCTAAAGCCAAGAAAAACCATATCGTTATATGCAATCACTCGGCCATAAAATTCTTTTTTACAGTTTTGCTGAAGCATCGTATAGGTGTAGCTCCAAAGACTTGATGTGCAAAATCCAGCAAAGATAATGCCAATAAGCGATAGATAAAAATTCCAGAGCGATAAAGCCCAAATAATAACACCAAGGCCTTGTCCGATATATACGAAAATAAGCGTATTTTTATTTATAAATTTACTAAGTATAGCTGGAGCAAACATGAGTGAAATGGATCTTGAAGTATTTAATAATCCTATAATTAGCGATGTCGAGAGTAAATTTGCATATTTGTAATCAGCCAAAAGTGCGATCAATGCGTCATAAGCGGTAATGCCAACAAAGGCGTGCAAGAATATAAGATGCACGATAAGCCTGTTTTCTTTTAAATACACAAGGCCATTTTTTAGCATTTTTAGTGGTTTTTCTATAAATTCTGGCTTTAGACCTTGTAAATTTAAAAAATATAAAAATCCAAAGCTAAGAATGTATAGTATGCCATCAAGCAAAAATGCGCTTTTAATACCAAAAAAGTGTATGTAAACTCCAGCAAGCCCCATGCCAGCAGTGTATGAGACCGCCCAGATGATAGAGTGGATCTCGTTTGCGAGTTTGAGATTTTCTTTGCTTAAAATTTTTGGCAGTACGCTCATCTCTACTTGAAAATACATTCCGCCAGTGCCATTTCTAACAAAAATGATGAGTAAAAGTAGCCATAAAAAATCAAGTGAGTCTATAAAAAGAAGCATGAAAACGCTTATCGTCTCAACTGCCATCATGATGACAAGCATTGGCTTTGGGCTAAATTTATCAACTAAAATTCCACTAAATGGAGCTATGACAACACCTGGGATAAATGCCATCGCCGCACTTAGCGTGATCGCCCAAACAGGAGCGTCAAGCTTGATAAGAAGGGTAAAAATACCTGTGTGCGAAAACCATACGCCAAAATAGCATATAAGCTGAATGATGCTTAAGAGGTGAAAATTTTTCTCTTCTTTTAAAAGTTTAAGATATTCTTTCAACTTATTGATTCCACATTAGCGTTATTTGCTCTATCTTTGTTTCATCTGGGATATCGTTTAGGCTTGTTATCTCTTTGGTAAGTGGATTTTTTAGTGTGATTAACATATCGTGGCTATCTATTTTTAGATAGATATTGTTTTTATCGCTACTAAATTTAGAGATAACAAGAGAATTTTTTATATCTTTGAAATTTGATTTAAGGCTGATATTTTCTGGAGTTTTAAACTCATTTGAGTAAATCTCAATACTTGTGATAATGCCATTTAGCAAGGTGTATTCAAAAATTCTTTCATTTTTGTTTGTTACGATGTAGCTGTTTTCTTTTTTTGTGTTATCCCGTTTTATGTTTTTTGAGCCATAAATTTTTATCACATCTCTATTTGCTGATTCGTTTGTCAGCTCTGCAAAAAAGCCTTTGCCAAAGAGATTTTTTTGATCTTTATCTTTTTTATATCGTCCGCTTATGTGAGCATTTTTACAAATTTTATCGTTTGCTACTAGAAAAATTGCATTATTTATCCTGTGTATGCTTAGAGTAATGCCTTTTTCATCTAAAAGGTAAAAAATTCCCTTGTCGTAAAGTAGCTCTGAGCTAAACTCGCAAAGTGGCGAGCCATTTTTTAATGATGAATAAAAACTTATTTTCGCACCATTTTTACTTGGCACGATTACGATATCTAAAAAGTTATCTTTGCTTTTAAATTTATAAAATTTAGCAAAAAAACTATCTTTGTAAGCTTTATTTACCGGTTCAAAATTATAAATTTGAGCTAGCACGCCAACTCGCTTATTTTTCTTGTCATCAAGTTGAAGAAGTGAATTTTTATTTGGCGCAAAGTAGCTAAGATTGCCATTTTCATCTTTTAAAATGATGGCACTATCATCAACATCAAATTTGCCATTTTTTTCAACCAAGCTTACTTCTTTATCCATAGTAAGCATTGTTTTTGTATAGGTTTTGTCTTTATTTAACGTAATGATAGTTTTTATGCCTTCGCAATTTGGGCAAGGCAAAATAGTGTGAAAACTACTATAAATTGAGTTTGGAAGTATTAGCTTTTCTGGCTTTTTGGGTGTATTTGCCTGAACTAGCGGTTTATCTTCTTTTACTGTATTTTGTATGTTTTGATGTGGCTCTAAATTTTCATTTTTTGCGCAGCCAAGGATGAAAAATGAGATAAGTATGGCAAAAAGATATTTCATTTGCAACTCCTTAAAAATTGCAAAATTATATCATTTTGCCTTTAAAATTTATTTTACGCGTTTAAAGATGTATTTATCTTTTAGCTCACCAGTGACCTCTTTTTGGTCCATATCTAGCATTTTTAGGTTTTCACCTTCTATTTTATAAAAGCTCTTTTCTTTATACTCATCAATCGTTGTTATCACACCATTTTTGATCGAGTATTTGCCTTTACTAACGGCTTTGTAGTTGTCTTTTGACTTGTAGTTCATCACACTTTCAAATGTGCCGTCCTTTTTTAGTATAAGGGTTGAGTCTATACCCATGCAGCTAGCGCAAGGTAAAAATGCTTTATAAGTGCCATCGATGCTGCTAATTGGAGCTTCGCAGCTACTTTTTACTTCACATTTGCCTTGTGGGACGTTTGCATTTTGGCTAGATGAGGCACAACCTGCCAAAAGTAGGGCCGCACTTAGTGCAAATATAAAATTTTTCATGCTAATCCTTTTTGAAAATAAAATTTAAAATGTATTATAATACTTAAGAAAATAACAAATTATAAATTAAAGGAGTAAAAATGCAAATCGAAGCATTTGGCGTTTTAGTCGTAGTTCTGGTTATCTTTGCGTTCTTGTTTTTAAAGGCTGGTATCAAGATCGTCTCACAAGCTGATAATCTACTCATTGAGCGACTTGGCAAATTTCACAAAGTGCTTGATGGCGGATTTCACATAATCATCCCATTTGTCGATCAAATAAGAGCGATAATCACCGTAAAAGAGCAGCTTGTAGACATCACAAAACAGCAAGTCATCACAAAAGATAACGTTAATATAAGCGTCGATGGTATCGTCTTTTTAAAGGTTTTTGATGCAAAAATGGCGGTTTATAATGTCGATAACTACAAGCGTGCCATTGCAAATTTAGCCATGACTACGCTTCGTGGCGAGATCGGCGCGATGAATCTTGACGATACACTAAGCTCTCGTGACCGCCTAAATGCCGCACTTCAAGTGGCTCTTGGCGACGCTGCTGGCAACTGGGGCGTAAAGATCATGCGCGTAGAAATTTCTGAAATTTCTGTCCCACTTGGCATCGAAGAGGCGATGAATATGCAGATGAAAGCCGAGCGTGAAAAACGCGCGATCGAGCTAAAAGCCTTGGCTGAAAAAGAGGCGTTAATCCGCAATGCAGAGGCGCTAAAACAAGAAAAAGTGCTTCAAGCAGAGGCAATCGAGCGTATGGCTGATGCAAAAAAATACGAGCAAATCGCCATAGCAACGGCTCAAAAAGAGGCTATGGATATGATAAATGATAGTATGAGCAAAAACGCAAATGCAGCAGAATTTTTGCTCGCTCGCGATAGAGTCGGGGCATTTAGCGAGCTAGCTAAAAATAGCTCAAAAGATAAAATTTTAGTCCCTTATGAGGCGACTGAGCTTATTGGTTCACTTAGCGTTTTGAAAAATTTCCTAGCTAAGGATAAGGCGTGATCAGCCCTTTTATAATGATAGCAATCGGTGTGGTTTTGTGCATCACCGAGTTTATCTTTTTCTCGTTTTATTTGCTATTTTTTGGCATAGCTTTTATCGTAGTTGGAGCTATAAATTTTGGTTTTAGTTTTGCTTGGAGCTATCAAATTTTAATTACAGCAGCGATTGCGATCGTGCTCCTTGTGCTTTTAAAAGCGCCGTTGAAGAGTAAATTTATGTCCAGAAAAGAGAGCTTTAACGAGGAATTTTTAGACGAAGCTGGAGTTGGCGAGATCAGAGAAAATATGGTCTATTTCAAAGGCACACTTTGGAAATATGATAGAAATTTAGCTAACGGAGAGAAAGTGACGGTTCTTGGCACCAAAGGTGACAAGGTGATATTAAAATAAAAGTGCCATTTGGCACTTTTATTAATGTTTATGCATCATTTGGTGGTCATGTGCATGGCCACCATTTTGCATGTCGCCGTGGTGTTCGCAACTTTCCTTATCTTTTGTCGCCATGTTTTGGTGGTGAGGGCAGCCACATTCTGCGTGTCCAGCTTCGTTTGGCTTTGGCTCATTTTTGGCACAACCAACTAAAAATAGTCCGCAAATAACGGCAAATACTATCTTTTTCATAACTTGCTCCTTTAAAGAATTTTTAACATTTTAGCCTTTAAAAATTAATTTTTCATAACGCCTGATTTATCATATTTAAAAGCATTTTTGGCTAAACTCTCGCCCAAAAATAAGCAAAATAAAAGGTTAAATTTGAAAAGACTTAGTGTAAATGAAGCCATCGATCTTATAGAAAATGCACCGCTTTACGAGCTTGGCAAGATGGCGCTAGCTAGAAAAAAGGAACTTCATCCAGATAATATAACGACCTTCATCGTAGATCGCAACATCAACTATACAAATGTCTGCTGGGTGGATTGTAAATTTTGCGCATTTTATCGCCACGCAAAAGAAGAAGACGCTTATGTGCTAAGTTTTGAGGAGATCGGCAAGAAGATCGAGGAGCTTATCGCCATTGGCGGTACTCAAATTTTATTTCAAGGCGGCGTTCATCCAAAGCTAAAGATCGAGTGGTACGAGGAGCTTGTAAGCTACATCTGCAATCACTATCCAAGCATCACGATACATGGTTTTTCTGCCGTTGAGATCGACTACATCGCAAGAGTTTCAAAAATTTCTACCAAAGAGGTCTTAAGGCGCCTAAACGAAAAGGGCTTATACTCGATGCCAGGGGCTGGAGCGGAGATTTTAAGTGACAGGGTGCGTGACATCATCGCCCCAAAAAAATGCGACACCGCAGACTGGCTTCGCATACACAAAGAGGCGCACGAGCTTGGTATAAAAACGACTGCGACGATGATGTTTGGCACGGTTGAGAGCACTCGTGAGATCGTGGAGCACTGGGAGCATATCAGAAATTTACAAGATGAAACGGCTGGATTTAGGGCATTTATACTTTGGAGCTTTCAAGGGCTAAATACAAAGCTTATGCAAGAATTTCCAGAGATAAAAAAGCAAAGCTCAAACGTCTATCTAAGGCTTCTTGCAGTCTCAAGGCTCTTTTTGGATAACTTTAAAAATATCCAAAGCAGCTGGGTCACGCAGGGTAGCTACGTAGGTCAGCTAGCGCTTCTTTTTGGCGCAAACGACCTTGGCAGCACGATGATGGAAGAAAACGTCGTAAAGGCAGCAGGTGCTAGCTTTAGGATGAATCAAGAGCAGATGATCGAGCTTATAAAAGATGTCGGAGAAATACCAGCTAAGCGCAACACAAACTACGATATTTTGGAGAAATTTTAGATGAAAATTTTAGATATCAATGTAAAAAATGTAAAAATCCCAGTCGTTTTTGAAAGCTCAAAAGCTATGCCAGTAGTGAGCCTAAAACTAGTTTTCAAAGCAGCTGGTAGCTCGCAAAATGGCAAGCTTGCAGGCCTTGCAAGGCTAAGTGCAAATTTACTAAACGAGGGCGATATGAAGCTAGGCTCGGCTAAATTTGCTAAAGAGCTTGAAGTAAGGGCGATCAGCCTAAATGCAAGCTGCGGCTTTGAGACATTTTGCATCGATCTAAACTGCCTAAAAGAGCACTTTGCCTTTGCGTGCGGCAAGCTAAAAGAGCTTATAAGCGCTCCAAATTTAACTGATGAAATTCTAAATAGGTGCAAAACCGTCACACTTGGCGAGATCGCAGCAAATGAAAACGACTTTGACTACGTGGCAAGGCAGGGGCTTTTTGAGCTTTTATACCCAAAAAGCGTGCTTGCTCAGCCAAGTATCGGCACTAAAAAGAGCATAAAAGCGATCACGCTTGAAGATGTAAGAAAATTTTTAAACGAGCATTTAGACCTTTCAAATTTACTTTGCGTGCTAGGTGGCGACATCGACGAGAAGCAGACAAAAGAGCTTGCTAGCGTTTTAGAGATCCTAAAACCTGGCAAGGTGCGAAAGTTAGAGCACTTTAGTCCAAGCGACAAGTGCGAAAGCAGCGAGATCATCAGGCAAAGCGAGCAGGCCTACATCTACTTTGGCGCGCCATTTAACGTGAGAGCTGAGGAGAAATACAAGGCCACAGTGGCGACATTTATCCTGGGCGAGGGTGGCTTTGGCTCGAGGCTCATGGAGGAGATACGTGTAAAAAGAGGGCTTGCATACAGCGCCTACGCTAGAAATTTGCTAAATCTCTCTTACAGCCAGCTTTACGGCTACATGCAGACAAAAAATGAGAAAAAAGATGAGGCTATCGCCGTTATAAAAGAGGAAATTTTAAAATTTAGTAAAAAAGGCGTTAGCAAGGCCGAACTTGAGCAGGCAAAGAAATTTTTACTTGGTTCGTTGCCACTTAGACTAGAGACGCTATTTAAACGCCTTGACATCGCACAAGGCGAGTTTTATGAGCATGGCGAGCTTGGGGCATTTTTAAAGGACCTTGATAAAATTTCAGCCCTTTCGCTAAGTGAGCTAAATAGCTTCATAAAAGCCCACGCAGAGATCAATCAGCTAAGTTTTTGCGTCTTAAAAAATGAAATTTGAAGCAAGCGACAGAGCAAAACTTCTAAAAATAGGCGTGCTTAGCCTACTTGACCTTGCTCTCGTGCTACCAAAGGGCTTTGAGGATACGACGATCGCTAAGAGCCCAAGAGAGGGGCAAGTCTGCATAAATGTAAAGATCACCTCACTCGCCTCGCGTCCTGGCATGCTAACTGCACTTGCCTTTTGCGAGCAGTGGCAAAGTAGCGTAAAGATCGTCATTTTTAACGCAAAGTCTTGGCACTACGGCGCTTTTAAGACGGGCAAAGAGATGGCGATATATGGGATTTGCTCCTACGCCTTTGGCTCATGGCAGATCGTAAATCCAAAAATTACCACAAAAATAGGCCAGATCGTGCCTAAATTTAAGACCGAGCTAAAAGATGAGGAGCTAAAAAAACTCATCTTAAAATATCTAAATTTGCAAAATTTACTGGCCGAAGGTTTAAACGAAAAAGAGGCCAAATTTCTAGCCGATCTGCAAAGGCTAGACGAGCAAAGCGTGCAAATTTTATACCGCCTAAAAAACGATGGCGAGGGTTTAGAAATTTTAAAATTTGTAGAAATTTTTAACTACATAAAAAAACTAAGTGCTAAAAAGACCTACTTTAAAAGCCCAAAAATCAAGCTTTTTGATATAAGCTCTTGGCTTAAGAGCTTGCCATTTACGCCGACAAATGATCAGATAAACGCCATAAATGACATCAGAGACGACCTTAGCGCTGTGCAGGCAAAAAGGCGCGTCATAATGGGCGATGTGGGAAGTGGCAAGACTCTTGTGATCCTAGCAGCTTCTCTTAGCGTCTATCCGCAAAGTGCCATTTTGATGGCGCCAACAAGTATCTTAAGCGAGCAAATTTACAATGAAGCAAAAAGGCTATTGCCGCCATTTATGAATGTGATGCTAGTTCAAAGTGGAGAGAAAAAGATAGACTTTGGCGGGGCAAATTTGATTATTGGCACGCATGCGCTTCTCTTTCACGAGCTACCAAACTCACCGCTAGTCATGGTCGATGAGCAGCACCGCTTTGGCTCAAACCAGCGCAAAAAGATAGAGGAGCTGGCCTCAAACGAGGACGAGCGAGCAAATTTCGTTCAGTTTTCAGCTACACCTATACCTAGGACGCTAAGTTTGATCCAATCATCGATCGTAAATTTTAGCTTTTTAAAGCAGATGCCGTTTAAAAAAAATATAACGAGCCAAATTTTAGGCGCTAGTGAGTTTGGCTTTTTGCTAGCTCACATCAAAAAGCAGCTAGAAAACGGCTTTCAAGTAGCCATCATCTATCCGCTAGTTGAGAGCAGTGAGAGCTCAAACTACCAAAGTCTAAGCGAGGCACAGGGCTTTTGGCTAAAGAATTTCAAAAATGTCTTCGTCACACACGGCAAAGACAAAGAGAAAGAGGAAATTTTAAGGCGATTTAGAGAAGAGGGCGAAATTTTGCTTTCAACCACTGTTGTTGAGGTTGGGATTTCGCTACCAAGGCTAAATACGATAGTGATCGTGGGCGCTGAGAGGCTAGGGCTTGCCACGCTTCATCAGCTGCGAGGTAGAGTAGGGCGAAACGGTGGCGATGGATACTGCTTTTTGTTTACTAAACTAAAAGAGACGCCTGCTAGGTTAAAGGAGTTTTGCGCGACAAATGACGGCTTTAAGGTGGCTGAGCTTGATCTGAAAAACCGCCAAAGCGGTGATATACTAAACGGCTTTGTTCAGCATGGAGCGACATTTAACTTCTACGACTACGAGGATGATATCACACAGGCTGCAAAGGCTAGAGTGGCGGCGCTTGCTAAAAATAACGCCTAGTTGCTTTAAATTTTTGATTTAATTTTGTTAGCTTTAAATTTTTAGTGGAGTAAAATTTAATAAAATTATTTTCCTACTCTACGTTCTTTGCATATATTCTCGCATGGCATACCGTCATGATCGCGGTCAAAGCCACTGCGTCCACACTCTTTTAGATAGTGATATGCTTCTTCACAACTCTTCATCTCTTTGCAGTAGCGTTTAGAGCAATCAAATTTATCAGCCGCATTTGCTATCAATGCAAAAAATAAAATCAAAACTAACTTTTTCATTTTTACTCCAAAGGCAGTATGTGTGAAATAGCAAAAATGCAAAAGTGCTTTCAAAAGAATTTATCCTTTTGAAAGCAGATAAATTTAAAGAGGATATGTTAGGCAACACTCTCTTTGCACTTTGTCGATGTAGCTCACGTTTAGATCGAGTCCATAAAGTTTACTTAAATTTTCACTTTTAATAATCTCGCTGACTGAGCCAAACTCAACATTTCCATCACCTTTTACAAGCGCTACATATCCGCCAAGAAGCACAGCAAAGTCAGGGTTGTGAGTAGTTAGCACAACCGAGTAGCCAAGCTCTTTTAGCCACTTGACAGTGCGTAGGAATTTGTACTGGTTGCCAAAATCAAGTGCGCTCGTTGGCTCGTCAAATATAATCATCTTTGGCTGCGCAGCCATCGCACGTGCGATCATACACATCTGCTTTTGACCGCCACTCATCTGCGTGATAAATCTTTCTTCAAGATACTCGATCTCAAGCTTTTTAGTATAAATTTTAGCTATCTCCTTGTTCTCTTTGCTAGGTCTTGCAAAGATACCAAGATGTGCTGCACGCCCCATCGTTATAAACTCAAGCCCTGTGTAGTCATACTCTGTGATCTCGCTTTGAGCGACGTAGGCCATTATCTTTGCTCGGTCTTTATTGCTTAGACTCTCTACATTTTTACCATCGAGAAAAATTTCTCCAGACACTGGCTTTAGTGAGCCACTTATGAGGCCAAGAGTTGTTGATTTGCCGGCTCCGTTTCGCCCAAGTATGGTTAAAATTTCACCCGCACCTATCTTTAAATTTACATTTTCTAGTTTGCCAGCTCCATTTGGGTAGCTAAAGTTTAAATTTCTAACTTCAAGCATCATGCAACCTTTTTATTTCGCCACAAGACCCAGACGAAAAATACCGTGCCGATAAAGCCAGTAAGTACGCCAAGAGGCACTTCGCTTACGCTTATGCTACGAGCCAAGGTGTCCACAAAGAGCAAAAATATCGCACCCATAAATATGCTTGCTGGCATACTTTTTATGTTGTTTGCGCCAACTAGCATGCGTGCTAGGTGTGGCATGAGGAGCCCCACCCAAGCGACTATTCCGCTTATGCAGACGCTACACGCTGTAAGGAGCGTAGCGCATATGATAACGATAGCGCGTTCAAAAGCTACATTTACGCCAAGTCTAGCCGCACTCTCGTCGCCAAGCGAGAGTAAATTTATACGCCAGCTCATGGCGATTAGTAAAATGGCGCAGATGATCATAACTGGGGCTATAAATTTTAAATTCTCGCTATCAAGCTTTGCTAGGCTTCCAAGCTGCCAGTAGACGATGTCAGGTAGCTTTGTTTCGGGATCAGCGACATATTTTAAAAAGCCGATTATTGAGCCCATGAGGCCACTTACGATGATACCAGAAAGAACCAACATAAGCGTGCTGGTGCGCCCCATCATCTTTGGTATGGCTAGAGTGATAGCAACGGCTGCTAGGCCAAAGCCAAATGCAAAAGCCTGCACCCAAAATAGTGATAGATCAAAGATGATCGCAGTTGCAGCTCCCACGCAAGCACCAGCCGAGACGCCAAGAAGATCAGGGCTTACTAGCTGGTTTTTAAAGACGCCTTGATAGGCAGCACCACTCACGCTAAGAGCAGCTCCAACAAGGATGGCTGCGATGATACGTGGGATGCGTAAATTTTCTATCACATTTGTGATGTTGCTAGCTGCACCCTCGCCATAGCCAAAGCTGTGAGCTAGCACGCTAAAGACGTCGTTAAAAGGTATGTAAAACCTACCAACGCCCAGTGCGACAAAGGCGCAAAGAAGCGTTAGTAGAGCTAAAAAGATAACAACTATTGAAAAATTTGCGTTTTTCATATCTTACTTGCTGCTACCGTCTGGATTTAGACCTTTTAATATATAGCCATACTCTGTGTCGGTAAGATCGTGATTTAAGAACTCTTTATAAAACTCTTTTGTTTTTACTTTCATATCGACATCTTTAAATAGATCTGGTTGGATAGTCTTTGCTGCCCATAAAATTTGAAGTACGTTTTCAGCGCCATATCTATCCCAGCTAAATACACCTTTTGGGTTGCCATAAATTTTGCCGTTTTTAACAGCGTTTGAGCCAGAGAATGCAGGGTGCTCTTTTATCTTTTTGATCTGTGCGTCTGTGTCATTGCCGCCAACGATGATGATATCAGGATTTGCATTGATGATCTCTTCAGCGCTAACTTCGATCATTGAGCCCTCAGTATTGATAGCATTTACACCGCCACCTAGCTTGATCCAAGTGTTTTGGATAGTGTTTGTACCATCAATTTTTAGCAAATTCGCTCCGCCAAGAAGGTGAAGTACTTTTGGACGTTTAGCGTCAGGGATGTTTTTTGTTCTTGCTGTTACAAACTCAGAGTTATCGTGGATTTTATTAGCAAGCTTTTCAGCTTTTTTCCTAGCGTCATCAGTGCCTATAACTTCTGCTGTTGCGTAGATGCTTTTCTCCATATCTGGATAGTCTCTAAAGATCAAATTTACAGCACTAAAGCCGTTTTTGGTAAGTTCATCTTGGTAGTTTTTGTTAAAAACTATGATAACATCAGGAGCAAGTTTAACAAGCTCTTCGATCTGAAGGTCTTTGCCGTTTAGTGCAGCTGGCAAATTTTTAAGTTTTGGATAGACGTGCTCAAACCACTTGTTGGTTTTGATCAGATCAGTTGTGGCTACAACCTTATCCATACCGCCAAGTGCTAGGATGATCTCGTTGTTTGCATTCCATAATGCAGCGATCTTCTCAACCTTCTCAGGCACGCTTACTTTGACGCCTTTCATATCTGTGATGCTTCTAGCAGACTCAGCTGCGCTTAGGCTAAGAGCCATAAATAGTGAAGCAACAAGGCTAAATTTAGCTACTTTATGCATAAAATTTGTTTGCATATTTTTTCCTTTATTTTTGAAGTATAAACATGTATGTTAATAATATTTATATTAATTCTATGTAAATTTTGCATATACATTATGAAGA
>NZ_CABPUE010000002.1:240868-278217 GCF_902460545.1 Campylobacter concisus
TTATAAAACTAATGGGATAAATTCTCTCCTTTTATTGACATATGTCATTATTTGCTTTTTTAAAATGAGATAAACTTCGCCTTAAAATTTTTAAAAAAAGGAGAATCAATGCGTGAATACAAAAAGTATTGGCTAGCACTTGTTGCAGTACTAGTAATTTGCTTTAGTATTTTAGGCTACTACGGCGTTGAGGTTTATAGAAGCTCGCCACCAGTTGTAAATTTTACAGATGAGAATGGCAATGTCGTGATCGACAAAGAGAGCATCTATAAAGGTCAAGAGGCCTGGCAAAGCATAGGAGGTATGCAAGTTGGCTCTGTTTGGGGACACGGCGCATATCAAGCACCTGATTGGAGTGCGGACTGGCTTCATAAAGAGTTAGTTATATTTTTAGAGTTAAAAGCAGATGAAATTTATCACTCAAAATATGCTGACTTAAATGATGAGCAAAAGGCAAATCTAAAAGTTCTACTTAAAAAAGAGTACCGAGAAAATGGCGTAAAAGACGATAAAATCGTACTTAGTAGCGATAGATTAAAGGCTATGAAACAAGTAAGCCAAGAGTATTCATCACTTTTTGGAAATGACCCTAAGTTTAAATCTTTAAGAGAAGCTTATGCGATGAAAGAAAATACTCTTCCAAATGCTTCTGATAGAGATGATCTTAATAACTTTTTCTTCTGGTCAGCCTGGGCAACCGCAGCAAATAGACCTAATAGCGATGCTACATACACAAATAACTGGCCACATGAGCCACTAATTGATAATGTACCAACAAGCGAAAATATCTTTTGGTCAATCGCAAGTGTTGTAATACTTATTGCTGGTATTGGATTTCTTGTTTGGTTTAGCTCTTTTTATGGTAAAAAAGATGATGAAAAGTTGGAAGCTATTAGCGAGGATCCGCTTAGTAAATTAAGCCTAACTCCATCTCAAAAAGCTCTTAAAAAATATCTTTTTGTAACTTTGGCTCTTTTTGCATTCCAAATTTTAATAGGCGGCTTTACAGCTCACTATACAGTAGAAGGACAAGAATTTTACGGTATAAATTTATCAGCTTATATTCCTTATTCACTTGCTAGAACATGGCACATTCAAGCTAGTATTTTCTGGATTGCGACAGGATTTTTAGCAGGCGGTCTTTTCTTAGCACCTATTATAAATGGCGGTAAAGATCCAAAATTCCAAAAGCTTGGCGTAGATTTATTATTTTACGCACTACTAATCCTTGTAGTTGGCAGTTTTGCTGGCGAGTATTTAGCGATCGCAAATATTATGCCTATAAATTTAAGCTTCTGGTTTGGACATCAAGGATATGAATATATCGAGCTCGGACGTGTTTGGCAAATTATTTTATTTGTTGGCCTTGTTATTTGGATGCTACTTTTACTTCGCGGATTTATTGGCGGGTTTAAGAATAAAGGTGATAAAAATTTACTTGCTATCTTCGCAGCTTCAGCCGTTGCAGTTGGATTATTTTACGGAGCAGGATTATTTTACGGCCAAAGAAGTCCACTTCCAGTGATGGAATACTGGCGCTGGTGGGTTGTACACCTTTGGGTTGAAGGCTTTTTTGAAGTCTTTGCTACCGCTTCACTTGCTTTTGTATTTGTTAGTCTTGGTCTTGTTTCAAAGAGATTTGCTACATTTTCAACACTTGCGAGTGCATCACTTTTTTTAGTGGGCGGAATTCCAGGAACTTTCCACCACTTATATTTTGCGGGTACTACAACACCTATAATGGCAGTTGGCGCTAGCTTCTCAGCACTTGAGGTAGTTCCTCTTGTATTGCTTGGTGCTGAAGCTTATGAGCACTACAGACTTCAGTTTGCTCAAACTTGGGCTAAGACATTAAAATGGCCACTTTACTGCTTTATTGCAGTTGCTTTCTGGAATATGCTAGGCGCTGGTGTATTTGGATTTTTAATCAATCCTCCGATTTCACTATTTTATATCCAAGGCCTAAATACGACTCCAGTTCATGGACATGCTGCGCTATTTGGTGTTTATGGATTTTTGGCACTCGGATTTGTTTGGCTAGTAGCTACTTATCTATTCAAAGGTCAAGAATTTGATGAGAAACTTATGAAAGTAGGCTTTTGGGGCTTAAATATAGGCCTTATGCTAATGATCGTGCTTTCACTACTTCCAATAGGAATTTATCAAGCATTTGCAAGCCTAGAGCAGGGCATGTGGTATGCAAGAAGCGCTGAGCTTTTACAACAATCACACTTACAAAATTTAAGATGGGTAAGAATGATTGGCGATACGATTTTAATAATCGGTGGAATTAGCTTCCTTGCACAACTTCTAAAATTTATGCTTAATAAAAAAGCTTAAAACTAAAGGGGTATTTTGCCCCTTTATTAAGCTATCTTTTCATAAAATAACGCAAATTTAAAAGGAAAGAAATGATTATATTTTTTAAAAGAATTTGCGTTATTTTTATCGTACTCTTACACTCTTTTTTGGCTCTTGTAGTTGATTATTCATTTCCACACTATGCAAATGTGCAAATCACAGGTGGCGATGTCAAACGTATGGACAAAGATGGCATCATCGACGCTAAAAATCCGGCAGATGGTCCTACCAGAGATGTTTATTTTATCTACACTAAAGATTCTAATAATTCAAATAAGGTCATGGCCTATAGAAATGAAGATACTGCATGGGGATTTCCGTTTTATTTTAAATTTAACTCAGCTGATGTACAAGCCAAAGCTCAAGGCTTTGCAAATAGCGATAAAAACGTAACTGTAAAATATTATGGATATAGAATTTCTATGCTTCAAGAGTTTAGAAATGTCATCTCACTAAAAGAAAGTGGTACAGATACTAGTTGGCCGGTAGCTAGCTATGTATTTTACTTTATCTTGTTTATCTCGCTAATCATTTGGATAAGAAAGATAAATAAGGCCTTTAGACCAAAAACTAGTGAAAATTTAGAGAAATAGATAGTATTTGTTTTAGCTATTTGATATTTTAAAAATCAAAAAGAGAACTGTTTCTCTTTTATCTTTAAAAATTTCTAGTACTATCAAGCATTTTTAGCTCGTTTGCTCTGTTGCGCTATTTGTCGTATTTCCATACGCTTTTCCAGTCCATAAAATAAAATTCTACATCTTGATGTTTGCAATTATTTTTAAGAAAATCACACATTTTTTATGGCATGTAATTCTTTGCCTTGCCTGTGATCTAGTTTAGTTCGCCAAGATCTTCTAAAAAGAGGCTCGCACGAAAGCCCACCTTGTATATACGTCTATTTCACACAAGGATATCTATTCTATTTTTGAAAATTTAAAGCCATTTGCTGGCGTAGTAGTTTTTGCAACAAGGTTTCTTGGATCTCAGAAAGAAATTTTATAGTGAATTAGAATAAATTTTAGGGGCAAAGCTGCCCCTAATTTTAGTAAAGACCGAAAGTTCCGTCTGTTCTTTTGTAGATCACACGCATTTTGGCGTCAACGTCGTTAAATACGTAAAATTGTTTATCACTTGATTTTAGTTTCTCAAGTGCTTCTTCGACTTCAAGTGGTTTATAAATTTCAAGCTCCATAGGCACGATCTCCTCGACACCTTCGATCTTTTCTTCGCCTATTCTTGAGCGAAATTCTTTGTCGTCAGCCTTGCCTTTAACAGTAAATTTCTTATCATGCTCTCTTCTTAAAACTTTTGATGCTTTCTCGATGGCAAGATCGATCGCAGCGTAAAGATCTTTATCTTTTTGGCGAACGACTATCGTATCTTTATGGGCCATATTTAGAGAAAATTCTGCATTAAAACCTTTTTTGCCTTGTTTTTCATCGGCTGCTACAACACATCTTGCTGAGATGATGTCGAGATTGTATTTACCAAGCGTATCAAAAGCGTCTTGGATATAGTTTTTGATTGGCTCTGTTAGCTCAAATTGTTTTCCTACAATGCTTATGTTCATCGTAATCTCCTTTATAGAAAGTAAGATGATTATAACACGCTAAAACTAAAAACAAATTAAACTAAAATCTTTATAAAATTTTAAAGTTTCTGAAGAGTGCGCTTGTGGAAATTTATAGGATTTGGCGTTTTTTTATCTTTTGATGTTACAAAAACATCAAAGATCATGTTGCCAGTACTTGCGACTCCGTTTGTTCCTGGCATGATGGTCGGTGGAGTGCATATGCCGATATCGCCAAAGTAAGTTATTTTTACTTTAAAGTCGAACATATCGTTAAATTCTCCATCTACTTTATCTAAACATTTGTTTGAAAAATCAGTTCTAAAAATTTCAAACATCGCATACTCTGCTGCTGCTTGAGCAACGAGTTGTGCTTGCTCCCTTAGATAAATTTCACTGCTTTGTCTAGCTGATGTGCTAGCTATCGAAAGGGCAAGAGTACTGATAGAAGCTGCTACAACTAGAAAAAATATCGCTGCTATTAACGTAAATCCTTTTCTCATTAATAAACCGCCTTTGATTTGCAAATGGTTATTTCTGATTTTTCTGCTTTAAGGCAGAGCTTTAGCGCGATGACTCCATTTTTTTCTGTAAAGACAAATCTTGTTACATGTTTAGCTAGCGTTGCACTTTCGGCTTTGATATCCTTTGTAGATGTTGAGTTAAATTTTTTAAAGCTTTCATTTAGCCATGGCCTATAATTGTAGTAAATTTTAAGGTCAAAAGAGCCATTTTGTATATCCTCGGCACTTTGCTCAGCTGGTGCTATGGCAATGGCTGTGTAAGCTAGCTTATACTGTTCTGAAATTTTTTTATTTTTAAAATCACTTGAAATCTTAAGTGTGTCGATTGATTGTATGCCAACTTTTGCGATATCTAAGTGCCTTTGGTCTAAATTTTCTTGATAACCAAAGCTGCTACCAACTCTATAAAGTATGCTAGAAAATATCGCTACTAAACCACCATTTTCATTATCGGCATTTATGCACCTAGAGCCACTATTTACATCTTCTTCATTGCTATCATTTTCGCAGGTCAAGTCCATTACGCCGTTTCTAAAAGCGTCATTAAATTTGCTTCCAGGGCTTTTTAATCCATTTGCAATAGAGCTATTTGCAAGATCTACATATCCGCTATATATGCCTTCTTCAAAGATGGGATCTCCGTTAGTATCATCTCCTTTATATTCGTTTATGCCATCAAATAGCTCATAAGCAGCTGGGATAAATTCTAAAATTTCAAAGTCGCTACTTAAATTTACACCACTATCATTTAGAGCTAGGTAATCTCCATTTTTTTTTCTAGCGATAACGCTTTGCTTGATTCTGTGGCTAAGTAGCATTGAAATTTGCTCTAGAGCGATTTCGCTTTGTGTTTCTAGTTCGTTTATTACTTTGCTTTGAAAATAGTTTTGATATAAATTCATAAGTGTATTAAAGCTCATAAGTGAGATAACGCCAAGTACGGTGATGACTATTATTAGCTCAATTAATGTAAAAGCTTTTTTTGTTTTTTTCATTTCCATTCTTTTACACTTAGAGTACTACTTTCGCCTATATTAAAGGCATATCCATAAAGTACACTTTTGCTCTCTTTTGTAGTTTTCATAGTTGTATCTAGCTTTATTTGTAAAACGTCGTTATCGTTTAAAGGAGTGCTAACTACAAATTTATTAGCTCCATTTGTGATGGTTGGAGTCGTTTCTGTATCTATGATAAAGTCACGTTTAGTAGTGCTAGCAGTTGGTGAGATGGATTTTTGAGTATTGAAATTTTTGATAGATTTTACTTTAAAATTTACGCTTTTGATTGATTCTGGAAGCTTTGAATCACTAGGCCTTGTGGCACATGCAGATGAATTTTGCACCGGATATGCAAGTATCCTATGTCCTTCACCTTTTACTCCACTTTTTTCATAAAAATCCGGATTTGCTCCTTGCTCACAGATAATAAGAGGAAAAATTATAGCCTCTTGAGTGGTTATAGATGATGGCATGGTATTTTTACCGGCTATTAAGACTTGATCGCTAAATGGTGCTTTTAATATTAATGACATATAGGTTTTAGCATTCATTAGTCCTTCTTGCATTAAGGATTGCTCGCTTAAATTTGAAGTAGTTCTTACCGCTAGTGGCAGGCTTGCACTTACTATGGCTACTACAAGCACTGACAAGATAAGCTCTATTAATGAAAAGCCACCTCTTTTTACCACTCTATTCTCCTGTTTGTCTTGTCGCTTATATCTAGGTTACTATCACTATTAGATTTTACTCCTATAAAACCTCCAACTGCACCGCTTGTCTTATCCTCTATATTATTGCTCTTTAGGACTTTACCAGCCCATTCGCCATTTGGTACTAGAAAATTTAGATTGAAATTATTTGTTTCAGGTTTCTCATCAAATTCACTATAAAGAAGCCAGCTAGGTGCTCTCATTTTAGCCACATCAGTAACCGCTGAAGGGTTTCTTATAAAAATTATTTGCTCACCATTACTTATGCTGCTTACATCATTTCTTAAAACAGTGCCGCTGTAAGTGTTTGTAAAGCTAAAGTCATGATAGTTAAGTACTCCTGCGCTATGTTTTGGATTGGTGGCCCAAAATGGTGCTGCTGGAAAGTCTTGCCATAATTTACCATCATTTTTCATGTAGGCATTTTTATCGCACCCATCGCAGTAGGCACCATAATAAATTTTGGCATAAAAGCCGCTATAAAGCCCTTCATAAAATGGTGCATAAACCCTACCAAAGTAAAATTTTGCCGTTGTTTCTGTTGCTGGTTTTTCATATTTTTTTACTGTATCGGTGCTATCTGACATGCCACTAAAGCTAAAATCATTACTTGAAATAGTAAAAGGATTTTTAGCATGATTTACTTTTCTTTCGAAATTAAAATACACTTCACCTTTGCCTACGCCATTTACAAAAGTATTTTTCTCTACATAAAATGTTGATTTTGTAGCACTTGGATCTATTGCTTTTCTAGTGTTTGAGCCAGGAATTTCAAAAAATAAAATTTCTTCATTTGCTTTTGCTAATGTACCGGCATTGCCATCATTATCTGTAAAATTTAAAGGAACTCTGTCTAGCTTTATATCAAAGTTCATATTTTTTGCATAGCAATCTTCATTATAAAGCTTTGCAGGGTCATCGTTAAACAGCCTAGCAGTTACTTCAAAGTCAAGCTTTGCTTTTTGTATGCCTTCATTATCAAGGTATGTTATATCGTTGTCTTTTGTTATCTTTAACTTACTTATTTGTATATCTTTTGGCCTAAATAGATAATCTCTATTACCTTCCAGCTTTATGCTGCATCCAATCCTTCCTTCTTGAGCAGTATCTTGTGACGGATCGTTGCTAATTGAGTTTTTTACACAATCATCAGCTCTTGATGGCGTATGTTGATCAGTTGTTGTATAGTCTTTGTCCAATACATAAAAATATGTATCGCCTATATCTGAGTAAGAAAAGCCAACAGGTCCACTTGATGTGTGACGGAAAATTTTACCCAATGCTTTATTTGGATCGTTAAAATCTACGCTTAGTTTGTTCTCGCTCTCTATAATGCTAGGATCGCAAGTTGCACTATATGCTGGTACAAGTTTTATCTCTCCATTTGAGCCACTTATGTTATTTGTATAACCATTTGCTAAGCCACTATCAAGAGGTTTCATAGCCGCAAGAGCAATGTTATTATAAACTTTGCCGCCTATTAAAACATTGTTATTATTGATCGTATTCTTGTCGGTATCCCATAGTCTAAAGTGACTTGGCCTTATGGCAAAATCATCTAATTTTTCGCATTCAACCTTTGTAGTATTTGTCACTGGATCAAGATGAGAAATTCTAAATTTTACGCTTTTATAGGCTCTGTCAATACTAATGCCTGACAACAAAATATCAGTTACGCCATTAAATGCTATATCTTGTTCATATAAATTTGTTGGAGCACTGCAAGACTCGACCAACTCTACTTTTACATCTACTGGGGCATCTGGTACTTTTTTATTGCCATCTGTATCATAGTTTGTGATATAGACATTAAATGGCGTAGAAACGATTTTAGTTAGAAGTCTATTTTTAAATTTAGTTTTAAAAGCTGCCGAGCCATCGTCTTGTCTATTGCTTGCGACGAAATTATTTGGACTGGCACTAACGCCTAAAGTAATGTTGTAATTTTGATTGCTACATCTTCTTATGTATGTGTCATAGGGCTGTAAATTTATATCAGCATTTGCGACTGTGGCTTTGTAACTATTTGGCTCAAATTTAGACTTAAGGGTAGTTTCATATATGGCATAAGCGTAGTTGCCTTGATGAATTAGCATTTCTCCACCCTTATTTGCAGCCGCACCTTGTCCTAAATAAAAAGTTAAGTCATTTCCGCTTAATTGCTGCAAGCCTGTGTTGTCGCTATAGTGTACCTGTCCTGACATAGTAAGCAGATCACTAGGTCCTTGCGATGCTTTATCTGCGTAAATGTAAGTTGAGTTTGGATTATAAATTTGGCTTGGATCTATTGTAGCTTTTAGCGCAAAGTCTTGGGCAGCTTCATTAGTATTGTTTGTAACTTCAACGAAAGTTTTTAAAATGGTATTTGCTGGCACTACCGTCGGAGTATTTTCTTGCACCTTTGTAAAGGTACTATCGCTAGGTTTTTTTGCATAAATATATTCCATATAGCAAACATCTGGTTTGTATATACGAGAAGAAAAGCCAACTAGTGCTAAATTTATACGATCAGCACTTACAACATTAGCACCGCCGCCTGAGCTTTTAATCGTTGTAACTGTAAATTTTATATCCGCTTCTTTTTGAGCATATGACATTTTGTCTGATATATCAAATATATCTAAGTCTGCTTGAGAGTGAAATTTTTTACCTGGATTTATAAGTTGTCCAAATTTTGTCATAGTTGAGTTAAACTGATCACCTTGTGCGTTATATCCGCTGGTAATACTCTGATAGCTACCACCTTTTTTTATCTTGATATCTTCACCTTTTGTTTCTGGCTTGCCGCCAAAGGAAAACATTGTAAGCGAAGCATCTATATTTCCTGCTTTTGGTGTGTAGATATTTTCAAATTTTACATCTATGGTTGAGCTCTTTACAGTACCAAATGGATCGCTTGACTTCATCCAGTCTGCTGCAAGTCTTTCTAGCCCATCAAATATACTAACAAGCTTTGGCTCTATATTGTTTGCTGCAGCGGTTTTATCATCAAAGTCATAAATGATGACCAAACTCCAAGCTGCAAATTGTGGTGCAATGGATTGTATCCAGTAACCATTCTGCCCTTGAACTGGTGAGAATAGTAGCGTGCCGTATGTTTTTTTTAGTTTTCTATTAGTAGAGTCGGCTACCTTATATGTGCCATCATTTGGATCTATAAATTCATCACTAAATGGAATCGTAGTTGATCTGATATTGCCAGCATAAAATGTCCTATCTGACTCACTAGTACCAAGAGACTCTCTAACTATATCTGTTACATCAGCACTTGCTACATATTGGTAGTTTATTCCAGCCTTTACATAGTAGCTATTAGACTCGTTTTGATTGTATGATTCAAGAGTCATTGATTTTGGTTTATACTCACTAAATGAGCCAAACCAAAAGACATCTTTTGGATCAGCATCTATTGTAATTACATTTTTTCCAGGAGCTTTAAAATCAATCCTACTATATCCTTTTATGTAATTTAGAGCATTTGTATATAAATTTGTTTTAATGGCCCAGTTTTGATAAAGAGAGCCACCCCAATAAAGCCTGGCATAGACTACGTTTTTACCTTTTAAATTATTTTGTATAAAGGTATTTTTCTCACTAAAATCAAACGTGGAAGAGGATGAATTTTTACAATAAGGATACTTGCTAGGATTATAAATATATGTTGTTTGACAAAGTGTGTAATTGCTAGGCGAAAAATTACCAGTATCTAAAAATATTCTATCGGCTGTAGATGATGTTCTTGTTACGTTAGATGGATCTGGAACAAAATTATATCCAGCGTATTGTGGAATCATAATAGTAGCACCAATGGTAGCTATATCGCCATTTACTCTGGTATTTAGATTGCCATTTATTGATCTTTGTCTTAACCCTTTAGAATTATCATCCCACATACCAGTTAATAGCCCATATCCCCATGGAGAAAATTGTTTTGCATAAATATGATAATGATCTTGTGCTACACCGGAAACAAAGTTGTTAGTATCTATCGTCCAAGTTCTATCAGATTTTCTTATACAATGTGGGATATTTTTAGAAGAGTTGTCTTGGTACTCTTCAGCGTCTATAAAGCAAGAATAATTTGCTCCACTACAACCAATAGATGCTGCTTCTGCTGTCGTACAAGCTCTGGGTGCACAAAAACCAAATGTGACAATAAAACAGAGTAAGTATGCTATCTTCACAACAAATCCTCTAAATAACAATAAAAAATCTCTCCTTAGATTTTTAAAAGCTTTTAGCTACTATTTTTGTATAAAATTTTCTATCATTTCAGCTTGCCCATACTGAGGATATTTGGCAATGTCTAAAACGACTTGAGATAAGGTCATATTGTCCATATTGCAAACGATAGGAGCTATAAAATTTACAGTTGATTTTTCAAGCGGGAGTGCAACAACGATAATGTTATAAATTCTAAGTTGAGAGCTTTCTTTAATCTCCATAAGATCTTCATAATAGCTTGGAATATCGAATTCGTAGCTTCTTAATGCAAAAGGATTTATCATTGTAAAAGATGTCTCGTCATCTTTGCTTGCTAGCTTAACAAAAAATTTATCAAGTTCAATTAACTCCATCGTCTTGATATGCTCAAAGCCTAAAATAGGGCTTTTAACACTAAAAATCATACTAACTCCTATTTTGTAAAGTTGCCGTATTTTATCATAGTTTTAAAAAATTTATACAAAAATAATGCCAAAAAATGTAGAATACGAGGATTTAAACTTTTTAAGGAAAAGCATGAAAAGATTTTCTAAATTTCTAGCAGTTGTGGCTCTTTTGGGGCTTTTTAGTGGTTGTGCTGAAAAATATACCGAGCTTTACAATCTAACTCCTGATGAGTGGTACGCTCAGGTTATAGCTGATATAAAAGACGGTGATCTTGAAGCGGCCGATAAACACTATGTTTCAATGGCAAGCGAACACGTAGCAAGCCCACTTTTGGAGCAAATTTTGCTTATCCTTGCCCAAGCTCACGCAAATGATGAAGAGTATCTAATGGCAAATCACTATCTTGACGAGTACATTAAAAGATACGGCGATAACGGCCCAAAAACAGAGTTTGCTCAGTATCTAAAGATAAAAGCAAATTTTGACTCATTTACTCAGCCAAACCGCAACCAAAAGCTTATGGAAGATAGCGTAACAGAGATCGAGAAATTTCTTTATATGTATCCAAATACCGAGTATAAGCCTCTTATCGAGACTATGCTTATTAAATTCAAACTCGCGCTTTACTTCCTAGATATGCAAATAGCAGATCTTTACAATAGAACCGGCCGTGACGTTTCGGCTAAAATTTATGAGCAAAAGCTAGAAGAGTCGCCGTTTAAAAACTCAGATCTTATCAAACCTGATGTGGCATGGTATAGAAAACTGTTTGAATAGGAGAAATTTTGCAAATAAACGAAAATAAAGGCTTCCCAACCGAAATTCCTATCATCGTTGAGGACGAGCTATTTTTATATCCATTTATGATAACTCCGCTTTTTTTAAGCGACGATGAAAATTTAAAGGCACTCGAACTTGCCATACAAGAAGAGACTCCGATCCTTGTGGTGCCTACAAAGCCTCAGCAAGACGGCGCTAGAGACTTTGATGGTATATATGATGCTGGTGTGATCGGCACGATAATGCGCCGTGTGCCACTACCTGATGGACGTGTGAAGGTGCTATTTCAGGGCATCGACAAAGGTAAAATTTTAAAACAATCAGGCATAAATCCGCTCCGTGGCATTGTCGATATGCTCCACGTAAAGCGTCCATCGCAGGTCAAAACTGACGCACTCATAGTGGTTTTAAGAGAAAAAGTAAGAGAGCTTTCGCAGTTTAGCCATTTTTTCCCACCTGATCTTTTAAAAACGATCGAAGAGAGCGCTGAAGCGATCAGGGTCTGCGACTTAGTCTCAAGCGCGCTTCGCTTAAAAAAACAGATCGCATATGGCTTTTTTGTCGAGGAAAATTTAGAGCAGCGCTTGCTAAAACTAATCGACTATGTTATCGAAGAGATCGAGGCAAATAAGCTTCAAAAAGAGATAAAAAATAAAGTCCATTCAAAGATCGATAAGACAAATAAAGAGTACTTTTTAAAAGAGCAGCTAAAGCAAATTCAAGCTGAGCTTGGAGCGGATACGAGCCGTGAAGAGGAGCTTGAAGAGTACCGCAAAAAGCTTGATGCGAAGAAAAAATTTATGGCCGAGGACGCTTACAAAGAGATCAAAAAACAAATAGATAAACTTAGTCGTATGCACCCAGACTCAGCTGACGCAAATACTTTGCAAAGCTATCTTGACTGGGTACTTGAGATACCATTTGAAAATATAGCTAAGAAAAAGTCATCTATCGCTGAAGTGAGCAAGCACTTAAATGCCGATCATTACAGCCTTGAAAAGCCAAAAGAGCGCATAGAGGAGTATTTTGCCTTGCGCGAGCTTTTGGAGCTTAGAGGTGTTGGCGAAAAGGTAAATAACGGCGCCATTTTATGCTTTGCAGGCCCTCCGGGCGTAGGTAAAACAAGCCTTGCAAACTCAATCGCAAAGGCGTTAAAGCGAGAGCTAGTTAGGATCGCACTTGGTGGACTTGAGGACGTAAACGAGCTAAGAGGCCACCGCCGCACCTACATAGGCGCTATGCCAGGTCGCATCGTGCAAGGGCTCATAGAAGCTAAGCAGATGAATCCAGTCGTTGTTTTAGATGAGATCGATAAGGTTGGCAGAAGTTACAGAGGCGATCCAACTGCGGTTTTACTTGAGATTTTAGATCCTGAGCAAAATAATAAATTTAGAGACTACTACTTAAATTTCAATATCGATCTTAGCAAGATCATCTTCATCGCTACAGCAAATGATGTGAGCATGATACCAGCTGCACTTCGTGACAGGATGGAGTTTATCGAGCTTAGCTCATATACCCCACAAGAGAAATTTGAGATCGCTAAAAAATATCTTTTGCCTCAAGAGCTTAAAAAGCACGGCCTAAAACCAAGCGATGTAAGCATCAGCAAAGAGGCACTTGAGCTAATAATTAGCGACTACACAAGAGAGAGTGGCGTGCGAAATTTACGCCGCAGGATCGCTGATATACTAAGAAAAGTCGCTAAAAATATCCTTACCAAGAAAAGTGAGGGCAAGATCAGCGTCACGGCTAAAAATTTGAAAGAATTTTTAGAGAAAAAGGTCTATGAGATCGAGCCAGCGGATAAAAAAGATCAGATAGGTCTAGTAAATGGCCTTGCATGGACGAGTGTCGGTGGCGATGTGCTAAGGATCGAGGCCATCAGGATCCAAGGCAAAGGCAATATGCAGATCACCGGCCAGCTAGGTGATGTGATGAAAGAGAGCGCTCAGATCGCATTTAGCGTTGTTAAAGTGCTAATAGACAACAAAAAAATAAAAGTACCGATGACTATCGTGCCAAAACTAGATGATGATAAGCGTAAGCTTGAAGCCAGCGATGTTTATAGGCGCTACGATCTTCACTTACACGTACCAGAGGGCGCGGTACCAAAAGATGGCCCAAGTGCTGGTATCACGATGGCAACCGCGATCGCATCGATACTAACTGATACAAAGGTAAGACACGACATTGCAATGACTGGTGAGATCACGCTAACTGGTAGAGTGTTGCCGATCGGTGGTCTAAAAGAGAAGCTAATCGCCGCGCACAAAGCAGGCATCAAAACAGCTCTAATACCTCGTAAAAACTATGACCGCGATCTTGTCGACATCCCAGCTGAGGTAAAAGCTGATATGAAGATCATCGCCGTAGATACGATTGATGATGTGCTAAAAAATGCCCTTGTAGCTAAAAAATAATCTTTCCCTAGCCCTAAGCGAGATTAAGGCTAGGAAAATTTATAAATTTTGACGATCCTAAAATTCAAACAAAAAGCCATATAACGCATAAAAGAAGTTAATAATTTAAACATTATAAGCACATGCAGCACAGCAGAGAAAAATAAATTTTAAAATTTCATAAACGAGTGATTTCGGCTCTAAAATTTGAACTAAGCGGTAAGCGAATTTAGATTTTAGTTCTTGCGAGTGAATGAAATTTTAAAATTTGTAAAGACAGCTTGATTAAATTTATAAATTCCTTTTTATTCAAAAGAGAGACAAGAGGACTCAAATTACGAGGCCGTCCTCTTATCTTCCTTTTTAAATCCGCTAGATCCCTCACGTTCAAGATGTATACAATGGCGCTAAAGCACTGCATATGTTTCAAATACTCTGATAAATTTTTAGCTATTTATGCTTTGCTTCATGCTCTAAAAGCCAAATTTTAGTTGGCAAGCCCTCGCCGCCCGAGTATCCGCCAAGCCCACTGCTAGCTAGCACTCTGTGACAAGGGACGATGATAGGCACTGGATTTTTAGCATTGGCTGAGCCTGCTGCTCGGTAGGCATTTTTGTGACCTACGGCAAGTGCTAGGGCCGCGTATGTGGTCGTTTCTCCGTATGGTACTTTTTGTAAAGCCTCGTAAATTTTTGCTCTAAAATTAGTTGTTTTTATATCAAGCCTTACGCTAAATTTTTTAAGCCTGCCTTCGAAATATGCTTTTAGCTCATCAAGGCAAAGCTTTAAATTTTTATCTTTTACCGCTATCTTTTCAAATTTATCTACAAAATTTATCTCACAAATTCCATTTTCGCTAGCGATGATCTCCAAAATTCCGATAGGCGATTTTAGGTAAGCTTTTGACACATTTGCTCCTTGAAATTTGAAATTTTAGGCAAATTTTACTTTAGTTTGTTTTGCTTTTTGATAAAATGCAAGCAAAATAGCGATTTTAGACTAAAAATAACTAGCAAAAACCACAAAGGAATTTCATGAGCTTTTTTACCGACTACGAAAAACACGTGAGCGAGCGAGAAAAAGAGGGCGTGCCACCGCTTGCGCTAAATGCCAAGCAAACAAGTGAAGTTTGCGAGCTAATAAAACTTGCCAGCAAGTCTAGTTGCGACGAAAAGGCACAAAGCGAGCTAAAATTTCTTATAAATTTGCTTGAAACTCGTATCAATCCTGGCGTTGATGACGCAGCGAAGATAAAGGCAGAATTTCTTGGTGAAGTAATAGACGGGCTTGATGTTAACGGCCTTGATGCTATGTGTGCTATTAAAATTTTAGGCAAGATGCTTGGTGGATATAACGTGGAAATTTTGGTGCGAGCTCTAAAAAATAGCGATGAAAATATCGCTCGCGCTGCGGCAAATGAGCTAAAAAATATCATCCTGGTGCATGAATATTTTGACGAGATCGCAAAGCTAGCAAGTAGCAATAAATTTGCAAAAGAGGTGCTTGCTTCTTGGGCAAATGCAGAGTGGTTTACGCATAAAAAGCCAATCGAAACCTGTATAAACGCAGTCATTTTTAAAGTACCTGGTGAGACAAATACTGACGACCTAAGTCCAGCGAGTGAGGCCTATACAAGGGCCGACATACCACTTCACGCAAAAGCAATGCTTGTTAAAAAGGTGCCTGAGGGTCTAGAAATTTTAAAAGAGCTTAAAACTCGTGGTAAAAAAGTGGCTTATGTTGGCGATGTGGTTGGCACTGGCAGCAGCAGAAAGAGCGGTATAAACTCGATCCAGTGGCACCTTGGCGATGAGATAGAGGGCGTGCCAAACAAAAAAACGGGCGGCATCGTGATCGGCACGACCATAGCTCCGATATTTTTTAACACCGCGGAAGATAGCGGCGCACTGCCGATAGTTGCAAATGTAAACGAGCTTGAGATGGGCGATGAGATAGAGATTTATCCATTTAAAGGTGAAATTTATAAGTTTATTGGCACTGATAAAAAACTCGTAGCAAATTTCAAACTAAACCCAAATACTCTAAGCGATGAGATAAGAGCAGGTGGTAGGATACCGCTTATGATAGGACGTCAAGTGACCAAAAAGGCCAGAGAGGTCTTGGGGCTTGGCGAGGAGCAAATTTTTATAAAGCCGGATCAGCCAAAAGAGCAGAGCGGCGGCTATACGCTGGCTCAAAAGATGGTCGGTAAGGCTTGTGGCAAGGCTGGCGTGAGAGCTGGTGCATACGTGGAGCCAGAAATTTTAACTGTTGGCTCGCAAGATACGACTGGGCCGATGACTAGAGATGAAGTAAAAGAGCTTGCTAGCCTTAGTTTTGGGGCGGATTTTGTTCTGCAAAGCTTTTGCCATACGGCCGCTTATCCAAAGCCAAGTGATCTTGTGATGCATGAGAGCTTGCCAAAATTTATAAATTTACGTGGCGGTGTGAGCCTAAAGCCAGGCGATGGCGTCATCCACTCGTGGCTAAATCGCATGGTGCTGCCTGATACGGTGGGCACTGGAGGCGATAGTCACACGAGATTTCCTATCGGTATCAGTTTTCCAGCGGGAAGTGGTCTAGTGGCGTTTGCAGCGGTGCTTGGAATGATGCCACTAAATATGCCAGAGTCGGTTTTGATCAAATTTAAAGGCAAGCTAAAAGAGGGCGTGACGCTTCGCGATCTTGTCAATGCGATACCTTATTTTGCGATTAAAAAAGGACTTTTAAGCGTTGAAAAGAAAAATAAAAAGAATGTTTTTGCAGGTAAAATTTTAGAGATAGAAGGGCTTGAGAGCTTAAAAGTAGAGCAGGCGTTTGAGCTAAGTGACGCTTCGGCTGAACGCTCGGCGGCTGCTTGCGTGGTAAATTTAAGCGTTGATAGCGTTGTGGAGTACATTCGCTCAAACGTTGCGCTAATTGATGCGATGATAAAAGCTGGTTACGAGAGTCGTGAGACCCTGCTTAGACGAAAAGAAAAAATGCAAAAATGGCTAGACAACCCGACTCTTTTAAGAGCCGATAAAGATGCAAAATACGCTGAAATTTTAGAGATTGATTTATCGCAGATAGATGAGCCGATTTTGGCGTGTCCAAATGACCCGGACGATGTGGCAACGCTAAGTGAAATTTTAGCTGATAATAAAAGAGTGCATAAAATAGATGAAGTTTTTGTGGGAAGCTGTATGACAAATATCGGCCATTACAGGGCACTTGCTAGAATTTTAGAGCATGAGAGCAGGCTTACAACTAGGCTTTGGATAGCACCGCCGACAAAGATGGATAAAAGCACGCTTGAAGATGAGGGCATTTATGAAATTTTTAAAAGATTAAATGCAAGGACAGAGGTACCAGGCTGCTCGCTTTGTATGGGTAATCAAGCAAGAGTAAACGATAATGCCGTTGTTTTTTCGACCTCGACAAGAAATTTTGACAACAGAATGGGCATGGGGGCAAAGGTTTATCTAGGAAGTGCTGAGCTAGCCGCTGCTTGTGCGCTACTTGGGCGTTTACCAAGTGTAGATGAATATAAAAAGATAGTAAAAGATAGCCTTAGCTTAAATAAAGATGAAATTTATAAATATCTAAATTTTAATGAAATAAGCGAGTTTAGCATATAAATTTGTTACAATATCGCGAAATTTTAAGGAGCTTTGATGAAAAAAGTAGTTTTTTTTCTCTTTTTTAGCGTTTGTTCTTTGATAAATTTACACGCTTTAGAGTGCAGTGATCTTGCTAAAAAAGAGAGCTTTAAAACTACTCCAAACGATATTGCTTACACGAATGAGGGGCTATTTTACTGTGATGGTTCACTTTTAAACTTAAAAGAGGTAAAAGAGCTTTTTGATGCGAGTGTGGCTGTGAGAAGTGAGTCTCAAAGTTGCGTTGGTGATAGAGTTTATAAAGAAAATTTAAACAAGTTTAGATGGCTTTTACTAAAAGCGTCATTTGCGCCTGAATTTTACGCAAGAGAGCTTGCAAAGCCAGAGGTTGCTGAGAGTGAAAAAGACGCTAGAATGGAGTATCTTAGATACTGGGCAAACGAGAGCTTATTTAATTTTTTAAAATATAAAAAATTTACAGAAGCTTACAAAAACGCTCAAACTCCGCTTGTGAAATTTTATGAAAGCCTTGGACTTGATACGCCAAGTGCCGCTTACTACGCAACTAGCGTGGTAAATGAGTTTTTGACTTTTGGTGTCGGTAAAAGTGTAAATAAAGCTAAAATTTTAACACCTGAGCAAAATATAATGGCTCAAAGGATAAATTCCGATGAGCTGGCAAATTTACTTTACTCAAAAAATTTCAGTACCGCTGAGCTTACAAATTTGCTTAATATCGCTCTTTTAAACGAAAAAAGTAGCGATATGGTAAAAGAGATCATAAGGCGCGGGGCCGATGTGAATTTGGGCGATGAGACGCCGCTATTTTTTGCTTTAAAAAATATAGAAAATGTAAAAATTTTACTTGCAAATAAAGCTGATGTAAATCACAAAAATTTTTTTGGAAAAAGTGCGCTTTTTTACGCTGTGCAGTTTAGCGATAAGCCACTTTGTGAGCTTTTGCTAAAAAATGGTGCCAATGCCAACGAGAGCTATATAGACGAAAATACCAAGATGAATATGATAAATTTGGGTATGACGCAAGTTGAAGATACATGTGGTCTAGAGCATACAAATAGAAGCGTTTTTATGCATGCAGCAGCTCACGCAACGCCAGAAATTTTAAAGCTTTTGATGGATAATGGCGCTGATATCAACGCGACTGATGACGCTGGATTTAACGCGCTTGACTATGCCATGAAAGAACAAAACGAAAAGACGATCAAATTTTTAGAAAATTTGGGTTTAAAACCAAATTTAAATTAGGAAAAATCATGAAAAAGACAGCTTTTGTAACCGGTGCAACATCTGGATTTGGCGAGGCGATCGCCAGAAGACTCTCAAAAGAGGGCTACAAGATAGTCGCTCTTGCAAGGCGCGAAGATAGGCTAAAGAAGCTTGCAGCAGAGCTTGACGATACGCATATTATCGTAGCTGACATACGCGACAAAGAGGCTGTTTTTAAAGCGGTTGAGAGCTTGCCTGATAAATTTAAGGACATAGAAGTGCTTGTAAACAACGCTGGCATGGCGCTTGGGCTTGAGAAGACGATAGATGCGAAGGTGGAGGACTTTGAGGCGATGATAGACACCAACGTCAAGGGTCTTATCTACTCAACAAAGGCGGTTTTGCCACTACTTTATAAGCAAGAAAAGGGCTATATCTTTAATATTGGCTCGACAGCTGGCTCATGGCCATATCCTGGAAGTAATGTTTATGGTGCTACAAAGGCCTTTGTGAAGCAGTTTAGTCTAAATTTAAGAAACGATCTAGTTGGTACAAATATCAGGGTGACAAACATCGAGCCGGGGCTTTGCAAGACCGAATTTAGCGAGGTTAGGTTTAGAGGAGATAAAGTAAAGGCGGATAGTCTTTATGAAAATACAAATTTCATCACATCTGAGGATATCGCGACGATTTTGATAAATTGTCTAAATATGCCCGGAAGTGTCAATATAAATAGAGTCGAAGTCATGGCAAATACGCAGACTTGGGCTGGACTTGCGATAGAAAAATTTTAAGGAGTTCTTGTGAGACAAATTTTATTATTACTTTTTTTTAGCGTTGCGCTTTTTGGTGTCGATCCAGAAGTGGCAAAGAGAAACGCTGAAATTTATGGCGTATTTACGCTTATACCGCCTGTTGTGGCAATAGCACTTGCTTTTATCACAAAAGACGTCATCTTGTCGCTATTTATAGGTGTTTTTAGCGGAACATTTCTCATAAATATCATCAATGAAAACATCTTTATGGGTATCGTAAAAGGCTTTACAGGTATTGTTTCAAGAGTCGTTGAATCAATGGCTGACAAGACCGACTCAGGTATCTTACTTCAAGTGCTTTGTATCGGCGGCGTGGTCGCACTCATTACAAAGATGGGTGGTACAAAGGCGGTTGCTCTTTGGCTTAGCAAAAAGGCAAAAAGCGGCATTTCAGCTCAAATTTCAACATGGCTCATGGGAATTTTTGTATTTTTTGATGACTACGCAAATGCCCTAATCGTTGGCCCTATAATGAGACCAATAAGTGATAAATTTAAAATAAGCCGCGAAAAACTAGCTTTTATCATAGATGCTACCGCAGCACCGATCGCTGGTATTGCTATCATCTCGACATGGGTTGGCCTTGAGGTTTCACTCATCGAAAAGGGCTATGAGCTAGTTGGAGAGACTGGAATTAACGCTTATTCTATATTTATCGAGACAATTCCATATAGATTTTACAACCTCTTCATCTTATTTTTTATAGTCTGTACAGCCTTGATGCAGCGTGAATACGGACCAATGCTGTTAGCTGAAAGACGTGCTAGAAGAGGCGAGCTTCACTCAGGTAAAACTCAAATCCAAGATCTTGAAGATAAAACACTTGAGCCAAAAGAGGGCGTGAAATTAAGCGCTGCAAATGCTGTTGTACCACTTCTTGTGCTGGTCATTGGCGCATTTACTAGTTTTTATTTTAGTGGTCTTGCTGCACTTGAGGGTGATGCTCTTAAAAATGCACTTGCTAATCCGCTTTCATTTTCTACATTTAAAGATACTTTTGGCGCAGCAGACTCAGCTACATCACTATTTCAAGCAGCACTACTTGCTAGTATCGTAGCTATCACAATGGGTGTTTGGCGTAAAATTTTTGACGTAAAAGAGGCTATCAGCACATGGGTAAAGGGCTGGAAGACTATGATAATTACAGTTGTCATTTTGCTTCTTGCATGGAGCCTTAGTGCTGTTATCAAAGAGCTTGGTACATCAAGATATTTGGTTGATTTATTAAGCTCTTCAACGCCTAAATTTATCCTGCCAGTTGCTGTTTTTATCCTTGGTTCGTTTATTAGCTTTTCAACTGGAACGAGCTATGGTACGATGGGAATTTTAATGCCTCTAGCTATCCCACTAGCTTATGCTGTCGGCAAAAACTACGGCCTAGAGGGCGATGCGATGCATGCATATATGATCGTAAATATCTCAGGCGTACTTACAGGTGCGATCTTTGGCGATCACTGCTCACCGATATCGGATACTACGATACTTTCATCAATGGGTGCAGGATGTAATCATATCGATCACGTATCAACTCAAATGGTCTATGCGCTTAGCGTTTGTGTGGTTTGTGTGCTAGTTGGCTACTTGCCAGTTGCACTTGGTCTTAGCGTTTGGATCGCACTTCCTTGCGGATTTTTAGCGATTTGGGCGCTAGTTAGATTTGTTGGAAAGAAAGTAGAAGCATAAATTTGGATTGCAATTATTTAAAAGAGTGCGGCTCTTGCACTCTTTTTACTCCTTATGATGAGCAAATTTTATTTAAAACTGACCTTGTAAAACAAAATTTTTCAGAGTTTTATGATGGTGAGTTTGATGTTTTTAGCTCAACACCAAAACACTACCGCACAAGAGCTGAGTTTGGCATCTGGCATGAAGGCAGCAAGCTTAGCTACACGATGCATGCAAGCGAAAAGGGCAAAAAGGTCTTTATAGATGATTGTCCAAAGGTTTGCGAGCAAATTTCAGAGCTTATGCCAAGCTTGCTTTGCAGCTTACAAGAGAGCGAAATACTGCGCGCAAAGCTTTTTGGAGTGGAATTTATCTCTTGTAAAAGCGGTATTTTGGTCACACTTCTTTATCATAAAAGGCTTGATGGCGAGTTTGAGGCGGCTATGAAAATTCTAGCCAGTAAGCTTGATGTCACCATACTTGCAAGATCTCGTGGGCAAAAGCTACTAAGTAGTGAGCTAAATTTGATCGATGAGCTAAATATTGGAGAGCAAATCTATAAATTTAGCCTATCTGAAAATGCCTTTATCCAGCCAAATAGAGCCGTAAATGAAAAGATGATAGCTTGGGCAAAAGAGTGCGTAGAGGCTGGCGCTGACCTCCTTGAGCTCTACTGCGGACATGGAAATTTTACTATTCCGCTTTCGTTTAAATTTAAAAACGTTCTCGCCACTGAAATTTCAAAGAGCTCGATTACAAATGCCCTTAAAAACTGCGAGCTAAACAAGGCTAAAAATATCAAATTTTTACGAATGGATGCTGATGAGCTTATGAGCGCATTTGCTGACGTTAGGGAATTTAATAGACTAAAGGATATAAATTTAAGCGATTTTAACTTCTCTCACGTCCTTGTCGATCCACCCCGTGCAGGACTAAGCGAAAGTGTCGTAAATTTCATCAAAAATTTTAAGAATATCATCTATATCTCGTGCAATCCAGAGACTCTAAAAGAAAATTTAAAAGAGCTTTGTAAAAGCCATAAAGTGATAAAATTTGCCATTTTTGATCAGTTTGCAAACACTCATCATATTGAATGTGGCGTGCTACTAAGGGCAAAATAATAATTTAAAAAAGGAAAAATAAAAAAATGGTTTCACTAAATAAAATCATCCAAGCAAAGATCACGATCGGTCATTTCGTAAATAAAACTCCATTTGCTCTGAGTGCAAAACTTAGTAAAAATTTGGGAGCAAGCATCTATCTAAAAGAGGAAAATTTACAACGAACCGGCGCTTATAAAATAAGAGGCGCTTACAATAAAATAGCTAGCTTAAGTGATGAGGAGAGAAAGCGTGGTGTCGTGGCTGCAAGTGCTGGCAACCACGCTCAAGGTGTAGCTATAAGCGCAAAAGAATTTGGCGTACACGCTTGCATCATCATGCCAGAATCAACCCCACTTTTAAAGGTCGCTGGCACAAAGGATCTTGGTGCAGAGGTTATTTTAAAGGGTGATAATTTTGACGAGGCATACGCTTTTGCGGTTAATTACGCCAAAGATAAGGGTATGACCTTTGTTCATCCATTTAACGACGAGTACGTTATGGCGGGGCAGGGCACTGTTGGACTTGAGATGCTTGATGAGATAAGTGACCTTGATATAGTCATTGTCCCAGTTGGTGGTGGCGGATTAGCTAGCGGTGTGGCTAGTTGTATAAAGCAGGTCAATCCAAAGACAAAAGTAATCTGTGTCGGTGCAAAAGGCGCTCCAGCTATGTTTAATAGCTACGGCGCTAAAAAAAGCATAAATTCAAAATCAGTCCGCACCATAGCTGATGGCATCGCTGTGCGTGATGCGAGCGAGATCACGCTAGCAAATATTATTGAGTGTGTTGATGAGTTTGTGCAAGTTGATGACGAGGAGATCGCAACTGCGATCTTGTTTTTGCTAGAGACTCAAAAGATCGTAGTTGAGGGAGCTGGCGCAGCTGGCGTGGCAGCACTTATGCATGATAAGATCAAATTTAAAAAAGGTGCAAAGATAGGCGTGGTGCTAAGTGGCGGAAATATCGACGTTCAAGTGCTTTCTATTATCATCGAAAAGGGTCTTATCAAGTCTCACCGCAAGATGACACTACAAATAACACTTGTGGATAAGCCAGGAGCGCTCATGAGCCTAACTGATAGCCTAAAATCAGCAAATGCAAACATCGTAAAGATCGACTACGATCGCTTCTCAACAAGGCTTGATTACGGTGATGCTAATATCACGATCACGCTTGAGACAAAGGGTCTTGAGCATCAAGAAAAGATCAAAGAAGTGCTTACTAAAAACGGTTTTTCTTTCACTCAACTATTTTAATTTAATGGCTCGCTACTATTTAAAGTAGCGAGCATGATTTGCCTATTAAAACAAAATTTCAAATTTTGCATTTACGCTGTTTGACTTCACGTCTTTAGCAAAAGCACCTGTGTAAGATAGACCTAAATTTACATTTTTATAAACATTAGCTTTTACACCAAGGCTAGCTGTGCCAAGATCGCGCACCTCTTTTCCTTCAAGTTCCAAGTATCCAGCATTTGCGATATTTACGCCGATATTTGGTCTTGTATTGCCAACTAGTCTATTGTAGGCTAGATCAGCTTCAAATTTCATCTTTGTACTACCAAGGCTAAATGGCACACTAGGGTTTAGACCTATGCTAAATACACCTAAATTTCTAGTTTTTTCATCAACGTCCATTCTGAAAATTCCTACATTTTGGCTAGTGCTATCAGTTTTCATACGTAGATAGCTTACACCCACATAAGGATTTAGTGAGAAATTCGCACTATTAAATGCTGTTAATGCCAAATTTGCGTAAGCAGTAAGTGCTTTTTCCTTGCTTTTTACATGCTCATCTGAGTAAAAGCTAACGATCGTGGCACCATTTTGTGTTTTTCGTTTCGCATTTGTGTATATGAGACCGAGGTCTAGTTTTGTGCTGGCGATCTGGCTTTTTCCGTAAATGCCTATACTTGTGCCTTTTGTTTTATAAGTATCATCGCCATCTTCTTTTACTTTTTCACTGCTAGCACCAAGCACGCCACCAAGTGTGAAAACATCATTTACATTGCCGTCAAATCCAAAAAGCTGAGTGAGTGAGTTTGCTTTTACATCATCAAATTTCATAGCATTAGCCATGGTATTTGACCAAAAATTCATGCCACTCGCATCGATTGCTTTTGCACCAAATGGATCAAATTCATGGTTGATGATTGCATTTTTGAGCAAGATATTTTCTAGTAAAAATGCATTATGTTGAGCTAAATTTGCATTATTTGCAAATGTTTTTAGCGTATCGCTTGCTTGTTTTGGTGTAGCGTAGATGAAGTGTCTATATAGATCACTCGTAATAACTGCTGGTCTACTTCTAAACGGCGAAGTAAGGAGCGCTGGTTTGCTAGCTGTATTCTCTATGAGCTGTGCTACTCTTTTTTGGTTGTCGCTAGCTGCTATACTTGTTATTGTATTTTTTGATTTTTTGAGTGTTAGTTCTAGCTTGTTGTCACTATAATTTCTAGTAAGGTCAAAAAATGCGTATTTTTTTGAGATGGTGTCGTTGTAACCACTAAAATTTCCAGTTACGGCATAAGTTTTTGCCTTTGAGCTATCATCATATAGTCTTTTCATGACATCTACATCTGGCTCACTTATATCTATGATAGAGTTCTTCTCAAAATTTAGATTTAAATTTGCTGCGTTATTTGAGATAATATAACTACCACCTGTTTTTATAGTAGCTTTTACTGCGTCATTTGTACTTTTTCTAGTTACATCTTTAAAAGATAGCTTTTGAGAAAATCTATTTCTATCAATCTCTCTAACACTCATCTCTTTAACAATCTCAAGTGCACCACCATTTTCAACTACTACTTCGCTTGATTTTAGTGATTGATTTAGTGCTGTGATCTTGCCACTTTTTATTATAGTATTGCCAGTGTATGAGTTGGTTCCTGCTAGTTTTAGAGTGCCTAGACCTCTCTTAATAAGAGTTCCTTCATAGCCCTCGCTAGCTCTTTGTTCTCTCGCTTTTTCTCTAGCGTTACCTATATCAAGTTCAGCTTTTTGCTCGGCTGTTAAATTTGCCATTTGTTCAAGCTCAGCCTTACGATTAGCCCAAATTTGTGCCTCTGCTTCATCTTCAGTCTTTCTGTATTTTATAGCTACATCGCTGATATTATTTGAGTAAAGATCGTCTGTGTCTAGGCTTACGTCAAATACACCTAGTAGCTGTCCTGGCCCAAACATAGCCTTTAACATATCAAGTGCTCCCCAGCCCCAGCGCTCATCAGGCACACCAAGTGGCGCAGTAAAGCCAGAAATTTTTCTCGTGTCATTTTTCTTAAACTCATCATGCACTTGTCTAGCTGTAGTTAGTAGCACTTCTCTTGCTTGAGAGTTGCTCATATATGGATATCTTTGCATAACAAGTCCAAGTGCACCAGTGACGTGTGGAGCTGCCATAGATGTGCCGCCCTTTTTGCCATAGCCAGCTTCGCCAGTTTTTAAATCAACGATAGTTGAGTATATAGGTTTTGCAGGTGCTGCTATGCTCCACCATTTTGAGTGACCTGCTGTGTTGTAGCGCTGCGTATCGCCTTCTAGCTGACCTGTGACATTTATCCAGTATTTTTCAGCGTCTGGGCGAAAATATGGAAGCATTGCTCTTGTGTATGACTCTTTCATACCATTTCTATTTCCGGCAGTAAAGACTTGAATGATGCCGTATTTTTTGGCGACTTCATAAGCGGCATCTATAAAATTTTTACCATTTGTGACAAATGGATAGTAGCTTTTATAGGCTGCGTCAAGATCTTTTATATCTAAGCTATTGCCACCATCAAATCCAGTTGCTCCCTCATAAGCTTTATAAAATTTGCGGTTTGAACCCCAACTATTATTTATAGCTCTTGCGCCACCCTTGGCTAATCCCTCATAAGATGCTAAAAAGAAGTTGTAGTCTTGGTTTGGTCCATATGTCATACCATCGGTTCCGCCAGTATTTCCCATTATAAGTTTTGCGTCAAATGCTACGCCGTGCATGCCTACGCCATCTCTTGAAGCAGCTATCGTGCCAGCTACGTGCGTGCCGTGTGAGTCATTTACACCAGCGATCCAGTTGCCATCAGCTTCAAATTTTTCACCTTTTTTGAAGTCGCCAAAGTCTTTTCTATTTTTCTCATCGCTCCCTTTTTTAAGAAGTGGCGAGTTGCCGTACTCAGTATCTGGGTATCTTTGTCCGTCTTTGTAGTAGCTGCCAGAAATTTTTAGTGCGCTTACCCTACCGTCGCTAAATTCTTTGTGACTAAGCAGCGCGCCAGAGTCCATCACGCCAAGAGTCACGCCTTTGCCTGTTGCTCCAAGAGCATAAGCAATAGCTGTATTCATACGAACTAAGCCCCAGTCCGCCTTGTACTCATCGCTCTCCCAGCTTTTTATATCGCCAAATTTACCTCTGTTTTGCTCGCTAGCATTTAGCGAATTTGCAAACAAAAGAGCACAACAAGCCGCGCTTATCAAAATACATTTTTTATTTAAAATGGATCTTTTCACATCTCATCCTTTGCATAAAATTTAAAAGGATTGTAATATTCTTAAAATAAATTATTAATTAAAATATTAAAATTTATGATAAAATTTACTTTAATAATCCCTTTTTTACGCTATTTTTACTATAAGATATGAAAAAATGGTTAAGATATTATCACAAAAGTATTATTAATTACAATTATATCTTAAAACAATTATTTAAATATGATTTTTAATAAAAGTAAAATTTCATCTCTGCTTCACAAATTTAAGCTAAAATAGCAAGCTTTAAAGGAGAAAGAATGAGTGAATATATAAATTTGATATTAGCTCTCTTGCTTGCAGTTCTTGTGTTTGCATTTTATAGGGCAAATAAGGCGTTAAAAAAAGCAAAAGATGATAGCGAAAATCTCTCAGTCAGCACCGAAATTTCACAGCTTAAAAGCATCGGCGAGCTATCTGTTTTTCAAGTTTATAGCAAAGAGATCGTCACAAAGACAGATCATGCGTTTGGAAATTTTGGCAAAGAGTATCTAAGATGGCTAATAAGTGAGAAGAAGCTTTCAATGATATTTGAGTTTGAGATAAATTTCATCTACGATCTAACCAGTCCAAAACTCGAGATCACGCAGATTGCAAACTCTAGCTACAAGATCAAGATGCCTCCTTGTAAGTATAAATTTTCGATCGCTGATATGAAATTTTACGATGAGAAAAACGGCAAATTTATACCATTTTTGCTGCCTGACTCGCTAAATGGCTTTTTTGGTAGCACTTTTACAGAAGAAGATAAAAATAGACTAATCGAAGAAGCTAGAAACGAAGTCAAAAAGATGAGCGTTCGCCTTATCTCGCAGCTTCAAAGCAAAATTCATAAATCAGCTCGCGATACGCTTGAAGCAATCGCAAAGAGCTTTGGGGCAAACAAAGTTGAGTTTATTTTTGACGATAATGATGAGCAGATAAGCTCGCAACTAAATTTGGAAAATATTGCATAAAATTTTAAAAAGGAGAAAAAATGAGTGTAAATTCACAAGAAGTCACGCAGACACCAGGCAACAACACAGTCTTTCAAACATGGGTTTTAACAGCTGACAAAAAGGCTTGTAAAGAGGGTTTTGCCGAGCTTTGCGCCTTGGTTGTAAATTTAAATAAAACTGCCAAGATTAGATTTGGCGCAAATGAAAATGTAAACTGCGTCCTTGGCGTGGGTCATGATGCTTGGAAAAAGCTTGAAATTTCAAAAGATCTGCCAAAAGAGCTTGTAAATTTTAAAGCGATCAAGGGCGACAAGCACGAGGCTGTTAGCACAAAGGGCGATATCCACATCCATATCCGTGCTTTAAATGCACCTGATTGCTTCGATATGGCTCAAGCAATAAAAGCTGTGCTTTTTAAATTTGCAGAGCTTACAGACGAGACGCAAGGCTTTAAGTATCATGACGGCAGGGCGATAATTGGCTTTGTTGATGGCACTGAAAATCCTGAGGGCGAGGAGAGAGATTTCTTTGCTAAAGTTGGCGATGAGGACGCTAAATTTAAAGGCGGCAGCTACGTTTTTGTACAAAAATACTTTCACAATATGAAAGATTGGAACGCTACAAGCGTAAGTGAGCAAGAAAAGGTAATAGGCCGCTCAAAAGAGCTTGACATCGAGATGAGCGAGGATGTAAAACCTACAAATTCACACTCAGCTGCTGCAAACGTAGGAGATGATAAAAAGGTCGTGCGTGGCAATATGCCTTTTACTGAAGGCAGCAAAACAGGCACTTATTTTATCGCTTATGCGAGCACATTTTCAACGGTTGAGCTCATGCTTAAAAAGATGTTTATCGGCGAGCCAAAGGGCAACTCAGATAGGCTGCTTGACTTTAGTACGCCAGTAACTGGAGCTCTATACTTTGTTCCAACAGTTGATATGTTAAGCGATTATGAGGGCTAAATTTAAATGGGTGAGGCAACTTGCCCTTTTAAATTTTAAATAAAAATGCCAGAGTGGTTTATTTACGCAGCTCTTTCAGCCGTTTTTGCTGCACTTACAGCTATCTTTGCAAAGCTTGGTGTAAAGGACATTGACAGCGATTTTGCGACATTTATAAGAACGATCGTCGTCATTTTGATGCTTGTTTTGCTTTTAAGTGTGGCTAAAAAATGGCAGCCGTTAAACTCACTAAGCCCCAAAAACTGGCTCTTTCTCATACTAAGTGGTATAGCGACTGGGCTTTCGTGGCTTATGTATTTTAAAGCGATGCAAGTTGGCAAGGTCTACCAAGTAACCTTAGTTGATAAATTTAGCGTTGTGCTGGCTATCATTTTGGCTGTTGTATTTCTTGGAGAAAGGCTAAATTACAAAGAAATTTTAGCTGTTTGCCTTATCGTATCTGGCGTGTTTCTACTCATTTTTAAATAAATTTTTTTGCATTATTCTTAAAATATATTTTTAATTTTAATTTGTAATTAATCAAAAAGCCCCTAGAATTTGAACGATTTCATTTTGAAGGGAGAAATATGAAAAAAAATCATTTTTTCAGCCATCGTGGCTTGTGCGGCATTTGGTGCTAGTGTAAACTACACAGATGTTGTAAAAGATGTTTACGGTGATGCTAGCTCAACAAAAAGTATAGGCAGACTGCTACCAACCAACGCAGTTGAAATTTTACAAACAAGCGGCGACAGAGCGCAGATCAAAGTAAAAGGCTATCAAAACCCAGCCGTTAGCAACGTAGTTTATTTTGCTGATGGTGCTAGGATTATCTCAGTGGCATTTGCTAAGACTGCACCTTTTGACATCAAAGTCATAAAAGAGGGCAAAAACGGCAAATGGAACGAGGTAGAAACAACAGTTTTTGTTCAAAAAGATGGCTTTAGCACTGACGTAAACGCGATGTTTGCAAAAGCTGACAAGATGTATAAGGAGAGTTGTGGTGTTTGCCATGCGTTGCCTCAAACTACGCACTTTAACGCAAATCAATGGCCGTCACTTCTAAAATCAATGATCGGCAGAACCGCAATAGAGAAAAAAGACGAGTGGTTGGTTGTTGAATACCTTCAAAAACACTCATCTGACGTAAACCTAGGTAAATAAGCAAAACTTTTGTAGCGGAGAGTAAAAACAAATATTAAAGTTTAGCTTATTCAAAAGAAAATTTAAAATGAAAGGGAGATAAGATGAATGAGAACAGGCGAGAATTTCTAAAAAAAGGTGCTACGGCAATTGCAGCGACACCTTTGCTTTCAAGCGTAACAGCTTCAAATTTATTTGCTGATGGTGTAAAAAAGAGTGTTTTAAGAGATGGCGAGGTCATCACAGCTGCCCACTGGGGTATGTTAAAAGTGACAACCAAAAACGGCGTAGCAGTAAAGTCAGAGCCTATCCAAAAAACAAGTGAAATTTACAACCCGCTTCAGCACTACACACCAGATATGATCTACAAAAGTCGTATCAAACGCCCAGCAGTAAGAAAGAGCTACCTTGAAAATCCAGATAGCCCAAAGCCAGAGCTTCGCGGCAAGGATGAGTGGGTTGAGGTGCCTTACGAAGAGGCGATCAAGCTAGTTGCAAGAGAGCTGAAAAAGACAAGAGCACAAAAAGGCTTACAAAGTGTATTTGCGGGCAGCTATGGTTGGAAGTCAAGCGGAAACGTGCATAACTCAAGAATTTTACTTCATAGATTTATGAACCTTAGTGGTGGCTTTGTTGGCTCGTTAGGGGACTATTCAACAGGTGCTAGCCAGATCATCATGCCTCACGTCGTGGGTAGTATCGAGGTCTATGAGCAGCAAACCAGCTGGCCAGTCGTGCTTGAAAACTCAAAAGTTGTAGTCATCTGGGGTGCAAACCCACTTGCGACACTTCGCATAGCTTGGACTAGTACCGATGAGCAGGGCTTTAAGTACTTTGAAGAGCTCAAAAACAAAAAAGATATCAAAGTGATCATCATCGATCCTATCAAGAGCGACACAGCGCAATACTTTGATAACGCTCAGTGGATCGCCCCAGTGCCAAACACCGACACAGCGATGATGCTTGGTATGATGCACTACCTATATGAAAGCGGCAAGTATGATAAAAATTTCATTGAAACCTACACAACAGGCTTTGATAAATTCCTCCCATATCTACTTGGTAAGACAGACAATACTCCTAAAAATTTAAAGTGGGCAAGCAAAATTTGTGGTATCGATAAAGATGTGATAAAAGAGCTAGCCGATACATTTGTCGCAAACCGCACGATGATAATGAGTGGTTGGGGTATGCAGCGCGCTCACCACGGCGAGCAACCACACTGGGCGATGGTGACACTAGCAGCTATGATCGGTCAGATAGGACTTCCTGGTGGGGGATTTGGGCTTAGCTATCACTACTCAAACGGCGGCGCTCCGACTTGCAAAGGTGCGGTCATCGGCGGCGTAAATAGCGCAAGTGTGGGTAAATTTAACGATAAAGGCGAGTTTATCGGCACAGACACAGGCGAGTTCGATAAACGAGGTCGCTTCGTCGCAAAGGCAGCTGCAGCAGCAGGCACAGGCCAAAGTTGGCTACAAAAGGCAACTAACTATGCCTTCCCGGTAGCAAGGATTGCTGATGCGTTGCTACATCCTGGTAAAGTGATCGACCACGACGGCAAAAAGATCACCTATCCAGATATCGACTTTATCTACTGGGTCGGCGGCAACCCACTTGTTCACCACCAAGATACCAATACAAATTTAAAAGCGTGGAGAAAGCCAAGAACGGTTGTCGTTCATGAAGCCTACTGGACACCGACAGCAAAAATGGCTGATATTGTTTTCCCAGTAACTACAGAGTATGAGAGAAACGATATCACCATGACTGGCGACTACTCAAATATGAACATCGTGCCGATGAAACAAGTCGTTGAAAAATACCACGAGGCAAGAGACGACTACCAAATTTTCACTGATCTTTGCAAGGCTTATGCTAAAAATTTGGTCATTGCCTATACAGATAACGGCAAGGATGAGTTTGACTGGATCAAAGAGTACTATGACGCAGCCTATGCTCAGGTCAAGGCTGTGCCAGAGCTCACAACTGACATGAAGCCATTTGAAGAGTTTTGGAACGAGAACAAGCCAGTTACATTTGCCTCATCTCAAGATAGCGATAGTTGGGTTAGATTTGGCGAATTTAGAGAAGATCCTGTGCTAAATGCTCTTGGAACTCCAAGCGGTCTTATAGAAATTTACTCAGAGACTATCGAGAAAATGGGCTATGACGACTGCAAAGCGCACCCAATGTGGTTTGAGCCGATCGAGTGGCTAGGCATGAAAGATAAACCAGCTAAATATCACATGATAAGCGCTCACCCAACTGACCGCTTGCACTCACAGTTAAGCCAAACTTCACTTCGAAATAACTACGCTATCGCAAATCGCGAGCCTATCTGGATCAACGAAAAAGACGCAAAAGAGCTTGGCATAAAAACAGGCGACTTGGTGCGTGTATTTAACGCACGTGGCGAGGTTTTAGCAGGTGCTTATGCCACTAAAAACATCAAAGAGGGCGTTGTAAAACTAGCTGAGGGCGCTTGGTATGACGGCTTTGATAGTGGTATCTGCAAAAATGGCTCTGCAAACGTGCTAACCATAGATATCCCAACAAGTAAGCTAGCAAACGGCAACATCAGCCATACAGCTCTTGTAAATATCGAAAAATATAAAGGTGACGAGGTATTAAAGCTCACAGCTTTCGCTGAGCCAAAAATTTCTAAATAATATTAAAAGCAGGGGAGCGATCTCCTGCTTTTGAACTTAAAATTTAAAATAAATCTACTACTCACAAAAGCTTAAATTTATATTAAAGCCTATAGCTTTATAAATTTTTTATTTTGCAATTATATTTGTAAAGCTTGGCGTAAAGGATATCACCACTGTGTTATTTTGTCCTGTGTGTTTTAAAGAGATACAAACAGGTATAATGCCTATCAAGTGGCTTTGATTGATAAATTTAGCGTTGTGCTTGCTGTTATTTTGGCTGTCATCTTTTTTGGTGAGAGGCTAAATTACAAAGAAATTTTAGCCATTTGCCTTATTGTTTCAGGCGTTGTTTTATTGATTTTCAAGTAAAAATTTATACTCTATATCTAACAAAAGAACAAAAATCAAAGCTATCTTAATTTAATGATATTTTGTGATCTAAAATTTATCCAAAAATTTTTAATTGTCAAGATGTCTTTATTAATTTTTAAAAAGCATTAAATATAGGGTAAATTTAATACTAATTTTAATTCTTTTTCGATAAATTAAAGCGATTATAACTTTTTAAAGGAGGAAAGATGAAGTCCATAACTTCAAAGATAGCGATGATTATCATCTCATTGCTAGTTATTTCGTTTGCTGCTATTTCAGCAGTCAGCTACTATACAGCGGAAAGTAAGGTAGTAGAGTTGGTCAGCCAGACCCAGGATCAGATTCTAAGTGACATCAAAGCTACTACGGATTCTTTTTTTGAAGATTATTTAGAAGTTGCCAAAAAGTCTGCTTCAGATATAGCACAAATACCAAATAATGATGACTCGTACATGGAAAAAACAAAAATGCAAAAAGAAAGCGTTAGTCATCTAGTTACTGATATTTTTTATGGTCGCGAGAGTGATGGACATTTTTTCCAGTCTGACGGCACTAGAACAACTCCAGCCGATAACTACGATCCTAGAACTAGAGGCTGGTATAAAGCAGCAAAGAGTGCAAATGGTGCTATATATACCGAACCTTACAAAGCTGCCTTGTCTAATGCTTTAGTAATTAGCTTTGCCGCTCCAGTAAATAAAAATGGAAATTTTGATGGTGTTTTGGGGCTTGATTTAAATATAGATGCTTTAAGTAAAAAAATTCTCGAAATGGGTAAAACGAAATACGGTTACGTCTTTTTAATGAACAAAGACGGCTTAATGCTAATGCACAATGACCCAAACAATGTTGGTAAAACCGTTCCTGCTAGCAAATATATTGCTGAGGTTTTTGCAGCTAAAAAATTTGATGAAAATGGACTTATCCCTTATACAAACTATAAAGGCGAAAACGTAACCGCCAAAGTCCTTCCTATAAACGATCAAGGCTGGCTCGCCGTAGCCGCTATCGGAGCAGATACTTTTTCGTCTAATACATTGCCTTTATTAAAAGCTCAAATAATCCTAGCCGTAGCTTTTATAGTCATACTTTCGGCTATCGTATTTGTTCTTCTTAAAAAATCTCTTAGTCCTATTAGAACTATTCAAACCAAGCTTGAAGACGCGTTTAAATTTATCACCTACGAAACCCCTAACGCTCCGGAAAAGCTAGTAGTAACTACGCAAGACGAATTCGGCAGAATGAGCGAATCTATTAACGAAAATATAGAAAAAGTCCTTAACGGCGTTAAAAAAGATAGTGCCTTAATAGACGAGATGAACGGTATAGCAAATCTCATGATAAAAGGCCACATGGGAGCTAAGATCAATTCCGTACCTAATAACCCGGCTTTGGTTCAGTTAAAAGATCTGCTAAATAAATTCTTTACTTCTATTTCTGAGAATTTAAAAGGAATAGCCGTAGTTTTGGCTTCTTACAATAAAAACGACTATACTCCTAGACTAGAGCTAAAACCCGAGCTTGAAAGCGATCTAAGAGATATGATAGTAGGCCTTCAAAGCGCGGGCGACGCCGTAAGCAATATGCTAAGGGAAAATTTAAAAGAAGCTCAGGTTCTAGAAGAAAAAGCTAAAATCCTAGCAGAGTCCATGAGAACCCTAACCGACGGAGCTCATAAGCAAGCCGACTCCATCCAAGAAAGCGCGGCTGCTATAGAAGAGATGAGCAGTTCTATGAACGCCATTAGCCAAAAAGCTAGCGACGTAACAAGACAAAGCGAAGAGATTAAAAATATCATCGTTATTATTAGAGATATAGCTGATCAAACCAATCTACTTGCTCTAAATGCGGCTATCGAGGCAGCTAGAGCGGGTGAACACGGCAGAGGATTTGCCGTAGTCGCCGACGAGGTTAGAAAACTAGCAGAGCGAACTCAAAAATCACTTGGCGAGATCGAAGCTAACGCAAATGTTTTAGCTCAAAGCATTAATGAGATGAGTGAAAGCATCAGAGAGCAAAGCGAAGGCATAAATATGATAAATCAAAGCGTAAGTCAGATCGACAGTATTACAAAACAAAATATTAATATTATTGGTACAACAAATGAAATTACTGACCAAATAGATGACATGGCTAAGACGATAGTAGCCGACGTTAGAAAGAATAAATTTTAATCTTAGACCGAATTTAGGGGTTTGCTTCCCCTAAATTCTAATTTTATCTCACTGATTTTAACTACCTAAAATGAAAAAATAATTCAAAATTATTATTTAATGTATACATCACTATTTTGTAATTAATATTATTTAAGACTATTTAATATAAAAAAATATAAAATCGTATCTTAATTTTTTGTAAAAGGAAAGTAAATGCGCTCAATTGCAAACAAAATATCTTTAATGCTCATACTGGCATTATTCATATCATTCTCGCTAATATCTTTAGCTAGCTATAACACAGCTCATGATAAAGCTATTGAGTTAGTAATACAAACTCAAAAGCAAATCTTAAAAGATGTGAAAATCACACTAAATAGCTTTTTTACCAATAATCAGTATGCTATAGAGAAAATGGCTGAGACTCTCAGTAAGATAAGCGAGAAAAGTGATGGCTCGATGAATGCTGATGGTATAAATTTAGCTTTATCTCAAGCAAAAGCTATATCTGGAAAAGAGATCACTCTTGTTTACGCTGGATATGAGGATGGGTCTATGTTTAGATCAAATGGGCAAAATAAAGCTGGATATGACCCAAGAGTTAGAGGATGGTATAAACAAGCTAAAGCCGAGAATAAACCGATATATACTGATCCATATATGGCAGCTTCATTAAATGCTATGGTTATAACCTTTGCTGCACCTATTAAAAATATTGGAGTTACGGGCATAGATGCATCTATTGAGGAGTTGAGCAATAATATATCGCAAATCAGTAAGACTGAATACAGCTATGCTTTTGTTACAGATCAAAATGGCAACGTTATAATGCACCCAAATAAAGAATTAGTTGGCAAACCTCACGAGATCGCTAAAAGCCTGATAAAACAATATAATGAAAAGAAATTTGATGAAAATGGATTAATAGCATATAAAAATACAAAAGGCGAAGATGTCTATGCTTATATGTTAGAGATAAATGACAAAGGTTGGTTGGCAATAACAGCAATGGATCAAAATATCTTTAGCTCGCATACTTTGCCTATTTTAAAAGTTCAAATTATTTTAGCCATTATATTTATAGTTGTTTTATCTTTGATCGTATATTTCTTGCTAAAAAGATCGCTTAATCCTATTAAAACTATTACAGATGCTTTGGTTAGTTTCTTTAGATTTTTAAATTTTGAGATAAAAGAGCCAGTTGTTTCAAAGGTGGCAACAAAAGATGAATTTGGCGTAATGAGCAAACTAATAAATGATAATATTGCTAAAATTTTTGACAATGCCGATCAAGACTCTAGGGTGGTATCTCAATCTGTTGAGACTGCAAAGGCGATAGAAAATGGAAATCTAAAAGCAAGGATAGTAGATGTTCCGGCTAATCCAAAACTAATCGAATTAAAAGATGTCTTAAATAAAATGCTAGATGTTTTGGAGAAAAGAGTCGGTAGCGATTTAAATATGATCCAAAAAACTTTTAATGATTTTAGAAATTCTGATTTTACTTCAAGAATTTTGGATGCCAAAGGAAATGTCGAACTAGTAACAAATGAGCTTGGCGAAGAGATAGCTAATATGCTTGCATTTAACCTAAAACAAGCACAATTCTTAGAAGAAAAAGCCAAAAATTTAGATGCATCAATGAAACAAGTAACTCAAGGTGCTAGCACACAGGCAAATTCTCTTCAAGAAAGTGCTGCTGCGATCGAGCAAATGAGTAGCTCAATGAGTGCAATTAGTCAAAAGACTGTAGATGTTATAAAACAATCTGAAGAGATTAAAAATATCATCGTTATTATTAGAGATATTGCAGATCAAACCAACCTGCTTGCTCTAAATGCCGCTATCGAGGCAGCGCGTGCTGGTGAGCATGGACGAGGTTTTGCTGTAGTTGCAGATGAAGTTAGAAAACTAGCTGAGCGAACCCAAAAATCACTTGGCGAGATCGAAACTAACGCAAATATACTTACTCAAAGTATCAATGAGATGAGCGAGAGCATCAGAGAGCAAAGCGAAGGCATAAATATGATAAATCAAAGCGTAAGCCAGATAGATAGCATTACAAAGCAAAATGTTGATATCGTGAGCTCAACGAATGAAATCACCGCCCAAATCGATGAAATGGCTAAGACAATAGTAGCTGATGTTAAAAAGAATAAATTTTAACCTTGCGGCTCGATATTTAAAATTTCATTAATATTTCATCCTCAAAATTTGAGGATGAAAATAACTCTATTTTACCTCTAATCTTAAAATTATTTTTTGT
>NZ_CABPUE010000003.1:0-2723 GCF_902460545.1 Campylobacter concisus
GTAAATGATTGTAACATATTTTATTTTAACAAAGCTTTTCAAAAGAAAAAAGCGATTATAATTGCCTAAAAAACATTGCAAAGGAGCATTTTATGCGAAGTCATTATTGCACCGATCTTAGCAAAGCTGACATCGGCAAAGAAGTAATACTTTGTGGCTGGGCAAACACATATAGAGATCATGGGGGCGTCATTTTCATCGACTTAAGAGATGTTAGTGGGCTTATACAATTAGTTTGCGATCCGGCTGATAGCAAAGAAGCACATGACGTGGCTGCAAAAGTAAGAGATGAATATGTCTTAAAAGCAAAAGGAAAAGTAAGGGCTAGAGGCGAAGGACTAACCAATCCAAAGCTAAAAACTGGCGAGATAGAGGTGATAGTAAGCGAGCTCATCATCGAAAATCCAAGTGAGCCACTACCCTTTATGATAGGTGACGAGAGCGTAAATGAGGACATTAGGCTAAAATACCGCTTTTTAGACCTTAGAAGCGAGCGCTTGCAAAATATATTTAAAATGCGTTCTCGTGCAGCGATCGCAGCTAGAAACAGCCTAGATAAAATGGGCTTTATCGAATTTGAAACTCCGGTTTTAACACGCGCTACTCCAGAAGGTGCGAGAGACTACCTAGTGCCAAGCCGTGTATATCCGGGTCAATTTTATGCGCTCCCACAAAGCCCACAGCTATTTAAGCAGCTTTTGATGTGTTCTGGCTTTGATAAATATTTCCAGATAGCAAAATGCTTCCGCGACGAAGATCTAAGGGCTGATCGCCAACCAGAATTTACCCAAATAGATATCGAAATGAGCTTTGTCGAGCAAGAAGATATCATAAATATGGCTGAAACGATGCTAAAAGATATATTTAAAGCCTGCGGATACGATATCAAAACGCCATTTAGACGTATGAGCTATAAAGAGGCCACTGAGACTTACGGCTCAGACAAGCCTGATCTTAGATACGATCTAAAAATGATCAATGTGATCGATATTTTCGAGCGCTCAAGCAATGAAATTTTTAGCTCTATCGCAAAAGATAAGAAGAAAAACCGCATCAAAGCACTAAAAGTACCAAATGGCGACAACATCTTTAGTAAGCGCGAGATGAATAGATTTGAGGAGTTTGTATGTAAATTTGGTGCACAAGGTCTTGGCTACTTCCAAATGAAAGAAGATGGCCTAAAAGGCCCACTTTGCAAATTTTTTGAACAAAGCGATCTTGACGAGATCATCTCAAGATGTGAACTAAAAGTTGGTGACGTTGTATTCTTTGGTGCTGGTAAGAAGAAGATTGTGCTTGATTATATGGGAAGATTTAGAATTTTCCTAGCTGAGCAAATGAATATCATCGATCAAGACAAACTTGAGTTTTTATGGGTGCTTGACTTCCCAATGTTTGAGCAAAATGATGATGGCAGCTACTCTGCGATGCACCACCCATTTACAATGCCAAAAAATATAGACGAGCCTGATCTTGAGGACATTCTCTCTATCGCTCACGACGTCGTACTAAACGGCTTTGAGCTTGGCGGCGGAAGTATAAGAATTCACAAAAACGATATCCAACAAAAAGTATTTAAACTTCTTGGCATAGATGAAGAGGAACAGCGTGAGAAATTTGGCTTCTTGCTTGATGCCTTGACATTTGGGGCGCCTCCACATGGTGGTATCGCGATCGGCTTTGACAGGCTAAATATGCTCGTAAATAAAGCAAGCTCGATCCGTGATGTTATAGCCTTCCCTAAAACACAACGTGCTCAGTGCCCACTAACAAAGGCACCAAGCCACGCTAGCAATGAACAGCTTAGGGAGCTAGGACTAAGGATAAGAGAGAAAGAGCAAAAGAATTAAAATTTTTGCAATAAATTTAGACTTTTAGATGTCTAAATTTGAGTTATTTTATTTAAAGATTAAATTTTTGAGACAAATTTAGATGTTGTGCAGAAAATTTCATCCCAAAGCTAGACATATAGTCTGCTACAGGGTGAAATTTTCAAACTCATTCAAAGGTGCTCAAAAAATATAAAAAGGGAAAGAATGAAAAATTTATTTTTAATCATCGGCGCTCCAGGCAGCGGCAAAACAACAGACGCATCGATCATCGCACAGCATGATGAGAAATTTGCGCACTTTTCAACTGGCGATCTTTTAAGAGCTGAAGTCGCAAGTGGTAGCGAGCTTGGCAAACTTATAGACGGCTTTATCTCAAAAGGAAATTTAGTTCCACTTGGCGTCGTCGTAAATACGATCGTATCAGCTATCAAAAGCTCAAATAAATCAAACATCATAATCGACGGCTACCCAAGAAGCGTTGAGCAAATGACTGAGCTTGATAAGGTATTAAGTGAGCAAAAAGAAATTTCTCTAAAAGGTGTCATTGAAGTAGATGTTAGCGAAGATGTTGCAAGAGCTAGAGTGCTTGGCCGTGCAAGAGGCGCTGACGATAATAACGAAGTCTTTAACAACCGCATGAAAGTATATCTTGATCCGATCAAACCTATCCGCAAATTTTATAGCGAAAAAGAGCTACTTCACGTAGTAAATGGCGAGCGTGGCATTGACGAGATCGTGGCTGATATCAAAAATTTACTAGCTAAACTTTTATAAATTTACAGACCTTGCATAAAAATGTGCAAGGTCATAAAGAAATATCATTCAAATATATTTATTTTTAATTTTATTTTAAATGTAACTTCCCTACAATTCTAAACCTATTTTTAACAG
>NZ_CABPUE010000003.1:3116-35466 GCF_902460545.1 Campylobacter concisus
GACCTAAACAAAGATAAAATTATGCATAAATTTAAATTTACAATACTACTTGCGATCATAGCCATTTTTACTTTTACAGGATGTGCAAAAAAGTATATAGAAATGGTTGAAAAGGATACCACATATAAGTACAGCAGTGCTAAAGCGGTTTGTGGCGAAACTGAACTTGATAAAAAGCTAGAAGGACACATAAATACATTTTTAAAAAAGAAAAACCAATACGGTGACGACCTAATCATAAAATGCGATATACAAATAACAAAAAATGGCGTTAGGATCCTTAGGCACTTAACCCTAGGCATAGGTGGTGCAGGTAAATCTGAAACTCTCGCAGTCATAAATTTAGTCAATCAAAATGGTAAAGAGGTGGCCAAATTTAATGTTACTGTCGAGATTAGATATGGCTTTCTTGGTGGTAGCGCAGATAGAGCGCTACCGATTACCGCTAAAAACATCTATAAGATTGTTACAAAAGATTTTATGTAAAAACTTACCTTTTATTAATATCATAAATGTACTATCCCTTAAAATTTCACAACCAATTTTAAAGGATAAAAATGAAAAAAATTATAATCGCTGCAATATCTGCTAGCATTGCAATGGCTGGAGGCTTCACATCAAAGCACTCAAGTGAAACGATAAGTGCAAAAGAGGCATTAAAGTTAAATGATGACGCAAAGGTCGTGCTTGAGGGCAAAATAAAGTCACACATCAAATCAAATAAGTATGAATTTGTTGATAAAAATGGAGATGTCATCTTTGTTGAGATTGACGACAAAAAATGGGGTGACATAAAAGCCAACGAAGATACGCCTTTAAGGATAAGAGGCGAAGTGGATAAAGACTTCGCAAAAACAGAAATCGACGTAGATAGCGTAGAGGTTGTAAAGTAGTTAAATTTTACGCGTATTTAATGCAAAAAATACTAAAATCACCAAAATTTTTAATAAAAAGGACGAATATATGGACGTTTCAAAGATCAAAGCTGGCTCAAACCCAGACAAAATCAATGCCGTAATCGAAATACCTTATGGCTCAAATATAAAATACGAGATCGACAAAGATAGCGGTGCGGTCGTAGTTGATCGCGTGCTTTACTCAGCGATGTTCTACCCAGCAAACTACGGCTTTGTGCCAAACACACTTGCAGCTGACGGCGATCCAGCTGATATTTTGGTGCTAAACGAGTATCCACTCCAGGCTGGTAGCGTCATCCCTTGCCGCTTGATAGGCGTTTTGGTGATGGAGGATGAAGCAGGCATGGATGAGAAGCTTTTAGCTGTGCCGGTTACAAAGATCGATCCAAGATATGAAGCGATAAAAAGCTACGAAGACTTGCCAACTGCAACACTAAATAAGATCAAAAATTTCTTTGAAACTTATAAAATTCTTGAGCCAAACAAATGGGTTAAAGTGAAAGAATTTAAAGATGCAAATGCTGCAAAAGAGATTTTAGACGCTGCGATAAAAAATTATAAATAATTTAAAAGCCCTATTTTAGGGCTTTTCTCTTTTAAATTTGCTCGTTTTATGCACAACATAAAAAAGGCTGTTTTTTATATTTAGATAAGCTTTTTCTTGTATAATACGGTTTTCTTTCAACTGTGGGTTCATAGCTCAGTTGGTTAGAGCATCCGGCTCATAACCGGATGGTCCCAGGTTCGAGTCCTGGTGAACCCACCACCTACTTTATCAACACTAAAAAATCAAAAATTTTTCATCACTTTTCCTTAGATTTTAAAATATTTTTAAAATACAAAAAATGTTTAATAGCCTAAAATTTAAGCCAAATTTTCTAAGCTCTTTCTAAAATTTCCTTGCGTTTTTGCCAATCAGGCATATAAAGCGTTAGATAGTCATAAAATTTCTTTGAGTGATTTGGATACAGCAGGTGAGCAAGCTCGTGAAATATGGCGTACTCGATGCATGCTTTTGGCTTTTTGATAAGCTCTATGTTTAAATTTATATATGATTTATATGGGTTGCAACTCCCCCATCTTGTTTTCATCTGCCTTATCTTTACGCTTTTGATATCTTGTTTTACTATCTTGTTAAATTCTTGCAAGATATTAAAAAAATATAACGTCGCCTTTTCATGATACCACTCATAGACTAAATTTTCTTTTCGCTCTAGGTCGCTTTTATCTTTCACAAAGAGCTCCAGATAGCCCCTTTGTAGCTTTACACGCTCCTCTTTAGACTGCACCACTTTTAGCCGATAACTTCGCCCAAGATATTTAAAGTCTTCGCCGCTTACGTACTCTTTTTTACTCGTCTTAAACGAGGAAAAAAACGCGCGCTTTTGCACTATCCATTTAGCTCTTTTTTTATGATAAATTTTATATGCTCATCGCTTGCCGTTTTTGGCGCCGTTAGGATCGCTTCACCATTTGGTCTAACTTTTAAGGTGATATTTTTCACCTCTTTTTTGATGATTTTCACCTCATTTAACATAAAAGCTTATCTCTATTCCACGGATAGTTTGGTAAATTTTCTCCTTCTCATCGATAGAAACGCCGTATTCGTCCTCTATCTCCCAAAGAGCGTCTTCCATCTGACTTGTTATCTCATTTTCTACGTCTTTATTTTTGTGCCATTCTGGTTTTTTTGAAGCCTCTTCGTAAATTTCATAAAATTTCACGCTCAAATTTTTAGCAACCACCTCAACATCCACAAGCTCCACATCGCCCAAAATGTCAAGCAAATTATCATAAATGGCAAATAAAATTTTTTTACCATTAAATTCTTTTGGATACCTGTCTTCATTTGGCTTTAAAACGCCAGTTATAAGGTCTTTTAGCAGTTTTGCCTTGGCAAGTTTTTCTTCCTCGCTTAGCCTTTTTGCTTTATACTCGTCGATGATATCTTGTATCTGCTGCGCTATTGATTTATAAAACGCCGAGTTTGAGTCCATTTTCTCTTTTACCACCGCGCTTATGGCGCTAATGATCGTATCAGCCTTTGCATTTTTGCCCTCAACCCTTTGCACCTCATCGTCAAATTCCGTCTCAAAGATATTTACGAGTTTCGTAAGCTCATTAACCCCTTGTGCATTTACGTAAGTATCAAGTAGCTTTTGCATCTGCGCTTCATACTTTCCAAAGTCGCAAGCCTCGTGATACCTTAGTTGCACAGCCTTTCTTAGCTCGTTATAAAATTTAACCCTCTGCTTATAAGCTTTGATCTCCTCTTCGCTTAATATGTCATAAATTTTCTCACTTGAAAGCGCTAGTTTAAACGCCCTTGCAAACTGTGATAGCCACTCTTTAAAGTCATCTCGTTTTTGCACGTCCTCTAAAACCGCCACGTAGCTTTCCAGATCGTCTTTAAATTTCACGCTGCTAAAAAGATCATCCAGATGAGTATAGTAAGTCTTAGCCTTTATTATCTCGCTTCTTACGTCTATCACGGCTCCAGTTATATCTTCTGGGTCAAAGCCACTTAGCGACGCATAGCTAGTAAGCGCCTGATCAAGCTCGCCAAGAAGCCCTCTATAGTCAATAATATAGCCATAATCTTTCCCGTCATAAAGCCTATTTACTCTAGCTATGGCTTGGAGCAAATTATGCTCTTTTAGCTGTTTATCTATATAAAGCGTACTTGCTCTTGGCACGTCAAAGCCTGTTAAAAGCTTATCCACGACGATGAGCAAGTCTATCTCGTCGCCGTAAATAAATTTTAAGGGCTTTTTATATACGGTCGGCGTGTTTGAGTCATACACGGGCTATATAACAGTAAAATACGGCTTGACAAAATTAGTTTTTTGACTCGACTCTATAATATAAATTTCCTTCTCGGTCTTACGTCAGGCCGCAAATTATATTTATGATTTTTCAAGATTTAACCTACATATGCGGCAAGTTATGTGCGATCTCGTTCTAGCCTTATGCTATTTTTTATTATTCCTTCATTTCTTATGCAAATAATAGATAATGATAAAATCGTGGTCAAAAATATCTTAAGATATATGCTAAATTTGCATATATAAATCATCATCAAACACCGATAAAAACGTGCTAAAAAGCGTTTAAGTTTTTGCTTGATTTAAGCAAGATTTCACTACAATCAAATCTTAAATTTAGATTTTCAAGCTATCATTTCGCAAAAATTAAGGAAAATCATGCAACCTATTTTTACGACGCAAATCACCAAATTTAAAGGCGCGCAAAAAAGCGCCGTTGATGATATTTTGGTGCGCGAGATCAAGCTTGAGATCTACATAAACAGCAAGCGTTTCGGCGCGCTTATGGCGACTCCGACCGATCAGGAGGCTCTAGCTGCTGGCTACCTAATCAGCGAAAATTTGATCGCAAGCCCTGAGGATATCGAGAGCATAGAGCTTTCAAACGACGCTTTAAGCGTGCGGGTAAAGGCTAAAATCAACGAAAAGCGCCTCGAGCAGTTTGACGAGGAAAAGGTAATAATCAGCGGCTGCGGACGTAGCTCGACGGCAAACATCGATCCTGAGGCTATGGCGGCGCGCGCTATAAAGGCCGACGTAAAATTTCACAAAGACGAAATTTTGCGCCAGATGGGGCAGTTTTACACGCAGTGCGAGCTTTACGAGATGACGGGCTGCGTGCATACGGCTAAGCTTTTCGTGAACGGAGAGCAGTTTTACATCGGCGAGGATATCGCTCAGCATAACACCATAGACAAAGCCGTCGGCAAAGCTATACTAGCCGGCGCGCAGCTGCAAAATTCGTTTTTGATGGTGAGCGGCAGGCTCAGCTCCGAAATGGTCGCAAAAGCCGTCATGCACGGCATCCCAGTGCTCGTCTCACGTACGGCTCCGACTAGTCTTGGCGTCGTGATAGCGCGTAAATTTAACCTAACGCTGTGCGGCTTTGCTCGCGGCGAAAACATAAACGTGTATAGCGGCGCAGAGAGAATCTATGAGTGAGCAAATCCGCGAACTGATAACAAAACTGTTAAATCCAAAGGGCAGGCTAGACTGCGGCTCGGCGTTTAAGATCGCCGCAAAGCTAGGCGTAGAGATCGGCGAGGTTAGCGACGAGGCCGAGAAAATGGGCGTAAAGATCGACAACTGCGAGCTGGGGCAGTTTGGCGGGCTAGAAAACGGGCGCGGCAAATACACCGTGATGACGCAGCTAAAACAGCTGACTGACGAAAAGGGCAGGATACTGTGCAAAGACGCTAGAGACGCGGCTGGGGGCGTGGGACTAAAGACGATCCGCTCGACGCTAAAAGACTATAAAATCGACGTAAAATACTGCCAGCTGAGGTGTTTTAAGGAGAAAAAAGGAAAAAAGATGAGAGTAAAAACCAAAACTTGGATAGAAAACGACGAGGGCGAGCTGATATTCGGTAAGGGCAAAACCGAAGTCCTAGACGTCATCGCCGAGGTCGGCTCGATCTCAAAGGCCGCCGAAATCCTAGGAATGAACTATAAAAAATGCTGGACTCATCTGCAAATTTTGCAAAAAAATCTAAAAGAGGAGCTTTTTACGACTAGGCAAGGCGGCGGCGAAAATGCCGGTACGACGCTAAACGAGCGCGCGCATGAGCTCATAAACGCCTATAGGCAGCTTCAAAACGACATCGAGGATTTTGCGGATAAGCGCTTTAAGGAGTTGTTCTTGAAAAAAGACGGCGAAAAAAATGACGCAACTAAAGACGACAAAAAAGATAAAAAAATCAATTTAAGGGAGAAAAAATGTACGTAAAACTAAACGATAGGGTCTATCTAAACAAAGACAAGATCACTAGAATAAAGGTAGATAGCGTCCAAGACGGTATCAGGATTCGCTTCTACGAGGGGCAAAATCAGGTCGCTAAAAGCGGACGCTTCGAAACCGAGGCAAAAGCCATCGAGTGGCTAGAGAAAAATTTTATAAACAAATAATAAAATGGTCGTGAGCCTCTGTGGCTCGCGCTTCTGTGCTTTATCAAGTTAAATTTGCCGCTTTGCGGTTAAATTTAGCTTGTTCAAATTTAACCTCCAAATTTACTAAATCATTTCCACAGCAAAAGCCCGAAATTTGCGAAAATTTACTATAATTACTGTATCAAATTTAAAGAGTAAAAAATGGCAAATTTAGACGAAATAAGAAAAAATATCATCCTAAAACCGGGCGTGCATTATTTTGATTTCGCGGCTTCCGGGCTTGCTTATGAGCCCGTAGAGCGCGAGATAGCAGATGTTCTCAAAACCTACGCCAACACACACTCCGACAGTAGCTCGAGCGCCATCATCACGCAGCGGCGCTACGAGGGTGCGCGAGAGAGCCTAAAAAAGCTGCTAGGCCTTGACGAGCGGTTTTATCTCATCGCCTGTGGGCAGGGTGCGACGGCAGCGATCAAGAAATTTCAGGAGCTGCTTGGCATCTACCTGCCACCTGCAACCAGAAGCGCGATCGGCGAGGCAAATTTACGCGCTGCGCAGCTTCCGCTCGTGCTGGTTTCGCCATACGAACACCATTCAAACGAGCTTAGCTTTCGCGAGGGGCTTTGTGACTACCTGCGCGTGCCTCTTAGCGAGTCCGGCGAGATCGATCTGCTAGCACTCGAGCGCATCCTAAAGCTTAACGCAACACGCCGCATCATCGGCTCGTTTAGCGCCGCCTCAAACGTCACGGGCGTCGTTAGCGACTACAAAAAGATTAGCGAGCTAATCAGAGCTGCGGGCGGTATCGTGGCCTTTGACTGCGCGGCACTGAGCTCGCACGCAAATTTAGACTGCGACTATTTCGACGCGATTTTCCTCTCGCCGCATAAGTTACTCGGCGGACCTGCTAGCTGCGGGCTTTTGGCGATCAAAAAGGAGCTACTTAATAGCGATGTGCCTACCTTTGCCGCGGGCGGGACGGTTGCCTACGCTAGCCGCGAAGGGCACGTATTTTTGAAAAATCCCGAGCAGCTAGAGGAAGGCGGTACGCCGCCTATTATCGGGCTTATGCGGGCAAATTTGGCATACGCGCTGCGAAACGAGGTGGGCTTCGAGCAAATAAAAAACGCCGAGGACGAGCTAGCGCGGCTTTTTGAGAGCGAGCTAGCAGGCATTGACGAGGTCATAAACTACGCTCCAAAGGGCGCGCCGCGACTACCGATAATTTCCTTTAACGTGCGCGGCGTCTCGGCGTATGATTTCGCCGCGAGCCTTAGCAATGACTTCGGTATCCAGACGCGCGCGGGCGTGATGTGCGCGGGGCCGTACGCTCACGATCTGCTGGGTATCAAGGAGGGGCGTATGCCGGAAAGCAAGCCCGGCTTTGTGCGCGTGAGCCTGCACTACACGCACACCGAGCAGGACGTGCTATATCTCACGGGCGCGATAAAATCCTGCATCAAAAAACACCGCGAGCTTTGGGGCGAGGAAAAGGCGATGTATGAGATGTTTGGCGGGAAAATTTAAATTTAAGCGGGTTAAATTCGGCTCGCGAAAAGGTTAAATTTGAAATTTTACGCCGTAAAGATACGGGTTTGGGCGGTCAAATTTGATTAAATTTAAAAACTAAAAAGAGTAAATTTAAGAAAGAAAAAGGGCGCAAAGCGCGCCCAAATTTGCGCGAGTAGAGTCAAATTTGACCTAAACACGCGTAAAAATTAGTTTTTGCGACTGTTTGCGTCAGGCGTGAAAAGCGGCTTATCTAGCAGCTTAAAGTCGCCGATAAATTTCTGACCCTCTTCGCTCGTCGCCCACTCTATAAATTTATTTGCGTTTTCGATGTCGGCCTTAGCGCAGTGCTTCGGATTTACCGCGATTAGCGAGTAGAAGTTCTTTAGGTCGTTGTCGCCCTCGTTGATGATGACCATCTCAGGCGCGCCTTTTTTGGTGTCCTCGTACTTGATGTAGGTGCCGCGGTCGGTGAACGTCACGCCCTTTTGCTCGGCTGCAGCGTTGATGGTAGCTAGCATGCCTTGGCCGGTTTGCATGTACCAACTGTCTTTTTCAGGTACTTCGCCAACGATTTTTTTCCAGATACCTTTTTCTTTGTTGTCGGTGCCTGATTTATCACCGCGAGAGAAAAATTTGATATTCTCTTTTTTGATTAGCTCAAAGCTCTCTTTTATGTCTTTGCCTTTAAATTTATCGGCGATAGATTTATCGGCGATAACGACGAAGTCATTGTACATTACGGCTTTTCTCTCGACGCCAAAGCCTTTTTCTACGAATTCTTTCTCAACTTTTGGCGAATGCACGAAAAGTATGTCCGCATCGCAGTTTTCGCCAAGTTTTAAAGCAGCGCCCGTGCCTACGGCGGTCCATTTGATATCGACGCCGGTTTTTGCCTTATACGCAGGGTAGATCGCGTCTAGTAGCCCCGTGTTATCGGTGCTGGTGGTGGTAGCCATGATGAGTTCGCTATCGCCCGCAAATGCCAAAACGCTCGCTATTAGCGAGCCTAATATTACTTTTTTCATTTTTCTCCTTTTTTAAAAGTATGCTATTATAGCATACTAAATTAACCATATAAACATACGGAGAAATAATATTTGGACTTTCTACTAAACGGATTCTTAGAGGCCTTTAGGCTGCTTTTTAGCGGCGATGAGGAAACGTATTCGGCGATCAGGGCGACGCTTTACACTTCGAGCGTCTCGATATTTTTTGCGATTTTAGTCGGCTTTCCGCTTGGATTTACGCTGGGATTTTACGATTTTCGCGGACGGCGAGTATTACGATTGCTTAGCGATACGGCGCTTGCGATGCCGACAGTTGCGATCGGGCTTATTTTATACGCGTTTATCACGCGAAACGGCCCGTTTGGCGAGTTTGGGCTGCTTTTTACGCTAAAGGCCGTGATGCTGGGGCAGTTTGTGCTAGCACTACCTATCATCATCTCGCTAAGCGCTAGCGTCGTGGAAAATATGGACAAAAAACACTATCTAACCATCCTAAATTTACGCCTGAGCGCGCCGCGGCTAGTGGGCTGCGTGCTTTACGAGCTAAGGTATGCTCTGATGGTGGTCGTAGCGACGGCGTACGGGCGTATCGTGGCCGAGGTCGGCGTGGCGATGATGATCGGCGGAAATATCAAATATTTTACCCGCACGATCACGACTGCAGTGTCGCTGGAGACGAACAAAGGCGAGTTTGCCATGGGTATCGCGCTGGCTTTGGTGCTCATCTTTATCGCGTTTGCCGTAAATTTGGCGATACACGCGCTAAAAAGGCTTGACCGATGAAATTTGACAAATTTGAAAAATTTACGCTCGCAAAAAGCGCGCTAGGCGCGTCAAACTTGAGTCTTTTCGTAAATTTAACGAGAAAGGCGCAAAGTGATAAACGTTAGAAATTTACGCCTAAACTACGGCGCGAGCGAGATTTTAAACATCCCGCGCCTTGATATCGACGTCACCAAAATCACCGCGCTAACTGGTAGCAACGGTAGCGGCAAAAGCACGCTAATGCGAGTAACGTCGTTTTTACAAAAGCCCACTAGCGGCGAGGTGCGGCTGTGGGGAAGCAGCGCGCCGAGTCTAAATTTACTGCGCGACGTTAGCGTTTTGTTGCCAGAGCCCGCGCTTTTAAAACGCTCCGTGAGGGAAAATTTTAGAGCCGTTTTAAAAAGCCGCGGAGTGCTAGCGGAATTTAACGAAAGGGCGAGCGAGGTGTTAAATTTAGTCGGGCTTGACGAGAGCTTTTTAAACAAGCGCCACTTTGAGCTTAGCTCGGGGCAGACGCAGCGCGTTAGCTTTGCGTTAAATTTGGCGCTTAGATCGCGGCTTTATCTACTCGATGAGCCGACAAATAGCGTGGACGTGGGCACCTCAAAGCTGTTTGGCAAGGCGGTGCTTTATATGCGGCAAAGATACGGCTGCGGCTTTGTGATCGCTAGCCACGACGACAAATGGCTAAGCGCGGTCGCCGAAGAAAACGTCTTTTTGCACAAAGGTCGCGTGTGCGAATTCGAGTACAAAAATATATTTGACGCGCGGGACGGAGTTTTAAAATTTGACGAAAATGCGAGCATAAATTTGCCGCAAAATTTACGTAACGCCGTAAAGATCGCCGTAAATCCAAACAAAATCATGCTAAGCAAAGCGCCGATAGAAGGCTATCTTGAAGGTATCTTGCACTCGGTTTCGCTTTATCTTGGCAAAGATCTTTTGGTAAAAATCAAAATTGGCGACTTTTTGATAAAAACCATGGCGCCTAATTCGCAAAATTTTAACGTCGGCGAAAATATTTATTTTAAATTTGACGAGGAAGCGTTTTTGGGGCTTGAGTGAGCCCTGAAATTTTGCAAATTTCGCTTCAAATTTTAAATTTAGACTCGTTTAACGCCCGTTAAAATAGCCGAGTTAAAAGTAAATATCAAAATGAAGCGTAAATGTAAGATATATGCGTAAATTTCATATTTCTTTTATCCCTTAAAATTCGCTACAAGTAATATGCAATTAAGGCACATTTAAGCGTATATTAATTTTTTTGATTTATTTTTTTTTAAGTATAAGAAATAAGTCAAAAAGTAGTATAGTTTCACAATCGAGAAAAATCTCAAAAAATAGACAAAAATGATAAAGGAAGGCGATGACTAGCAAGAGCGAATTTGCGGCGGGACGTAGGCTTTACTACTCGCTATTTTCGCGTTTTTTCGTTTTTAGCCAAGAAGCCGATAGATTTAGCGGCGTAAACGCGATGCTAGGCCTTGCCTCGGCGCACGCTCTAAACGAGGAATCGGCCGCCGCGATAATGCGCATACAGGCAAAATTCGACGAGAAAAATTCGCAAAATTTAGTGGATGAATTCGATGAAATTTTCCACGCTCTGCCAAGTCCGCTTAGAAACTCGCTGTCCTACTACGACGAGGGCTACGAGGTCGGACACGCCTGCGCAAAAGTGCGTAAAATTTTAGCCCGCACAGACATTAGGCGCGACGAGGCTAAATTTAAAGAAAACGAAGACAACGTGGGTTTCGTGTTTGCGCTAATGAGCGAATTTATCGCGCGAGAGAGCGAGCTGGAGCTATACGGCGAGCTTGAGGAGCAGCTTTTTAAAGAGATCATAAACCCAAACATCGACGAGTTTATAGAGAATCTTTTTAACCACGAAAGCAGCGAAATTTATAAAGATGTCGCAGTGCTTTTGCAAGGATTTATAGAGTTTGAGCGCGTAGTTTTAAGTGCGCCGCGCCCTATAAATCAAGGCGAAAACAAAAAGACTTTGGACGGAGTTTCAAGATCCGAAGCCATAAGAAGACAAAAAAACAGAGTGAGAAAGCTAAAAGCTATGGAGGAAGAAAATGCAAAAAAATAGGCGAGAATTTTTAAAAAAGGCGGGGCTAGTCGGCGCGGTAGCGGCTACGGCCGGAGTAGCGACGGCAGCGGCGTCAAACCTAAAATACGGTAAAAGCAAAAAGACCGAAGTGCTCTACAAAAGAAGCAAAAACTGGGATCTATACTACGAACAAGCGAAATAAATAAAATTTAAGAAAGGATGAATATGTCTGAGGCAAATTTACGTCTTATGCCCCACTCAAACGCAGTCGGGCGAAGATCGTTTTTAAAAATGGCCGCGCTAGCAGGCGTAGCGGGCGGCATGAGCGGGCTGGCCGCTAGCGGCGTAACTAGAAGCGCCACAAAAGAAGAAATGGCAAATCCGTTTCCAAACTCTAAAATCATAAAAACCGTTTGTACGGTTTGCTCCGTTGGATGCGGAGTGCGCGCCGAGGTAGAAAACGGCGTTTGGGTACGCCAAGAAGTAGCCCAAGATCACCCGGTAAGCGCTGGCGGCCACTGCTGTAAGGGTAGCGACGTCATCGATATGGTGCGCTCTCACTGCCGCGTAAAATACCCGATGAAAAAAGTAGGCGGCAAATGGAAACGCATCAGCTATAAAGAGGCTCTTGATGAAATCGGCGCCAAACTAAAAGCGTATCGCGAAAAAAATCCAGAGCAAGTAATGTTTCTAGGCTCTGCAAAAGATTGCAACGAACAAAGCTATTATATAAGCAAATTCGTAGCGATGTTCGGGACTAATAACCTAGATCACCAAGCACGTCTTTGACACAGCTCTACAGTCGCCGGTGTGGCGAATACTTGGGGTTACGGAGCTATGACCAATCATCTTGGAGATATCCAAAACGCGAAGTCTATCTTTATAGTGGGCGCAAATCCGGCGGTAAATCACCCGGTCGGCTTTAGACATTTTCTAAAAGCGAAGGAAAATAACGGTGCAAAGCTAATCGTGGTCGATCCAAGATACACGAGAACTGCGGCTAAGGCTGATTATTTTGCTCAAATTCGTACCGGCACGGATATACCTTTTATGTATGGCATGATGAATATCATCTTTCAAAACGGCTGGGAAGATAAGGAATTTATAAACGACCGCGTCTACGGTATGGATCTGATCCGCGAAGAAGCTGCCAAATGGACGCCCGAAGTCGTGGCCGATGTTTGCGGGATCAAAAAAGAGACGCTTCTTGAGATAACCGAAGTTTACGCCAAAAATCGCCCGGGGTCGGTCGTTTGGGCGATGGGTCTAACTCAGCATACCATAGGCAGCTCAAACACTCGTATCGCTCCGATCCTGCAACTAGTGCTAGGAAATATGGGCGTATCGGGCGGAGGCTGTAATATTCTGCGCGGTCACGACAACGTTCAAGGCGCGACGGATATGGCGAATTTGCCGACCGAGCTACCCGGGTACTATCCAAAAAACGAAGCCAACTGGAAATACTTCGCTAAGATGTGGAAGGTCGATTTTGAATGGCTCCAAAAGAATTTCGTTAAGCCTGAAATGATGTTTAAACCCGGATTTACGCTATCAAAATGGTGGGCGGGCGTGCTTGACGGTAAAAACGGCAACGAAGCCGTAGATAATGCCGGCGACAGTATAAAAGCCTTAGTGGTAATCGGCAACGGTATCACATCAACCGCGCAACAAGTAAAAGTAAAAGAAGGCCTAGATGCGCTTGAGCTTTTAGTGCTGGTAGATCCTTTTGTAAACGATGCCGGCGCGATAACTGACAAAAAAGACGATGTCTACATACTGCCTGCAGCGACGCAGTTTGAAACCAGCGGTACGGTTGTAGCGACAAACCGCAGCGGTCAGTGGAGAAGCCAGGTCGTAGAGCCTTTGTTTGAGAGTATGCCGGATCACGAAATTTTATTTGAGCTTGCCAAAAGGCTAGGCTACTATGACGAGCTAACGCGCACGATCAGAGACGCCGAAGGTAAGATCGAGTGGCCTGAGGTCGCTACGCGCGAGATCGCAAATATAATTAAAACTATCGGCATGACAGGCTGGACTCCGGAAAGGCTCAAAAAGCACCAAGAAAACTGGGATAAATTTGACGAAAAAACAAGTCTAGGAAAACCGGGCACCGTAGTCGAAGGCGAATACTACGGCTTGCCGTGGCCGTGCTGGACTGAGGATCATCCGGGTAGCCCGATACTTTACGATATAAACAAGTCCGTTAGGCAAGGCGGTATGGGTTTTAGAAACCGCTTCGGCTTAGAGCATAACGGAGTTAGCCAATTAGCCGCAGACGGTAGCGCGCCAGTAGATTCGTTTGTCAAGGGCGGATATCCGGAGATCAAAAAAGATAACATCGAAAAGGTGCTAGGTATCACGCTAACCGAGGATGAAAAGGCTAAAATAGGCGGCAGCTGGATACATGACGATAGTAATATCATCGCTAAAAAATGCATGGAGAAAAACATCGCTCCGTACGGTAACGCGCGAGCTAGGACGATCGTTTGGACTTTTGCGGATCAAATTCCTCTTCACAGAGAGCCGCTGCATACGCCTAGATTTGATCTAGCGCAGAAGTATCCGAGCTTTGAGGATAAGAAACTTCAAAACCGCGTTGATACAAAATTTAAATCCGTCCAGCTAGCAAAGGACTACTCAAAAGAATTTCCTATTATCCTCACGACGGCTCGCCTCGTAAATTTTAGCGGCGCGGGCATGGAGACGAGAGCTAGTATGTATCTAAGCCGCTTGACGCCTGAGATGTTTGCGGATATCCACCCTGAACTTGCGGCTAAACACGGCATTAAAAACTGGGATTTCATCTGGGTTCATTCGCCTGAAGGTACTAAGGTTAAGGTGCGCGCCAGAGTGGTACCGTCCGTTAAACCCGACACCATCTTTATGCCGTTTCATTATGCGGGTTATATGCAAGGCGTTGATATGACGGGTAATTTCCCGGAAGGCACCAAGCCTTATGCGGTAGGCGAGAGCGCAAATACCGTCACCAACTACGGATATGATATAAACACTCAAATCCCTGAAACCAAAAGCGGTCTATGCCGCATAGAAAAGGCGTAAAATGAGCGAATTTAATGACAACAATAGACTTAAATTTTACTGCGACGACGATAGATGCATCGACTGTAACGGCTGTGCGGTAGCTTGCGACGAGGCTCACGAGCTGCCTCTTGGCATCCGCCGCCGCCGCGTCATCACGCTAAACGAAGGCGTACCCGGTAAGGAAATATCAACCTCGATAGCCTGCATGCACTGCGAGGACGCTCCGTGCTCGCTGGTTTGCCCGGTTGATTGTTTTTATATCAGAGCCGACGGCGTAGTGCTACACGACAAAGATATCTGCATCGGCTGCGGATACTGCCTATACGCGTGTCCGTTCGGCGCGCCTCAGTTCCCGCGCGATGGAGTGTTCGGCGCCAAAGGCTCGATGGATAAGTGCACGATGTGTGCAGGCGGTCCGCTACCGACAAATAGCGAAGCCGAGCGCGAAGAGTACGGCCAGGATAGAATTTCCGAAGGCAAAGTGCCGGTTTGTGCCGCAATGTGCTCGACAAAGGCGCTGCTAGTAGGCGAATCTGCAATGATAGAAAAAATCTACGGCGACAGAGTCAAGGCTCGCGGCTACGGCTTTAAAGACCTAAAACAAACTCTGACCTGGAAGCTCGCCTACTATGCTGGTGATAGGCTTAAAATAAAATCTTAAAATTTAGCTCGCTCTCGCCGAGATTGCGGGGGCGAGTAATCTCGGCAAATTTTACGCGGTTTGGCTGCGTCGAATTTAACTCATGCTTCTATGGATAGTTCGTCAAATTTGAATGCTGGCAAATTTAAAATAAAAATGGATAAATTTAAGTAGAAAAAGGGCGGTCTCCCGCCCTAAATTTATGCTCTAACAGGCGACAAATACGGATTTGCCGAGTGCATCGACATCTCGTTTTGCTCTCTAAATTTGATAAATTCCTCTTCGCTTAGACGCCTGATATTTGCTATCGTCATCTTTAGCGGCGTGATGCCTGAGAGCGGATCGGGATTGCCGGCGTTTGCTAGCTCATTGCCGTCGGCCTCGCTATAGTGGAAGGTCGTAAATATCGTGCCTTCTTTTAGATCCGGATTTACTCGCAGTTTGGCCGCGATCTGACCGCGTTTGTTTTGTACGAGCGCGTAGCAGCCTTCCTCCAGCTCTCTCTCACGAGCGATATCCGGGCTCACCTCGATGAGCGCGCCCTCGACGCCTGCGCCGTATTCAAGGGCCGGACACTCTCTAGTCATCGTGCCGGTGTGGTAGTGATAGACCTTGCGTCCGGTCGTAAATAGGCACGGATATACCTCGTCGGGTACCTCGCTAAGCGCGCCGCTACCGACTGGGTAGCCATCCGGGATATTCATCTTGGCTCTAAATTCGGCCTCGGCCTTTGCGCGCTTCTCTTTATCGTCTACGTAAAGTACCGGCGCGAAGCGGAATTTACCGCCAGGCAGCATGGACTTGTGATCTGCGTAAAGCACCGGCGTACCAGGGTGCTCTTCGTCTGGGCACGGCCAGCTGATACCGCCTAGTTTGCCTAGCCTATAGTAGCTGATACCGCCGAAAAATTTAGGCATAAGCTCCCTTAGCTCGTTCCAAATTTGCTCAGGGCTAGCAAAATCAAATCCCTCTAGCCCCATGCGGTTTGCGATGTTGCAAACGACTTTCCAGTCGGGCTCCACGCCGCTAACGGGTTCGCTAGCTTTGCGCGTGCGTTGGACGCGGCGAGAGGTGTTGATAAAGGTTCCGTCCTTCTCGCCCCAACCTGCGGCAGGTAGCACCACGTCGGCCTTGTGCGCGCTCTCGGTAAAGAAAAGATCCTGCACGATAAAGCAGTCTAGGTGATGTACGGCGTGGACGAAGTGCTCGGTCCAAGGATCGCTCATTACGGGGTTTTCGCCGTAGACGTAGAGTACTTTTAGCTCGCCGCTATCCATTTTATCGGGTGCTTGCGTTAGCTTAAAGCCCGGAACCGGATTTAGCTCAAAGTGCCATACTTTGTGTGCTTGCTCCTGCGCGTAAGGGCTGTTTACCGCGCCGGCCGGGATTACGTTAGGTAGCGCGCCCATGTCGCATGCGCCTTGGACGTTGTTTTGACCGCGCAGAGGATTTACGCCTGCGCCCTTTTTGCCTAAATTTCCGGTTAAAACGGCTAAATTTGATAGTGAAAAGACGTTTGACGTGCCGTCGCTAAACTGCGTGATGCCCATCGTGTAGCAAATCGCCGCCGCGCCTGCTTTAGCATACATTCTAGCTGCCTCTATGATGAGCTCTTTTTTTATGCCGGTTTCGCGCTCGAAACGCTCAGGCGTAAAGTCCTTAACCGCTTCTTTTAGATATTCAAATCCCTCGGAGTATTTCTCGATAAATTCGCTATCTTGCAAATTTTCGGCGATTATGACATGCATCATTGTATTTAGCGTTTTGATATTCGCTCCGATCGGGATTTGCAAGAAAATATCGGCTTTTTTGGCCATATCGGTGCGCTTTGGATCTACGACGATCATCTTGGCACCTCGCTGAAGGCCGCGCTGCATCTGCATAGCGATGATCGGGTGACACTCGCTCGTGTTGGTACCGATGAGTAAAAATACGTCCGTATCGGTCGCAAATTCAACTAAATCGTTCGTCATCGTTCCGTTTCCTAGCGTGCTGGCAAGACCTGCCACTGTAGGAGCGTGTCAAAGACGGGCGCAGTGATCGACGTTGTTACTGCCCTGGGCGCGGAAAAATTTCTGGAAAACGTAGTTGTCTTCGTTATTTGAGCGCGCAGAGCTAAAGCCCATGATCGAGCTTGGGCCGTATTTTGCGACGGTGGATTTAAATTTATCCGCGAGGAAATCATAGACCTCCTCAAAACTCACTTCTTCAAGCTCTCCGTGCTTGTCGTAAACGCCGTTTAGCTTTCTCATCATCGGTCGGCTTAAGCGTTTAGGAGAGTTTACGAACTCCCATCCGAACATTCCTTTTAAGCAAAGCTCGCCGTCGTTTACGTGGTGGTCTTTGCTAGGTTTAGCATCTACGATTCTACCGTTTCGCACGATAAGATCGATGCCGCAGCCCGTACCGCAATATGGACAGGTGGTCTTTACGATCTCTTCCATTTTTGCTCCTTTCTGGTATTACTGAAAATTATGAGATTATTATACAACTGCAAATGTAAATTTAGTTTTAAAATTAGTATATTTTTTTAAGAATTATTTAAGTAATATGCAAATTTAGCATATTACTCTTTTGGCTAAATTTGCCTTTAAAATCGTATTTTGAAAGCAAAAATCACATATTAGTCATTTTGATAAAATTTGTCCTACCGGTACCCACTCTATAACAATCTATTAAAGATTTCTTGCTACCGATAACTTGCTTATATCTCCATCCCATCCCTACTGTATGCTTTGCCTTTTATCTCATTTTTTATCTCTGTAGGCTCATCATCCAGTAGCTTACTAAAATTCGGTATTAAATTGCTTATTTTTGAGATAAAATTAATAACCTTCGTTTTAAAGCTTTCTAATATAGTTAACTTATCCTGTAAATTTTCTATCCTTTCGTCTTTAACTTTTACTTCTTCTTCTAGCTCAGATATTCTTTGAACTTTGCCATTTATAGAAGTTTGTAGTTTAACGATTTGTAGTAGCTTGCTTTCATTGTCTTCCTTTAAGGCATTCTCGTTACTTAGCGACGCCTCCAGCTCTTCGTTTCTTTGTTTCAAAGACTGATTTGTTTTTTCTTTGCTTTCTAGATCTGCGTTAGCTTTTTTGAGCTTGATTTGTAGGGTATCGCTTTGATCGGCTTTTTGTTTTAGTCCGTCTATTTGCGCCATGTCAGCTTCAATATTTTCTAATCTGCTTTTTAGCTTATTGTTTTCATCTTCTTTTTGGATTAGCTCGGCCGAGAGGTTGCTTATTTGCAAATTCCTATCTTTTATAATATTGTCTTGATTGTTTAGGTTCGCGTTAATCTCTTTTAGATTTTTATTTTCTTGGATTAGATTTTCATTGGATTGATCCAGCTCGTTATTTTTTGCAATTATCTCACCCTTGTTTATTAGTTGATTCGTTAGCTCGTAAACCCTTTGTTTTAGTTCTACGTCGGTAACTATACTTATATTATTTTGCATTTGATCTAATACTAAATTCGTAAGACTCGTTATAAAAGTCTTATCGTCCTCGATTTCCAATCTCAAATAGTCTTTGCCGAACATAGACTCTTTCTTTTTTATATACTTTCTTGCTTCATCGACTATGGATTGTCTAATTTTATTTTTAAACTTTTGCTCATTACTATACTCTTTTTCGGTTTTGTGCATTTGTTTTATATTTTTATGCCTCATCTTAGAGCCTAGCTCGCCGCGCAATGCTATGCCCTTAAACGCCGCCTCTCCCATTTCTTGCATACTTCTGCCGAATTTTAGCGTTTCGCCCTTGCCGTTAAACCTAAGATTTTTATGGTTTTCAAATTGGTAATTCGTAAAAATAAGCTAATAATGCTTAGTTTTCTCATCGTTGTGCTCAGCGATTAGCAGGCATTTAACGCCGTATTTAGCGCAATAATCGTTTGCAAATCTTCTAACTCTGTCGAGCGAGACCTGAGCGTTGATAAAATTTACTTCGGTTTTATTTAGCCCTTCTTTGGATTCTTTATTCCGATCGGTACCGAAACTTATGACTATTTCGGAAAACCCGACCATATTTTCTCGCCAACGATTCTTTACCACCTTGCCGTCTTTATAGATTTTAGTTTGGGCTTCGTAGTCGGCCTTCATTTTTTCGTGGTATTTTTTCAAGAGTGCTTTTATATACTTTCTATCGCTAAATTCCCTATCGCTATTAGGCATCTCTCGCATATTGCCGTTATCGTTATATTCGCTAAGCACTATGTATCTATTATTACGGCTGTTGCCTCTAAGATATCCGATCTTAGAGGCGTGCTTAACCTCTCTAACATTGTGCTCATACCTTATAATAGCCTTTTTGAGCGTCAAGAATTCGCTTCTTACACAAAGAACTAGGCTGTGTCCGCCTATTTGAAGAGCATCACTCATTTTTAGTCCTTTTCTTTATTATCTACTATAGAAATTAAGAGCATGTTTTAACCCTTTTTTAAAAAATATAAGTCACAATGTCCGTTATCGCAAACGCTATGCGAGAATTCTTTGTATCTCCCATCTTTATATAACGCGGAATATCTCTGCCCTGCGATATACGAAGATCAAGAGTAGATACGCCGATGCCAAGAACCCCTGCGGTTTGCTTTCTGTCTAGAACTACCTTTCCTTTATATTGGCTAGATCTCTACATCGTTATATAGTTCGTTAAGCATCCCATTTTCTCCTTATGCTTATTCTTATATAACTAATTATATGTACTTTTCATTTACTCTTGCTATTTTGAGTAGTTTTTGGATAATTTTTGAAAAATTTTTAATACCCTATGATTCCTTAGGGTATTTTAGAGTAATTTAGGATAAAAAATGTTTTCTTGTTTTTAAAAACAAAAATAAAGCATCTTATATTGACTTAGAAAACATGGCGAGAAATTGGAATATTAAAAAATTTCGGGAACAAATAGGGAACAAATTTTATAAAACTAAGAAAACTTAAAGCTCTTGAAACATTGTAAAAATCGGGGTTTTAAAAGTATTTTTGAATATAAATGGCTCCGGATGCTGGGTTCGAACCAGCGACCAAGTGATTAACAGTCACCTACTCTACCGCTGAGCTAATCCGGAACACTTGAAAAGAGCTCGTATTATAGACGAAAAGATATGTTTTGTCAATAAATTTTAGCTTAATTTATAAAAAATTATGCAGAGTCCAATAATTTTTTATAAAAGGCTAAAACTAGCCTTTTATAAATCCACTTGCAATAACCTTATCGCCATCATACATCACACAAAGCTGACCTTGTGCCACACCAAGTGCATTTTGATTTAGCGTTAGTTTCGCTGTTTTATTCTCTTTATCAACCTCAACAAAAGCATCAAGTTTAGGGCTTCTATATCTTATCTTAGTTTCGCACTCAAATTTATCTTTATCTATAAACAAATTTACGTTTTCAAGCTCGACTACCTTTTGAGCCAAGTCATCTTTTGTTCCTACAACGATCTCGTTTTTATCGGCATTTATCTTTATAACAAAATGTGGCTCATGAGCACCAAAAACCTCAAAACCTCGGCGCTTGCCGATAGTATAGTGCATATAGCCTTGGTGGCGGCCGATTATTTTACCGTCTTTATCAACTACGTTTCCTGGTAAATTTGTATTGTAATGCTTATTTAAAACTTCGATATAAGTATCTTCCACAAAGCAAATTTCACTACTTTCTGCCTGCGTAGCAAATTCTTCAAGCACTTTTACACTTCTTGCAAGCTCTTTTATATCTTTTTTAAATTTATCCCCAAGCGGGAAAATAACATTTTTTAATATCTCTTTTGGCACTTGGGCTAAAAAGTAGCTTTGATCCTTGCTAGGATCTTTTGCACATGTTATAAATCCGTCAATAACTTGCACATAATGCCCAGTAGCAAGCTTCTCACAGCCATTTGCCTTTGCAAAATCAAGCAGCGCACCAAGTTTTATAAATTTATTGCACAAAGCACAAGGATTTGGCGTCTTGCCCTCTTTATAGAGCTTCACAAAAGGATCATAGACAAACTCGTTAAATTTATCCTGCAGATCCAAAATATGCACCTTTATGCCAAGATACTCGCCTACTTTTTTTACTTTTCTGATATTTTCTTCGTGATATCCTGGCTTTTGATGTAGCATCATATAGCAACCTTGCACTTCATGACCAGCTTCTTGCAGAAATTTAGCCGTCATAGTGCTATCTACACCACCGCTCATTGCGACCATTATTTTCATATTTTTTACCTCTTTGAAATTTAAAAGGGGATATTTTATATCTTATTTTTAAATAGCCAAAATTTCGTTTGCAATAAGCTCTAAATCATCGGTGATTTTGTATAAATTTATATCTTCTTTTTTTATTGTTTTTTGGCTAACTAGCGTATTTTTTATAAACTCATCAAGCCCTTGCCAAAACTCACTCCCAAAAAGAAAAATTTTTACTTTTTTGCTACCAACTTGAGCAAGTACTAAAATTTCAAAAAGTTCATCAAGAGTGCCAAAGCCACCCGGAAAGACGACAAATGCGACTGAACGATCGGTAAGTGCAAATTTTCTTGGGCTTAAATTTGAAAAGAGATATTTTGCCGTAACGTAAGGGTTTGTATTTTGTTCAAACGGAAGCCTCACATTTAGGGCTATGCTTGGCGATTTTGCACTGTCAAACGCGCCCTTGTTTGCGGCTCTCATTATGCCGTCCCCACCACCAGTTAAGATGGCATATCCTAGCTCATTTAGCCTATAAGCTAGTTCATAAGCCTTTTTGCAGTAGAAATTTTCTTCATCAAATCTAGCCGAGCCAAAGAAGGTAACATTTTTATTTTTATATTTTAAGACGTTTGGAAAATTTAAAAGATCGCTAACTAATTCATTATTCATTATTTTAACTGTTGAAGCCTCTCGCGTTTTGAACCTATCTGAGTGATCTGGATGCCAAAATTTCCATCTATTATGACAACTTCGCCAAGGGCTATTACCTTATCACCGATCAAAATTTCAAGCGGATCGTTTGCTAATTGATTTAGCTCAATAACTGAGCCAATATCCATGGTAAGTACATCTTTTAAGAGCATTCTTTTTGAGCCGATACGAACACGAATAGGTAGTCTAACGTCCATTATAAGGCCGATATTTCTCATCTCTTCAGCGCTAAAATCGCCCTTAGCTACGTGAGGAGTGCTTGCTGGTGCAGCTGGTGCTTCAGTCTTTGTTGGCTCAAAAAATTTCATTAGCGAATGATCGCAAGCAAAACCGATATGCTCGCTTAGATCTTCGATTTTGACATTAAATAAAAATAGCTTTTCATAAACACTAAAATCAAGCGAAGAATTTTCATCTAAAAAATTTACATTTATTACTTCAAAATTTATCTTTGGCATGCCCTTTTGAGCGCCCAAGGATGTACTAAAAACACTAAAAAGATTTGAAAATATCTCTTTTGCGGCGTCAAGCTCATCACTGCCTAAATTTTCATTCTTTGAAATTTCCTCTTCGCCCATCATCCATTCGCTAATGGCACTTATTAAAACTGGAGTACATACTATCTCTGTTTTAGCATTGATGTCGCCACTTAAAGAGATATTAGCCATCACCACCGGCGGTTTTATGCCATTTTGCGTTGGTGCATCAAATTCATTTCTTTCACCAACCTCTGGAGCTCTGCCCGTAAGTCCTTCGATAGTAGCTTTTAATTCATTAGAAAATATATTAAAAAAATCATTCATCATCTTCGTCGTCCTCTTCTTCTTCCATTTTGCGCTCATTAGCTTCATACGCCATCAGCTTCGCTTTTCGCTCTTCTTCGTATTTTTCTAAGATATTTTTGATCTCATCTTTATCAGAGCGTATTAATTGCTCAATCCTTATAGATTTTCTAAATCTATGAAGCCCAACTTCAGCTAAGAAAACTTCTTTTTTATCGATACAAACGATCGCCTTATCATCAGCTCCTCTATCAAGCCTTAAAATATCGCCTTCTTTTAAATTTAAAAACTCATTTACGCTGATAATCGATTTGCCAAGTATGGCTTCATATAAAATTTCTGCTCGTCCGATAAGTGTTTTTAGCTCTTTGTTTCTACTTTTTTTTGCACTTGTTTCGCCAAGCATAATGTCCCTGTTTGCAAGGCGTGAGAGTATCGGCTCAAGGTAGATGACTGGATAGCATAAATTTATCATACCGCTTGAGCCACCAACTATGATCTCCATAACGACCATGATGACGATCTCGTTTTGAGAGACGATCTGTACGACATTTGGACTGCTCTCTTTAGCTTCCACATTTGGGTACATATCAGTTATCATCGACCAACTCTCTTTTAGACGCTGCATGATCATTCTAAGCACCGCATCAAGCAAATTTACTTCAATGTCAGTTAGTTCTCTATTTGCCTCAAAATTTTCACCAGTTCCGCCAAGCAAACGATCTATCATCGGAAAAGCAATGCTTGGATTTATCTCCAAAACACAGTTTCCATCAAGTGGCTTTATAGAAAAGACGTTAAAGCTCGTTGGACTTGGCAAACTCATCAAAAATTCGCCATAAGTCATTTGATCAACACTGTGAAGTCTGATCTCGACAATACTTCTCATAACACTAGAAATTTGACTAGCCAAATTTCTAGCAAGCTTATCATGGATGCCTTTTATCGCACGGAGTTGCTCTTTACTAACGCGGTTTGGACGCTTAAAATCATAAATAATAATCTGTTTTTGTTCGCCTTGCGATCTCTCTTCGACCTCGATATTACTCGTATCGCCGTCTTCATCAACAACTTCAAGTAGCGCGTCTATCTCTTCTTGACTTAAAATATCAGCCATTAAACCCCCAAGCTACGCCTGATACGATCAAGCAAACGTTTATGAATTTGTGAAATTCTACTCTCGCTGATATTCATGATCTGGCTTATCTCTTTTAAATTTAGCTCTTCATAATAATAAAGCTGAACCAACATCTGATCTCTTTCGTCAAAATCTTTTAAAGCTTCTTCTATTTTTAAAATGAGATCCTCTCTCTCAATGCTTTTCTCGACATCATTTTGACCAATTAGCTCCATTTGCTCGTCTATTGGCAAAATAGTAATGATACCGCTAACGCCTCTTGCCTCTCTTATTTTTTCGATGTCTTCATTAAGCTTTTCGGCCAAATACTCATCGCTTGGCTCTTCTTCAAATTCATTAAAGTAGTTATCTATCTCGCTATTTATGCTCTTTACCAGCTTTCTATCGCTTCTGCTAACAACATCAAGCGTCCTTAGATAATCAAGCATAGAGCCATAAATTCTCTTTTTGCCATAACCCCAAAAAGAGTCATTTTGCTCCTTGTCATACTTCCTGCTAAGCTTTATCATCTCTTCGACGCCAATGCTTATTAGGTCATTTGTATCTATGCTTGATGGCAACCTCTCTTTAAGTCTAAACGCCATTGCACGCAGTGCTGGCATATATTTTAAGACGATTTCGTCTTGTTCTTTTTTTATCGTGTTTTTATAAGCGTTAAGCTGCTTTTGCTTTAACTCGTGCATTTCGTTTACCAGAATCAAAATTTTCAGCAGTCATTTTTACCATTATATTTTCCATACGCTTTTCTCTAGTATTTAGCTCAGAGATGAGATAGTCTGCGATCTCTTCGTGTTTTTGTTTGTCAAAAATTTTAGTTAAAGCCCTTTTTACATCGATGTAGTTCATGATAACAATGTGAATTATAAGATAAAAAAACAAAGTAATAACTAGTGTATAAACAAGCATTTCGATAGGCTCACTCACCTTTAGCAAGGTAAAAACTATACCTACAAAAAAACCACAAACCGTAAAAAATGCTATAAAATTTTCTGCACGCAAAGCTCAATCTCCATCAAAATTGTTCTATCAAACGCTTAAAGAAGCCCCCAAAGCTCCTACTTTGCTCATCGTTAAGCACTTTTCGTTCCAACCTATAAAGTAAATTCGAAGCTATCTGTTTTATCTGAGCGCTAGGCTCAGCATAAGCAGCGTCGTCTGTAAAAAGCGTTCGTTGTTTTATGCTTCTTGAAACATTCTTATCAGAAGCCACAAATCCTATAAGCTCTAAATTTAAGCTAGGCCCGATATTTGCATTAGCAACGCGTTTGATATTTTCATAAATTCTAGTCGCTTCTGCTTCATTTTTTACCATATTTAAAAGCAAAAGCTCACTATTTTTAAACCTTGAAACGATCTTTATAACAGCGTACGCATCGGTTATTGCCGCAGGGTCAGGCACAGTTACCACCACGACCTCATCAGCCGCTTCTAAAAATAGCTGCGTGCTGCCGCCTATGCCAGCTCCGGTGTCAATGATCAAAAAATCAAGCTCATCAAGCTCGCTCGCCTCATCCAAAAACCTCTCAAATAAAAATTGATTGTTAAATTTTAAAATTTCATCGCCGCTCTCGCCAGGAATGAGGATCAAATTTTTATTTATGGGTATCAAGATATCTTTTAGGCTGCACTCACCTTTTAGCACGTGAAGTAAATTTTTACCCATTTTTACATTTAAGATGACGTCAAGGTTTGCAAGGCCGATATCAGCGTCAAATAGCCCTACTTTGTAGCCATTTTTTGATAAAACATTTGCTAAATTTGCACTTATCGTACTCTTACCAACACCGCCTTTGCCGCTAGTTATCGCAATAAAATGTGTATTTTTACTCTTGCTTTGAGACTGGACTAAATTTTGTAATTTTTGCGCTTGATTATTCATCGCTAGCCTTTTGCTTTGTAAATCCGTCAAACACGCACTCTACTAAAAATTCGCTCTTTGCCTCCACAAGATCATCAGGCACCTCTTGGCCCACGCTAAAGTAGCTAACCGGCGTGTTTGTCTCATATATCAGCGAAAAGACGTTGCCAAAAATTTTTGTCTCATCAAATTTGGTGATTATTAGCGTGTCAATATCCAAAAATGAAAATCCATTATAAATTTCTATTAGATCTTCAACCTTTGAGCCAGCCGAAAGGACCAAATTTACATCAATCTTTGCGCCGCTATGCTTTAAAAATTTATCAAGCCTTTCAAGCTTTTCTTTGTCATACTGCGAATTTCCAGTCGTATCAATAAGTATTACATCACAATAATTAAGCTGTTTGATAGCATTTTGAAAGTCATCTATCTCGATAACATCTAGAATAGGCAGCTTCATCATTTTAGCGTATTGAAATAGCTGCTCAACCGCTCCGATACGGTACGTATCAAGCGTAATGATACCTGTTTTATAGCGTTTTTCATTGCCGTATGCAAAACGAGCAGCTAGCTTTGCAAGAGTCGTAGTCTTACCAACTCCAGTTGGACCAACTAGCATCATGATACGTTGTTTTTTATCGCTTGGCTCCTTTCTACAAGGTAGCATATTTCGCAAAAGCGAGTAGAAATATCTTTTTACTGCGGTTGGATTGCTCTTCATCGAAACTGGTAAATTTTCAAGCGTCGTTTGCATGATAGCCTCTAAATGCTCTTCTTTCATACCGCTTTGCTTAGCGAGTTTATAGATACTAGCAAATTCTGGCGGGATCGAGAGATTATTGCGATTTGGGGCTTTTTCGTCCCAGATCATGTCAGTTATGAGCCCTATTTTCTCGCTTAACGCGCTTACTTGCTTTGCCACATCGTCTATTTTTTTATTCATGCCGTTTGGTATGCTTGACTCTTTATCTTTGACATCATCGATATTTACATTTGCGATCGTGCTTATCTCTTTTGCAGCAGCTGAGATATTTAAAAGCACGCTCTCATTTGGATCGTAAGGCTCGGGCGAAGCTGTCTTTGCCTCAAATTTAGCCGGCTCTTCTTTTATCTCAAATTTTGGCTTAGCAGGTTCATAGTTTTTATTAAATTTAGAGTAGGCATTTTCATAATTTATGGCTTTTGTATTTGGTTTTGGGGGTTGCTTCACATCGTCTTCTTCGACGCTTACTAAAATTTCATAAAGCGGTTTTTTATTTATCGTTTTGGCTTGAATCTGTTTTGTGGTAACTAGTATGGCCTTTTCGCCGCACGTTTCTTGAGCCTTTTTCAAAGCCTCAATGGTGCTCTCGCCTGTAAAAGTATGAAATTTTGTAGCCATTTATATCCTTTTAACCTCTCATAAGCCCTAGTGGCACGATCACGCTAAGCCTCTTATCGGCTCCTGGGTGTGGGACGATAAGGTGCGGCGTCTTATAGACTTTTTTACTAAAATACAAAATATCTAGATCAAGCGTACGTGGTGCATTTTTAAACGTCCTCACGCGCTTAAATTTACTCTCATAGTGCCCCAAAATTTTTAGCAAATTTCTAGGGCTCATAGATGTTTGTAAATTTATAACAGCGTTACTAAAATCATCCTGCGCTTCGTAGCCAAACGCCGCATTTATAAGGATCGGCGAGACTTCAACTACGTGAAAACGCCTATCTTCACTAATCGCTCTTATAAATTTATCAAACCTCTTTGCGCTATCGCCGATGTTGCCACCCATGCCAACTAGCGCCTCATATTTAAACTCATCTCTTTTATGAAAAAAACTAGGGCAAAAACGGCTTTTTACGATCTTTCTTGCTCCAGCTAGCCTCATAAAATTTCGCACCCACCTTCTCTTGCGACCACCACGTCCTCGATGCGCACGCCAAATTCATTTTCTAAATAAATTCCAGGCTCCACGCTAAAGACCATACCCTCTTTTATGAGTGTTTCGCTCCTTGCTGAGATGACTGGAAGCTCGTGTATATCGACACCTACGCCGTGCCCTGTCGAGTGAAAAAAGGCTTTTTCATATCCAGCCTTTGCTATCACGTTCCTTGCTGCAAGGTCTATCTCGCACGCCATAACGCCAGCTCTTGCGGCCTTTATCGCAGCAGCCTGAGCCTCTTTTACGATCTCGTAAATTTCTTGCATCTTTACGTTTTTAAATTTTTGCTCCTTTGAGAAGTTAAAATTTTCATCAAAGCAAGCAGTCCTGGTGCGGTCAGAGCAGTAACGCTTAAATTTCACCCCAGCGTCAAGTAGCAGCAAATCGCCCTTTTTTAAAATTTTATCTCCAGGCAGCGCATGCGCCTTTGCGGCATTTTCGTTTATCGCTACGATCGGATCAAAGCTAAGACCTAACTCGTTTTTTTGTCTAAAGATGAGTGAGGCGTTAAAATGAAGCTCTTTTTCGCTCATCCCCTCGCCATTTTCACGCACAAATTTAGCAAATTCATCAAAGCATTTTGCTCCAAATTCGCTAGCTTTTTTTAAAATTTTTATCTCATCTTCGCTTTTGCAAATTCTCTTTAGCCTAGAGAAATTTGCCTTTGGCTTAAAATTTATCCTAAAGCCTTTGCTAAGCGCGTTAAACTCACTTAAGCTTAGCTCATCAGGGTTAAAAACAAGGCTGCTTGGCTTCATCTTTCTTAAAAATGCCCTGACCTCGCTTATTAAATTTCTCTGCGCTAAAAGAACGACTACACCTGCATTTACGTAGCTTTTTGCCTCGAAATAATACCTCGCATCCGTGAAAAAGTATTTCACGCCATCAAGGCATAGCAAAAACTCATTGTCGCAGCTATAGCCACACTCGTAAAATACGGCGTTTTCGTCCTTTAAGATGAAATTCATTGTGATTTTTGATTTGCTCTTACTGCTTTGATTTGCTCAAAAATTTGAAGCATGCCTATCATCGCCAAATGATAGCCAACTGGTCCAAAGCCCACGATCTGGCCTGCCGCAACTGGTGCAATTAGGCTTTTGTGGCGGAACTCTTCTCTTCTATAAACGTTGCTGATATGCACCTCGATAACTGGCAAAGCAACCGCACTTAGCGCATCGCGGATGGCAATAGATGTGTGAGTGTAGGCAGCTGGATTTATGATGATGCCATCAGCATCGCCCAAGCACTCTTGGATCTTATCGACTAGCTCGCCCTCAAGGTTGCTTTGAAAAAACTCGATCTCAACGTCATTTTGATCGGCAACGATCTTCATTTGAGAGTGGATATCTTCCATCTTCATAACGCCATAAATTCCTGGCTCTCTAGCGCCAAGCATGTTGATATTTGGGCCTTGGATAACCATTATTTTTAGCTTCTTATCCATGTCACTCCTTTTTGATTAAATAGCCCAAATTATACATTTTCGTTCCTAAATTTTCGCTACAATAACAAAAATTTAAGGCTCAAATGTGGAAATTCTAAAAGCAAAAAAAATAATCACTGGCGGAGAAAATCCAAAAATTTTAAGAAATTCTTGTGTTGTTCTCAAGGACGATAAAATTTTAGAAATTTTAAGCGAAAAAGAGGCGCAAAAGAAATTTAAAGAGGCGAAAATTTATGACTTTGGTGATAGCGTGATTGTCCCAGCCTTTATAAACTCGCACGTTCATTTGGAGTTTAGCTCAAACGTTAGCACACTAAAATATGGCGACTTTATAAAATGGCTTGGCTCTATCGTCGATAAAGGCGGCGAGCTAGCTAAAATGGACGCTAAAAAAGCGATGAATGAAGCCATAAATTCGCTGTTAAAAAGCGGAGTTTGTACCATTGGCGAGATATCTAGCTTTGGCTCGGAGCTTGAAATTTTAGCCGCTAGTCCGCTAAAAGTCGTACTTTTTAGTGAAATTTTAGGCTCAAATGAGCAGATGGTTCAGCAAAATTTGCAAAATTTCTTAGCTAAATTTGAAAAAACAAAGGGCTATAAAAGTAAAAATTTTACCCCAGCTATCTCGCTGCACTCGCCCTACTCTGTGCATCCAAAGCTCGCCAAAGCTGCCCTTGAGATAGCTAAAAAAGACGATATTCTTGTTAGCACGCACTTTTTAGAGAGCAATGCTGAAAAGCAGTGGCTAGAGCACGGCAGCGGTGGCTTTAAAAAGCATCTTTTAAGATTTAGCCAAGATCCAAAGCCGATGTATGACGCGGATAGCTATTTTGAGATGTTTCGTGAGATAAATACACTATTTACGCACTGCGTTTATGTGAGCGATTTTGCTAAATTTGAGTCTCATCACAGCGTGACGCACTGCGCCGTTTCAAATAGGCTACTTGGCAAAAAGGCGCTAAATTTAAAAGAAATTTTTAAAAATGATGTCAACTTAAACATCGGCACAGACGGCCTTAGCTCAAATATCAGCCTAAATTTCTGGCATGAGCTAAGAGCCGCCCTTTTTACCCACGCTAGCCTTGATCTAAACGAGCTTGCCACCAGGCTTTTTGTCGCTGCAACGCATGGGGGCGCAAAGGCACTTAGGACAAATAACGGCGAGATAAGGGCTGGACGCGCAGCTGATATCGCAGTCTATAACGACCTAGAGTGCGATGATAGCGAGCTAATACTTCAGCTCATACTTCACACAAACGAAGCTAAAAAACTATATATCGGAGGCAAAATTTGCAAATTTTAAGGCTTATTTTTAGAGGAATTTTGGGAATTTTTAAATTTATTAATAACTACTTTAAGGCGCTCATATTTTTACTCATCTTATTTTTTATTTTCGCGCCAGATGGCAAGATGAAAGAGCCAAATTTAGCCCGCATTGACATCACTGGCACGATAATGGATACAAGCGAAATTTTAGATGCGCTCGAAAAAGCAAGGCTTGATAGCAACATCAAAGGCGTGCTGCTCTACATCGACAGCCCAGGCGGTGCGCTAAGCCCTAGCGTGGAATTAGCCATGGCGGTCAAGAGGCTAAAAGAGAGCAAAAAGGTGCTCGCATACGCAGCTGGCAACATGGCAAGCGGCAGCTACTACGCTGGCGTAAATGCTGGTACTATCATTGCAAACCCGGGCGCTTTCATAGGCTCTATCGGCGTCATCATGCAAGGGGCAAACATCGAAAATTTAGCCAAAAATTTAGGCGTGAGTGAGCAGGTGGTGAAGGCTGGCGAGTTTAAAGAGGCTGGCACCTTTATGAGGAGCTGGAGCAAGCAAGAGCGTGAGAGCTTGCAAGGGCTCGTAAATGACGCTTACATGCTCTTTGTAAGCGACGTGGCGGAGACTAGAAATTTAGACATCAACAAAAAAGACGAGTGGGCAAACGCAAGGGTCTTTTTGGCGCACAATGCCCTAAAGATGGGGCTAATTGACAGCCTTGGCAGCTACATAGACGCTCAAAATGAGCTAGCTAAAATGAGCCTCGTAGATGAGCCCATCTGGCAAGAAAAACCGCAGCTCGAAAAGATAATGGAGAAATTTACAAAGCAAGGTATAAACTCGCTTTTTAGTGCATTTTTTGAGACAAAGCTCAAATAATCAAAGCAAAATATTAAGGCGGGGATAAACTGCATATATAGTATAAATTTAGCTCATACTTTGCAAAAATTTTTTGGCTATATTTTTTAGCTTAAACTCGTAAAGTAGATTTTGGATTTTGTCTGCTGATTTTATATCTAAACCAAGATCATTTGCTAAAATTTTGTAATAAATTTGCGGGCTATCTTTTAGATTAATTGGCGGTGATTTTGAGCTTTTTGAGAGCTTTTTGCCATCTTTTAAAAGTAGCTTATGATGAATAAAATTAGCATTATAAAAGTTAAGATTTAGCCTTTTTGCAAGGTATCTTTGAGCTAGCGTGCAAGCCTTTAGATCATCGCCTCTAACAACCAAATTTACGCCCATATCTTCATCATCTATCACACTTGCAAAGTTGTAAGCCGGAGTAAAATCTTTTTTGTAAATCACAAAATCGCCCATTTGCTCTGCCACAAGCTTACCAAGAGGATCACTCTCATCAACGCTTAGTCTAATGGCGGTCTTGTCTTTTATAAATTTTAGATTTTTATTTTTACAAATTTTAGTGTAAATGCCATTTTCATAGGCATTCTTTGTAGTTCTAGAACATTCGCAGATATAAATTTCATCTAGTTTTTCAAGTACATCTTCGTATCTTTTAGCTCTTATTTTGAAGCTAAAATTACGCTCAAAGTCACTTACGCTAATTGGACCTTTATCGTATTCAAGCCCTAAAAATTCTAAAACATCAAAGATATTTTGAACAAATTCTTGCCGGTATCTACTAAGATCATAGTCATCAATACGTAAGTATAAAACGCCGCTTGCCGAACGTGTCAAAAGATAAGTCAGGATGAAATTATAAGCATTGCCAGCATGCAAAAATCCGCTAGGCGTAGGAGCTATGCGGGATGCTATGCCACCATTTGGTGGCAAATAGTCATTAATCCCTTGGTCTAGCCTCATTTACCCTTAAAGTACGTCCGCCTAGTTCTTTTTCATTTAGCGCGTCTATAGCCTTTTGTCCCTCATTTGCATCGTCCATTTCAACAAAGCCAAAGCCTTTTGAGCGGTCAGTTTCTCTATCTTTTACTATTTTTGCTCGCCTTACTTCACCAAATTGTGCAAAGGCTTCCTTTAATTCTGCCTCTGTCGTTCTATACGACAAATTTCCTACATAAATATTCACAGGAGTGTTCCTTAAAAAAATTACCGATTTATTCGGTTAGTGTGATAATAGCTAATTTTCGTCAAAAAGATGTAAAAAATCAAAAATTTATTATATTTTTTTGAAAAATATTCTTAAAAGCTACAAAC
>NZ_CABPUE010000003.1:35593-56673 GCF_902460545.1 Campylobacter concisus
TTCTCTACTTTAAGATACGCTTCATCGCCAAGTAAATTTTTAACTATAAAAAGTGCAAATTCTATTGAAAAAGCAGGACCTTTTGCTGTAATAATATTTTGATCTTTCAATACACTCTTGCCGTTATCATAACCCCTTTTATCACTTCTTACATTTTCTTCAAATCCTGGATAACAAACAAAATGATCTTTTAGCACACCAGCACTCTCAAGCACCATAGGAGCAGCACAAATGGCACAAATAAGCTTATTGCTTTTATCAAAATTTTGCAAAATTGCTTTGAGCCTTGTATCATTTGCTAGATTGCTAGCTCCTGGAAGTCCGCCAGGAAGGACGATCGCATCGTAGTCTAGCTCTTTCATCTCGCGAAGTGTCACATCAGCTTTTACGCATATATTGTGACATCCTTTGATGTTTACGTCATTTAGCCCAACAATAGAAGCTATCGCTCCAGCTCTACGTAAAACATCAACAGAAGTTAGCGCTTCTATCTCCTCAAATCCATCAGCTAAAATCACAGCAACTTTTTTCATAAATTTATCCTTTACAATAATATGTTTTATTTGTTAAGTAAAATTTTATATAATATTGGCTTATTTCACAAGAAAGGACAGAGCATGCAAGTAAAAATTATTTACTGCAACTCTTGAAACTATCGTCCGGTAGCTTCTCGTGTAGAAGATGAAATAAAAGCGAACTTTAGTGATGCAAGAGTCGAAAAGGTTATAGGTGATGGTGGAAATTTCATCGTCGAGGTTGATGGAGATGTTATATTTTCTAAGAAAGATCGCATCGGAAATGATGAAGCGAGATTTCCTCACGGTGAAGAGATCACAACTCTTATAAACAAATATCTCAAAGAAAAGTCGGCTTAATGCTAGCTACCGAGACGGGAAACCGTCTCGTTTTTCCCTATTTTTGACTTATGGTTCTACTATCCTAATATAAAAATTTTATAGTTAAAGCGTTAGCCTATCTCGCTAAGAATTTTCATTATTTTATATATTTTTTGATTCTTAAAGATTTTACGAGCCGATGTTTGACTATATTTGGATTTTTATAAAATATAAAAATTTTGTGTATTCTAAGCTAACACTATTTGAAATTTTACAATGTATAAAATGAAGTTTTTTGCTAAAGCCAATACTTTTTAAATAGTGGCTTTAGCTAAGAATTAGGCTTACTAAACGTAAATTTAGTAAGAAAGATTAAGCTGCTTTATTTATTTGCACGCTCGATATACTCGCCACGAACTGTGTCAACACGGATAACCTCGCCCTCAAGTACGTGAAATGGTATCTGAACAACCGCACCACTCTCAAGAGTAGCTGGCTTTTTACCACCTTGTGTATCGCCCTTGAAATTTGGTGGAGTCTCAACTATCTTTAGCTCAACTACTTGTGGTACTTCAACGCCGATCGCATTGCCATTGTGAAATAAAATTTCAACCATCATGCCGTCAATCATCCATTTTTTAACATCACCCACATCCTCGTCGCTTATAGCAACTTGCTCATAAGTAACTGTATCCATAAATTGACAATATTCACCATCATCATAAAGATACTGCATCTCTTTTTCTTCAAGATGCGGTTGCTCGCATTTATCGCCTGCATGAAAAGTCTTTTCAAGCACTTTTCCATCGATAAAAGATTTGATTTTTGCACGAACAAAAGCTGCACCTTTGCCCGGTTTAACGTGTTGATATTCTACGATTTTATAAGGAACGCCATCGATCTCGATCTTTAGTCCCTTTTTTAGATCGCCCATTGAATATGAAGCCATTTTTTATCCTTTCAAAATTTTATATAACTGCGTATTGAGCCCAAACACAAGCTTCAAGTGCGTTTAGTCTCTCTAACGTTTCTGCTTTTATATGTTCATCAACCAAGATAACAGCAAGTGCCATATTGTGATCATCTCTACCAAGGCGGAAGTCTGCGATATTGATCTTTTCATCAGCTAAAATTTTACTGATTTGAGCGATAACGCCTGGCACGTCATGATTTTTAAAGATGATCATCTTACCTTTTGGTTTAAAGTCGGTCTTAAAGCCATTTATCGTTACGATACGTTGCTGATTTTCACCAAATACCGTTCCACCAACGGTTACAATACCATTTTCAGTAGTTAAGCGAACGGTAATTTTATTTTTAAAAATGCTATCTCCACCAAGGCTAGTTTCGGTCACTATACCTTTTTCATCACATAAAAATTTAGCATTTACATAATTTATCGCATCACCAAGACTCTCTTTTAAAGCTCCTACGATTGCAAAAGTTAGCATTGAATTTGCATATTCGCTAATCTGACCGTGAGTCTCGATACGAATGGCCTTGATAACGCTTTTATTTATCTGTGCAGCAAGAAATGCCATCTTGCTTGTAAGATCGATATAAGGCTCAACAAATGGCGGTAGATCTTCTGTTTTTATAGGTAAATTTAACGCATTTGGATAGCTTATACCGCGAGCTGCTAAAATAGCTTGTTCGACTGCCTCTACTGCGATATTTCGCTGTGACTCAAGTGTATTTGCTCCAAGGTGTGGGGTGACACTTACATTGCTTAGATCAAGAAGTGGATGATCAGTTGCTGGCTCTTTTGTAAAAACATCAATACCAGCAAATGCTATCTTGCCACTTTTTAGTCCTTCATAAAGCGCTTCTTCGTTATAAAGACCACCTCTAGCGCAGTTTATAAGTCTTACGCCATCTTTCATTTTTGCGATCTCTTTGGCGCCGATCATATTGGTTGTTTCTTTAGTTTTTGGCGTATGGATCGTGATAAAATCACATGCTAAAATATCATCAAAATTTTTAGTATAAGTACCGCCCATATCGATAACTTTAGATGGATCAATATACGGATCATAAGCGATGATCTCCATACCAAAAGCTTTTGCACGAATAGCTACCCTTGAGCCAATATTTCCAAAGCCGATCACGCCAAGCTTTTTCTTAAAAAGCTCAACCCCATACCACTTCTCGCGTTTCCAAATTCTATCTAGTTTTAGATCGTTGTGAGCGTATTCAAGAGATCTAGCTGAAGCTAGCATATGCGCCATTGTCAGCTCGACCGCGGCAATAGTGTTTGCAGTTGGAACGTTCATAGCTATTATGCCACGCCTTGAGCATCCTTCTATATCGACATTATCTACACCAACACCAGCTCTAACGATAGCTTTTAGTTTTTTACCAGCGTTTAAAAAGGCCTCGTTTACTTCAGTTGAGCTTCTTGTTATAGCAACATCAGCCTCGCCTAAAATTTTTAAAAGTTCATCTTTGGGAGTATTAACTGCGTCTATTACGTTTATATCTTGCTCTTTTTTTAAAAGTTCAAAACCTACTGGATGTATCGCATCGCAAACAATGATAGTTTTCATAATTTTACCTCTCTCACACTTGAGTGGATATCATAAACTCTTAGCTGCAGTATGATATTTTGAAGCAACTTTGAGTCTTGAGTATTTAAAAAGATCTGGCTCTTGGCGCCGTCTTTTACAACAGTAAAATCGACCTCGCTTTTTCTTAAAGTCTGCATCAAACAAAACATTGAATAGATATCATTTTTATCTATCAAAAGCTCATATGCAGTAATCTTTGGTTTTTCTATTTTGGGTCGGTTGTATTCTATAAAAATTTCATTTACAGGCAGCACATAATCTCTTTTTCTAATAGTTGCTAGCTCACTCATCCAGTTGGTATTACTGGTCGTGTTTTTGGTTAAATTTTGCTCATTTGTGATATTTTCTTCAGGTATTTGACTGAAATTTACACTTGCAAATTTAACAAGAGAAATTCCAACCAAACCCAATATAACAAATAGCAGGACAACTACCAATAAAAGTATGCGTCTGCCCATTTAAACTAAAGTAATTGTTCTTTTATGATATCGCCAAGTGTTACTTTATCATCATTATCATTGATCTCATTTAACGCTTCACGCTCTTTTTGTTTTGCTAAACGGCGTATGCTAAGGCGAATTCTATTTTTCTTCTCATCAATAAATGCGATAGCAGCTTCGATCTCATCGCCGATCTTAAGTGTACTAACATCTACACTACCTAAATCTTCTTTGCGGATCAGCGCATCAACATTATTACCAAGCTCTACAAACACGCCAAAGTCTTTAATATCGCGAATTGTTCCTTTTACGATATCGCCTACATTAAATTTATTAGCAAATGCTTGAACTGGACTTTGTTTTAGATCTTTTAGGCTGAGTGAAACTTTTTGTTCAGCGCTATCGATTTTGATGATTTTTACTTCAAGCTCGTCACCAGCTTTAAACATGTCTTTGCATTTATCGTTTCTATCCCAAGATGCGTCTTCGTTATGCAACAAGCCTTCAACGCAACCCACTCTAACAAATGCACCAAAATTTGTGATAGTTGTCACAACGCCTTTTACTACGTCACCCTCTTTGTGTTTTGCCTTAAACTCATCAAATGGCTTTGGAAGTAAATTTTTAAGGCTTACTCTTAGGCGGTGTCCTTTTGCATCTATCTCAATAACCTCAACATCAATCTCTTGACCTTCATTGATGTGATCTTTTGGATTTTTGATATTTTTGTCCCATGAAATTTCAGATATATGCAAAAATCCTTCAATATCATTTCCAAGATCAACAAATGCGCCGTAAGGCTCAATATTGCTAACCGTAACCTTGATAGTATCACCAACCTCTAGTCCATCATTTATGATCTCTTCCCAAGGATCTGGAGTAGCTGCCTTGATAGATAGAGACAAGTGGCGTTTTTCGTTGTCATAACTGATAACTTTAACTAAAACTTTATCACCTTCTTTGTATAGTGAGCTAGGGTTTACTGGGCCTTTATAGCTTATCTCGCTGTAGTGAACAAGTCCGTCCACGCCGCCAACATCAACAAACATACCATAAGTTGTGATTTTTTTAACTGTACCCTCTATAACGCTATCATTTTCTACTATGCTTGATAGAGCTTCTTTACGCTTTTTGCGGTCGTCATCTAAAATTTTCTTTCTAGAGACAACTATGCTATTTTCTTCTTTATCAATTTTTATAACTCTTACTTTATATGTTTTACCAATTACTCCTTCAGCATTTTTAAAGCCACTGTGAGTTTTTGGTAAGAAAAATTCCACCCCATTTATATCTTGAGTTATAAAGCCACCTTTATTTTTTCCAACTACTTTTACGTCGATTTCGCCAGAATTTTCAGGATCGTAAGCTTCGATGAAAGCTTTAACTTTCTCTTTTCTAAGTGCTTTTTTGTGCGACACTATAGGTCTTCCATTTCTTGATCCAGTTATTACAACTTTGATCGTATCGCCAACTTTATGCGTTAGGTTGCCGTTTACATCAGTGATTTCAGAAACATTTAAAATGCCCTCTGACTTCTTGCCAACGTCGATTAAAACCTCATCGCCATTGATACTGACGATCTTTGCGTCACTATCTTCTTCAGTCTTTTTAAAAGACTCCTCTAACATCGCAGCAAAATCAATATCTTCGATATCTTCGTCTTTTGCTTTTCCTAATTGAACACTTTTGTTCACAGCCATCTTGATCCTTTAAATTTTATTATGCCAGTAGAGGCAAATTGGCTTATTATAGTTAATTGTGGCTTTAGCTAGGATAAATTTTATACTTTTTTGATTTTGTCAACAACTTTTTGTATGATCCAGTCAGGTGTGCTAGCGCCCGCACTTATGCCGCACAAATTTTTGCCGTAAAACCATGATCCCTCAAGCTCTTCTTCGCTTTCAATGAGATAGCTATCTTCGCAGAAATTTTTAGATATTAGGTAGAGTTGTTTTGTATTTGAGCTATTTTTTCCACCAATTATTATCATCACATCAGCTCTTTTTGCCAAATTTTTAGCAGCCTCTTGGTTTTCAAATGTTGCGTTGCAAATCGTATTAAAAATACGCACCTCTTTTACGTGAAGTATAAGGTAGTTTGCGATCTGCATAAATTTCTCGACTTTTCTAGTCGTTTGGCTAACAAGTGCGACCTTTTGCTTAAATTTAATGCCCTCCAGCTCGCTCTCATCAAGCACGACGTAGACATTACCCTTGGCGTATGACTTCACGCCTTTTACCTCTGGATGGTGCATGTCGCCATAGATCACCACATCATAGCCCTCTTCGCTCATTTTTTCACAAATTTGCTGTGGCTTTGTCACAAATGGACAAGTTGCGTCGATCACTTTTATATCTGTCTTTTTTAGCTCTGCGAGGTCGTTTTTAGTGATGCCATGAGTGCGGATGATCGCCTTTTTCTCATCTTTTAGCTCGCCTATACCATCAAGTGTCTTCACATTGTAGTTTTTCTCAAGCCTGTTTATCTCTTCGTTATTATGGATGAGTGGCCCAATGGTCGCAGCATCTCCTGCATTTTCAGCAATCTTTATCGCCCTTTTTACACCAAAGCAAAATCCATAACTACTAGCAAGCTCAATCTTCAACTCTAGCTCCCATTTTCTTTAAAATTTCATCAAAATTTGGAAACGATGTGGCGATAAATTCGCTCTTTTCTATCTGCATGCCACATTTTAGTCCAAGTATGGTAAAGCTCATCGCGATCCTATGATCTCCATGGCTATCTATCTTGGCAAATTTAGCCTCTGAACCATTTATGATAAAACCATCTTCAAGCTCGCTAGCATCGACACCACACTGCTTTAACGCATTTATCGTGACGGCTATCCTATCGCTCTCTTTTACACGAAGCTCCTTGGCATTTGTTAGCTTGCTTTGACCTTTGGCGCAGGCAAATGCGATGGCTAAAGCTGGAGCTTCGTCGATGAGCCACGAGATATTTTCGCTAACCTCTACACCTTTTAAATTTGGTGAGTACTTGACCTCGATATCACCGATATCTTCGTATTTGCTTGAGGTTTTGTGAAATTTTATCTCAGCACCCATTTTTTCTAAAATCCTGTAAGCTTCGATGCGAGTTTTATTTAGCAAGATATTTTTTAAAATGATATGCGAATTTGGGATGATTAAAGCTGCGACCGCGAAGAAAAATGCAGAACTTGGATCATTTGGCACATCTATATCAAGTGGTGCAAGTGGGGCTTTCATCGGCTCTAAAGTGATCTCTAGGTCGCCACATTTTATATCAGCTCCCATGCCAGCAAGCATGCGCTCAGTGTGGTCTCTGCTTAGCTCTGGCTCGCTAAATTTGCAGCCATTTGAGTAAAGAGCCGCTAGCAAAAGCGCGCTTTTTACCTGAGCTGAAGCGATCTTGCTCTCAAAATCAAATCTTTCAAATTTAGTCCCTCTTATGCAAAGAGGAGCGTTGTTTGCGTTGTTTGCGCCATCTATCTTTGCACCCATCTCATTTAGAGGCTTTGCTATCCTTGCCATCGGGCGAGAATTTAAGTATTTATCGCCACTTAGCACGAAAAAGCCATCCTGTGCGGCAAGCAGTCCCATAAAAAGTCTCATCGCTGTGCCTGAGTTGCCACACTCCAAAATTTCATTTGGCTCTTTTATCTTTTGTGGCGGAGTGATCGTTATCTCAGCTCCGTTATCTTCGATCTTTGCGCCAAGGAGCTCGACTATTTTTAAGGTATTTAGCGTGTCGCCTGCTCTTAGGTAGTTTCTAACGCGAGATGGTTTGTCGCTTAAAAGCGAAAACATCGCGCATCTATGCGAGATAGACTTGTCAGCTGCGATGTCATCGATGGTTAAATTTAGACTTTTTTCTAATGGATAAATTCTCATCTTATTCCGATATTTAGTTTCTCTTTTAGCTCGCTTAAAATTTTATCCATAAGCGCGTTTATATCGTCATCTTCGAGCGTTTTTTCCATATCTTGGAATGTAAATTTAAGGCTAAGGCTGATCGCGCCGTTTAGTTTCGCATCTTTATAGATATCAACCGGCAAGAACTCTTTTAGCTCTTTTAATTTTAGCCCTCTTATGCACTCATAAATTCGTCCAGCCTCGAAATTTTCAGGCACGATGAGGCTAAGATCCCTTGTAGTGCTTTGAAATTTTGAGTATGGCACTGCTAAGATCGGCTCAAATTTGAGCTTGGCAAAATCTATCTCGCAGATATAAGTTCTTGGCAGATCTCTCTTTGCTTCGACTCTCGCATCGACTCTACCGATATAACCTATCTTTTCATTATTTTGATAGATATGAGCCTGCTCATAAGGGCTAAGATATGAAATTCCGCAGCAAGGCTTAAGCTCAAATTTACCTATGACATTTTGCACCATCGAAGCAAAAGCGTAGAAATTTGCTTCCTCTCCTTTTGCTCCATTTATCAATGTTGGCTCTTTTAAAAGCCCAGATACAACAAAACCCAAATTTAGACCTTGACTTGCGTCTTCATCAAAAACTTCTCCGAGTTCAAACAGTCTAACTGAGCGCTTGGAATTTTTAATATTTTTCTCGCATGAGCTCAAGAGGTGATTAACAAGAGTTGGTCTAAGCGTATTTAGCTCATTGTTTATAGGATTTAATATCTTGACTTTGCATGGCTTGAAATTTAGCTCACTAAGCTCATCTTGGCTATCAAATACATAATGCACACTCTCAAAAAATCCATTATCAGCAGCACTGTGTCTTAAATTTAGAGCATTTTTATAATCAAAATATGTCTTATTTAGCCTATTTTTCTCAGAGAAATTTAGTGGTTTTGAAGCGATATTGTCTATGCCTACTATCCTTACGATCTCCTCGCAAACATCGTGAGAATTTACTATATCGTGGCGAAATAACGGCACTTTTACGTTAAAGCTTTCTTGCTCAACATTTACTGCGACCTCAAAGCCAAGTTTCTTTAAAATTTTAACGACATCATTTCTAGCTATATCTTGACCGATCATATTTTTAAGCTCAAAAAGAGAGATACTTAGTGTTATAGGCTCGGTGTTTAAAAGCGACTGCTGTGAGCCAGCAAAGAGATTTAGAGCATCTTTAAAATTAGCAAGTCTTTTAAATAAATAATCCGCTCCATAAGCTAAATTTGGCTCGCTACCACGACTTGAGCGATAAATTTGATCACCCTTTGGTAAATTTTTATTTTCAAAAATAGCTTTTGAAACAATATCTGGCTTTACGTAGCTAGCTTCTACTAGGATCACTTTTGACTTCTCATCTACCCTTGCTACGTCACTTTGGTAAATTCCAGCAATGCCTAAATTTTTATCCCCGCAATAAACGACACATTCGCCATTTTCACCATTTTTTATATCAAAAACAGCCTTTTCACCTTCACTTACTAGTTTAGCGTGATCATAAGCCCTAAATAAAACACCCGTGCAAAATGTCGCGTATTCAAGCAGTCTCTCAACTAAATTTGTCTTTTGGCACTCTATTAATGCTAGACGCATGCGAGTTATTAGATTTTCATATAGTCCCTCTTTTAGCTCAAAAGCCTTATACAAAAATGACCCATTTACTTTATCCTCTGCTCGCACAGAAGCTATTCTGCCAATACCTAGTAAATTTTCGCTTTCATCGTCTTTGTGGCTATCTTTCATATTTAGATCAAGCGCTGCACAAATTTCTCTTGCAATGCCATGTAAATTTTGGCAATCGCCTCTGTTTGCTGTGACATCAACTTCGATTATCGTATCTTTAAATACCTCAAATTCACTAAGGCTTGTACCAAGTTTTAGCTTGCCGATGCTCTCATCAAGTGGTAAAATTCCATCATTCACCTTTGGAAGTCCCAGCTCACTTGAAGAGCAGATCATGCCACTTGACTCGATACCTCTTAGCTTTGCTTTTTTTATCTCAAGACCATTTGGCATAGTCGTGCCAATAAGTGCAACTGGCACAAACTGGCCAGCTTCAACGTTTTTAGCCCCACACACGATCTGAAGCGTCTCTCCACCAACATCCACTTGACAAACGCTTAGCTTATCGGCATCTGGGTGCTTTTCTCTACTTTTTATGTAGCCAACCACAATACTCTTTGGTAAATTTATCTCTTTATAACTATCAACCTCTAACCCGATAGAATTTAATGTTTTTGAAAGTGTCTCGCCACTAACCTCGCTAAGGTCGATCCACTCGTTTAACCAATGCTTTGAAATTATCATTTAAACTGCTCCAACAATCTTAAATCTCCCTCAAAAAGCGACCTTAGATCAGGCACTCTATGAAGCAACATCGCAAATCTCTCAACGCCAAGGCCAAAGGCGTATCCACTTACATTTTTATAGCCAACCGCCTTAAATACATTTGGATCAACGACTCCGCATCCAAGTACCTCAAGCCAAGTAGTCTGCTTGCACACTCTGCAGCCCTTGCCGTGGCAGAATATACAACTGATATCAACCTCTGCGCTAGGCTCCGTAAATGGAAAGAAGCTAGGGCGAAAACGCACTTCAACATCGCCAAACATATGCTTTAAAAAGCCCTCAAGCATTGATTTTAAATTTGCAAAGCTAACTTTCTCAGCATCTTCCACAACAAGGCCCTCAACCTGGTGAAACATCGGTGTATGCGTTAAATCCATATCACGTCTAAAGACCGTGCCAGGCGCTATCATGCGAATAGGTGGCTTTTGATTTAGCATAGTTCGCACCTGAACTGGACTCGTATGCGTCCTTAAAAGCCTAAAATCATCTAGGTAAAATGTATCTTGCATATCCCGTGCTGGGTGGTATTTTGGTAAATTTAGCGCTTCAAAGTTGTGAAAATCATCTTCTATTAGTGGTCCGGTCTCGAGCGAGAAATTTAGAGCTAAAAAATATTCAATTATCTTATCCATCGTGGCCATCACAGGGTGCAGCGCTCCGCTGGCAACAGGCTCATTAAATAGCGTGATATCAGCGGCCTCTTTTTTCATCTTGTTATCTATCTCTTGCTCGCTAAGCTCAGCCTTTTTAGCTTCTATTAGCGCACCAAGCTCATCTCTTTGCTTGTTTAAATTTGCTGCAAATTCCTTTTTCTCATCTTCGCTAAGCCCTTTTAGCTTTGCAAAACCTTGCGCCAAGATGCCCTTTTTGCCAAAAATTTCTACCCTGACCTTCTCAAGATCGTCAAGCGTTGAAATTTCATTTTTGATTTTATTAACGAAATCTTGCAATTTTTTGCCTTTATAAATTTTTGAGTCGATTTTATAGAAAAAGAGTTAAAATCAAGATAAAGAGCACGAAATTTAAGCACACTTTGATATAATTTTGCAAAATTTCAAAGGAGCTAAAATGACCATATTTGAAAAGATCGTAGCTGGTGAAATCCCTTGCAACAAAGTACTTGAAAGCGAGAAATTTCTAGCTTTTAACGACATAAACCCAAAAGCACCGATCCACATCCTAATCATCCCAAAAAAACACTATAAAAATTTCCAAGAGATGGATCCGGTTTTAATGGGAGAGATGACAAAATTTATCCAAGAAGTAGCGACCTTAATGGGCGTTGATAAGAGCGGATACCGCCTCATAACAAACTGCGGTGAAAACGGTGGTCAAGAAGTTATGCATCTACATTTTCACCTGCTTGGCGGAGCGAAGCTTGGCTGGAGCGAAGGCGTAGCTGATCCACAAAGCACATTTTAATAACTTATAAATTTTAGACTCAAAGCCTGAGTCTAAAATTTTATTCTATTTTCTGGCAGCCTTTATAGCTTCAAGTAACTCTTCAAAACCTACTTTACTTGAGTTCTCAACATCTTTTAATATTTCAACGCCAGGTAGATTTCCTTTGTCTTTATCAGCAAAAATAACCATCGCTTTTTCTAGTCCATGATGAACATTTTCATGATGAGCTGCGATACTTGAGAGAATTTTGGCATCTTTTACAAGAGTATTTTTCACATCTTTTTCATACCATTTGCCAAATCTACACTCATGAACATCTTGAATTTTATTAAACTCATTTAAAAGCACGCCTCTATACCCATTTAGCTTCATATTTATATGATCTATTTTTCCATTACTTACATAGACTTCATTTGTAACATTTAGAGCCTGATTTAGGATATTTTGCGTATTTGCATTTACGCTTGAGATGTTTCCTTCAAATCCACCTAAAATTTTCATAGCATTTGCAGAAATTTTTGAGAAATTCTCACTCATTTCGATCATCGTATTCGCACTTTGCTTAAGGCCATTTATATTTACTTCTACTTCAAGTGTCGCTTTTTGAGTGCGCTCAGCTAGCTTTCTAACCTCATCTGCCACGACAGCAAAACCTCGTCCATGCTCACCAGCACGGGCCGCCTCGATAGCAGCATTTAGAGCTAGCAAATTTGTCTGATCTGAGATGTCTTTAATTAGATTTATAATCTCAACAATAGAATTTACGCTTCCATCAAGCGAAGAAGCGTCATTTGAAAGGTCATTACTCATCTGGCTTACTTGCTCGATCGAGTTTAAAATTTCAGCCGTTTGCGACTTGAGTTCGCCTGTCTCTTTGAAAGTCTTTTCATTTAGTCCATTTATACTTTCAAGCATTTTTAGGTTTTCTTCCATTGTTAATTGCAAGAAATTTATACCATCTTGATAGCTAGTAAGCAGCAAATTTACAGCCTCTTGCTTATCCTTAGCTTGCTCTTTTGGCTCGCAAGTTTTGGCATTTTTTAGCTCATTTTTAAGTGCTAAAATTTCAGCCTTTAAAGCTTCATTTTCTCTTTGTAAAGCTTCATTTTTACTAGAAAGCTCTTTATTCTTGCCATCAAAAAACATTTTTCATCCTTTAAAATTTGTAGATTTTGCGTAATTATAACTCTTTTTTCTTAGAGCCAGTAATCTAAAATTTCTATCTGCTCATCAACGCTTTTATTTGCCGTGCCGCCCTGCGAACAACGTGCCTCTTTTGAAGCGTGAAGATCTAAAAATTTAATAGCATTTGCATCTAAATTTTCATCCACACTTTTTAGCTGCTCTTCGTTTAATTCACTTAAATCAAGTCCCAAGCTTTCAGCCTTTGCAACAGCCTTGCCTGTGATAAAATGTGCCGTTCTAAATGGAATATTTTTTTCACGTACTAAATAATCCGCCAAATCAGTGGCACTTAGATGCCCAGTTTTTGTCGCTTTTAGCATGTTTTTTTCATTAAATTTAGCTGTTTTTATCATCTCGTTTAGGATAGTAGCCGAGCTTAAAATGGTTGAGACGCTGTCAAACACACCCTCTTTATCTTCTTGCATATCTTTATTATAAGCAAGTGGCAGACCTTTCATCGTAGTTAGTAGCGCTACCAAATTTCCATTTACGCGCCCAGTTTTACCGCGTATGAGCTCAGCGACGTCTGGATTTTTCTTTTGAGGCATAATGGAACTTCCTGTGCTATAAGCATCGCTAATGCTTACAAAGCCAAATTCTTGCGAGCTCCAAAGTATGAGCTCCTCGCAAAGCCTAGAAGCGTGCGTCATAAAAACGCTAATGTTAAATAAAATTTCCAGCGCAAAATCACGGTCACTCACGCTATCCATCGCATTTTGCGTGCAACCTGCAAAGCCAAGCTCGTTTGCAACAATGCTCCTATCTATCTTATGAGGAGTGCCTGCAAGGGCTGCTGAGCCAAGCGGACTAAAGTTGTTTCGCTCATATGAGCTAACAAAACGCTCGAAATCTCTTTTAAACATAAATGCATATGCTAGCAAGTGATAGCTAAGACTTACTGGCTGAGCGTGCTGAAGATGTGTGTAGCCTGGCATTAGCGTATCTTTGTGGTTTTTTGCCAAATTTGTAAGCGTGACAATGAGCTCTTTTATACATGAAGAAATTTCTAAATTTTTCTTCAAAACGTAAAATTTAAAATCAAGCGCAACTTGGTCATTTCTACTTCTAGCTGTGTGCAGTCTGCCTCCAAGCTCGGCGCCGATGATCTGGCTAAGGCGTTTCTCAACTGCCATGTGTATATCTTCATCTTCTAGCTTAAACTCAAATTTACCAGCTCTTATCTCAGATAAAACCTCATCAAGCCCCTTTATGATCGCCTCTGACTCATCTTTTTTCAAAATTCCACAAATTCCAAGCATCTTTGCGTGAGCCTTACTCCCGGCGATATCTTCTTCAAAAAGATTTTTATCAAAATTTATAGAGGCATTAAATTCCTCAAGTAACTTCGAGCTAGCCTCGCTAAATCTACCCTCCCACATCTTTTTGTGTGCGTTTTTCTCTTCTTTCATAGCTTTGCCTTTAATTAGTTTTGCGTGATTTTAACAAAATAGCACTTAACTGGGTATTTTAACTATAAAGTTGCAAAAAAGTTATAAATATAATTTATCTTTAAGGATATAGAAATATAATTCAAAATATACCTTTTTAAAAACTATTTTAATTTTCTATTGAATATAGTTTAAAATAAAAATAATCTATAAGAGGAAAGATGATATGCAAATAGATGCGAATATGAACTCAAACATTTTCTATCATGATGGCTATACATCTATCTCTTCAAATAGCTCAAAAACAAGCATGTTAGTATCTTCTGGCTATGATAAGAAAAATATTGTTAGAAGCAATGAAGTACATGTAGAACAAAGAGAAGATGCTAAAATTTCCCCTATAATTATTAATAAGGCGAGTGCCACACAGTTACAAAAAGACTTAGAAAAATTACAAGATCAAAAGCTAGATATTTCACATCAAATTTCAAGCATCCAACACCTGAAAGATCGTGATTCTATGCAAATGCTTCATCATCTAAATTTAGAACAATCAAACATTCAGAATAACATTTTAAGTATTAAAACTCAGATGACAGAAATGGTACAGGCTTGAGACTAAGCCTTACCGATAATAGTTTTTAAAACCAAACAAAAATCCTCTAAAAAGTATCCCATCGACTTATAAAAGCTGCTAGCTGCGTTTTGCTCGAGCTCTTTTGCGAGAAGCTCGGCATAAGGTAAGAAAAACGAGAGGCTAAAAGCAGCAAGAAGCTGCATAGACTCTTTTGTCGCCTCTTTTTTTAAGATATTTGCTATCAAAATGAGCTGATTTGAGATGCTATCAATCTCACCCATTTTTGGCTGAAAATTTATAGCCTTATAAAATTGAGCTAGATCATCTTTTGCAGAAGAAAAATAGTAACTTGCCTCAAATTTTGACTTTAAAATGACAAAATCGTCACATAAAGCAGCACTACTTTCATCTTTGATAAATTTGGTATAAAGCTCATTGCCTTTTTTATTTGCTTCGCTCTTTGTCTGTGTTATCCACGCATTTGTCTTTTTGATACGCATAAAAGATGAGACACCCAAGATACCATTAAAATTCGTAGCAAGTGCAGCCGCTACGACGCTATAAAGCTCTCCAAGTCTCAAATTTAATCCTTAAGTTGCAAATATCTAAGTCTAAGCGCATTTAGCACGACAGTAACCGAGCTTAAGCACATCGCCATCGAGCCATAAACTGGACTTAGAAGCAGTCCAAACACCGGATAGAGCACACCAGCAGCCACTGGTATGCAAATGGCGTTATACATAAATGCCCAAAACAAATTCTCTTTTATGTTAGCAATAGTCGCATTTGCAAGCTTTACAAGCCCGCTCACGCCACGCAAATCATTTTTAATAAGCACGATATCTCCAGCACCTTTTGCTATATCTGAGCCCGAGTTCATAGCGATACCAACACTTGCTTCTTTAAGTGATGGTGAGTCGTTTACGCCATCTCCAACAAAGATAACGCCACCATGATTTGTAAGCTCTTTTATCTCATTAAATTTATCTTCAGGCAGCATATTTGCGTGATATTTACTCACATTTAGCTTCTTAGCGATGCTTGCAACTACTTTCTCATCATCGCCTGAAAGGATCACACTTTGTAAATTTAGACTTGTAAGCTCGTTTATAACATCGCTTGCCTCGTCTTTTAGCTCATCACTAAGCGTTAAAAAACCAACAAATTTTTTATTTATAGTACAAAGTATGACGCCGCTTCCATCGTTTGTAGCCTCTTTTATAGCGTTACTTTCATCCGGATTTAAACTTACTTCATTTGCCAAAAGCAGCTTTTCGTTTCCGATTATTATCTGATTATTCTCATCCTCATAGATGATGCCTTGCCCGACAACATTTTGAAATTTTCCATTTAGCTTTTGTAAATCTATACATTTTTGCTTTGCATATCTAACGATAGCTTTTGAGATGAGATGCTCACTTAAATTTTCAGCAGAAGCGATAAGAGCTAAATCTTGCTCGCTTAAATTTGAGCTTTTGACGCTGATTTGTCCTTTACTAAGTGTGCCTGTTTTGTCAAATGCTACGAATTTAGCATCTTTTATTAGCTCTAAAACTTCTGGATTTTTTACTAAAATTCCAGCTTTTGCACCACGTGCAAGCGCGCTTACTATTGCTATTGGCGTAGCAAGTCCAAGAGCGCATGGACATGAGATTATTAAAACGCAGATCGCGCTAGAGATCGCATAGGCGAAATTTCCACTAAAAATTATCCATATTAAAAATGTAAGAACTGAGATCGCCACGACACTTGGCACAAAGATGTTTGCTATCTTGTCAGCCAGCCGTCCGATAGGCATCTTTTTAGAGCTAGCGTCGCTTAGTAGGTTTAAAATTTGAGATAGCAAGCTCTCGTAAGAGCTCTTTGTCACCTTGACGCTTATGTAGCCATTTGTGTTTAGAGTGCCGGCAAATACGCCATCTCCCACCTCTTTATAAACTGGCAAGCTCTCTCCTGTAAGCATAGAAGCATCTATCTCAGCGCCACCTTGAACTATCACGCCATCACTTGGAATGTTGTAGCCATTTTTTACGATGACGATGTCGCCTACTTTTAGCTCATTTACATTTACCTCTTTACTATGTCCATCTGGCATGACCAAAAAGGCGGTCTTTGGCGAAATTTTAAGTAGCGTCTTTAGGTAGTCGCCTGCCTTTGCCTTTGAGCGCTCTTCAAGATACTTACCTAGCAAAACAAAGGCTATTATCATCGCTGCGCCCGAGACATAGACATTTTTTAGATCATCTGGGATGAAATCTGAAAAGATCACAACAAAAAGCGAGTATAAAAATGCACTGCCGCTTCCAAGAGCTACAAGCACGTTCATATCGTAGTTTTTGTTTTTAACAGCCTCTATGGCGTGAGCAAAGAAGTCTTTGCCACTAAAAGCTAGCACCAAAAAGCCAAGCGTTAAAATGGCTAAATTTACAACCACGCTAGGCCTTACAAACATCTCAAGCGCCATGATGACCATGCTCGCTAGAAATGCAAATATAAATTTATTTCTGATCGCAGTTATATGCTCGTCTCTTTTGGCTTCAAATTCATCAATATTTGTCGCCACAAAATAGCCAAGCTTCTTTATCTTTTGCTCTAAAACTTCACGCACGCTAGCGTCTTTTAGGACAAATTCGCCGCTTGCATTTGCAAAATTTACATTTGCTTCAAGCACCCCATCTATCTTTTTAGAAACTTTCTCGATAGCGTTTGAGCAATTTACGCAGCTCATTCCCGCTATATTTAGCTTGACTTTTAAAGGCATATCAAAGCTCCTTTATAACGTCAAATCCAAGATCAGCCATTTCTGATTTAAATTTCTCTACATCGCCATCTTTTATATCAAGACTAACTTGTCTTGGCTCTTTGCTAAGATCAACTTCTATCTTGCCAAAGTCATCTTCAAGTGCGTTTTTTATAGTGTTTGCGCAGTTTTGGCAGTGGATATTGTTTGCTTCAAATGTTTTCATATTATCTCCTTTATCATATGGTCGTATTCATGTAAATTTACAATTTTCTTGACATTAAATTTAAAGCCCAAACTCTCGTAAAATTTACGAACTTTTGGCTTATTTGTATCTACTATTAATGAAACCTTTTTATGCCCTAGCTCTTTTGCCTTGACAAACGAATGCCTTATGAGCTCTTTTGCAAGCCCTTGGCCTCTAAAATTTTCATCAACAGCGATACTATCTATATAAAACTCATCGTCAAAACACTCTTTTTCTACCTTGTCATCTTTGCCAAGAGCCATTAAATGCTGTGAAATTTCTCTATCAAGCATTGCTACATCGCCACCAAAGTAAGCACACATAGCAGCGATAATTTCGTCGTTATGTTTATAAACAAAGACATTTTTATAGCTTAGTCTATTTGTCTCACTTTTGAAAAAAATTTCTAAAATTTCATCACTTTTAATAGGATCATCGTAGCCACTTAGCTTGTAGGCAATATCCTCCATTGCTAGATTTAGTAGCTTTATGCAGCTTTTTGCATCTTGTTTTTGAGCATTTTTTATCATGGCATGATTATATGCCTTTAGCTTAAATTTTTACCAAATATTTTTTTTAAATTTACAAAGTTAGGCGCTTTGGCTAGCAAACTAAAAATGTTTTAAAAAAGTATAAAATTTTTTTAGTTATAATCCGTAAAAAATTTATTTAAGGATATTTATGGGACGAGCATTTGAGTACCGAAGAGCGGCAAAAGAAGCTAGATGGGATAAGATGAGCAAGGTATTTCCAAAACTTGCAAAAGCTATAACAGTAGCCGCAAAAGATGGTGGTTGTGATCCAGATATGAACCCTAAACTTCGTGCAGCTATCGCAGCGGCAAAAGCTGAAAATATGCCAAAAGATAACATCGATGCAGCTATAAAAAGAGCAAATGGCAAAGATAGCGCCGATATTAAGACTATTTTTTATGATGGCAAAGCAGCTCACGGTGTACAGATTATCGTCGAGTGTGCGACTGACAACCCAACAAGAACGGTCGCAAACGTCAAGGCGATATTTAGCAAAAATGGTGGAGAAATTTTGCCAAGTGGTAGCCTTAGCTTTATGTTTACAAGAAAGAGCGTTTTTGAGCTTGAAAAACCAAGCGCAGATATCGAAGAGATCGAGCTTGAGCTGATAGATTATGGTCTAAGCGATATCGAGGCTGACGATGAGACACTATTTGTTTATGGCGATTATGCAAATTTTGGTACACTTCATGAAGGTATCGAAAAGCTAAATTTAGTAGTTAAAAAAGCTTCACTTCAATACTTACCAAATCAAACCGTGAATCTAAGCGAAGAGCAAATGCTTGAGGTTGAGAGGCTTCTTGATAAGCTAGAAGACGATGATGACGTTCAAGCAGTTTATACAAATATCGAATAAAAAGGAAATACATGCGTTTTGATGAATTAAAAGTTTATGACATAAATTTAGATGAGCTTAAAAAAGATAAATTTGCAGTTCTAGAGACAGACAAAGGCGAGATTAGACTTGAACTTTTTGCCGAGGATGCACCGCAAGCTGTTGCAAATTTTGTCCATTTGATAAAAACAGGCTTTTATAATGGCCTAAATTTTCACAGAGTTATACCAAATTTTGTCATCCAAGGCGGTTGTCCAAATGGCACGGGTACAGGCGGTCCTGGCTGGAGGATAAAGTGTGAATGCGATAAGCAAGGGGTAAAGCACGAGCGCGGTAGCCTTAGCATGGCTCATGCAGGTCGCGATACTGGCGGATCACAGTTTTTCATCTGTCATAGCAAACAGCCTCATCTTGATGGCGTGCATACAGTCTTTGGAAAATGCGTTGATGAAGAGAGCCTAAAGGTGCTTGACGCTATAAGACAAGGCGATAAGATCATCTCTGCTAAGATTAGAGAAAGCCTATAAAGGGGAAATTTATGAATAATACTAAAAAGCAAGGAAATCTTGCTGTAAGATTATTTACCAATCTTGCCTTTTGGGTTGTGATCGGTATTGTTGGTGGCGTTATCGTTGGCATGGTCGCACCTGAGCTTGGTATAGCAAGCAAACCAGGCATTGATTATTTTATAAAAGCACTTAAAATTTTAATTGGCCCTATTATCTTTTTAACGATCGTTTCAGGCATCGTTGGGCTTGAGAGTTTAAAAGATCTTGGTTCTATTGGATTAAAGGCATTTATCTATTTTGAGATAGTTAGCACACTTGCGCTTGCTGTTGGTATCATCTTTGGTGAGACGCTTCGTCCAGGACATGGTATGAATCTTGACTACACTCAGCTTGATGCCTCAAGTGTGGCTAAATTTACATCTCAAGCTGCAAATATGGACGCAAATAGTGGGTTTGTAGCACATACACTTCATCTTTTAAGAGGTGCTGTGCCAGTAGATGACATTTTTCCTTACGTGCATATACTTGATCCATTTATAAAATCAAACACACTTCAAGTACTTTTCATGGCTATTATCGTTGCCATCGTACTTTCACTGCTAGCTCATGATAAAAAACAAGCTTGCCTAAAGCCACTTGAATTTATTCAGCACTATGTCTTAAAACTTCTTAGTTGGCTTATGCTCTTTAGCCCGGTGGCTGCATTTTCGGCTATGGCTTATCTAATCGGCAAATTTGGTATCGGAACGCTTCTTGGCATGATGGAGCTTTTGGTTGTTATGGCACTTGCGAGCTGCTTTTTTATCTTTGTGGTACTTGGCGTTATTTGCTATTTTGCAAAAATCAATGTCTTTAAATTTATGCGCTTTATCTCAAAAGAGGTATTGGTAGTCTTTGCGACAAGCTCGAGCGAAACAGCTCTTGCGCCACTTATGCAAAAGCTAGAATCGGCTGGTATAAATAGAGGCGCTGTTGGCCTTATCATCCCAACCGGCTACTCATTTAACCTTGACTGCACAAACATCTATCTAAGCCTAAGCGTTATTTTCTTAGCTCAAGCATTTAGTATACCGCTAAGTTTTGAGCATCTAATAAGCATTTTAATCGTGCTAATGATCACAAGTAAAGGCGCTGTTGGCGTGACAGGATCGGGCTTTGTCGTCCTTGCTGGCACATTAAGCGCACTTCCGAGCACTGGCATACCAGTAGTCACCGTAGCTGTGCTACTTGGCGTCGATAAATTTATGTCAGAGATGCGTGCAGTTGGTAATCTCTGCGGTAACGCTGTTGGTTGCATGATAGTTTCTATCTGGGATAAAAAAGTCGATATGGATAAATTTAGATACGCACTAGATCATCCGGAGGAATTTCACTTTCACTCATAATATAACTTTATAACTATAAGGGCAACTTTGCCCTTATTATTTTTTATTCTAAATTTAATGTGATATATCTCCTCCTCAAACCTATAAAAATTTTTAGAAAGCAACACAATAAACAATATTTGATAACTAGTTCAAGCACAAAAAGAAAAACTAGGAGGTAAGTGTAATAGGAAAAATTTTATTAGCA
>NZ_CABPUE010000003.1:57890-101134 GCF_902460545.1 Campylobacter concisus
TTTGTTACTTACTAGAATAAATTTACAAATGTAACACTTGAGATTGGAATTTAGAAGAGAGATACTTTAAATTTAGTCATATCAAAAATATCAAATAAAAAGACTAGCCTTGCAAGCTCTTTGCAAGGCTATAAAATTAAGCTTTTGGACCAGCTTTGGCGTACTCAACACCCTCTTTTACGTCTTCATAGCGTTTAAAATTTTCAACAAACATTTTAGCAAGCTTATCGCGTGAAGCGTTATACTCAGCCGGATTTGTCCATGTATTTATAGGATTTAGCAGTTTTGTCTCGACACCATCAAGCTCTTTTGGGATAGCGAAGTTAAATTTATCAAAATTTTCAAATTCGCATTTTGTGATGCTGCCATCAAGGATCGCATTTATGCAAGCACGAGTTGCTTTTATGCTCATACGCTTGCCAACGCCGTAAGCACCGCCACTCCAGCCTGTATTTACAAGATAGACATTAACTCCGTGCTTATCAATCTTCTCGCCAAGTAGTTTTGCATAGACGGTTGGATGAAGTGGCATAAATGGCTCGCCAAAGCAAGCACTAAAAGTAGCGACTGGCTCTGTTATACCACGTTCTGTACCAGCAACTTTTGCTGTGTAGCCACTTAGGAAATAATACATAGCCTGCTCTTTTGTGAGCTTTGCAACTGGAGGGAGCACACCAAAAGCGTCGGCACTTAAAAAGATGATATTTTTTGGATGGCCAGCGCTTGAGCTTGGTTCGTAGTTATCGATGTGATAGATCGGATAGCTAACTCGTGTATTTTCAGTCTTTGAGCCATCTTTGTAATCAACCACTCCATTTTCATCAGCCACGACGTTTTCAAGTAGCGCATCACGCCTGATCGCTGCGTAAATTTCTGGCTCACTACTTGGATCAAGGTTTATACATTTTGCGTAGCAACCACCCTCGAAGTTAAATACACCATCATCGTCCCAGCCGTGCTCGTCATCACCTATTAGCTTGCGCTTTGGATCAGTTGAAAGTGTAGTTTTACCAGTACCAGATAGGCCAAAAAATAGCGCTGTATCGCCCTTCTCGCCTACGTTTGCAGAGCAGTGCATGCTTAGTTTGCCCTCAAGTGGCAACCAGTAGTTCATCATAGAAAAAATGCCTTTTTTCATCTCACCGCCATACCATGTGCCGCCGATCACTGCAACATTTTCTTCGACGTTAAAGATAACAAAGACATCTGAGTGTAGCCCATCAGCCTTATAGTCTTCATTTTTTGTTTTACAAGCGTTATATACTACAAAATCAGGCTCAAATTTAGCTAGCTCTTCCTTGCTTGGACGGATGAACATATTTTTTACAAAGTGTGCTTGCCACGCTACTTCAGTAACAAAGCGGACTGATTTTTGACTCTTTTTACTAGCCCCACAAAATGCGTCTTGGATAAAAATTTCCTTGCCACTAAGCTGCTCTTTTGCTTTTTTAAGAAGCTTGTCAAATAGCTCCTTTGTGATAGGCTGATTTATCTTGCCCCATGCAATATATTTTTGGCTTGGATCTTGCTTGACAAAGTACTTATATTTTGGGCTTCTTCCAGTAAAAATTCCCGTATCAACCATAAATGTGCCGTTACTTGAAACCCTACCCTCGTTGTTTGCCTTTTCAAGCTCAAAAAGCTCATCATAGCTTAGATTGTGATTTATCTTTTTGATCTCTTTTAGACCTAGTTCGTCTAGTTTATTTATCATATTATTTCCTTTTAAAATTTTCGTTTTTTTATAAATTCTGACCTAAGAGTCATCAAAATGTTAATCAAATTTCGCTTAACACTATCTTTTTAAAAGTGGCAAATTTATTTAAATTTAGCTACCACTTGATTGTTCGCGACGCTTTGACCTTTGCTAACTTCAATAGAGCCTATCACACCATCTTTTGGGGCTTTGACCTCTATCTCCATCTTCATTGCTTCAAGCACGACTACAGCTTGCCCTTTTTTGACTTGATCGCCAGGACTTACTAAAATTTTATGCACAGCGCCCGGCAAGCTAGCAACGATATCATTTGCTGTTGCGCCTGCTGCTGCACTTTTGGCATTTTTTACGCTCTTGCCTTCAACTTCGGTGATTGATTTTACTTGGATGCTATCGTTAAAGCCTTCGCTTACTTCGACATTGTAGCGGCTACCATTTACGACGACGCTATATCTGCCGCTTTGAGTTTGTCTGCATTCATTTGCCTTAGCATTTGGATCGATTTTTCTTACATTTACTTTAGCTTCACCTTTTAAGAATGCGATGCCTTTTTCTTTACAAGCAGCTGCTATAAATATATTTTCTTCGGTAGTTTTTATATTGTTTTGCTTTAGAATTTCTTTTACGTGGGCAAGTGACTTGCTCTCATCTTTATCAGCTATATCAACTGCGTGTTTTGTAGTTGGTTTTAGCCCTAGTTGCTCGCTTGCAAGCTTAATGATCTCTTTATCAGGTGTGACCGGAGTCTTGCCAAAGTAGCCAAGCACCATTTTGCCGTATCCCTCAGCGATCTTTTTCCACTTACCAAACATTACATTATTAAATGCTTGCTGAAAATAAAACTGACTAACAGGGGTCACTGAAGTACCGTATCCACCTTTTTGCACCACCTCGCGCATCGCAAGGATGACCTCTGGAAATTTATCTAAGATGTTATTATCTCTCATCATCTGGGTATTTGCAGTGAGTGCGCCACCAGGCATCGGTGAAAATGGTATTAGAGGGCTTACTTGCACGGCTTCAGGCGGTAAGAAATACTCTTTTAAACAATCATTCAAAACGCTTTCATATTTTAAAATTTTCTCCACGTCAAGTCCGCCAAGATCGTAGTTTTTGCCTTTTACTGCGTGAAGCATGGTTAGGATATCTGGCTGACTTGTACCACCACTTACTGGGCTTGCGGCTAGATCTATGCCATCGACACCAGCCTCAAGCGCTGCAAGATAGCAAGCCACACTTACGCCTGCTGTTTCATGAGTGTGAAGTCTAATATGAGTTTTTTCTGGAAGTAGCTTTCTAGCCATTTTTATGGTTTCATAGACCTTTTGTGGGCTGCTCGTGCCACTTGCATCTTTGAAGCAAACGCTGTGATAAGGGATATTTGCATCTAAAATTTCTCTTAAAATTTTCTCATAAAATTTAACATCATGTGCTCCCACACAGCCACTAGGCAGATCCATCATCGTAACAACAACTTCGTGTTTTAGCCCATGATGAGCGATCCTCTCGCCTGAATATTTTAAATTTTCAACATCATTTAGTGCGTCAAAATTTCTAATGGTGGTGGTTCCGTGTTTTTTGAAAAGCTTTGCGTGAAGATCTATTAGCTCGCGGCTACCAGTATCAAGTGTAACGGTATTTACGCCCCTGCTTAGTGTTTGAAGATTTGCTTTTGGTCCTACGATGCTTCTAAATTTATCCATCATCGCAAAAGCGTCTTCATTTAGGTAAAAATAAAGGCTTTGAAATCTCGCTCCTCCGCCAAATTCAAAATGCTCTATGCCAGCCTCTTTGGCCGCTTCAAGCGCAGGCAAAAAATCGTTCATAAGCACTCTGGCGCCATAAACTGACTGAAAGCCATCTCTAAAGGTCGTATCCATAACATCGATAAATTTCTTCGCCATCACCCACCTCATTAATTTTATAAATTTATTTAAAGAATTCATAGAAAATGGCTAAATTGATTAGAAACTCAAATTAGCCATTTTGCTTATTTTTTGGTATTTTACAACCAAAAACTTTTATATCATTTAAAAAGTGAGAGTAAGAAGTTTAATAATCCGCCGTGGCTCGCATCAAGCATTGGCTTTAATTCCATTAGAAAGACGCAGAAAAATACAAGTACAGCAAGCTGAATAAAAATATAAGGCACAACGCCTTTATAAATAGCAGTCGTTTTTATCTCAGCTGGTGCGACTGATCTTAGGAAAAATAAGCTAAATCCAAATGGCGGCGTTAGGAATGAAGTTTGCAAATTCATCGCAACTAAGATTGCTAGATAAATTGGATTTATACCAAGCTTTGCGGCTATTGGTACCAAGATAGGAAGCACAATATATGAAATTTCAACAAAGTCGATAAAAAAGCCAAGCACAAAGATGACAACCATACTAAAAATGATAAAGCCCCACTTCTCGCCTGGTAAATTTGTCATAAATTTTTCAACAATCTCATCTCCACCAGTGTAACTAAATACCATAGAAAAGGCTGTCGCACCAACAAGTATGGCAAAGACAAGTGCTGTGGTTTTTACGCTTTCTGCCAATGCCTCTTTTATCATAGAAAATGAAAATGTCCTATAAAAAATAGCTAAAATAATGGCTCCAACGCAGCCAAAAGCTGAACTTTCAGTTGGTGTAGCGATACCTGCAAATATAGAACCCAATACACAAATAACCAGCAAAAGCGGCGGAAAGATAGCGATTAGTGCTCTCATGATCTGCTTAAATTTACTAACACCGCTCTCATCTTTTACTACCGGTGCAGTATCTGGTTTCAAATAAGCAACAATCAAAATATAAATGATATAAACTGCTACTAGTGTGAATCCTGGGATGATGGCTTGATGAAAAAGTTCACCAACTGGCACTGAAAATATATCACCCAAGATAATCAGTACGATAGAAGGTGGAATGATCTGTCCAAGCGTACCAGCGGCACATATAGTGCCACAACCTAGCGCTTGGTCGTATTTATACTTTAGCATGACAGGCAAGCTTATAACGCCCATTGCAACGACACTTGCACCAACAACACCAGTTGAAGCTGCAAGAAGTGCTCCAACCAAGATAGTGCTAATAGCAATGCCTCCGCGAATTTCTCCAAAAAGCATACCCATGCTCTCAAGTAGCCTCTCAGCTAGTTTTGACTTTTGAAGCACGACGCCCATAAATACAAAAAGTGGAACTGCTATAAAAATTCTACTCTCCATGATAGAGAAAATTCTATAAGGCATGAAGTTAAACATATCTTTGAAAACTTCGATACTTCCAAGCAGACCATCTCCGTCTCCAATGCTCTCAACAATACTGCCAATCATGCCAAATATCATCGAAACCGCACCAAAGGTAAAGGCTACCGGAAAGCCAATACCTAGCATCAAAAGTGCAGCTATAAACATTATCAAGCCAGCCATTATTCCCCCTTTTTAGCTTTTTTGTAAAGATTAAAATTTCTTATAAAAAAGCCGATCGCAAAAAATACAAGTAGATAAAAAGAAAAAGGAATAAGTGCTTTTATGATCCATCTGTGAGTAAGACCGCCTGGATCTGCACTAGCTTCAGCTGAAGTATAAGCATCACTCACAAATTCAAATGATAAATTTGAAACCAAAAGTGCAAATGGGATTACAAAAATAACAGTTCCTATCATATTTACAAGAGCTTTATTTTTTGGTGAAAATTTAGCATAAAAGATATCAACTCTAACGTGTGCATCTTCTTTTAATGCATAGCTCATGCCAAGCAAAAATATCACAGCAAAAAAATGCCACTCAAGCTCCTGAAATGCAACGTTTCCATAAGAGAAAAAATATCTTGCCACAACGTTAAAAAAAACATCTATTATCATCAAAGCCATAATAAACATGCAAATATAGCCGACTATATCACTGACCTTATCAAAAAATTTCTCAACTTTTTGCATAAACAACCCTTAAAAAAACAATTTATTTATCATGATGATAAAGACGCAAACTGGCGCTACATATCTTAATAAAAAATACCATGCACTAAATACAAAGTCACTCATATATGGACTAAATAGCACATAAAGTGCTTCTCTCTTCATAAAATATCCAACGAATATCGCTCCACCAATACCACTAATTGGAAGCAGAACATTTGAAGCGGTAAAGTCAAGAAAATCAAAGAAATTTTTACCAAAGAGCATAAATTTGTCGCCAACATTTTCTATATTTGATAAAAGACATAAAAATCCTAATACAAAAACACCGGCTCCAACTATGCTAAGAGCTTTTATCCTGCTAATGCCATACTCTCTGATCAAGAAAAATACAAACGGCTCTACGATAGAGATAGCTGAAGTAATGCCAGCAAAGATAAGTGCAGCAAAAAATGCCACAGCTAAAATTTGACCTATCACACCAAGTTTAGCAAAGAGCGTTGGAAGCGAGATAAAGACAAGTCCTGGTCCTTGAGACGGCTCTGCGCCAAATTCAAATATAAATGTAAAGATAACAAGACCCATCATGATGGCTAAGACGATATTTATAAAAACGATACTTAGCGTAGAAGTAGCTAAATTTGTATCATCGCTTAGGCTGGCTGAATACGTAATGATTGCTGCCATACCAAGAGATAGTGTCCAAAAAGCAAGTCCAAGGGCAAGCAAAAGCGAATTAAATGAAATTTTACTAAAATCAGGAACAAGTAAAAACTCAGCAGATTTTGTAAAGCCATTCATCGTCATAGAAAAGATAAGCATGATTAGAACCATGATAAATAGGCTTGGCATCATCCAAACATTTAGCTTTTCAATGCCACTTTTCACTCCTTTTGAAAGGATAAAAAAGCAAGCTACAAATGCAATAACAAAATAAAGCGTCTGCTCGCCAAGACCATGCGTAAGAAGCTCGTTAAATATTACTTTTGAACTTTCTATATCGTTTGGAAGACCGGTAAAAGATAGCGTGAAATACTTAAAGACCCAGCCGATGATCACAATGTAGTAAGATGATATTATAGCTGCGGTTACCATAGCTAAAATTCCAACTAGTTGCCATAAATTTTTATTTTTATTCGCTAACTTTCTAAAGGCATTTACACTATCGCTCTCACTAAGTTTGCCAATACTTAGCTCTGCCATAAAGATAGGTATGCCAACTAAAAACGTTATCAAAAGATATAAAATAACAAATGCTGATCCACCATTTTCACCGACCATATATGGAAATTTCCATGCATTGCCAAGTCCAACAGCTGACCCTGCAACTGCTAAAACATAACCTATTTTAGAAAACTGTTCTTTTGCCATTATGCAATCTCCCTTACTAGCACCACAAAAACTAGAACTGGCGCTACAAACCTTATTAAAAAATACCAAATTTTAAAGACAATCTCACCCATATAAGGCAAAAATAGCTCTTTTAAAAGCTCAAATTTCATAAAGTACCCAACAAAAATGGCAAATATAATGCCACCAAGTGGGAGCATAATGTTTGAGCTAAGATAATCAAGCAAATCAAAAAAGCTCTTACCAAAAAATGTAAGTGCATCTTTAAAATCGCCAATACCGCTTAATGCACATAAAATCCCTAAAACATAAACTACGGCACCGACAATGATAATTGATCTATTTCTACTAAATCCCAAACTTTTATTTAAGAAAAATATAAATGGCTCGACTAGCGAAATAACCGATGTTATACCAGCAAAAAATAAAGATGTAAAAAATGCAAAAGCCAAGAAATTTCCAAGCAAACCAAGCTTTGCAAAAAGCGTTGGAAGCGAGATAAATGCTAACCCTGCGCCCTTTGATGGCTCTGAGCCAAATTCATAGGTGAATGTAAAAACTATAAGCCCTATAATTACGCTAATAATTATATTTGCAAAGACTACATAAAGTGATGAAGTAAATAAATTTGTATCATTGCCTAGGCTTGATGAGTAAGTTAAAATGCAGCCAATGCCAATACACATCGTAAAAAAAGCTAAGCCAAGAGCATTTAAGATAGCGCCTTGATCTATCTTTGAAAAGTCTGGCACTAGTAAAAATTTAGCCGCCTCATCAAATCCATTCATGCCAAAAGAGTAGCCAAGCATAAGCAAAAGTAAAATAAAAAGTGCTGGAATGAGATATACATTTATACGCTCTATTCCACTTTTTATACCTTTTGTAAGTATAAAAAAGTAGGCAAAAAAAGCGATGCTAAAATACAAAATTTGCTCCTCTATGCCCTTTGAAGTAAAATTTACAAAAAGCGCTTCTGAGCTTGCCATATCTTTTGGAAGCTCACCGAGACTTAAGATAACGTATTTTAAAACCCAGCCAATAATAAGCGTGTAAAAAGATGCGATGAATAGCCCTGTCACCATGATAGCACCAGCAAATTTCCAGGAATTTGCACCTTTTGTAGCTAGGCTTTTAAACGCTCCAACCGTATCAAGGCGTGAAATTTTACCCATTGCCATCTCAGCAAAAAATATGCTAAGGCCAACAACAAAAGCAAAAAATAGATATATAAGAATAAATGCTGAACCGCCATTACTACCGACCATATATGGAAATTTCCATGCATTACCAAGGCCAATAGCCGCTCCAATGATAGAAAGAACAAAACCAACTTTACTAAATCTATCCATCATTTACCTGCTATTTGATAGATCATGATGGCGCAAATTGCGATTGGTACGATGTATCTTAAAGCAAAATACCAAATTTCAAAAAATACTTTTCCCATAAATTCGCCAAAGAGTAGATATAGGCTCTCTTTTTTAAGTTTATAGCCAACAAAAAAACTAAAAATTATGGCACCTATTGGCATCATTATATTTGAAGTAAGAAAATCAAGTGCATCAAAGACTGGCTTACCAAATATACTAAATGTGCTGGCCGTATCAGAATAGTATGAAAATATACAAAAAATTCCCAAAACATAGACAAAAGCGCCTATATAAAGAAGTGCTGCCTTGCGTGAAATTTCAAATTTTCTGACCAAATAATAAGCAAAAGGCTCGATCATAGAAACCGCACTCGTGATACCTGCAAACAAAAGCGATACAAAAAATGCAACCGCCATGATGTTACCAACGACCCCAAGCTTTGCAAAAAGCGTGACAAGTGAGATAAAGATAAGGCCTGGACCACTTGCCGTGCTATCAGCCCCATAAGCAAATATAAATGTAAATACGACAAGTCCCATCATAATGCCTATTAATATGTTTATAAAAATGATAGAAAGCGTTGATTTTATAAGATTTGTCTGCTCCGGTAAATTTGCAGCGTATGTCGGTATGACGCCAACGCCCATAGATAGCGAGAAAAACGCAAGTCCAAGAGCCTGTAAAATCACATCTGGCGTGATCGCGCTAAAATTTGGTACAAATAAAAATTTAGCCGCCTTCACAAAGCCATCACCCATGCTAATTGCATAAAAAAGTATACAAATGAGCAGTATAAAAAGACCCGGCATCATCCAGATATTTAGCTTTTCAATGCCACTTTTCACACCTTTTGAAACAGCAAAAAACACCATTAAAAAGACTAGACTAAAGCAAAGCACGGCACTGGTTAGATCATTTGCCAAAAGTGTATTAAACTGCTGGGCTGCCTCTTCTTGATTGCTTAAAAGTGGCGAAAAGCTAAGATAAATATACTTTAATATCCAGCCAATGACAACCATATAAAATGAAGCAATAAGTATCGCTCCTATCATAAAAAAACCTGAAAGAGACCATATTTTTTTGTGTTTTGGAGCAAGTTTATAAATGGAGCTTACAACATCACTCTCACCAAGCTTACCAATGCTAAGCTCCGCTAAAAACGCTACAAAAGCAATAGCAAACGTGAGAAGTAAATATAAAACTATAAATGCTGAACCACCATTGTTTCCTACCATTGTTGGAAATTTCCATGCATTACCAAGCCCAACGGCTGATCCTGCCATAGCAAGAACAAAGCCTATTTTTGAAAATTTTTCATTTATCATTGATTACCTGAGATTAAGAATAAATTAATTTTTTCAAAGATAACATAAAAAAACTTTTATTTTTCTAAGCCAAGAATTTTTTATGGGCAATTTAAATTTTTAGTGTTTTTATTTGAAACAAAGTTTTGTTTTTGTAATATTATGGCTCATAAAGTTTAAGTAGGGGACAGATCCGAAAGAGCTTTAAAATTTTAAAGGAGCAACGATGAAAAAGATCGTGTTTTTAATTCTTGGTCTTGCTGCATTCGCATTTGGCGCTGATGGCGAGATGATCAGATCATATTCAGTTATCGCTGGTGGTATTGGCCTTGGTCTTGCAGCTCTTGGTGGCGCTATTGGTATGGGTAACACAGCTGCTGCAACAATTAGCGGAACAGCTAGAAACCCAGGTGTTGGTAGCAAACTTATGACTACAATGTTTATCGCTCTTGCGATGATCGAAGCACAAGTTATCTACGCACTTGTTATTACACTTATCGTTCTTTACGCAAACCCAATGCTTGGCTAAGCGTAAAGCTTAAATTTAGCCCCTTTTTGGGGCTTTTTCTCTTTTTGCGATCATGGTGGAATTGGTAGACACGCTATCTTGAGGGGGTAGTGCCGCTAGGTGTGCGAGTTCGAGTCTCGCTGATCGCACCAGCTAATCTTATACTTCAAAATCTAAAATCTTACAAAATTTAAAAAGGGGAATTTATGCTAGATAAAAAGCGTGCTTTAAAACAGCTACAAAATGAAGCAGATGATACCGCCATCTATACGTTACTCGAAGCTAGTGAAAAAAATGAAGAAAATAAAAAAATACTTCGTAAATTAATCACTGAAGAAAAACGACACTATGCTTTTTGCCAAAAGATAACAGGTGAGAGTAGAACTGCAAATTTATTCAAAGTCATCTTCTATACGATACTTGTTAAAATTTTTGGTACATCTTTTACTTTAAAATTTATGGAGTCACGTGAAGAAGACGCAGAGCAATTTTATCTTGGTATTGTTGATGAGTATCCTGAAGCTAGAGATATTTATGAAGAAGAAGTAAATCATGAAAACAATTTAATCTCTATGCTAAAAGACACAAAGCTCGTAAATGCCGGCGGCATTGTTCTTGGTATGAATGACGCATTAGTTGAGCTAACAGGCACACTTAGCGGCATCGCGCTTGCATTTTCAAATACAAAATCAGTTGGCGCAACAGGCCTTATCATGGGTGTGGCAGCTGCACTCTCTATGGCTGGCTCAGCATATCTTGAGTCAAAAGAAAATCCAAGTGACGAGATCAAACCGCTCACCTACTCGCTCTACACAGGAGGCTCATACATCATAACAACAGCATTTTTGATACTTCCATTTTTCATCTTTACAAGCGGTCTTTACGCCGTCTTGTTGATGTTTTTCTTTGCGCTAGTTGCCATTATCACTTACAACTTTTACATAAGCGTGGCAAAAGAGCTTAAATTTTTGCCAAGAGTAATTGAAATGTGTGTAATAACTTTTGGTGTTGCGATCATTTCATTTGGTATTGGCTTTTTAGTCAAGCACTATTTTGGCTTAGATATTTAATCCAAAATTTCATACCAAGCGTAGCTGTCGTCTCCAAAATTTCCACTAAATAGTGGTTTTAAATTTAGATCAAGTTGTAAATTTTTACCATTTTTGAAATTTGAGCTTTGATAGATAAGTAGCCACTTTACATTTGCTAGCTTGCCCTCTTTTGCGAGCTTTAAAAACTCATCAGCTCCTTCAAACATAGTAAGCCCTGTTAAATTAAGCTCTTTTTGAATGCTGACTTTTCTATCTGGTACACTAAAAAGTGGTATCGTCTTATCAAATTTATCACTTCTTGAGTAGATTATAACATCTGGATTTTTACCGCTGCCCACTAACCTACTGTCAAGCTTTGGCCGGTCTGTTCGCACTGTGTTGCCACCTATCACTAGCGTATCTATGACGCTTCTAAGTTTATGGACGTGCTTGCGGCTAAGCTCATTTGTGATGATGCCACCACTTGCCACACCATTTTTACTAAGGGCGATTTTTAAAAAGCTAAATCCACCATTTTGATATGCCAAAAATGGCTCAAGTAGCTTATCGCAACGCTCTTTTAAAATACCAAATTTAACTTTTGCTCCAGCACTCTTAAGCAAAATAGCACCGCCACTTGCTACCTTATTTTCATCATGACTACCTATTATCACCCCTCTAAAACCTAGCTCTTTTAGCAAATTTGCACAAGGTGGCGTTTTGCCATGATGCGAGCAAGGCTCAAGAGTGACGTATGCTTTTGCATTTTTTAGTAAATTTGAGTGGTTGTTTAGTATAAATTCGTAAGTAAATTTTGGCTCTAAAAGGCTAAATTCGCCCTCTTTTATATTAGAGCCAAATTTATCGCTATACGCTTTTATAAAATCATCTTTAAATTTTTTACTTTTTTTGCAAAGCGCAAAAAATATCGCCGTTGGCTCAGCGTGTAAATATCCAGCCTTTTCATGAGCCTTGCAAGATAAAATTTGCCCATTTTCATCAAGGATAAGACATCCAACGGCTGGATTTGGATAGGTCAGGATCTGAAATTTCCAAGCCTCGCTTAAAGCAAGATCCATGTAAAATTCGTCGTTCATCTTAGCAGACTATTTTTATTTTCCTATATCTTTTATCTCATCAACAAGAGTTTTTGAGATCAAGTCGATATCGGTCGGCTCATCCTCCGCGTCCCACCTAAATGCAGCAATCTCCGCCAAAACAGCGATCTCTTTAAAATAGCTATATTTCGTTGTAGAGAGTGGTATAGCGTAAGAGACCAAAAGCCTATCAGCATTATCATAAATTTTCACACTGTAGCGAAAGTGTGGCTTGTTTAACGCCTTGCCGCCCCAGTTAAACCATCTTTCATAATCCATTTGTATTTTTATCTTGAAGCTATTTTCGTCCCCTAAAATGCCCTGCTCTTTTAGATGTTTGTTTATAAATTCCACAAACTCATCACGAAGTCCGCTTTCGTTTTTATAGTTAGTGTTGTGCTCGTATCTAGTTGGTTGATTTGTCAATGTTAGGTTAAAATCACTAACAATGTATTTAGCCACGCCTTTTTGTATCGGCGTTGGCTCAACATTATATTTATATCTTCCCGCGCATCCAACTAAAAAAGCACATAAAACTATTAAAAATACTATTTTTACAAATTTCATACTTTTCATAAATTTACGACAAGCCGTCGATCTTGCCCTCTGCGTCTATCTTCATATTGACCGCAGCTGGCACTTTTGGAAGTCCTGGCATTAGCATGATCTTACCGCAAACTGCTACGATAAAGCCAGCTCCAGTTCTAATGTCAAGGTCTTTTACACTAAATGTAAAGCCCTTTGCTCTACCCAAAAGTTTCGCATCGTCGCTAAATGAGTACTGCGTTTTTGCGATACAAACTGGCAAATGGCTCAAATTTAGCTCTTTTATCATCTCAAGCTTTTTAAGAGCGGCCTCCTCAAAGACCACCTCGCCAGCTCCATAAATTTCCTTAGCAACCTTTTCTATTTTAGTTTTCGTATCGTCACTCATCTCGTAGGTGAAATTTATCTTGCTTGGCTTGTCGCATGCTTTTAAAACTAGCTCGGCAAGCTCAAGCGCACCTTTGCCACCTTTTAAGAAATTCTCACAAACTGCCACTTCTACACCAAGCTCACGGCAATACTCTTTTACGAAATTTATCTCTTCATCAGTGTCAAAGCCAAATTTGTTAAGCGCCACAACCACGTTTTGACCAAATTTACCTTTTAAATTTTCGATATGTCCGCCAAGGTTTTCGATGCCTTTTTTAAGGGCGTTCATATCTGGTTTTGTGATCTCGTCTTTGTTTGCTTCACCGTTATATTTTAGCGATCTGATCGTGCTTACAAGCACTACAGCGCTTGGTTTAATCTCGGCAACCCTGCACTTTATATCTAAAAATTTCTCCGCGCCAAGCTCCGAGCCAAAGCCAGCTTCAGTTATGACGTAGTCAGCTAAATTTAGAGCTGTTTTTGTTGCAATGACTGAGTTGCAGCCGTGTGCGATGTTTGCAAATGGGCCGCCATGCACGAGCGTAGGTGTGTGCTCAAGCGTTTGAAATAAATTTGGCTTGATCGCATCTTTTAAAAGTATACAAACAGCGTCTTGACAGCCTAGATCACGCACGTAGATAGGCTCTTTATCGCTATCGTAGGCAACCATGATATTTGCCACACGCTCTTTTAGATCAGAAAGGCTCGTAGCTAGACAAAGCACAGCCATGATCTCGCTTGCAGCGGTGATGTTAAAGCCATCTTCTCTTGGCACGCCATCTGTTCTACCGCCCTGACCCACAGTGATAAATCTAAGCGCGCGGTCGTTCATATCCATACAGCGCTTCCATAAAATTTTCTCTATTTTTAGTGGGTTTTCTTGATAAAGGCTATTATCTATCATCGCTGAAATCAGGTTATTTGCCGATGTTATCGCGTGAAAATCGCCAGTGAAGTGTAAATTTAGATCCTCCATCGGCGCAAGCTGTGAGTAGCCACCACCTGCTGCTCCACCTTTTATACCAAAAACTGGCCCCAAAGATGGCTCACGAAGTGCCAAGCAGACCTTTTTATTAAGTGAATTTAGCGCATCAGCCAAGCCGATCGACATAGTCGTTTTACCCTCGCCATACGGAGTTGGATTAGTCGCAGTGACTAAGATGAGCTTTGAGTTTGACGGCTCAAGTCTAGGAGAAATTTTAGCCTTAAATTTTCCATAAAGCTCGAGCTCGTCTTCGCCTAAACCTAGTCTTGCGGCAACTTTACTGATGTGTTCTAGTTTCGTTTGGTGAGTTATCTCTATGTCGCTTAGCATTTACCACTCCAAATATGTTTTTGCTTTTTTTATCTCACTGATGTTGATCTCAAAGATTCCCTCTTCGTTTTCAACTGCGATACTTTCTTCGTCTGCTTTTACAAGCCTTCCTGCAAATTTCTCAGCCTCGGTTTGAACTTTTACAAGCTCGCCAACGCTCGCTTTAAAATGAGATGGCTTACTAAGCTTTCTCTCAAGGCCAGGTGAGCTAACTTCGAGGTTATAATCCCCACTAACTGGCGGTGTCACATCAAAGATAGGCGAGAGTAGACGGCTTACTTTTTCACAGTCATCAAGGCTCACTCCGCCATTTTTTGTGATATAAACTCTAAAAATAGCCCTACCATTTTCATTTGCGATCTCGCTGTCGTAAAGCTCAACGCCGCATTCGCGTACTAGTTTGTCTAAATTATCCATTTTTGTTTAAATCCTTTGAAATTTTATCAAACAACTTATCCATATGGTTTTGATACTCTAATCTATCGTCAAATTTAAAGTGAAAATTTGGGCATCTATACCAGCCCTCAGCTGCCATACAGTGGTTTTGCAAATGCCTGCAAACTCGCTTTAAATGCCCCAAAATATACTCTTGTTCACGCTCATCAAAAGCCATCTTATCAAGATAAACAAAGGCGTCATATCTACCCTTTTTACACTCGACATCAGTGACGCAAAGCCCTTTTAAAATGCTATCTTCAAGAGTAGCTAGAGCCTCTGGGATGAGCTCTTTTAGCACACTTTCTGTTCTCATACGCTTTATTTCGTTAGCGTTCATAGAGTAGCTTTCTCCTTGACTTCTTTGAAGCTTTCGATATAGTCGTTTTCTCTAATATCATTGAAATTTTCGATACCAACACCACACTCATAACCTTTAGCGACCTCTTTGACGTCATCTTTGAAGCGTTTGAGTGAGCTAACCAAGCCCTCATAAACAACCACACCTTCTCTAATAAGGCGAATTTTTGCGCCTCTGTTTATAGTGCCCTCAGTGACGATACATCCAGCGATAGCACCAACTTTTGGCACATGGATCACTTGACGAACCTGAGCTTGACCAAGCTGCTCTTCTCTGATGATTGGTGACATTAGTCCGCCCAAGATTGCTTTCACGTCGTCAATTAAATTATAAATAACATTATAAGTCTTTATCTCGACACCGCTCTCTTTTGCCTTTTCTTTTATCTCGCCAGTTGGTCTTATGTTGAAACCAAGGATTATACAGTCTTCGCTCGCACTAGCAAGTGCCACGTCGCTTTGTGTGATGCCGCCAACGCCTGAGTGGATTACATTTACTCTGATCTCATCATTTGCTAGTTTTTCTAGGCTTGCTTTTAGTGCCTCAAGTGAACCACCAACGTCAGCCTTGATGATGACTGGAAGCGTCTTTAACTCACCCTCGGCAATCTTAGCACTAAGCTCGTCAATACTAACTTTTGTACTCTTGCTGAGCTCTTTTTGGCGGATATATTCAGCCTTTTTCTGCGCGTATTCACGAGCCTCTTTATCAGTTTTTACGCCTATTAGCGTCTCGCCTGCCTCTGCTATCTCGCTAAGACCTACTATCACACCACATTCGCCTGGTTTTATATCTTGCAAAGGCTTACCTTGGTCATCAAGCAAGCTTCTTATCTTTCCATACGCAACGCCTGCTACGACAGTATCTCCAACATGAAGCGTGCCATTTTCAACGATGATGGTAGCCACTGGACCACGACCTTTTTGAAGTGAGCTCTCGATAACAGTTGCTTTTGCGTTTGCCTTTGGATTTGCTTTTAGCTCTAAAAGGTCAGCTTGTAAAAGTACGATCTCTAATAGATCATCTATGCCCATGCCTGTTTTTGCAGAGATTGGCACAAATTCATATTTTCCGCCCCACTCTGTTGGCATGATATCAAGCTCAGCAAGACCAGTCTTTACTAGGTCAGGATTTGCTGACTCTTTATCCATTTTGTTTATCGCGATGATTATTGGTACACCAGCAGCTTTTGCGTGGCTGACCGCCTCTTTTGTTTGTGGTTTTACGCCGTCATCTGCTGCAACAACGATGATAACTATATCAGTTACACCAGCACCTCTTGCGCGCATAGCAGTAAACGCTTCGTGACCTGGGGTGTCAATAAATGTGATGTTTTTGCCATTTTTATTTACCATATAAGCACCAACATGCTGAGTGATACCACCAGCCTCTCCTGCTGCTACACGTGATTTTCTTATGTAATCAAGCAATGAAGTTTTACCGTGATCGACGTGACCCATGATGGTTATAACTGGTGCTCTTGGCTGGAGATTTTCATCATCTTTTATCTCTTCTTCGTAGGCTGCTACATAGTCAAATTCTTTTTGATCATCAATAATATTGACCTCAACATTAAACTCATCAGCTAAAATTTCGATCGCATCTTCATCCAAAAAGTCATTTTTTGTTGTCATCATACCAAGCATAAATAGCTTGCCTATGACCTCGCTTGGCTGTTTGTTTAGTTTCTCGGCAAATTCATAAACACGAATTTCTTTTGGAATGCTTATAGACGTCACAGCTTCGTTGTTTTGTTTATTTTCAGGCTTTTTGTGTTTTTTTCTAGCTCTTCTTTGAATGCCGCCTTCGCCAAATGAATTTATCGTATTGTTGACCGTAGTTCTCATAACATTTGGCTGTTTTGTCTTTTGAGCAGGTGCTGGTGCTGGGGTTTTAAAACTAAAATCAGGAAGAACGACTACATCTTCATCTTCTAGTACAATGTCACCAAAATCACTTCCGCCAAGCAGATCCATCTTCTGAGCGCTATCCTTTTTACTTGCAACAACTACTTTTTTATCTTTTTTCTTTTTCTTAGCTAAATTTTCATCATTTGCTGAAAACATACTTTTAAAATCGCTTATGTTAGCTATGCTTGGCTCAGGCTTTTTCTCTTCTTTTGTAGCAATTGGCGCTTCATAGTCTTTTTTCTTTTTTACTATCACAAGGCCACGTCTTTTTTGAGTCACATCAGCCAAGCTCTCTTTTGGTCTTGGAACTTCGACTTGTTTTTGCTCTACTTTGATTTCTTCTTTTTTAGGCTCAATTTTTTGTTTTTCTTCTAAAATTTGTGCCTCTTTCTTAGTCTCAGCTTTTACCGACTTTGACTCAGTTTTAGTAGTAGCTTTTTTAGGTTCACTTTTTTGTTTTTCTTCTTTTTTTACTGACTCTTTTTCTACTTCTTTTTTAGGCTCTTTTTTTGGTTTAGGTTCACTCTTTTTCTTTTTAAATTTATCTGGTATCACGCCAGTTTGAACATATTCATATATAGCTTCGGCCTCTTCAAGGCTAACTGCATTTGAGTGAGTTTTGACTTTTAATCCTAGCTCTTGAGCTTTTTCTACTATCTCTTTACTTGGATAGCCAAGCTCGTTTGCGATCTCTGAAATCCTAACATTGCTCATTTAAGAGTATCTCCTTTAACTTCGGTGCATCACAAATAAGAGCACCTTTAGTTTGTTTATCAATTATTTTTTTTAAAATTTTTATATCTTTTTGTATACATTTGTCACACAGATAAAAGCTACGACCATTTCCTTTGCCATGTTCTAAATTTTTACCTACCAAGCGGTATCTTTTTAACAAGCTCTGAGAAATTTTAATTTTACAAGCGACGCATGTCCTTACAGGATTATTTTTGTTCATTATATCTTTTTAAACTTGTTTTTAGCTTTGCGTAATTTCGTATCCATCGTTATCAAATGAAAAAACCTCAACCCTAAAATCACTAAATTTACTCTTTAAAATATCTTGTAAATTTTTAGCATCATCTTTGTAAGCGATATTTAAAAAGCTTGAGCCTGAGCCTGAAAGCGTGCTCATTAAAGCACCATTTCCATAAGCTACTTTTCTAACTTCAAAAAGTTCTTCTAAAGCGTGCATTCTACGCTCTTCATGCATCAAATCTTTACTTGCTATTTTTAAGAGATCATACTTTTTTTCATAAAAACAAGACGTTAAAAAAGCAGCATGAGATAAGTTATTCACACACTCTTTCATCGTATAGTTCTTTGGTAAAATTTGTCTTGACGAGGATGTACTCATTGGTTTATTTGGGATAACAACTACTGCCTTTATCTCGTCACTTAAATTTATTTTATTTGCGTAAACATTACCATTTTTTACGATCGCACTGATAAATCCGCCGTGAACTGCTGGCGAGATATTATCGGGATGGGTTTCATAGATGATAGCTTTATTTAAAACTGTCTCTTTGCTTGCCTTAAAGCCAGCCATTTCGTAGGCTGAAGCAATGGCTCCAACGATAACAGCGGAGCTACTGCCAAGTCCCCTTGAAAATGGGATATTATTTTCAAAAACGACTCTAAAATTTTCATTTTTACCAGTTAGCTCAAAAAAAATTTCATTAAAAATACTTAAGAATATATTATTTCTCTTTAAATTTACACTTCCACTGCCTTCGCCGTTTATCGATACTGAGCTAAATTTTGCTGGCTCGATTTTCACGCTATTAAAAAGCTTCAGACTAAGCCCCAAAGCATCGAAACCAGGACCCAAATTCGCACTTGTTGCAGGCACTAAGATATTCAAAATTTCTCCTAAACTGCTTGGATGATATAATCTGGAAGTGTATCTGAATTTAGTTTTAATTCATCTAAATTTAAAGGCAAACTAAATCCTACTGGCCCTACTTTTTCAAGTAAAATTTTGCCATCTTTTAAAACAAAGCTTAAACTTTTATTTGCTCTGATCGCTTGGCTGCCATTTAAGCTAAAGCCGCTAACCGCATAAAATTCGCAACCCTTTGCTAAAGAGAAAGTCTTTAAGATGACATAGGCCACCTTTAGCCCCATAAAGCTTCCTGGCGTATTTGCATAGATAATTTTTGTGATATTAAATTTAGAGGATAAATTTTCTAAGATTTTTATCAAAGCTTCACTGACATGTTCATCAGTCGTAATTTCATCAAATTTTACGCCGTCTTTATATACTCCAACTAAAAGCGGAGTAGATAAAGAGACAACTAAAATTTCAATATTTTCTATGCAAATACCTTTTGATACTCTTTTAGAAGTTCACCATTTAGAGTTGCGATCTCGTAGTTTTTCTCATCGGACATCAAAGCAAGAGTTAATTTGTGATTTAGATCGTGGCTTCCAGCAAATGCTGTATAATCGCCCAACAAAGGTGCTCCAAGCAAGCTTAAATCACCAATTGCATCTAAAATTTTGTGCCTTACAAACTCATTTTCAAATCTCAAACCTTCTGGATTTAGGATATGCGTATCATCGATTGCCACGGCATTATCAAGTGATGCACCAAGGGCTAAATTTTGAGCCTGTAAACGTTGTAAATCTTTCAAAAACCCAAAAGTTCTAGCACGAGCTATATTTTTTATAAATGAGCTTTTACTAAAATCAAAAACATATCTCTGTTCACCAATAACTGGATGATCAAATTTTATCGTATAGTCAAATTTTGGGCTTCTTGAAGGTGAAGTTCGCACAAATTTAGAACCCTCAACGACTTCAACTTCGCGCCTAACAAGAATTACTTTTTTGCCAGCATCAAGATATCTTATGCCAGCCTCATCAAGTAGCATGCAAAAGCTTATCGCACTGCCATCCATGACTGGAATTTCATTTGCATCAACAGAGATTCTAATATTATCAATGCCATAACCATTTATGGCTGACATTAGATGCTCAATCGTACTAATAAAGCCCTTTTCGTTGCCAACAACGGTTGCCATTTGCGTATTTATAACATTTTTAGGTTTAGCTTTAAAACTAATACCAAGATCTTCGCGGTGCAAAATAATACCAGAATTTGCATCAAGAGGTTCTAGTATAAGTCTTATCGGCTCGCCTTTATGAAGCCCTATACCAACAGTCTCAACGCGTCTTGCGATAGTAGTTTGTTTCAATAATTTTCCTTATATTTTTAATGCGCTTATGATAGCACTAAAAAATCAATTTTGCAAATTTTTAGTTCTTGTCTATCATCGCTTTTGCAGCATCTAAGACACTTGTGATATTGTCTTTTATCCACTTTTTGTCCATCCATTGTTGTGGTCTCACCTCTTCACCTTGGACTAAAATTCCAAAGTGAAGGTGATCTCCAAGTGCAAGACCACTAGTTCCAGTAGTACCTATCTGATCGCCAGCTGCCACCATATCGCCCTCTTTTACTCTAGTGCTTGAGCAGTGTCCATAAAGCGAATAAAGCCCAAATCCATGATCGATCACAATATTTAATCCATAAATTCCATTTTCAGATGCAAGTACGACACGACCGGCATTACTAGCTATTATAGGAGCCGCTGCCACACTTGCAAAGTCTATTCCCATATGCCAAGATTCGCTTACTTGCTCGTTATTATATGTATAGTACCTGTGATCGGCGAAATCAGCCACTTTTTTACCATTTCTTAGTGGGTAAAATGGTGTCACACTAAAGCTAGTTAACATCTCATCACCAGGATTTGTAGTAAGTGCTGTTATTTTTTCTTCGTTTGAGTTTCTAAGTGTTTCATTGACAAATCTCATTTTCTCAAGCCTTGAAAGCGCGCTTGGATCTTTTGCATATTGATCTGTTAGATCAACTATCTTACCATCTAAAAATCTATCATTTAATGCAATAGTTGAAGTTTTATACTTTACATTTTCATAAAAATATCTAACATGCGACTTACTTTCGTTGCCTGCAAAGTCTCTTGCAATGACCTCAGCACTAAAATTTTCAACCTGAACTGGCCAAGCAACAAGTGCTGCATAAAAGCCCTCTTTATAAAATGATACAGCTTTAAATTTCTTACCAAAATTTGTCTGCACATAGACCTCTTTTAGCTGATTATCAGTTGCTCTAAAGACCACAACAGCGCTACCACCTTTTGAGATAGAATAAGACTGCGAAAGTACGTAAAGATCAGGTTTTGAAGTATCAAGCACTACTTCAACCTTTTTACTAGCTTTGTTGCCAGTAAAAAAGCTCCATTTACTAGTATCTACAGCTTCGATATTCATCTCATAGGTATCTTTTTGAGTAAAAAAGCCAGTCTTTGGAAAGGTTAAATTTACATCAAGCTCGGTACTTGGGTTTTGTATGATTTGATTTAATAAATTTAGATCATTTTTCCCATCATTCATACTAATTCGTACAAATTTTATACCACTATCATCTTTAAATTTGATATTCATTGGGGTTCTAAGATTCCAATAAACCTTATCAGCAACACCAATTATCGGCTCATTTCGCTCAAAATCTTTTGACATCAAAGCATAGCCAAAACCACCGGCTAAGATTAAAATTAGCAAAAGCACAACAATACCAAAACCACCAATTCCACGTCTATACATATATTTTTACCTTAAATTTTATTTGTGAAATTTTACATTTAATCAATAAATTTTTAGTTAATTACAAAATTTCTCTTACAGCCCTAGCGTCGCTCATCCAGGCAAAAAGTTCATCCCAGCGTTCATCTTTTATGAGATCTTTGCATAAATTTAGCTCTTTTTCAAACATATTTATGGCTTCAACAACATTGTTTTTATTTTGCTTAAAGATATCGCTCCACATAAAAGGCGAACTCTTTGCGACACGTATCATGCCCTTAAATGTAGGTCCGCCAAGCGCTACGATATGCCTTTTATCCTCTTCTTTTAAAATCCCACTCGCAAGAGAAAATGCAATCGCATGAGGCAAATGCGAAATAAGACCCACATGATGATCATGTTCTTTCGCACTCATAAAAATAATCTTCATGCCAAGGCAAGAAAATAACTCAACGCTTCTTTTTACATGTTTTTCTGCGCTCTCAGCAAAGTCACAAACAATAACAGTTGCCCCTGTGTAAAGTGATTTAAAGGCAGCCTCTGGACCAGAATACTCAGTACCTGCCATTGGATGAGCCGGAATGAAATTTTTACGAATTTTTTCTGGTACTGCCTCGATGATCTTTTGTTTAGTTGAGCCAAAATCAATGATAGTTGTATCTTCGCTGATATCAGTTAAATTTTGCACGATGCTCACGATAGCCTCGACTGGCACAGCCAAAAAGATGATATCACACTTCTTTTTCATCTCGTCAATGCTTAAAATTTTATGCACCAAGCCAAGTTCTAAGGCCTTTTTGCTATGATTTTCATCTTTGTCATATCCGCTAACACAAGAAATTAATTTTTCATCTTTTAATGCTAGCCCAAGTGAACCACCCATAAGACCAAGTCCGATGATACCTATTTTCATAAAAAACCTTCAAAATTATAAAATTTAAATTTATTAAAAATAAAATATGATATTATACGCACTTATACTAAAACTCTAGGTTAAATTTAATGAAAAAGAAATTATTTTTATTAGCATTAGCTTTCAGTGGCCTAAGCGCACAAACAATCCAGTCAATAAATTTTAAAGGACTAATTCACCTTTCGCCTGAAGTAGCAAGCCAAATAATGGGCTTAAAAGTCGGTCAGGATCTGACTCCAAAGCTTAGCGATAAGGCGATCACAAATTTATACAAACAAAATTATTTCGACGATATCTACATAGAAGATACAGGCAATGGTAATCTTTTAGTAGCTGTAAAAGAGAAGCCAAGTGTTGCTAGGGTCGATCTAAAAGGCGTCGTAACAAATGACAAAACTGCCATAGAGTCGTTAATCAATATCAAACCAGGCAATATGTATGATGAGCTTACAATAGAAAAAACTAAAGAGAGAATTCGTCAGTATTATGAGTCAAAGGGTTATTTTGATACCGTTGTAGACGTAGAAAAACAACCAGTTGCAGATAACGACAGCTCACTTTTTATAACACTCAACATAAACCGCGGCGAAAATATGATAATCAAAAATGTAAATTTAGTCGGTGCTAAAGAGTTTGATTATGACGACATTGAGCCAGTAGTTGCAAATAAAAGTAGAGAATTTATGGGCTGGCTTTGGGGCAGAAATGACGGTAAAGTTAAACTTTTCGAGCTTGAAAATGATCCAGCAAGAATACAAGACAAATATTTTCAAAAAGGCTATTTAGACGCGACTATTTCTTCACCTTATTTAAATTCATCGTTTGATAATTACACAGCTGATCTTACTTATTATGTTCATGAAGGTGAGCCTTATAAGGTTTCAAATGTAAGCATTACGGCACCTGAAGAGCTAGAGCTTGATACTAAAAAGATTATAGATGACTTTAGGCTTGAGGCTGGCGATACGATGAACTCAGCAAGACTTCGCCAAGATATGAAAAAGCTTGATGATATGGTTGCTGATAAAGGTTATGCATTTGTAAAAGTCTATCCAAAGACTGATAAATTTGATGAAAATAAAACTGTCGATATTGATTATGAAGTAGATCCTGGCGAAAAAGTATATATAAGAAATGTTCAAATTTCAGGAAATGATAGAACTGTTGACCGCGTTGTAAGACGTGAACTTTATCTAACTGAAGGAAATTTATATAGCAGGACCGACCTTCAAGACTCAAAAGATGCACTAAAAAGAACAAGCTACTTTGATGACGTTGAGATAGAAGAAGATCCGGTTGATAAAAATACAGTTGATCTAAAAGTAAAAGTAAAAGAGGCTTCAACTGGCTCAATAAGTGGCGGTATCGGATACGGTAGCAGCGACGGACTACTACTAAACGCTGCACTTTCTGACACGAATATCTTTGGCTCTGGTCTTCAAGGGCAAATAAGCGTAGATAAAAGTGATAGAGAGCTTTCAGGTCAGATAAGTCTTACAAACCCAAGAATTTTTGACTCAGAGTATAGCCTTGGTGGAACACTTTACGCAAATGACTATGACTGGAGAACATATAAAGAGAGAAGTTATGGCTTTAGCACAACACTAGGTAGAAAACTAACCAGAAATTTAAGCGCATCACTTACTTACAACATTGAGCAAAGCAAAATTACCTTAAAAGATGATGAACTAAGAGATATCAACACAAAAACCAAAAAAGAAATTTATAGAGAAGGTAAAGCTATAAAAAGTGCCATAACTCCGGCTTTAACATATAATAGCACTGATGATTATTACTTGCCAAGACGTGGCATCATAGCTAGCACATCATTTGAGATAGCTGGGCTTGGTGGCGATATAGACTTTATCAAAAATCGCACAAATTTCAACTACTATCTAGGCCTTAGAGAGTACATCGACTACGATCTTATCTTAAGATACAAAGCAAGCTTTGGCAAAATTTGGGAAAGAGGATATACCCCGATCAACGAAAGACTTTACCTTGGCGGCATAAGAAGCTTACGTGGTTACGAGAGCAGAACCGTATCTCCAAAGGTAAAATATAATGGCGACTACTACGAATACGGCGGTGAAACTTCGTTTAATAATTCAGCTGAAATAAGCTTCCCTATAATAGATCGTGTCAAAATGCGTGGTGTTGTATTTTATGACTACGGCATGATCGGTGAAAATAGTCTAAATGAGATAAAAAGATCATCAGTTGGTACTGGTATCGAGTGGATAACTCCTATCGGACCACTTCAACTAATCTTTGCAAAAGCTCTTAAACCTAAAGAGGGTGATGATACAAATACATTTGAATTTACTATTGGAAGACGATTCTAACAAGATACTTTAAAGGGGCTAACTTGCCCCTTTAAACCTCCACAAATAAATAAACTTTAAGTCATATAAGAAAAAGCAAGGCAAACATTAGATATAATCCCACAATTTTTAATATAAGTGGGTAAAAATATGAATTTCTCAGACATTTTTTCAAAGATAAGAAAAGCTCAACCTCGTCCAGAAGAAGCGCCTACACACTGGGTAAAATGCGATAATTGTCACTCACTGATGTACTACAAAGAAGTTGAAGCTTGTTTTAATGTATGCCCGAAATGCGGCTATCATATGAGACTAAAAGCTACTGATCGCATAAATTTGATCTGTGACGAAGATAGCTTTGTAGAATTTGATGCAAATTTAAAACCGGTAGATCCATTAAATTTTGTTGATAAAAAATCATACAAAAAAAGAATCACAGAGAATAAAGAAAAAACAGGACGTACAAGCTCAGTGATATGCGGCGAAGGCAAATGCGACGGACAAGAAATCCAGCTAGTTGTCTTTGACTTTGGCTTCATGGGTGGTTCGCTAGCTTCAGTTGAGGGTGAAAAGATCGTAAGAGCGATAAAACGAGCAATAGAAAAACGCCAAGCTTTAGTCATAGTGAGTGCTTCAGGTGGAGCTAGAATGCAAGAGAGTACATTTTCTTTGATGCAAATGTCAAAGACATCAGCTGCTTTAAAACTACTTGATGAAGCAAAATTACCTTACATCTCAATACTTACTGATCCGACAATGGGTGGCGTTAGTGCCTCTTTTGCTTGGCTTGGAGATCTAATAATCGCTGAACCTGGCGCATTAATAGGCTTTGCTGGCCAAAGGGTTATCAAACAAACCATAGGTGCTGATCTCCCAGAGGGCTTTCAAAGGGCTGAGTTTTTATTAGAACATGGCTTAATCGATGCTATTGTGCCAAGAAGCGAACATAAAAAATATATAAGCGATATGGTTAAATTTCTCACAAATAATAAGACAATACATCAAAAAGATAACCAAGATGAGAGTGGAAGCAACTTTGAACTAAAGCTAAAAACCAAAGGCTAAATTTGGAAATTTCAGTTTTTAGCATTCAAAAATCATCACGTGACAACTTTGAAAACGAAATACAAGAATATATAAAAATGAGTGCAAAATTTGCCAAGATAAACGATAAAGTCTTTTTTAATGAAAAAATAGCAAAAGCTCAAAGCACTGGGAAAAGCGAAGCATTAAGAGCCTATAATGAAATTTATGAGCCAAATTTAAAAGGCTTTTGCGTAATGCTTGATGAAAATGGCTTGCAACTTGATAGCCAAGAATTTGCACAAATTTTAAACTCAAATTCACAAATTAACTTTTTCATAGGTGGAGCTTACGGCCTTAGCCAAAATTTAAAGAATAAAGCACAAAAAATTATAAGCTTAAGCAAGATGACGATGGCTCATAAGGTTGCCAAGCTTGTACTTTTTGAGCAAATTTTTAGAGCACTTTGCATAAATGCAAACCACCCATACCACAAATAAAGGAATATAAATGACACAAACTGAGCTAATTTTTTTTAAAAAATTACTTGAAGAAAGAAAATTACAGATCAAAAAAAATATCTATGATTCATCTGTTGAAGTAAATGGCTTAAGAGATAGTGGTGTAAGCGATGAGTTTGATATAGCCTCAGTAAATACAGACCAGTTAATAGAGCATTCCATCTCGACGCAACAAAGAGCGGAGCTATCAGAGATAGATGAAGCACTAGAGAAGATAGCAAATAAAACTTATGGGATTTGTGATATGTGCGAAGAGGAGATCAGTATACCGCGACTAAAGGTAAAACCACATGCAAAATACTGCATAACTTGCCGTGAAATAATCGAAAAAACAGCAAAAAACTAAGGAGAAAACATGAAAACTAGAAAATTTCTCGTCTATTGCATAATCTACATAGTAGTTGTTGCAGGACTCACTTATTCTCTTAATAGTTCTGATTACACATTTGAGCTTTTAGGCCAAACTATAACTTTGCCAATTGCTATTTGGGTCGCTCTTCCAGTAGCTGTTTTAGCACTTCTTGCCCTACTTCATATTGCCTATCATGGATATGCTTTTTATAGATATAAAAAATGGATCAAAAAAGATAGCCAGCTTTATAAAGATTTAGCCAAAGAGACGCTTCTTGGCTTTGAGAGCAATAAAGACTTCAAAACCGACACTTACAAGATCGCCTCACAGCTTACTCGTTCTATCTCACCAGTAGGCGAGCTTAAAGATGTCGGTGTAGATGATGCTGAGATAAACAATATCTTACAAACTATAAAAAGTATAAAAAATAAAGAGATCGTCGATCTAAAAAAATTTAGACTAGCAAAAGATAGCAAGTTAAATATCCTAAATGAGCTGAATAAAATCGAGCAACTACCAACTTACTATCTTGACGTACTTAAAAATCAAGATCAAAACGAGAGTCTTAAAAAAGCTGCATTTGATAAACTCATAAAAGTAGCTTCTTTTAGCGAGATCAAAAGATTAAATTTTGAGCTAGCAAGCGAAGATATAATGCTTATTATTACCCGCTTTGTAAATGACGAGATCGATCTAACTAGTGATGAAATTTTTGATCTTTTAAACAACGCAAAAGTGACAAAAGCACAATACGATAAAGTAGCCATAATGCTTAAAAATAAGCTAAAACCAGATGCATTTATCGGTATCTTTGAAAAACTAAAAAGTATACACGCTGATGCTGATGAGGCTTATGTATATGCACTGTTTGAGCTTCAAATGCTTGATAAAGTAAGAGAGACTATCGAAGGTAGCGACCCAGATGAGTTTAAAGAGATAAAGGTTTTGCTGTTTTTACGAGATAACGGCAAAATGGTGCCTAGCTCGTTATTTTTTAAATGATAGACTTTAGCAAAAAGCCACTTTTCTTAGCACCACTTGCTGGCTTTTCTGACTTGCCACTAAGAAGCGTAGTTAAGAAATTTGGCTGTGATGTCACTGTTAGCGAAATGATCAGCGCAAATGCCTTGGTCTATGAGAGCAGTGACAAAACGCTTGAAATGATTAAAAAATCCCCAAACGAAGAGCCTTATGTCGTTCAAATAGCTGGTAATGACATAGAAAATATAAAAAAAGCCGTGCAGATCATCAATAAATTTGATGGGATTTATGGGCTCGATCTAAACTGCGGCTGCCCCGTACCAAAGGTCGTTAGACAAGGAGCGGGGTCGGCTTTACTAAATGATCTTGACAAGCTTCAAAGTATAATCTCAGCCATAAAAAGTGTCTCAAACAAAGAGAGCCTAAGCGTTAAATTTAGACTTGGCTTTAACGACAAAAACGAAAAAAAGATAGCAAAAGCCTGCGAAGAAGCCGGCGCAGACTATATCGCAGTGCATGGGCGCACCAGAGCTGAGGGATACAGCGCAAAGGTTGATTACGAAGCGATCGCTAGAGTAAAGGCGAGTGTAAAAATTCCAGTCGTTGCAAATGGCGATATAAATGCACAAAATGCAGATGAAATTTTAAACCTTACAAAGTGTGACGCCCTAATGATCGGCAGAGCGAGTATTGGTAATCCTTGGATATTTCACGAGATAAAGACTAAAACTAGCGTGGATAAGGCGCTAAAACAAAAGATAATCCTAGCTCACTTTGATGCGATGATCGAGCATTACGGAGAGCACGGACTTTGCATATTTAGAAAGCACTTGCATCAATACAGCAAGGGCATCGACGGCGCAACAACCTTTAGAAACGATATAAATTTCATCAAAGACGCACATGTGATGAGAGAGCGTATAAGGGAGTTTTTTGCCTAGATGCAAGGCTATATCCTACGTGTGCAAAAGGTCAGAGACGAGGACCTTTTAGTCTTTGTGCTAACGCCAAATTTGCTCGTAAAGTCATATAGATTTTTTGGTGCTCGCCACTCAAACATCATGACTGGCTATAAGATCGACTTTGAGCTAGAGCAAGAGGCAAAATTTCTACCAAAGCTTAGAAGCATACTTCATCTTGGCTTTAAATGGCTGTTAGAGCGTGACAAGCTCATCATTTGGCAGCAGTTCATGCGCCTACTTTATGATCATCTAAAAGAGGTTGAGCAGCTTGATGAAATTTACTTTAACGAGCTTGATCGCTGTGCCAAACAGATGCAGCTACAAAATCCAAAACGCCTTATCATCGAAAGCTACGTTAAAATTTTAGAGTATGAAGGTAGGCTTCACAGCGAGCTTGAGTGCTTTATCTGTGATGAGGAGATAGAGAGCGAGCTTTGCCTAACTCGTGGCTTTTTGCCCTCTCACAAGCACTGCCTAGATAGGAGCGAATTTGACGCTGGTAAGATCAAAAATTTATTTGCTACAAAAAGCACGATCGAGCTAAATGACGATGAGATAAACCGCCTTTATAAAATTTTACTTGATGGACTTTAAACTCTATTATGACTATTTTTTAAGCTTCAATTTTCTAAGTTATAAAAATTCTAACCAGTAGCTTTTTGCACTAAATGCTTTTGTATTTGTTGTATATAACAGTTTTGATTTATATACAAGTGCAAAAATTTTATCAATTCATACATTTTGTATTTATTTTGACAAAAGCCAATTAAAATAGAAATATTTATAGCTTGCTTCTTGGGATTAGTCCCAAAAAGCAAGTAAAATTTTACTCTTCACTACTGCTATTGAGAGCAAAAAAAGTATCAGTATGGATATTTTCAAATGCTGCTTTTAGCGAAGTAAAAAGTTTTGGATTTTCTTTTTCTAAAGTCGCTAAAAGCTGTTTGGTTTCATATCTAGCATGCGGCATCTTTACGTCAAATCTCATTGCAGGGCATGCTTCATCGCCAATGACTCTTAATTCATTTTTGATAGCATTTTCGCGAAGCTGTCTCTCGCGAACGAAGATAAACGGTCTAATAACTGTGATGCCATTTTTTGCAGTATATTTTGGAGCAAGCGTCCTTAGTGCACCATTATAGGTAAAATTCATAAAAAAGCTCTCCGCTGCATCATCTAAATGATGAGCAATCGCGAGCTTATTAAAACCATGCTTTAAAGCGTAAGTATAAAGATAGCCTCTTCTCATACGAGAAAAGAAACTACAAAAACTGGAATTCTTACGGATTTTCTCTTTTGAAATTTCAAAAATTGAGCTATCTATCACTTCATGCTCTATTCCGTATTCATTGCAATGCTTCGTAAGATAAGCGTAGTCCTCACCCATGCCGTAGCTTAGTGTTACTGCTTTAAACTCAAATTTCTCAGGTGTAACGTTTTGGATATGCTTTAGTACGTGAGCTAGTGCGAGGCTATCTTTACCACCGCTAAGACCAAGCAAGATCTTATCTCCGCCCTCTATCATCTTGTATCTGGCGTTTGTCTGACCAACTTGCCTAAGAAGCCTTTTACTAAGCTCTATCATAAGTTTTCTACCATTTCAAGTATAAATTTTGCACTAACATTTGCTGAATCTTGCAAAAATTTATCAAAGTCAAACTCTGCTGCATCACCAGCTCCATCGCTGATAGCTCTTAGTATAAAAAATGGCACACCAAGTGTTTCGCAAACTAGTGCAACGCTAGCACCTTCCATCTCGGTAGCGCTCGCATTAAATATCTTTTTTATCCAATTTTTCTTTTCATTATCGCAGATAAACTGATCTCCAGTCGCAATAATACCAGCGCTTAAGCTCATATCTTTTTTATCGGCTATCTTTTTTGCTAGTTCATTTAGCCCTACATCACTTTTGACAAAGATGCTTGTGCCTGGCACATAGCCATAAGGATGGCCAAAAGCCGTAATATCAAGATCATGTTGCACTAAGCTAGTAGCATAAAGCATATCGCCTATTTTTAAACTCTCATCAAGTGAGCCAGCTACGCCAGTAAAGAGCAACTTTGAGGCCTTAAATTTTTCTATCATTAAAGTTGCCGTTATGGCTGCATTTACTTTACCTATCTTTGAATAGGCAATGACTAGCTCTTTTCCTTTATAGTTTGCTAAGTAAAATTTATTATTTGCATATTGAACAGTTTTATATTCACCAACCATTTCAAGGATCGGTGTTATCTCCTCTTGCATAGCTCCAAGTATCGCTATCATCTCTCCTCCAAAATTTTCACAACTTCTTCAAGACTTGCCATATCAGTAATACTATAAGTTGGCTTTTCAGTAATTTTTTTATTGATGCCCTTTAACGTCGCAGCACCAAGCTCGATAAAACAATCAACATCATTTTCATAGTTTTTAATGCTCTGTTTATAGCAAACTGGTTTTATTAGCTGCTCTTTTAGTAGGACTAGTGCTTCACTTTTATCGGTATAAATTTTAGCATTTACATTTGAGACAACTGGAGAAAATTTGGCAGCCAAAGTACTCTCAAGCTCACTTGCCAGTCTAACACTAGCTGGCTCAAGTATCGGACAATGGCTTGCTACCGACATATTTAAAAGCATTGCTCTTTTTGCGCCAGCTTCTTTAAATTTTGCTTCATAGCTAGCAAGATCGGCTCTTACGCCAGCGACAACGATTTGTCCATCGCAGTTGTAGTTTGCAGCATAAATTTGTAAACCTTCTTCTCTTGCTTTTTTACAAATTTCTTCAACCACTTCATCACTAAGTCCAAGAACTACCATCATGCCGGCATCTTTACCAATACAAGCTTCTTGCATAAATTTACCACGTAAATTTACAAGCCTAATTGCATCAATAAAATTAAATGCTCCACTAACTGCAAGAGCGGTAAATTCTCCAAGTGAGTGCCCAAGACTAAATTCTGGTTTTTCTTTAATAAAATTTGAAAAAGCCAAATAAGTCATTAGCGAGTTTAAAACGATAGCTGGCTGAGTAAATTCTGTTTTATCTAACTTATCGTTTTGTGTAAATAAAAGCTCTTTGTAATCAATGCCAGTATCATTACAAGCATCATTTAAAAGTAACTTAGCAGTAGAAAAATTTTCGTAAAAGTCTTTTCCCATACCAATACTTTGCGAGCCTTGGCCCGCAAAAACAAAAGCAAATTTTTTCATTTTAGCTTCTTAGTGATGGCGATGTCCGTGTCCACCGCAACCGCAACCACCATCCTCGTGTCCGTGCCCATGCCCGCGTCCATGACCACCGCAGCACTCATGTTCATGCTCATGATCGTGACCACCGCAACCGCAAGTATGAGCCCCAGCTACCATGCCTGTTGCTTTTTCATCTTCTGTTGCATCTCTAACTTCTAAAACTTCAACATTAAATAGCAAATCTTTACCAGCATATGGGTGATTAAAATCAACCGTTACTTCGTCATCTTTGATCTCTTTAACAATGACACGAACACTTGAGCCATCCTCATTTTGACCAAAAAGTTCCATTCCTTCATGTAAATCTATACCAGCAAACTGCTCTTTTGGTAACGACTGAATGGCTTCATTATTATATTCACCACAACCCTCTGCCGCCTTTACACTTATAGTTGCTCTTTCACCTGATTTTAGTTTACTTACTTCTTCTTCAAGCTTTTCTATAATATGGCCATGCCCTGTTATAAATGAAATTTGTCCACCTTCTTGCATGTTTGACTCTAGAATTTCACCAGTGTTAGCATCTTTTAGTTCGTAAAACATAGTTATAACTTGATCTTTACTCACAATAATCTCCTTAGATTTGGTTTCTTGATTAATGTGGGATTATATCTAAAAAAGATTAAAATTTAGTTTCTATTGGGAGAGGCTTTGGCTTCTTTACTATCTGGATAACCGACTTTTAAAGCCTTATAAAATCTATTTGCACTTTGCGTGTCACCTATCTTATCAAAGCTTATAGCTGTGTGATATAGAAGTTTTGGTGTATAGTCAGCCTTATCTTCGTTCTGTATGCTTTTTTTATAGTATTGTATAGCTGTACTGTATGATTTTTGACTGTAAGCAACTTCACCTAAATAATAATTTGTTGCACCAGTTTTATAGCCTTTTTTATTTAAATATTCAAAATATTCAGCTGCTTCTGTGCTATTGCCAGAATTTAGAAGTTTAATGCCATCAGCCAAAATATCTTTATCGCTTTTTCCACTAAAATTTGAAGTTGGCTTACTTTGTTGTTTTGGATTTGCATTTTGCTTTGGTTGGGCAGCATTTTTATCCATTATTGCACCTAATTTATTTAAGGCAGCAGTAATATTTTTGTAGTTTTTGTCTTGTATATCTCTAGTTTCATCAACATAAGCCTTCAATGATGTCAAACTTACACCAGAATCACTCATGCCACCATTTACCTTCGTCTCTATATCATTTATTCTTTGCTCAAGCTTATTCATTCTAGCACTCATGCTCTCAAACAAGCTTTGCAAACCTTGAAGTTGTTCTAAAACACTATTCATATTCTCTTCAATATTTTGAACACTTCGCTTATTATTTAGGGTAACTTTTTCATTGTCGGTTAGACCATATGGATTCGCACTATCCATATTACCTGCATCAAAAGCTGAAATCTCTTGGCCGGAGGCAATAGAGATAGTGGCTCCAATCAGAGCCACTATAATTAATTTTTTGTTCATTATTATTTAATTATAAATTATGGAAGTACTTTGAAATCTGCACGTCTATTTTGAGCATCGCAAGCTTTTGTTTTATCTGTGCAAACTGGATTGCTTTCACCAAAGCTAACTACAGCGATTCTATCAGCACTAACGCCATTTCTTACAAGAGCATCTTTAGCGCTTTTAGCACGTTTTAAACCAAGAGCATAGTTATACTCATCTGTACCCCACTCATCGCAGTTACCTTCTACTTTTATAGAAAGAGCTTGAGCGTCAGCTTGGTTAAATACTGATGCATTTGAGCTAACAACGCCTTGTTGATCAGCTTTGATATTAAATTTATCAAAGTCAAAATATACACTTTTAACTTGACTCTCGATGTTAGCAATAAGAGCTGCTAATCTATCAGCATCGCTCATGCTACCTGAATTGTCTGCAGATTGATTTGAATTTGAATTCATATCAACTTCAGGGTTTTTTGAGCTACAACCGCTCAACAATAAAGTTGCAACTGCAACACTTGCTAGAACTACTTTTTTCATTCCTTATCCTTTTTTAGAAATTTGGTCGAATTATATCACAAAAATTTTAAATTTTATCAGAATCTTACCAATCTATAGATTGAATTTTTCCTACTTTTAAAGGAAACTGAAAACTTCTGTTTTCATTTAGCCTAACAACCCCTAGTGAACTTTGACCACCAAGCTCTTTTATAAAGACGACACTTTGCCCATCGCTTGAGAATCTTGGATAGTTATTTTTGCCATTTGCTGTAAGCTGGCGTATAAAATCCGTTTGAGTTGAAATTAGATATATATTAAAACTACCACTTGCTTCTCTACTTGAATAAACAACATAATTTTCAAATGTGCTTACAGAATTGTTATTTTTACCATGAAATACCATTTGTTCAACACTTCCGCCAGAAATCGCAGGAGTTGCAAAAACATTAGGATAACCAAGCCTATCTGATACAAAAACTATCTTACTATCATTATCTACAAAATTTCCATTTACATCTATACCTGGATAATTAGTAATCTGCGTCAAATTTTTGCTATTTGTATTATAGATAAATATATCTGGTTGATCTTTTGGTGCCATAGTTAATAAAATTTTACTTCCATCTTTACTAACATCTGAGGCTATGAGCATGCCAATGCTGTCAATTATCTTTGTTTTTGTGCCAGAATTTAGATCATATCTAAATAAAGTTGGTTTATTATTTACATAAGATGTATAGTAAAATTTACTTTGATCAGCTCCAGCCCATTTAGGAAAAATATTTAGTCCGCCACTTACTATGGTCTTTTGATATGTAAGTGTATAATCTGCAACTATGATAGAGCTTTGGCGAGCTGAAGTATATTTTGAAAGAATAATAAATTTTTCCATCCAGCCAACTGGTGGTAAATTGAGCTCATTAGTAAGCTCAACTATACTTTTATGCGCCAAAAACGGATACTTTGCGCCGTCTGGCATAGTATAAACCTTCTCATATCTCGTAGTTGCTGTTTTAGCGTTTATCAGTTTTACTCTCAAAGTAAGAGGTGAGCCCATAGAGCCTTCAAGAGCATATCTAAAGATAAGCTCGACGCCTTTATCGCTCATTGTATTAGTAGTCGCATCCCCTTCATAGGTAGAAGGCACATGATCTTCTATTACTTCAAAATCGGAACTAACCTTTAGATCTCCTAGCATGATTTTAAAGAATTTATCTTTAAAAGCCATATCGCTAACAGCAGTTGTTGCATCTTGCAAAGCTATCTTTGGCAAGGCAATACCTTGATTTACAACAGATATGGTCGCATCAGCAGCATAAAGCCCTAGAGCAACACATAAAAAAAGAAAAATTTTCTTCATCTCTACTCCATAATTTTATAAATTTTAGTTTATTTTATCTTCTAAATTTAAATTAAAAGTAGTGCTTTTGTCTGGATTGAATGGAAATTTCTCCATTGTAAGTTTTTCTAAGCACTCTCTTACTTTTGCGTTAAATTCTTCATTATATGATAGCTCTAAAATTTCATAGCTAAAATTTCCACTCTGATCTATCATAACTTTAACTTTAGCCAAATTTGCAGAATCAGCCTTATAGCTTTGCCATCTTCTTTGAATTTGTTTTGTTATCGCACCCATTAGTGGATCGTAAGTACCGGTAGATTGTGATTTTGGAGCAGTTGGATTTTGATCTATCTTTAAACTCTTTATTATATCACTAGCTTCTTTTGCGGCTTTTGAACTAGAAGCTTCGCTTTTTTTACGACTTTGAACTTTATTTTCGGCCTTTTTTATACCATCATCTTTTTTAAGTTTCGTAGAATCTATGTCACTAAAGAGGTCTTTTATATTTGGTTCTTTTGGTTTTGGCTTTTCAACTGGCTTTGGTGTAGGCTTAGGCTCAGGTTTTGGTTCTGGCTTAACATCTTCTTTAGGCTCTTCACTTGGTTTTAAAATTTCTGGTTTTGGTTCTGGTTTTTTAGGCTCAGGCTTTGGCTCTTCTTTTGGAGGAGTTGGCAAGCTTGGGGTAGGTAATGGTTCATCTGGTACAACAGGCTTATTTGTAGTCTCTTGTTTATCTTCTTCAGACTCCTTTTTAGGTTCAGGCTTTGTCTCTTTAACTACTTCATTTGCTTGTTTTGGAGCTTTAATGGTTTGATCAACTTCTCTATCAACCATAACCACATCCATAATAGCATCTTTATCATCGGTATATTTTTTAGGAGGTTCTGCAAAAAAAGTAAGCTTTATAAACAAAACAAGTATAATAATAACGTAAATACAAGATGCTACAAGAAACGAACTAAGCGTTGGAAATTTAACTTTATTTGACATTTTAACCGTTTGTCTCTAAAGCTACTTTATTAAAACCAGCACCTTTCAAAGTCTTTAATACAAACATAACATCATCGTATTTTAAATTTTTATCAGCTTTTATATAGATAGGCGAGGTTTTATCGTATTTTGTACTCATTAATGCGATATTGTCAGGAAACTCAGCAAGGCTCATAGTACTCTGATCAACTCTAACTTGTCCTTGCGAATTTATAGATACTATAAGGTCTTTTTGCTTAGATGTTGAAGTTTTTGCCTTTGAACCATCCGGAAGAGTAATATCCTCTTGATATGTTATGGTTGGCATAGTAACCATTAAAATGGCTAGTAAAACAAGCATAATATCAACAAGAGGAGTTATATTTAGCTCTGGTGTCTCATCGGTAAATTTAACGGCCATTTATAGTATCTCATCATCTTTTTTAAGTGCTATCATTACATCAGCCTGACGCTCGATAACGCTCATTAATTCATAAGCTTTTCTTTTTATGAGTAAGTTAAATGTATATGCTGGGATCGCAACAAAAATTCCACAACCAGTTGCAACAAGTGCCTCTGAAATAGCTGGAGCGATAATACCAAGTGATGAACCTCCACCATTTCCAAGCTGTGAAAATGTCTCTAAAATAGAAACAACAGTTCCAAAAAGACCAATAAAAGGCGAAGTAGATGCTATTACACTTAGCCACGTTAGTCCACTTGTAGCATTTTTCTCGGCTATACTTATACATACGTTTAGTTTTTCTCTTGAAATTCTTCCATTTGCACATTTTCTCAAAGACGAATCATTTGGAATATTTTTAGCACCCATAAGCAGTGCTTCAAGTGCATTTTGCTCACGTTTTTGCCAAGCTCCAATACCAGCCATTCTTGAAAAAAGAATTGTGAAACTAACTATAAAATATATTGACAGCCAAGTTAAAACAATAATTGTAATAAAACTACTTCTTTGAATGTAATTTAAAAATAAATCTATTCCGCCCACTTATCTTGCTCTCACTACATTTTCCATTTTAGATATAGTTGCTGCAAAAGCATTTGTATCACTACTCATGCTCTCTATCAAATTTCTAGCAGCTTCCAATGAATTTGCAAGCTCGCTTTCACTATCGCCAGAGACGTAAACCGCACCGTCAGCAAGTATTACTACCTTGCCTTCGTCAATCTTTGCATAGCCCCAGTTAATCGCAACAACATCATGTTTTTTATTTTTATGTTCTATATCTATAATACCTGCTTTTAAAAGAGATATTAATGAGGCATGGTTTGGCAAAACACCAAACTCACCCTCGCTACCTGGAAGCACTACACTACTCACGTCATCATTAAATATCTGACCTTGAGGAGTTACGATCTCTAAATGCAATTTATCCATTACGCTTCCTTTTTAAATTTAAGCCTTAAGTTTCTCAGCTTTAGCTAAAGCCTCATCTATATTTCCAACCATATAAAATGCTGCTTCTGGTAAGTGATCATATTTACCCTCTAAAATTCCCTTAAAGCCAGCTATATTTTCGTCAAGACTTACATATTTACCAGGGCTACCTGTAAATACTTCAGCAACAAAGAATGGCTGAGATAAAAATCTCTCGATCTTTCTTGCTCTATCAACTGTTAACTTATCTTCTTCGCTAAGCTCGTCCATACCAAGGATAGCGATGATATCTTGAAGATCTTTATATTTTTGGAGAACAGCTTGAACGCCGCGAGCTACCTTATAGTGATCTGCTCCTAAAATTTGAGGATCAAGCATTCTTGATGTTGAATCAAGTGGATCAACAGCTGGATAGATACCTTTTTCTGCGATCGATCTGTTAAGAACTGTCGTAGCGTCAAGGTGAGCAAAAACAGTTGCAGGAGCTGGGTCTGTAAGGTCATCAGCTGGAACATAAACAGCTTGAACAGAGGTGATCGAACCTTTTTTGGTTGATGTGATCCTCTCTTGGAATTTACCCATCTCACTTGCAAGAGTTGGCTGATAACCAACAGCTGACGGAATACGTCCAAGTAGAGCTGACATCTCTGCACCTGATTGAGAGAAACGGAAGATGTTATCGATAAACATCAAAACGTCAAGTCCCATCTCATCACGGAAGTACTCAGCCATTGTAAGACCAGTTAGCGCGATACGGTTTCTTGCTCCTGGTGGCTCGTTCATTTGGCCATAGCACAAGGCAACTTTATCCAAAACATTACTTTCTTTCATTTCGTGATAAAGATCGTTTCCTTCACGAGTTCTCTCACCAACGCCTGCAAATACAGAATAACCGCTATGTTTAAACGCAACGTTGTGAATAAGCTCCATAATAATAACTGTTTTACCAACACCAGCACCACCAAATAGACCAACTTTACCACCCTTTGCATAAGGAGCTAGAAGATCAACTACCTTGATACCAGTTTCGAAAATTTCACTCTTTGTACTTTGCTCTTCAAATGGAGGAGGATCGCGGTGGATAGACCAGTGCTTATCAAAATTTATACCCTCGCCCTCGTCGATCAAATCGCCAACTACGTTAAAAATTCTACCCAAAACTTTTTCGCCAACTGGCACACTTATAGGTGCACCAAGCGCTTTAGCCTCTAAGCCACGAGTCAGGCCCTCACTCATATCCATAGCAATAGTTCTGACTCTATTATCACCTAGGTGAGCAGCAACTTCTAATATTAGTTTATGTTTCTTGCCCTCAACCTCAAATAAAACTTCGATAGCTTCATTGATCTTCGGCAAGTAGTCATTAAAGTCAACATCGACCACAGGGCCCATAACTTGACTAATAACACCCTTCATTCATACTCCTTTTATTTCATTGATTCAACACCACTGATGATCTCGATAAGCTCAGTGGTAATAGACTCTTGTCTTGCTTTATTGTAAGCAAGATTTAACTGTTTGACGCGTTGTTTTGCATTGTTTGTTGCATTATCCATAGCTTGCATTCTAGCGCTGTGCTCAGCCGCCAAAGAGTCAACTAAGGCATAATACATACTATACTCAAAATATTTATTGAGCAATTCATCCATAATCTTAGTATAGTTGTCTTCTGGCTCAAATTCCATCAAAGAATTTGTCTCAACCGCAACTATCTTAGACGGCTCAATAGGCACAATATCATTTACTCTAATCTCTTGAGAAATCATATTTTTATAGCCATTGTGTATTAGCACAACCTTATCTGTTATGCCGTTTGTAAAGTCATCAATAGCGTCTTTTATGATCTTTTGAGCTTTTTCATAAGTAGGAGAAGAGCTAGCTCCGACGTAAGTCTCAAGTAGTTCAACGCCTTGGAAATTGAAAAATTCTATGCCTTTTTTACCAACAGCTCTTAGTCTAACTTTGATCTTTTTGGCTTTTAGCTCATCAATCATGCGCCTAACTGTCTTTATAGTCTGGACATTAAAGCCACCGCAAAGCCCTTTATCAGCGGTAACAAATATAATATCAACCTTTTCTACACTCTTTGTTGTGTTAAAAAATTTACTCTCAGTCATAACTGAAGCGTATTGATTGATCTTATAAGCTATCTCTGATAAAACCTCATTGATCTTAAGTGCATAAACTCTAGAGTAGCGTGCAGCCTCTTCAGCTTTGCGAAGCTTTGCTGTAGAGACAAGCTTCATCGCACGCGTCGTCTTTTGAGTGTTCTGGACGCTCTTGATCTTTCGTTTTATATCTTTTAAATTTGACATATCTTAGCCCTAGTTAGCGGCAAAAGTCGCTTTAAAATCTTTCAACGCTTTATGTAAAATTTCTTCTACTTCTTTATCAAGAACCTTTTTAGTTCTGATCTGCTCAAAAATTTCAGGGTATTTTGCCTCGATATAAGGATATAGCTCAGCTTCAAATTTTGTTACATTTGCAGTTGCAACATCATCCAAGTAACCCTTAGCACCAGCAAATATAATAACTACTTGATTCTCAACTGGAAGCGGAGAATATGGAGGTTGTTTTAGTACTTCAACCATCTTTTGACCACGCTCTAGTTGCTTTCTTGAGCTCTCATCAAGATCACTTGCAAACTGAGCAAAGGCTTGTAGTTCGCGGTACTGAGCAAGGTCTAGTCTTAACGTACCAGAAACTTGTTTGATAGCTTTGATCTGTGCTGCACCACCAACACGAGATACAGAAAGACCAACGTTGATCGCTGGGCGGATACCTGAGTTAAATAGGTCACTTTCAAGGAAAATTTGACCATCTGTAATAGAAATAACGTTTGTTGGAATATAAGCTGAAACGTCGCCCGCTTGTGTCTCGATAATAGGCAGAGCTGTTAAAGATCCAGCACCTAGCGCGTCATTTAGCTTACTTGCTCTTTCTAGAAGTCTTGAGTGAAGGTAGAAAACGTCACCTGGGTAAGCTTCACGACCTGGTGGTCTTCTTAGGATCAAAGACATCTCACGGTAAGCAACCGCGTGTTTTGACAAGTCATCATAGATTATTAGCGCGTGGCGAGAGTTATCTCTAAAGTATTCACCCATTGTTACACCAGCATATGGGGCAAGATATTGAAGCGCAGCTGCGTCACTAGCGCCAGCGTTTACAACTATTGTGTAGTCCATAGCGCCATACTCTTCAAGTTTTTTAACGACTTGAGCAACGGTTGATTGTTTTTGACCGATAGCTACATAGATACAAATGACATCTTGACCTTTTTGGTTGATGATAGTATCGATAGCAACTGTTGTTTTACCAGTTTGGCGGTCGCCGATGATCAGCTCTCTTTGACCTCTACCGATTGGCACAAGTGCATCGATAGCTTTGATACCTGTTTGAAGTGGCTCATGAACGCTTTTTCTAGCCATGATACCTTTTGCTTTTTCTTCGACGAAGCGAGATTCAGTAGCTTCGATTGGACCTTTTGCGTCGATTGGCTCACCGAGTGAATTTACAACACGGCCGATCAATGCGTCGCCAACTGGCACACGTAGAAGTTTTTTAAGTCTTTTTACAGAGCTTCCTTCTGTAATACCGCTAGTTTTTCCAAGGATAACTATACCAACACTGCTCTCTTCAAGGTTAAGAGCCATACCCTTTTCGCCGCTTTCAAACTCAACCATCTCACCAGCCATAACGTTTTTCAAACCATAAACGTTAGCAACGCCATCAGCGACTGAGATGACTTTACCGGTCTCTTCTACATCAACACTTAAATCAAAATTTTCAATACGCTCTTTGATTATCGTGCTAATTTCGTCAGCTTTAATTTTTGCACTCACGCTTTCACTCCTTTTTAAATTGCTTTTAATATATATTCACTCATTTGACTTTTTAGTCTATCGATAGAGAAATTTACCTCGACACCTAAATCATCTAACTCAACTTTTACGCCGTTGTAATCGCTCTTTGAGCCATCAAGCTTGATCTTAGAGTTAAATTTCTTAGAGAAATTCTCTTCTAGAGCTTTTAACTGATCAGCGCTTAGATCAAAATTTCCAATAACCTCGCCACGATATGTATTTTCAAGCAAAGACTGCTCTATCTTCATCTCGTTTAAGATCGTTGGGATAAGCTCCAATCTTTTATTTGCACCAAGAAGCTTAATAAAATTTGCAAATTTAGCATCTTGACTTTTAACCAAAGATAGTACAAATTCAACCTTTTGTGAAGCCTTTAAAGTAGGCAAACTTATAATGCTTTTAAATTTATCGCTCGCAAAAGCTGCTGCCAGCTCTGATAAATTTTCAACAAATACATTAAGTTCATTTGATTTTACGTCACTTAAGATCGCTTTTACGTATTTTTTAGCCACTACTTCATTCATTAGCTAACCTTTTTAAGTATGATATTTACAAGCTCTTTTTGATCGACTTTTAGGCTATCGCTTGAGAAAATGTCGCTCAAAATTTCATTTACAACGCCTTTTGTCATCTTGCGCTCTTCAAATTCTTTTTGCTCTTTGTGGCTCTTTTGAAGATTTGCTATATCATTTTGAGCGTCGCTTTTAACCTTAGCAGCTAAATTTAAAGCCTCTTTTTTAGCAGTTTCGATTAGGGAATTTGCATTTTGTTTAGCTTCCTCAACACGTTTTAGAGCATCATCTTTTTTGGCTTTAGAATCGCGTAGCTTCTCTTGGATACTTTCAAGCTTATTTGCGATCCTATCAATTCTGCTTTGATAAAGAGCTTTTAGTGGCTTAGCTGCAAAATATACCAAAATAGCAAAGAAAAGTAAGAAGTTTAGCGTTCTCTCTACTATATCGTAATTTGTTCCGCCATGCCCACTAGCATAAGCTAGAAATGGAAGTGCTAGAAAAAATAAAATTTTTATCTTCATAAAATTCCTTTAAATTTTAGAGAGCTTGGCATTTAAAGCCGCTCTAAGTTCAGGTAGTTTAGCTGATAGATCTGCTTTCAAGTTATCTTTCTGGGAGCTTAGAGCATTTAAAAATTCATTGTAATCAGCCTCTAAACTAGTTTTTACAGCATTTACTTCTTTTAAAGATTCTTCTTTTGCCAAATTTAAGGCTTCTTGCCTTATTTTATTGGCCTCAGTCCTTGCGTTTAATATAATCTCTTCAATCTCTTTTTCATGAACACTTAGATCACTTGCATTTTTACTAGTACTCTCTTCATCATTTTTTATAGAGGCATTTCTGTCATCTATGAATTTGAGCATTGGCTTATAAAGCAAGGAATTCAAAATAGCGATCAATACCAAGAAAACGATAGCCGTTAAAAGCATCAATGGCACATCTATTTCTAACATCCACTCTCCTTATTTTATCATTAAGTTTTATTTAATATTCAAATTAAAGTCTGATTTTACAATAAATTACTAAAAATAAAAATAAATTTGTAATTCTATTTTAGCCTAGCAATAAATTC
>NZ_CABPUE010000003.1:101224-106344 GCF_902460545.1 Campylobacter concisus
ATTAAATTCTAAAACTAGATTGCTAGATTTTACTTTTGTCTTTATCTTTAAATTTTTAAAAATTTCTTGTAAATTTGATAGTTTTTTACTCATTTCCTCAGAAATTTTTGGCTTTTTGTCTTTTATCTCTTCCTTATTTTTTATCTTTTTTACTAAAATTTCTGTGTCTCTAACGCTTAGCTTTTGACCAATAATCGTATCAACAACCATCTTTTCTTCTTCAGTACTAAGTCCAACTATAACTTTAGCGTGACCTTGCGTTAGCTTATCTTCTTGTAAAAGTTTTTGTGTGTAGTCGCTAAGAAGTAAAAGCCTCATCGTATTTGTTATTTGAGTTCTACTTTTATGAATGATATTTGCCAAGCCATCTTGTGTGATCTTATACTCATTTATGAGCTCTTTATACGACTTTGCAAGTTCGATTGGATTTAAATTTTCACGTTGGATATTTTCGATAAGCGCAAGCTCTCTTAAATTTTGAGACTTGATATCAGCGATGATTGCCTTTATCTTGCTTGCTCCAAGCATCTTTGTAGCGCGGTATCTGCGCTCGCCAGCTATTAACATATAGCCATCATCTTTTTTGATGACGATTATTGGCTGGATCAGTCCGTGCCTTTTAATACTGGCACTTAGCTCTTTTAAAGCTTCCTCGTCAAAATGTGTTCTTGGCTGGTATGGGTTTGGTAAAATTTCATCTATATTTATCTCTTCGACTATCTCAGAGTCATTTAAATTTGCAATCTCTTTGCTGTAGGCTTGCTCTACATCTTCAAGTATCGCGCTAAGTCCTCGCCCTAATCCACCTTTTTTAGCCATTTTTTTCCTTATTTTTTAGTTTAAAATACAATATGCCAAATTTTGATACGCGATCGAGCCAGGCGATTTTATATCATAAAGTATCACTGGCTTACCAAAACTTGGGCTTTCAGCAAGTTTCACATTTCTTGGAACGACCACAAATTCATCCTTGCTGTCTTTACTTTTAAAGAGCTTGTTTTCAAAATGCTGTTTTAAATTTGCAATTGTCTCTTTTGAGAGATTATTTTGCGAACTAAACATAGTCGGCAAAAAGCCCTTTATATTTAGCTTTGGATTTATTGTCTTCTTAATAATCTTAACCGTATTTAAAATTTGAGCCAAGCCTTCAAGTGCGTAAAATTCACATTGAATCGGGATGATAACACTATCACTTGCACTAAGAGCATTTATCGTGATGCTACCAAGTGCTGGAGGACTATCGATGATGATAAAATCATAGTCGTTTACAACTTCTGAAATTTTATTTTTAAGGATTAGTTTATAATCCTTATTTTGATCGTTAAATTCTTGCTCGATGCCGACAAGTCCAATGTTTGATGGAGCTAAAAAAAGTGTTGGGATCTCAGTTTTTAACACGATTTGCGAGAGCTTTTTTCTATCTGTTAATACGTGATAGATATTAAACTCATAGTCACTTCTGCTAAAACCAAGTCCAGTCGTCGCGTTTGCCTGTGGATCGATGTCTATTAATAATACTTTTTTCTCAGCAACTGCCAGCGATGCAGCTAAATTTACGGCTGTTGTGGTCTTGCCAACGCCGCCTTTTTGATTAGCTATTGTTATTATCTCGCTCATCTTAACGAATATACCTTTTCCCCGTTTAATAATATCGCTCCATCCTCGCAAATTTCAGCATCCTGAAGCGAAACAGCTCTATTTGCAATATGCGTAATAAAACTTTTTGACTTGCAAAAGTCTATCCTAAATTTGCTAAAAATTGGCTTCCATAAAATCTTTTTATCAAGCATGCTAACAAAGCCCCAAACCAGCTCATCTACGCTAGCTTTTATGTCTAAAATGCCCGCATTTTCGGGCGCGCTAGCTAAATTTATCCCCATGCCACAAATGTAAATTTCATCCACTTTATTTGTCAAAGTGCCACCTATTTTGCGCTCATCCACGTAAAAATCATTTGGCCATTTTAGCCAGCATTTTGAGCCAAGCTCACTCAAGACTTCACGCATCAACATAGAAAAATATATCGAGATCGAGGGCGGAGGTATGTCGCTTGGCAGTTCATCTTCACTTATGCAAAATGACATAAACAAATTTCCACCAAGCCCATCCCAGCTGTTGCCACGGCTGCCGACCCCTTTTGTTTGATTGTACGCCACGACCATGTGCGGAGGCTTTATCTCGCCGTTTTTTAGGGCATCTATCAAAAATTCCTGCGTCGAAGGCAGGCTTTGGATAAACTCAACCTTCAAATCACACCTTAAATTTATAGAAGTGATTTACCGGATTTTGTCCGCCGCCAATGATGACTGCGTTTTTAATAGCATTAAAGATATAATCATGCGCATTTTTCACGCTCTCTTTTAAACTATAGTCATTTGCTAAATTTGAAGCGATCGCGCTTGATAGCGAGCAGCCTGAGCCATGTGTCGCAGTCGTTTTTATGCGCTCATCGCTAAAGATTTCATACTCGCTGCCATCATAAAATATATCAAGCGACTTGCCGTCAAGCTCGCCACACTTTAGATAAACGCTCTTTGTGCCAAATTTCAAAAGCTCCTTGCAAGCCTCTTTTAGCTCGCTCTCGCCCTTTAGCTCACGCTTTAAAATTTCACGTGCTTCAAAGATATTTGGCGTGATCACGCTAGCAAGCGGGAAAAGCTCCTCTACGATCGCGTCTTTTGCAGCGCCTTCTAGCCAGATATCGCCATTTTTACAGCTCATAACAGGATCAAGCACGACTGGTGGTAAATTTTTGATCTCTCTTAGCGTTTTTGCGACGCTTTTGATGATCTCAACGCTTGGGACGACGCCTATTTTTATCACATCAACTCTTATATCATCAAATATCGCCTTGATCTGATCCTCGATGAGCTTAGTATCAACTAGCTGCATGCCAAATATGCCCTTTGTATTTTGAGCAGTGACCGCCGTAATCGCTCCCATCGCATAGATGCCGTGTGCTATAAAGACCTTTATATCAGCTAAAACTCCAGCTCCGCCGCTTGGATCAACGCCTGCTATACTTAGCGCATTTTTCATATTTTCTCCTATTAAATTTTGATTATTACTCTATTTTGTCGCCAACACTAAGACGCTTACCATTTATATATGCTTTTGCGTTTGTTGGCTTTTTGCTTGGCTCTTGAAGCTCGTAAATTTTGACCGCGCCACCCTTGCAAGCAACCACAGCGTGATCTTTTTCTATGCTTAAAATTTCTCCGCTTTTGCCACTTTTTTCGCTTAGTCCAAGTGATAAAATTTTTAGCCCACTTGCTAGATAAATCCCTGGCCAAGGTGTGAGCGCGCGAAATTTATTATAAATTTGCCCCGCCTCTTCATCAAAGCTAAAAAGTCCGTCGCTTTTACTTATTTTTTTGCAGTGCGTAGCTTGTGTGTCATCTTGCTTTTGTGGTTTAAAATTTTCAAAATTCTTAAGCACTTTTACGATTAGCTCGCCGCCAAGCTCGCCTAGCTCACTAAAAAGCTCGCTTGACATCTTATTTTCGCAAGGCGTGTAGATGAAGTCTAGTATATCGCCAGTGTCAAGCCCAGCATCCATTAGCATAGCTGTGACGCCAGTTTGCTTCTCGCCTGCTAGGATCGCGCTTTGTATAGGGCTCGCACCTCTATATTTTGGCAAGATAGAAGCGTGTAAATTTATACAAGTCGCCACGTCAAGCACGCTTTGGGGCAAAATTTTGCCATAAGCTGCCACCACGATAAATTTAGGCTCAAATGCCTTTAGCTCGGCAACCACCGCCTCATCTTTTAGCGTATTTGGTGTAAGCACTGGCACGCCTACTAGCTCATTTTGAGCGTAAATTTTCACCTCACTTGGGGTTAAAATTTGCTTTCTGCCAACTGGCTTATCAGGCTGGGTAAAGACCGCTTTTATGTTAAAGCCAGCCTCTTTTAGATGCCTAAGTATCCTAACAGCATAATCAGGCGTTCCCATAAAAACTATATTCATTCTTTTCCTCTCAAGCTAAATATCATATTTTTGCTCTCGTTTTTTAAACGCTTCCTTGCCGCCCTCAAGTTTTAGCAAATCTTCCCTATGGTTTAAATCTTCTATAGTAAAAGAGGTGCTAGTGCTAAATCCATCAATATTCTCTAATTTTACAATAAGCTCTGCATCGGCATTTAATACAAAATTAGCATTGTGAGTCGCAAAAATAATTTGCCTACCGTTCTTTTGTTGTTTAATTAATTCAACCAAGTAATCTGCTATAAGCAAGCTATCTAAATGCGTTTCTGGCTCATCTATTATAATTGGGTTATTTCCAAGAGAAAGTAGTATTACTATAACCGCAGTGCACCTTTGACCAAACGAAGATCGTTCTAATTCTTTATTATCATATAAAACTTTTAAAATTATATATTGATTAATATCTCTTAAATGTTTTTCGATAAGCAGTTTATATATTTCAAAATTTAAATCTAAAGAAAAAATATCGATTAAAATATCATACGACTTTGAGTTCCTGTATGAAATGGATTTGATAAATTCTTGAGCATTCTTAGACTTTAATACACTATTGTATCCAGCCTCTCGCAAATAATCTCTTGAAGTATTAGATATTTTTTGATTAAATATTTTTAGGAATTCATCAATAACATTATCTATAATATTGTCTTCCAAGAAGTAACGCACTTGTATATTTTTAACATTTTGAGGGTTACTGTTTGCTATGCCTGCAAAGTACCTATTGATTTTGGAGATTTCTTCCTCTATACTATTTTTAAAATCATTTACATAGCCATCAATATCTGCAACCAAAAATTCTCCTATCTCTTGTTCGATACTACTCATTCGATCATTGAAAGATTTTATTTCAGTTTCGATATTGGAAACATTTGATATTGCTTTTTTTAGATCATTTATATTTTCAAGAGTATAACCCATACTATTTAAATAGGTGTCTATACTGTTTTTAAGTTCACCAATCTTTTGCTCTATGTCGCACAATCTTATTTCGTCTTCATCAAACGATATGTTTTGATACTTATCAAGCACTGATTTTAATTCATCCCTTAATGATTCACAAGACTTTTTATAAGTATTATCGTGTGTCCAAGTATCAGAGGATTCGTCTTTATCTAAAAATTTTAATTCAATT
>NZ_CABPUE010000003.1:106395-107637 GCF_902460545.1 Campylobacter concisus
CTTTTTACTTCTATTTCCATTTTACTCTTTTATTCTTTTCTTCTATCAAAACATTTATCATTTCATAATTTTTATTAAATTTCTTGTCAGTAAAAGTTTTTAGTAAGTGATTTGCATTTTGTAATTCTATATTTTTCTCATTTAAATTTTTAGCAATTTCATAACGAGCAATCAATCTACTTATTTGTCTATCAAATTTATCTAATTTCAAAGAAACTTGCTCTTGAATACTTTTTAATCTATCATCTGATTTTTTATTAAGTCTCTCAAAGATGGCTTGCGTAAATTTCTTTGAATTTGTTGCGAATTCCTCTATTTCATTTTGTGCTAAGTACTCGATATTTTGAACATTGCTAGGAATAATATCTACTTTTGAAGATATGTTATTTTCGCTAAGTTGCCTAAATATATCTTTATTGCCTTTGCCTATTTTTTCAGCTATTAAATTTAGTAGAGTACTTTTACCACTCCCTCTTCCCCCTATAATACAATTTAGATAAGGACTAAATTTAATGGTCTCCTTAAAATTTGAAAAACAAAAATTATCTTCACCCCACTTTATGCTATCCTCAAAATTTAATTTAATTTCTTCGATTTTATAGATAGCCGCCTGTGGTTTATTTTCCCTAATATGTATCCTTGTGGGCTCGTAGATTACTTGTTTCAAACCTTCAAAAGTCGTATCTGCCTTAATCCAAGTATAGCATTTGCCAATCCTGTCTTTTTCTATACTATCTGAGAAATGATGTGCGTCGCTACAATCGAGCAATAAATCTTTAACACCACATTCTTTGAGTTTGCTTTTTGCATTATTGAATGCTTCAATGTTTTTTGCGGAAGTAAAAATTATATCTGATTTATTTATTATATCTTTTTTAATCGCAATAGAGCTATCCGACCATCTTAATTCATCCCACTCCGTCTTACCTATTGCTGTAAGATATTTTCCTGCAAAACAATCTTTATCAAGTGCTTTAAAAATATAGTCTTCTTTAATATTTAAGTTATTAAAGCCCTCTATTAATGGGCTTTGGTATTTTTGCTTTTGTTCTTCTGGCGCACTATCGATAATTTTTTGCCCCAAATCTCTTAGGCTATCTTTAGTAATTGCTCTATGCCATTTTTCAGAATTACTTTCGATAGAATAACTCTGCTCTAATGTATTTAAGAATTGACTTTTAATAATTTCGATATCTAATTTATCTGAAAAAATTACATGCAAGTTTATTCTTTTTAAACCAC
>NZ_CABPUE010000003.1:107717-114141 GCF_902460545.1 Campylobacter concisus
GATTTATATTTTGCAATCTACCATTTTGTTCTTTTTCTTTTTTTAGTCTTTCATAACCGTCAAGAAAAAGATAGTCATTAATGCCTAAAACTTTAAATTCAGGAGGTAGATTTTCTATATCTTTAATATATCTCTCCCACACTTCTTCGGTATCGTTGCCATAATGCTGAACAATAGACAATGGCGTATGAATGTGTAAATCCCATTTATTCCACTCTGAACCAATGCTCATTTTATAATCCTCAATAAAAATATTATAACTCTTTTTTAAGCAGCTCAAGCAGTGCAAATTTAAGCTCGTCAATGTTTTCGTTTGTCGCTGATGAGATCGGCAAAATAAAATATGGTTTTGAATGATCAAAGCTGAGTAAATCTTGTTTGTAGATAAATTTACCGTTTTGCTCTGGCTTTAGCTTTAAAAATTTCATAAATTCTTTTATGTTTTCATCTAAATTTTCCGCTGCATCGACTCTGGTGATAGCGATAGCATAGTCCCTGCTAGCAAGCACGCTTGAAAATTTAGCGACTTCTTCTTTTAGCACACTAAACTGCTCGCTCATACCTCTATAATTTGCTCCGTCTATCATAAAAAGTAAAATTTTATTTCGCTCGATATGTTTTAGAAATTTAACGCCTAAACCGCGTCCATCGCTCGCCCCTTCGATGATACCAGGGATGTCAGCCATGACAAAGCCACTAAACTCATCGACCTCAACAAGGCCAAGCTTTGGCGTAAGCGTTGTAAATTCGTAGTTTGCGATCTGCGGTTTGGCATTTGATACTGTTGAAATAAGAGTTGATTTACCAACATTTGGAAAGCCCACTAAACCAACATCAGCAATAAGCTTTAGCTCAAGCCTGACCTCTACGCTCTCTTCAGGCATGCCTTTTTGTGCGTATTCTGGAGCTTGGTTGATAGAGCTTTTAAAGTGGAAATTTCCGAGTCCGCCTTTACCGCCCTTTAAAAATAGTGTCTTTTGACCCTCGCTAACTATATCGCAGAGCAGCTCATTTGTCTGTGCATCATAAACAGCTGTGCCAGGAGGGACTATGAGTTCTAAATTTTCGCCCTTTTTGCCAGTCATTCGCTTGCCCATGCCAGCTTCACCATTGCCAGCCTTCATGGCTCTTTTACCCTTATAATTTGCTAAAGTATGGGTATTGTTGTCACAAACAAAATAAACATCTCCCCCATCTCCCCCATCTCCGCCATCAGGACCACCTAAAATGACATGTTTTTCACGACGAAAACTCACAGCTCCAGCTCCACCATGCCCCGAACTTAGAGTCAATCTTGCACTATCTATAAACATTTTTTACCTTAAATTTTTTATTTGGATTATATCCAACTTTACTGAAATTAAATCGTGATATCTTGTCTAAAATAAAGCAAAAATGAGCACTATGAAGCCTAAAATATAAAGTTATGGTTGATTTAAAATTTCTCTCAAACAGCTATTTGAAAAATTCTAAACACTAAATAAAAATTTTGATTTTTGAATAATTTTAAGAAAGAAAGGGGCGATTGCCCCTAAGATTATGCAGCTGGATAAACAGATACTTTTTTTCTGTTTTTATCAAGTCTTTCAAATTTTACAAAGCCATCGACTAATGCAAAAATTGTGTGATCTTTGCCAAGACCTACGTTATTTCCAGCGTGAGTTGCTGTTCCTCTTTGGCGGATGATTATATTTCCAGCACGAACGAACTCACCACCAAATTTCTTAACACCTAATCGGCGTCCAATACTATCACGGTTATTTTGGGTTGAACCCTGACCTTTTTTGTGTGCCATATCTTATCTCCTTAAGCTGCGATACTTACGACTTTTACACGTGTAAATTGTCTTCTAAAGCCGCGTTTTAGTTTTGAGTCTTTACGTCTGCGTTTTTTGTAGATAACTACTTTTTTGTCTTTGCCTTCATTAACGACCTCAAGAACAACTTTTGCACCCTTCACAAATGGCGCACCTACCTTTACTTCGCCGTCATTTACAGCCAAAACTTCTGTAATCTCAACGGTTGATTTAGCTTCAGCACTAAAGTGATCTAGCTTAAGGAACTCACCCTCGCTAACACGATATTGCTTACCGCCATGCTTAAATATAGCGTATTTTGACATACTCTACCTTTCTAAAATTTGGTAAGACCAAAAAGCACTTTTTTGCAAAAGATTTATGGAGCTTTGTTGGTTGTAAGGTGTGAATATTAGCCAAAAGTTTATAAATTCTACTTTAATGCCCCTGATCTTATGATCTCATCGGCTAAATTTCTTATCATAGAGCTATGATCTAAGAAAAATGTTTTGTCACTTGGCAAATGTGGCTGATATACTAGCGTTTTAGCTACTGGCGCATTTAAGATAATATTTATCAGTTCAAACTCAGGTGGCAAAACAAAATAGAGTTTTGGTTTGGGAATTTCTTCTTGAAAAAGCCTTTGCGCGTAAAATTTACTGAAATTTTCGCTCTTTGGTAGCTTGATCTCTTTAAAAAGATCAAATGGCAAAAAGTAACGCGCCAAAGCGTAAAGTCCGTGTGCGAAAATATAAAGCCTTTTTTCAAATTTAGGCGCCTCTATCCTACCAAATGTAGAGCAAAATTTCTGTAAATGCTCGCTCATAGCAGCCACATCTTTTTTATGTAGGGCAAGCACAAATTTAACCGCCTCTCTTTCGTTTGCTGGTTTTTTAGACTCTGCAAAAGTGTGTGTCTTTTCAAGAGCAGGGGCGAGTAAATTTTCATCTTGCCAAAGCATCGCCGTTAGCAGATCATGCATAACGCATAGAAATTTATAGCCGTTTTTGCTAGGTGGCAGGCCTTTTGGAAATATCCTTGCCATGCTATCTGTGTCGCCACAAGCGATAGCAAAAAATGCCGGTATTAGTCTCTCACACTGATCGTATCCACCGCTGCATCCTGGGAGTAAATTTAGCCTAGCGTATTGAAAAATGAGATCATTTAGTGCCTCGGCGTCGCCATCAGCTAGGCACTTTTCAAGGCAAAAGTCGTAGCGTCTAGCTCTTGAAAAAGAGAGTAATCGTATGAGCTCACATAAAAAGTCGTATTCGTTTAAATTTTTCTCTTTTATTTGGGTGTAAATGCTTGCATACTCGTCCAAAAGTAGCTCTTCGTCGCTTTTTGGTGGTTTTTTGGCTTTGAAAATGTTAAATAAGCCTTCTAAAAATGACATTTTGTTTGCTCCTTATTTTTGCTAATTTTAGCCAAAAACGCCTAAAATGGCTTAGTTTTTTTGAATTGCAAAATTTAAATTTAGCGGATAGTTTAACCGCATTTTGGCTATAATCGCCCTAAATTTAAGCGAGCTTAGGACAAAGATGGCAGGCGAAGATCAGGAAAAAACCGAAGAAGCGACCCCCAAAAAGATAGAAGATGCCAAAAAAGACGGCAACGTTCCCAAAAGTCAGGACCTAGCTGGGTTTGTGACCCTAGTTATTGCTATTGGCGTACTACTTGCAATGCTAAATTTTATGAAAGAACAGATCATCTCACTTTATATCTACTACTCAAAATTTATCGGTCAACCACTTACCTTGCCAACTGTAAAAATGATCGTCGTAAATACCTTTGCAAGGTCGCTTCTTATGATACTTCCAGTTTGTATCTGTGTGGCGATCGCTGGTGTTATCGCAAATGTAATGCAGTTTGGATTTATCTTTACCACAAAGCCTATAATGCCAAATTTTGGCAAGATAAACCCGCTAAAGGGGCTAAAAAATTTATTCTCGATGAAAAAAGTGATAGACAGCATTAAGATCGTGCTAAAAGTTAGCATCGTCTTTGGAGTTGGATTTTATTTTTTCTTGCAGTTTATAAAGGAGTTGCCACACACGCTCTTTTTCTCTATGTTTAATCAGCTTGCTTGGCTAAAAGAAAAGCTCATCATTCTTGTTAGTGTCATGCTTTTTATTCTTTTTGTGATCGGACTTATCGACCTTCTCATCGTACGTTTTCAATACTTTAAAGACCTTCGTATGAGCAAGCAAGAGATAAAAGATGAGTATAAGCAAATGGAAGGAGATCCGCAAGTGAAGGGCAGAATTCGTCAAGCACAAATGCGTGCAGCCAAGCGTAGAATGATGCAAAATATCCCACAAGCTGACGTAGTCATCACAAACCCTACTCACTACGCCGTAGCGATAAGATATGATAAAAGTCGTGACGAAGCACCGATAATACTTGCAAAAGGTGTTGATTTTTTAGCACTGCAAATCAAAAAAATAGCCGTTGAAAATGGTGTGCAAATTTATGAAAATCCACCACTCGCAAGAGAGCTTTATAAAATTTGTGAAGTCGATGATACGATACCAGCACATCTTTTTAGGGCCGTAGCCGAAGTGCTAAGCTTCGTTTATATGAGCAATAAACAAAAATTTAAAGATAAGCTTTGATAAATTCTACTCTTGCCACTAGAAATTACTAGTAGCAAGAGAATTTATCTATTATAGATATCCAAAAGCAGTTGCAAAAATATAGCCAAATATACAAGAGGATATAACGCCAATAAGTCCCGGAATGATAAAGCTGTGATTGATAACAAATTTACCAATATGTGTCGTACCGCTTCTATCAAACTGGATAGCCGCAAGGTCGCTTGGATATGTTGGCAGGATGTAGTATCCGTAGCAAGCTGGCGCAAAAGCTAGAATGATAGCAGGATTAACATCGATATTTAATGCTAATGGCACAAATGCAACCAAGGCTGCAGCTTGAGAATTTACAAATTTTGAGATAATCAAGAGCATAACCGCATAAGTCCAAGGATGCTCTTTTACGATGCTTCCTAGCGCCTCTTTCATCATCGGAGTATGCACTGCAAACATAGTCTCGGCCATCCAAGAGATACCAAATACTGCAACAAGAGCGATCATACCTGATCTAAATATCTCGTTTTTACCAATCTTGCTAGCATCTGTTGGTGTAAAGATTAAGATGATAGCGCCAGTTAAAAGCATGAAAATTTGGATAACATGAACCATGCTTAAGCTCTTTGAAGATGCTTGTTTGTTGCTTATATTGATGTAAGCACCTTGGAATTCTTCTTTTGCGCCTTTTTCATTTATATATGTTACTGCACCATCAGCTGTGCGAGTAAGAGTTTGATTTGCATCTTTGCCGATGATTTTAACTGATTGAGCTTTTTGATTGGCATTTAGCTTATCGTTTGCTACTTTTAGCTCAGCCGCCTCTGTTTGGATGCTAGCATCTTTTATTTTTAAGGTTTTTAAAACTTTTTGTTCAGTTGGAAGGTTAGCTATTACTTGAACGACTGTTGCGTCTTTGTAAGTAGTCCAGCTTGGGCGAAGATCTTTAAAATATCCAAGAAGTGCAACTACAAGGATAGAGCCTAAAAATATCCACATCGCAGCCCACTGATAGCCAGGAAGCTTTTTGCCTAAAAGTGTCGCACTATCGCCATAAACATATTTTTTAAACTCAGGATCTTGAAGCTTTGTTTGAAAGACTTCGTCTTTATCAAGATCTTTACCTCTAAACCAGCTAAAAATTCCTACCACTAAAACGCCACAAAATGTTGATGGAATCGTAATCTTTAAAAGATCTAAATATCCATCAAAGCCAGCTAGGTGAGTTTTAGCATTAATAAGAAAGCTTGTAAGAGTTACAACAGCAACTGAAACTGGACTTGCGATGATACCCATTTGTGAGGCTATCGAGCTTGCTGCCATTGGACGCTCTGGACGGATACCATTTTTGATAGCGATATCATAAACGATAGGAAGCACAGTATAAACAACGTGTCCAGTGCCGCATAAAATAGTAAGCGTACATGTTACAAATGGAGCTAAGATACTTACATATTTTGGATTTTTTCTAAGTATGGTTTCTGCTATTTGAAGCATGACATCAAGACCGCCACTAGCTTGAAGTGTAGCACTTGCCACAACGACAGCAAGGATAGTTAGCATAACATCAATAGCTGGCTTACCAGGCTCGATGTTAAATCCAAAAACAAGAACTATAAGACCGATACCGCCTAGCATACCAAGTGCGATACCGCCTTTTTTAGCTCCGTAGAACAAACAGATAAGGACAATGAGAAGCTGGATAGCAAACTGCATGCCTTCACTTAAATTCATGAGAAAATCCATGAAACCTCCTAAGTTAATATAAATTTAATCAAGATTATATCTCTTATGGATTTAGATTAAACTTATATTTTAAGGATGATTTGATACAAATATAACATTTTGATTAATAAGGCTTATTTAGGATAAAATTTATAAGATTATCTCTTACAAATTTTTTATTTGATCTTGAAATTTTTATTTGTCTTAGAATATATAAAATGAAAATAGCATTGTTATATTTTAAATTTATTAATAATAAAAATTTATTTAAATTTTATAAATAACCTAGAAGTCTTGTAAATACGAAATTTAATAG
>NZ_CABPUE010000004.1:0-8337 GCF_902460545.1 Campylobacter concisus
CTTTAAAAGCATTAGTGATAAATTTATAAAATATTCTCTAAATTCTCTATCATTAAATGTACTAATGTCATTGCCGCTAAATGAAACGCTTTGATGGTAAGTTGGCTCAGTTTTAGTAATTACTTTTGGCTCTTTAGCTTTTAAAATTTCTTCTTTTTTTTCTTCTATATAAAGTGTATCAAAACGTGTACCAAGCTCTTGCGAAAGCTCAGGCACAAGATCATTAAAGGCTTTTGCGTCAGCTTGATCCAAAGCTTTATCATTAGCTTGCGTAAAAAGCTCTATTGTCTGAGCTATTATCTTTTTTTTAGCAGGTAGCTGCTTTTCGTTTTTTGCAAGCGAATTTGGCTCTTTTTTCAAAATAAATAGAAAAAAAGCAAAGGCTTTTATAAGTGTCTTAAAAGCCTCTTTGTCGTTTAAATTTATAGCAGAAATCGCTAAGAAATTTAAAAGCTTAGCATCAAGGCTAAACTCACTTAAGGCTTTTAAAGATGAGCTAAATACGTAATCCCACTTTATGCTATCATGCATCAAAGTTTTATACTTTGACATTTCATCAGTTAAACTAATATAAAGCTCATTCTCTAAAAAATCTTCATTAAATTTATTACAAAAATTATCTTGCACTTACTTGTTATCCATAAAATTCTCTATCTTATTATTTAGGACACTATCGTTTCTGATATTGTTTTGATCCATAGAATATGTACTATATAAAAATGCAGCTGCAATCATGGCAATAGCTAGCAAAATGAAATAAAATTTTAAACGCTTTAGCGAAAATACCTCAAGAAAGCTTTTCTTTGTCTGTTTTAAGTAGCTCTTTTCAAATACATTTTCATCAGCCTTTATAAGCGGAGAAACAGCCGAAGCTATATTTTCACAAAGGTAAGAAATTTTTTCATTGCAATCTTCTTGGGTTTCATATTTTCCTTTATAGCCAAGCACCAAACAAGCATATATAAATTCCAAGAAATCTTTATTTTTGCCAACATTTTCAAACCACTTATCCATAATGCCAAAGAATTTATTTCCGCCTAGATTTTCATTAAAAAATCTTGTTGTCAGGGTATTATTGGCCCAAAAGCTGTTCATAAAAATTTCATTTTTTAGCAAGCTCTCATCTATAAAAACACAAAGGCAATATCTAAGCCTAATGATATCGTCTTCCTCGTAAATGCCTAGATTTGATATCTTTGAAGTAGTGCTTAAGATATCGTTTATCAATTTTTCACGTAAATTTGCCATTTCACTTTGTGAAAAATTTTGTAATTTTGAAACCCTATTTGCCAAAAGAAGCAATGGTAACACGTGATCTAGTGCAAGATTTGTGCCAAGACCCAAAAGATTTGTTTGACTTAAAACTGAGGTTTCATTTTGATTTTCGTTCATTTTTATCCTTATAATAAAGCCCACATTTTAATGTCAGCATTCGGTAAATTTGCTGTTATATAAACGCTAATCACATTTTGATTTACAAAGCTTTTAAAAATTTCGTCTTTTTTGTCTATCTTGTAATAGATATAATCGTTTAACTTCGGTAAAGTACTAGGAACAACAGAAATTTGCTCTACGTTTATACCTCTTAGCTGTGAAGATACTATGCCTTTTATATTTGATTGAGTATGGATTTTGCATTGCTCTTTGAAATTTTTAAGAAGATACTCATTTTTCGTATCGCTGTGAATAGCAAAATAAATTTCTGAGTTTTCAATAATGCTTGGATTATCAAAAATACAGTCATAAAAGCCGTGATTGTTTTTAACAATTTGCGCCATTATATATTTTGGAGATAAGATATGTGAGAATAAAAGTCTTAGATTGTTTATCAAAGGCACAAAAGTTTGAGTTAAGTTATTGTGATCGTAGGCTATAAATTCGCTAAAACTATTATCATGACTAAGTGCTAACAAATCAGCCTGAAAATCAACTAATTTTTCATACAAATACTCTGGGTGAAATTTATCTTTCTTTAACAAATAAGAGAATATTAAATTCCATTTTTTTAGCATATTTAGTGTTAAATACGTTGAAAAATCAAGTCTATTTTTAGCTTGATCAACACCTCCTAGCAACCCAAAATAACTCTCTTGATGTTGCTTTGTAGCAAAGCTAAGCTCCTCTATAAAATTTATTATAAAGGTGTTTTTACTGATGTCAATACAAGTTGGAATAAATTTTTCGTCAAGTGTTATTTGTTTATTTAGGTCTATATTTTTTATTTTACAAATTGGTATGCTAAGCTCGTAAGGCATCTTTGAGCCAAATACTCCAAGAGATGATCTTTGGCTTGCTAGGATTAGATTTTCTTTATCTTGTGTAAAGGCAGAAGATAGTTCAAAATCATCTTTATCGTCTAGCTCGTTCAATATATCATTGCTAGCTTCATCATGCACTCTTGAGCTGATAAGTGCTTGCTTGGCTGTAAATTTTAGATTTGGTAAATTATTTTGCAAGCTAATATCAACCAAACCTGAGCTAATAGGTAGTTTTAGCACTATAATAGCTGAGTTTGGCTCACTTGGGCTTATCTCAAGTGGCTCTGGTAATTCATCTTGATCTGGCGCGTTAAAAATCGTGCCATCTTGAGAGATACAAGAAATTTTAGTTAGCCCTATTTTGCCTTGAAGCAAAAGATCGCTTGAAATTTCTAAATCTAAAACACCGTATAAATTTGAAAAAGAAGAGATGGTTTTTAGGTTTAAATTTCTCTCAAAATATCTTTCTTGCTGCTCGAAATGAACCTTATCAACGTTCATTCCGTTATACCAAACGACTTTTAGCTTTTCAGACATTTTATTTGCTTGCTTGTATTTTAGAGCTACTAGCGTCTAAAACATTTACGCCATTTTTTGTTATTTCAAAAACTATATTTTTTTCTTTTATCTCTTTTGTAGCTTTATAAGCCTTGATATTTGTCTTGCTCTGATCAGCATAAAGTACCAAAATACCAACATACGGAACCTCGTCAGGATATACATTTGTAAAAGCATATCTATTTGTATTTGGCTGAATTTGTGTTTTTATAGAGTCAATCTTGTCATAACCTAGTATTTCACCATTTCTCTCGGCTAGATCGATAATGCTAGCTTCTTTAAATTTAGCCACATCTCTTAATTTATAAGCTATGATAGTTATAGGAACATTATCGCCATGATAGTTCAAATTTGAATTTGGCATATTGCTTATAATAAGATCTTTTGCACATCCTGTAAGAAATAGCATAAATACTAAAAAAGATAGAAATTTAAATATTTTTTTCATGAGTTCCTTTACCTGATTTTAATAATATTATTTTTGCGTAATTATATCTAAAAAATTTAGATGATGCTTATTTTAAAATTAATGTTCTTAAACAAAACTTTTATATCTGTTCTCATTCTTTTTTATCGTCTTTGTTATTTTTATTATCTTTGCTACTCATACTACTACAGCCACCTGTGTTATTCCAGTAAATATACTTACCCCAGCTTCAGCCTCAGTCCGTAAATCCCCATCGCCTACTTTTATGTTTTTACCGCCTGTTCCCGCAAGACTGCCGAACAGTCCATAAAATCCACCAGCAAAACCTTTTCCTACCACTCTCTCTGCGTCCACATCTCTTGATCTATCTTTAAGTTGAGAATATAGTTCTGTAGATGAGTTAACAAAAGCGCCTCTGACTATTGCCGAGAATAAACCGCTAGCAGCTCCGCCATATGCACCGCCTAATGCATTTATTACTACTTCTGTATGGTCAATATTTTTAAAACTATAGCCGTTATTTATATACTGCGATCCAATATCTATACCTCCGCCTATGGTGGCGCCTGCTACTATACCCGGGTTTTTGAGCTATCATAAAATTTAATATCTTTTGTTACGTCTTTTATTAAAGTACTAGGACTGCTTTCCGAAGTAGAGAGCTTTGGTTTAGAAGCTATCACTAAATAACCTTTATCGTTAGTAATTTTATAAACCTCTACCGGTTTATTATTTTTACCTAATTGTTGATATATCACTTTATTTCCCGTTATATCCATACTATGAGCTACATACTCTTTGCCGTTATGTCTTAATATACCGTCGCCACCTAATTTTCCGCCTTTTGGGGTATTGGCTAATAGTTTTTCGTTTATTCTTTCAGTCGTTCCTATTTTAGAGATATTTTTAAAATTTCTGTTTATCGCCGCTGCTTTGTTTATTTTTTAATTTTACATTTGTAAAATTAAACGAATTCTTACTTTTTTCAAATTTAACTTTTTGCTTCTTTTGTTTTTTAGGGTTTCTATTTTGTGGTTTATCTGGTATAAATTTTTCAGGTCGAAAAGCCCAAAAAATCACGCCAATAGTAGAAATCTACGAAAAGATGCAAAAATAAACTAAACATCCATTTGATTTGTAGATTGTGAATTTAATGAGAAAGTAAAAAACAATAACAATAGGAATAAAAAATGATATACCTATTTTTAAAATTTTTATATTTTTAGATTTATTATAGATTATATAACAATGGCGAATAAACTTAAAACAAAAATATAGTACGAGCAAACCCAAAAATATAAGATAATCCAAGCAACTAATGGGTGATGATTGGCTAAATATACGATTAAATCTATGATTTTATATTGAAATTCTCGCCAGAAAGCATTAAAAAAATCATTCATTACCACTACCGCCGATAGTATTGTCTTTTATCGTATTGCGAAGTTCATAATTTACTCCTTGAAAAATTGTATGTCTAAAAATATTTCCATCATTTTCTATCATATTATTTAATAATTTATCTTCCCTATTTATTGATTTTATATTTAAGAAATCTCTCCATTGTTTTGATATTGCCCCAATTGAATGCTTTACTTCTCGCAAAATTTGAGAAATTTGACGCGTATTTGGTATCATTATCTCTATTTTTGTTTATATCTCTATGATCTTGTATATCCATCGATCTTTGGTTTTCATGAGTTATGGTCTTTACCAGATCTTTTATATCGGTTATGTTTTTGAAATTTATATAGCTAGCACCGGTTTGCAAACTCGTATAACATTTTATTTCTTCGTTATTATATACTCTTTCATTTTTTGTACGTAAGGCTGTGCGGTATAGTCTTTCTCAAAGCTTTCTTGAAAGCCTTTAAGAAAATTCTTTACAAAGGCTCTACTATGAAGCTCTTCATCTTTACTGTTAAACTTACTGAAGCTTAACTATTGGCAGTAGATGGATGTTCCTTGGGGTATTTTAAAGGTAACCTAAAATAAAAGCTAGAAGCAAGAATTTAAAACAAATTTATTTTTATGGTATTAAAAGGGTGATGGCTCTATAATCGTTGGAATTTTTAAGAGACTGTCCCACTTTAGTAACTAAGTGTTCCACTCTTAAAGGAAATTTTAAAGAAAGGGAAAGAACAAAAGCATCACTGCTAGCGCCTAAAATAGTGTGTTCTGGTGTCACGGGGGAGACTTGAACTCCCGACCTCCGGCTTATGAGGATTTTTTATATGAGCTCACAAAAGCCTGAAATACGCACTTTAGACGATTTTTTACTTAGTCATTACGTAAAACTGTTCCATTTTTGACCGGTTGACTATTAAATATGGGACAACACTTAAGGGAGCGAAACGGTATATATTACTACCGAGCTACACTTGCTCCAAGCATCAGAAAATTTTTTAACGAAAAGCGAGAAATTTGCTTCTCCACATCCACTAATCTCTTGGAAAAAGCCAGAAAAAGGGCTAAAATTCTAGATAATAATCTTTACCTGATAAAAAGGGCGGTTCACATGAATCTTAGTGATAGCATAATCCAATCTTTTGTAAATTCGTTTATGAAAGTGAAGCTTAGTAAGAGTATCAAAGAGCACTCTCTTCTTAACAAGAAGATGGATGTAGAATTTCTAAATGCGCTCAATGACTACTTTAAACAAAGTTTGATAGATGGCGATCTACCTCAAATTTTAATTAAGGATATAAGCAATATCACTAACACTGCTGGCGCTCTTGGTAGTAAGGATAAAGAGAACATAGGGCAAACTCTTTTAGAGAAGAATATACTAACACTTAACTATCTTGTATCAAAGCTTGAGAAGAGCAGCGTGCTCTTTGATGATAAGCGTGAGCAATACTTTCTCGAAGATGATTCTAGCGATAACTTAGCCAAACATGCCAAACCTAGTTCGTTTGACGCTAAGGACATAGCTTCATTCCAAGAAAATATAAAAGAGCTTGAAGATAGTGGTTGTTTGCCCATTACGGATGGACAGCTTAAGGCTATGGCTCAGAGGATTAGCGAAACGGTTTATGCCATACTAGATCAAAAGTATGGCTCGACCTCAAATTTAAAGCTAGTAAGAACAAATAATAGCCATAGAAGCATGGAAGATATCATAATGGATCCAAATCCACCAAAAAATATCAAGATAAAATTAGATGAAGATAGTAGCTTTAGTATTTTTAATCCTAGCGCCCAAGTAACACAAGAGTATGAGATTAGAAAAGCATTGCAAGTGGCATCTGGCTCTAGCAATCAATTCTCAGCTTTAAATTTAGAAGATCAAAAGAGCTTAAAGGATGCATTTCATATATTTGAAACAAACACTAAAAGAGCTGACAAGTGGTCGCCAGATACGCAAAGATTAGTTACTGGCGTAAAAAAGCTCTTATTTTTATACTTTAAAGAAGATACGCCAGTTTATAAGATCACGAGAGATAACTTGCTTGAATTTAGAGATCTTCTTTATAAAATTCCAACTAAGCTAGCTCAAAAGAGTAAGTACAAAGATAAAAGTTTATCTCAGATACTTAAGCTAGGAGAAAAGGACGATAAACTCTCTGAGCCTACTATCCAAAAATATATGATAAGGGTTATTCAGTTTTTTAACTACTGCTTTGATAGCGGCTATATAGGTAAAAGCATAACTGCAAAAATGAACGTAAAGATAGACATAGACCCTAGCGAAAGGGCAGTGCTTCCATACGAAGCATCAGAAGCTAGAAAGATCTTTGAGATAGTAACTAGTATCAAACAAAGTGGCAAATCTCCAAGTTCAAGGATAGAGGCTAATGAGCTCTACTATGTCACAATGATAGCTGCTTATAGTGGCATGAGGATAAAAGAGATCACACAGCTTCATAAGGAAGATATAACCTTAAAAGATGGAATTTACTGCTTTAACATAAACACAAATGATGGCAAAACCACCAAGACTAAAAACAGCATTAGGTTTGTGCCTATCCATAGTAAGCTCATAGATCTAGGCCTGCTAGAATATGTTAATAGCAAAAAAAGCGGAAATATATTTAAGGTAAGCAATAAGGACTTCTCTGAAATTTTTAGAAGCCAGATCCAAAGAAAGTTTATAGACAAAGACTCTAAAAAGACCTTCTACTCTTTTAGGCACTACTTTATAGACTATCTAGTGCAGCGCGAGGTTGAAGCTAACCTTATAGCCCAGATAGTAGGACATGAAAAGCAGTATAAAATTTTGCTAAACACTTATGCCAAGCCCATTAACGCTAATACACTAAAGGCTAAAGTAGAGATGGTATCGTATGAAAATGAATAGGGGCAAATTTCAAAGCATGAGTTTTAAGACTATCTTTATATCTTATTTAGTATTATTTTAGGTATTAAATAAAGGATAAAAATGCAAACCATACAAGCAAATTTCACAGCTAGCATAAGCGAGCTAAAAAAGTCTCCAGCTCAAATTTTAAAACAAGCTGGAGATAATGTTGTAGCTATACTAAACCACAATGTCCCTAGCGCCTATCTAGTACCCAGCTCTGTCTATGAAAAAATGGCAGAGATAATAGAAGAGTATCATCTAAGTAAAGCAGTAGACGCTGCTCTAGCAAGTGGTGAAAAACCAGTAAAAGTAAGCCTAGATGAGTTATGAGTTAGAGTTCTTGCCAAGCGCTTTAAAAGAGTGGCAAAAGCTAGACAATAGCATAAAAGTGCAGTTTAAAAAGAAGCTAAGTGAGCGTCTAGAAAACCCAAAGGTTACCAAAGACAAGCTACGAGGCTATGAAGATGTCTACAAGATCAAGCTAAGAGATGTCGGCTACCGCTTGGCATATCAAGTAAAAGATAGTGAGATAGTAGTGTTAGTGCTAGTTGTTGGCAAAAGAGAGAACAACGAAGTATACGAGATGCTAAAGGATAAATTTAACCAAGCATAAAGCTAGACTATTAGTCATCTGTGATTTGCTAGTAACTAATTTCATGTTACTAGCTTGTCCTATTTAAAGCGCTATTTTGTGATGAGCATAACCCCTATAAATTTATTATTTTATTTTCTTAATTTCATACTGGACTAAATTTCTAAGAGAAAATTTAAAAGCTACAAAAATTATATTA
>NZ_CABPUE010000004.1:8443-15673 GCF_902460545.1 Campylobacter concisus
CTACCAAATTCCTTGTTTTAGGCTGTGAAATTTTATAAAATAACCTTAAAAGATATTTAAAGAGCAAGTCTGCCAAAAAATTTATGACATAGGATTTTTTGAGTGGCTTCTTTTTTAGATTAGGAGAAAATTTACGTGAGTTCTGAAAAGACAAAAAAGCGCAAGGTAACCAAAGTCATAACTAAAAGACTTAGGCTAAGTAATGCAGAATGGTTGGTAATTAATGATAAATTACAAGAAAGTGGCCTAACTTTCTCAAAATTTGCCCTAAGAGCTATGTTGTCTAAGCAGATTTATGCACCAATTATAAGGGAACTTCTAATTGAGCTATCTAGACAAGGACAAAACATGAACCAAATAGCCGCTAAATTAAATAGTGGGCAAAGCCTAGATAGAGTTGGTATCAAGATCATAGCGGACGATAATGATGTCTTACATAAAGTGTATGAAGCATTGGGTAAATAATATGTTGCTTGATTTGCCTTGTATCAATACAAATAAAGGCACTAGTGATGCTAGTTAAATTCCTTCGTACTTATACTGGTGGTGGCCTTGGGAGTGTAAATTACCTTTTAAATGAGAGAAAGGCTGCTGGAACAGCAAAAGTTATAAAAGGTGATGAAAATTTAACTAGAGCCATTATAAAAGGCATCACCTATAAACAAAAGACTTGTTTTGGTGTTTTATCATTTGAGGAGAAGTATGACTCTCTGACTGAGGAGCAGAAATTAAAAATTATCAAGGATTTTGAATATGCTCTTTTGGGTGAGTATATGCTTGAACGTACAAATGTATTATGGGTAGAACACTCAGACAAGGATGGTCGGCTTGAGTTAAATTTTCTGGTTCCCAAGATCGATCTTAAAACAGGAAAATCATTTAATCCATATTTTGCCAAATATGATCAAACTAGAATAGATCTAATTAAAAAGATCATTAACGATGAGTATGGACTATCAAGTCCAGATGATCCAGCAAAAGAACAGACTATATTATCTAGTAAGAAAAACGTCAATCATTATAAAAATTTAGAAGAGCTAGATCAAAAGTTGCACGATCTAGTTAAACAAGGATATATTAAAAATAGAGATCACATGATCGAACTTCTTGGTCAACAAGGTATTGAAGTAGCTAGATCTACCAGTAAAAGTATAACAATAATACTTCCTAATCAAAAAACAAAAAATCGTCTTAAAGGAGGAATATACGATGCAACTTTCACAAGCGCTCAAAGACTTGGAGAACTCAGCCAAAGCTCAAGCAGAAGAATTAGAGAATTCCATGATAGAAATACACAAACAGAGTGTAGAGAAAATAGGCGAAAACTTGAGGAGCTTATTGCTAAAAGAGATAGATTTAATCAAAAAAGATATGTCGAAAGAACTTCAAAAAACAATATCCTTGCATCACAAGGACAGATCGGTGATAATCTCGCTATCAGTGGCTATCTCAGTAATTTTGGGAATAGCAATTGGCTGGGTAGTGCACGCAATGATATTGAAGGAAGAAGTAGCTTGGACGATACCAAAACAATGGAGATACAGCCAACCTGCTACGGACAAGACCCAGAGGGAGTATTACATATCGATTCCAAAAGACGAAGAGATAATAGAGAACGAGAGCAGGAAATTTATATTAATGAAAATGGAGTAGAGGATGACAGCATTAGAGAAAGCATTGCTAGAAGAGAACGAGCGCTTGACGAAGACGATCGAAGACGAAAGGAGCAAGCACGAATTAGAAATAATGAATTTGCAACAAGACTGCGAGAAGAAGCTCGCGATATTACAGACAAATGTGACAGAGCTAACAAAGAAAGTCAAGAGCTTGAACAAAGATTGCAACGACGCCTTAACGGAATCTCTGCAGCAACAAAGAGATATGTACGAGAGTTCAATATCTTGCTTGGAAGAAAAATTAGAAAATTTAGAAGAAAAATTCCAAAATTTGAGAGAAGAATACGAGAGCTTACAGATAGAGCACAAGAGGCTACAAGAATATGTAGAGAATTTATAGAGGAGCGTGAATACACCCAAAAAGCCAGCATGTATCACCATGTGAGTGATGTATGCAAGGAAAAGACTCAAAGCTTAGATATGTTTTAAACGTAGAGACTCTATTAAGTTTATTGCATAATCATCTCATTTATTACTTCCAAACATTATTTGTTACGTTGCCATTTTAAAAATATATTAAAATATATTTTGCAGACTACAAAAATAATTTAGTCTAATTATTTTTATTTTTATGGCTGCCTTTAATCAACTTAAGCTTTTATTAAAAAAAGCCTATCTTGCATGGCCACTTTAATAAAGAAAATATTTTTTAAGCGTGGGTCAAGGGAGCGGCAAGCTATCCTTGCGAGCCTCTATGGAGATGCAAATGGTAACATTTTGTAGCTACATAGAGTATGCTCGCCCTAATATCTGAATTGAATTTTGGCGCATACTGGAATTAAATCAGTCCCACCAAAGAATGACTTAGTAAAAGTAAATTTTTGTAATTTTTGTGATTGGCATATTTGTCACTTGTTTATTTTGACTGATAAATTTGGATAGTCAATTATTTTATGGTTACTTTAATTAAAACTTAAAAAGCAAGAAGCTAGGAGGCAAACCACGAATGATATTAGCATCTTAAGCACCAATATAAATTCATACACTAAGCAACAGCACAAACAAGGCAGGTCTGCAAATTTTAGTGATATTTTTAACCAAAAGACCAAAGAAAAGATTAGCGAGCCAAACCTGTAACAACTTGTCAAGGACTTTCTAATCATTTTTATCATTTTTTTGATGTTTTTCACTCTCAATTTCTCTAAGCATTATGCGTTTCAATTTGTCTTGCATTGTTTCAGTAGTATTTTTATTAAAATGTACAACAACTTCATAGGTAGTTTTTCCAATCTTCTTTATTGTTTTTGTTTCTGTATTATTTTTTTGCATATCATCATTCCTTTTCTTGCAATTAAAAAGCGATTAGAATTTTTTTACTTTTCCAATCGCTCTCATTCATCTATTAAGTTTTGTGCTTTCTTCAGCTTTTCTTTGCTCTGTATTTTTCTTCTATCAAGTCCCGTTATCCTAAGAGGTAAACACATCTCGATTATCCTTGAATAAATCCTGCCAAGCATTATATCTTCCTGTTCTTTTTCTATATCTTTGAAATTAAGGTTAGTAGTTATAATGGTTGGTCTTGCCTTTAGGTATCTTGCATTGATTACATTGTAAATTTGCTCTAAGGCATATTCTGTATTTCTCTCTATTCCAAAATCATCAAGAATTAGTAGGGTAGGGCTTGTTATCTATTCGATATATTCGTTTCTATCAAGATTAAAGCCACCTTTTTGTAAGTCGTTTAATATCTGTGCAAAGTTCCTCATTTTTACTGTATGGCTATATTCTGTAATTATAGCGTTGGCAATAGCACAAGCTACATAGGTCTTGCTACTTCCTACATTTCCGTAAAGTAACAGTCCAACATTATCTTTTCTCATTTCTTCAAAATGTTTTACATAGTTCTTTGCTTTTTTGATGATTTCCTTATCTGTATCTTCATCGGCATTTTTAAAGGTGTAGGCTATTTGATTTTTGGATATAAAGCAGCTTTGTCTCAACCTATCTTGTTTTAACAGTTTTTTCTTGTTCAGCTCTATCTCTATCACATTTACAAGCCGTTCTGATAATCATAGGCTTATCCAACATCGGAATTACCTTACCGTCTATTCTTTCATTACAAATCTTGCAATAGATATGTCCGTCTTCTTCATAGTGAGTATCTTTGTTGTAGATAAAATCTGTCCCTTGAATTTTTGTAGTAATCATATTTTCTTTATCATTCATAATTTTAGTCTCCTTTTCTACATCAGGCTCTATAATGCGTTTTAAGGCTTATTTTTATCTTAACCATAGTCTGACACCTCTTTTATGATTAAACCCTTAAAAACACCTTTTATAGGCTGTCGCTGTCTTCATAGTTGGTTGAATAGGTTCTATGGCTTTTATTTTGATTATTTTTCTGTGATAGCTTTTCTTTATCCTGTTCATACCAATTCATACCAATTAAGGATTGTTACATAGTGGTCTTTGTAGTCTGTGCCTTTACTTTTGATATATCTTAATAGCTTTTCAGTCATTGTATCTGTATGACCTTTCAGCCTATCTTTTAGATTTTGGTATTTTTCATCGGTTAAATGAATATTTTGATACTCTCCATAAAGGGACACTGGGGCAACCTGTTCTATTCTCCTCTTATCTAATCTACCCTTAACTATACTATGCGGACAAACGGTTGACACTTGGTTGTCATTTGGTATACCAAGATTTTCAACCTTGATATATGCTCCATTTTCCGTTTGCGTTATACTTTGCTTTTCTTCAAGATACATCGTTTCTTTTCGTCTGTCATTTCTGATGTAGTTATTTATCTTCCAATAGGTAATGACTATAACCCCTCTTTAAAAGACAATTACAAAACCTTTTGTAATTAGAATTTTTAAGTCATCATCATTTGCCCTCATAGATAGATGAAAATACAGGCATTGGCTACTTAATGGCATATCCAAAAATAAGTCGCTATCCACTATCTTTATTGAAAACATCCTTTTATCTGCCATTTTTCTCTCCTATCTTTTGTTATGAAAATGTAGCAACAAATCGTTACTCCTTTTATCTTTTAAGGAAGTCGTGTTTCACTACCCCCTTTGATTAGTACTGTCTTTGATTTAGGTACACTCCCATTTTGGGAATGTGGCATTTGTCATCTTCTTATTTTTCTTTTGTTGTTTTAGATGTCGGTCTTAAAAATACTTTTGCTTTTCTATAAACTGAATGAGCGTTTTGAAACGGTACAATAGAAAAAGCCGACTATACTTTTAACTTTTGTTGTTTCAGTATGTCGGCTTAATGTAAGCTATCTGTTTCAAATTTTTATTGTCAAGGGTGAGCGATAGTGAATGCGCTTTACCCTTGATGATAAAAAAGCGAATGAATTATATTCAGTTGTCTTTTGCCTTTAATACGGAAAAATGCTTCGGCTTTTTTCTTTGCTCCCCGCAAGGGTAAAAGCACCGCAGGTCGCAAGGACACCTAAAGGGTGTATAATTGCGCCCTTAGAAAATCTAAGGGAATTACAATTATACTATGTCCTTGCGTTTCTTAGTCTTTTTGAAATGCTCTTTGCAAAATAGCCTTTATTTCTTCATTACTTTTCTCGCTTGCTCCCTCAATTAAACTTTCTAAGATTGCTCCTCGCTCTATCAATCTATGGTTTCGCTTTTTTCTTTCTTCAAGGCTCGTTTGCTTTCTGATTTTCTTTTCCTGATTTTTAAGCTGAGATAGTTTCTTTTCATATTTTTTTTCTTCTTACTTGCTTTCAATCTTTTCTTTTACTTTTTCTAATTCTGTTTTTATTGTCCATAAATTTCATCTCCTTTCAAGTTTTTTTCATAAGAAAAGACGATAGATGTTTTACTTTCTATCGTCTTGAATCTGTATTATTCAGCTCGACAAACTGAAATTTGACTTACTTCTTGTATTTCTCAACGATTATGCCTGCTACAATACCTACAATAAATCCCGCCGTAGTAACAGCCGAAAACTTAAACTTACCCCAAAGAGAAGGAAGCGCAGAAATCGCAAGTGCATACCAAAACAGATTACTACTGAGCAACCAACCATATAAATAACTATGCTCACCAGTTGGAATATTAGTAAATAGCCAACCAATCAAGTTGCTCTCACCAATATATCACCAGATATACAGCTATGTATCCCAATGTTATATAAACATTTTTCTTTCTCAAGTATAATCACAATCCTTTGTCAAACGGGAATTTTATTCTCCTGTCACTCGTTTATAGGATCATAGTCGGAAGGGACAGGTGCTACTATACTTACAAAGATGATATCCTCATCTCCAGTATTTTTTGCTCCGTGGCAGGAGTCTTTCTTCGATACTATGACATGGCCTTTCTTGAATGGAACCTCTTCATTAGGCTGGGGGTAGAATATTCCCTCTCCCTGAAGGACGATCCATATATCGTCGGAATTGTGGTGATAGTGCTTTTGCAATGTCTGACCGGGTTTGATAACCCAGACCGATCCGCCTGTAGATTCTGTCTGATAAAACGGTGTTCTGACAGCCTTTTCCGGATCCTCTTTTTTTACAAGGTCCATGCAATAGATTCTCTGTTCGCTCATGATTATTTGCTCCTTTGTATTCCATAGTTTAATCGAAAAAATGCGATTTAATGATATACCGACAAATTCTAATTTGTCTACTTCTTTATGTTTTTTAATCGTTCATCATAATATTCTTCTACAAATTTATGATTTTGGTGTTTTTCAATTTGCTTAGTGATAAGCTCTATCATTTGCTCATTTTGTTCTACTGTGTAGTTGAAATTTTTCCAATGAGAAACATTGTCTAAACATATTTCAACCAACTTTTCAAAGGTTAATACCCTTTCATTATCGGAATAATATGTTTCTTTTATATTTTTTGTTGTTGTAACTTGTATATTAGCCTCATATAGAGTGTTCAATACATCAGAGCTAATAGAAGTATCAAGAGTTGCTAAAAACATTTCTCTTGCACCTGTTCTTCCCATTTCTTCAGGTACTTCTTGCCATCTTTCTCTTAATGTGGTTTTTGCACTAATTAAGACAGTATTTCTCTTATTTACAATGTATTCTAAAACACCCGGAGAAACTAAATCTACCAATTTACCAAGACCTTTATTGACAAACTCTTGTTTACCTATATTACCTTGACTGTCAAGTGGAATCCCTGCACCAATCAAAATGAGTTCTATAATACTTTCAAATTCTTTACCTGCTCTACTCCTCCTACTTTGAGTATTTGACAAAGTCAAAGCATATATATGTTCCGGAAATTCTTCCACAAACCAAGTAATTGCCTCTATTGGTGTAAGAGTTTTGATATACTCATCATCAACTAACTCTTTTAGCATTTTTGAAGTAAAGTCTTTTTCTAATGGCTGAAATTCACTCCAACAGCTATTTCTAAGTTTTTCAACAACTTCACTTGCATTACTTAAAAAGAATTCTTTAGGGACTTTGTCGTATCCTAATGTAATAAAATTATCATAAACTAAGTCATAAGGCTGTTTAAAGCCTTCTTTCCTTTTTTCTTTAACTAAGTTTTTATATTCATCAAGAGAAATATTTGCCATAACTCTTTTCCTTTCTTGAAAAATTTTCTTCTATA
>NZ_CABPUE010000004.1:15760-20699 GCF_902460545.1 Campylobacter concisus
GTCAAATAGAGGACAGTTAGTCCTTGAAATAACATATATAAAAAGGAGAATATATATGAATATTATACCACAAATCATAGATAATTCCCCTGCTATTTTAATAAAAAATAAGCGTATCAGATTACAAATGACTCAAAAAGAATTAGCTGATGCTGTTGGTATGTCCAAATTCGGAGATAGGACAATTCGCAGATGGGAAAATGGAGAAAGTCAGCCATCGTCCATTGAGCTGAAACATATTTTATCATTTCCTGAAAAAGTACCTTTCCCTAATAATGAAAATGCCCCCTATAAAATCATTGATTTATTTGCCGGAATTGGTGGTACAAGGCTTGGATTTTACCAAACAGGTAAAACAAATGTCGTATTCAGTAGTGAAATTGATAAATTTGCAGTAAAAACATATAAGGCAAATTTTGGTGAAACTCCTTTTGGAGATATTACAAAAATATCTGAAAAAGATATTCCTAATCATGATATTATTGTCGGTGGTTTTCCTTGTCAAGCATTTAGTCAAGCCGGTAAAAAGCTTGGTTTTGAAGATACTCGTGGAACATTATTTTTTGAAATTGCAAGAATTATTAAAGAGAAACGACCTAAGGCATTTCTTCTTGAAAATGTCAAAAACCTAAAATCTCACGATAAAGGTCGTACCTATAAAACAATAGAAAAAACATTAAAGGATTTAAACTACGATGTTCATTCTATTATACTTAAAGCAAAAGACTTCGGTGTTCCACAAAATAGAGAGCGTATTTACATTGTTGGATTTGATAAGGATAAAATAGATAACTATAAAGATTTTTCTTTTCCAATTCCTCCCTGCCCAGATGTTTCTGTGGGAAATATTTTAGAGCAAAATGTTGATACTAAATACACCATTTCAAATGCACTTTGGCAAGGTCATCAACGACGAAAGAAAGAACATAAAATAAAGGGAAATGGATTTGGTTACACATTGTTCAATGAAAACAGTCCTTATACAAATACATTATCTGCAAGATATTATAAAGACGGGAGTGAAATACTTATTGAGCAAAAAGGAAAAAATCCACGAAAACTAACACCTCGTGAAGCTGCAAGACTTCAAGGCTTCCCCGAAAACTATATCATTCCTGTAAGTGATACTCAAAGTTACAAACAGTTTGGTAATTCTGTTGCCGTTACTGTTATCCATGCAATTGCAAATAACATAATTGATATACTTGATACCTGTACTAAAAAAGAGATTGACTAACTTCAATCTCTTTTTTCTAACTTATTAACTTGTATACCTGCCCTTTTCAGAACCTTTAATTTTTCTTGTTTTCTCTGTTCTCTCCTTGCCTTATACCTTTCCTCATATTCCTGTTGTTTTCCATTTACTTTACGCTTTAAGTAGTTTTGATGAAGTCTATCTTTTCTTTCCTTGATTTTTCTCTTTTCTTCCTCAATTTTTAATCTTTCTTCTTCTTCAGTCAATTCTTCTTTTGGTGGCTCATAGTTACCGATAAAATTAAAATATATCTCTATTTTTTTGCTTTGATGTTTGACTACCTTTTCTATTCCTTTCATGAACAATAATCTTTTCTACAAACTCATTTATCATTGTAGTTGTAAGTTCATCAAAATTTTCATATCGGCTTATTAGAGATATAAACTTTTTCGCCTTATCTGTTTCTTTTTCATATCTTGATATTGCAAACTCTAAGTCTTTAATTTCTTTGCTTAAAGCTATTTGCTCTGTTTCATATTGACTGTTAAGTATCTCATATCTATTACTTGGTATTTTTTCAAGTATCATATCTTCGTAAATACGGCACATCAATCGTTCAAGTTCCTGAAGCCTGTTTTTACTTTCCATTAATCTTATTTTTTTCTTTTCTATCTCTACTTTTTCCTTTTCTTCCATTTCATTTTAAATGGAACGGATAAAGGCTTCGTGATCTTCATCAAGATATTTTTTAATGTCTTTTAAGGTTTCCTGTATAAGGTTTAAGACTGCTTCCGCTTTTATCCTGTGAGTAGATGGACAAAGCGTTCCACAGGGTACTTTCGTGTAAGCACTGCAAGTGTAGTAGGGAATATTTTTGTAATTACTTGTTCTATGAACATACATTTTACTGCCACAATCTGCATAATACATAAGCCCAGTTAAAGGGTGATATTCTCCCCAACCATCGGGATACCTTTTTACATTTCCTCTTATCCTTTGCACATTATCAAAGGTTTCTTGGTCTATAATTGCCTCGTGGGTATTTTCAAATATCAGCCAGTTTTCTTCAGATACATATTTGCTTTTCTTATCCTTGAAATGCTTTCTTGTTTTGAAGTTTACAGTATGACCTAAATATTCCTGTTTCTTTAAGATACTTACAATTGTAGAACTGCACCAACGATAAGGATGTTCAAACACTTTGCTTTGATGTAGTCCATATCCTAATTTTTGCTGATGGTAAGCAGGTATATCTACTTTTTCACTTTCCAATATCTTTGCTATTCGATACGGACCATTGCCTTGCATGGTCAGATTGAATATTCTCCTTACTATCTCCGCTGCTTTTTCATCTACAATCCACTTATCTTTGTCTTTTTCATCTTTGATATATCCATAAGGTGGAGAGCTTGCCGTATGCTTTCCGCTTTCCCCCTTTGACCTGAATGTAGATTGTATTTTTCTTGAAGTATCTCTTGTATACCATTCATTCATAATATTTCTAAAAGGGGTAAAATCATCTTCTCTATAAAAGCTATCTACATTATCATTGATAGCAATGAGCCTAACGCCCTTTTGTCTTAAGATTTCCATACATTGACCGACTTTAAGATAGTCTCTGCCAAGTCTACTCATATCTTTTACGATTATACAACCTATTATATTACCTTGATTAACTCCGTTCGTCATTGCCATAAAGCCCGGTCTATCAAACTGTGTTCCGCTTATTCCATCATCTGTAAAATGTATGATGTTGCTTAAATTATTTTTACCTGCATATTCTTCAAGGATTTTCTTTTGATTTACAATAGAATTGCTTTCTCCTTGAAGTTCATCATCACGACTTAATCTCTCATAGAGTGCTGTTATCTTTTCATAATTCCTCATTTTTACCCCCTTTCTCTTAGTTTCTTAAATAAAAAAGAATTAAGAAGTACATATTTCACTAATATAGTGATTAAGTGTTCTCCTTAATTCTATTACTCCAAGAGCCAGCTAAATTTACTTATACTACTTCTTCACAAAATAGTCTCAGCTCTTTAAATTTTAATGACCTTCAAGCTTATGGCTACACAGTAGATAAAGCTGGCTTTATGGGAGCTGATTTTAACAAAGCAGCAGGTTTGCCAAAGGACTTTAAAATCCATAAAAGCACGCTTGATGAACTTAATAGATTTGCCGAGCGCAACCATGTGCTAAATCGCATCAAGAGCAAGGACGAGCAGATAAAGATCTTTGATAATATTGATATGGCTGACACCATAAAGCACTACTACAGACTATTTGACCAAATGACCTCTGCCTTAGGCGATGATAAAAGGAGCTACAGCCTCGCAGATATAGGCAAACTACCAAAAGGCTACAGCACAAAAGGCACTAGCTACGATGCCAAAGGACACCTACTAAAAGATCTATCAAACTCTACTATCTCAAACATCTACTCTAGCAGCGATGAGCTAAATAGCGCCAAATCTCTTAGTAAAGAGCTTTCAAGTGCAGGCGTTAGGCTCATAGTAAAAGAGGTTGATTTTACGATGAGCGAAGCAGGCGATGAGTTTAGCTTTAACCCTGATATGTCGGTATATCAAGCAGATGAAGGTTACAGCAAAGAGGCTCTTTTTATGGGATTTTTGCGCAGCTCTAGACCGCTACCAAGTGATAGTGCAAAGACTAAGCTAAGTAGCGCTGCCTTAAATGATATCTCAAGCACTGGAGAGCATAAAGAGTATTTTGTGGATTTTGAAAAAGTGGGCAAAGATAGTGAGAGCATAAAAGCGCTCATAAAAGAAAGACTTAAAGAGCTAACACTTTTAATGTATGCAAGATCAAAGAACATTAACGCAGAAAGTGTCACCTCAAACGAATATGAGAAATTTAAGCCAACTAGCGAGGATATAAATTCTCTAGCAAATTCTTGGAGTGAGAGGATAAGCTCTATCAGCAATACTTTTGTGTAAAGATAGGCTATATATAAACTAAATTGTTGAAAGGTCGATTTAAATCAAAGAAAAACCTTACTCAAACAAATTTTGAAAATCGTTGAGTAGTTTAAAATTTACTAAGGATAGTAAAATGCAAATTTCTAGCTCACCATATCCTTATCTGTCTAGAGAACACATAGCTAGTGAGATGGGGTTTAAATTTAACGATATTAACGAGATACTTAGTAACGACATGGGATATGGTATGAGCTTTCCTAAATACGCAAGGCTTGATAGAAAAGCTCAAGCTGCGGCTTACGATAGACACATATATCCACTATCTGGCTTTACAAAAGGCGATGAAGCAAAAGTCACTATCATAGGAAAGCTTAGAGGCTATGATCCTGATTTTACAAGCGAGCAGCTATCAGATCTTAAAAATTTCATAAATGAAAGCAAGGGTTTGTTTGTAGAGTATATACAAGGTCAGCAAGCAAAACCAGACAATGATAAGCCAAAAATTTTAAGAGATACCCCATACACTGTAAATGAATTTTTAAATGAATATCGTGGCAATCACCAACTGCTATTTATGCAAAACTCAAGGACTATTGATCTGCTTGATAGTGATATGAGCGTTGATGAGTTTAAAGAGGAGTGGGCTAAATATGCACTAAAAGAGCGGTTTAATATAACTTTATCTGGCGAAGATACCAAAAATGCTGTCAATATACTAAAAGAGATGAATGAAAAAGGTTTTCAGGATATAGAGAGCGTTGAAGAAGAAAAAGACGACACCAAAGAGAAAAAATTTACTCCTATA
>NZ_CABPUE010000004.1:21257-28909 GCF_902460545.1 Campylobacter concisus
TGCCTCTTTTTTCTTTGAAATTTAAAAGCTCTCTTGCGTAGAGAAATTTTTGATCCTTGTTTATATCATAGGTCTCATACTTCTTTTTAACCTGCATAGGTTTAAATGTCTTCTCATTTTGCTCTTTAGCAAAATTTGCATTGTATTCTTGCTCTTCCTTAATTATCTGCTTTCTTTGTTCTTCAACATCCTTTGTTGCTTTTTCTCTTGCTTTGGCAAATAAAGTCTTAAACTCTTCTATGCTTAGATCAGTTCTACTTAAAAGACTAAGAGACTCCTTGTTATTATTCGGATAAAGAGAAGACATACTGTCCATAAATGCTCTTAGATCGGCCTCTTCTTCTTTTGTACCAAGACCTATCATCTTACCTTCTATTGTTGGTTTGCCGTCTATAGAGTTATCCCTCAGAAAATCCATATAGCCTTGAAGTTCCCAATCTATCGCTTTTTCTATGGTTTCTGGATATTTTCCGTATAGAGCTCTTCGCTCTTCTGGGGTGTATTTGTTTGATAGCATACTATCTATTTTATCTATGGTTTTTGTTATCCAGTCTTCCGTTCCTTCTTCTATACCGATTATCTTATCTAGTCCAACACCAAATGGTCCTTGCATATAAGCATCAACTTTAGCTTTCTCATCTTCTGCAGATAAATTTTTATTGCCATGAGCTATGTAGTCATCTAAAATTTCTTTATATTGCATCGATCCATTATAGGTAGTAATAAACATTTCAACTCCCCTTTATGCCTTTATATCAACATCTCTTTTTATACCAAGCATATCTACTAGATATTTTCCAGCTGGGTTTTCGTTTAGCTCTTTTACTAAATTTAAAGGCGGCATGCTAAATTTTAAAAAGCTATCCATAAAGTCTTTGCTCTTTTTGCCATCTTTATCTATCTCACCAAAGAGTAGCTTTAGCATTTTTAGATTATGCTCCATCATCTTTTTAAATGATAGTTCGTCTTCTTGGTCGCTAAATTTATCAAGGCTTTGTCTGTGTCTCACATAATCTTGCATATAATCAGGCAGCATAGAGACAGCACCATCATCTGCTTTTGAGAAATTTACCCCATAAGCCATTTGCCACATAGCGTTAAAGGCATTAAATGACCTTTGAAATTCTTTTGTGTTGATGTTTTTATCATAGCCGCCATATTTGCCTATCGCAGTGGTTTCGCCCTCGTATATGTCTAGGTTGTGATTTAGCACGCCAGCTATAAGACCACCTTTAGTTATGGAGCCATCTTTGTTAGTGTATTTTTCTCCGTGTGGATCCATAAATATACCAATGACCGTGTTTTCTTTACCGCCATTTGCGTTGTTAAAGATGTATGTTACGTTTTTTGGATGTATCTGCTTATCTGCCGCAATAGACAAAGAGCCATTGTAAAAGAGCGTGCTTATGGTCTTTGTTGGCGTATGCACAAAGCTATCTTCTACCGCAGAATACTCACTAGCACTAGCATATCTTTGATCTACTTGCAGACTTTGACGATCATAAGAAAAGCCTTGAGGGAAATTTCTTATATCTTCTGCGCTAAAGCTGTCCTTTGAGCTTAGTGTATCTTCGCCAACCACTTGAGCTAGCAACCTATAAGCGTTGCCAACTGTTTTAGCTATATCGATACTTTTAAAATTCTTGATGTCTGGGTCTATTATGTCGTTTGATCTGACTAACGACTCCAGTGTACTTGAGTGAATTTTATAATCAATTGGTATGCCAGCTTGCTTGTTAAACTCATCTGTAAAATAACCATCCTTATCTACCTTGTAGCCTAAAACCTCTGAGCTGGTTTGGTTGGTGGCAACTTTGGTTGATACCTTTATGCTCTGTTCTAAATTTAAGGGGTAGCTACCAAGTGCGTTTATCATCTAATATCCTTTTAGCTTCATGCTAAAGATATCGTCTTTTTTGTAAAAAGATTTATTTTGCAAAGGGTTTTTAGTCTGCATAAATTTACTCCTAAACTCTCGCATCTATCTTTTTATAAAGCCTATCTTTACTAGATAGTTCTTTAAAGTTTAGGTCATTTTCAAGATAGGTGATGTTGTAAATTTCTTTGGTGGTGATGCTTTTGCCGTTTTCAAGTCCGATCAGAAATTTGCTTGTAAATTTATCAGAGAGGTTTTTAACCAGCTTTGCTCCAAGCTCTTTTAGGCTAGATATCTTCTCATCTTGCTTTATGCCTATATCTTTAAAGTCAAGTCTATTTAGCTCTACATCATTCATGCTCTTAGCATCTAAATTTATACTTGCTCTTTTGCTATCCTTGTCATCTTTGCTGATTAGCTTGCCAGTGTCGCTATAAATTTCTTTTACCTCTAGCTCTCTTCCGCTATCAAATTTAAGCGTGATCGTGCCATTTTTGTTTAGCTTCATAGCTATTACGCTGTCTGTGTCCTTTAGCGCAGCTGCTGCCTTGCTAGTATCACTCTCAAAAGCATGCTTTGCTCTTTCTAAATTTTCTAGGCTAAACTCCAGTCCAGTCGCTTTTTCAAACTCACTCTCCATAGCGATTATATAAGATGACTTTGTGACTTTTAGCTTTGAGATGAGATCATCTGCGTCTTCTACATCATTTTCTTTTAAATTTTTGCTTATCCACTCTACATCTTTGCTGTGAGCGCTAGACTCTTTTTGGTAGTCGTTATAAAATTTCATAAAGCTATCTTTTTGATAGCCTGCGTATGAAAAGCTCTCATCTTGTTTAGACCCAGTAGGTTTTATGATAGGGTTAAACTCACTAAGCCTTTTCTTGCCGTCAAAGCCAACTTTCTCATAGGCAAAGTTGTTTAAGCCGCTCTCTTCGTTGAATATCTTATTATCCCTAAGATCTACCCAGCCGTCTTGGTCTGCATGCTCTTTGAAAAATTTATTAGTCTCTTCTTTGCCTATCTTTTGGTAGCGATACTCGGCTGAAAATAGAGTATAAGGGTTTGAGTTGTTTAAACTAACTCTGTAATCAACTGTGTTTTTGCTAGCAAAGTCCATAGCCTCATGGCTTAAATTTCTAATATCTTTTTTGATAAAGTCGTTAAGGTTTATCTCGCTTACAACTTCGCTTAGTTTGAAAATTTTCTCATTTCCGTCTTTATCGTAGCCTCTAACTTTTAGCTTATCAAAGTATTTATCACCAGAATTTATCACTCCGTCCTTGTTGCTATCAAAGTTAAATAAAAATCCATTTGCATCTAGCTTGCCTATGCCTAGTTTGTCATTATCGTTATAAAGATCCAAAAAGACCTCTACATCACCCAGTGAAGTTTTTATCGTTTTTTCATAGGCGTAGTCATTTAAATTTGTAAATTTAGTATCTGCTGCCGCAATGGGCTTAATGGGAGTTTTTGAATTTATAGATGAAAAATAGGTGCTAGTTTGATCCACTTTCCTTAGTGCTGAGGCATCTTCGCCAAAGAGATATTTGTTTTCAAAGTCCTTTTTGTCCCAGTTTCTCCGCTGGATATCCACGTAAGAAAAAGCATCGTTTGTTCCGTTGTCTGCTTTAGCATACTCTGACTTCACGCCACTGGTGCCTGCACTTTGGATGATAGAGTAGGTGCTATTTGAGATGAGCTTAGTAGCGATGTCTTTAAGCTCAGACTTTAAATTTATGTTGTCTAAAGTTTGCACTCTATCTACACCAAGAAGGACCCTTGAATAGATCATATCTTTGGGTAGATTTATATTTATGGGCTCTAAATTTGGTGATATCGTCATTTTAAATCCTTTTAAAATATATAGCTTATATCGGCAAATATAAAAAATGTTTAGTAGTATGGTAGCCAAAATGGCTTAGAGCGAATGCCTTCTATGTTATATTTTTTAAAGCTCTCTTACCTTCGTCCTCTCATCAAATTCTTTTAAAACATCCATTATTTTATTTGCTAGTCCCTCAAGCGTTTGATCTTTTTTAAGCTCTAAATTTCTAAGCTTTAAAATCCTAGCTAGTATATCTTTTAGATCTTTCTTACCAGATAGTATCTCATCATAATAAGCCTTTGGTATGCCTATCTCACTTCTATCTTGTTTTGTAAGTATGAGTGTGTCTCTATATACATTGCGAGCCTCATCAGTAATCCTTGTTGTGCCACCTTGTAACACAAGACCTTGCTCGTTTTTTAAAAATGCTACAAAGATTTGCTCCTTTGTATAGCCTTGTTCGTTGTCATATACAGACATATCAGGCTTAAAGTCATATCCAGCACTGCTAACCCACATATAAGGGATAGTATGCTCAGTTGTCATCACTTCTGGAGAAAAGTCAAGGAAATTTCCATTAACCCTTATATTTATATCTTTTAGATCATTCATTAGCTTACGTGCATCGTCTGCGTCTTGTGCTGTTCTAAATACATGAGTTACCTTCTCATTGCTCCTATCGGTTAGTCCATCTATCTCGTCACTTGACATCCTACCCATTAGATATTCGAAATGATCCATTTTTTTATCTTTTGAAAAGTAGCCCTTTGGCATCTTTGCCAGATCTTCATTTGAGTAAAATTCTTTACCCTTGCTAATAACTCCAGCTGAAATTTGATCAAAAATTTTATAGTATTGCTTGATAGTATTTGCTAGATCGATATTTGCAAAACTATCCTCTCCAAATAGCGCATTATCTTTTTTTGTATTCATTGAAAAATTTGTAAAGTTTGGATGTTTTTGATTGTGTAGCACTATCGCATCAAGTGTGCTTTTGTGGATTTTAAAGTCCTGTGGCAAGCCTGCAGCTTTGTTAAAGTCAGCTCCCATAAATCCTTTAGCATCTACACTATATCCATAGCCCTCTTGTGAAGTAAATTTAGCCTGATAAAGAGAGTCAATACTACTAGATGAAACAAAATCATTTTTAGGAATAGTGGTTTGGCTGATCGAATTTATATTTGTAGTGTTAGGTAAGAAGCTTGCAAAGCCTTCGCTTTTTGTATGTTTTTGGTAGTGTTGTTTTGTTAAGATGGAGTTATAAGAGATTTTCATAGCTTACTCCTTGAATTTAGCTTCAAAGAGTAAGCAAAAGTTGTGCCGAAAATTTAAGAGTGAGATAAATTTAAGTTTGTTCACTTTGAGATAAAAATTTTATCTATCAGTAAAAATAAAAGCAAATTTATAGAAATCATCTTGTAAAATAAATCTATCCTGAAAAAATGTACCACTTTTTATAAAAACTGTACCATACTTTTAGGAAATTTTAAAGAAAGGGAAACTGCAAAAAGGGCAGTTAAAGTATCGATAAGTAGGACATCTATGGTGTCACGGGGGAGACTTGAACTCCCGACCTCCGGCTTATGAGGGTTTAAAAATAAACCTTATGTAAGCACCAAAAAGACGGCATACAGCCAGTTTTACACCAGGTATCTGCTACATTTTGCTACAAAGTTATATTGCATAGGTAACAAAGATGCAATATCTAGTCAAACGAAATGGCACATACTACTTTAGAGTAGCCATACCACTATATCTGAGGCCCTATTTTGGTAATAAAACCGAATACATAACCTCCTTCCTCACAAAACGCTTTGATACAGCAAAAAATCGTGCTAAGATCTACTCTATAATTTTTAACGCGATCAAAAAGGCATGGAAGATGAATTTGAGCAGCGAACTTATAGAGCACTTGGTGCTTATGCTTTTAAAAGCCAAGGAGGCCAAAAGTATCAAAGAGCATGATATGCTTGGCAGATATATAAATTTAGATGGACTACTATCACTAAATTTGTTTTTAAAACAGAGTTTAAAAGAAGATAGCTTACCCAGTGTCATATCAAAAGAGGTCGATGAGATCTGCAAAAAGCTATCTTGCACTGATCCTCATACAAAAAAGCTTCTTGGTAAAAGAGTGCTTGAGGCAACGATAGATAACATAAATCACATATCATATAAGATGTGTAAAAACCAAAAGCTACTAAATGATGAGCAACAAGCATTTGTGCCTCTTAACAAAAAGCACAAGAGCAAAAATTTAGATGATAATGCCAAAGATGAGATAGCAAAAGGCATTAAAGAGGCTAGCATAGATAGCTATCAAGACGACATAGAGGCTTTAAAAAAGCAGGATTTGGTGCTACCTTTTACTAAAAAATCCTTAAAGCACTCTGTTTGTGAGCTAAGAGATTCTATAAATGAACTAGCTAGGCAAAAGGGAGCACTCACACAAAACGATATCTTAAGAATATTTGGTTGTGAGTTATTGCCAGATGGAGACAATGAACTAAGCGATGATCTAAAATTTGGATATGGAAATTTAAATGATCCTACCTTTGGTGGTCAGGTAAAGCTATATAAGGCAGATAAATATGAAGATAAAGGTATAGTTTTAAGTGATATTGAGGCTAAAGATCTTGCGATAGATGATACAAGTGATGCTAGTAACATGACTTTTAATGAAGCTATAAATTTCTTCCAAAAGCTCTTCTCGAATAGAGCTAAAAGCTTTAAATCACAGCTAATCTCATCTACTAAAAGCGAGAATAAGGCTGACACGGTCACACTAAAGAGTGCATTTGAAACCTATGTATCAAACACAAGCATTTCAAACAACTGGAGTGATAGCACATTTGGTCTTGTTAGACATGTAGGAAAGCTAATGTATATGAATTTTGGTGATGAACTAGATATTAAAAAGATAAAAAGAGATGATTTGCTAAATTTTAGAAATGTCTTACTGCAACTACCAACCAAACTCTCTCAAAATAGTCTCTATAAAGATAAAAGCTTAGATGAGATCATAGCTTTAGCAAAAGATAGACCAAAAATTTCTAAATCAACTATCAAAAAATATATTGTTAGAGTTAGTGAGTTTTTTAAATACTGCTACGATAGTGACTATATAGATAAGAACCCAGCTATAGATCTGCAAATAAGTATAAACCAGGATGACGTTACAAACAAAAATCCTTATGAAGATAGTGACGTAAACGCACTTTTGGATATTGTTAGTAAGATTAGATCAAGTGGAGATACCAAAAGCCAAAGGATCAGTAAAGATGAGCTATTTTTCGTTACTTATATAGCAGCTTATTCTGGCATGAGACTAAATGAGATAATCCAGTTAAACACAGATGACATAGTTGAAAAATATAACATAGTATGCTTTAGTTTAAATACAAAAATAGATGTAAAAACAGGCAAGAGCAAGACTTTAAAGACTAGAAACTCTGTAAGGATAGTGCCCATCCACTCTAAGCTAAGTAGCATTGGGCTGTTTGAATTTATAGAGAGTAAAAAGAAGCTAGCTAGGAAATGTGGCAAAGCAGTTAGGTTATTTAGCTGTGATAATAAAGACTTCTCTGAGTATTTTAGAAAGAAGATCAATACTAAAGTTATAAAAGATGGTGATAAAACAAGGACATTTCACTCATTTAGACACACTTTTATAAACAAGCTCATCCAAAGTGGCCAGAGGGTCGAGCATATAGCTGCTCTGGTAGGACACGAACAACAATACAAGATCACTATGAATACTTATGGCGAACCAGTAACTCCTAAAATTCTAAAGGATCTAGTAGAAGAGATAAATTTTTATCAAGAAGGGGAAGGGTGGGTGTAGTAAACTATTTAAAATGATGGCATTGTTAGAATAAATAGTAAAGGTTGATTTATAATTTAAGGTTATTTAAGATTCTAAAATTATGCTTAATTTTATAGCTTTTT
>NZ_CABPUE010000004.1:31476-71208 GCF_902460545.1 Campylobacter concisus
ATTTTATTTATCTTAAACGGATCAATAAACAACGAAAAGCATAAGCTGAACCAGCTTGCATCTATATTCTATATATGGTATTTGCTATCAAAAAGCCATCTTGTATTTCATTTGGGCGAGGATACTTTTTGTCCGACAAGTCAGACAAAAATACCTCGTTAGGGATAGTCCCTAAAACCCCATATTTATTATACAGCCTAAAAAATTACTGTATTTTGTTCCATAAGAACCAAACACTAATAACTCAAACGCATCTTTATTTTCAAAAAAATACCCTCCTTACTGGTTTGTCCAGTAAAGAGGGCACATATCAAAACCCTTCTCTTTTTCTTTTATAGAACTTTTGCGTTATATACTTCTTCGGGCTTAGCGGCCAATAGTCTTGCTGCCATATCTTTTTTCATCTGAATCAAAGTAGTCTCTTCTTCTTCACTTCTATCTTCTTTTCTTGATAATTCAATAAATTCTTTTAGTACAAAACCTGGCTTTATGGTTATAACGACTGTTTTATCTCTATACTTGAATTTAAAATAATATCTTCCATGGGGACTTTCTAAGACTTCTTCAGCTTCTTTTAAATTAATATCAACGGAAATTCTACCACCTGTTACGCATCTTGTTACCATTTCAAAAGCATCTAGCCCTCCCGGTCCCGGAAATGCTGTAATAAGATATATCTCTCTTCTTTCTAATAATTTCCCATCATCTAAAAGTGGAAAGGCTCTACTCATGACTTGAAATGCATGAGCTACTCCCCCGGGATAACCTACACCATGATAGTTTAGTAAATCATCAAAGCTATATTCTAATTCATGTCCTTTTTCTAATACTTTTATTTTATCCATGTTTCTTCCTTTCTTGTTAAAACTACTTCCTCAATATTGTAGCAACTTCATCATCTGATAATTTGTAATCATATTTCTAATACTTTTATTTATCCATGTTTCTTCCTTTCTTATTAAAACTACTTCCTCAATATTGTAGCAACTTCATCATCTGATAATTTGTAATCATATACATATTCAAAGAAATTCTTTAACTCTACTTCCATGTCCATATCTGAAAACAATTGTGGATACTGTATTTTTGCAGCCCATTTAACTGTAAGCGGAGTTTCAACCCCAGGAGGATCCCACCTATAAACACCTATAGGAATTTTGTATACTTGTTTGTTAGCTACAGCTTTAATTGTTGACCAGTCTCTACCTTCCTGCTTATTTTCAATAAAGTCTTCCGGCATTAAGTCTGAATGATTTCCTAAATAAATGATATCAGGGTTCCATACAATCATCTGCTCCATGTCCACTTCAGCCAATTTACCCTTAAGCTCGTGGGCCGGATTATGGGCTCCACTTGGTTTCATCCAATGGTCGTATGTTTTTACAGCTATTTTCATGTCACTATAAAACTCTATAACTTTTGGTTTATCTTCATCTTTTATTTCAGCTAACTTTGATGTTACTTCATTAATTCCTTTGTCCATATATTCAACTAATAAGTCGCCACGTTCTTTCTTTTGAAGTACTTCAGATATCATTTTTATATTTTCTTTTATACTGTCAAATTCTGCCCTCTTTAAAGCTACTACCTTAAGTCCTGCAGCTTCCATTTTTTCAATTTCTTTCTCAATATTCGAATAAATAAACACTACATCCGGTTTTAGCTTCAATAACTCTTCCACGTTAACAACTGAGTCTTTTGAACACCATTTAGTATTCGCATTAGCTAGTTGTGGATACATGTTTTTTAAAACACTTTCTTCAAAAGCTTTAATAGAAGATGGGTTGCATCCTACAATTTTATCTGTCTTTCCATCAATTGCATATATTATAGACGGAAGAGGCTTGTCCACCGTTGCAATTCTTTCCGGTGTTTTTTCAAATTTAATCGTTTTTCCTCTAACATCAGTAACCGAGTATTCGCTTTCTTTTACCTCTTTAACTTCTCGCACTTGACTAGCTTCTTTTTCCTTGTTTTCACTGATTTCATTTTTATTACTTTGAGAGCTGCCGTCACAAGCATTTAAAATTAATGCTAGTACTAAAAATAATAATAAACTAATCCTTCTTTTCATTTTTCCTCCTTTGAAAATTATACACTTAGTGGATAAACTCCAAACAAATCTGCAACTTCTTCTCTTAATATATGAGGTCTTTGTCTAAGAGCTTTGCCAACTTCTATCTTTCTTTCTAAATCAACTTGATTAATTCTTTCTTTTAATTTTCCTTCTTGTTCACTCCTTTCTTTAGCAGAGTAAGGTTCTTGATATAGGGTTTTAATAGCTTCATTAATTTCATCTTTTGAATTAAAGGTTCCCAGTACAGAATCTATAAAAGGAAAGGACAGAATATATGCATATGCCGCTTGAACCAAAGTTTGGTCTTCTTTTATACGAATAGCGTTAAATATATCTTCATAAAGCAACAAGTCTCCTGTTGCCAGCGGATTCATAGCTATTGTCCCTATATCTTTTTCATGAGTCTTCATTATTCCTTTTAATCTGTATTTGGAATTAATTATATTAAAGCCCTGTAAACTATAATCAAATTTATACTCCCCAATCATCTCAATTAGTTCTTTATTTTGTAAGTGTGAAGAAAAAGTAATATGCTTAATAAGTCCTTCTTCTCTTGCTTTTTCCATCTCTCTTATAGCTCCATAGTTTTTAGCTCCTCTCCATTCTTCAAAAGATTTTACACCCCAAAGACAAGTAAAGGAGTCAATACAACTTATTCCTAAATTCTTCAAAGAATTTTCAAGATTTTTTCGAAATGTTTTAGAATCTCCGGCATGTGTCTTTGACATAATATAAAATGGTTTTTTATGCTTCTTCATTTCTTTTATGGCTGCACCTAATATAAGTTCTGAACAATTGTTTCCATAAGTATCGCCGGTTTCAAAGAAATTTATTCCTTGTTTATATGCATAGAAGAAATTTTCTGCATGTTTATCTATATCTTGGGGATTCTTTAAGTGATGACTTCCCATAGATATTCTTGAAATTTGTATGCCTGTAGATCCTAATTTTCTATATTCCATTCATTAACCTCCTTCTAACAGTTCTATATGGCTTTATAAGGTGCAACTGTTTTGTATTCAACTTCTTCTGCTTGAAAAATTAAAATTTTAGCTTTGATCTGAAAATACTTTTGTAAGTTATCTTCAGTAATGGCTTTCGAACTTTCATCAAAGGTTGTTTTGTAGTCACTACCGATAAACAAAGTTTTGTCAGATATCTGCAATGCATGACTAGGAAAATGAGTGTTTATTATGCAAGCAGATTTTTTATTTACATTTATATGTTTAATTGCCTCTATGATTCTAATTTGATTCTTCATATCCAGGTTTGACTCCGGTTCATCTAAAATAAGAAGTTTTGGATTAGAAACAAGAGCTCTCGCAATCATAACCATTTGAAGCTCTCCTCCGGATAGCTCATCACAGTATCTATTTGATAGCTTTTCAACTCCTAATTCTTTTAAAGTTTCATAAGCTTTATCATAATCTTCCTTCGTAGGGATATGGAAAAAACTGTTTTCCTTGTCTAAACCCATCACAACCATTTCTAAAACCCCATAACTAAACACACTTTTCTTAACTTGAGGAACATAACTTAAGTTTTCCCATAATTCTTTTTCTGCATATTCATTTATATCTTTGCCGAACAATAAGGCTTTTCCCGTGTCCCATTTTAAAAATCCCATAAGACACCTTAAGAAAGTAGTTTTACCCACCCCATTGGGTCCAAGAATGGACATTACTTCTTCTTCTTTTAAATCAAATGAAATATCTTTTAAAATTTTTCTCTTGTCATATGAAAAAGTACCTTTTTTAACTTGGAGTATCATCTTCTTTCTCCCGAATTCTTTCTAAGTATAGTTATGAATAATGGCGCACCTATAAATGCTGTTAATATTGAAATGGGAATTTCATTGCTTGTAGCTGCTCTTGAAAGGGTATCTATCAGTAATAAATAAATTGCTCCCATAACACAACAAGTTGGAATAAGGTACCTATTATCATTTCCGATAACCATTCTCGCCAAATGGGGAATTATTAAACCTATCCATCCTATAATTCCACATACAGAAACTGTAGTTGCAGTTATCAATGTTGAGAGTAAGATAACCACAATACGTAATTTTTTTACATTAATTCCTAAAGACCTAGCCTCATCAGAATCTAGAGATAAAAGATTCAATTTCCACCTTAATAGAAAGAAGCCGAAAATACAAGGTATTATTATTATTGAACAAATAACAAGATCTCTATAGGATACACTTGCTAAACTTCCCAGCAACCACATAGTGATAGTTGGAAGCTTATCTTCCGGATCTGCTATATATTTAATAAATGATATTGAAGCATCAAATAGTGACTTTACAATTACTCCGGATAAAACTAACACATACAAATCTGTTCGTTTTTTTACTCTGGATAGGTTTAAAACTATATAAACTGCTAAAAGCCCCAGAAGCAAAGAAACATGCTGAGTCACTATCATGTCTAGGGATAATAATATAGATAAAGCCGCCCCAAAACCTGCTCCTGAAGACACCCCTAGTAAGTCCGGGCTAACTAAAGGGTTTGAAAAAACAGTTTGATATGCTGCTCCTGCCAGTGATAGCCCTGCACCTACTAAAACTCCCATAAGTATTCTAGGTAGTCTTATGTCAATTACTACACTAGTTTCATGTACATCTAAGCCGCTAACATCTCCGGTTATTGTTTTGTATATAATCATAAATGCTTTATAGGGGCTAACCTGATATCTTCCTAAACAAATACAAGTTAGTATTAAAAGCAATAGCAATACAAAGAGAACCAATATGCATAATTTTTTATTCTTAAAGAAACCTTTCCCCATTTATCCACTCTTTCTAATTAATAGTAAAAATCTTTTATATAGTCTCCTATCCTCAATATAAAGAAGTTAACAAAATTTTTTTAGATATTTGCTCTAAATTAGGACTTAAGGATAAGTCATAAGAGATTATTTCATTTGTATACATATCAAGTATTGGTGAAATGTTGCATTTACCCCATGAAAAGTTAAATTGAGATACATCAGTACTCCATTTTTGTAACGGCTTATCAGCTTTAAAATTTCTGTCTATTATATTATCAGCAATCTTGCCTACTTTACCTTTGTATGAATGATATTTTTTCTTTACACTATTAAGAATCCTATTATGAGTTACTTCATAATCTCCGTTTGCCATGATTTACCCTCCTTTCTTTAAATGTAACTTGGTTGTATTATAGCACTTGTTATATTTGAAAGTCAAGATATTGATACGCATATTCATCTTTAAAATGGTCATCATCATACTCTTCATATACATAATCATAATTTAACCTAAAATGCACATTACCAATGTACGCATCTACCATTGTTGTGTTAGCAGTCGGTTTTTTAGTGTAGGCTTCGATAGTTAGGCTTGCTGGCAAAAAAGATTCTTGGTAAGTAAATTCACTTTTGGCAATAACACATTTTTCATTTAGGTATGAACTACAAAATTCTAAAAACTTAGCTCCTAATTCATCTGCTAGCTCTCTTTGTGTGCTAGCCAAATCTACAAACTGATGTGCCCCGTGAGGTAGATCACGTCGCCGATTTTGATATTTGAAAGATCATCAGCGCTTATTGGCGTGGTTAAAATTTTCTTACTCATAGCGCAAACTCCTTGTGCGATTTTACGTCGAAATTTAGATCTGCGTCCCAGACGATGTGCCCTTTGCGGTGCGACCAACAGCCCACATTTACGGCAACAGCTATGACGCTTGGGTGGCGAGCGCAGTTTTCTATATGCACGCCCATCACAGAGCTTGCACCGCTCATGCCTTGTGGTCCAAGACCAATTTTATTTATGCCATCTTCAAGCAACTTTTCAGTTAATGCAGCGCGTTCGTTTGGATTTTTAGAGCCCAAAGGCCTCATAAGTGCCTTTTTAGATAGCAAAGATGCCACGTCGATCGAAGTACCCACGCCAACACCCACTAATAGCGGCGGACAGGCGTTTATGCCGTAGCTTGTCATTATATCCATGACAAATTTAACAACACCCTCATAGCCCATGCCAGGCATCAGCACAGTAGCCTTGCCAGGCAGGCTACAGCCGCCACCTGCCATATAGGTGTGTATCTCGCACTCGCTACTATTTGGCACGATCTCCCAAAACACGCTCGGCGTGCCCTTGCCGACGTTTTTGCCGGTATTATACTCGTCAAATGTCTCGACGCTGTTATGGCGCAGCGGAGCCTCGCGAGTAGCTTGCAGTACCGCCTCTCGTAGCAGTTCTTCAAGCTCGCCAATAAGCGGAAAATTTGCGCCACATCTTACGAAAAACTGGATCACTCCAGTATCCTGACAGGACGGGCGGTTTAGCTCCTTTGCAAGGCGCTGATTTTCAAACATCGTTTTATAGATCTCCTTTGCCAGCGGCTGCGTCTCGCGCTCGCTAAGCTCAAGTAGCTTTGCCGTCACGTCATCAGACAGCACTTTGCCCGTGTAGCCGACAAATTTTGCCATGACCTCAGTCATCTTTTTTATGGATTTTTCTTTATCCATCGCTTCTCCTTTGCTGGTTTTTACTTTCAAATTTTTCATAAACGCCCGCTAGGACGCAGCCAACCGCGTAGCAGAGCAGGTCGGTAAAATCAAACGTTCCGCCGATCATTATTTTTAAAATTTTATTTTCTATGCCCAAAATTTGCACTGCGCCAAAATACTGCGCGAGCTCCAAGGCCGCCGCAAAGGCAAAAATTTTAAGCGCTAAATTTGATGGCGTCACACTAAATATAGCTCTCACAAACGCATAAAGCAAGATGACGGCCAAAACGTCGCCCGCGTAGTGTCGCACAAAGCCGCCCTTTACGCAGATCGCTATGTAAATTTCGACCGCCAAAATCAGTACCGCCGCGGCTAAAAACGCTAGCCTCGTTCTCACACTTTGCTTTGTTTGCAGCTTTTGCTCGTGCCTTACTGCGTCCTTCGGCTCGTTTGGTTTTTGCTCTCTTAAATTTTTCTCTCGCAACGCTTTCCTTTTAAATTTAGCCTTCAAATTTAGCTGTAAAAACCACGTTTCAAATCAAAGTGGGCTAAAACATCACATTTTTCACTTTGATTTGAAACGTAAATTTTTTTAATCTTTTTATTATCGTTTTAAATTCAAAAAATACTTTTAAAGATCCTTGCCGATATTGCAACGATGGCTTTAAAAGAATAAAATTAGATAATCTTTGATACAATTGCTTGGAAAATTTCAAGAGGTGTTAAAATGTCAAATATCCAAGAGAAATATATACGTGAAATTAACACATCTGATTCCTTTTTCGACTCTTTAAGGCAAGACTATAAAGGTTTTGATACATGGATAGCGAAAAAAGCGGACGCTGGCGAAAAAGCATATATACTCTTTGATGATACCAAGATAGTGGCTTTTTTGTATCTAAAAATAGAAAGCCCAATAGATAATACGGATATAAGTCCGGCACTTGACACAAATGTGACATGGCTAAAGATAGGAACTCTTAAAATAGATGCGCATGGGACAAAGCTTGGAGAGCGTATTATAAAGAAGATTTTTGATTTTGCCGTAGCAAACAATATTTATAATATCTATGTAACGTCTTTTGAAAAACAAGCACCTTTAATAAAATTATTAAAAAGATATGGGTTTGTCCAGCATAGCAAAAAAATCAATGAGCTAGTATTAACAAAAAATATACCGACTCATGTGCAGGCGCTAAAAAATGATATACTGCTGGACTATCCGGCTATTAATGCGACAAGCGACAAATATCTTTTAAGTATATACCCAAAATATCATACTGGTATGTTCTCGGACTCTATGCTAAACACAGAAAGCTATGACATACTAAAAGACATGTCTGAATCAAATAGTATTCATAAGGTGTATATAACGGAAATGAAAGGTGTCGAGCAACTCAAGAGAGGCGACTGCTTACTCATTTATAGAACAAAAGATAAAAATGCCCAAAGCGCGAACTACTCATCCGTCATAACCTCCTTGTGTGTTGTAGAAGAATATAAAGATTTATCCAGTTTTAGTGACTTGTATGATTTCATCAAGTACTGCAAGCCTCATAATATATTTACTGATGATGAATTAGAGAATATATTTATCAAAAAAAATTACACAAAAATAATAAAAATGGCATACAATATATCATTTAAAAGACGTGTTATTTTAAAGAAGATTAGAGAAATTATAGGTCACGAAGAAGCCTACTGGGGTTTTGTGAAGCTTACAGATGAGGCTTTTTTTGCAATTTTAAAAGAAGGTTTAGTAAATGACAGCATTATTATCCATTAAGCCGGAATTCGCTGAGGCTATTTTTGATGGTACGAAAAAATTTGAGTTTAGAAAGGTAAAATTTAAAAAAAACGTTAATAAGATTAAAGTATATGCCACAAAGCCAGTTGGAAAAATTATAGGAGAATTTATAGTTGATAATATTTTGGAGGCAAGCCCAGAAGAGCTATGGGATAAAACGAGTATGGATGCCGGTATAGATAAAGAAAGATATCTAAAATACTTTAATGGCAAGAGTACCGGTTTTGCCATTAAGATTAAATCCGCAAATAAATATAAAGAGGCAATTTGTCCTTATTTGCAATACCCAAATTTTGTGGCACCACAATCGTTTATGTATATTGGATAAAAAACTATGAATAAAAAAAACTCAATCGCATGGCCTATAGCAATTTGTGCAGATTCTGATATTGCAGACAAAATAGAAGTTATACTTCACATCAACCTGTTTTTGCCAAACAATAACGAAAACTCATATATTGAAATTGGGGTATTGGTATCCAGGAAAGAATACAATAACATTAGTAGAAACTTTAACATAAATATCACACTCCCTTTTAAAATATACAAAACTGATTTTATAGACATCAAGGATCGCTTGTGTGATGGTAAAACCATAAACATGATATTTAACGAAGAAACACATCTGGATAAAAATAAATCAAGTTTTAGATTAAAAGAGTATGACCTTGGTAATATTGAGCTCTGTAATACCACCATCAACAATGATACAAGTATTACAATGAGCGTGAAGGAACAACAAAAAAATAGTTATTTCAGATTTAGAGTTACAAATATTAAGGATAAAATATCTGACACAATGCTCTCAGATACTATGACTAACCCTTTTATTAAAGCTATGAAAATCACCGGCATATCTATAAATTTGGATAGACGCTTTACAAAACAAATAGATAATAAAATAAAATTTAAGGAAATTAATACATTTATTATACTAGATTCTACTACGGAACTACTAGAAAAAAATAAGTCAATAAAAAGTTTTAGGGTTTTGGAGGATGATTTGTGGCGTGAATATATAGGTTATGATACCGATTTAAATATGACGGTCTATCAGTTTAAGGAGAGTAATCTTAGTGGTGGGTGCATAGAATCGTATCAACTCTTTTTAAAAAGCCTTCATCATAAAAGTTCAAAATTTGAAAAATACAAATTCCTGTTATTCGTGGTGTTCGTAGCTATAGTGTCTAATTTTATTTATGACCTCTTATAAAGTGTTTTTTTTAAATGATATTCTATGACCCCTCAATTGTCTTAACATCAAATCACATTTTGCCTATAAAGGCAGATATACAGAATAAATATGTATTATATAACTATATCAAAGAGGCAAAAAAATACTATCCAGAATTTGATGCTTGGTATTTTCTTAACGTGATACCATCTTTAAAAAATGGAACAAAAAAAATAATAACTTCTTGTAACGAAAATGATTTAAGAGGCTTGGCTATTCTAAAATACAGTGAGCAAAAGATATGTCACTTATCTACCATGCCCCCTTACAAGAATAAAGGATACGGAATAAAACTTTTTAAACAAAGCTTTATGGAATTAGAAACAGAAAAACCATTTCTCACGGTGTCGGAAGAAAAATTAGTAGAGTTTAAGCGCATATTTGAATATTTTAGATTCGAACTTACTGATGTTATAGATGGCTACTATAGAAAAGGTAAGAAAGAATATTTTTATAATCAGATATAATCCTACCCCTCAAACTCCAGATCAATCATATAGTTTGTAGTGTTTAGATTATGCGATACGCTTTTAATACTAAATTTTACATTTTCAAGTCTGGTTACGCCGGTTATTTTTAGTTTTACGCCGGCCCTTAGCTCTCTACCAGTGGCGGTAAGCTAGCCGTTCATTCCGCCGCGTTGTAGTTCGTTTAGCTTGGCTTCGCCCTTTTTAAGGCTTCATTGTCTGATTTTGGCTCGGGGATATTTAGCTTATAGGTTTGCTTTCCGCCGCCAATCTTCGCTTGTTTATCTTTACTGTCTTTGCTATCGTGCCACTGCGCTATTACGGCTTGGTAGCTGTTGCGGTTTGCTTCTGTGATCGATAGGCTCTCGCACTCGAATTTAGTCCGTTTATTAGTCCGAGCACGGGCGTAAATTCAGAGATGATTTATCAGGTTCGCGTTATACGCGGCGCCGAATCCGTTGTCGATATTTACGACGCTGACGCCGTTTGCGCAGCTGTTTAGCATCGCTAGCAGAGCCGCCAGCCCGCCGAAACTCGCTCCGTATCCCACGCTGGTGGGTACCGCGATCACCGGCACGCTCACGAGGCCCGCGAGCACGCTAGCTAGCGCGCCTTCCATGCCCGCCACCGCGATCACGACCTTTGCCCCGCGTATTTGCTCTAGATTTGCGATCAGCCTGTGCAGCCCAGCCACGCCCGCATCGCTAAATTTACGCGTGTCGTTGCCTAGAAATCTCGCCGTTTCGTACGCTTCCTCCACTACCGCGCCGTCGGCGGTGCCTGCGGAAACTATCGCGATGTAGCTTTGCGTGAGCGCGGGCTCTTTAAATTTGACGCTGATGACGCGGCCGCGAGCGTTAAACTCCACCTGCGGTAAGATTTCGCGCAGCCGCTCAAAAACCCGCTCGTTCGTGCGCGTGATTAGGATATTTTGCCCTCTCGCGCCGATCGCTTCTGCGATACGCAAAATTTCATCATCGGTCTTGCCCTCGCCGTAGATCACCTCGCCCGCGCCGTTTCGCAGGGCGCGCTGAGTGTCGATTTTGGCGCAGCCCACGTCGCTAAAAGGAAAATACCGTAAAAACTCTATCGCTTCGCGCTCGCTTTTTTCGCCCGATTTTACGGTACGGATGAAATTTAAAGCCTCATCTTTCGTCATTTAAAATCTCCCCGCGAAGCCCCTTTAAATCAAGCAAAATATCATACTCGCCAAGCGCGGCGATCTCGCGTACGACGGCGCTAAAATCTCCCGCGCAAAAGCGTCTAGTCTCGCTCGCACCCATTTGCAGCTTAAAGGCTTTGCCGTCAAATCGCGCGCGAACGTTTAAAAATCCGTGCGAGATTAGCAGATTTTCGGCTCGCTCCACGAGCGAAATTTCCTCCGCGGAAAACTCCCTATCGTGCGGTAAACGCGTCAGAAGGCACGCGTAGCTGGGCTTATCCGCGGTCGGCAGTCCAAGCTCGCGGCTAAGCTCTCTAATCTCTGATTTTTTGAGGCCTTTAAGCGGCGAAAGCACGCCAAGCTCGTCTTTTGCTTTAAGCCCCGGGCGGTATTCGCCAAGGTCGTCTAAGTTCGTACCGTCGGCGACATTTGTAAAGCCTAGATGTTTTGCCAGCTCGATTAACCGTGTAAAAACCGCCTTTTTACAGACGTAGCAGCGATCTTGCGGATTATTTTTTACCGCTTCGGGCGCTTCTAGCTCTAAAATTTCGTGCCTGATGCCGTAAGTACGGGTAAATTCCATCGCCTCTTTTATCTCGCGCCCCGACATATAGGGCGATTTTAGCGTGATAGCTACCGCGCGCCGGCCTAGCGTATCGGCGGCAACGCGCAACAGTAGCGAGCTATCCACGCCGCCGCTAAACGCTACGGCTAAATTTTCCAGCTTTTTTATATCATTTTTTAGAATTTCTAGTTTCGTCATATTTTTTTAAAGTCTCGTTTCTAACCTCGCGGATCGTCGTTTGAAATCTCTGCGCGGCTTTTTTGCAGTCCTCGAATTCGGGCTTGATTTTTAAAATTTCGGGGTAATCTCGGGCTAAATTTTCGTCCGTTAAATTTTGTTCGGCGTTAAAACCGCAAACTCGGCCGCGCGAAATTTTAAGCCTTATTTTGCCGTATTTAGTCTCTACCTCGCAAAACTCGCGCGCAAGCTCCGTTTTCCTCACGACGCACTCTCTAACTCCGATCGCCGTCGTATGCGCGAAAATTAGCCCCTTTATCCGCGCGGCGTCCTGCTTGCGGCACAGCGCGTTTAGCTCAAAGCCCGCGCGCCCCTTTTTCATAAAAATAGACCTGCTAAATACGTCCAGCGCGCCGCTATCTCGCAAAATATCGCACGCAAAGGCAAAGCTCTCGGCGTCCATGTCGTCGATATTAGTGGAGATTAAAATCCGCTCGCAAAGCTCGCCATAGCCGATCTGCACGCTCAAATTTGGCTCATCTCTCAAGCCTAAATCCTCGCTCGTTTCGCAAAGTATCACGCGAAGCGCGTTGGCAAAATCTGCGACGTCTTTATCGCCAGCGCCGTAGCCCGTGCTTAAAATTTTAAAATTTCGCGGCGACTCGCGGCGGTCTTGCTCCCTTAAATTTAGTGCGCAGGCCTTTAAAATAGCCGCTCCTGTGGGCGTAGTCATCTCGAAATTCGCTCGCCCTAGGCTTACTTGCGCGCCTTTTAAAATTTCGCAAACCGCAGGCGCCGGTACGGTCAGCCTGCCGTGAGCGCAGTGCGCAAAACCGCCGCCAAGCTCGATAGGCGAAGCAAAAATTTGCGGCGCACCCAAGGCCTCCAAGCAAATAGCCGCACCCACTACGTCCGCGATGCTGTCCGCGGCGCCCACTTCGTGGAAATGTACTTGCTCTGCGCTAGTGCCGTGGATTTTGGCCTCGGCCTGCGCGATAACGCTAAAAATTTCGCTTGCCGTTTTTTTTACGAAAGCGCTTAGGCTAGAACCCTCGATAAGCTCTAAAATTTGCGTGAAATTTCGCGGACGCGGATGGTTTTGGGCGGGCTTATCCGCTCTAAATTCGGCGCCGTGAATTTTGCCGTTTAAATTTTGACGCGGGCTAAATTTAGCGCCTAAGAGGCCAAGCGGAATTTGGCTCGGATTTGCCGCGCAAACGACGTCTATTTTGGTTGCAGAGATACCGCATTTTAGCACTTTGCGCTTGCGTAGGTAAAATTCGCTAGCTAAATTTAGCTTAGCAAGCTCGGCGCAAAGATAGCTAAAATCCGCGCCCAGATCCACCAGCGCGCCTAAATTCATATCGCCGCTAATACCGCAACTAGCATCATAGTATAAAATTTTAGCCATACTTAAACCTTAGGCACAGTCATAGAGCCAAACGGCAAGATGACTATTTTTGCGTCCGCACCCTTTTGCGCCTGATAAAGATCGACATCCATAGGATAAGGCGCTACCGAGATCACGATGTCGGCTTTTTGTGGGATATTTACGCAAAAGACCTCATCAGCCTTTTTCACGCAGTCATAAAAACTATCGTTTAGATCGCCAGCACTTGCGTAATAGACACCATGCTCGCTATCAAGCACTGTCTGTATAGAAAAGACATCGATGTTTGAAAGAACCTTCATCGCATCGATCATATCTTCATGCACAGGGTTGCCCTCAAGGCGCAGAGCCTGAGCGTCAGGACTAAGTGCTAGTTTGTGGTTTTGCGTGATGCTCTCGTATGAGGCAGTACCTGGCAAAAACGCCTTTCTACCGCCAGTGTAGCCTGCAAAATAGTGAGGCTCGACTGAACCTATGACGATCACTTTTTTAGCTTCAGCTACGATTTTGTTTAGATACATCTGCGTGCCGTTTTTGCTCTCGCCTAAAAAGACCATCTCATCGTGCTTTGAGTCGTGGTCATGAACCTCGTTTTTAGCTCTAATTTCAGGGTAAATTTCTTTAGAAAATATCATATTGTATTCATCTAGTGTCCCCTCTCTGTGGCAGCCGGTGGCGATGATGAAAATTTTATTTTTATCGCGAAGTTTTGGATAAATTTGCTTTAAAATTTTAGCAGTTGGCGTAGGCCTTGTGCCGTCATTTACGATGATAACGATCTTTTCATCGCCAGCGATAAACTCATCAAAGCTTTTTTGGTTTATTGGATTTGCCAGAGCCTTTGCGATGAGTGCCGTTTCGTCGAATTTAGCCACGGGGTTGGGGTTAAAAACTCCCAGTAAATTTTTTTCCGGAACGCTTAGGTCGATGATATCATCTTTGCCGTAGCGAATAGGAATTTGCACGTTTGCTCCTTAAGTATAATTATTAATTTTTTATCTTAGGATTATATATAAATTTTTCTTTTAAATGTATGTAAAAAGGGTATTCAATTTTTAAATTTATAGAGCGGATAAAATTTATTATGGTTCTTTGTCAATAGTGGGGGTGTAAAAACACCTCTATCTATTGCAAAGACGTAAATATATCAATTTTCTAAATCTTTCATAGTTTCTTAGTCCATAAGATACTCTTTTTATTACTTTCATTTTGTTGTTATTTCCTTCTACAAACCCATTGTTTATTTCATATTCTACTATATTTATTATCTCTTTTTTCCAACTTGTTATTGTATCTGCTAGTTTTATACTTTGCTTTATATTAAATACTCTCAATTTTTCAATTAATTGTTCTATTCTCCTTCTCATTGTCTTTACTGTCTTGCTCTCAAACATCTTGTAAAATTCTTTTATTATTCTATACATCTTTTTCAATGTCTTATCTACTTTTAATATCTCTTTTAATATTTCTTTTTGTCTTTGACTAAACTGACTTATTGGGCTTTTACTTAGTATTTTCCAATATTTTTTTAACTTCTTATACTTTTCATTGTCTTTGTTAAATAATTCTACTCTTAAATCTCTTAATGCCCATATCCCTTGTCTTATTACATGATATTTATCTGCTACTATTTGGGCCTGAACTATATTACTATTTATTACGCTTCTAAATGGCTTAAACATATCCATTACAACTACTTGTGGTTGTATTTCAAATTCGTTTATTATATTTTTTATTGTTTGTGAATGTCTATTTCTTAATATATCTACTAGTTTACGGTTTTTATCATACATCGCTAGCTGATATTTCTCTTTTTCTATATTTCCTTTAAATTCGTCTATATATATGACTGATGTATCTGGAGAGGTTTGTCTTTTTAGGGCGATTGCATTTTATGAGGGTGATATCAAGTACATTTATTTTGTCGCGGAGACTAAAGGGTCTATGAACTCTATGCAGCTTCGCCAAGTCGAAGAGTCCAAAATCCACTGCGCAAAGGAGCATTTTAAGGCTATAAGCAACGATAGCGTGGTCTATGACGTAGTGGATAGCTATAAATCACTACTGGATAAAGTTATGAGGTAAAAATTTATTGGGAAGTTAGGTCGCAATATAAAAGAGCCTGTGCAATATTCCAAAAATGGTTATTGTGCTGCTCCTTTTGAGGTAAAATTTGGCCACCATTTGTCAATATGAAAATCTGAGGTGATATTGCTTAAAACTCTACCAATAAAATACTCAGTGTGATGGAAAATCACAGTGACTGACTTAATCTTGCCAGTTTTAGTTCGAATTAAATTTAAATATACAATTATCTTAACCAAACCATCCTTGTAAATTTATATATATTGTAGTATTATACTCCTAAATATTTAAGGATAAAATACTATGTACATCAAACGAGCCGTAGCTGATGAGATAAAAGAGTATATGAAAAGCTTTCCTGTGCTTTTGATAAGCGGAGCTAGGCAAGTTGGCAAATCAACCCTTGCATTAAATTTAGATATACCAAATTACGTAACGCTTGACGATATTAATATATATGAATCCGCAAGAAACGACCCAAAAGGCTTTATAGAACACTGTAGTAAGCCTATCGTGATAGATGAGATACAAAGAGTTCCCATACTGCTTTTAGCTATAAAAGAATTTGTAGATAAAAACAGAACAAACGGTCAGTTCATATTAACTGGCTCTGCAAATTTAAAAGGCTTTAAAGATATATCAGACTCACTTGCTGGCAGGATAGGCATAGTGGAACTCTACCCGCTTTCTCAAAAAGAGTTAAGCTATAGTGATGAAAATTTGATAGATATTTTAAGTGGCGATATAAGCCATCTTGCATTGAGGAAATACGACAACGACGGCTTATCTGAGAAGATCATAAATGGCGGCTATCCAGAGATCACAAAGATAAGCTCTGAAAAATCAAAATATCTCTGGTTTAGCTCATACATAAGAACATATATAGAATCAGACGCCAAAGAGATAGGCAACATCAGAAATATGGATAAATTTATCACTATGTACCGCCTATGTATGCTAAGAAGTGGCAATATCTTTAACAAAAACGAGCTATGTTTAGAGTCTGGGCTTGATAATAAGACATTTGATAGCTATTTTAGCGTGCTTGAGCATACTTATCAGATCCAAAAGCTTCAGCCATACTTTAACAACGCTCTAAAAAGACTCATAAAAACTCCTAAAATTTTTGCTACCGACACAGGGGTGCTGGCACACTTACTTCAAATTTCATCAGCTCAAGATCTTGCAAATTCTTCATATAAAGGTGCCATATATGAGACATTTGTATTTGATGAACTACTAAAGGCAAATACAAGTAGCAAAAAACGAGCGAATATATACTACTACCGAACGAGCGATCAAAAAGAGATAGACTTTATCCTTGAGATATCGGGCAGACTCATAGCCATAGAGGTCAAATCCTCAAAAACTATCAGCAAAGATGACTTTAAACATATCTACCATCTAAAAGAAAATTTACAAAGTAAATTTGATAAGGGCATAGTTTTTTATGCTGGAGATACGGCTATGAAGCTAGATGATGATATGTTTGCACTGCCATTTGGTTTTATGGGGTGAGAGATGGCTAATAATTTGGCTTCTATAACAGCTCATAATAGTCTATCTCTCCAAACTATCATGCCCTGACTTCACATTCCATTCTTTGGTTTCTATCATACTTGATGGTTGTTTTGTTTGCTCTGCTCCAAAGTTACTATCAAGTCCTTGACCATATAACTCTTGCTTTGTTATTTTTAGTGAGCCAAATGATATATGATCATTTGCTAGAGAGATCTTATCTGCTTTATAACACTTCTTTAGCTTATTAAATCCTTGCATATCTTGCCAATCTTTCATATAGGTTTTTATATTATAAATTAAGCATTTATAGTTAATTCTAACTATGTCTGGCAGGTATTTTTTAAAGCTTTCAGTTCTATTTATAAAAGCTAAGTAGTATCTATTTATATCTAAATGGCCATCAATAGCTTTTACGAAGCCTTCATATTCATTTTGTGTAATACCTAACTTTTTAATGAGATCATCATCATAAAACCCAGTTTTTATCTTTCTAGCCGCTTCATAAAATTTATCTCTGATATAGATATACGGAGTATAGAGTCTATTTTGACTAAAGGAGTAGACTGTATTTTCTTCTGGCAAGTAAAGATATCTGCTGCTATTGCTAGAAAGTATTTGATGATTTTTATATTCTTTAAGCACAGTACTCTCGTCAAAGTATTCTATTAACTCTTTTATCGGAATCTTTGATGATATAGCTTGGTAGCTTGTTCTTTTAATATGTGAGTTGGTATCTTTTGGCTCACAGCTAAGCTCATATATTCTTAGTTTTTGTAAATTTTCCTCTAAGGCTTTAACATCCATATTATTAATATCTGTTTTTAAACCAGCCTCTTCAATGGCTCTTGTATTATCCAAAGTTTTTCCACTAATGCTTACAAGTTCAGATCCTGGCACTGGAGTGTAGTGAAATTTACTAGGATATAGGCTCTGGTTATTTACTATGTTATATAGCCCAAGCTCTCTTGTTATCTCTTTTATGTATTCATCATATTCATTTAAGCTTGGAACCTTTGTTGTGGGTATGATGAGTTTAAATTTTTCTACTTTTGTATCTGGTGCTTGATAGCTGGTTGGGTACATGAAGCCTTTTATCCCTTTGCTTTGCAGTAAATTTTGAGCATCATTTATAGTAAATTTGGGGCTATATATATCATATATAAGTGTAGGAGTTATGCCATCAATACCGCTATCTTCTTCATTTTTATTCTTAAAACTTGCCACTGATATAGCTGAATAGTTTTTAAGTACCGATTTTAGGTTATATGGCTCTATTCGTATCGTTTTCCAGCTATTTAGCACTTGAGCTTTTGGGTCCTTATTTGGCGTGTTAAAGTCACTACTTACACTTAATGTTATCTTTGGCTCATTTTTATTAGCTTGAAGCTCTATAAGCATTTGCTCTAGTTCATTAACTACATGAAATAATGCTCCTTTTCTGCCATTATAGACTATCTTGCACATTAGATCAGTTAGATTATAAGTTCCCTTAAACCCATCTACACTTACTTTATATTTATCATTTACCATTTCAGGTTTTGCGGTGATATTAAATTTTGCATTGATCATAGGCAAAAATTCTCTTATATCCACTGCATTAAGCCTCTTTGCTCTATCATAATAGTCTTTTTTGAAACTCTCATCTTCTTCTATCATTCTTAATAGATAATCAGCTGTAGAATTTCTAGCATCAGCTAGCAGCTCTTCAACACTTATGTTTTGTTCCTTTGTATTAGCTTTTGGCTCGATAACTACATCTGTTTCTATCTTCATTTGCGTATCTTTTTCTTTGCCTTTCCTAACCTTTTGTGCTGCACTTTTAAAGCTTTCATATTGTTTTTCTAGTTGGTCTTCACCCATGCCTAAAGGCTCTATATTATTTAATCCATACTTGTTAGATAAGATGTCATTAACCACTCTTTTAAATTTCTCTACTGATTTAGCCATGATGGCTTTTGCTTGTTGCTTGGATGCACCTTTTGCATATATAGCTCCACCAGTTTTTACACTATGAGTAAATTTCATATTTTCAAAAGAGACTATTAGATGAATATGAGGCTCTCTTTTTAGCGGTTCGCCATTTTTATGTTTTTTATTCAATACTCTGTTTTCTAGCGCCCCTTCTGGACGAGGAATATATGGCTCTTCTTTGATTATAGGCAGATGAGCTTCAGCATAAAAAAGTAGCTCATCTATGTCGTGATTTGGGAAAGTGAGCTTCAAAAAATCCATTATAAGATCATCTATATTGCCACTTTCATATAGCTTGTTCCACTCCTCTGAAGTAAATGACAAGGATATATGATAGTAGTTATATTTCTTATTCTTTTTCTTGCTCTGGTGCCTTTCAGACATCTCGATAAGATCTAAATTTCCAGCCAGTGGCAATCTATCATCTTTTTCATCTCTAGTTAGCTTTGAATCTCTTTTCTTACCAGTTTTTAAATAATCAGCTACGCCTTTTTCTCCCTTTGAGATCTTAACTATCATAGCTACTCCTTATTAGGCTTAAAATTTCAGTTAGGACTGATTGAATTTTGTACAAATCTTCTTGTGCTCGCAGTATCACTTCTAAGCCTATATTACCACTAGTCTTATAAGCTATATTTAGTCTCTTTGCTATTTGATTGATGTTGCTAAAAGGTCTAGCAAAATATGTAATGATTGCCGAATCTAGCTCTTTCTTTTTTATGGATTCAGAATTTACAGTGCCATTATCTATAAGATAGGAAATGATTTCTGATCTTGACATATCTAACTCTAGAGCTATTTTAGATAGCTTATCGTATTGTTGATAAGTGATCCTTGCGGAGAGCACCTTATCCTTGACATTTTTTGACATATGATATCCTTTCATAAAATGTGTTAGCGAGATGAAGCGTTTTAACGCTTCTTATATCTCGCATTGTGGCCCTCGGCAGAGCAAGATTATACAAGGTATGAAAACGAAGTGTCATACATTGTATGTGTCTTGCTATTAGAAAAATTTGCTTACTACTGAACATTGCCGTCACCATTTTTGTTTAGCCATTTAGTAAAATCTTTGCTAGCTTTTTGACTATCTTGGTTGTAGATATGGATGATAAAGCCTTGAAGATTAGACACATCATAAAGTGCTTTATCTAGCCTACTTTGTAGTGTAGATTTGGCTTCATTTGTCTTATGGCTATCATAAAACATGTAGCCAAAAAAGAAGATCACTTCTATAAATACAAAGGCAATTAATGCAGATACTATCTTCTTCATTAAAGAGCTAAAAGATGAGTTGATCTTCGATATAGTTTTGTCTGCACCTTTTAGAGTATTTTTAAAGTTGTTTTGGATCTCTTTTGTTGCATTTATAAGTTCAATACCTCCTTGCTCTATAAGTTCTATTTTTTCTTTAAAGCTTTTATCAAAGCTATCTGCGGCTTGATTAAAAAGTTCAATATTATTTCTAATATTTTCACTAACCTTATTACCAATTTCGATATGTTCTTGTAGAGCAATTACTGCGTTTGCCGCAACTGCTGTATCACTACTCTTGATTGTTAGTGCCATTGCTTAGTTCCTCATCGTTTTTTTCGTCTTCTTTGGAACCGAGAATATGACATGCATCAGAGGGTTGGTTTGCATTTTTTGCCTCATATTCTTTCTTCCATTTGGAAAACTCATTATTTGATAGCTTGATACCAAAACGATCTTCGATTACTAGCCTGCACTCTTTGATCGTAGCTTTTTGTGGAAACAAGGCTTCAATGCATGCTTGTTTAATCTCCTGTTTTATTTTATTTTTTCTGATAGCTTTTAAATCATTTAAAAGCATTTTTTTATTAGCCATATTTTTCTCCTATAGCTTTTTAAATTTTACAAAGACAGCAATAGCTATCTCACCAAATGGGCATACCTATAGTGTGCCCATTGTTTTAATATGGTAGTTGTTGATAGGTTTTTATTTAAGTAGTTTAAAAGTAGAGAACTATTACAATAGGGGTGCTTAGAACCTATCGTAGAGGTTCTCCTTTAATTACTTAAATGGAGCCTCTACTTTTAACTAATTTTGATCATCTTAACCTCCTTTGGTTAAAAATATTTTATTTTTAAAAATTGTGAGCATTATAATCTTTTTTTATAGTCGAGTCAATGAATTTGATAGTAAGTAGAATAAAAAAATGATTTTATGTTTTAAAAAGCACGATATATCAAGGGGTTTTTGCTTATAATTGATTGTATAGCATAAAAATACTTATGAATTACTTAATGCTAGTATTTATATGAGGAATCGAAACAAATATCTTAAAATTACCAAATAAAAATTATTGCATCATCATCAATTGCGCACCAAATACTCTCCAAACAAATTCTCAAATTTTGCCTTTAAATACTCTGACTCTTTTATCTTTATAAATGGTAGCCAGTATTTGACATACGCAGGATCTCGTGATGCTTATGCAGCCTATCTCTATTTTGTGTTTTATCGCTAGGGGTATGAATGTATAATAATCATCAAAAATATTTTTTAGCCAATATTCAATAGCTACAAACGCCATTTCTACTATACATCTATACTTATTTTATTTAAACTATGATAAAAATTTAACCCGGCAAAGTGACAGATTGTATTATAGTAGATTATTCGTTAAAAAATTTTACTTGTTTTTTAAAAATTTTACAAAAACGTGTTAAAATTACTGCAAGCTTAAGAATTTGCTACATAAAATTTTATTTTGCTACAAACATTAAGCTATATTTCATGAAAGGTGACTGCAATATAATATTGTAGAAACATCGTAGTTTAGGTATTTATGGTGTCACGGGGGAGACTTGAACTCCCGACCTCCGGCTTATGAGACCAGCGCTCTAACCAGCTGAGCTACCGTGACACTTTAAAATAAGTTTCGGATTATATAATTTTTAAACTTATTTGTAGATAAAAACCATCTTTATCTACAAACATAAAGTAAAAGTACCAAGAATCAACAAAATGTCTATTTTACAAAATAATTTTGAGCTAGAGATTTATCCTCAGGTGTGATGCTAAATTTCTCGCTATCGATGCTAACTTCAAATTTATTTTCTCTGCTTGCTTTTGTATAAGCAAGTGCGAGCCTTGCTGCTAGCTCTTTGTCGGCTTTACTAGCGTTTTTGCTTATGAAGCTAATAGCTCCTACGATGTCATCGCTCTCTTTAAATTTTACTTGTTCAAATTTATCATTTGGATGCGCTAAAAGAGCGTTATTATCGCTCTCGTCACGGCCTATTATCATTTTTGCACCATCTGGCAAGCGCAGATGCCTACCAAGCTTTAGCCACACGACATCGATATCTCGCATCTCTTTATCAAAATTTAGATAATCCTTTATCTTCACAGCAAAGCTCTCGATCGTTAGCAAGCACCCACCTCCAGGCGTTGCAAAGTCCTCAAAGCCAAATTCCTTTGCCAAAGCAAGCTGCGGCTTTCTATCGCGCCCGCTTATATCAAGTAGCTTCTCTCTATCGACCCAGCCCTCGCGCTCTGGCTTAGTTGGTGGCAAGAGCTTAGCGCACATCGGACGAAGCACTAGATCATCCTCATCATCAGCTAGGCGCTTAACTTGAAAGAGTGCGTCTCTTCGCTGACTCATCGGCCTTTGACCTACGACTTCGCCTGTGATGATAAAATTTGCATTTTCGCTTTTTAGCATATTTAGAGCTGTTTTAAACATATATCCGTGACAATCAATACATGGGTTAAACTGCTTGCCATAGCCGTATTTTGGGTTAAAAAGCACATCACGAAGATACTCATTTCTCATATCAATCACTTTTAAACTAGCCCCAGCCAAGGCTGCACGGCGTCTTAAAATTTCATGTTTTTCTTCATCTACGCCAAATCCAGTATCCATATAAAGTGCGACCACTTCGATGTTTTGATCACTTATTAATTTCATTGAGAGCATGCTATCAAGCCCTCCGCTAAACAAAGCTAAAGCCTTCATTCTTATCCTAAAAGTAAAATTTAAAGCCTAAATTTACTAAATCTAGGCTTTTACGAAGTTTATTTAGCAGCGTTAATTACGATTTTTTTAATCACTTCGCTTGCGGCTTTTAGGCTGCTAACTGGCAAGTACTCGAAGATAGAGTGAAAGTTATTTCCGCCTGTGAATAAATTTAGCGTTGGTACGCCCTTTGCAGAGATCGCAGCACCGTCATATCCGCCACGCATCGGCTTTATGTTTGGCGTGATATTTAGCTCGCTAAAGGCATCTTTTGCTAGCTTTATAGGCAGTGAGTTTTCATCTTTTAAAAATTTAAAGACATTTTCATAGCGTGTTTTTAGCGTGATCTCGCAACGATCTGCATAAATTTTATTAAAAGAATTTGCCATCTCGCTTAAAAACTCAAGCCTTTTTTGAAATTTCGTCTCGTCAAATTCTCTAATGTCGATCTTGAGCGTCGTTTTTGCGCTGTTTCCGCTAAGCTCTTTTACCCAAAAATAGCCCTCTTTGCCCTCGGTGCACTCTGGCACTTCGCCGCCTGGCAAAAGCGAGATAAATTTATGCGCAAGAAGTAGCGAATTTACAAGCTTGCCCTTTGCATTCATCGGATGAGCCGAAACGCCTTTAAAGACCATCGTGCAGTCAGCCGCGTTCCAGTTTTCATATATTAGCTCGCCTATCTCGCAGCAATCTAAGCAGTAGCCAAAATCAGCTCCAAGCAAATTTACATCAAGTGCTTTTGCCCCAAGTAAGCCCTGCTCCTCATCAGGCACGAAGCAGATCACGATTTTACCGTGCTTTATATCAGGATTTTGCATAAAATAGCTAGCCATATTTACGATGCTTGCGATCGCAGCCTTATCATCAGCCCCAAGCAAGCTAGTGCCGTCAGTCACGACTATGTCGTCACCATCATATTTTTTAAGCTCTGGATTGTCGCTAAATTTTAGATAAATTCCCTGCTCTTCGTTTAGGCAGATGTCACCGCCTGTGTATTTTACGATTTTAGCTTTGGTATCATTTTTTTGCTCACTACTTGTATCTAAGTGACCAAAAAAGGCTATACTTGGAGTATTTTCGCAGTTTGCAGGAATTTTTGCTATCAAGATGGCATTGTCTTGCAAGATGATATCTTTTATGCCTAGTGAGCTAAGCTCTTCTTTTAAAAACTTAGCCAGCTCGTACTCAGTTGGGTTAGAAGGCATAACGCCTTTTAATCCATTCTCTTTATTTGTTGTAGTGTTAAATTTTGTGTAGTTTAAAAATCTCTCTACGATATCCATTTTTCATCCTTTTAGATGACAAAAAATGCAATCGCTACAACAGAGATAAACATACCTAAAAATGTTCTTTTAGCGATTTCAACTGGACTAACCATCGCAATGCCTGCACAAACGATAGCAGCACCAGCAATCGGGGAAGCCGATCTACCTAAAGCACCAGCAATAGCTGCGGCCATACCAAGCTTGTCTTGTTCAAAGCCAAGTGCAGCGGCATTTGTTGTGACAGCTTCGTTAAATGCAAATGTAGCAGCGTCGCCTGAACCTGTAACTATACCCATGATAAATGGCACAAATGTTCCGCCAAATTTAACGTAACTTTGATCTGTTTTAAGCCATGCGATGACCACATCAACGGCTCCACATGCCTTTAGTCCAGCGACAAAAACGCCAGCTGCGATGATGATACCCATGACATCAGCATAAGCGTGGCCCATTCCGTTAAAAAATTCTTTTGTGATCTTTTGCGGATTTGTAAGTGTAGCAAAGATAGCTATGATCGCACCAAGTATCATCGCCTCAGCAACGCCCATCTTTGTCCACGCAAGAAAGCTATAATCTTTTGCTAGGCTTGTTCCACCAATAACCAAGATAACAAGTGGGACTAGAGGCATAATGGCGTAGATAAAATTTACTTTAAATAGCGGCTTCTCTTCGCTAGCAGTACTACTTTCAAGAGTGAAATTTGTATTTTTTTGATAGTCTTTTAGCAGTATCGCAACAATAACTAATGCGATCACTACGATAACAAGGGCAGTAAATGCACTTGGAATTTGCACTTTTATGACATCTTGAACTGTGTAGCCCTCAACCGTCTTTTTAACAAGGTCAGCCACATAGACGTTGTGAGCCGATCCTGGGCTTAAGACTCCACCAAATGTACCCGCAAAAACAGCAGCACCAGCCATAGCTGGGCGGATGCCTGAAGCCATTAGAAGCGGTATAAGTGTCGCACCAACAGCAGCGGAGCATCCTGCAGCTGAAGGGATAGCGATATTTATAAAATAAGTTAGCACGGTTGTTGCGGGGATCAAGATAAAGCCTACATTTTTAAGTGGCTTTGTAAGAAGTGCGACAAGGTGCTTATCGCACATTGTATATTTCATAACAAATGCAAAACCCATACTTGCACAAATCGCCTTTATAAGCCCTGCTTTAGTCATATAGTCAGTAAAAGCACTTAGTGCCCCCATCGGTTTTAGTGCGATTATACAAAGCACCAAACCAACACCTATTAGCACCGTTCTTGTCTCCTTTTTTAAGACTAGAAGTGCTACAACAGCCGCGATGCCAAGAATGGCAGCAATTAGCTTAAATGTTTCCATACCTCTCTCCTTGCTTAGATTTTAAATTTAGTTCCAACTTCTATTTTTTCTATCTCTTTTTGATACTCAAATTTTAAAATTTCGCTGTGTCCTATGACCTCAGCCTCGTTGTCCGCTATAAACAAAGCCGTACCTTCAGGCAGTGCGTAAATGGTCTCTTTCGGATTAGCTATTAAAAATTCCTCCAGCCTCTCCTCCCTGCTCTCGCCGTTATGGCCTGCTAGCTTGCCACTTATGAAGTGCGGATTGATCTGATGTGGGAAGATATTTAAGCTATCAAAGGACTTTGGCATGATGATAGGCATATCATTTGTCGTCATCATCGTCTTGCCAGCGATGTTTGCACCAGCTGACCAGCCAAAATATTTTGTGCCGTTTGCCACAGCTTCTTTTATAGGCTCAATCAAATTTAGCTTATAAAGCGTGTAAAGAAGCATAAAGGTATTTCCGCCGCCAACTGCGATACTGCTAGCATTTTTGATAGCTGAAATTTTATCCTCGTAGTGATGGATTGATTTTATATTGCTATTTTTTAATCTATCAATTACTTTTTGCTCATACTCGTCATTTGTTCGCCTAACTCCAGCGTAAGGGATAAATAAAATTTCTTCCTTGCCACATTCACCTAAAAATTCCTTAACCCAGTTTTTGCAGTGCCTTAAATAGCCAGTATCTTGGTAGCTTGAAGCACTGATTAGTAAAGCATTTTTCATTTTTTTACTCCATTTAGTTTGTAAGCAGATCTTAGATAGACATCAACTCCAGCCACCAAACACTCCTCATCAAAGTCAAATTTACAGTTGTGATGGCCTGCTTTTAAATTTGTTCCTATCATCATGTATCCGCTCTTTGCGCCCCTATCTTGCAAAGCTCTCATAAAATGAGCAAAATCTTCACAAGCACCAAAATCAAGTTCTTTTACGATCTTATCATCATCTATAAATGGACTTTGCTTTGCTGCTTCATAGAAAATTTCAGTTACTTCTTTGTCGCTATCGGCTCCGTTTGTGCCGCCAGTTTTTACAACTTTACTCTCTACGCCGTAAATTTCGCTCACACCTTTAACGATATCCATGCATTTTTCATACATAAAATCATTTAAATTTGTGTCTTCACCTCTTGTTTCGCAAGCTAGATAGCCATTTGGCGCGATGACGTTTCTACCTTCACCTGCTTTTAAAACGCCTACGTTTATCCTGGTCACGCCTTTTGCATGTCTTGTGATACCATGCATGCTTAGCGCCATTTGAGATGCGGCTAAAAGGGCATTTGCGCCATCTTGCGGTGCTCCTGCTGCGTGAGCTGAACGACCGGTGATATGTACATCAAATTTTGAAGTTGCAAGTAGCTTATTTGTTCCACATATGATGCCTCTATTGGTTTTTGCTTGAAAGCCGATATGTCCGCCAAGTAGATACTCTACACCATCAAGCACACCAGCAGCTTCCATAGCCACAGCTCCTCTTGTGCCCTCTTCTGCTGTTTGGAAGATAAATTTAAACTTACCGTTAAACTCATCTAAATTTTCAGCTATAAGTTTTGCCACACCAAGGCCTATAGATATATGACCATCATGCCCACAAGCATGCGTGATACCAGCGATATCTGCACCAAAACCCTCTTTGTAAGGTCTGTGAGTAGGCTCATCACTCTCTGTCACATCAACACTATCAATGTCAAACCTAAATGCTGTAAATTTACCAGGCCTTTTTGTATCTATAAAGGCAGTTAGGCCTGTTAATCCATCTTTCATATAAGGAAGATATTTTGCCTCTTCAGGACTTAGGAGCTTTTTGGCTCTTTCTATTGCTTTTTCGCACTGCTCTTTTGAGCCAAGGCCAAGTCTTGCATCAGCTTTAACCACCTTGTCACCAAGGCTTATTTCATAACCAAGATCACTAAGCCTCTTTGCTAACACAGCGGTTGTAAAAAATGTAAACCAACCAGTCTCTGGATGCGAGTGAAAATACCTGCGATCCTTGATCAGCTCATCTTTTAAAGAAAGAGCCAAATTTGCTATCTTATCCATAGATTTCTCCTTATTCATTTGATAGTTTAATTAGTGCATTTGTTAAAATTTGTGTAGCTTTGAAAGCATCATCAAAATTTATAGCTTCTGCTGTATTGTGACTGATACCGCCGACACAAGGTATAAAAAGCATACCAACGCTGCTTGCAAGTTTTGTTAGATTCATCGCATCGTGTCCAGCTCCGCTTGGCAAAGTAAGCGTTTTTATGCCCAGTTTAGTAGCTTCTTCGCTTAGTAAATTTATAGCATGCTCACTAAGTTTTACTGGCTCGTCACTGCTTAGTTCTCTTATCTCATAACTAAAATTTAGCTCACCGCTTAGCTCTTTTATAAAATTTCTAAGCTCTAAATTTAGCTCTTCTAGGCTTGTCTTATCAATATCTCTTAGATCAACTCCAAGCCTCGCCTCGCCTGGTACGACATTTAAAACGCCTGGCTTTGCATGTGCGTAACCAACAGTAGCCACAGCTGTTTTTTTGTTTTTAGCAAATTTATTGGCAGCAATTATGATGTGTGAAGCAGCCAGCAAAGCGTCACTACGCATATTCATCGGCGTTGCACCGCTGTGATCTGCCTTACCATGAATAATAATTTCAAATCTAATAGGAGCGGCGATCCCACTTACTACGCCAACGCTTATGCCGCTTCGCTCAAGCACTGGGCCTTGTTCAATGTGAAGTTCTAAATATGAATGAATTGAGTGTTCTTTTAAAACAGAATCATTTAAATTTTGTGGTTCAAGTCCAAATTTACTCATCGCTTCAAAAAGCGAAATACCATCTTCGTCTTTTAATTCATGAAGCCTTTGTAGACCAAGTTTGCCGCTTATTATCTTGCTGCCAATGGTTGCTGTCTTAAACCTACTTGACTCTTCACAGCAAAAATTTATGAGCCAAAGCGGACGCTTTAGTTTAATGCCAGCTTCTTTTATCGAGGTTAATGCCTCAAATCCAGCCATAACGCCAAGCGTGCCATCATAAAAGCCACCATTTGGCACGCTATCTATGTGAGAGCCCACACAAACTGGCTTCTCGCCTGGCTCACAGCCATCATCATATATGGCAAAAATATTGCCAACATTGTCAATTTTAAGTTTAAAGCCATTTTCTTCTATTAAATTTATAAGAAAATTCCTAGCTTCCAAGTCTTCTTTGCTAAATGCAAGCCTTGTTAGCCCTCCACCTTTTAATGCTCCAAATCTGCTTATAGCATTAAAATTCGCCTCAAATCTTTTAAAATTTATCATAATAAATCCTTAAAAATAAAACTAATCTTAAAAACATTTATTACTTTGAACATTTTACATTTAGTTTTATGATTTAAAGCTGAATAAGTGTTAAATTTTTAAATCTAATTTTTTTGTAGTTTGTTGTGTAAGCCTTTAATAATCTCTGAAATTTTTTGCATTATTTCAATTTTATTTGGCTTTTGTGATTTTCTGGTATCTTCACGAAGCTTCTCGTAGTATTTTAGTTTTAGCTTTAAAATGGCCTCTTTAAGGCTATCTTCACTAGAAGCCACATTTGAGCTTTCATCAACATAAATTTCTCTAACAAGCACCGCATTATCTTCAATATTTGGCAATAAAACAGCTTGAAAATAATCTTTATGATGCAAGAAAAATTTCTCCTCAAGCTCGTTTAAAACGATAGTTTCGTAATTTTTATTTGCAAGCATGCTCTTTAAAACGCTAAATTCCAAAATATCGGTTTTATCTTTTTTTTGAGCCGTTTGTTTATTTGTCGTTGCAGCATTTATAAAATTTTGATCTTGTCTATTTATATATCTTTGCACATGAAGGCTAAAAGTATTTAGCTCTATTTTGAGTAAATTTGATACCAGTGATTCGTAGCTTTTTGCGATTATTGGCTTTAGAGAATTTGTAAATTCCACTATCTCTTCTAAGCATTTTTGCTTTTGCACTGGGCGCGTAATATCATATTTTTTTACAACTTGCTCGATATAAAACTCGCCAAGCTCAGTCCCAGAGCCAAACATCTCTTTTAGCTCATCGCTTCTACCTGCAAATACCATATCCGCAGGGTCTGCACCATCTTTTATGATTACAACGCTTCCATCTATTTCGTTTTGCACTAAAAGACGAGATGATTTTATAGCGGCATTTATACCAGCCGAGTCACCATCAAAACAAAGTACTACGCTTATCTCTCCTCTTTTTAAAAGTGGCAAGTGATTAGTCGTAAGCGCAGTCCCAAGCACGGCAACGGCGTTTGTAAAGCCAGCAAAGTGCAGCATGATAACATCTAAATATCCCTCTGTGATGATGATCTGCTTCTTTTCAAAAATGCTTTGCCTAGCTAAATGATAGCCGTAAAGCAGCTTTGACTTGTCAAAAACTATGCTTTGTGGAGAATTTACATATTTTGCAGGATGATCTGAGATCGTTCTACCGCCAAAGCCAACTAGCTTTGCCGTGTGCGCATATATTGGAAATGTGATACGCTCGATAAAACTAGCATAAATTCCCTTCTCGTTTTGCTTTACGATTCCAACTTCAAGCGCCTCTTTTGGCTCGATATTTTCATTTTGTAAAAGCCTAATGGTGCTAGCGCTCTCCCCTGCCCAGCCAAGCTCAAATTTCTCGATCATCGCATCATTTATGCCACGAGAATAGATATATCTCACAGCGGCTTCATGCTTGAAAAATTCGCTCCTATAAAAAGCATTTGCCTTTTCTAAAATATGCTTATTTTCTTTTTGTGTTGGGGCTTTATCGCTTGTGTATTCGAGGCTAAAATTTACAAGGCTAGCTATTCTTTCGATAGCTTCTGGATAGGTTAACTTCTCATAATCCATTACAAATTTGATCGCATCTCCACCGGCCTTGCAAGCAAAACAGTGAAAAATTTGCCTACTTTGGCTTATGCTCATGCTAGGATTTCTATCATCGTGAAATGGGCAGACACATTTGTAGTTTGCACCCATTTTTTTGACTGGCAAATAGTGCTCTATAATGTCAACGATATCGATTTGATTTTTAAGCTTTTCAATGGATTTTGGATCTATCATAAGCAAAATTATACAACCGCTTTGTTATAATTAAAGTAAAATTTTATTACAAAGTATGAGCGTGGATATTTTTTTCATTGGGCACAGAGATCCGATATTTAGCCTTATTATTTTATTTAGCATTATTTTGATGATAGCCGCATTAAGCTATGCTTGGGGTATCTTTTCAAGCAAAGATGAGAAAAAACGCATTGAAAAATTTATAAGAAAATTTGATAGCAAAGATGGCATAAGTAGCGAGCATAAACAGATGCTACAAAGCCCAGAGATAGACGCTCAAAGCCTTTGCATGCTAGGGCAAACTTTTGCCAAAAATGGTGATTTTGAAAAATCAATTAGTGTTTATCTCATAGCACTTGGCAAAGTTAGAGATAAAAATGAAAAAGAATTTATCCTAAACGAGCTTGGAGAGGTCTATTTTAAGGCTGGATTTTTAAAAAAAGCTAGCGAAGTCTTTGAAAAAGTGCTTGAACTAAGCCCAAGAAATGTGCTTGCACTTCGCTTTTTAACGATGATAGATGAAAAACTTAAAAACTACAAAGAAGCTCTTTATGCGTTAAATTCTCTTGAAGAACTTGGTGTAAATGTAAAAGATCAAAAGGCCTATATAAAGGCGATCAGCACGCTTGATGATAGAAATTTAAGCTTTAGCGAAAAGGTAGAAATTCTCTCTCGTCTTAGCCAAAATTTTGAGCTTTTAAGACGTATGATCTTAGCACTTTTCATGAGGCACAATGAAAATTTAGAAAATTTAAAAGATTTTGCTCGTTTTGAAGACGTGATCGATCTGCTTTATAATCTAAAAACGCCTATAAATTTAAGCGACCCAAAATATAAATCGCTCTTTTATGCAAAGGGCGATATAGATGAGCCATGTGAAATTTATGGTTTTGAGCTAAACGTCATCAAAAAACTAAAAGACGCTAAATTTGACGCAGCAGGATTAAGCTTTAACTACGTTTGCAAAAGCTGCAAAAACTCATTTCCTATGCATTTTTACCGATGTCCGGTCTGTCACGAGCTAGGAAGTGTCAAAATTTTATCCCACATCACAGAAAAATCAAGTGAAGATAGTAACACTTTTTAGCGACGGCTCGTGCCTTGGAAACCCTGGAGCTGGCGGCTGGGCTTACATCTTAAGATTTAACGAAGCGCAGAAAAAAGCAAGCGGCGGAGAGGCATATACGACAAATAACCAAATGGAGCTAAAAGCTGCGATAATGGGGCTAAAAGCGCTAAAAGAGCCCTGCGAGGTAAGGCTTTTTACCGATAGCTCATACGTAGTAAATAGCATAAATGAGTGGCTTTCTAACTGGCAAAAGAGAAATTTTAAAAATGTAAAAAATGTCGAGCTTTGGCAGGAGTATTTAGAAATTTCAAAGCCTCACAAAGTCATGGCAAGCTGGGTTAAAGGGCACGCTGGACACCCTGAAAACGAGGAATGCGACCAGATGGCAAGAGATGAGGCATTAAAAATAAAAGATGAGAATGAAAGATGAAAATTTTAGAAGAATTTGAAGAAAGTCTTAGATATAAATTTAAAAAAACTAAACTTTTAGAAGAGGCGCTAACGCACAAGAGCACCAAGCAAGCGCTAAATAACGAAAGGCTCGAGTTTTTGGGCGATGCGGTGATGGATCTGCTCGTGGCTGAGTATCTTTTTAAAAAATTTAGCAAGATCGCAGAGGGCGACATGAGTAAGCTAAGAGCTGCACTTGTCAATGAAAAAAGCTTTGCAAATATGGCAAGGCATCTAAAAATGGGTAAATTTTTAAGGCTAAGCACGGCTGAAGAGAATAATGGCGGGCGCGAGAAAGATAGCATTTTAAGCGACGCATTTGAGGCTGTGATGGGTGCTATCTACCTTGAGGCTGGACTTGATAAAGTGCGAGAAATTTCGATCGCCCTGCTTGAACTTTGCTATCCACAGATCGACTTTGCACACCTTGAAAAGGACTACAAAACCGCTCTTCAAGAGGTCACTCAGGCCAGTCTTGGTGTCATACCAACATACGAACTCATCGGCACGTCAGGTCCTGATCACAAGAAAGAATTTGAGATAGCCTTGCTACTAAATGGAAAAGAAATTTCACGCGCCGTTGGCAACTCTAAAAAGCAAGCCCAACAGCTTGCAGCAAAAATCGCACTAGAAAAAATCAAAAAATAGGAAAAATTTTGAATACATTTGGCAAAAAACTAACCTTAACAACCTTTGGCGAGAGCCATGGAGTGGCGATCGGTGGCGTGATAGACGGACTTCCAGCTGGGCTAAAGATCGATACAGATTTTATCCAAAGTGAGCTTGACAAGCGTCGCCCAGGACAAAGCAATTTCACAACCGCAAGAGACGAGGCTGACAAGATAGAAATTTTTAGTGGTCTTTTTGATGGTATAAGCACTGGGGCGCCGATAGGCTTTGCCATTTTTAATAACAATCAAAAGTCAAATGACTATGACAATTTACGTGAAATTTTCCGTCCAGGCCATGCGGATTTTACTTATTTCAAAAAATATGGCTTTAGAGATCATAGAGGCGGCGGACGCTCAAGCGCAAGAGAAACGGCCGTTAGAGTAGCTGGTGGGGCTTTTGCGCAGCTACTTTTAAATGAGTTTAATATAGAAATTTTAAGTGGAGTGCTTGGTATAGGCAAAGTTTTTAGCGACAAAATAGACTTTAACTTTGCTAAAAATTCTCAAATTTATGCTCTTGGCAATGAAGAAGCGATGAAAGAAGTGATAAATAAAGCTAGAAGCGAGCACGATAGCGTGGGAGCTGTGGTTTTAAGCGTGGCTAAAGGCGTACCAGCTGGTCTTGGCGAGCCACTTTATGATAAGCTAGATAGCGCTTTAGCAGCGGCTTTGATGGGAATAAACGGCGTAAAAGCCGTAGAGATCGGTGCTGGCGTGAATGTAAGCTCTATGCTTGGCTCAGCGAACAACGACGAGATGGACGAACTTGGCTTTTTGAGCAATAACGCTGGTGGCATACTTGGGGGCATAAGCAGTGGCGCCGAGATCGTGCTAAAGAGCCATTTTAAGCCTACACCTTCGATATTTAAAGAGCAAAAGACGCTAAATTTAGCTGGCGAAGTGGTAGACTTTGAGCTAAGGGGTAGACATGATCCTTGTATAGGCATACGAGGAAGCGTCGTTACAACCGCGATGATAAGGCTAGTTATCGCCGATATGTTACTACTAAATGCTAGCACAAAGCTTGAAAATTTAAAGAAAATTTACGGCTAAATCTATAAAACGAGTAAAATTTAGTGGCCTAAAAGCCACTAAATTTTAGAATCTATAAGCAAACTGAAGTTTTGCGCTGCTTTGATCTTTTTTACCAAAAGATTGTGCTATGCCAAAATTTATGAGTGTCACATAAGTTGGCGTATATCTTAGACCGACCTCAACCTCTGAACTTGTACCTTTTTGAGTTAGGCTGATCTCCTCGTCTTCTTGGATCACCGCTATTTTTGACTTGGTGTTAAATTTATACTCAGCGCTAATTTTTCCATAATGATTAAATTTACCAGCATCATAGGCTATTTTTGAGTAAATTTTAGCTCTACTTGATGTAACGCTGCTAAATTTTAATGTACTTTGTCCGATATATGCCTCATCGCTACCGACATAAGAGAGCACGTAGTTTAGCCCGCTATCAAGTATAAAACTATCAAATTTTATCTTTTTACCGACGCCAAAGCTAGCATTGTAGTATGGCATCGAGATTTTATAATCTACATCTTTCGCATCAACCTTAGTCTGGCTCCTGCCAGCTTTTGCCATGAGATCCATATAAAAATCACGTGGTAAATTTAGCCTTGAAAAAATACCAAGTCCATAGTTTCTAACTCTGCTATCTATTTTGGCATCTTCGTTGCTGTTATCAAATTTAGCGTACGAGTTCTCTATAAAAGCTCCATAAATGTTCTCTTTTGCACTAAATGCTACACCGGCTGATAAGCCAACGCCTTTTAGATCAATGCCGCTCTCATAATAGTCTGCCTTAAATCCATTTACATTTGCAAAACTGATCACATTTCTTTCATCGCTTTCGTATGCTGGCTGATACGCGTCGCTTCTATAGCCAAAGTCATCGGCAAACGCATATTTAGCAAGATGAGATGTACCAAATAAATTTGCAACTTCTAGTGCATTTAGATCAAGCTCAATAGCTCCCATTGAGTCGCTCATAAAGTCATTCATTTTAAAAGTCACATCACTTCTATCTGTTAAACCAATATAAACACCTGATTGTCTACTTTTTTCGATAGTAGAACCAATTATATTAACTTCGTTGTGCGTTGCATTTGCTCTGGCTCCACTAGTAAAATTTATCCATTTTGCTTATTTTGTTTCTAAAAAATTTTTTATTAGAAATTTTAGCTTTAAGATCGATTTTTCAAAAACGAACTTTTACTAATTTTCATCTATAATCACTCCATGAAAAACGAAGCACAAAAATTTTATGCCGTCATTGATCTAAAGTCCTTTTATGCCTCAGTTGAGTGCGTAGAGCGAGGACTTGATCCGTTTAAAGCCGATCTGGTCGTGGCTGACGATAGCCGTGGCAACGGAAGTGTTTGCCTAGCCGTTAGTCCAGCTCTTAGAGCCAAAGGTGTGAAAAATAGATGCAGGCTTTTTGAGATACCAAAGGCTATAAAATTTATCATTGCACCGCCTAGAATGCAGTTTTACATTGACTATGCGGCTAAAATTTATGAGATATACCTAAAGTATGTTTCAAAAGATGATATCTACGTCTATTCTATCGATGAGGCCTTTATCGATCTTACTTCTTATGTTAAATTTTATAATACCGATGCAAAATCCATAGCCAAAAAGATAATGGATGAAATTTTAAAAACTACTGGCGTGACGGCCACCTGTGGCATGGGCACAAATTTATACCTTGCAAAAATCGCCCTTGATATCTTGGCTAAGCACAGTGATGATGGGATTGCATTTTTAGACGAGCAGCTTTATAAAGAACGTCTTTGGACGCATCAACCACTAGATGACTTTTGGCGTATCGGTAAGCAAACTAGGCTAAAGCTGGAAAAACATGGAATTTTTTGTATGAAAGATATAGCAAATGCTCCGCGAAGCCTACTTGAGAAATTTTTTGGAGTTGATGCCTATATAACGATAGATCACGCAAATGGCATAGAGCCAACGACAATAGCTGACATAAAAGCATATAAACCAAGCTCAAAATCCTACTTTAGCTCTGAAATTTTACCAAGAGACTATGAGCGTTGCGAGGCGGTAGTCGTACTAAAAGAGATGGCTGATAGGCTAGCGCTTAGGATGATCAACAAAGAAGTAATGGCAAGTGGAATAACGATAAATATAAAATTTACCGATAAGCTTGAGCCACTACAACGTGCAAGCGTTCGGTTTAAGACACCAACAAATGTCTCAAGTGTGCTGATGAGTTTGGCCGAAGAGCTACTTTTAAACAAGATAAAAAATGTTGGGCTGATTAGGCAAATTAGCATCAGTGCAAACGACGTAGTAAAAGAGAGCCTCGCTCACTCTAGTCTTTTTGAGGATGACACTAAAGAAAAGGCGGTTTTAAAATCCCTAAATCTCATAAAAGAAAAATTTGGTAAAAACTCGGTTTTAAGAGCGATCGATCTACTACCAGAAGCCACTGGGCAAGACCGAAATAAAAAGATCGGAGGGCACAAAAGTGGCGAGTAAAGATAGAGCAAAAATTTTTAGCTCGTTTAATCCTCTCTCAACCTTAGAGCGAACCCTGCGACAAAAAGAGCGAGAGAAATGCGAAAAACTAGAGCTTGACGAGAGCAAGGTCGATGAAATTTTAAAAAAGATAAGCAAGTTAAGACCAGCTGATGAAGTATATGTGAGCTATCATGACGGCTACGCCTATACAAGTGCTAGCGGACTAATATCTGACGTAAATTTCAAAAATAAAACTCTTATGGTTGTAAAAACTAGGATCAAATTTGAAGATATAAATGACCTAAAAATAATTTAGCCCCCAAATGAGGGCTAAGTTTATATAAATTCTACAAAGATTGTAAAATTTTTGGTTTAGAAAACGCAGTTATTGGTTTGATCTCGCCTTTATATTTTTCAAGATCCGCTAGTATCGTATGTCCGCAGTTGCTTTGAGCGATACTAGATGTACCTTTGTCGCGTGTTAGGACATTGATGCAGCCATGCTTACAAAGGCTTCTTTCGCCAAGCACTTCAGGGTCGTACCATGCACCTTCGCAAATAGCGATGACACGCTCTGGGATAATGTCAGTGACAAGCGCTCCTACTAAAATTTCGCCCCTATCGTTAAAGACTCTCACTACATCACCAGTTGCGATGCCTTTTTTCTTAGCGTCGTTTGTATTTATTAACATAGGCTCTCTTGCGCTCACTTCAGCATAGTTTCTGATTATTGAGTTATTTAGCTGAGAGTGGAGGCGATATCTTGAGTGTGGGGTTGTGATGCTAAATGGATATTTCTTAGCTTTTTCACTACCAAGCCACTCAAACGGCTCGATCCAAGCAAAGTGTGGAGCAAAGTCTTTGTAGCCAAATTTAGCAATAGTTGGAGAGTATATCTCTATCTTGCCTGATGGCGTGCCAAGGCGATTTTTGTGTGGGTTTTCTCTAAATGCACTAAGTCTTGTGTAGTATTTTGTCTCTTCATTGTCTTTGTCAAATTTGACATATCCTTCTTTCCAAAACTCATCAAAGTTTGGCATTTTAAGATCTAGTGCCTTAGCTTGTTCCACCGCATCTGCGTAAAATTCTTTTGCCCAGCCAAGCTCATCTTTACCCTCAGTAAAGACCTCTTCTCTGCCCCAGCGTTTGCAAATTTGTGAGCATATCCAGTAGTCGCTTCTACTTTCGCCCATTGGCTCAACTACCGGTTTGTATGCCACGATGTATTCGCTTGATGGGACACTTTGGTTGATGTCATTTCTCTCGACTTCAAGTGCTACTGGTAAGACGATGTCGCTTAGTTTAGCTGTACTTGTCCAAAATGGCTCAGCAGTTATTACAGTATCAAATTTACGCCATACTTTAACGGCGTTATTTACGTCCTGATGCCTTGTAAACATCGATCCAGAAGCCATGTAAGCTACTCTCATATGTGGAAGTTTGATCTTTGAGCCATCATAGTCTATCTCTTTGCCAGGATTTTGCAAAGCTTCGATTGATCTTGAAGATGGGATGGTTACGTTTTTAAATTTCTTCCATGGAGCGCCATCTACGCTTTCATATTTCTCGCTTATCCTAGTACTGATACCTTTTAGAGCAGGTGCTATCTTATCAGTACTGCCGTTTCCGTAGTAGAGGTTAAACTCGAATCCAAGACCCTCTTTACCGATGTGGCCAAGCATCGCACTAAGAGTTACTATGCCCCAAAAGCCCATCTCGCCGTGATCTTGTCTTTGAAGAGATCTGCCAGCAATGATAGTGCTTGGCTCTTTTGCGAGTACAGTAGCAAATTTAGCGATATCTTCAGCTTTTACACCACAAATTTTACTAGCCCAGTTTACGTCTTTTACCACTTTGTCGGTTGTGCCAAGCAGGTAGTCTTTAAATTTATTAAAGCCAACTGTGTATTTTTTGATAAATTCCTCATCATAAAGCTTGTTTTCATAAAGATAGTGGCACATACCAAGCATCATTGCTACGTCAGTGTTTGGACGAACGATGATAGTTTCAGAGCCAAGGTATCTTGTGGTGTCGTTTTTGAAGACGCAAACACTATAGGTTTTAATGCCAGCATCTTTTATCTTTTTGATGCCAAGATAACCATCGTGTGTTGGTGGCTGCCATGAAATTTGACCAGTTACAAGCGGATCAGTGCCCCAAAATACGATGTTCTTAGCATTTTTAACCATAGCTTCCCATTTTGTAGGAGCGTCATAAACCGCACTATTTCCAAGGACGTGAGGCATGATGACAAGGCCAGCTCCAGTTGAGTAGTCGCCACTCTCTTCGACGTATCCGCCAAGCACTTTTAGCATCCTGTGACCAACAGTTCTGCCCCAGCTGATCTTACCGCTACCACCCCACCAGTAGCATTCGCCGTAGATGCTTTCAGGGCCATATTTGTCAAAATTTTCTTTTAAGGCTTTTGCAGCTAAATCAAGTGCTGTATCCCAGCTAACACGTACAAATTCTTCCTTGCCACGAAGCTCGCTTTTTGCTACACCTTTTGCCTTTAAGTAGCTTTTTCTTACGTACGGATAGAGTACGCGACTTTCATTTTGGATGAGATCTGGCAAACTGTTGTTCATGGTATTTGGGAATTTATCACCATCAAATGGATCAACAGAGACGATTTGATTTGAGTTGGTATTTGCCCAAAATAGACCAAATCTATTTGCTCCAAAAGTTTTCTTTTGGTCAAAAATGGTTTTTGTCACACCTTCAATCCTGTTCGCTTGTGCCGCAGTGGCTGCAAGTGCAGAAAATTTTATAAAATCTCGTCTTTTCATATTTTCTCCCTTATGAAAAATTTATTTTACTTTTTTGGCATTGTGTTGTAAGTATTTGAGCACTAAATTTAGGTCAGTTTCGTCTAGTGCTACAAATTTTGCATCGACCATTCCAGCTAAATTTGCTGGCCACTGAGCCGCTGTAAAGCTATTTGGCTCATGAAGTCTATGACATGCAGAACAAGTCTCTTCGTAAATTTGTTGTGCTTTTACGTAAAGCTTTTTTGTATCGCCACCAAGTGCGTCATTTGGCACTTCGTAAACGCCCTCAGCTTGGTACCAAACCTCGCCGTAGTCATCTTCAAGATCTTTTACTTTTTTGAAATTTGCCTCGCTCTCGTCATTAAAAGCTACAAAAACTTCAGGATCTTCTATACTTCTTTGAAGTTGGGCTAAATAGTTTGCCGAAACTACGCCACTAACCTTGATCTTGCTCGTTTTATCGCCTTTTTCGACGACTTCAACTGGTGTTAAAACCTCGATCTTTCCGATCATCTTGCCATCTAGCGTTATATTGGCATCTTTTGCGATGACATCGGCACTAAAAGCAAGACTACATGCTAAGGCAGGGGCTAAAAATAGCATTTTCATGTTGCAATCCTTAAAAATAAAATTTAAAAAAATCTTATAAACTAATGGCTTAAAATTACATTGTTACATTTAGCTTTATTTAAGA
>NZ_CABPUE010000004.1:72736-93361 GCF_902460545.1 Campylobacter concisus
CTATAAAATTTTTACTTATAAATTTCACAAAAAATCATCAGTCTAAAATCTACAAACTTATAGTTAAGTTTTACTAGGTAAGCAATTTTCTAACGCGGAAGTAATTTAATTTTATATAAAGATATTTGAAAAATAATGTGAAATGATAATAAAAATTTATGATTATTTATAAGCAGTGGCGGACAGAGAGGGATTTGAACCCTCGAGCCCCGATTAAGAGCTGCACCCTTAGCAGGGGTGTGGTTTCAGCCACTCACCCATCTGTCCATAAAAAGAAATCGCATTATAATTGAAGGCCGCTGATATCTTGCTTAAATTTACATTTCACAATTGCAGACCTCAGATAGAAGATCTAAAAACAAAAATTTATAAATTTAGTCCTTCCAAAGCCACCATTTTAGCTTGGCTTTGTCTGAGTGCGGCGTATTTACATAGTAGCAAACCATACGGTAAACATATAGGATACACCTATCACTACCACGTCCGAGTGCCTTTGTACGCTCAAACATCTCGTCCGGATCCGCGCCCTTTAATGAAGCAATGTCTGTGTAGCCGAGTGCCAGCAAATCGGCCTGCGTCGCTTCGCCGACATAGGGGATTTTCTTAAAATCACTCAAATTTAGCTCCTCACTTGGCTTTAGTGTCATCTTCACGCAACATTGCGGCATTTTGTAAAAATTTTTGTATAAAAACTATGATTAAAACATCTTTACATAAGCTCAAATATTAAATTTGCTCCAAAATTCGTTCACAAATTTCTCTTGGATTTGCATTCTCATAAATCGGCCTACCAACAACGATGAAGTCACTACCCTCTTGCTTTGCGCTCACTAAGTTTGCTACTCTTTTTTGATCTCCAGCGCTCTCACCAAATGGCCTAACACCAGGGCAAAGAGTGATAAATTTATCATTTGTAACATCTTTGATGAGCTTACTTTCAAAAACAGAACAGACCATTCCATCAAGCCCTGCTTCAAAACTCATCTGGCTAAATTTCCTAACAGCTCTTGCGATCGTATCGTTATAAATAGCGTCAAATTCGCTCTCACTAAAGCTAGTAAGTGCCGATACTGCGAGCACTAAAGGACGACTCCCAAGACCAGCTAGCCTATCCATAACTGTCTTCATCGCGCGTTCACCAGCACTAGCATGCACATTTATCATATCTACGCCGATTTTTGAGACGACTTCAGCCGCATCTGCCATCGTATTTGGGATATCATAGAGCTTTAGATCGAGGAAAATTTTAAAATTTCCAAGTCCTTTTAACTCTTCTATAAATTTTGCCCCATCCCTAAGATAGCTTCTAAGCCCTACTTTTAGCCAAAGATCAAGCCCTTTTAGCTCACTAGCAAGAGCTAAATTCTCTTCACGACTAGCCATATCAAGTGCGACGCAGAGCCTCACAGATCGTCCTTTAGCTTATCAAGTACGCCATTTATAAATTTTGGCGCCTGATCACTTCCAAGTTCTTTCGCAAGCTCAATCGCTTCGTTTATGATGACGGCTTTATCAGTTTGGCTAAATTTCATCTCATAAAGTCCAAGTCTAAGGATGGCTAGTTCGGTTGCACCAACTTTGCTAAAATCGCCGTCTTTTAGATATGGCTTTAAAATTTCATCTAGTTTTTCTTTATTTGCGAGCACCTCTTTAAAAGTCTGCTGCGCCTCACTTTTTCGCTCGTTTCTTATCTTTTTCTCTTCCAGAAATTCCTCTTCAAATGCAGCAGTTACCGGATTTATCTCATTTGAGTATAGCAGTGAAACGACGGCCTGCCTAACCTGATGACGAGTCGCCATTTTACGCCTCCAAATTTTTATATAAGCTTAGCATCTCGATCACGCCCGTCATCGCCTCAAAGCCCTTATTTCCGGCCTTTGAGCCAGCTCGCTCGATGGCTTGTTCGATGCTATCTACCGTTAGCACGCCAAAGGTCACCGGTTTGCCGTATTTTAGCGTGACGTTTGCGATGCCCTTGGTGGTCTCGGCGCTCACGTAGTCAAAGTGAGGCGTAGAGCCGCGGATCACCGCTCCCACGCAGCAAACGGCGTCAAATTTACCGCTTGCAAGCGCCTTTTCAAGCGCCATCGGTATCTCAAACGCGCCCGGCACCAAAATGAGGCTCAAATTCGCCTCATTCCCGCCGTGACGCAAAAACGCGTCCCTCGCGCCCTCGACCAGCCTATCGGTGATGATGTGGTTAAATCTCGCATTGATGATAGCGACCTTCTCGCCGCCTTTTAGAGCCAAATTTCCTTCGATTATTTTCATGATTTCTCCTTTAAATTATCTTTAACATTACCGCGCTTAGCGCTATTAACGATAGATAAAACGCCTTTTGCGCGCTCATTTTTTCGCCGTCAAAAACCACTCCGACGCCCAAGGCTCCGATCGCTCCGATACCGGTCCAAATCGCGTACGCTACCGACATCGCCATCGCCTGCATCGCGTAGCTAAGAAGCCAGAGCGAAAGGGCGAAATTTGCGACCAAAATCAAAAAATTAGACGCCTTTTTCACGCCGACGCTTTTTTGAAATTTAGTTAGAAAAAACACGCCCAAAACCTCGCAGCACCCGGCCGCCAAAAGAGCTAAAATATGCGTCAAGATTTTAGCCTTTTTAGCCCCAGTACGCCAGCGATCAGCGTCGCTATGAAAAATAGCCGCAATAAATCGGGCATCTGGCCGCTTGAGCTGTATTCGCTAACGCTTTCGGCGACCACGATAAAAAACGCTCCAAATCCCACAAATACGGTATATGCGACGCTAACGGGCAGGTATTTCATAGCCTTCATAAACGATACGAAGCTAACACAGACCAACGCGGCAGTAAGCGCGAATCCTACGGCATCTTGGGAGTGTTTTAGCCCGTACGCCCAGCCGCACTCGGCGACCGCGCCGCCTAATACCCACAAAAAGCCCTTAGTTTGCATCGCCTAGGGCGTCTTTTATCTTAAAAATTTGAGCGATATTTGCGTTTAACTCGTCTAAATTTAGCATATTCGGCCCGTCGCAAAGCGCCTCGCAAGGATTTACGTGCGTCTCATAGAAAAATCCGTCCACGCCCGCAGCCGCCGCAGCTCGCGCTAGATAAGGCACAAATTTCGCGTCCCCGCCGCTTTTTTCGCCAAGCGCTGATGGCATCTGCACGCTGTGAGTAGCATCGAAAATCACCGGCGCAAATTCTCTCATCAGCACCAAATTTCGCATATCTACGACTAAATTTCCGTAGCCAAAGGTGCTGCCTCGCTCCGTTAGCCACACCCCGTTTTGTTTAGCAACCTCGTATCCGTCGCCCTTTATACCCCTTGTTTCTAACACTTTTTTCACCGAGTGCTTCATCGCAGAGGCGGCTAAAAACTGCCCTTTTTTGATATTTACGACCGCTTTTGTCTTAGCCGCGGCCACGAGCAGATCGGTTTGGCGGCACAAAAACGCCGGGATTTGCAGCACGTCGGCCACTTCGCCTACGGGCGCGGCCTGGTAGCTCTCGTGGATATCGGTTAAAATTTTAAAGCCGAATTCCTTTTTGACCTTGGCTAAAATTTCGCAACCCTTCTCCAGCCCTGGCCCGCGAAACGAGCTTATACTCGTGCGATTTGCCTTATCAAAGCTTGATTTGAAATAAAAATCTATCCGCTTATCTTCGTTAAATTTAACTAGCCTTTTTGCCACGTCAAAAACGAGTTGTTCGCTCTCGATGACGCAAGGCCCCGCTATTAGTATCATTTTTTCTCCTTTATTTTTCTCTAACAACTAAAATTCCACTAACCACGACAAGTATGATGCCTACAAGCGCTAAGTGATTTGGTAACGCATCGCCCATAAAATAGCCAATAATAAGTGTAAAAATAACGTCTGCATAGCTAACTGAAGCGATGACGCCAGCTTTTTTACCAACTGCAAATGCCTTTGTCATAAAAGCCTGAAAATAGTATCCGCTAAGCCCCATTAACAAAATAAAAATAATGTTATTCCAACTTGGCATACTAAATTTTGAAAACAAAAAATCAAGTGGCTCGTAGGTGAAAAATTCTGCCAAACCCATGCAAATAAGTGGCAAAAATGATCCCCATAGCATAAAGCTTAGCACGATGATATTTGTACCATAGCTCTTGTTTAGCTCTTTAACGCTTGTGTATGCGATCGCCGCACCAAGACCACTCCAAACACCGATAATATCAGTCTTGCTTATGCCTAAATTTGGCTGGATGACAAGCAAAATTCCACCAAATCCCAAAAAGACAGCAAACCAGCCAAGCGAGCTTAGTCGCTCCCTAAAAATAATGGCTGCAAGAATGGCTGTAAAGATTGGATTTGTTTTTTGAAACGTGAAAGCTGTAGCCAAATCTACGTGCGCTACGTTATAAAAAAAGGCAAAAAGTGCCACCGTGCCGACAAAACCACGAAACATCAGTAAGAAAAAGTGTCCGCCGGCTTGCTTAAATGGAAATCTATAAATGGCATAAATAACGATAAAAAGGCCTATTAAATTTCTAAAAAATACAACTTCGATAGATGGCATATCTTTGCTAAGATACTTTGCAAATGCGCCAGTAACGGCAAACATAAAGCAAGCAAAAAGCATATAAAAAATACCAAGATGCGAAATATAAAACCTTTTTAACATCACAAGACCTTTAAATTTAAAGTAGCCATTTTAATGAAAAGTGGCTTAAATTTTGGTTGATTTTTTCTTTTATTTTGGCACTTTTAAGCAAATTTTTATACTTTATATAAGTCAAAAATTTGTATAATCAGCCATCACGAAAAGGACAAAATTTGCAAAAAGTAATATTAGTAGGCAAGCCAAATGTCGGCAAAAGCTCACTTTTTAACCGCTTAGCTGGTCGTCGTATCGCTATAACAAGCGATGTTAGCGGCACGACAAGAGATACGAACAAAGCTAAGATCGAGGTTGAGGGTAAAGAGTGCATTTTAATCGATAGTGGTGGCCTTGATGATAGTAGCGAGCTTTTTAAAAATGTAAAAGCAAAGACCTTGGCAGAAGCTAGAAATTCAGACGTCATTTTATACATGGTCGATGGCAAAATGATGCCAGATGACGAGGATAGAGCCATTTTTTACGAGCTTAGCAAGCTAAATTTACCAATCGCTCTAGTCATCAATAAAATAGACAGCAAAAAAGACGAGCAAAGGGAGTGGGAATTTATAAGCTTTGGCGCGAAAAACTCATTTGGAATTTCTGTAAGCCACAACACAGGCATAGATGAGCTTAGCATGTGGCTAGCAAAGCACATAGATGACAAAGTGCAGATAAAGGCCGATACGAGCGAAGATTTTGATGATTTTTTAGAAAACTATAACGACGAGGGCGAGCTAAGCGACGAGATAGACTATGAAAGCAAAAACATTAGAGTTGGTATCATAGGCCGCGTAAATGTCGGCAAAAGCTCGCTTCTAAACGCTCTTGTAAAGGAGAGTCGCGCCGTCGTTAGCGACGTGGCAGGCACTACGATTGATCCAGTTAATGAAATTTACGAGCATGATGGTAGAGTCTTTGAGTTTGTCGATACTGCTGGTATCAGAAAGCGCGGCAAGATCGAAGGCATCGAGAGATACGCACTAAATAGAACTGAGAAAATTTTAGAAGAGACTGACGTAGCGCTACTAGTACTTGATAGCTCTGAGCCACTAACCGAGCTTGATGAGCGTATCGCTGGCATTGCCTCGAAATTTGAGCTTGGCGTCATCATCGTGCTAAACAAATGGGATAAAAGTAGCGAAGAATTTGACGAGCTTTGCAAAGAGATAAAGGATAGATTTAAATTTCTCGCATACGCGCCGATCATCAGCGTCTCAGCACTTGGCGGCAAAAGAGTGCATAAAATTTATCCGCTCATAGTTGAAATTTACAAAAACTACACACAAAAAATACAAACTTCAAAGCTAAATGAAGTGATCGGCGAAGCGACCAAAGCGCACCCACTGCCACGCGACAAAGGCAGAGTTGTGAAAATCTACTACGCAGTGCAGTTTAAGGCAGCGCCTATCATGATAGCGCTCATAATGAACCGTCCAAAATGCCTGCACTTTAGCTACAAACGCTATTTAACAAACAAGCTTAGAGAGAGCTTTAACCTAACTGGTGTGCCTATCGTGCTAATCCCTAAAAAACGTGGAGAGAGCGATGAAAACAAAGAATAACAATATCGTTTTGATAGGATTTATGGGCGTTGGCAAGGGCACGACCGCAAGAGCTCTAAGCAAGACGCTAAAGACGATGAACCTTGACTGCGACGACTTACTGGAAAGCTCACAAAATATGAAGATAAAAGCTATCTTTGAAGAGTATGGGGAGGAGCATTTTAGACAACTTGAAAAAGACCTTGCCAAATTTCTAGCCACAAATGTCAAAAATGCAATCATTTCAACAGGTGGGGGCTTTGCGAAGGTTAAAAATTTAAAGAAAATTGGTACCGTGATCTATCTAAAAGCTAGTTTTGATGCGATCATGCAAAGGCTAAAAAATAGCAAAAATAGCGAGAAAAAGCTCGCCAAACGTCCACTTTTAAGTGATCTAAAAAGAGCTGAAGCTTTGCATCTAGAGCGAGAGGAGCTTTATGAGAAAAAGGCTGATTACATCGTCGAAGTCGAGGGCAAAACCCCAAAGCAAATCGTAAAAGAGATAAGGATGCTTTTAAAAATTTAGTTATAAAGTGGCATGAGTGCTGCTTGCAACGATAAATTTTAAGATCAGGCTAGATGGCTGTCTGGCGTGGTGTTGGAATTTGTGATGTTTGAGCCAAATTTAACGTTTTGTAGTTAGAAATTTTAGCAAAGTATCGTAAGATAATTTTTTGCTTCACTTTGTTCGCAACGCTAAAGCGATGAGAGTTGTGTGATAAAAATTTTAAGATTAAGTTGGACTAAAAAGTCTAACGTGATGTTAAAATTTAAACGTTTTGGCAAAGATTTTTTTGTTTAGGCGAGGCAAAATTTTGTTTTTAAGCGAAGGCTAGACGCATAATCTGCTAGTTAAATTTTAAGATTAGATTAGATACAAAAACTCTAATGTAACGTTAAAATTTAAAAAGTATTTTTAGCAAAGTATCGTGAGATGATTTTGATAGTTGTGTAGAAATTTTAAGCCGAGGCTAGACACATAGTCTGCCGAAAGCTTAAAATTTCAAATCTCCATCAAAAGCGCTCACGAGAAAAAGCCAAAATTTGAAAGGATAAGATGAGAGTATTAACCGGCCTCCAACCCTCCGGCAAACTACACCTTGGCAACTACTTTGCCTCGATAAAGCAGATGGTTGATATGCAAGAGCAAAATGAGATGTTTATGTTTATAGCAAACTACCACGCGATGACGAGCCTTAGCGAGGCCAAAGCCCTAAAGCAAAACACTTTTGAGGCTGCGTGTGCGTTTTTGGCACTTGGGATTGATCCAAATAAAAGCATATTTTGGGTGCAAAGTGACGTTAAAGACGTGCTTGAGCTTTACTGGGTGCTAAGCCAGCACACACCGATGGGCCTACTTGAGCGCGCGCACAGCTACAAAGACAAGGTCGCAAAGGGCCTTAGCTCGCACCACGGACTCTTTAGCTATCCAGTTTTGATGGCAGCTGACATTTTACTTTATAATGCGCAGGTCGTACCTGTGGGCAAGGACCAGATCCAGCACGTAGAGATCGCGCGTGATATCGCGATAAAATTTAACAACGAGCATGGAGAAATTTTTACATTGCCTGAGGCTAAGATCGATGAAAATGTCGCCACCGTGCCTGGCACAAATGGCGAAAAGATGAGCAAAAGCTATGGCAATACAATCGACATCTTTGCCGATGCTAAAACGCTTAAAAAGCAAATTTCTAGCATCGTGACAGATGGCACACCACTTGAAGAGCCAAAGCAGTGGCAAAACTGCAACGTATATAATATCGCCAAACTTTTCTTAGACGAGAGTGGGCAAAAAGAGCTTCAAGCTAGATATGAGCGTGGCGGTGAGGGTCACGGACACTTTAAAGCTTATCTAAATGAGCTTATTTGGGACTATTTTAAAGATGCGAGAGAGAAATTTGAGCATTATCAAAATAATCCTGGCGAAGTGTCTGGAATTTTAGAAATAGGAGCCAAAAAGGCAAGTAATGTTGCTCAAACAACGATAAAAAAAGTTCGTGAAGCAGTCGGAATTTATTAATAAAGGAAAAAATATGCAAAATTTATATCCATACGCACAGATAGTTCATATTTTTTGTGCAATCATCTTTGTTGGTTACCTCTTTTTTGATGTAATCATTTTTAAGGCAGCTTGTAAAAAAATGCCACCTGAGCTTGCTCAAAAGGCAAAACAGGCTATCGGTTCAGTTGCTATTAAGATAATGCCACTTTGTATCTTGCTTTTGGTATTAACTGGAGGCATGATGATGAGTAACTGGGTCGGATCAAAGGCTGGAGGCTACTTTGAGACAAATTTACAAATCATTTTTATGATCAAATTTTTCTTAGCGATGCTAATCGTAGCTGCGGTTATAACAAATTTGAGCTGCAAATTTATATTTAAACGTCCTAGCCCACTTGGCAACATTCACCCATTTGCGCTAACAGCGGCAGTTTTTATCGTACTTTTTGCAAAAGTTATGTTTATGGTTTAAGGATACGGAATGATTAATTTAAAACTACTCGAGACAAATTACGATGAATTTGTAAAAAAACTTGAGGGAAAAAATGTAAAAGCTGGGCTACTTGACGAGCTTTTACAAACTTTTAACGAGCTAAAGCAAAAGAGAAAAGCACTTGAAAATTTCCAAGCGATCCAAAACGCAAAGAGCAAAGAGCTTGGCATAAAGGCAAGAGCTGGCGAAGATGTAAGCGAGCTTAAAAATGAGCTAAATTTAAATAAAGCTGCACTTGCTGATGCTGATGATATCGTTAAACAATATGAAGAAAAGCTTGAGCAAATTTCATTTAACGTGCCAAATATCACCGATGATGACGTACCATTTGGTAAGGACGAGGATGATAATGTCTGCATAAAAACGGTACTTGAGCCAACTAAATTTAGCTTTACGCCAAAAGAGCACTGGGAGCTAGGTGAGAGCCTTGGTTGGCTTGACTTTGAAAGGGGTGCAAAGCTCTCAGGATCTCGCTTTACCGTGCTTCGCGGCATGGGAGCAAGGCTAAGTAGAGCGCTTGTTAATTACATGATCGACTTTAATAGCGCGCGCGGCTTTGAGCTTGTAAATGTCCCTTATCTAGTAAGCTCAAACACACTTTTTGGCACCGGTCAGCTGCCTAAATTTGAAGAGGACCTTTACAAAGTGCGCGACGAGGACCTTTATCTCATCCCAACCAGCGAAGTACCTGTGACAAATTTATACAATGACACGATTATTGAGGCCGAGCAGTTACCTATAAAGATGACTTGCTACTCAGCATGCTTCCGCCAAGAGGCAGGCTCAGCAGGACGTGACACTAGAGGCATGATCCGCCAGCACCAGTTTGAAAAGGTTGAGCTTGTAAGCATCACAAAACCTGATCAAAGCGAGGGCGTGCTTGCTGAGATGATATCTTGTGCTAGCGACTTGCTAACTAGCCTTGGTTTGCCTCACCGCCACATGCTTCTTTGCAGCGGCGATCTAGGCTTTAGCGCGGCAAAGACGATAGACCTTGAGGTTTGGCTACCTGGTCAAGGTAAATATAGAGAGATTAGCTCTATTTCCAATACTCGTGATTTTCAAGCAAGGCGTGCAAAAATTCGCTTTAAAGATGGCAAGAAAAATATGCTTGTAAATACACTAAATGGCTCAAGTCTAGCTGTGGGCAGGACTCTTATTGCTATCATGGAAAACTACCAAAAGGCAGATGGCACTATTGAAATTCCAGAAGTTCTTAAAAGGTATATGTAGTGGCTGAAGAAGAGGTTGTAGTTTTAAAACCACCTGGCGAGCAAGCAGAGCAAGCGCCTGAAGAGGCAAAAGCCGAAGCGCCTGAAGAGATCGTCTCGCTTGAGAGTATCGCAAGTGAGGGTGTGCTGCAAGATGAGAGTATCCCAGAGCCAATCCCTGTAAAAAAGAGCAATAAAAAGCTCTTTATAATAGCAGGCGTGGCCGTTCTAGTGCTTATCATCTTGATAGTGGTTTTGCTAGTTATCTTTCTAAAGAAAGACAAAAAAGAGAACATAGATACTACAAGTATCGTAAAAAATATAGAAAACAACTACCAAACGCAAAATTTTGGCGCTTCAAAGATCGATGAAATGATAAATAAAGCCAATCAGCTTTATGAGCGTGGCAATAAATTTGAGGCTCTAAAAATTTATGAAAACGTAGCTGTTTATAACCAATCTCTCTCAAACTATAACCTCGGTGTTTCGCAGATAAAACAAGAAAGATGTGATGAGGCGATCGTATCTTTTAACAAAGCAATAACTGATAGAGAAAACACAGCAGTTAGCGCCATAAATGCTGCTGTTTGCTCGCTTGAGCTAAATAACACTAAAAATTTTAACTACTATATAGGACTTGCTGACTCATTTTTGCAGTATGAAAACAACTCGCCACTTTATAGCTATTACTACGCACTTATAAACTATTATAAAGGCAACTATTACGAGGCGCTTCAAGCACTTTCTCATCCAAATACTGCGGATTATAAAAATGAATATGCCTATTTAAGCGCAAAAATTTTATCACTCCTTGGAGATGATGAAAGAGCAATAGCCAAACTTGAGAGCCAAAAGGCATTTAAGGCCGACTTCACTCTAGCTCAACTTTACGCAAGACTTGGCAAATACGACAAGGCAAGGGATTATTTAACAAAAGCTTCCAAAAATACGCCAAATATCGATCTTATCAAGATGACTGAGGCGCTAATTGATCTAAAAACTTCTGACTACGGCGACGCGGCTGCATTTATCAAAGATGTTTACGACTACAATGCTTCTTTGCCAAGCAAAATTTACAAGATAAAAACGATACTAAAGCCTGATCTTTTTGATATCAGCCTAGCTCAGGCACACTTTAGTGATGATATGTTTTTTGATAGAACAAGGCGCTATGAGACGCTTTTCTACTTCGCACCTTACAAGGTCTTTGACGCAAAACAGAGTATCGAGCAGATAAGAAAAGGTGGCGTTAGCGTCTTTTTAGACGACACTTCAGCAGCAAATGACTATCTTAGCCAAAGTGCAGCTGCTTCAAAAGTAAATGCAAAACTTAGTGAAGCTATTGCAAAAGCACTAAGCTACCGCTTAAAGGAAGCAAATAAAGAGTTTGAAGAGCTAGCCAGTACTTATCCAAATCACTCTATCTTGCAATACAACCTCGCCCTAAGCTATGCTCAGCTTGGAAATTTTAGCCTTGCAGCAAAGCACTTCATAGCAAGCTATCACCAAGATGTAAATAACCATCTTGCAGGTATTTTTGGGGCGATTTGTCTAGATATAAATAGAAATTTAAACCCAAAACTCATTGAAGAGATCGGCGAAAATTTAGAAAACGATAAGAGCTTAAAGCCTGTGAATTTATATGCCTCACTTCTAAGCCTGGTTAGCGGCAACCAAAGTGCGATGATAAGGTGGCTTGAAGAGCCAAAAGAGCAGACAATGCTAAATTTAGCCTTTGATATCATCATCGCAAAAGTAACAAACAATGATGAGCTAATGGCAAAGAAAGCTGATGAGCTACTAAAAATTTTACCAAATGATATTATTGCAAATATCTTAAATTTTATCTCGAAAAACAAAGAGCAAAATGTCAAAGAGTATGCAAAAGCGATACAAATTCACTTTAATGGCAAGCAGCTTGATTCAAACGCTTTCTATCACGGCGCTGATATCATCAAAAAGCAATACATCAAGCTACTTCAAATTTCGGGCTTACTTACAAGAGAGCGTGATAAATTAAGAGCTGAGCTAAAAAATACTCCAAAGAATATAAATTTAATCCAAACTCTGGCCTATGTCGATATCTTTACAAACGATTTTGAAGAAAGTTATAAACTTTACAATCAGGCAATCGATGAGTTTAAAGTAAATGACGCTAGCACATTATTTTTAGCATCTGTGGCTGCAACAGGAGCTGGAAAAGTATCAAACGCGATCGCACTTTTAGAGCTAACAAAACTAAATGATGCTAATGCTATCGAAAATAGAATAGCTCTTGGCCTAATGTATCAGCAGATAGATAATATAAAAGCAGCTCTTATACAATACAGCAAAATAGGAAATGTTGAGTATGAAAGCGAATTTTACGACTTTGAGATAGATAATGAGTGATAAAAAATTTAACTAGGCTTTGGCCTAGTTAAATCTATGTTATAAGAGCTTTAAAAATTTCTCAAAACTACTAACTATGATCGCTAGTTTCTGATCTAATGCGATGAAATTTTTATTAAAGTTTAGCTTTTCATTCAAGCTTAGTTTAAATAGCACTCGTTAGTGTCCCTATTTTTGCGAGACATTATAAAAAAAGCTAACGATCTGTTTTGCTAGGCGTTCTTTAAAAAACGGCCAAATGTAGCTTGGCGAATAGACATTGCCAGCTTGCATAAGCGAGATATTTGTCGCCTTTTCGCCACCATTTTTTGGACGCACTAGCACGCTTACTTGCATGTGATAAGTGTAGCTATTCGTGCTAAAGTCATCATCATCGTAATAGCCAAATGGGAAAAACATCGAGTAGCCAAAACCAAAACTTGGTCTGCCAAAGCCATATCCCATTCCCATCGAAAATCTAGGATCTCTTTTTATTATCCTAGAAAAGCTTTGCACATCGCCAAGGATGATGAAGTCGGCATTTTTGATATTTGGCTCGTTTCTAAAGCCAGCCTTTGCAAACTCGCTTAAAATTTCAGCATTTACATCTTGCCCGGTCGCACTATTTTTAAAATTTACATAGACGCTTTTATTTGCTTCATTAAGCGTAAAAAATATAGGCTCGCTCGTTTTAACCGAGATATTTGGAGTGCTATTAGCACATCCAACAAAAAATACCGCTAAGACAAATAAAAAGAAATTTTTCATATTCACTCCTACAAGAGCGATCTTATAGCACTTTCAAGTACACTTTTTGGTGTAAGACCGATAAATTTTGATCGCATCTTACCATCTTTATCAAAAAAATAGATAACTGGCACGCCCATAACGCCACCAACTGCCTTGCTAAAGTAATCAACTGAAACCTTATCACTCGTCGTTTTAAAGGTGATGTTGTGCTCTTTTAAAAGCTCAATATCTTTATCAAAACCCTTGCTAGGCCCCAAAATTCCAATGAATTGAACCTCTTTACCATACTCTTTTTCAAGCGTATTTAGATCAGGTATTGCGGCCTTACACACTCCGCAGTCAGTGCCAAAGAAAAATAGCATATATGGCTTATCGCCTATCTTTAGCCTCTTTTCCGTTGGAAAAAACTGCGTATCAATGCCGCTTGAGTCATTTAGCGTAATGTGATGCTTCTCATACTGCTTGACGCAGCCCATAACTAGGGCTGAGACTAGACATAAAAATAAAATTTTATATCTCATTTGGTACCTTTGGATTTTCAATAGTACGAATTTTCTCTAGCTTGCCATGTCTTAGATAGACAATCTTATCGCCATACTCGCCAAGATCAGGGTTGTGAGTTACTAGAAGAATAGTTTTTCCATCTTTCCTTAGCTTGCAAAATAGATCAAGTATAACTCTTTCATTTGCTTCATCAAGGTTACCAGTTGGCTCATCTGCTATTAAAATTTCAGGATCGTTTATGAGCGAGCGTGCGATACAAAGGCGTTGTTGCTCACCACCACTTAGCTGACTTGGTCTGTGCGTTAGCCTATGTGAAAGACCAACTGCCTCGAGTGCCTTTTTAGCGTCCTCTTCATCAACTGAGCTGTGATAGTACTGAGCGATCATCACATTTTCAAGTGCGCTAAGATATGGCACTAAGTGAAACTGCTGAAAAATAAGACCAATCTTCTCGCGTCTAAATTTAAGTGTATCATCAGCATTTAGATTGCTCGCATCATCGCCACCGAGCATATAAGTACCACTACTTGGAGTATCCATTAGTGAAAGGATATTTACAAGCGTACTCTTACCACTACCACTTGGCCCCATTACGCTGACCCACTCACCTTTTTTAACCTCAAAATTTATATCATCAAGTGCTTTAACATCGCCAAAAATTTTACAAATATTTTTTAATTCTAGTGCATTTTGCATATCATTCTCCTCTTAATGTATCTGCCATTTTATTATTAAGTGCCCGTTTGATCGGATAAAATGCTGCGATCGCTGCAAATAAAAGCGATATTATCACAGCTACTGGGATGCTCAAAATTCTAAAATCAATACTAGAATCAAATATCGCATAACCTAAAATTTGAGCTAGTAAATATCCTAAAAATGCACCAACTAATGCTGAGATGAGCGCTGTCACAAATGTTTCAAAACCAAATAGCTTTAGTACATCTTTTTTGCTTGCACCTATGGCTCTAAGAAGTGCGATCTCCTTTGAGCGAGAGAGCAAGATAGCACTAAGCGTTGTGTTTACGCACATTGAAGTAATGAGCAAAATAACAAGGCTAACAAGTGCCATTAATAGCTTTATTTTCTCCAAAATATAGCCCTCAGACTTTGAGACCTTTGCCACTGGTTTTGCAGCTATTTCTTCATTACTTATAGTCTTTGCAAGTGATGTTATCTCATCAAAGTTACCAAGTACAACAGCTTCAGCATAGTTTATTTTACCAGCTTTATTTGAAATTTTTTGAGCCAAAGATAGTGACGTGATCAAAAGTGCATCCTCTTTATCGCCACTTGCCACTACGCCTTTTATCTTTACATTTATGCTCTCATTTGAGCCAATAGCACGAATCTCTATATCATCGCCTGCTTTAAAGCCAGCCTGACGAGCAAGATCGACGCCTATTAGCACGTTTTTATCGTCAAAATCGACATTTATCATCGTTCCATCTCTAACATCTAAAAATGGTTTAACTTTTTTTAGATTGCTAAATTTTGTTCCCATGACAATAGCGTTTGTTGGACCGATATTTGCCTGAGCAAAGAGATAGCCGCTCTCACCAAGAAGCTTGTCTTTTGGCACTTTAGCGATCATTTCATTGTAAGTTTTTTCACTCATATCATCGCTTGTAGCCATATCTTTTGGAGCAAAGATCATATTTGCGCCATAAGTTTTTAGCTCGCGTGAGACTTTAGAGTCTATGTCAAGATAGACATTAACAAACGCCGCACACACGCATGCTCCGAGCAAGATAGAGATCACGATGACCATTACTCTTGATGAGCCGTTTTTTAAGCTTTTATAAATTGTATTGTAAAAGAATTTGCTATTTGCGGTCATATAGCACCTCCGCAGGTAGTAAATTTATGACGTTTCTCATTGGCATTAGCGAGCCAACGACTGAGATAAGCAAGGCAAATGCCACGCTTATTGGCAGCACTATCCAAGCTATACCGATGCCATGTGAGAAGATAATGTAAGACATCACGTAGCTTAGTGCGTATCCTAAAAATGCTCCCGTGATGCCTGCAAAAAAGGCTACTACAAGGCTCTCGCTAGCAAAAAGGGCGTAAATTTCAAAGTTACTAGCACCTATGGCTTTTAAAAGGCCGATCTCTTTTTTACGGCGGTAAATTTCACTTGTCATTAGCGATGTTATACCAATGGCTGAAACCACAAGAGCGATGATGCTAACGATGCCCATTAGGCTTTGGATTTTCTTTACGATGTTACTCTCTGCATCGCTTACTTGAAGGCTTGCCTTTGCACTAACATTTGGTAAATTTTCTTCTATCTGAAATGCGATTGATCCTGCATAGGCTGAGCAGTACCATTTATCGTACTCTGCGCTATCAAGATTGTCTAAATTTCTTCTTGCTTTTAGCGATAGGTCATTTTCTGGGATCGTCATGGCTGAGACTTCAGCTTTTGTATATGATCCAGCGTGACCTGATAGATCGCCAGCAAGCTTTAGTGAGCCAACTAGCTTATGCGTCTCGTCACTAGCTCCTTTTAAAATTCCAACTATTTTAACCTCTCTTGTGCCATTTTTGCCCACAAGGCTAATCTTGTCGCCAACCTTTAAATTTTTAGCCTTAGAAAGTTCTTCGCCAACTAAAATTTCATCCATGCTCTCATCTTTTGGCCAAGCGCCCTCAACGCCCCAAAAACCATACAAGCTCTTAACGCCTGTGCTAAATTCTGGTTCATCTTTTAGACCGATATTTTTATCAAAATAGGTTCCTTCAAAGGCAAATTCAATTCCTTTTTCATCTTTAACTTTTGCTTCTAAAAACGGCGCAAAAGCAACGATATTGTTTCTCCAAAAGATCTCTTTTATCTTATAAATATCAGCTTCTGGAAGTAAATTTTGTGATTTTAGTGGAGTGAAATTTTTACCCTCGATCTCGATACTTAAGCTCTCACCTCGTGGCAAAACAACGATATTTGAGCCATATCCTCTAAGCTCAGTTGCTACTTGATCGCCGATTTTTAGCGTGATATTTAGCATGCAAGCTATCAAAAGAGCAGCTAGCAAGATGGTGATAAAGGCCATCGTCTTTTGCACCTTTGAGCCAGTGATCGAGCTTTTTATCATTCTTAGTTGCATATTTTTCATTTTAACGTTCCATTTGTTTCTACATATTTTTCTGGATTTGCTTCAAATTTCGCTTGAGTTTCGTTGTTCTCAAAGAAATATGTGCGTCCGTAGTATAAATATGATCTTGAATCAAGATTGCTCACCTTTTTGCGACTAACTGGGTCAAGCACCATTTTTTCGACAACCTTACTAAAGAAATTTGCTCCATCTGTAATAGTTTTATAATCAACTATAATATTTTTGCCATCGAAGATAAATGGCATTGGTATCGGGTTGCAACCACCTTCTTTACCAACTGATGGCAAGAAAATTCTAACATTACAAGAGATGCAAATAAGATCATTTCCTCTTTTTATATAGCCCATATCGCCACATATCATGCACGAGTCAAAGACGATGACTGGAGATGGGCGGTCACTAAAGCGGTTTAGCAAGAAAAATCTTATCTGCTTGCCCTCATCTGTGATATAGGCAAATCTGTGAAGTTCATTATCTTTTAACATATCAACATTAAATATAAATTTATCTCCCACTGGCTCAACCAAAACTGGCTCTGAAATTTGAGGTGGACGAGATGCGTAAAGATCAAAATAAAGTGAAAAGCCAAGCGCTATTAAAACGCTGCAAAATGCAAATTTTGCATTGTCAAAGACATTTTCTCTAATGGCTTTTGTAAAGCGGTATTTGATAGAGCCAAATGTGCTCTTATCGATACTTTTTGGCATAAAGCAAAGCGCGATGATGCATAAAAGTAGGATCACAACTATATAAAAATAGGCACTAAATTCTGTGACATAGATGCCTTTTGCGCTGATAGATAAAATTTGAGAATTTAGCTCGCTACTTATCTTTAAAGCGCCTGCACGTAAAAGCTCGAGTGCAGTTTGTGAGCTTCTATCAACTAGTAAAAATATTAGTGTGATAAGAGCTAAAATTTTAGCTACTGATGATGGGATACTAGCTTTTAAATTTGAAATGAAGAAAAATAAAAATAGTATCAAGATCATCGCAAAGATCATTAAAAAGAAGCTTATAACTGAAAGCGTGTCAAGCAGTTCGCCGCCAAAAAGTGGGAACAATGCGCTACTTGAGCTATAACCAAAGCCAAAGCCGATGCCTAAAATAAAAAATGTTACGATTTTTGCTATCTTAAGCTCGAAAAATATCCACAAAATGCTAATTAGCAGAAAAACTAGCGTCACTAAATCGATGAAAATTTTAAACTGGTCATCAACAAGCGCATGACGAGCAGCTTTAAAGATAAGCACACCAGCAACAACGCCAAGAAATGATGGTAAAAAGATCGTTTTTAAACTTTTGCCATTGTTATTTAAGGCAGCAAAAAGCGTAAATCCAAGGAGGGCTAAAAAGACCTGATAGAAGTAAATTGACATAACTAAACCCTATGAGAATTTTTAAAAAGGGGCGAAAACGCCCCAAAGTAATTATTTAACAGGACCACCTGTCCATTGAAATTTATAAGTTGTTGTGAAAGGCTCAAACCATTTACCAACACCAGTCTCTTTGTCAGCGTGGCGACCAAAGCCTTGTTTTTCTGGATTGTCGATGTGGAATTTAAGCTCATAGTTACCAACACCTGTATCCATTTTTACGTTAGCGCCGTAGTGTGGGCCATCGCTTGCAACCATAGGCATAAATGTACCTTTTTTAGTTTTACCATTATCAAGGTTTTTTAGCTCATAGTTGATCTTTAGATATGGGATCCACTCGCCTTCGCCAAAGCCGTTTTTGTTGCCTTTTACAGCGTGGATGTCAGCTTCTAGGTGAAGATCAGCTAAGCTTGGAGCTAGATCAACGCCTTTTGGCTCCATGTCGATTGGCTCAAGATAAACAGCAGCTATCTCCATACCATTAGCCTCTACAGGCTCGCCGATTGGGTGCTCTCCAGCAAGTGCAAAACCAGCTGCTAGGCTAAGTGCTAGAGCTGAACTAAGAATTTTATTCATTTCCTCTCCTTTTAATAAGATTAGTTTTTATTTTGTTTTGATTTCATAATAACGATGCCTATAATTAGGGCAAGCACCATAATGATTTGAGGTATTAAACTCTCGTAATATGGCATAAGTCCTAGCCAGTCTCTCATCCAGTCAGGAAAATTTAGTCCTTTTATGATAGTTGGGATGAAAATTTTGCCCTCAACTAGCTCGCCAACGCCCTTGCCAACAAAGACGATCGACATGTAAAAGATGATAGCTGATGTAAATATAAAAAATGGCTTAATAGGAATTTTAATAGCGAAAATTTTAAATAAGAAATAGACTATCAAAAGAACGATAAGACCTACAACAAAGCCAGCTGCGATCATTAAGTAGCCAGCTGAGTCTTTTGCATCAAAGATAAGCGCTTGATAAAATAGCACTGTCTCAGCGCCCTCTCTAAATACCGCTAAAAATACAGTCCACCAAAGCGCTGTACTTGAGCCACTTGAGATAGACTCAGATACATGTGATTTGATGTAGTCGTTCCATTTTTTAGCGCCAGCATTTGAAAGAAGCCAGAAGCCAACATAAAATAGAAGTCCCACTGCAACAAGCATCGTGATGCCTTCCATAAGCTCTCTTTTTTGACCTGCTGCCTCGCCAAAGATGATGTTCATTATCCAAGCCATAACAAAGCTTAAGATGACAGCCACGCCAACTGAGCTATATACGACCTTGCCCATAGCTTTTGCATTACCAGTTTTTACAAGATATGCAACAACAGCCGCAACAATGATAAGAGCTTCAAAGCCCTCTCTTAAGATGATAGTTAGAGCCCAGATAAATAGCGTCCAAGGTGAGCTTGAACCGCTAGTTTTCTCAAGTGCAGCTGCTAGCTGAGATGACATCTTGCTTGCACTCTCTTCAAGTGTTTTTTCGTCTGCACCTGATTTCATAAGGGCTACAAGGTTACCAAATGTAGCTTCGATAGCTGTTTTTAAATTTACATCTATCGCACCTACTTTGTTCTCCATGCCGCTACCTTCAAACTCATCAAAGTAGATGTCTTGGATGTCGCCCATAGCTTTAGCGCTATTGCCACTTTTGTAAAGCGCAATGGCTGCTTGAATTTTGTCATTTATGTTTTTAACAACTTGAGTGTAGTCTGTGCCACTATCTTCACTGCTATCGCTAGATGCTGCACTGCTCATATCAACTTTTGCTAGTTTTACTGTTTCAGCTGGGAGTTTTGCAACGGCATCATAAGCTAGTTTTTTGATCTCTTCTAGCTTTGTTTTAAAATCATCTTTTGTTATGCCATTTGTGATGCCACTGATCGCTTCACCCATCTTTCTTTGGATGTCAGCATCTATGCTTTTGCCATTTTCTATATATTGGCGAACGGCGATTTCAAGTTGAGTGTTTCTATAATCATTAAATTTAGCATCTTGGATAGAATTTTTAGCATCATCTTGTTTATCGCTCTCGTAGCTTGCTATGGCTTTATCCAAAGTAGCTGATAAATTTTCAAATGCCACCTTCCACTCAGGGATAAATTTAGAAGTGTCATAGCCACTTGTGGCAGCTTGTGCTGGGCTGTCTGAGTACTCACCAACAAGCTTATGACCATTTAAAATAACTGGCAAAACTTCAGCGATTTCGCTATTTATCTGATCTATTCTTTTTTGCACATCATCTGGTGCTTCGCCAGCTTTTATCGCCTTTCTGATCTCGCCAAACTGCTTCTCCATAGAGTAAGCTTTTTTCTGACCTAAATTTATTCTGATACCAGCTTCGACATCTTCAAATAAGCCAAAATAAGCATTTTGAGTATCACTGACCGCTTGTTCAACATTGCCCGCTCTATACTCTGTTATTACTTTTTGTAGCGACTCTTTTATCTGAGCTGCGACCTGCTCATAGTCGTCATTTTTTGCCACGAGCCAAATAGGCAACAACATAATTAGCATAAATTTTAAGAATTTATTCATTAAATAAACCACCTGTGAGATTTTTTTGAAGCGAATATTACCAAGGCTTTACTTTGATTAAAATAAAAACGATTATCATAAAATAGAGCAAATTGAGATAATAAAGAGAAATTTGTCC
>NZ_CABPUE010000004.1:93546-125422 GCF_902460545.1 Campylobacter concisus
AGTAGTTTTATAAAAAATGAAAAGGCTTTAAGTTTAAAATTTAGAATTTAAAGGAGAGCAAAAGCTCTCCTTCTTGTTAGGCATTTAGCCCAGTGTTTCTTAGCATAACACGTTTGCGATATACATTTGATACTTCAGCTGCATCTCCAACTAAAAGTGCATTTGTAGCACAAACAGCCGCACACATAGGCACTTTTCCTTCAGCCATTCTATTTTGGCCGTAAAGCTCTCTCTCCTCGTGTGAGTTTGTTGGCTCTGGACCGCCTGCGCACATTGTACATTTATCCATAACGCCTTTTACGCCAAATGCCCCATCTTTAGGGAACTGTGGAGCACCAAATGGACAAGCATATAAGCAGTAACCACAGCCTATGCATATATTTTTATCGTGAAGCACGATGCCATCAGCTCTAATGTAGAAACAATCAACCGGGCAAACTTGCTCACAAGGTGCATCAGTACAGTGTTGGCATGCAATGGTAGTTGAAACCTCTTTACCTTCGATACCATCGTGAAGTGTAATGACCTTCCTTCTATAAATTCCCACTGGAAGTTCATGAGCAGAAGAACAAGCAACTTGGCAACCATAACAACTAATACATCTATCAGTATCTACGAAAAATTTCATTCTTGCCATTTTGTTCCTCCTTACTCTTTACCCATGGCGTCTCTCTCGCCATATTCATGGAAAAACGATGTTTTAAATGTATTTTCCTCAGCTTTCTCTATGCGGCAAAGACCTGCGTTAAACTCTGAAATTTGAGTAACTGGGTCAAATCCATAGTTAGTAACAGTGTTATAACTTTCACCAATAACATAAGGCTTAGTACCCTCTGGATAGCGAGCTGAAAGATCAACGCCTTGCATAATACCAGCGAAGTTGTATGGCATACAAATTCTATCTGGAGTTACCATCTGGCTGTGATAGCATCTTACTTTGATCTTTGTGCCTTGTGGGCTGTGGATCCACATCATATCGCGGTCTTTTATGCCGTATTTTAAAGCTAGCTCTGGGTTAACATTAGCAAACATCTCTGGCGTAATAGCTGATAGATATTTACTGGTTCTTTCGATCATACCAGCACCACTTAAGTTTACGACACGTTGTGTACTAAACACGATTGGAAATTCTTTCGACCAATCTTTTGCTTGTTGCTCTGACTTAAACTTAGTAGAAACACGGAAATTTCTAGCTTGATCATCAAATGTCGGATACTTTTGAACAAGATCCCAGCGTGGTGAGTGAACAGGCTCTCTATGTTTTGGAATAGGATCGAGGAATTCCCAAACGATAGCTCTTGCCCTTGCATTACCATAAGGAACAACACCTTTTTCGCGGCATTTTTCAAAGATAATACCACTATAATCCATGCTCCAGCTTGGTCCCATCTTAGCTTTCTCTTCTTCAGTTAGAGTTATACCTAAGACTTTTTCTATATTCTCTTTTGTGATTTGTGGATAGCCACCTTTTATAGCTGAGCCAACAAGTGTTGTCTCTTCGCTAGCTAGCTGACTAACGCCATTATGCTCTAGACCAAAGCGATTTCTAAAGCCAGAGCCACCCTCTGCATAAGGTTTACTCATATCATATAGTATTGGTGTTCCAGGGTGTTTTTCATCCCATGCTGGCCATGGTTTACCGTAGTACTCGCCTTTGACTTCACCGCCAATACCTATTAGCGTATCTGGGTCAAATTTATCCCAGTTTGCTTGATGACGTCTAAACATCTCAGCTGTTCTACCACCATAACCTATAGAATTTCCAATTCTTGCTATCTCATTTGTCGCATCATCAGGCCATACAAAATCATCTTTTACTTGTTTTATTTCATGATCTACGATACCCATTTTCATGCCTCTTACGTATTCATCGTAAAAGCCAAATTTCTTAGCAAACAAGAACATTACTTCGTGATCACCCTTGCTCTCATAAAGTGGATCAACGACTTTTGTTCTCCATTGACCAGAGCGGTTTGTTGCACTTAAGTGACCTTCATTTTCGAATGCAGTTGCTACTGGCAAGATATAAACACCATCTTTTCTGTCTGAAAGGATAGAAATTTCATTTACAAATGGCTCAGCCACAACGATCATATCTAGTTTTGAAGCTGCTTCTTGAATTTTAGCTAGGTGCGCCATAGACGTTAGACCAGTTCCTTGAACCCAAAGAACTCTCAATGCACCACTACTAAATGTGTTCTCCTCTTTCAAGACGCCTTGCCACCATTTTGAAAGTGACCAGCCTTTTTCGTTTCTCCAGTTTCTATCTTCTGGATGTTTAGGATCGTGGTAATAATACTCTTCAAAGACTGTGTTTTTAACAGGAGTACCGCCTTGCTTTGGCTCTTTTGTTGAGACTGCAAAGCGTTTAATAAATTCATCATAATCAACGCCCCAGCCTTTGCAGTAATATTTCCATGCTGCATCAGTTAAGCCATAATACATTGGCAAGCTATCTGAAAGGTTGCACATATCAGTTGAGCCTTGAACGTTGTCGTGACCACGAATGATATTACAGCCACCACCTGCTTTACCCATATTTCCTAGAATTAGTTGAAGGATAGGTAAAATTCTTGTATTTGATGTACCAACTGAGTGTTGAGTAATGCCAAGTGCCCAAACAACAGTACCCGGTTTTGTATGAGCTAGGATATCTGCAGCTTTTAGTAGTTTATCAACTGGTACTCCAGTAACATCAGATGTAACCTCTGGTGTCCAGTGCTCAGCCTCTTTTCTTATCTCATCAATACCGTAAGTTCTATTTTCTATAAATTCTTTATCTTCCCAGCCATTTTTAAGAATGATATGAATAAGACCATAAACAAGTGCAATATCAGTTCCTGATCTTTGTCTTAAATAAAGATCAGCATGTGCAGCTGTCTTTGTAAAATTTGGATCAGCTACAATTACTTTTGCATTGTTTCTATCTTTTGCTTGTAAAGTGTGCTTCATGCCACCAACTGGGTTTGCCACAGCTGGATTTGCTCCAATGATAAATATACATTTTGAGTTCGCAGCCATATCTCCAAAGTGGTTTGTCATCGCGCCATAACCCCAAGTATTCGCCACACCGGCGACTGTTGCGCTATGTCAAATTCTTGCTACGTGATCGTTACTGTTTGTACCCCAAAATGCACAAAATTTTCTAAAGTAATATGCTTGCTCGTTATTAAATTTAGCCGATCCTAAGAAAACAACACTATCAGGGCCATCTTCTTTGCGGATCTGAAGCATCTTATCGCCGATCTCATTTACAGCTTGATCCCATGAAATTCTTTGCCATTTACCATCAACTTTTTTCATAGGATATTTGATACGTTGTTTGCTGTGTGTAAGGTCGATCTGATCGATACCTTTTGAGCAGTGTGAGCCCTGAGATATCGGATGGTGCATCGCCATATCTTGACGAACCCAAACACCATCTTTTACCTCAGCCTCGATACCACAGCCTGCTGAGCAAATAGAACAAATCGTTCTAACCTTTTTTGAGCCAGGGAAAGGATTTTTTATCTCCTCATCACTTGCTTTTCTTATCGTTTCATTTTCTCCAAAAGCCATTGTGCTTCCAGCACCAAGTGCGGCTAGCTTTAAAAATGAACGTCTTCCTATACGTGCATCACTCATGGTTTTCTCCCTTAGTAAGCGATTTTATAGTAGGTTTCCCAGTTCTTGCTTTTTTTATAAAGCACCTCTTTTTTGTTTGACTTGCCAACGACGACACCATTGTCATCAGGAGCTAAGTCGTCACTAGTCACTTTTGCTACGGCTGAGACTGCTAGTACACCGCCGGCAGCACCGACTTTTAGAGATTTTTTTAGAAAATCCCTTCTTGATCCTTGCATTTTTTCTCCTTAGCTCTCAAACTTAAAAATTTGAGAATTTGGTTTGATTGGTCTTCACAATTTGCAACTTTAGAAATTCTAAAATATTGCAAGGCCTATTTCAGGGCTTTTTATAGCCTAGATTTAAACTCTGCAAATTTAGCATAATTGCAAGATAATCAAAGTAAATATAAAGCTTTAATTAAATATGTTAAGTTATTGTTAAAAATATAAGAAAATATATTTAATATTTTAACTTTTATGAATTTTGAGAGAAAGGCTAATTTAAAGTATAAATTCTAGGGAGAGCTCCCTAGAAAATGTTATTTTAGATCACTTTTATTTATTATAAATGGCACTGATCTAACGCCAGCTGAGAAATATTTTTTACGTAAAGTATCGATCTTGTCGCTCTCTTCTTTGCTAACATTTTTTTCATCCACGTTATAATCTTCAGAGAAATACTTTCTTAAAATTTTAACCTTATCGCTATCACTTTTTGCATTTTTTATATCTTTATAGATCAAAGCACTTTTTTGCAAAGATGATAGTTCATGCACTGGAGTTAGGATGATTTCAACGTTATTGTCTTTTAATGTCGTTTCGATCTTTGCTAGCTCGGCTCTACAATATGGGCATTCAGGATCTGAAAACATGATAAGAGTTGGCTTTTTGCTATCATTGCCAAGAGTTATAACATTTGCCTTGTCTTCATTTTTATAAATTTTAGCTAGTGATTTTACTAAATCAAGTGCTGCTTTTTCTGCGATAACCTTTTTTTCTTCAGCTAAATAAGACTTCTGCTCCTTTAAATTTACAACATCAGGAAACATAAGATCGCCCTTAACAAAAGTCACATCTTCTTGAGACATATCTCCTTTGCTAAATTTTAAGCTTACTTTTTCTATATCATCTAAAATTTTAGTGCGTTCTACGACTTTTACATTAACACCATCGATATTTTGATTTTTAAAAACTTCTGAGTAAAAATCTTCTATTTGCTTATCGCTTGCTGCCATTAGGCTAGTTGCCGCTATTATTGAGGCTAAAACCACTTTTTTCATTTTTTTCCTTTTTAAAAATTTGGCGGATTATATTTGCTTTTTGTAAATGAATACTAACCACGAAAGACTCTATCATTTCCTTGCTTCATTATGTCACTCTCAAGGTCAAGTTGCTCAAGATAAGCGATTACATATTTTCTACTTAAATTTAGTGCATCCTTGGCGTTTGTGACATTTACAAAGCCTTGATTTTTGATGATCTCTCTTAGCTTATCAAGTGCCATTTTTAGCGAATTTCTAGTGATAAAAAGATTATGCTCCAGCCTTACAACTCTGCCCATTGCAGTTAGTTTTTTAAGTGCATTATCGCCACTTAGCCTATCTATTTCCAGCTCATCATATATATTATAAGGTGCCGTTGGAGCTAGCTTTCCGCTTTCTAAAATTTCATAAATTTTCTCTTCAAGCCTTACTTTTAGTTTGCTTATATCAACGCCTTTTTTTGTATAGACGCCATCATTTTTAGAGATTAAGTTTATACTTTCAAGCTCATCAAGTGCTTTTTGAGCCAAATTTTGACTAGCCCAAGCAAGCTTTAAGCTTATACTTTGAGCTGAGAAAACGGCAAATTCGTTCTTTTCTATCATAAATTTAACCACAGATTTTATCCGCTCAACCGCGCTTAGATCGTAGATATTTAAAGCCTTTTCATCGACAAAGACGTTTGAGACTTTTTTAGCCACATTTACGGCCTCTTCGTGATTTAGACCAAATCTTTGATAAGAAGAGATGATGCCAAAGCCATTTTTGTGAGCCTCTTTTAAGATAGAAAAGGCTTCAATAAAATCATGCTTTAAAAGTGCTGCTAAAAAGAGAATTTTGCCAGCTTTTTTTAGTGGCTCAAGTACAGGATTTAGCACTCTGCCACCGCCTATAACGCGTGCGTCTGAGATGAGAACAAAAGGCTCGTCAAATTTCAAAAACATATCGCTTTGAAATTTAAAGGTAACAAAGTAGCTATCATCTTTTTGGCTTAGCACAAGCACCTTTGCAGGGACGTTTTTAGCGCCCACGCAAAATGTCACGCTTTGAGAGTGGATGAGATTTTTAGCAGTTACAACCGCATCAACCTCTCTAAATCCTCTAAAATAGCCTTTTTTACTAAGCAACTGCCCTTTTTTTAGTTCATTAAGCTCAATGCCAGTTAGATTTAGCGCCACACGGCTGCTAACCCCTGCGCTATCTACGAATTTATCATGGCTTTGCACACTTCTTACTAGCACCTCTTTACCAGCGTCGTAGTTAAAAAGCTTCTCATTTTTACTAACGCTTCCCTCTATAACTGTGCCGGTTACAACATTTCCAATACCTTTTAGGCTAAAAACCCTATCGATGTAGTATCTAAAAACGCCGTCCTCATCGCGCTTTTTAGCTCTTAGCGTAAAGAGGTAGTTTCTAAGCTCATCGATGCTTGCCTTATCCTTTATACTAACGGCAAAAATTTCTAAAATTTGCAGGTTTTTAAATTTAGAAATTTCATCTCTTATCTCTTTTTTTCTTAAATTTATAGTCGCTTCATCTACGAGGTCACACTTTGTAAGCGCTACGATTAAAGACTTCACACCAAGGAGATTTAAAATTTCAAGGTGCTCTAAGCTTTGAGGCATAAGGCCGTCATTTGCCGCCACCACAAATAAACACGCATCAAAGCCATATGCGCCACTTATCATCGTTTTTATGAGATTTTCATGTCCTGGCACGTCGATAAATGCGATATTTTCATCATTTTTACTTAAATTTGAAAAGCTTAGATCGATCGTTATGCCACGCTTTTTCTCCTCTTCAAGATTATCCCCCTCAAAGCCGTTTAGCTCCTTTATAAGTGCGGTTTTTCCGTGGTCGATATGCCCTGCTGTTCCTATTATTAGACTCATTTTTCTTCCGTTTCATTTATTATTTTTATTAGTTCATTTACATCGTCATCTAAAAGCGTTCTTAAATCAAGTAAAAATTTATCATTTTCTATGCGGCCGATCACCTTTTTTTGCCTAAATTTTTGCTCATTTAAAACTGCATCTCCACTAACAGCCAAAGCCACGCTTGGAATTTTTTTATTTGGCATCGCACCGCCTCCTACAAAGGTTTGTGTACGAACTATCTCAAGCGGGGTTTTTAAATTTTTATTTATAAAATTTGCTAAGTTTTCAAGCTCTTTTACGCTTTTGTGAAGCAGTTTTTGTGTTGTGATTAGCTCAAATTCTTTATTTAAATAAGCTTTCATGCTCTCAGCCAAAAGCGAGATGATCACTTTATCGACGCGAAGCACCCTTAAAAGCTGATTTTTCCTAAGCTTTGTGATGAGCTCTTTTTTGCCGACAATTATGCCACACTGCACCGCGCCAAGCAGCTTATCGCCGCTAAAACTAACTAGCGAAACATCTTTTAAATTTTTTAGATCTGGCTCGTTTTTGTCTAAGTTAAATGGCAAATTTCCGTAAAATCCACTACCAAGATCAAAATAATCTATCAAATTTTGCCTGCTTGCTAGCTCGCTTAGCTCATTTGCCGTGGTCTCTTCACTAAAGCCAACGATGTCAAAATTTGATCTATGAACCTTTACAAGCATCGCCGTATTTTCATTAATTGCCTCTTCGTAGTCTTTTAGCTTAGTCTTGTTTGTAGTGCCGACCTCTTTTAAGATACAACCTGCATTTGCCATCACTTCTGGCACTCTAAAACTACCGCCGATCTCGACTAGCTCGCCTCTGCTAACGACCACCTCCCTGCCCTTTGCAAAGGTGTTTAGCACTAAAAATACAGCGCTTGCGTTATTATTTACAACGATAGCGTCCTCAAAACCAAAGGCCCTTGCTATTAGCGAGCCAACGTAGTCGTATCTGTTGCCGCGACTGCCTGTTTTTAGGTTGTATTCAAGGTTAGAATATCCTGTAATTACCGGAGTTGCACGGCTTAGAATTTCTTTATCGATGACACTTCTAGCAAGGTTTGTGTGAATGGTCACACCGGTTAAATTTAGCACTCTTTGAAGGCTTGATTCATTAAATTTATGATATTCGTTTGAAATTAAATCTATTATTTCTTGCAACGAGAAATTTATATTTTCATTTAAAATTTTAGTTCTAACTTCATTTAAAATTTGCCTTGCAAGCATAGTGACTAAATTTATATCAAATCCTAAAAATGCTTCGTTTTTTATAATCTTATCAACTTGTGGGATATCTCTTAAATCGCTCAATTTGCGCTCCTAGTAAGTTAGTTTTACCAAGCCGTGATTTTAACATAAAAAATATTATAAATTAAACCTTAGAGCAAAAAGGAACATATAAAATTCAGAGTCTATTAATCCCATTAATATTAAAATAAGCCTGTTTTTGATAGTAGGAGAAACAATGAAAGAATTTGGCTTTTATAACGATTTTGACGATACTTTGATGTTAAATGAACAGATAGAAATAAATAACGAAAAGGAAGAATATTTAGTTTCTAACTCACCAAAGCTTAAAGCAAACATTATCGCACCTGAGATAAATTTTTATCTAAAAAATACAACTGCAAGCGTATTAAAAAAAGCTAAAAATACACTTTTGCTTTATGAAGCAAGAGCAACTGCATTTGACATGGCAAAGGATGTTGATTACGAAAAAGAAGTCGGCAAAAATGTCGTAATAGTAAGCAACTCAGGCCGTGAGGAGCTAGCAAATTTATTAAAAGAAAATGGATATAAAGTCATTGAATTAACGCATTTTGAAGTGAAATTTATTTATGGCGCAGCTGGCGAACTTAGTGTTTTGATACTTAGAGCAAATGACGAATTTGAGGTTGATTGTGACTTTTTCTTGGTTGAAAACGCAAGAGATTATATGCTAAAGCAAAGCGGCTGTTATGAAATAGCTGGGCTAGAAGATGAAGCTGTGCTTAAAATTTTAAATGAAAAAACTCCAAAATTTAAGTACAAAAGCCTAACTCAATATGACTCTTCGATCTGTCAATATCACGAACGACGAAATGAAATTTGTGGACGCTGTGTCGATGTTTGTCCAACTGTAGCCATTTTAAAAGAAGACGAGACAAAGCATCTTGTTTTCTCACAAATCGATTGTGTAAATTGTGGCAACTGCATTAGTGTCTGCCCTAGCGGATCTCTTGACTCTACACTTATGCCACAAAATTCTTTTGCTACTATTGCCAAACTTTACAAAGGCAAAATTCCACTAATAATCTCTAATGAAACAAATTTAGACGAGCTAAATATAAGCCTACCTGAAAATGTCCTGCCTTTTTTCATATCAGCACCACATATGTTAAATCAAGCGCATCTACTTACATTGCTTCAAGAAAGTGGTACGAGTGCGATTTTATTTAGCAAAACTCTTGGCAAAGGCGAAAAAGACGCCATTAGCATCTTAAATCAAATTTATGAGCTTAAATTTAAAGAGACGGCGATCTATCACGCTAAAGATAAAAACGAGCTTGAAGAATCACTCAAAAAGGCAAAATTTATATCTGACTCACAACACACAATAAACGAATATGCCTTACCAAAAAGAGAAATTTTTGCAAAAAGGCTTAAGTTTTTAGTAGGTAGCGAGGATCTTGGCGTGGTAAAAAGCGGCGAGATGATAAGATATGGCGATGTCAAGATAAACACTGATAGCTGTACACTTTGTCTAAGTTGCGTTGGCGCTTGTAACGTAAGTGCGCTAGTGGCTGATAAAAAGACAAATTCTATTTTATTTAATCCAAGTGTTTGTACAGCTTGCGGATACTGCGAACTAAGCTGTGCCGAGAAAGATACCATAAGCCTTGAGATTGGAAAAATTTCTCTTAAGCCTGAGTTTTTTACATATAATGAGCTGGCACGAGATGAGCTTTTTGCCTGTGTTGAGTGCGGAAAAGAGTTTGCAACTAAAAAAGCAGTCGAAAAGATCGCAACTATAATGCAACCAAGATTTGGCAACGATAGGGTAAAGATAAAAGCACTTTACTGCTGTGCTGACTGTAAAGCCAAACTAATGGTTCAAGCCCAAATAAACGCGATGAAAGAGGATTTATTAAATGGATAAAAACATCATAAAAGCAAGATCATATTTTTACGAATTTCTAGCATATCCTATGTTTTTTTACACAAATGATGAGAAATTTTCAAGGTGGAAAGAGCAGTTAAGATACTTAAGCGCAAATCCTTTAAGCGAGGATAGTGATGCTGCGTTTAAAAATTTAGATAAATTTAGCTTTGAAGAATTTTCAAAAGAACAAAATGACGTTCTTTTTGGCTTTACAAATATCCCCTTAAGCGCTTCATTTTATGAAGAGGGCAGAGATAACGGAGCAGCTAGGCTTAGGGTTATTGAATGTTTAAAACTAAGCCCATATAGACGTGATAGCGAGCTTTGCAAAGACAGCGAGGACTACGTTGGATTTATATTTTTAGCGATGGCTACATTTTTAAAAGATGAGTTTAATGATGCAAAAAATATTAGCAATAAGCTATTTTCTGAAACTTTAAATTTATTTGTAGACGAGTTTAGCTCGCTACTTTTGGCTCACAAAGAGGCAAATTTCTTTAAATCATATATTATTATTTTAAAAGATTTCATCGATCTTGAACGCTCTATACTAAACGTAGAAGCACCGGCTAAGCCAAAAGGCGATAGTGTCGCCATGGCAGCACTTAAGAAAGAGCCATTTCAAAGCAAGATGCCAACAATCAAAACCAAGCTTCACTGGGAAGAATTTTCTCCAGTCATCTCACACGAGTTTAAAGACTAGCTTAAATTTGTTATCTTGATATTTTATAATTATTAGCAATTTGGCGTTAATCTTCTTTAAATTTTTTACAAAGGACTTACAATGGTAATGACACACTACATGGAGCTTTTATCGCTCAATCAACCTTACAATCTAATCCTCTTCATGGTGATACCTGTGGGGCTTACGGAGCTTTTAGTGGCGATGGAGTTTCTCACTATGTATCACATGGATAGCGGCAAAAATGCTGGCTTTAAGGCTGTTGGCAAATTTGCTGGCATAGTGCTTGGGGTCTATTTTACAGCTCTTGTGATCTATTTTATGGCAAAAATTTATCCAAGTATAAAATGGCGTGGATATGCCGATGTCATCGCTGTCTACTCATATCTCATCGGCGTCATACCACTTCTTGGCATCGCGCTTTTAGAGCTAAATTTGATCTACAAAAACGCAAGCGAAAAGGCAAAGCTAAAGCTTCACTTTTGCCTACTCATATTTACCTTGATCGTCGCACACGTCGCTATGATATTTGGCATGGTTGATCCTACCATAACTGGCTACAAGGCTGAAAACGGTGAGATGGGTATGTATATGAATATGCCGATGAACATGCCAGCAGATATGCCAATGCACGATCACCACAAGATGATGCAAAATATGGGTGAGATGCATATGAATATGATGATGCAAAATATGAGTGATGATAACTCAACTAATATGCATATGCGCCACTAAATTTTATAGCTTCTTGGTAGCTGCTAAGAAGCTATAAAAATTTAATTCTTTTTTGCTACTTTTAATAATCTATTTTCTTTAAAAAATTTTCTGAGTGATTTTTGCTCTTTTGGGCCTATTTTGTAGCTTATAAATTTCAAATACCACTTGATATCTTGTTCGCTTATGTCGCGACTTTTAGCATACTGGGCTAAGATATAGTTTGGAATTTTTACATTTTTTTGTAAAAATTTTGCGACCAGTTTTTTGTAAAACGAGCCATTTTTTACGTAAGAAAATCTACCAAAAACAAATGGCAAATTTGTCTTTTCGTGCCAAATTTTACCAAGGTCGTAAAAGCACTCTTTGCCCTCACTCAAGTATGCCTTTAGCGCCCTATCACCTATGATCACCTCACCATTTAGCTTAAGCACTTTGGCTAGGGCGTTTGAGCTAGCTGAGGCAGGATCTGGTTTTGGGGCTGAGTTTTTGCGCACAAGCACGCTTTTTACATCTTTTTTGGTGACTATTCCAAAATTTAGCTTCTTTAAATTTGCCTTTTTACTAGCTATACTTGAGATCACCGCAGCGTCGATTTTTCTAGCGTTTAGGGCTCTATTTAGCTTGCTTGGCACGCCCTTTTTAAACTCGATAGCCTTTTTTATCTGAGAGCTTAGTGGGGCTGATTTTAAAAATACGTGAAATGGGAGTAAATTTAGATAATCAATCTTTCCAAATATCATTTTTCATCTTTTACAAGCTCAAATTTAACTAGCTCGTTTTCGTTGCAAACGTCGCGAAATAGCTGAGTTAAGCTCTCTTTTGTGGCACTATCCAAAGCATTTTCGTTTTTTAGCTTTATAAGCGTTGGCTCATTTATCTCGCAAAGGCAGTCAAAGAGCGCGTCTAAATTTTTGCCGTAGTACTCTGGCAGGTCAAATTTCTTAGCAAAATACTCATGCATCTTCTCTTTTTCGATCATTTTTTTAGCATCTAAGATCACGCTTTTCATTGCATCCTCTTCTCATAAAGCAGGTAAAAATGCTCGTAGTGATCGGGCGTGTAGTAGATAAGCCCGTCGTTTGAGTATAAAATTCTCTCAGCGCCGCGCCTACCACCATTATAATTTACATCGCACTCAAACCACTTTCTACCATCAGCCTCTGGCAGCCTTTTTTCTCTGTTTGAAAATCTATCTCCGCCGATACTTTTGCCACCGCTTATCTGCCATAAATTTCCGCTTTTTGTATCCCAGCCAAGATTAAGTGCCTCTTTTTTGGTTATGAAATTCTTTGGTAGCTTGTTAAATTTATAGATATAAAGAGCGACCTCATCTTTTGAAGTGTATGAGCCATTTTCTGCAAGACTCTGGCTTTTTTGTCCCTCTTTGTTTAGTTGCTCAAGTAAAATTTGAGCATTTTTATTTGCTTCACTACCATTATTTGAAAAGAAAAAAGTGCCAACAATAATAGTAATGATAAAGGCGACTAAGGCTGGCAAAAGTCTTTTATTCAAATTTTGCCCTTAAAGCGTGTTAAAAACTCTATCGCCAGCATCACCAAGACCTGGAACGATATAGTTTTTCTCATTTAGCTTCTCATCAATCGAAGCTGTATAGACCTCGACGTCTGGGTAAATTTCGCTAAATCTCTTTAGCCCTTCAGGAGCAGCGATGATAGAGATAAATTTGATCTCCTTAACGCCCTTTTCACGTAAGAATTTGACCGCATCTATCGCCGTGCCACCAGTTGCAAACATAGGATCGATGATGATCGCCATGCGTTCTTTTGCGTCTTTTGGAAGCTTCGCGTAGAAAAACTCAGCTTGTGCTGTCTCTTCGTTTCGCTGAAAGCCCAAAAAGCCCACACTCGCATCTGGAATGATAGTAAAAACGCTATCAAGCATACCAATAGCAGCCCTTAAGATGGGGCATATCATCACTTTTGTAGTAAGCCTCTTTGCATCTGCCACCGCAACTGGAGTTTGGACTTTGACATCTTTTACCTTTAAATTTCTAGTCGCCTCAAAGATCATAAGATAACTGATCTCATCAACTAGCATGCGAAACTGAAAAGGTTGGGTGTTTTTATCACGTAGAATGGTTAATTTATGCTCGATCAGTGGGTGTGAGATGAGCTTCACGTTTTGCATTTTTTATCCTTAAATTTACTGTTTTTACAAGGTTTATCTTTACAAAATGCCAAAAAGAGTTTAGCCCAAAATTTGGGCTAAAATTTAAAATCCTTTTGCAAGTTTGGCTTTGTAAGCCTCAACATCAAAGTCTTTTACTCTTGCTACACCATCTTCAACCGCAGCTTTCGCAACCGCTGGAGCGACTGCTGTTAGCACGCGTTTGTCAAATGGTTTTGGGATGATGTACTCTTTGCCAAATTTTAGCTCACTAACACCACTTGCTTTTAAAACTTCAGCTGGCACTGGTTCTTTTGCAAGCTGCGCAAGCGCTCTAGCTGCAGCCATTTTCATATTTTCAGTGATCTTTTTAGCTCTAACGTCAAGTGCGCCTCTAAAGATGAATGGAAAGCCTAGAACGTTATTTACTTGGTTAGGATAGTCGCTTCTGCCTGTGCCCATCATAACGTCACTTCTTACAGCCTCAACGTCCTCTGGATAAATTTCAGGCACTGGATTTGCAAGAGCAAAAATTATAGGCTCTTTATTCATAGATGCAACCATCTCTTTTGTAAGCACTCCTGGCTTACTAAGACCTAAAAACATATCAGCACCCTTCATCGCATCAGCTAGAGTTCTGTCCTCAGTCTCAAGCGCGAACTCTACCTTTTCAGGTGTAAGGTCTGTTCTTTTTGAGTGAATTACGCCTTTGCTATCTATCATCACGATATGTTTTGCACCAAGTGCTTTATACATCTTCGCGCACGCAATACCAGCCGCACCTGCGCCGCTAACTACGATTTTTATCTTAGATATATCTTTGCCAGAAATTTCCATCGCATTTATCATGCCAGCACTTGTTATCATCGCAGTACCGTGCTGATCGTCGTGCATGACTGGGATATCGACTGCTTCTTGAAGCTTCCTTTCGATCTCAAAGCACTTTGGAGCACGGATATCTTCTAAATTTATACCGCCAAATGTCGGAGCAAGAGCCTTGCAAATCTCAACGATCTTATCTGGATCATGCTCGTCTAGCTCAATGTCAAAGGCATCAACATTTGCAAATTTTTTAAATAAAACTGACTTTCCTTCCATAACTGGCTTACCAGCGATAGCACCGATGTCTCCAAGTCCAAGAACAGCCGTGCCGTCAGTGATAACGGCTACTAGATTTGCTTTATTTGTATATTTATAAGCTAGTTCATTATCAGCTTCTATCTCTTTGCAAGGCTCTGCAACGCCAGGCGTATAGGCCATTGAAAGGTCTCTTGATGTTTCGCAAGGCGTCTTTACCTTTATCTCGATCTTACCGCCTATATGGTAGTTTAATGCTTCTTCTTTAGTTACATGTGTCATTTTTCTTCCTTTAATAAATTTTGTATTCTATTTTTCGTCTCGCTACTGCCCACTACTTCAAGCACTTCAAATATGCTTGGGCTCACGCTTGAGCCAGTTAACGCTATCCTTAGAGCCTGAGCTAGGTCTTTTAGCTTTAAGCCATTTTGCTCTAAAAATTTATTTGTTAGCTCCTCATAGCCCTTTGCGTCAAGGTCACGGTCTAAAATTTGAGCAAATTTAGCCAAAATTTCTTTGCTATTTTCATTTATAAATTTAGCCCAAGCTTTCTCATCGTAGCTTTTTGGAGCGTTGATGATAGCATTTGCGCTGTTTGCCATTTCGATTAGTGTCTTTGATCTCTCACGGAGCGAATTTAGCAGTAGCTCACCCTTTACCAAAGCCTTAAAATCAACGCCAAACTCAAGCATATCGTGCGCTAGCCTCTCGTAAGGTAAAGTCTTAATGTAGTGAGAATTTAGCCAGTCAAGCTTTTGAGCGTTGTAAGTGCTTGAGCTTTTGTTGATATCGTTTGGATTGAAGTATTTAAGCATATCCTCAATAGTAAAAATCTCATCATCGCCGTGGCTCCAGCCAAGACGAACGAGAAAATTTAAGAGCGCTTCAGGCAGGTAGCCCATCTTTTTATACTCCATAACGTCAGTTGCGCCGTGTCTTTTGCTAAGCTTTTTACCATCCTCTCCGTTTATCATAGCGACGTGATAAAATTTTGGTACCTTAAAGCCAAGTGCCTCGTAAAGAACGATCTGTTTTGGAGTATTTGAGAGGTGATCGTCACCACGGATGACGTCTGTTACGCCCATTAGTGCGTCATCTATCACAACTGTGAAGTTATAGGTCGGTGTGCCGTCGCTTCTTGCGATGATGAAGTCGTCTAATATGTCTTCAACCTTAAATTTAACCTCGCCCTTTATGCCATCATGTATGATGATCTCACCGCTAAGTGGGGCTTTGATACGGATAACTGGCTCGATGCCAGCTGGAGGCGTGCCAGTAAAATCTCTATATCTATTATCATATTTTGGACGCTCTTTTCTTGCCTCTTGGCTAGCTCTAAGCTCTTCAAGCTCGTCCTTGCTCATATAGCATTTATATGCTTTGCCTTCTTCAAGTAGTTTTTTAACATACTCTTTGTAAAGATCAAATCTTTTTGATTGATATGTCACTTCGCCGTCATGATCTAGCTTACACCAAGCAAACGCTTCTTTTATGGCTTGCGTGGCCTCTTCTGAGTTTCGTTTTAAATCAGTATCTTCGATGCGAAGTAAAAATTTTCCATTATTAGCTCTTGCGTATAAATAATTATAAAGGGCTGTCCTAAGTCCGCCTATATGTAGATATCCAGTAGGCGACGGAGCAAATCTAGTAACTATCATTTTGTGCCTTATTTTTATGTTATAATTGCCCAAAATTATATTTACTAAATACTTAAATAAAGGTTTTATTATGAAAAAATTGCTCTTTTTGGCTGCTGGCATGCTAAGTGCTTTAAATTTATATTCGGCTCAGATGATAAACGGTATCGCAGCTATTGTAGAGAACGAACCAATCACGCTTTATGAAGTTTATAGCTTGAAGGAACAACTAAAGACAACAGAGCAGGACGCTTTAAATTTGCTTATCAGAGATAGGCTTGAAGATGCGCAGATAAAAAACTTAAATTTAAGCGTTACACCTTTTGAGCTAAACGACAGGATCGAGGCGATCGCAAAGCAAAATGGCATGACAAATTCGCAGTTTAGAAGCTCTATCCAAGCTCAAGGCATGGACTTTTTGGACTTTAAAAACAACTTAGAGCACAAGATGCTTCAAGAAAAACTTTATAAAAGCATAGCTGCTGAGGCTGGCAAAAACATAAATGAGCAAAAAGCAAAGGCGTATTTTGACGCTAATCCTGATAAATTTAAGGTCTTTAGCACCGCTAGAGTCGTAGTTTATAGAGCAAAAGACCCTGATCTGCTTGAAGCTCAAAAGACAAGTCCGAAGCTACTAGACGGCGTGCAAACACAAGAGGTGAGTTTGGACTATCAAAGTATAGATCCAAGACTTGCTGCGATCATCTCAAGCACGAATAACGGTGACTACACACAGCCTTTGCAAGGACCTGATAGCTTTGATATGTTTTTAGTAAAAGAGAAGATCGGCTCATACACACCAAGCTTTGCTGATGTAAAAGATAACGTTATAAACGAGCTTTACCAAGGCGAGCAAGAAAAACTTATGGCTGATTATTTTGATAAACTCCGCGCAAAAGCAAAGATTCAAATTTTAAGATAACTTCTCTTAGCCGTCATTTGACGGCTAAAATACACTAACTTACGAAATTTAATTTTTAAAATTATTATTTAAATCTCTTCAAATTTATAAAGGAATTGTAAATTATAAGTCAAAATTTTATCATTTCTTAATCTCCGATTTATATAATTCCAGAACAATAATGATTATTAAAATAGGAGTATATTATGAGATACAAGTTATCCATTGTACTTGCGGTAGCTCTTAGTGCAAATACACTGTGTGCAGCAAATAGCACTGATCTAAACAAGACAAACGATGCAGCCACTACCCAAAATAGTACTAGTTCAAACGACCAAACCCTCGCAACCGATGCTAATCTTGCAGAGGTGCAAGTGGTGAGCGATCTTTCAAAAACCGAAGGCACTGGCTCATACACAGCCGATAGGATGAATACTGCAACTGGGCTAGGTCTAAGCATAAAAGAGACACCACAATCAGTCTCTGTCCTTTCAAATCAACTTATAAAAGATCTAAATTTAAAAGATGTAAATTCAGCCTTGCAATATGCTCCTGGTATCGCCGTTAGAAACGATACTGGACGTCTTAGAATAAATTCGCGTGGCTTTGATGTAGATAACATACAAGAAGATGGCATCGCATCATCAGTCTCTTCATCGGTTCAAGGACCACTTGGCTATTCTAAAGAATTTACAGATCTTGAGTTCTACGATAGAGTCGAGGTTTTAAGAGGTGCAGCAGGCCTTACACAAAGTAATGGTGAGCCAGGCGGCACTGTAAATTTAGTCCGCAAACGTCCAACAAGCGAATTTGCCTTCAACACAAGCCTAAATTTAGGTAGCTGGGATAACTACCGAGGCACGTTTGATATTAGTAACTCATTAAATGAATCTGGCTCAGTGCGTGGAAGACTCATTGGTGTTTTAAGTAAAAATGGCACATATAAGCACTACCGCAACGGCTGGCGTGGAGCACTGGGTGGGATATTTGAGTTTGATTTAACTGATAAAACACTACTTACTACTGGACTTATTTGGCAAAAGACAAGCGAAGTGTATGACATATACGGCGTACCTGCGCTTGATAAAGATGGTAATAATTTGAATTTGGATAGAAAGAGCTATTTTGGAGCAAACTGGAACAATAGCATCTATGAAAAATACAATGCTTTTACATAAATTTCTCATCAGTTTAATGATGACTACAAAGCCTATGCAAAGTTAAACTATACAAAAAGCGATGGCATAATAAAATTTGGCTCAATGGGCGGAACAAATCCATATGACCCAGTAGCACCTTCTCATGATATACGCTTACAAAAATACGAAAATGGCTCAAAAGAGGTCAATCTAAAGCTTGGAGTAGATGGAAAGTATGAGCTTTTTGGACAAAAACATGATATCTTCGTAAATGGCTCACTTAGTAAGGAGAAATTTGTAGAGCATGATATCAGAATGCCAAGTATATCCTTAGCATCACTTGGGCTTGGCATATATAACTGGAGCTCTTCAGCCATAGCCGAGCCAAACTGGGGTGGAACAAATGCAACTTTAAATAAAACTTTTACAAAAACAATTTACCAGCAAGCTCTAACAGTTGGCACTAGATATAACTTTAGTGATGAGTGGCACATGATCCTTGGTGGAAGATTTGCTAGGGTAAAATATGACAGTTTTAATGAAAATCATAAAACTGGTGCAAGATCTGCTAACACCTATATCACAAAGTCAAAATTTTCACCTTATGCAGGCCTAACATGGGACTTTTTAAAAGATCATAGCTGGTACGTAAGCTATGCTGAAATTTTTAAGCCTCAAAGCGCAACTGATGCAAATAAAAATGTCCTTGAGCCAGTCGTAGGATATAACATTGAGACAGGTGTGAAGTCTGAGTTTTTAGGTGGTGCGTTAAATACGGCTGTGGCGCTCTTTCAAATAATCCAAGAAAATAGAGCCATAACAGATCCAAACAACTCAAACTACTCTATCGCTGAGGGAAAAGTGAGAAGTAGAGGTATAGACGCTGAAATTTCAGGCTCAATAACTGAGAGATGGAGCGTGATGGCTGGGTATACTTTTAACAAAAGTATCTATCTAAAAAGTGAAAGAAAAACATCATCAAATGTTGATTACAACAAAGGGGCTGACGCTAAAAAATATATCCCAAGGCATATGTTTAAGCTCTATACAAGCTATGAAATACCACTTGTTGGCACTCAAAAACTAAGCATTGGCACAGGTGTTAGATACCAAAGTAAAACAAGTGGTATCTATATGAAAGACAATATGAGCTCAGGCTCAGCTATAAGCTACTACGTGCCAGAACAAAAAGGTTATGCCCTTTGGGATGCAAATATCAACTACTTGATAAACGACAACTTCAGCGTGGGTTTAATCGTTAAAAACATAACAGACAAGAAGTATTTTTACAATACACACAATAGAACCGCTGGCATGAACAACTTCTACGGCGATCCAAGAAGCTTTACACTAAGCTTTAACTACAAATACTAAATTTAATCCTAGGGCCTTTTTGGCTCTTGGGCCTTTAAATTTAAAGGAAAAATTTGAGAATTTTAAGGCAATTTTTTGAAATTTCATCTTGGTTTTGGCTAAATAAAAAGGCTTTTAAAGCATGGGTGGTTCTAGCTTTGATGATATTTGCAAGTCTTGGCGTGACAAAAATAGCAGTTTTGATGAATGAGTGGGAGAAGCGTTTTTACGACGCACTAAGCACGTTTAGCAAGGGTGTGATCTTGCATCTTGTGGGAGAATTTTTACTCTATACGTTATTTATTGTTATTTTTATAGTTTTTGGCAGTTATTTAAAGAAAATTCTCATCATTTCCTGGCGAGAGAGCCTAAGCTCAAAACTAGAAGATCTGTGGCTCAAAAACTCTAGTTTTTATAAAGCAAGTCTTACAAGTACAAATTTTGACAACCCTGATCAAAGAATCGTTGAAGATAGTTTTTTATTTGTTGAGCGAAGTATAAATTTAGTAAAGTCTTTTGTCTATAATGTCGCAAATTTAATAGCATTCGTCTTTATTCTTTGGCAAGCTTCTAAAATTTTAAAGATTGAACTCGCTGGAATAAATTTAGAGATAAGTGGCTTTTTAGTCTACATAGCTATCATCTATACGCTCATTTGTTCACTAGTCACTCACCTTATCGGCAAAAAGCTAAAGCCACTAAATTTTGAAAAACAACACCTTGAAGCCAACTATAGAGCAGACCTACTAATTCTTAGAGAAAATGCAGAAGCAGCCGCATTCTTAAACGGAGAAAAAAGAGAAAAAATGAGGTTTAGAGATGATTTCTTAAAAATAGTCAAAAACTATAAGCATATTATTAACACCGAATTTAGACTTGAGTGCTTTAGTGCAAGCTACCTAAAAATAACAAATCTCATCCCGATCTTTGCCTCGCTGCCACTTTATTTAGCTGGCACTATGAGCTTTGGTGATATGATGCAGGCAAGAACAGCATTTTATAAAGTTCAAGATGGTCTTGCGTGGTTTATGGACTATTACAAGCAGATAATGGAATTTGCCGCTAGCGTAGAGCGTATATATGCCTTTATAAGCATGCTTAACGAAATAAAAAAGACTCATAAATTTAGTCAAAATGACGAAGCTGTGATTTGTAAAAATTTAACACTAAAGACACCAAATGATGAAATTTTATTTAAGGACTTGAGCTTTAGTTTAACACCAAAAAAATGGTTGGTATTAAGTGCAAAGAGTGGAGCTGGTAAAAGTACGGCTTTTAGATACCTAGCAAATCTCTGGCAGCATGGCAAAGCAGAAGTATCGATGCCAAAAGATGGAGTTATGTTTATACCCCAAAAGCCATATTTGGTTAGATCTAGCCTAAGAGAACTCATCTCCTATCCGAACAAAAATGAGCAAAATGATAGTGAAATTTATAAAATTTTAGCCAGAGTTGGCCTTAGCAAATTTAAAAATTTAGATGAAATTTTAGACTATCCTAAGATTACGAGTGGAGGCGAGGCTCAGAGGCTAAATTTTGCCAGAGTCTATCTTGCAAAGCCTAATTTTTTATTCTTAGACGAGGCAACCTCAGCACTTGATAATACTTCAGCGGCTGAAATTTTGAAAAATTTAAAGAGCGATTTTAAGGAGCTTGGCGTGATGATGATCACACATCAACGCGAGCTTTTTGAACTTTTTGATGAAATTATAGATGTAAGGAGTGAATAAATTTGACTGCAAAGGCAGCCAAATTTATATTATGCTTTTTTAGTAAAAACTCCAACATAAATAGCATAGATAAAGCCGATCGCTACAGCATATGGAGCGTAAGGAGTTATGCCAGCTCCTGAGCTTGCAAGTATGAAATTATGGCTTATCGCAGCGCCTGCTCCCATGCCTAAGACAAATACCGCCGAGCTTAAATTTCCAGCTCCCATTTGCACTAAATGTTTGCCTGGGCAGCCATAACTTAGGCTAAAGCAAAGACCAGCCAAGCTCATGCCAAGGAAATTCCAAAGAACGTCATTGTGAGCGATAGGTTGAGCTTCAAAGCCAAATTTATATTGTCCAAGAGCTAAATTTGTGATACTTGCAAAAACGATGATAGATACAATGCCATAAAACATTGAAAGATCACGCTCAAAAACTTTACTAATCGCTCCAACCGAGCAAAATTTACTTCTTTGCATAAAAATACCAATAACAATGGCGCAAATAAGTGAGATAAAGATATTTGCGTGCTGTGAGCCTGGGCCTTTTTCTGAGCTAAATAAAGCACCATTATCGCCAAGCTTTAAACCAAAGACAAGGGCTATTAAAAGCAAAATAGCAATGATTAATGGCAAAAATGCAACTGGTTTTGTTGTGACATCATTTTCAGGTATGACGTAACCATTTTTCTTGAAAAATCGTCCAACAAAAACACCAGCAAATAGACCGGCAAGACCGGCAATAGCGGTCATATCTCCTCCGCCAAGACGTAAAAACGCTCTCCATGGGCAACCCAAAAAGATAAGACAACCAATCATAGCAAACACGCCTAAGAAAAATCTAGAAAAAGCCGCACTGCCTGATACTGGAGTGAAATTTCTACTCCAAAGCATACTTGCTAAAAAGCCTCCGATGATAAGCCCTAAAATTTCAGGCCTTAGATACTGTACCACTTTGGCTTGATGAAAGCCAAAAGCACCTACGCTATCTCTTAAAAAGCAAGCCGCGCAAACGCCCATATTTGCTGGGTTGCCAAAATAAACAAGCACTGGGCCAAGAATGCCTAGGCTTGCACCTGCAATGATGTAAAGCACTGTTTTATTCATGAATATTCCTGTGTATAGGGTAAAATCAAACTGATTTCTTAAACGATATTTTAATAATCATTAAATAAAACAAAGATTAATTTTTTAAGAGCGAAATGGATAGAATATGCAAAAATTTCATAAAAAGGATAAAAATGAAAGATTTTATGAGTTACGCAGATAGCCTAAAAATTCTAAAAGATACAATAAATGCGTGGGAAAAGGTCGAAAAAGTAGCCATCACAGATGCACTTGATAGAAATATCGCCTACGACGTGACAGCTGCTGAAAATTACCCAGCAAAGCCAGTTTCAGCGATGGACGGCTACGCTTTTGCCTTTAAAGATGGTCTAAGCGAGCTTGAGCCCATCACAGACCTGCCCGCTGGAAGCGACAAAGGACTAGTCATAGAGGGTAGTAAATGTGTAAAAACTTTCACTGGCTCACTAATGAGCGAAGGCACTGATACTCTTGTGCCGGTAGAAAATGTCGAGGTTAGTGGCTCAAAAATAATTATTAAAAAGAGCGTGCCAAAGGGTTTTGCCGTACGCGAAGTAGGAGAAAGCTACAAAAAAGGTGAAATTTTGATCAAAAAAGGCACACGTCTAACCTACGCTGAGATAGCACTTCTTGCTGAGCTTGGTATCTTTCATGTAAGCGTTTTCATACGCCCAAGAGTTGCGATACTAGCGACTGGCAGCGAAATAAAAGACCTTGGCGAGCCATTAGAAAATCCAGCACAAATTCACAGCTCAAACCACGTTGGCATCGCCATGCAGATACGCAAAATGGGTGCGGAGCCGATCCTTTGCGAGATCGTAAAAGATAAGGCTGAGCTTGTCGAAAAAGCGATCATAAACGCACTAAAATCAGCTGATATATTAGTGACGACTGGTGGCATAAGCATGGGTGATTACGACTTTGTAAAAGGCGCTTTAAATGAAAATTTTAGTCTTATCATCGAAGGTGCTGCCATAAAACCGGGCCGTCACATCAGAGTGGCAAAGTCAGGCGATAAATATATCTTTGCACTGCCAGGATTTCCGTACTCGGCAATGGTTATGTGTGTGCTTTACGTGAGGGTCCTAATAAATGCGTGGTTTGCTCAAGAAGAGCCAAAGATCACGGCGATAATGAACGAAGACTATAAAAAGCGTTCGCCATTTTTAGAATTTACGGCTGTAAATTTAGAAAATCGTGAAGGAAAAAATTTTGTAAATCTAAATGGTAAAAAGCTTGGCAGTTCAGCGATCGTAAATAATTTAACAAACAAGGCTGCACTTTTAATGATCCCAATGGATAAAGAAATTCTTAAAAAAGGCGAGATAGTAGAAGTCTTGATGATGCCTTGCTAAAATTTTAAGGATAAAAGTTGAACGCATTAGAAATTCAAACAATTATAGTTTTTCTTATAATGGCATCACTTGCCTTTGGAATAGATCTTTTTGCTCATAAACATGATGAGAAAATTTCACTAAAACAAGCTGGTATTTGGTCTATCTTTTGGATAGGAGTTTCGGTACTTTTTGGCATATATTTATATTTTGAGCGAGGCAGTGAAATAGCAAGTCTTTATTTTGCAGGATATGCGCTAGAAAAGTCGCTCTCAGTAGATAATCTTTTTGTGATGATGGCGATTTTTTCATGGTTTAAGATACCTGAAATTTATCGCCATAGAGTGCTTTATTTTGGCGTTATAGGAGCTATGATATTTAGGCTCATCTTTGTAGCCGTAGGTACGATGCTTTTTGCCATCTCGCCTTGGATGGAGCTAATATTTGCAGCAATAGTCGCATATAGTGCCGTAATGATGATAAAAAAAGATAAGTGCGATGAGGATATAAAAGATTATTCAAACCATATAGCCTATAGGGCAGTTTACCGCTTCTTTCCGGTTTTACCACAGCTTTTTGGACATAGCTTTTTTGTTAGATTTAGCGAAATTTCTAATCAAATTTCAGATAGTCAAAAAACTACTCTTAACGATCAAATTTTAAGGCTAAAAGCTACTTGGATAGCAACACCATTATTCTTGTGCCTTTGTGTGATTGAGCTAAGCGACGTGATATTTGCTTTTGATAGCGTTCCAGCTGTCATTGCTGTGAGCAAAGATCCTGTGATTGTTTATTCAGCGATGATATTTGCGATACTTGGGCTAAGAACGCTTTATTTTGTGCTTGAAGCACTCAAAAATTTTTTAAAGTATTTAGAAATTTCTGTGATAGTGCTTTTATTTTTTATAGCAGCAAAGCTAGCTTTAAATGCGACTGCTCATATCTTTCATCATGGTTTTGAAATTTCTGCACAAATTAGCCTTTTTATCATTCTAGCCATCCTTGGAGTTGGGGTCGTAGCAAGTTTGGTTAAAAAATAGCCACCACAAAAGTATACAAGCTAAAGTTAGGCAAGCTTAAAATTAAAAATTTATAAGCAAGTGCTTTATATTTTGGTGTCTAAATTTTTTAAAATCTTGCTTGCTTGTGCAAAAATTTATTACTGTATATTTATGCTACCAGCTGGGGTTGGCATATCGCCTTTTTCATCAGCAAATGGTGGCCCTTTTTGAAGCAAAGTGGTGATCTCAGATGCTACTTTTGGATCCATTTTTGCCATGATAGTTGATATCTTTTTGGCATCAAGAGCATAAAGTATGGTGGCTGCGTTTGATCTAGGCATTTTAGAGAGCACCTCAGCTGCCGCGCCATCTTTCATCTTAGAATACGACTCATTGACTTTATCACTAGTCATTGTGCGAAGTTCTTTTAAAATTTTCTCATTTTTGGCGACCACTTCATCGATCTCTTTGCGTTTTTGCTCGATCACTTTCATTGTCGCATTTAGGTCAGCTTCTTTTTTGGCAAGCTTTTTATTATTTTCTTCATAGGCTGCTGCCGAGCTTGCGCGAAATACCTCTAAAGCTTGGCGCTGTTCATCTATGATCTCAAGCTCCTTTGAAATTTCTTCTTTTCTAGCTTCAAAAATTTGCGTACAGTCAACTGGTACTTCAAAACAAAATGCAAAATTTAAAACAATGAAAAATAATAAAACCGCTCTCATCAAAACTCGCTCTTAGTTGTAAATTTCATCACTGCAAACTCATCAAGCGCAAGTGCTTCAGCCTTTTGTATGCGTTTTATCTCTTTTTTAAACTCTTCTTTTTCTAGATATTTCATCTTTTCGTACTCTAAATTTGCATTTTTATATTTATGTTCGTAATGCGAAACCTCTTTTTTAGCTATCTCAAGACTCTCTTTGCAGGCATTTAACTCTTGCCTTGCTATCTTTATAAACTCTAAATTTTCCTTTAGTTCGCCTATATTGCCACTTTTTGGCAAGCAAAACTCCTCAAGCCTTGCTCTTAAATGCACTAAATTTTCTTCAAAATTTCTTACATTAAGCCTGGCGACGGCGAGCTTTGCCTCTACCTTATCCATCTCTTGTTTTTTTACGCGGACGATAGAGGTAAATTTGCTTTTCATCTAATGATCGTATCGCTTCTTTCAGGGCTTGTTGAGATGTAGCCGATCTTTACGCCAGTTAGCTCTTCTATTCTCTCGATATAAGCTCTTGCATTTGCTGGCAGATCTTCATATTTGCTTATGCCTTTTACGCTATCCCAGCCTGCTAGTTCTTCATAGATAGGAGTTGCATTTTCAAGATCTGTCGGCATATAATCGATAGTTTCACCATTATATTGATAAGCTTTGCAAATTTTTACCACTTCAAATCCATCAAGTACATCAAGCTTCATAAGTGCATAGGTATCAACACCATCAAGTCTTGATGCGTATTTTACACTCACAGCATCAAACCAGCCACAACGTCTACGGCGGCCTGTTGTTGTGCCAAATTCCTTACCGATATCACACATCTTATCGCCACTTGTGCCTTTGTCTTCTGTTGGGAAAGGGCCAAAACCAACGCGAGTCGTATAGGCCTTTATGACGCCTATTACTTCACCGATTTCTTTTGGATTTAGTCCAAGACCTGTGCAAGCACCTGCACTTATAGTATTTGAGCTAGTTACGTATGGATATGTGCCATGGTCGATATCTAAAAGCGTGCCCTGAGCGCCTTCAAGCAATACCTTTTTATTTTCATCAAGTGCCTTCCATACTAGGTTTGTAGTATTTGCGATAAATGGAGCTAAAACCTCTTTATATCTTTTTAGCTCTTCAAACAATTCGTTCTCATTAGGAATTTTTACACCAAGTGCGTCAAATACACATTTGTTTGTCTCAAAATCATGCATCAAAGCATCGCATAAACGCTCTGGTTCAAGCAGTTCGCCTACTCTGTGACCGCTTCTACTTATTTTATCAGCATAAGTTGGTCCTATGCCTTTTCCAGTCGTACCGATAGCCTTTTCGCCTTTTAGTCTCTCTTTTGCTTGATCGATTTGGCTATGGTAGCTTAGATTTAAATGTGCTTTATCGCTAATATAAAGCCTTCCCTCCAAATTTTCAAACTGAGCCATTTCAGTGATTAATACTTCTGGGCAAACAACAACACCATTGCCAATGATGTTTATAATATTTTTATGCAAAATTCCACTTGGAACAAGGTGAAGCGCATATCTAACGCCATCAACCCAGATCGTATGGCCGGCATTATGGCCGCCCTGTGAGCGACAGATCATGTCATAGTTTAGTCCTAGCATATCAACTATCTTACCTTTACCCTCATCACCCCATTGAACTCCAACTACTAAATCAGCCTTTCTCATTCTTACTTCCTTAAATTAATTTTTTCTTCTATCAATGCATCTGTATAAACAGCAAAACCACTGTTTATTTTTCCGTCTATTTCGTAGCTGCCGCCACTTGCTATTATGCTGTTATTTCTTAAAAATCTAAAAAATAAACTATCGTAATATCTCATTTTCGAGTAATATAGCGGAACTATTCTTAAATTTTTATATTCTAAAGCGCTGGCTAAATTTCTCAAATTTTCAAGCGGTTCTTTTAGTTTACTTGGAGAAATTTTAATCACTTCATCCAACTCATCAACTGACTTTAAAAGAGCAAGAGCGCTTAGCCATGGAACATTTTGAGATAAAATTTTCTCCATTTGTCCATTTTCAAAAATTTCAATAGGCACGCTTAAAATTTCACAAATCACTCTTGGAATTTGTATATTGCTTACTTGCAAAAATGTATCCATTTTTAGCTCATTAAGAAGCTTTGCTACGATATTTATGCTTTTTAAAACATCATTTTCACCGATTAGTTCGGCTCCGATTTGATAAATTTCTTGGCTTGGATAGCGAAAGACTGGCTGGATATAAAACCATCTTTTTGATTCGTTTGCTTTTAGCCTTCTAAGCACGATCCTTACAGTATCTACCGTACTATCAGCTCTTAGGCTTATTTCGTGATTTAGGCTATCGCTAAAACGTAAAAGATTTGTAGCATCTACACTTAAATGCTGGTGATATGAGAAAAATGGCGTTACGATCTCGCTAAAACCTTCATTTTCTAAAATTTCACTAGCTTTTTGCTCGATCTGCCTCTTTAGCTTTGCACTACTGGCAAAGTACAGCTTGCTTCCATTTGGGATTTCGTGCTCATAAACATTTAAAGCATTTTCATTCATTATTTATTCGCTCCACTCAAATTTAGATCATTATCGCATAACAAAATTGCCTCATTAGCTAAATTTATTACGTTCTCTTTATCTATTTTTACAAGGATCGTATCTAAAATTTCAGCTAATTTTTCATTTATTGTTCTGATATCATCTACTTGATTTGCTATTTCGCTTTTTAATTTTTCACTTATTTTTTCATCGCATTTAAGTAAATTTATCAAACGAGTCATAAGCTCTTTTACGCCTACTATTTTGCAAAGCATATTGTAATTCTCATCATCTTGAAAATTTCTTACATTTAGCGGAGATGATAGAGTGAATTTAAATTTGAGCACATCATCCAGGCTAAGCTCTGGCGCAAAAAGCCGTCCTTGAAATCTACTAAAGCCAAATCCAACAAAAATTTCAAGCATGCTTTTATCTTCTAAATTTTTTATCATGACATCAAAATCAAATGTATCTGATACATACTTTATCATGCGTATGGTCTTTAGCGCTTCTACTGAATCAAAAATCTGTTTGCAAAATCTTTTATCTATATTAAATCTATTTGTTTTTAACATACCTAACGCTTCTACTGAGCCCGAATAAGACGCAAAATCATCAAGCGAAAAGCTAACGCCTAGCTCCTTATAAGCATCGATATATCTAACAACATCATCTAAATTTACGCCACTTGCGGAGTCAACGATATCTATGATTAGCCCATTAGCGTCTAGTTGCTCATCTTTTAAAAGCTTTTTAAATTTCTCAAAAAACTCAGAAGTCATTAGCTTTTTAATGCACAAATTTACTCTAACTTTTGCATTTATTCCCTCTTTTAGCCATACAGCCCTGGCTTTTAAAGCATCTTTTAGTGTAAATAATGCGATAGCAACAACTGCTTTTGAGCCTTTTGCAAGCGGTAAGAAGTCTGATGGCCTTAATATCTTATCGCCATTTTTCCATCTAATAAATGCCTCAAAGCTACTAACTTCCCCACTTTTTATATCAATCTCAGGCTGATATAGTAAGAACATCTCGCCAGCATCGATAGCTTCAATGATCTTTGAGTCATCTCTATATTCATTTTTAAAGTACGTATCTTTTTTCGAATTAAATACATAATACTTATTTTTTCCATTAAGCTTTGCTTGATACATAGCCCAATCAGCTCTTTCAATTAGATCATCAACACTAAGTGCATCGCTACTTAAGCTAATGCCAATACTTACGCTAAGTTTTTTCTCATCATCATCAATAGAAATTTTACTCTGACCCACTCTTAAGATGTTTTCAGCAGTTTCGTAAATTTCTCCCAAATTTTCATAAGGCATAGCACCTATAAACTCGTCCCCGCCTATTCTTGCAAATATTCCTTGTTTTGGAAAAATTTCATCTATTTTTTTTGAAATTTCTATTAGGATTTTATCGCCTACTTGATGTCCGTATCCGTCATTTATCGATTTAAAATTATCAAAATCAACATAAAAAGCTGCTATTTTTAAGCTTTTTTTCGCTTGTTTTAGTAGATTTTCTAGCTTATTAAAAAGCAAAAATCTATTTGGTAGTCCAGTCAGAGTATCGTGATACGCGATAAATTCGAGATACTCTTTATTGTAGCAATCATCATTTGCGCTTGAAGCTAACAAAATATATCCCTCTTGATCGCCAAATGCGTTTAAAAGCTTACTTATACTTATGACTTCGAGTCTATTTTTGCTTCGAACATCATGAATAAGACCTTGCCAAAAGCCAGTTATTTTAAGTGAATTTAAAATTTCATCTTTAATATCTTTTAGTCCGTTTTTAAAATTTATTATATCTTTTGAGTAAATTTTCTCTATAAAATTTTTATCTCTAGAAATGTCAAGCGTATCGAAAAAAGCGTCATTAGCATCTATGATCCTAAACTCATCATCAAGCATAATAATTTGCTCTTTTGCGTATGAGAAAATTTTTGCTAAAAGGTCTTGATAAGAAAAAAAGCTATTTTGCACACTAAGATCTTGCATTGTGCCCTTTATAACGCTTACTTCACCATCATAAAAAGCTATTGCTTTTGCTCTAATCCTTACATAAATAATCTCTTTATCAGCCCTATAAAAACGCACTTCGCCATCATATACTTCACCTTTTTTTATAAGGTCAAAAAAGTCCTTAAAGCTTACAAATTCATCTACAAATATAGTTTTTGCACGTTCAAAATTTATACTCATATCCCCATTTAATGCATATCCGAGCGACTTGGCGATAGCATTTGGGATATAAAGGGTGTCGCTTTTTTTATCCCATGAAAAGACAAGCGCTTGGCTTGCCCAAAGTATGCTTTGAAAATATTTTAATTCAGCATCATATTTTTCTTGCAACTTTGCTATATCACTTAAGTCATTAAAAAAGTAGATGATCTTTCGCTCTTTATCAGCACCATTATCAATAAATTTTACTTTTATCTTAAATGGCGTTTTGTTGTTTTCATTTGTTTGCATATTGGCTACGAGATTTATCTCGCTATTTTTGCTACCTTTTTCAAAGAATTTTTTAGATTCATTAGAAATATTTACAGCAAACTCATCTAAACTTTCAGGGCTTATTAGATTTTTTAAATTTATGAGCTTCTTATCTTGCGGGACTTTAAAGACACTATCGATATTTTGCGTACTTCTTACGATAGAAAATGGATCGCTGCTTAATGCTTCTGCTATTACATTTGGCGATAAAAACGAATAATCATTTATTGCTTCGTTATCCTTTTTCGTAAATTTTTCATCGTCAAGCTCGTGTATAAGCATAAAATTTAGCCTAGAATCCCTTAGCTCGATCTGCGACTCTTGTAAAAATCCCTCTTTAGTGCCGCCATCTTTTGTTTTTAGCTTGATTTTAAAACTCATATCGCTATTTTGAGTATCTTGTTTCATTTGCATAAACAATGCAAAATCGTCATCTATTAAATCATTTAAATTTAGCTCTATAATCTCATCTTTTGTGTAGCCAATGGAAGACAAAAATGCATTACTAGCATCAATAATATCACCACTATAAGCATCATAAACTACTATTTTCAAAAAGCTTTGCTCAAAAATATAGCCAAATCTACTTTTGTATTCTTCTAGTCCATCAGTTGCTTTTTTGGTTTCTATCTTTAGCTTGTTTATTCCATTTTTTATATCTTCAAATTCTGTTACATTTAAACTTCGTCTTATCTCGTATTCATCGCCATCTAAAGTATCTCTTACCTCTTTTAAAGCTGGCATTATTCTATTTTTTATAAATTTTACATCTCTAACCCACAAAATTAAAGAAGATATAAAACAAAAGATCGATAGCCAAAATAACACAAACTGCATAAAGATATGAAAATGCTTCGTTGAAGCTGTAATAACAAAAATTTTATACTCTGGCATATAGCTTATGAGATAAAAGCTCATATGGCTTAAAGAAAATATTATTTTATCCTCTTTAAACTCATCGCCAAGACTCACATAAGGCAAAAACATCGATTCATCAAATTTTTTATAAAACTCATCTCTTGATAAATTTCCATATTTATCTACCAGATAAGCATAAGTTTTGCTTTTATCATCGTAATCTACATTAGTGTAGTTTTGCAAAAATTTTATATCAATTTGAACTAAAATGCTGCCTCCATTTTTTAGTCCATAAGATGCATAAATATCTCTAAAACGATTGTTTTTATAAACTCGATCTGATACTGTAAATTTCCCGGCATCTGTCTCATTTAAACTAAGCTGAGATAGATCCTTTTCGGCTATGTCATCAGCACCTAAAAATCTCTTTGAATAGATTAAATTTCTATTTTTATCAAAAACGTAAAAAGCTATATAAAGATCGTTTTTTGTTGAATTTTTATCAAATAGCATATCACTAAGGCCTGCTTCAACCATTTTTGATTTTAAAAATAGATCGTTTTTTATTATAAAAAAGCTATTTGAGATTGATGATTTT
>NZ_CABPUE010000004.1:125641-130306 GCF_902460545.1 Campylobacter concisus
TACCGGCACAAACTACAAATAATGCTAAAAATATAAATGAGAGTAAAAGTAAAATAGCCTTTGTGTAAAACATTTTTACTATTTGAAGGCTGGTTTTTTGTTTTTCAAGCACGATAGACACCTCGTTAGTTTAGGTTTTGGCTCTGATTTTATCCCATTTTTACTTGATTTGGGTTTATAAAGGTAAGTATTTATTTAGAATTTATTGATTTATTTAAAATTGAGCCAAAAATTTATTTAAAATTTGGCTCAAATATCTTAATAGATCCAAGTAACGATATCAGAAATTTCTCTACGAAGTTTTTTTGGTTGTGGATTTAGGCGGTAGCCAAATGGCACCATGATAGCCACTCTTTGAAAGCTCTCATCAAGCCCCAAAAGTTCATTTAAAGCATGTCTATCAAAGCCTTCTATCGGGCAACTATCAATGCCCAAACTTGCAGCTGCATTCATCATATTTGTGGCAATTATCATGCATTGCTCATGTGACCACTGGAATGTTAGTTCATCATCATTTTTAAAATTTGCAAGCAAAAAGTCATGATAAAATTTTTGCCTTGCAGCAATTGCTTCAGGATCTTTATTAGTATTTCTAGCGATCATTTTATTAACGTATGTGCTTCCAAATTTTACCTCTTTGATCTTAGCTAAAACGACAACTAAATGTGAGCAAGATGTGATTTGTGCTTGATTCCATGAAAGAGCTTTTATTTTTTCTCTAAGCTCTTTATTTTGAACGACTAAGATATCCCACTGCTCAAGGCCAGTTGAACTAGGGCTTAACCTACCAGCCTCTAGTATAAAATCAAACTCTCCAGCACCGATTTTTTTGCTTTCGTCAAAAACCTTGCAAGCATGACGAAATTTTAAAATTTCAAGATAATTCATCATCTCTCCTTTATAGTTTTTGAAATTATAGAATGGTTAAGTAAATTAAAAGATTTCACTAACACAATGAGATAGCATACTATTTTTAAAAATTTATCTTAAAAATATACCAAACTCGCTCTTTGACACCGCAGAGCCAACGATAGTTGAGTGCTCGTAGCCTACTTCTTTTAAGCGTTTTACTGCAAGTATCGCGTCCTTTTCACCAACTGCAAGCAAAAGTCCACCAGAAGTTTGTGCGTCAAATAGTAAAATATCAGCTTCTTTATCTACAAAATGCTTTGCAAATTCGCGGTTTTTATAGCTTCCCTCTGGGATGATGCCCATATCTGAAAATTCCTTTGCGCTTGCAATGATTGGCACGTTTTTTTCATAAATTTCAAAACTGATCTTTTCATTTAGCATTTCGCTTAAATGCCCCAAAAAGCCAAATCCAGTCACATCAGTAGCGCCGTAAACTTTGATGCCATCAAGTGCCTTTAATACATAAAAATTTAGCTGTGCCATGATAGTTGCAGCCTCTTTTATTTGCTCAATGCTTAATAAATCAGCCTTTATTGCTGTACTTAAAATACCGCTTCCAAGGGGCTTTGTAAGTATCAAAACATTGCCATTTATGGCTGTATTATTTGCCCAAAATTTATCAGGATGCACCCTTCCAGTGACGCTAAGCCCATAATACATCTGCTGTGTCTCGATCGTATGCCCGCCAACGATTATACCGCCACACTCTTTTACTTTATCGGCTCCACCTTGTAAAATTTCGCCTAAAATTTCAGGTGCCAAGTTACAACTATCAAAGCCTACGATATTTAGAGCATTTATCACCTCACCACCCATTGCAAAGACGTCGCTTAGGCTATTTGCAGCAGCGATTTGACCGTAAATAAAAGGATCATTTACCACAGGCGTTATAAAATCAAGAGTTTGAACAAGTGCAAGATCACTTGAAATTTTAAAGACACTCGCATCCTCATTAGAATTGGTGCTTGAGAGCAGATTTGGATGAGATAAATTTAAACTACTAATCGTTTTGTTTAGACCCGACGGGTCAAGCTTAGCAGCTCAACCAGCGGCTCTAACGAACTGCGTAAGCTTTTTGTCGTGATAGATCATAATTTGATTTGCTCGTGAGTTGAGAGTATGTCGATGATCTCATAAGCATTTGAAATTTCGCCAATCGCAAGATCACTTACTAGCTTATAAGCCTCCAAGCAGCTTCCGCAGCTTAAAATTTTAACACCAGCAGCTTCAAGATCTTTAAGCGGCTTAAAGCTTGGGTGTGAGCGGTTTGTAGTCATCTTTACAGCGTTATTTACGCAGATTATTATCTTTGGTTTTTTCTCAACTTGAAGAAAAGCTCCTAAGAATTTTGATAGTAAATTTATTCCTACTTCGCCACTTCCCGCGCGCTCTTCATTTAGATAGAGTACTTTATTATTTTTTGGTGTTATGTCGCAGACAAACTCATCAAAATTTGTAAGCTCAAGCGCATTTTTACCTTTTGTAGCTAAAATTTTAGTCTCATTGCCATTGCTTTCGAGGCTAAAGTTTATATTTTGATTTTTTAAAAATCTTGAAATATTTTCTTTTGGGGCTAGTGCATTTACCAAAATTTCTAAGCTTTCACCTTCACTTAAGCCATCAAGTGCATTTTTTGTCATTATGACTGGTTTTGGGCACTCTAAATTTCTACAATCAATTATTGTCATGATTTTTCCTTTTGTGATTAGTATTTCAAACCTTGAAACTAGTTTGGATTATAGCCAAAAAAATATTAATTATTTTAAAAATTTTAATGTATAAATTTGAGATAAAAGAGAGCTTTGACCCCGCTTACTAGCAAGATCAAAGTAAAGTTAATTATTTTAAATTTGTATAAGACTTTTCATAATCAGATACTGGAATTTTATTCTCTCTAACGAGCTCTTGATACCAGTAGTGATGAAGAACATAAACTTCTTCTTCCTCTTTATATCCAGTAATCATCGACCAAATAGCACCATGAATAGCAATAGCTGCCATATAAATATGAACTAAGAAAAATACTGCACATGCGATGCCAAGACAATTATGGATAATTACGCTGTATCTTAAAAGATCAATTTGTGTAAGACCAAACCAAGAAGCAACCGCTGGCTCTTTGAAGTCCGTAAAATACATAATCGCACCAGTAATTATCATAACGATACCACCAGGGATAGCGATCCAGTACCATGCTTTTTGACCAGCATTAAATTTACCAGCTGGAACAGGTCTCTTTTTCTTTGATAAATAGCCACCAACTATCATCATCCATCTGATATCATAAATTGCTGGAAGCATTCTCTTTGTCCAGGTAAATAACATAGGAAGCACAGAAACAGCAAAGATCACAGTTGCTGTATCGTGCAAGTATCTACAGAAACGCACAAATGTTCCACCGCCAAGCTCTGCACCCCACATAATGATGATACCAGTTGGCACTAAAATGATCCATGAGATCGCTGCCAAACCATGAGCTATACGTATGATCAATGAAAAAGCAAATACCTTTTTACCATCATGGCTAAAATGTTTTGGCCCAATGATTAAAAAGTGTAATGCAAATGCTCCAATAACAGCCAAAATGATAGAAAGTGCTGCTATTGCAAAATAATCATTACCTTGGATAAAAGTAAATATCGGCCCCAAACCTTGTTCGTATGGCTTGATATTTTCTATCCTTTCAGCCGCCCAAATAGCACTATTATATTGATTGACGCCAGTTGGTCCTTGAGTTGCCATTGCTGTTACAAATAATGTAAAAAGCAGAGTAAGAATTCTCGTCATTGTAGTCCTTTATGAGTTTGAGCTTAAACAATTTAAGTATTGGTTAAATACGTTAAATCGCATAGCTACGCTATTTTGGTCGCTATTATATCAGAGCTAATCACAAGCAAACCTTAGCAAAAAAGATTACTAAAAATTTTATAAAGAATATTTAAGTTTTGTTAATTTTTAGAGTTTTTTGATCTGAAAATTTAGCTAAAATAAATCCAAATTTTAGTTAAAAAGGATCGCACTATGCATCTTTTTTGCCTTATCTTTGATGACTATGAAACGCTTGATCTAATGGGGCCGGTAGAGTTTTTAGCAAGAGTGCCTGAAATGAAGATAAACTACGTCTCGTTTGATGGCGGGATGAAAAGAAGCAAGCAAGGCTTTTTTATAAAGACCAAAAAGCTTAGTAAGATACCAAAAAAGAGCGTTTTGCTACTCCCTGGAGGTCAGGGCACGAGGGCACTTGTAGATGATAGTGAGTTTATCTCAAGACTTAAAGAGTGCGTTTTGGCATCTCAAATTTGCCTAAGCGTATGCACAGGCTCGGCGCTCATCGCTCGCACAGGAGAACTTGACGGACTAAAGGCTACCTCAAATAAAAGATCGCTTGAGTGGGTAAAAAGTTGCGGCAAAGCTGTAAAGTGGCAAGAGCGCGCCAGGTGGGTAAGAGCAGGTAAATTTTACACAGCTTCAGGCGTGGCTGCTGGTATGGATATGGCGCTTGGTTTTATCAGCGATCATTTTGGCAAAGAGCTAGCCCAAAAGATCGCAAACGAGACCGAATACAACTGGCAAAAAGCTCAAAGATAGATAAATTTGCCAAAATTTATGGGTATTAAATTTAAAATAGCTTGTGACTTTTTGATAAAGTCAGAAATTTGCTAAATTTTAAAAAGGATAGCAAGCTAAGATAGCTTTAGCAAAAAGTGTCAAGATAAATTTTGTAGAGAATAAATTTAAATCATTTTGGAGCCT
>NZ_CABPUE010000004.1:130361-138580 GCF_902460545.1 Campylobacter concisus
CTAAATTTAATAAGTTTAAATTTTGAAAACGAAAATAGCTTCAAGATAAATTTTTAAATTTATGCAGCTCAAAGCCATTTTGGCAAAATTTACAAGCCAGATAAATTTGACCTAAATTTAAAAGCCAAATTTACCTTCAGAAAACTCAGCCTAGTTTCTGCGCTTATACTCTTCATATCCAAATTCACGGATCATTTTAACCTCGCCATTTTCTTTTAAAAGCACTAAATCAGGCAACTTAATGCCGTTAAATGTTGTATTTTTTACGATGGTGTAGTGGATTTGATCTTCAAATATGACGCGATCATTAATTTTTAGCTCACTATCAAATTTATACTCTGCATCGCCCGCTTCAAGCCCTACTATATCGCCAGCTAGGCAGGTATTACCGCCAAATCTATAAGCAAATTTACCATTTTTACTCTCACCTCTAACGGCTGGGCGGTAAGGCATGAGCACAGTATCAGGCATGTGCGCCTCGGCTGAGGTGTCAAGGATGGCGATATCTTTTTCGTTATGCACGATGTCAAGCACGCTACTTATCAAAAAGCCAGTCTGCCAGCCCACAGCCTCACCAGGCTCCAGATAGATCTCTACGTCGTACTTCTCGTGAAAGCGCCTAACTATTTTTATAAGTAGCTCCACGTCATAATCAGCCCTCGTGATGTGGTGGCCGCCGCCCATATTTATCCACTTCATCTTTGGGATAAACTCGCCAAATTTCTCCTCAAACGCCTCCAGTACGACCTGCAAGCTGCTCGCACTCTCCTCGCAAAGCGCGTGAAAATGAAGCCCAGTGATACCATCAAGAAGCTCTGGCTTAAAATTTGCTCTCGTGATGCCAAGCCTGCTAAATTTACCGCATGGGTTGTAGCTATCAGTTGGTGCAAGTGAGACCTCTGGATTGACCCGCAGGCCGCAGATGACGCCGTTTTGAAGGGCAATGTCTTTAAATTTTTGCCACTGAGCAAAAGAGTTAAACGTGATGTGTTTTGAAATTTTTAAAATTTCATCAAAGTCCTCATCTTTAAAGGCTGGGCTATACGTGTGGATCTCGCCTTTTACGTATTCACTTGCAAATTTTGCCTCATGAAGCCCGCTGCAAGTAGCTCCATCAAGATATGAGCCAACCATATCCATCACTCCACTAAATGCAAAACCTTTAAGTGCAACTAAAATTTTAGCTCCACTTTGCTCTTTTACATACTTTAAAAGCTCTAAATTTTTACGAACTTTTGCCTCTTCGCAGACGTAGGCTGGGGTTTTTATGTTTTTTAAAATTTCGTTCATTTTCTTTCTCTTTTGCAAATTTTCAAATAAGTATATCTAAATTTATTTTTAAGTAAAATCAGCAAAAATTTCAAAGGATAAAATGTGGTAGAGATCGAATTTCTTGGGCCTATCGGGCTTGAGAGTATAAAAGTAGAAGCAAAAAATTTAGGCGAGGTAAAAGCAGCTTTAAGCGAGAAAGAAGAGCTTAAAAAGTGGCTAAATATCTGCGCTGTAGCTGTAAATGACGAGATCGTAAGCGATATAAATTTCGCTCTTAAATCAGGCGATAAAATTTCTATATTGCCACCAGTTTGTGGGGGCTAAGATGCAAATTTATAATGGAAGCTTGGATGTTCAAAGCATCACAAACGAGTGGTATGAACGCTTTAAGGATAAAAACTGCGGCGCGCTCATCACTTTTGTAGGCATAGTAAGAGAAGAGGGCGGTATTTCGGCACTTAGCTTTGATATCTATGAGCCGATCCTTAAAAAATGGCTAGATACTTGGCAAGAGCGAGCCAAAAAAGAAAATGCCTACGTGCTCTTTGCTCACTCAAAAGGCGACGTGCCAGTGCATACGAGCTCTTATGTAGCAGGTGTTGTTAGCCCTCAAAGAAAGGTCGCGCTAAGGCTTATAAACGAGTTTGTCGAGGACTTTAAGGCAAATGCGCCGATCTGGAAATATGACGTGATAAATGGCGAGAGAATTTATGCAAAAGAGCGCAGCCAAGCGATAAATGGTGCTGGAATTTTAGCTTAAAAGGAAAAATGATGATAACAAAAGAGAGTAAAAAAGATGTTTTTTGGGCGCTAGCCTTTGGGCTTGGACTTTTTATATTTAGCATCATTGGTTACTTTTATCTAGCTCTTGGTGCAGTGTCTCTCTTTGGCATTATCATTGGTGCTCTCTCAGCGTTCTTTTGTGTTAGAAAAATTTTTCAAAACAACTTTTTAAGTATTGAAGATGATGGATTTATCATCACAAAAGGCTCAAAAAGTATAAAATTTTACTTTAAAGATATCGACGAAATCGCCATTAAAAGTTTTGGCGATAAGAAAAAAGTTGAAACATTAAGCGTAAAATTTAAGAAAAACCGTCTTGATAGAGATGCTTGCTTTGGGTTAGTGCAACCACTAGGTGATGATTTGATCATCATTTTTGATAAATATAAACTCTCAAAATTTACCATTTCAAAAGAGCTAAGAGATAGGCTTAATAATTTTAGAGCATAATTAAATCAACCTATGATTTAAAATTTTATATAACAATTATCAAAATTTTATACATTTTTCACATTAAATTTACACCATTTAGTTACTCTTGCAAAAATAAAATCAAGCATTTTATCTACAATAAGCTCGTAATTATGGATTAAAAATTTAAAGGATGACTTACATCAACTTTTATAAAGGGTTTTGCTACTACAATTCTGATAAAAGAAATCATAATTATATCTTTAAAAAGGAGTTTACATGAGGCCCATTTTAAGCCTAGCAGTTCTTTCATCACTGCTTCTAGCAAATGAAGCAAATTTAGACATTATAAAGCCTATTAGAGAATTTGCTCCGCCGCCAGTCATCACGCCAAACGTTGCACAAAGCGCCTTTGTGGAAAATCAATTTGACCGCACTCAAAGAAGCGAATATCCATTTGTTACAAATTTGCTTGATAACTCAGCTGATATGTTTCATATCTCAGCTGGAATGTATGGCAAAAGCTTTTACAATTCATCGCTTTTTAAATATCGTGGCTCAAATTTTTACACCATCTTAAATGCAAATTTCACCAAAGCAAATAATTATAAAGACGGAAGTGGCAAAAAATGGAACTATGGCTACAATAGACAAGGTCAAAGCGCTATCTTAGGTTTTGTGCCAAATGATCTTAGCGAGCTTAGGCTTACGTTTTTAAGGGATAATATTGATAAAGATAAGCAGCCGGAGCACGAGATGGACGCTTTTAAAACGACAAGAAAAGTCGGCAAGCTAAATATTAGATTAGGCGAAGAAGATCTTTCAAATACGCTAAATTTTGAGCTTGCTACAAAAAAGGTTGAGCGAAAAGCTGATAATTTTCATCTAAGAGATACCACTCAAAATGTGAAAGTGGATTTAAAGAGAAATATATTTGAGGCAAATTTAAAGTATGACGCTGACTTTGCAAGCTTTCACAATCAAATAGGCGCTGGCTTTGAAAAAGATAAACATGACGGCAAAAGATACATGAAACAAGGCAACAACTGGGTCTTTAACGGATACAGATTTGCTGATGTTAGAAATGATAAATTTATGCTCTTTGACACACTTGCTTATAAATTTAATGAAGCAAACGAAGCCTCTCTTGCCTTAAGATATGAGGAGCAAAAAAGTAAGCTTAATGGACTTGATACTAAATTTTTTGCACCAAATCCAGCCATTAGCACGACTCGCGGACTACTTCGCCAAATTTATGGTGAGGACGTAAGCGATAAGATCAAAAAAGACGCTTTTAGTGCAAGCCTAAAATATAAATTTACACCAAACGACAAGGATAGCTACTTTGCAAAGCTTGAGAGCTTATCTCGCTTGCCAAGCAATATGGAGCGTTTTAACGCACTTTATGGTGCAGACGATAAAGGCTGGATAGCAAATCCGAATTTAGAGCCAGAAAGACACAATAGAGCGGTTCTTGGCTTTAAATTTGGTAGCGAGTTTTATAAAGAATACCTAAACTCACTTCAAAACAAAGATGCATTTAGCTTTGGAGGACATTTCATCGCTGATAGCGTTAAAAATTTGATTATTTTTGATAGACGCCACTCAAAAGCTGCCATGCCTCTAATAAACAAAAACGCAGTCATCTCAAGAAACGTTGATGCAACGCTTTATAGTGTAAATTTCAATACAGAGTATAGCTTTGCAAGGCACTTTGGCTTAAAAAGCTCACTTTACTACAACTACGGACAAAACAAAACCGATGGCAGGCCGCTTTATCAAATAAGGCCTTTTGAGGCAAATTTTGCATTTGACTACAAAGACTATGCAAGCTTTGGCAGCTATAATCTTGGCACCGCACTAAGGCTAGTTTCAAAGCAAACTAGAGGCGATTTTAGCAAGCAAAATGGCTTAGGCATCGATAAAAAAGAGGCTGCAAAAGGATTTGGTTTGCTCGATCTTTATGGCGGCATAGAGTTTAAAAATAAAGTTGGCATAAGATTTGGCGTAGCAAATTTATTTGACAAAGATTATGCAGAATTTATCAGCGGCGATCATGTAGCAGCACTTGATCCAGTAGTCGTTCATGCCCCTGGCAGAACATTTTTCATTAGCTTTCACAGCAGTTTTTAAAGGAGAAAAAGATGTTAGATAGAAGAAAATTTTTAGGACTTAGCACGGCTTTAGGCGTTAGCGCATTTGCACCAAATTTATTTGCAAAAGAGAGCTTTACTATGTGGGGCGCACCAGCGATCCCAAGCGTTATCATGGCAGTTGCTGCATTGCAAGGCGAGTTAAATAAAACTTATGATGTAAGTCTAAATATCTGGAAAACACCAGATCAGCTTCGTGCAGGCGTGGCTAGTGGAGATATCAAAGTCACGATGTCACCATCAAATGTCGCTGCAAATTTAAGAAATCAAGGGCTTGATTTTGCGATGTTAAATTTACTGACTCTTGGCGTAATGAACGCTATGGTTAAGGACGAAAAGATCAAAAATTTAGAGGATTTTGTAGGCAAAAAGCTTATCATGCCATTTAGAGGCGACATGCCTGATCTTGTTTTAAGAGCGCTTTGCAAGAAGAGAGGCATAGATGTTAGCAAGATAGACATTACATATACAGCAACGCCACCTGAGGCTTTGCTTTTATTTTTACAAAAAGATTTTGACATTTTAATAGTTCCACAACCTCTTGGCGAAGCGACTATTTTGCGTGGTAAAAAAGCAGGCGTTAGCGTGCATTATTCAGTTGATTTTCCAAAAATTTGGGGCGAGAGTTTTGGTACAAAACCGATAATCCCAATGGCTGGCATTATCGTAGAAAGAGGCTTTTACGAGAAAAACTTAAATCTATTTGACACGCTTCATAGTGATCTTAAAAATGCACTTTCATGGATACTTGAAAACAAGCAAAGTGCAGCAAAGATAGGCTCAAGCTACTTGCCAGCTCCAGAAGTAGCACTTGCAAATGCTTTTGATAAGGCAAATCTAACAGTAACAAAAGCAAATGAACTACAAAATGAGATCATGGCATTTTTTGAAGAAATTTATCAGTTTAATCCAAAATTTCTAGGTGGCAAGATGCCAGATAAAGGTCTATTTTTATGATACTAATTGATGGCATCAAAAAAGATCGCTCAAGCTTTTTAAAAATAATTGACTATTTTTGGGGTGGATTTAGCGGATTTGCCGTAGTTTTTTTGATCTTAGCCATTTGGCAAGTGGGAAGCGAGTTTAGCTCCCCACTCTTACTTCCGCCACCAAAAGATGTATTTTTAAAAGCCTGTGAAATTTTAAAAGATTATAAAAACAGCGAGATAAACATAACGCTTTGCAGATCACTGATCGGAGTTTGCTCGGCAACATTTTTTGGTATATTTTTAGGGCTAATAGCAGGTAGTTTTAAAAGTTTTGCAGCCTTTTTAAAGCCTGTTATCACCTTGCTTTTATCAATGCCACCAATTATTTGGATAGTACTTGCTATTTTTTGGTTTGGATTTGGAAATTTTAGCACCGTTTTTACTATCTTTATAACCGTTTTACCACTTACTTTTGCAAGTTCAGCAGTTGCTATGAGTAGCGTAGATGAGGAGCTAAAAGAGATGTTTGACGCTTATAATCTAGGAATTTTAAAAAAAATAAGACACCTTTACATCCCACATCTTACGAGCTACATAATAAGCTCTATTAGCGTAGCTGTCGCAATGGGCGTAAAGATAGTGATAATGGCTGAGTTACTTGGCGCAAATAACGGCATGGGAGCAAAGATAGCAAATGCAAGAGCAATGCTTGAAACAACCGAGGTAATGGCGTATGTTCTTTTAAGTATCACTCTTATCATGCTTTTTGAATACCTCATCATCGAGCCACTAAAAATAGCTCTGATGCCTTGGAGAAGATGATGCTTGAACTTAAAAATGTAGAGTATGAAATTTTAAGAGATAAGGTCGTAAGGAATTTTAGTCTAAATGTAAAAGGTGGCGAGGTAGTGACGCTTTTTGGGCCATCAGGATGTGGCAAGACGACGATACTTCGGCTTATTAGCGGACTAAATGAGCCTAGAAAAGGAAAAATTTTTAATAGCTTTAAAAAGACTACATATTTTTTTCAAGAAAATCGCCTACTTACATGGAAAAATACTCTTGAAAATGTGCTTTTAGTTATGGATAAACCAGACATTAACACTGTTTTAGAGCTTTTTAAAAAGGTTGGATTAAGTCAAAAGGATACTTTAAAATACCCAAGTGAGCTAAGCGGCGGCATGAGACAAAGGGTCGCTTTCGTAAGAGCGGTTGTAACAAAGCCTGATCTACTTTTGATGGATGAGCCTTTTTCTGGACTTGATTATGATATGAAAGAAATTTTAATTGAAATTATTGGCCAAAGAGTAAGTGAAGGTATGAGTGTGGTTCTTGTCACACACGATAGAATGGAAGCTGTAAAGATGTCAAATAGAATTTATTTCTTATCAAGTAAAGGTGCAGTCATACAAAGAGAACTTGAAATAGACAAAGATTTCAAAGAGCGCGATTTTACGTTTATTAGCAAGATGATAGATGAAAATTTCAAAGGGCAAATCTATTATGATTAATAACTTTTTTACTCATCCTATGAGGATATTTTTCTTAATGAGTGCCGCCTGTGCGGTGCTTGGTGCTAGTGTGTTTTTTACTCCAACTGATTTTGTGAGCTTGCATAAATTTATATTTTTGCAACTTTTCTTAGCACTTGCTTATGCTGGATTTTTGCTAACTGGACTAACTGATTGGACAAATTTTCAAGCATCTCTAAAAATACACGCCTATATATTATTTTCACTCTTTTTTATAAGTTTTATCTTGGCATTTTTTAGTCTATTTTTAGCACACTGCCTTATCGCTCTTTTTTGGCTTTACTTGGTTTTGCTTTGCCTTTATATGATCTGGCAGGATAAAAACGATGATCAATTTGGCGTACTTGGCTTTTTGTTTGGCATTTTAGGCTTTGAAATTTATTATCTAATAAGCGGCAACGAAAAATTTCTAAATTTACAAGTTTTTATTCACATAATCGCTATCTTACTCATCTCTTACCGCGTTAGTGTCGTGCTTGGAAAAGAAGCGTTAAAAAGAGAAAAAGGCATGGATGAAGCTGTTTTTGTGCCAAATTTTATCTATAAAAATATCGCTATTTGCTGCGTTTGTGCCTTTTTACTTTTAAATATATTTTTTGAAGCAAGCTTAGGTGTCTATTATGCTGCGATAGCTTGTGGAAGTGCGGTACTTGCAAAGCTTAAAGAATGGCATTATAAAGAGCTTTTTAGGCATAGTTTTGTGCTTTTATACTATTTTATGCAGCTATTTTTAGCGATTGGATTTTTAGGGATCGGCTTTAGCGGTATTTTTGAACTCCATCTTGAAACAAATTTTATGCATCTAATAGCGATAAATGCGGTAATTTTTAGCGTGATGCTTATATTTAATGTCGCAGGACTTCGTCATAGTGGACAAGAACTTGAGTTTTTACGCCTTAGTAGAATTGCTTTTATTTTAGTTCTTTTAGCTGGCATTAGTAGAGGAATTTTGGCTTATTTTTGGAGTGGCTTTTATATTCATTTACCAGCAACACTCATAATAATTGCTTTTGTTTTTTGGCTCATAAATTTTTATGTGATCTTTAGAGATAACGATTTTAGCGATGATCCAGAGTAAAAAGATATTAAAAATTTATTCATTAATTAAAAAGAGTTTTTAAGTCTTTTTTGAAGTAAGT
>NZ_CABPUE010000004.1:139546-151108 GCF_902460545.1 Campylobacter concisus
AAATTCTTTTTATTCATTGTTTAATTATTTTAGGCTAAACTCATTCAAAAATTCATAAGGAGATAAAATGAGTCTGTATGATAGGAACTACGCAAAACAAAATCAAGAAGAACTTGCGTACTCTCAAAGCTCACTAAGTACTTTTATAAAACAAACTTATCAACTTTTTGCAGCATCACTACTTTCAGCAACAGCTGGCGCTTATGTAGGTATTAGCATCGCTGGCGTTTTTGCGGCAAATAGATTTTTGTTTTGGGGACTTGTTATAGTCGAGTTTGCACTACTTTTTGGCTTAATGGCAGCTAAACGTAAAGAGGGATTAAATTTAATACTTCTATTTGCGTTTACTTTCATAAGTGGTCTTACGTTAACTCCGCTACTTTCAGCGATCCTTGCCATGCCAAGTGGAGCTGGTATTGTAGCTCAAGCATTTGGACTAACAACAGTTGCTTTTGGTGCATTAAGTGTCTTTGCAATGAATACAAAACGTGACTTTACAACAATGGGTAAAATGTTGTTCATAACCTTAATTGTTATCGTTGCAGCAGCTATTATCAATATTTTTGTTAAAAGTACAATGTTCCAACTTGTAATCGCAAGTATTTCATCGATCCTATTTAGCGCATATATACTTTTTGATACGCAAAATATTATCCGTGGAAACTACGAAACTCCAGTTGAAGGCGCAGTTGCTTTGTATCTTGATTTTGTAAATCTATTTACATCATTACTACAAATTTTAGGAATTTTTAATAGAAACGACTAAAGATGAGCGCATCTACCGAGTAATAGATGCGAATCTAAATAGGCTAAAAGAAGGGCTTCGCGTTGTTGAAGATATGAAAAGATATGTCTTTGATGACGCCAAGCTCGCCTATAAGATAAAATCCCTCCGCCACAAGGCAAAGATCCCACAAAAAGAATTTTTAAAATTTAGAAATTCGCAAGAAGATGTCTTAAGAACTAGCACAAAAAGCGAGCAAACTAGAGAAAATTTAGACGAGATAATCACTGCAAATTTCAAGCGTGCCCAGGAGAGCGCCCGCGTGCTTGAAGAGTGCTTTAAGCTCATAAATTTAGAGCGAGCCGAGCTTTTTAAAAGCATAAGATACGAGCTTTATGAGCTTGAAAAAGAACTTTAACTAAAAATTTAAATCTTTTCTTGTATAATCGCAACCAATTATTTTTAAAAATTTAAAGGAAATTTCGTGAGTTTAATATTTTTGATCTTACAGTTTGCTCTAGCTGTCATCATAACTATCGCTGTTCTACTTCAAAAAAGCTCATCTATCGGACTTGGGGCATATAGCGGAAGTAACGAGAGTCTTTTTGGAGCAAAAGGACCAGCTGGATTTTTAGCTAAATTTACTTTTATCGTAGGTATTTTATTTATCTTAAATACACTTGCACTTGGATACTTCTACAATAAAGATCTAAAACGCTCTATCGTTGATAGCGTCGATAGTAAATCTCTAGTCATACCAAAGTCAAACGACGTACCATCAGCTCCTAGTGCACCACAAACTCCAGCAAAATAACAATGATAAAAACACTTTTAGCGTCATTCTTGACGCTAACATTTGCTTTAGCAGACGCTCATATTTTAGTCTATCATCGCTTTGACGATCCAAGACATACAAGCACTGATATTTCTATTAAAAATTTAAGAGAGCAGTTTGAATATTTCAAAAATAATGGCTATGAAGTCGTTAAACTCTCAAAGCTAGTCGATGCTGTAAATGCTGGCGAAAAAATACCTGATAACTGGATCGTCATCACTGTAGATGATGGTTATAAAAGTTTCTATGACAAGGCCCTTAGTGTATTTAAAGAGTATAACTATCCATTTGCACTAATGCTTTATGTGGAAGCCAGTGCAAATAAATATGGCGATTATTTGGATTTTGATCAGATTAAAGAACTTGAGGCTTATGGCGAGATTGGGTACCACTCATACGCACACCCAAGGATGACGAAGCTTAGCGATGAGGCATTAAGAGAGGATTTTCAAAAGGGTGTAGAGACCTTTGAAAAACATATGGGCTATAAGCCAAAATACTTCGCAGTGCCTTACGGCGAGATCGATAGTAGAGTGGTTGCTCTTGCAAAGGAATTTGGCTTTTTGGCACTTTTAAATCAAAACTCAGGCGCAGTTTCAGATAAAAGCGATGTTTTCGATCTTTACAGAACGCCCGTAATGAACGGTACCAAAATAGCACTAACGTTTAATAGCAAATTTTTAAATGCTCAGTGGATATTCCCCGAGGGCTATCCGCAAAATAATGCGATCGATAAGCTAATCATCAAAACCGATACAAATGCTAGTGAAGGCAGCTTTTTCATCACTGGCTTTGAGGGCTTTAAAAAAGTACCTATGACAAATGGCGTTTTTGAGTGTAAATTTGACCCACCGCTTGATAAACGCAAAGTTTTAATATCACTAAAAGTAGATCATCAACGAAGTACAAAACTTCTAATAAAGGACATCAATGCTAAATAAAATTTACGAAACACAAAAAGAGGGCTGCGAAAAAGCTATCGCTTCACTAAAACGCGATTTTACAACGCTAAGAACAGGCAAGGTTAACATTAGCATTGTAGATCACGTAATGGTTGATTATTACGGCTCACCAACTCCGCTTAACCAAGTAGCCACTGTGCTTACAAGTGATGCTTCGACTATTGCTATCACGCCTTGGGAAAAGAGCATGATAAAGGCGATCTCATCAGCGATCCAAGCTGCAAATATCGGTGTCAATCCAAATAGTGACGGCGAGAGCGTTAAGCTATTTTTCCCACCGATGACTATTGAGCAACGCCAAGAAAATGCAAAACATGCAAAATCAATGGGAGAAAAAGCCAAAGTTAGTATAAGAAACGTAAGAAAAGATGCAAATGATGAAGTAAAAAAACTTGAAAAAGACAAAGCTATAACTGAGGATGAGAGTAAAAAGGGGCAGGATGAGGTTCAAAAGATAACTGACACCTACACTACAAAAATCGATACTCTTGTAAAAGAAAAAGAAGCCGAGCTTTTAAAAATCTAAAAATTTTAGAAATTTTTCCTTATCTAGCTACTTTTATGTAGCTAGATATTCTCTCAAAATAATATTTCAAAAAAATATTTATTAGCAAGTAGTTTAATTTTTTGTCTGTTGCACTTTTATCTATTAAATATAAATAGAACCTAGACTACATAAAACATAGCCACTACTTTGTCTTTAAACTATTTTCATGGATTGCTTTAATTTAAATTTTTATTTTGGATGTGTATTACAAATATTGTTTTAATAATTTAAGGCAGCTAAAAATAAAATATAAAAACTCTTAAACTTTTCCTTATCTTACAATGTCTTACTTTAAATAAGAAATTTACTGATATTTTTAGTTCTAGTAAATTTTGGACTGAATTTTTATAAAAATTTTCTTATAGGCATTATGAATAATAAATTAGATGTATGGCCGGGAGATAGGGATTCGAACCCCAGGAGGCTTTCACACCTCAACGGTTTTCAAGACCGCCGCTTTCGACCGCTCAGCCATCTCCCGAATTAAAGATTTGTGATTATAACCAACTTTGCTTAAAATTTACTATAATCTATAAAATTTACTCTGTTTTTTCTTTAATATATGTAGCTCCATCATTTATCTTTTCTTTGGTCCATTCTTTAGCATTATGAGTATCTTCTTTTACACCATGCCAAGTATTTGAACAACCAGCTACAAAAAAAGCTATACAAGCTACTAAAAATAAATTTCTCACTGTTATTCCTTCGAGTAGTTATTTTTGAAGTTTGGAGGCGACACCCGGATTCGAACCGGGGATCAAAGCTTTGCAGGCTCATGCCTTACCACTTGGCCATGTCGCCATATCGTGGTGCCCGAGACCGGACTTGAACCGGTACGGTAAAAACTACCGAGGGATTTTAAGTCCCTTGCGTCTACCATTCCGCCACTCGGGCTAAGTTAATGGAGCGGGAAACGAGATTCGAACTCGCGACCCCAACCTTGGCAAGGTTGTGCTCTACCCCTGAGCTATTCCCGCGTTAAAGTTTGCAATATTATCCAAAAATTGCTTAAAATTTTATTTTACTAAAACGAATTTCAAAATATTGTAAGCCATAAAAAGATAAAATGCCAAAATCTATTTGGGGTTATAGCTCAGCTGGGAGAGCGCTTGAATGGCATTCAAGAGGTCGGCGGTTCGATCCCGCTTAACTCCACCATAAATCTAAATACATCTATCATTATTTATACCTTACTGCAAAAATAACTTTTTACCAAAAAATAAGATACCAATATGTAAAAATTTAATAAATAATTGATATTAAGACCCTTATCAACATTAGTAAAAGTTAATAACTAAAAAATAATTTTATAAATTTTTATCTTGCTTTAACAAAAAATAAAATAATATTCGCTATTAAAATTCAAAGGAAAAAAATGTTTTTAAAACGAGGAAAAATCATTTTCAACATCCACCTAATAATTGGACTAATTGCGGCTATTCCGCTAATATTCATGACTCTTTCGGCACCATTTGCGTCTTATAGAGAAGAGATCAAAAGTGCGATAAATAAAAATTTTATAAACTTAGTTCCTAGCGAAAAAGCAAATTTAAGTTTAAATGAACTCCTAGCTAAAGCAAAAAGTGAGATTCAATTTGATACGCTTGAAAGCTTACAAATAGGTGGAGTAAATGAAGCTTATCGTATAAGCATTACAAAGGATAAAAAACAATTAAATTTCTTCATAGATCCAAGAAGTGGCGAAGTTATTAGTGAGGACTGGGGTGAGAAATTTCGTATCATTATCTTAAGTCTTCATAGAAATTTAGGACTTGCCTTGCTTGATAGCAAAGTACCAGCCAATATCGGCAAACAAATAGTTGCCATTAGCTCTATCATCATGGCTCTGCTTGCTATCAGTGGCCTCATCCTCTACGCACCAGCGATCAAGCGAAATTTCTTAAATTCGCTAAAAATTAAACCAAAAGCAAAGGGCTACGCCTGCTTCTACAATCTTCACACCAGCCTTGGCACCTACGTGGCGATCTTGCTTGTGGTGATGTCACTAACTGGACTTTACTGGTCTTATGGCTGGGTCAGAAGCGGTGTAAATAGTATATTTTTTGATCTAAAAACAGCTCCAATGAAAAAAAGTCTACCGCAATCAAATTTACTCCCAATAAACGACGAGAAATTTAAAGAGATCGAGGCTGCGGAGCAAATTTTTAAGGATAACATCACACTAGAATTAAAATCACTCACGATAAACGTGCCTGAAAACAACCAAAGCACCTACACTATAAACTACGAAACTAGCGAGAGCCAAGTGGGCAAGCTAAAGCTTGACGCTAGCGCTGGCAAGATCAAAGAAAACAAGCTTGTTAGCAAGTCTGAGAGCATCCCAGAGGCAAAAAAGGCTGGGCGAAAAGTACTTAGCCTGCACACCGGTGAGATGTTTGGTGAGATCGGTCAGATCGTCTTTGCCGTATCATGTGTGATCGCAGTTTTACTAATCATAACTGGCTTTTTGATGACCATAAAAAGGAGCAAAGCCATATAAATAAAAGTAAATTTTTACCTTGCTTTGGGTAAGATTTTAAGAAATTTTTACCACAAATAAGAGAGAAATTTATGAACAGAAAACGCATCTACAACCCAAGTTCAAATGAAAATTTGACCGACAGAAGAGTCTTTAACGGCAACCCACACGGCATTTTAAATTTCACCAAGGCAAAATACGAGTGGGCGTTAAAGCTTTGGGACCTCATGGAGGCAAACACCTGGTTTCCAAAAGAGGTCGACACTACCGATGACGTGCGTGACTACGCCTACAACCTCACAGAGGCCGAAAAACGCATGTATGACCTAGTTTGGAGCCAGCTCATTTCGATGGATAGCTTCCAGACAAATAACCTAGCTGACAACATCAACCCTTACATCACCGCACCAGAGATCAACGCCGTGCTAAGCCGCCAAGCCTACGAAGAGGCAAACCACAGCAAGTCTTACGCCGTCATGGTCGAGGCGATCTGTGACAACACCGACCTCATCTACGAGATGGAGAAACATGACGACGTATTGCGCGAGAAAAATGACTACATCTCAAGTGTCTATGAAGAGCTTGCGGGCGAAGTGACTGACGAGAAGCTGCTTCTTGCGATGGTTGCCAACCAAATTTTAGAGGGCATCTATTTTTACAGTGGCTTTACAGCGATCTACGCTCTAGCTCGCGCTGGCAAGATGCTAGGCTCAGCACAGATGATACGCTTCATCCAACGCGACGAGATCACGCACTTGCTTTTATTTCAAAACATGATAAATTCAGTCCGCAAAGAGAGACCTGACCTCTTTACGCCTGAGACTGAGGCAAAAATTTATGATATGTTTGAAAAAGCTGGAAATTTAGAGATCAAATGGGGCAAATACATCACCCAAAACCAAATAATGGGCTTTACCGACGATATCATCGAGCAGTATATCCACTATCTCATTGATCAACGTCTAGTTGCGATCGGTCTAAAACGCAAATACAACGTCGCTCACCCGATCAAATGGGTCGATGACTTTGCGAAATTTAACGACCAAAAGTCAAATTTCTTTGAAGCAAAAGTGACAAACTACAGTAAGGGAAGTATCAGCTTTGATGACTTTTAAAAATGGCATTTTAGCCCTTGCCTGCGTGCTTTTTATAGGTTGTGCAAATAATAATCAAAGGATAATTGATCAAGCAAATAAAAATAATCTAGAAAATTTCTATGCCTACAAGCTTGTCAAGGTAAAAGAGACAAACCAAGCGGAAGTCTATCAAGAGATGCCAAATGGTGAACTTGCACCAAGTTTCGCATCGCTAGGATCTGTGCTAGGAAATGACGTGATGCTTGGCATAAACAAACAGTGCGGTTTTGAAGCAAAAGACCTAAAAGAGGTAAGAGTGGTTTCACATGATGAGGATAGAGGTCTTGGCTTTGAGGTCTGGGTTTTTAATGACCCACTCTCCAAGCGCGATGATAAAATCACAGCTATAAGCGTTATTTTAAAAGCCACACCAAACATCGGTGGTACGGATATAAACTATAAAATTCCAAAAGACTGCCATGACGAAAAGCCTATGACATTTGTATTTGGAAAATAAATGAGCGAAAATTTAAACCTAATAAGCCTAACTTTAAAGGCAAAAAATGCAACGGATCGCCTAGAGGAGCTTGCAAATTTAGTTGAGGCTGCACCTGAAAACTCACTCATTCTTGCAAGCGAGCTTTGCATCAGCGGATATGACTTTGACGGCTTTTTTGCAGGGGCGAACAAAGCGATGCTTGGTGGCATGATAGGCAGCTTTGATGCGATGCTACTTGAACGCTTACAAGAGGCACTTAGTCCAGATAAATTTCTTGGTTTTACGCACCTTAGCAGCCTAAACAAAAGCGCAGGGCTCGCTCAAATTTCAAATCTAAATCCGCACCAGCCAAAAATTTATAACGAATTTTTGCTTCTTAACTCAAATAACGTCTTTCATTCGCAGTTTAAGGCTGAGCTTTTTAGGCCAAATTTAGAGCATGAGATCTTTGCTGCTGGCGAGGTGAGCGATATAAATACATTTACATTTAAAGGGCTAAAGCTTGGCGTGCTGATATGCTTTGAGCTGCGTGATAGCAGGCTTTGGGCAAAGCTAAGAGGATGCGACATCATCATGGTGCCAGCCATGTGGGGCAAGGCTAGAGAGGACGCCTACCTTAGCCTTTGCAAGGCTCTAGCTATCGCAAACAACTGCTACGTCATGATCTCAAGCTCACTTGCATTAGAAGTTGCTGGGGTATTTTTACCAAATGGCACACTTGTTAAAGAAACGATATTTGATACAAATTTAATAAAAGAGATCAAGACGAATTTAGGGATTTTATAAATTTTAAGATAAGTTTTAAATCGTATAATAACGATTTAATTTTTATTTAGGATATAAATTTTGACCCAACTAGAAGCGATAAAATGCCAAAATTTAGCTAGCGATATAGCCGATGAGATCACACTAAGTCCGCTTTTGTTCGATGCGATAGCTACCACTGAGCGTGAAATTTTTGTACCAATCACTGCACATGCTTATAAACTTGACGCTCAGCCGATACTGGGCAATCAGTGGATCAGCTCACCGCTAACTGTGGCAAAGATGACAATGGCACTAGAGTGCGAAAATATGGACAATATCCTAGAAATAGGCTGCGGTAGTGGCTATCAAGCAGCGATCTTAAGCAAGCTTGCACATAGAATTTTTAGCGTCGAACGTATAGAAAAACTAGCCATGGAGGCGAAAAAACGCTTCGAGGCATTAAAGATCAGAAACGTGCACGTAAGGTATGATGACGGCAACAATGGCTGGCGAAGCTACGCACCGTTTGATCGTATCTTACTCTCGGCAGCTGCTGATGAGATCTCGCCAAATTTATTTAAGCAGCTTAAAAATGGTGGAATTTTAGTAGCTCCAATGAAAAAAGATGACAAGCAATTTATCGCTAAATTTAAAAAAGATAAAGATGGAAATTTAGAAAAAGAGTACTTGGATGAGTGTCTTTTCGTACCACTTCTTGAAGGTAGAGAGTAGCCCAAAATAAGGCAAAGCCTAAGCCTTGCCTAAATGTTAGAATTTATAAGTATAGCCTGTATAAATTCCTATAGTCGTATCTCTTAGCTGAGCTCCGCTATTTTTCTTATAAAAAGTCTTATCAGCTTTTAAGCCAAACTCGATCGCGTTATGTTCGTCAAATGAGTAGATGCCGCCCGCTTTTGCACCAACTAGTAAGCCTTTGAAATTTTTCTTACTTGTTTCGTTATTAAATCTCTCTCTAACGCTCAAGTAGCCAAGACCTGTGTATCCACCAAGAACGGCTTTAAAATTTTCAGTGATATTTGGCGTATAATCAACACCGCCTAAAAATTTATGCTTACTCCATTTTGCATCTGATTCACCAGCATTTTTCCTAGCTTTAAAGTCATAATAATAACCACCATAAGCTCTATAGCTGTCAAAATCATAACCGCCATAAAAGCCAAGGCCATAGTGACCTTTTTTGAAGTTATTTTTCTCACTACTTGCTATGTTTTTTGTTTTGATTTTTGAGTTAAACGAATAATCACCTTCGCCACCAACAAATGCACCTTGAGCTAGTGCAACTGAGCTTACCAAAGCTAAAATCAAGCTTGATTTTACAAGTAAATTTTTCATACCTCTCCTTTAAAAAATTTCTGAGATTTTACATCTAAGCTTTTAATCTATATAAAATTTAAATTTAATAAGAAATTTTATACCAAGTGCCAATTTATTACTAATAGTAAATGTAGTAAGTGTGAGTATTATTAAGAATATAAGAGCAGAAATACTTAAATTTAGCACGGCTTTAGGGCAAATCCTAAGCCCGTAGCCATGCCAAATTTATTAAGTTACGCCCTAAAAATGCACCTTAAATTTCGCCCAAAAGCTTCTGCCCGGCTCATAAAGTCTCGTGCCGTTCGGGATAGTTTCGTAGCCTGCGATACCGCCGCCGTAGCCGCCTTTTGAGTTATGATAGGAGTATTTGGCGTCGTTTAGGTTTTCCGCCGCTAGCAAGAATTGATAATTTTTATATTTATAGCCCGCGCTTAGTCCTAGCGTCCAAAAGCTATCGCTCTTGCCAAGATCCATGCCGCCCACGTCGCCGTAGCCTTTTTGCGCGCGTTTTTGCGATGCGTTAGCGTAGAAGTCGGCTTTGACGAACCAGTCTGGCTTTTCTAGGCCGGCGCTTAGTTTAAACGTTAGAGGAGAAACCTTAGGCAATGCGTCACCGTCTTTTAGACCGCCCGCATTTTTAGTCACCTTGCCGTAGACGTAGGATACGCCGGCACCCAGTCTAAATATATCGGCCAGTAGCGTATCGCCCTCGATCTCGCCGCCGTATAGTAAAGCATCGGTATTAAATACGTTTGATGACATGCCCATAGGACTATATTTTATCATTATGTAATCATCCATCTTTGAGACGAAGAAATTCGCGTTTAGCTCGTAGTTTTTATCTTTTAGCACGGTGCCAAAGTCTAGTTGAGTGTTTCTTTCTTTATTTAGCTTAAGATCTGGGTCTTTATTCGTTTCCCAGTGATCTGGCAACCTTTGTGCGTGGCCTAGTCCTGCGTAGAGCGTTAAATTTTGCAGATATTTTTCGTATCTAAAAAAACCTGAGAATAAATTTTCGCTCCTACTTTTATGCGTTAGTAGCTGTTTTCTCTCGCCCGCGTCCAGCCTAAGTCCGCCAAAAAGCCCGTAGTCGTTTTCAAGAACGTATTCGTTTTGAGTGTATATAGTTTTATACGTTACCTTGCGCTCTTTTACGTGGGGCTTTGATACGGCGGAGTCCATTTCGGCTTTAGATACGCCCGCCATACCGCTTCCTGCGCCTCGCCATTTAAACGTATCTTGAGAATATCCCATGCCGATGAAGCTGGTTAGATTATCGAAATTTAACTCGCCTTCTAGCTTAAAGCCGTACATATCGCGTATCGGGTGACTGATGCTATATCCCTTGCCGCGCCCCGTGCCAGGCACCACCGGACGCATGGTGAAGTTGTCCATTATGTGATCGATTTGATGATAGTACGAGCTTAGCCTGATCTTGTGCTCGCCAACGTCTTGTTCAAATTTTAGTCCGAAAGACTTGCGGTCAAACTGCACGCCGCCTCTCATCCTTTCGGCATAAGCCGCTTCTCCATTACCCATATCCGCGCTTAGCTGCAAGGCGGTAGTATCCGTGGGCGTTAGCGTGCCTACGAGCGAAACGCTGTTGCGTTTATAGTGCGTATGCATTTTCTGTCCGTCGCCACTTTTATAATCGCCGCTCTGGTAGTGTCCGCCGGAAATTTCTAAGCTGCCAAGCTCGTTACCCGCCGCTACGTCTGCAGCAGTTTCAAATCTTCTAAAACTACCGCCAAGCACGCTTACGTTTCCTCCGAAGCTCGGTTTTGATAGCCTTGCTATCTCTCTATCGAAAAATATACCACCACTAATGAGCGCGCCGTATCTAACGTCTTGCGGGCCTTTTACGATGCGAACCGAGCTATAATTTTGCGCCGAGAGATGTAAGTGATGGGCGTATCCATGCGCATGCCGCAACCGCCATTTAGCGTGCTACCGTCGATTAGCACCGGCAGCCTAGCCGCCGTCTGCGAGCGGTAATAAACTTCGCTGCCACCTCCGCCCTTGCGCTCCATCGTAAAGCCGCTCAAATTTAAAAGTGATTTAGCGATGTCGCCATTTTCTAGTATCGCGCCTTTGCCCACTATTTGAGCCTTTGTCGGTTCGTCAAGAACGGACTTTTGTATCTTTGCGGAAACGGTAACCGGAGCCAAGTCTATCGTTTCTTCAGCACCAAGCATTAAATTTGGTACTAAAGCAAATGCTAAAACGTAAGAAATTTTCATGTTTAGTCCTATGAAATTAATATTTAAAATTAAAATTAAAGCAAAAATGAACTTAAATAAAGTATAAATATTTATATAACATTAATTTTACAATACAGAAATTTGACTCAAATAGTAT
>NZ_CABPUE010000004.1:151485-161170 GCF_902460545.1 Campylobacter concisus
TTAGTTGGACTGCATTAAATATATAAAGAAGCGATTTTGGTGAATTAAACCGAAGCAATCTCGGTTTTATTAAAATTTAGCATTATAAAACCGAGATAAAAATTTATAAAATCTCTTTTATGAGTAGCTGCGGGGTAACAAGTCCGCGGAATGAATTTTTTGATATACAAAAGATAATATCTATCATCTCGCCCACTCTAGCGTGTTTTGTAAAGTTAAAAAATAGAGCCTCAAGTGTTTTATTATCCTTTTGCAAGATGAGCTTTAAGTGATTTTGATCTCTTCCTATAAGTCTTTCATTTTTAACGAGAGCATTTTCTATCTTAAAAACTGGGCGAGGATTCTTCTGTCCGTATGGCTCATAAAATTCTAAAATTTCAAGCAGTTCAAAGTCTATCTCGCTTGGCATTATGTCGCCAAGTAGCTCGTCCGAGCTTTTGCAATCTTGCATATTTAGGCATGAGCAACTTTTATTTATCGCTTCTTTAAATTTCACCAAATTTTCAGGCGCAAGCGTAAGTCCAGCCGCTCCTTTGTGACCGCCATAGCTTGTTAGTAAATTTTCGTGGCTTGCTATAAGAGATAAAATATCAAGCTTACCAATGCTTCTAGCACTACCTTTTGCACGGCCTTTATCGATACTAAAGACGATAGCTGGCTTTGCAAAGTGCTTTGCTAGGCGGCTAGCTACGATGCCTATCACGCCCTCGTGCCACTGCTCGCCCCAAGTGATGATGACTTCATCGTCCTCTTTTACGTCCTTTAGCGAGCACTCAAAGAGTTGGCGCTCTTCCTCTTTTCTGGAGTTGTTAAATTCAATGATCGTATCAAGGTAGTTGTAAGCTTCCTCGATACTTTTAGCACGTAAAAAGTCAAATGAATTCATCGCATCGTCCATGCGTCCGGCTGAATTTATAAGCGGAGCTATAAGAAAGCTAATATCATCACACTCAAATTTTTCCTTACCATAAAACTCTTTTATAGCGTGAAATGCGGAACGCTTAGACGCATTTAGCTTACAAATGCCAAGGCGAACAAGCATTCTATTCATATCTCTTAGCTCCATCATATCAGCGATTATTGCGATAGCTAAAAGCTCTAGAAATTTGCTCATATCGTAATTTAGTCCAAAAGCATCCTTTAGCGCTCCAACCAAATACCAAGCGACCTCAGCGCCACAAATTTCGATATTTGGGAAGTTGCAGTCTTCTTGTTTTGGATTGATGATCGCATAAGCTTCTGGGAGAACAGCTGGAGGCATGTGATGATCAGTGATAATAAGATTGATGCCTTTTTCTTTACAGATAATGGCTGCATCGTTTGCAGAGATGCCATTATCAACGGTGATAATCAAGCTTACATCAGCTGAGAGTTCGTCTATTATCTCAGGATTTAGCCCATATCCATCTTTAAATCTATTTGGAATTTTTACTAGGTAGTCTTTCACGCCAAGATCATCAAAAAACTCAGCCAAAATTACGCTCGAAACAACACCATCAACATCATAATCGCCCACAATGGCTATACGCTCGTTTTTCTCGATCGCTTCTTTTATGCGATTAGCACCCTTGTAAATATCTTTTAAGGCACTTGGTGTTGGAATTTCACTAATTTTTTTATGTATGTCGTTACAAAATCTATGCGCTAGTAAATTCCTTATGTCCTCTTTATTTAGCATGGTTTTGGCAAGAATTTTTAAAGAACTTACCAACTTTATTTAATGCCACTTGTTCACTTAAATTTACGCCCATATTGCCAAAAATTTGGCTATAAAAATACTTCTTTTTCATCGCAATCTTTCGTCTTTATTTTGAATGCTTGGATTATATCTTTTTGAAATTTAATTTCTTATAATTTTAAATGAAAGTAAGATTTTAGGGCTCATGGCAAGCTTAAAAGCTTTGTTAAATTGATAGTCTTTACAAATTTGGCACACCAAAAATGGTAAGTATTAGCAAAATTTATACAATCAAATTTATAAATTTTTAAATGGCTTATGCTAGAGAATTTAAACCATTTTTGTAAAAATTTACTCCAAATTTTGCAAAAACTCCGCGTATTCTCTAGCGCCGCGCTCTATTTCGCTATCGCTTGAGGCGTAGTCCACGCCCGGAGTCTCCTCGGCGCCATAAAATGCGAAAAAATCGCGGTAATCGGCGTGAAAATAGTATTTAAACGCAAGCTCAAACGGCGTAAGAACCTCGCGCAAGCTAAAATGATAGCGTCCTTGCGGGCAGTAATCGCTCTTTTTGATGCCCGCGGTCACGGCTAGCGCCACCTTGCGCCCCGCTATGCCGTCCGAGCCGCGTCCGTAGGCAAAGCCGTGCGTCATCACCGCGTCGATCCATGATTTTAAAATCGGAGGGCAGGAGAAGTTGTGAAGCGGAAACTGCAAAACGAGGGCGTCGTGGGCTCTGATGAGCTTTTGCTCGCGCGTGGCGTCGATGTTGCCGCCTGCGTAAACCTGCGTCAAATCATGAACGCTAAAGCGCTGCTGCTCTTTGAGAGCCTCTTGTAGCAGGCGTTTGTTTATGACCGAGTTTTGGATGTCAGGGTGGGCTAAGATGATTAGAGTTTTCATTTTTGTCCTTAAAAATTTATGGCAAGTAGTGGGATTTATTTGGCAAATAATTGAATAAAACAGCAAAATTTTAAAAGAATTTTTAGAGCCAGATGGCTCTAAATTTAAGATTTGACGTTTTCTAAACTTGCCTTTATAAAGCCTAATATCACAGGATTTGGCTTAGTTAGACGGCTAGTAAATTCGGGATGGCACTGCACACCCACAAACCATGGATGGCCTTTTAGCTCGATAGCCTCTATCAGCCCATCGCTCTCACCGCTTACCAAAAGACCATTTTTCTCAAAAATTTCTTTATATTTTGGATTTGCCTCGTAGCGGTGGCGGTGGCGCTCTTTGACACTTTTTGCATTGCCATAAATTTCAGCTAAAAGTGTCTTTGGTTTTATCTCACAGTTATATGCTCCAAGCCTCATCGTGCCACCAAGTGGGCTTGTGTGCGTTCTTATCTGTTTTTTGCCGTGAGCATCGATAAAGCTATCAATTAGATAGATGATAGGATTTTTGCACTCTTTGTCAAATTCCATAGAATTTGCATCCTCTAAGCCCAAAACATCCCTTGCAAACTCAATGAGCGCTAGCTGCATACCAAGGCAAATTCCAAGATAAGGGATCTTATTTTCACGAGCAAATTTAATGGCTTGCATCTTACCCAAAACGCCCCTTTCGCCAAAGCCGCCAGCGACCAAGATGCCATCCACGTCTTTTAAAAGCTCATTTACATTGTTCTCTTCTATCTTTTCGCTATCTATCCAGCGTAAATTTACCCTAGCATCCAAATTTGCTCCAGCGTGGATGATGCCCTCAGTTAGGCTCTTGTAGCTCTCTTTTAGATCGATATATTTACCTACGAATGCTATTGTAGTTTCATTTGTTGGAGCGATTATCCTTTTTACTAGGCTATCCCACTTTGCCATATCTGGTTTTAGCTCATTAAAGCCTAAATTTTCAGCAATCGGCGTTAATATATCTTGCTTTAAAAATGAAAGTGGAATTTGATAGATACTTGCGCTGTCTAAGCTCTCTATGACACAATTTTTCTCAACACCACAGCTTGCTGCTATCTTATCTTTTAGCTCGCGGTTTAGTGGCATTTCAGATCTGCAGATGATGATATCTGGTGTTATGCCTATACGTCTTAGCTCGCCTACACTATGCTGGGTTGGCTTTGTCTTTAGCTCGCCAGCTACTTTGATAAATGGTACAAGCGTTAGGTGGATATTTAGCGCTCTTTTTTTACCAACTTCTACTCTTAAAGCTCTTATCGCCTCTAAAAATGGCAAGCCCTCGATGTCGCCAACTGTTCCACCGATCTCAACAATGAGCACATCTTTGCCCTCGCCTGCTTTTTTGATGCGATCAACTATCTCGCCAACGATGTGAGGGATCACTTGTATAGTCTTTCCAAGATAGTCGCCTCTTCGCTCTTTTTCTATAACAGAGCTATAAACTCTGCCTGTTGTGAAGTTATTGTCCTGACTTAGGCTCTCATCTAAAAATCTCTCGTAGTGACCAAGGTCTAGATCTGTTTCAGCGCCATCGTCTGTGACAAAGACTTCTCCGTGCTCAAGCGGGCTCATCGTGCCAGGATCTACGTTGATATATGGATCAGCTTTTAAAACACTTACTTTTAGTCCGGAATTTTTTAAAAGAGTCGCGATAGACGCAGCTGCGATGCCTTTTCCAAGTGAGCTTAAAACTCCACCTGTGATAAAAATGTACTTCGTCTCTTTTGCCATTAAATTTCCTTAAATTTATTTATTTTTTAATTGCGGATTATACCCCTTAAATATTTAGTAAGGCATTAATCATATAAAATTTTAAAAATTATTCTTTAAGTCTTTTTGTTATAGACTTCAAAAACTATGATAAAAAACTACTTAAACATCATTGCCTCTTTATATATAGAGGGCTTTAAAAACATGAAAATAGGCAAGAAATTATGGCTTCTCATAATAATAAAGCTTATCATTATGTTTGGAATTTTAAAGGTCTTTATCTTTGACGAGACTCTTAATACCAAATTTCAAACCGACGAAGAAAAAAGCGAATTTGTAATTCGTAATTTAATAAAGGAATAAAATGTCTGAGATGGATTTTGTTGACTGGTCTAGGGCTCAGTTTGCGCTGACTGTCATTTACCACTTTTTGTTTGTCCCACTTACTTTGGGGCTAAGTTTTATCATCGCCATTATGGAGACGATATATGTTAAAACCGGCGATAAAGTCTGGCTTGAGATAACGAAATTTTGGCTAAAGCTCTTTGGTATAAATTTCGCTATCGGCGTTGCTACTGGCATCATCATGGAGTTTGAGTTTGGTACAAACTGGGCGAATTACAGCTGGTTTGTCGGCGATATCTTCGGTGCTCCTCTTGCGATTGAGGGCTTGCTCGCATTTTTTATGGAGAGTACATTTTTTGCCATTATGTTTTTTGGCTGGGATAAAGTTAGTAAGAAATTTCACCTATTTTCAACTTGGCTTGTTGCGATCGGTTCAAATTTAAGCGCGCTTTGGATCTTAATCGCAAATGGCTGGATGCAGTATCCAATAGGCATGAAATTTAACCCAGATACTGCTAGAATGGAGATGGAGAATTTCTTCGAAGTCGCGCTAAATCCTCTTGGCATTAGCAAATTTTTACACACAGTAACTAGCGGCTACACCATCTCAGCTATCTTTGTGATAGGAATTTCTGCTTGGTTTTTAATCAAAAAACGCCACATCTTGCTAGCTAAAAAAAGCATCGTCGTTGCTAGCGCATTTGGACTTATCACTTCGGCATTTTTGTTACTTAGTGGCGATGAGAGTGCATATTTTGTAGCTCAAAAGCAGCCTATGAAGCTTGCTGCGATGGAGGGACTTTATAATGGCGAGAAAAACGCTGGTCTAGTTGCCGCTGGTATTTTAAACCTAGCTAAAAAGCTTGGCGACGAGAGCGATGCCTTTTTGCTTGAGATAAAGGTACCTTACGCACTTGGCATCATGGCAAACAGAGAGCTTGACTCATTTACGCCAGGTATAAACGACCTACTTTATGGCAACAGCGAGCGCGGCATAATGAGCGTTGAAGAGAAGATGGCAAAGGGCAAAGTTGCTATCGAGGCTCTTAAAAACTACAAAGAAGCCAAAAAAGCAAATGACGAGAGCCTAATGAAAACTTCGCTTTCAAATTTAGAAAGCAACCTAAATTTCTTAGGATATGGCTATCTTAAAGACGCAAAAGAGGCTGTGCCACCAGTTGCGCTTACATTTTATAGCTTCCACATCATGGTCGCACTTGGCACTTACTTCATAGCTCTTTTTGCTATCACTCTTTATCTAAATCTCTCAAGAAAATATAAATTTGAAAACATAAGAGCGTTTTTGTGGATCTGCCTCTTTACTATACCGCTTGGCTACATCGCAGCTGAAGCTGGCTGGATAGTAGCAGAGGTCGGTCGTCAGCCATGGGTGATACAAGATCTCATGACCGTTGGCGTTGGAGCTACTAATTTAGCAGACTCAAATATCAAAATTTCATTTATATTATTTGCTGTTTTATTTACGGTCTTGCTAATTGCCGAGATCAAAATCATGCTTAAGCAAATAAAGATAGGATTTAACGACCATGCATAGTTTAAGCTTAGAAAATTTACAAATTTATTGGTGGTTTATAGTTAGCCTTCTTGGCGGACTTTTAGTCTTTATGATGTTTGTTCAAGGTGGGCAGTCGCTCATCTTTAGCCTTGGCAAGGACGAGCTTAAAAAAGATATGCTTATAAATTCTATCGGTAGAAAATGGGAGCTTACATTTACAACGCTTGTTATGTTTGGCGGCGCATGCTTTGCGGCATTTCCGCTATTTTATGCTACTAGCTTTGGTGGTGCTTACTGGGTTTGGCTGGCTATTTTATTTTGCTTTATCATCCAAGCTGTAAGCTACGAGTACCGCAAAAAGCCTGATAACTTCTTAGGCGCTAGAACTTATGAAATTTTCCTTTTCATAAATGGCTCACTTGGCGTTATCCTTATTGGCATGGCGGTTAGTACATTTTTTAGCGGTAGTGCGTTTGTACTAAATGAACACAATTTTGTCGAGTGGAAGACTCCATTTCGCGGCCTTGAAGCATTGGCAAATCCTTACTTGTACTTACTTGGCATAGCAATGTTTTTCCTATCTCGCATAGGCGGCTGCTTATATCTTATAAATAACATTGCGGACGGCGAATTTATACAAAACGCCAGAAAGCAACTGCTTGTTAATACCGTGCTATTCTTGCCATTTTTCCTAGGCTTTCTTGCTTGGATACTTACAAAAGACGGCTTTGCATACGACGCAAACGGCGTAGTTAGCCTTATGCCTTACAAATACGCTATAAATTTGATCGAGATGCCTATCGTTGGCGTGCTACTACTTGTTGGCGTTCTTTTGGTACTTGTTGGAATTTTCCAAGGAGTATTTACAAAAAGCATTCGTGGAATTTTTGCTTACGGCCTTGGCGTAACACTAGCTGTGACTGCACTATTTTTGATAACAGGCCTAAATGGCACTGCGTTTTATCCGTCATTTAGCGACCTTTCTAGCTCGCTAACTATCAAGAATGCAAGCTCTAGCCACTACACACTTGGCGTTATGGCCTATGTTAGCTTGCTAGTGCCAGTAGTGCTTGCTTATATCATCGTCGTTTGGCGAGCGATAGATAGCAAGAAGATCACGCAAGACGAGATCAAAAACGATCATCACGCATACTAAGGATAAAAGATGTTAGAAGCAGGAATTTTTTTGATACTTTGGCCAGTGACACTATTTGCTAGCTATAAATTTGTTCTTTTTTCTCTTAAGAAATTTGATGCAAATAACTAAAATTTAGGGGCGTTTGCTCCTAAATTCTTCTTTTTATTTTTACCCTTTAAAACGACTCTTTTATAAATTTATTTAAGCCACTTTTCATATAAGCGTTAGTTCTGTGTGAAATTTGGGTAGTAAGATATCATTAAATTTTATTAAAGGAGCGAAAATGAGCAAGAATTTCTTAGGTTCTGTTGCCCTTGCGGCTGTTTTGGTTAGTGGTCTTAGTATAGGCATCACGCCACTAGAGGCTGGAGTCCTGGCTCATCACGTAAAGGTTCAAGGTGAGCTTGGATCGGTTTTTATAAATCCATATGACGTATCACCTCTAACTGCTATCATTGATAGAGCTGGCAAAGACATCAAAGATATCCATGTCAAAGTAAAAGGCAAGCCAGATGGCGGTATCGACATCGACTACAACGTCTCAGAGCATGCTTTGCTTACGCATGATGGTGTGCCTATTTGGGGACTTTACCCTGACTATCTAAATGAAGTAGTCGTAAGCTACACGTTTAACGGAGCTAAAAAGGTAGAAACGTATAAAATTTACGCCCAGCCTATCGTCACATATAGCCGTGATTTTAGATTTTCTCACATGCAAAAGACTCGCGTCAAAAAGGTTGATCCTGCCTTTAAAAACAGGCTCTATCTCATAAATAATACAATTACAAGCGTCTATAAACCGCTTGATTGGAAAAATGGTGGAGCTGCTAGCTGGAACGACTTTACCGAAAACTACATCGTAGACACCAAAGGTGAGGTTAGATGGTATCTTGACTATCAAAAATTTTACGACCGCAGCGAGAGAAGAGTGATGGATGGAGGCATGATGATGGGCTTTCATCAGCTAAAAAACGGCGATATCAGCTTTGGCATGGCTCAAAGATATCTAAGATATGACCTTATGGGAAAAGAAATTTATAATCGCCCGCTTCCAAGAGGCTACATCGATCTAAGCCATGAAGTTATGCCATTAAAGGATGATCACGCACTTCTTAGAGTTGGCAAATACAACTACCACCACAAAGACGGTAGAATTTCTCACACTATAAGAGACCACATCATCGAGGTCGATAGCACCGGTAAGGTGGTCGAAGAGTGGGATCTAAATAAAATTTTTGGCAACAACGTCTACCGCAGCAACCTCATAAAAGCGCTTGATGCAAGAGCTGTTTGCCTAAATATCGACATGGATGCAAAAGAGATCAAGATAAGCGACGATCTACCGTTTGGCGACATTACCTCTACTGGTACAGGCAGAAACTGGGCTCACGTAAACTCTATCGCATACGATGAGAGCGACGATAGCATCATACTTTCACTTCGCCACCAAGGTATCGTCAAAATTGACCGCGATAAAAAGGTGAAATGGATACTAGCTTCGCCTGAGGGCTGGAGTGAAGAGTTTAAAGCCAAAGTGCTAACTCCAGTAGATAGCAAAGGCAATAAGATAAAATGCGAAAACTCAAAATGCGAAGGTGAATTTGACTGGTCTTGGACTCAGCACACTGCATGGCTAACACCAAGATATGGCAACAAAGGTAGCATAAAACACCTAAGCGTCTTTGACAATGGTGACGGCAGAGGTATGGAGCAGCCGGCATTTAAAGAGGATAAATACTCTCGTGCGGTCGAGTACAAGATAGATGAGAAAAAGGGCACAGTAGAGCAGACTTGGCAGTTTGGTAAAGAGCGTGGCTTTGACTTTTATAGCGCAGTCACCAGCAACGTCGAGTGGCAAAAGGATAAAAATACCTACTTTATCTCAAGCTCCAATGTAAATTTGCTTAAGCCAGACAAGACTATCAAAATGGTTTTAGTAGAGATCGATCCAAAGACAAATGAGGTCAAATTTGAGATGGATGTAGACTCTGCGTCAAGAGATGATGTTGCTTATAGAGCGATGGTTATTGATCCTGAAGTGTTTAATTATTAGGAAGTATTTGGTGCGAGACCCTCTCGCACCCATTATGAGTTGTTATTTTGAAATTTATAGATTGCTTCTTTGACGCTAGTTAGATTATAGTTTATTGCTCGCTCTAGCTCAGACAAGCTCAGATTTTCATTTGCATCAAATGCCGTTGTTATCTCATTTAGCTCTTTTGTTTCATCACCTATAAGTATTGTGCTTTTAAAATCAGCATCATCTATCTGGCTAAATTTTAAAAAGATCGACTTAAGCTTATCTTTTAGAACTTCTTTATTTAGTTTTTTATTTTCTAAAGCTTTCTTTGTTCCACCATTTTTATTACAGGTTCTAAATATAGAAT
>NZ_CABPUE010000004.1:169143-173965 GCF_902460545.1 Campylobacter concisus
ATCTTGAAGCTCTTTAAATTTTCTTCTTTTTGGGAAAAAATCAATAGCTTCTTCATAATCTATACCATTTATATAAACTGCTATCTTAGTTTGTTTCTCAAAAAGCTTTTTGCCAAGTATAAAATTTCTGCCCAAAGTCCTATTTTTGATACCAAGCGAATTTAAATTTGAAGGCGCTATGAAAATTTGATTTGGTAGATTTTCCAGTAAAAATAGTTTATTTTTTAAATTAAAATGACGCTGCAAGGCAAACTCAATCTCTCTTTTAGGCCTTCTTTGGCTAATGATAAGCGGAGAAAATGGTAAGAATTTTTTTGCTAATTTTTTATTGTTTATGTTTAATATATCCAATAAAATCTTGAAATTTTATCATCAAGCTCTTTTTCAAAGGATCTTGCATAATTTTTTAAACTAATGCTATCAAAGAAAAGCCAAAGCAAGTAATTGTCAAAAAAGTCAAAAAATTTCTCAAAATTATTATCGCTACTCTTTGAAATCTTCTCCAAAATATAGCTTGTAAGATGCGAGCCACTTCCCAAAAGACCCATAAAATTTACGACAATTTTTATTGCATCCTCTTTATTTAAGCTCTCAAGCTCATTAATCGGATAAGCAAAACTTGGGCTATTTTTTAAAAAAATATCTCTTCTGTCGTGATGCTTTAGGCAGTTTTTTACTAACTTAAAAAAAGAAGCTTGATTTAGTTCTTTGTTCATATTAATTTTTTTGTACCACCTAAAAAATCATAATTAAGTAAAATTTTGCTCTTTATACACTTTATTTTAAGCTCGCAAAATGAATTAATTGATGCAAATTTTGATAAAAATTTAGCCAAATTTATACCTAAAGCATAGACATTTCCAATACTCTCAAATTCACTTTCATCTATATAGAATATACAGAGCAACCCTCTTTTTGCAAAGCCTTGATCAACTCTATAAATTTGCTTCGTTTTTATATCATAAAGCGAGTTTGCAAATTTTTTAAAAAACTCATCATCTGGTGTACTAAAGGTATTAAGAAGTGCTAAAAAAGAGCCCTTCTCTAGTATACTTTGATAGCTAAAAGATAAGATACTAACTAGTTTCCAAAGAAGATTTCCATCTATTTTTACTCGCTTTACACTAGTTGGAATGGTTAAATTTTTAGTTGTTACACCTTGGTGGGACAAAACTCTATCTATCTCACCAAGCTTTAGATTGCAAGGTAAATCACCATTGCAGCAAAGTGCATCTATGCTAATGGTTTGATCTTTAGAGTCACTTTTAAAAAAGGAAATTTCTTTATAAGAGTTTAGTTTTATATCTGTTTTATTGCTGACAAAATAATAATCTTTTGCTCGCTCATCATTTAAAAATTCGAATCTCTCAAAACTTTTATAGTTTTTTAATATCCTTTTTTCATTATTACTACTATGGGCGACCACCTTATTTATTGAAACGATTTCATAAGCATCGATATTTGAGCGATCTAGAAAAATTCTATATTCGCTTCGTCTATTGTTATTCAAAATAGGCTCGGCACTCATTGCAAATAAATTTATTGCGGGCGTAACAAAAAGAGAAAAATATTCTAGCCTTGGTACATATCCACTTGGCATATCTTTTGAAAATATGAATTTAATATTAAAGCTTTTTGTAGAAAAATTTTTAAGAAAGCTAAGTCCATTTAATCGCACAAAATTGAACTTTGAAGGAAAAAATGATAGCTCTTTTAAAAGCTCAAACGCTTCAAATCCGAACTCATCACTCTTTATCAAACGCTCATCAAACTTGTCCAAACTAAGTTTATCAGGGCTTAACCTTATCTCTTGATCGCTATCTTCAAAACTTATTGTAATAAATTTCAAGTAATTTTTTAGCCACATTAAGAGCGTAGAAGAGAAGTAAACATTATCTCCAAGATATAAATTTAAAAAATCTATATCAAGTTCTTTAGTGCTAAGCTCATCCTTTGTAGCGCTTATATTTAAATTTAGAAGATAATCACTCTTATTGTTTGACATAAAAGCTTTTGTTATCTTTAAGGGAAGCAAATTTATGTCAAAGATTGTTTGAAATTTGCACGTTACGCCATTGATCTGCTTTGACTCAACTATACTTCCTTTTGGTATAAATTCTTTTGTCCCAGAGAAGTCATCTCTTAAGGTAAATTCTTGCATACAAACTGATGGAAAAGGATTTGTATAGCTTGGCATTAAAATATTTACTAAAGACTCAGCGATTAGTGGGATATTTTCATCTAGTTCTTGCCTAATCCTAGATGTCAAAATAGCCATATTTTCTATTATGCTCTCAACATCAGGATCTTTGCTTTTAGTATCTAAAAATGGTGCTACTTTTGGAAAATTTTTAATAAAAAGGGCTCTTGTTTCATCAAGATATGCTATCTCTTTTTGAAAATAAGCTAGATTATTTTCATTATAATCCATTATAAAATCTCACAATATCTATTGTTTTTAAAAATAACTTTTAGCAAATACTCTTTAAAATTATCATTTTTATGCTTGTAGTTTATATTAAAGATGATACGCCAAGGCTTTAGTGAGTCATCGTATCCGATAGATGTTACTTCTATTCTATTCTCATTTGAGCTGATTAATTCATATATTGCCATACCAAGTTTATGACCAAGCTCGTTTATTTCAACACCCATAGACCAAAGATCGATAATGCTATCATTTAATCGGCCGTAGTTACCAAGTCTAGAGTTTAAGATAGTATCAATGTGATCTTTTATGTCGCTGTCTAGATCTTTAAAATATGGACGTAGCTTTGATTCATCGCTAAATTCATATAAAATTTTATCTATCAGCGACATAGTAAGCTTACTCTTTGTCTAGTTTTCCAACCAAAGAAAGCTCGAAATTTGCTCCCATAAATTTAAAGTGAGGTCTAGCCAAAAGCTCTATTTTATACCAACCAGGCTCGCCAGCTATATCACTGACGATTACTTTTGCGCTCCTAAATGGTCTTCTACTTCTAACATCTGCTGGTGGGTTTTCCTGATCTGAGATGTATTGCCTTAGCCATTCATTTAAGCCGCGCTCAACATCACTACGCTCTTTCCAAGTACCTATCTCTTCTCTTTGAAGTACTTTTAGATAATGGGCTAGGCGAGAGATTAAAAATACATAAGGCAACTGTGTTCCAAGCCTGAAATTTGTCTCAGCAGCTTTACCTTCTGGAGTATTTGGAAAAATTTTAGGCTTTAGTGCAGAGTTTGCTGAGAAAAATGCAGCGTTATTGCTATCTCTTCTTAAAGTAAGAGCGATAAAACCATTTTCAGAAAGTTCAAATTCTCTTCTGTCTGTAATCAAAACTTCAGTTGGAATTTTTGTTTGAATGCTTCCATAATTCTCATAAGTATATGTCGGTAAGTCTTTTACAGCACCGCCACCTTTTGGTCCAATGATATTACCGCACCATCTATAATCAGCAAAACTATCTGTAAGCCTTGTAGCAAACGCATAAGCTCCATTGCCCCAAAGCATATCATCGTGATTATTTACAGTTTCTCTATAATTAAAGCTCTTTATAGGGTTATCCTCTGGCACATAAGGAGATCTTGTAAGAAATCTATTTACCATACAACCTGTGTACTTTGCATCTTCATTTTCTCTAAAAGTTCTCCATCTTGTATATTGTGGGCCTTCTAGCATGCTTTTTAGATCTTTTATATTTTCAAGCTCACCAAAATTATCAAGTCCGAAAAATTTAGCAGAAAGGGATGTAAGAAGTGGTGAATGGCTCATTGCAGCAATTGATGACATTTTATTTAAAAAAGTCATATCTTGATTTGATTTATCTAGCTCATAGTCTGCCACTATCGCACCAACTGGCTCACCACCAAATTGTCCATATTCGGCTGAATAAATTTGTTTATAAAGTGTACTTTGAGTTATGTCTAAATTATTTTCAAAATCATCTAAAATTTCTTCTTTTGTGGCATCCAAAAGATCGATTTTTACATTTTCATTAAAATTTGTTCTCTCAACCAAAAATCTAATTCCACGCCAAGTTGATTCTAGCTCTTGAAAAGATTTATTGTGTAAAATTTCATCCATTTGAGCAGATAAAAGGGTATCGATGTGAGCTATCATCTCATCAAGTGCGAGCTTGTTTATTTTATCTTCAGCATTATTTGTTGTGATTATATTTGAAATAAACTCAGCAACTCCTTGCTTTACAACACTATAGCTCTCGTCATCTTTTGAATATTTACTCCTTTGCATTATGCTTTCAATGATAGGAGTTTTAACTTTAGTTTCAGACATTTTTATTCCTTATCTTGTTCGTCTTTAATCTCTAAAAGAAGTTGTTTTCTACTACCCTCATCTTTTATAGCTTCCAAAACCGCTTTTCTAAAATCAGGCATATTGCCCATAGGACCTTTTAGTGCAACTAAAGCCTTTCTAAGCTGTAAAAGTTTTTTTAGCTCAGGAATTTGATTTATAATATTGTCTGGATTAAAATCATGGATGCTCTCAAAATCAAGGTCAATATTTAAATCTTCATTATTAGAATTTAGCTTATTTTTTACAGAGAAATTTGTATGAATATCTAAGCTTTTCATAACCTGATCAAAATTTATTTTATTGATAGAGATTACTTCACGATCTTCAAGTGGAGTTTGGTTTTCACCAGTTAAATTTGCAACTACCATAAGTTTTAATGGAAGCTCTATATCAGCCTCTTGGTCATTTGTCTTAGTTTTATAAACTATATTTATGCGTTCTTTTGGTGGGATTAGATTATCTGCCATAGTAACATCCTTTTTTCATAAATGATTTAAGAATTATATTTAAATAAAATTAAAGGTG
>NZ_CABPUE010000004.1:174032-174661 GCF_902460545.1 Campylobacter concisus
ACGTCTGATAAATAATCTTTAAGCTCGGTATTTTCTATAAAATTAACTATTTGTGCATAGGTAGCTTTTGCATTATTATTCATACCTTGAGCAGTAAAAATTTTTGATAATTCAAGCATAAAATTAAGCTCGCTTTGAGCACTTGAAGCATGCTTGCTTTTATCTAGTTCTTTTATTAGATCTTCAAAACTCATATCTTTTTTACTATCACTGCTGGAAGTAAATTCCAAAGAGTTACTTTTAATAAAAAATTTATTTATCTCTTCACTAAAAAAAGATTCTCCACTTTGAAATTTGAGCTTTTTTATATCTGGAAATTTATCAATAAAATTTAAAACCATATCACAAACAAGATCGATTTGCCTTGCAAGTCCAGCGCTATTTAAAAATTCGCAAAATATTTTAATGCCTTCTATCCAAAATGGATTAAGTGCTAAATTTCTTATAAATTTTTCTAAATTATCAAGATTTAGTTCATTACTTTTTTTAAAAAGCATAATCAGATTTTCATCAGGGTAACGTATCTGCGTCATTTGATCGCTACTTAATGGAAGTGCCTTTATTCTACCCCACATTGCTTCAAAAATTAAAGCATAAGCGGTAAAATTTTTAATATCACTCTTTAAAAG
>NZ_CABPUE010000005.1:0-39533 GCF_902460545.1 Campylobacter concisus
GTTTTGCTTGCTGACCTTGTATATACTCTACAAACAAACCCTTGCTTTCATTTATGAAATTTTTAAGATCTGATAGCTGCTCGCTTGTAAAATCAGGATCATAGCCTCTAAGCTTTCCTATGATAGTGACTTTTGCTTCATCGCCTTTTGTAAAGCCAGATAGTGGATATATGTGTCTATCGTAAGCCGCAGCTTGAGCTTTTCTATCAAGCCTTGCGTATTTAGGAAAGCTCATACCATATCCCATATCGTTACTAAGTATCTCATTTATATCGTTAAATTTAAATCCCATCTCTCTTGCTATGTTTTCTCTTGAGAGATAGTTAGTAGTTGGGAGGTTATTAGAAATTCGCATTTTACTATCCTTAGTTTCTTTAGCTCCATTCAATCTTAATTAAAGATATCGTCTTTTCTTTAAAAAATTTTATAAAAATACGTTTTTTAAATTTATCAGAAGTAGTTAAAAGATATTAAAAAGCTTTGTAAAAATGCATAAATTTTAGACAATTATCACTGCAGCTACGGCAAATCCGCCGTCGTGAGTTATGCTAAGGCTTGCTTCTTTGATATTAAAATTTGTATAAATTCTTGGGCTAAATTTTATCTTTGGTGCATTTTTTGCGTCTTTGCTAAGCTCAATATCCAAAAAACTACACTCTTTGCCAATACCCACACCAAGGGCTTTGCTAGCTGCTTCTTTGGCCGCCCAAAACCCAGCCAAAGTCGCATCATTTTTTGCTAGCGCGATCTCGTCATCACTAAGAAATTTTTTTAAAAAAAGCTCGCCATAACGAGCTTTAAGTCTAGAAATTCTATCTATTTTAATGATATCAATACCTATCATTGCACCACAAAATCAGTAAAAAATATGTTTTTGATGTAGCCATCATTTAGCACTTCATTTAGCTTACCCATGATCTCGTCTTTTAGCCTATCTTTGCCTTTTGCAGTGCTTACTTCTTCGTAAGTTTTTGATGAAAGTGTTCTGATAATAATATCTCTTAAAAGTGCCTTTTTCTTATCAAGCTCAGGAGTTAGCAACTCATCGCTTTGCTCCATATCGATCTTTGTTTTAAGAAATCTTGAGCCATTTTCACTAAGCAAATTTACAATAAACTGATCAAGCGGATATATCGGCCCCATATTTGAATAGTCGTTGCTACCATGCTTTGCTTTATTTTGAGCTGGCATGGACTGCGTTTGAGTCTGAGCTGGTGCTTGCATCATGTTTGCCTCTTTTGGCTCGTCAGAACCAAGCATCAAAAACGCGACTAGCCCTCCAATAACTAGTAGCAAAACAAATATTGCAATGATAATTATCATTAATGCACCATTGCCACCTTTTTTTGCTTTTTTCTCTTCAACTTCTTCAGCCATCTTTCCTCCTTTAAGTTTTGGCTATAATTATACAAAAAATTCGCAAAAATGAGAAAAAATGATACATAAGACAAATGCTGCTAGAGCTTTAGATAAGCTAAAAATTAATTATGAAATTTTAGAGTATGAAGTTGATTTAAACGATCTTTCAGCCCTCCACGTAGCAGCTAGCACTAAGCAAGATATAAAGCAAATTTACAAAACTATTGTTTGTGAGTGTGAGCCTAAAAATTTCGTTGTTGTTTGCTTGCAAGGCGATCTGGAGCTTGATCTAAAAGCACTTGCTCACGCGTGTGGCGCCAAACGATGTGAACTTATAAATTTAAAAGACTTAGAAAAGATCACTGGCTACATCAGGGGTGGCTGCTCACCGCTTGCTATGAAAAAACACTTTGCAACATTTATCGATGAACGCGCAAAAGAGCAAGAGTATGTGCTAGTAAGTGCTGGAGTGAGAGGCAAACAGATAAAAATAGCACCAAATGATCTTTTAAAGGCTTGTGAGGCAAGTTTTGCCAATATTGCTAGGCTAGCTCTTTAAAAACTCTATAAATTTAAACTTCTCACCTAAAAACTCGGGCGAGAGTAGAAATTTTGCCTGTTTAGCTGCATTTTCATAGGCTTGCTTGCTACCTTTTTCAAGTACTAAAGATAAAATTTCATCCACACCAAAATCACAAACTAAAGCTTCATTTTGTTTTTTAAATTTAAGCATCTCAAAGCCAGCCTCACTAAAAGCATACTCAACTTGTTTAAAGCAAAGACTATATGTTAGATCCGATTTTTTAAAGTATGACGCGAGGTTTGAAATTTCAAATAAAGAAAATACTTGATGGTTTTTAAAAACTCTTAGGCTAAACTCATTTTTTGGCTCAAATTCGCCGTAGTCAAAGCTTAAAAATCTAACCTTTTTTGCTGCATTTGTAAGCTGGACTGCAAATTTAGCGTAGCTAGTTGATATCTCACCTTTTGTTATGCCAAATTTCTTTGCAAGTGCTAGCAAATTTTGATCTGCTTTTTGCCAGTGAAATTTTAGATCACTATCCACAAAAAGCATATTTTGCCCATCTATAACCTCGCAATTAAATGCGTCAAGTAGCTCATTTGAGATGACGAAAATTTCATCAAATGCGTACTTGTCTAAATTTTTATAGTGTTTTATTTTGATATCATCGCCAAAGCGTTTTGCAAAAGTCTCAAGCTGCTTTTTCCTTAAATTTTTGTGAGGCTCAATGATAATAAACTCTAAATTTTTTAAGATCTCTGGCTCAAGCGTAAAAATTCCTTGCGCAAAATCAGCTAGCATTTCACCTGAGTTTGCACCGATCTCCATGACCTTGCAAGAGCTAGAAATTTCGCCGTTTTTAAGCAGTTTTAAAAAATAGTTTGCAAGGCAAGCGCCAAAGAGATATCCAACACTTACATTTGTGTAAAAATCGCCCTTTTTGCCGATATCTACGCCAAATTTATAGTAGTTTTCATTGACCCAGATATTAAAAAACTCGCTAAATTTCATAGATCAGGTAGCTTCCAGCCTCTGTAAAACGCAAACATCCTAACTGTAATGCCAGCAGCAAGCAAGAGCATGGTAAAAAATATATTGGTAAGGCCTAGATGATATAGCACAAAGTAAGCAAGCCCCACGCCAAGGCTTATCGTACCGTAAAGTCCGGTGCGCAAAAACCATGGAATTTCGTTTAGCAAAATATCTCTTAAGATACCGCCGCCAACTCCGTTAAAAAAGGCGATCATCATCACACCAAAGATGTTGTAGTTGTACTCAATAGCAACCATTGCTCCAACGATCGAAAAACAAATAACATCGATCGCATCGGCGAAAATAAATACAAATTTTCGCTCCAAACCTTCTCTTTTTATATGTAAATTTGCCACTCTTGAAACAATCAACATAAAAATGACAACGCTTACTGGCATGTAGTGTGTAAATGAATAAACTGCCCTACCAACAAGCATATCACGCATGATACCGCCACCAAGTGCGGTCAAAAATGCAGACAAAAAGACTCCAAGCCAGTCGCACTCCTTTTTTACTGCAAATAAAAACCCGCTAAGTGCAGCTGATGCGATACCGACGTATTCGACAAAAAGTATTAAACTCATATTTTTTCCTTAAAAAGTCGCATTTTATAATGAACTCTCATAAAAAATCATTAATAATATTTTTACCATTAGTTTATTTTAGGCTATAATAACGAAAAATTTAAGGAAGGAATTTTAATGAAAAGACTATTGATCATATTTCTTGCTGGTTTATTTTTCACGCCATGCTTAAATGCTGATGTGATCCAAAATCAAAAGCTAAAAAATGCAATAAATATTTTAAATGCTTTTGGTGCAAGAAATTTAAAGCCAAACACTAAATTTGAAGGCGTAAAAGCGATCGCCATAATCCCTGATGTGACAAAAGCAGGCGCTGTTGTAACTGGCTCAACAGGTAAAGGCGTATTTATCGCTAAAAACGATGATGGTGAATGGTCAAGCCCATTTTTTGTAAATTACACATCTGGAAGCATAGGCTTGCAGCTTGGTTACAGCTCAGCTGACATGATCATCTTATTTAAAAATTCAGAAGCTTATGCAAATTTATTTAATGCAAAAGATACGATCAGCCTAAAAGCAGAAGCAACTGGTGGCGTTGGTAACGAAGTAGCTATCACAAGTGATTTGCCTGAAATTTCAGCATTTGCTGAGGAGCGTGGCAAAACAAGTGGTGCTTTTGTAGGCGTTAGTCTAGATGTGGCAAGACTTAAAATAAATATACAAGATACAAATGATTACTATGAGAGAATGTATGATTTTGAAAATATCTACAACAATAGCCCAAAAGCTAGTAAATACACACTAAAATTTAAAGAAATAATCTCAAAATACTTCTTATAGCTCAAATTTCTTGGCTCATTAAGTGAGTCAAGAGCTCTTTTTTTACTTTTTTTGATTAATTTTATAGAAGTTATGGCTTAGCTTTTTGCTAAACCATAAATAGTGAAACGAAGCGTTTTTTAGGGATTGGAGAAAATTGAGTCATATACTCAAACGCTTCTTCATAATCGCCATCTGTATATTGTGCAACTTGTTCGATAAGCTCATAAAGCTCCTCATCATCCATAGAATCAAAACTGCCTCTATTTTCTAAAACCTCTAACAAAACGGCGTCTAATTCAAGCTCGTCGTAAGTCATTTTATTCCTTAATTTTGATTTAAAAAATGCGACACTATACCAAAACAATCTTATAAAATACTTTACTTGAAATTCGTAAGAAATTTTATACTTTTTTTATAAGTAAAGTTGTAAAATCCTTATATTCATTATCATTTTAGTTAGGTTTTTGTGGATAATTGTGAACTATTTTATAAGCATTTTAAAGAGTTTTTGGAAGCCTTTGGGCAAAAAAGCTCAGAGTTAAAAGAACAAATTTTGCACGTACTTTTCATTAGCAACTCTCATCTAAGTGCCCAAGAAATTTCTTCAGAAATTTACAAAATCCACAAGAATGAAATTTCAATGACATCAATTTACTCGTTTTTAAATTTTCTCGAAATGCATCATCTTGCAAACTGCTTTGAAGAAAATGGAGTAAAGAAATTTGAGTTAAATTTAAAATCCTCGCACGATCATTTAATATGTGAAATTTGTGAAAAGATAGTTGATTTTGAAGATGAGATGATAGAGCAAAGACAAGAGCAAATTTGCAAAGAAAAAAATTTTAGTGAACAGTCGCATACAATGATACTTTATGGTATTTGCAGTGATTGCCAAGAAAAAAATGGAAATTAAATTTTATCATTTCATTTTACTTTTTGATAATGAAAAACAAAAAAATTTCAGATTTATTTAAGCTGTAAAATAGATAATACGCAATTAAAAAAAGGATGAAAATGGATATAAAAACACAAACTTTAGCACAAGTTGCAAGCTATTTTTCAATGATAGCTCACACAAACGGCAGATTAAGAGTAAGAGTTAGCCCAAAGATAAAAGAGCTAAGCAGTAGCGTAAATTTAGCTAGCTTAGATGATGTGATAGCTCAGATAAATGGTATAAAAAATGTAAAATTTAACAAGCTAATCGGCTCTGTAACGATCGAATACGATCATGAAATTTTTCCAAAAAACCTTTGGGAAGATCTTTTAAAAGGGCAAAATTTAGAAGAGATTTCAACTAGAGTAAATGAAGTTGCAAAAGAAGTGAAATATGCTTAATGAACTTTTAAACGCATCATATACCAGCGAAAAAACGCACTTAGCTTATATGAAAATTTAGCTTCATTTGGTGATGTCTTTAACGAGATCGCAAATATCAGAAAAAATGCAATCATCTTGATAGAAAAATTTGCGAGCACACATGATTATGAGCTTGCTTGCGAAAATGAAGCTATATTTTTGCCAGCAAAAAATAAAGAAGATGCGCTAATACAAGCTTTAAACTACGAGCTAGAGCTAAATAAAATGTATGAAAAATTTTGTGAAAGCTTAGATGATGAAGAGCTAAAAGATCTATTTTTTAGACTTTGGGCTACTTCAAATAACGAATATATCACCTCTTTAAAGCAACGCTTGAAAGAAATTTATAGTGGCTGTGAAATAAAAAATGAGCTAAATTTAAAAGAAATTTCACAAAATTTTGAGCAAAATGGCATAACAAATATTTTAGAAAACTATCAAAACGACTTTAATGAGATAACTAAAAGCTTGCAAAATATCGCAAGTGGCAAGGCTGATAAAAGCGAGTTAGCAAAGATAACCAATAATCCAAATTTCTCGTTTTTTAGTGGACTTGCGCTTGGGGCATTAGGCATTTCAGTAGTTAGTAAAAATTTTAATAAGGATGAAGAAAATGAATAACTTACAAAATCAAACAAAGAAAGGATTTAAAATGGCATTACCATTTTTAGCAGGTTTAGCAGTAGGCGGTTTAGCAATAGCTGCTTGGAATAAGAGAGATAAGATCAAAGAGTACGCCCAAGATGGCTTTGATAAAGGCAAAGAGGCTGCAAAAGATCTTTACAAAAAAGGTAAAAGTGTTGCAAAAGATGCAAAAGACTTTATAGTAAAAGAAGAGAAAAAAGTAAAACGTGGTGCTAAAAAAGTAGAAAAAGAGGCTGAAAAAGTGGTAAAGAAAACAAGAAAACCACGCGCTAAAAAGCCAGCTGCTCCAAAAGCTATCACACCAAACGATATAGCTTAAGGATAGAGAATGCAAGAAAATAGTCTTTTTACACTTTCAAGCACAAGGCTTCCATTTGATCACTTCATCAGTGGTGCTTTAATCGCTGGCATGGGTGCAGCTGCACTTGGCTTTAGCGACTATCTAAATAATAGAGCAACTAAAAAAGATGTCGCTAAAAAGATAGCGAAATACGCTGTAACAGGTGGTTTCGTAGGTGCTGTTGGCATTCATGCTTCAAATTTAATAGCACAAAAAAAATATCTAAATGCAGCAGCTTTTACAGCAGCTGGCATTGGCGGTCTTTTGATAGTAGAAAAACTAATAAAATTGGAGAGTAAATAATGAATAACCCTTACATCAATGAAGAAAACGTAGCAAGTGAAACTGCGGCTAACAATGCAGCAGCTACTCAGCCAAGCGCAATCGATAATGCAATAAACAATGCAGCTCAAAATTTACCATTTGTACCTGAAAATTTTAATGCTGCTGGCTTTGTAAAAGGTCTAGTTTTAGGTGGTATCGCAGCTTATGTACTAACTAATCCAAAAGCGCAAGAGTGCGTATTTAAAGCGATTATTAAAGGTGGCGAGCTTATAAATGCTGGCATAGAAGAACTAAAAGAGCGTTTTGAAGATGTCAAAGCAGAACTTGACTCACAAAAATAAGATCACTCTAGCTCACAAGAGTAAAAATAGAGCGAGGTTTATTTGCGAGAGCCTAAACGCTAGAAGCGACGTCAGCGCTATCGAGGCTGCGATCTCAGAGCGAACTGATGCACTAAGTGTTCGTGTAAATAAATACGCAAAAAGCATTATCGTTGAATACAATAAAAACTACGATAAAATTTTAAACTTTATAAAGAGCTACGAATTCCCAACAAAGGCAAAAGATCCAAATTTACCAAGCAAGGCAAATATCTATAAGGCTGCTGCTGCACTTGGTATAACTCCATTTATGAGCAATAAAACTCTAAAATCAGCCGTGACTCTTTATGCCACAGCACCAAATTTAATAGAAGGTGCAAAGGAGCTAAGGCATGAGGGCATCACTTCAAAAGTGCTTGAGGCAACTGCCATTGGTACTAGCCTAGCAATGGGCGATCATTTAGCAGCAAATAGCACAAATTTGATGATAAATATCGGTGAATATATGGAAGAAAGTGCTAGTCATAGAAGTGATGATCTCATCAAAGAGTTAGCAAAACCAAATATCGAAGAAGTCTGGGTCGAGAGAAATTTAAATGGTGAAAAGACGCTTGAAAAAGTAAAAACCGAAAATTTAAAAAAGGGCGACATCGTAGTAGTCGGAGCTGGTGAGACGATAGGCGTTGATGGTTATATCGTTGAAGGTAACGCCGATGTAAATCAAGTCTCAATGACCGGAGAGGCTGAACCTATACCAAAAGCTAGAGGCGACCGTGTTATAAGTGGCACCGTGGTTGATGAAGGCAGGATAAAAATTTGGGCTGAAAATGTAGGTAGTGATACAGCAACAGCTAGGATCAAAGAGTACATACAAACTTCACTCAATGAAAAATCAGCCATTGGTGTAAAAGCATTAAAACTAGCTGATAAACTTGTACCTGTTACGCTCTCACTTGCTGGACTTTCATACATTATAAATAAAAATATGAATAGTGTTGCTAGCGTACTTCAAGCGGACTACTCTTGCGCATTAAAGCTTGCTACACCAGTTGCTTTTAAATCGAGCATCTCAAAAGCAGGCAGAAACGGCATTCTTGTAAAAGGTGCAAAGGCGATTGAAGCTCTAAGCTCAGTTGATACTTTTGTATTTGACAAGACCGGTACTCTGACACATGGGCGCCTAAGCGTAGTTGAAATTTACTCATTTAAAGAGGGCTTTTCTCAAAATGATATATTAAATTTAACTGCAAGTGCCGAGGAGCACTACTTTCATCCAGTAGCTGAAGCAATAGTTGAAGCTGCAAACAAGCGTGGTTTCCACCATATTCATCACGATGAAGTTGAATTTATTGTAGCTCACGGCGTAAAAACTGCGATGCACGGCAAAGAGGTAGTTATAGGCAGTAGACACTTTTTAGAAGATGACGAGATGATAAGCTTTAAGGCTCATGAAGCTTTAATAAGCAAAGCATTAAATAGCGGTTTAACCTTACTCTACGTAGGATATGATAAAGAGCTAGTCGGAGTCATTGCTATGAAAGATGATATGAGAGAAAACGCAAAAGATATGGTTAAAAAGCTAAGAAGCCTTGGCGTAAAAGAGGTTGTCATGCTAAGTGGTGACATCAAAAGCAAGGCTGAAGAAGTAGCACGTGAGCTTGGACTTGATAGGGTCTATGCAGAGTGCTTACCAACAGATAAAGCAGCTATTATCGAAGAGCTAAAGAGTGAGGGCAAAAAAGTAGCCTTTGTGGGAGATGGCATAAATGATGCTCCAAGCCTAACTAAGGCAAATGTGGGTATAAGTATGCACAAAGGTGCTGATATAGCTAAAGCGACGGCTGATATAAGCCTTTTAAAAGATGATATCATGAGCGTAGCTCTCGTAAAAGAGCTTGCAAATAAAACAATGGATTTAATTAGCTCAAATTTCCGCTCAACCGTTGGCGTAAATACAGCTATACTAAGTGCTGCGACACTTGGCATGTTAAATCCAATAGCAACTGCCATGCTTCATAATGGCACAACGATTTGGCTTTTATTAAATTCGATGAAGGGCGTAAAATTCAAGTCAAAATAAATTTGAAAGGGTAGATGGTGCTTGATAGTTTCTTAAATTTTTTAAACGGCAAAATGGACGTAGCCAACGACTTTTTATATGGATATTTTTTAGTCATTATTCTTGTGGCTACGGGAATTTATTTTAGTTATTTGACTCGTTTTGTGCAGTTTAGGATGTTTTTTGAGGCTTGCAGAGTCTTAGTAGAAAAAAAAGACAAGTACAATAAGCACCATTTAACGCCATTTCAAGCACTTATGATCTCGACTGCTTCGCGCGTTGGCATAGGCAATATCGCTGGAATTTCAGCTGCCATCGTCGCGGGCGGTCCTGGTGCTCTTTTTTGGATGTGCTTGATGGCATTTTTAGGATCAGCTTCAGCTTTTATAGAGAGCACACTAGCACAAATTTATAAGACAAAAGACGTTTTTGGATTTAAAGGCGGTCCAGCTTATTACATCAAAAATGGTCTTGGCATAAAATGGCTGGCTTCTCTTTTTGCGGTGATTCTCATCATCACCTACGCATACGGCTTTAACGGCCTTCAAAGCTACACCATGACATCAGCTTTTGAAATTTACTACGACAAAGCTGGTAGCAACGTTAGCTTTGCACAAAGTGGCTTGCCTGTTGGTATCGGTCTTATTCTTACAGCATTTGCGGCGGTTATGTTTTTTAGCAAAAGCCACATCATCGGCAAAGTAAGCTCATACATCGTGCCTTTCATGGCACTTGCCTACATATCGCTAGCACTTATTGCTATCGTTTTAAATTTCAAAGAAATTCCTGATGTTGTTAAGATGATTTTAGAAAATGCCTTTGATTTTAAAGCGATATTTGGCGGATTTGCCGGTAGCGTGATCGTAATAGGCATCAAAAGAGGCCTTTTTTCAAACGAAGCTGGCATGGGTTCAGCTCCAAATGCAGCAGCCGCAGCACATACTAGCCACCCAGTAAAACAAGGCCTAGTTCAAGCAATGGCAGTCTTTATAGACATGACTATATGTATCGCTTCTGGTATGATCGTGCTATTTTCACAGGCATATCTTACGAAGCAAACTGGCTCAAGTGGCGAGGTGCTAACAGCACTTCCTCTCGTTCAAGCTGCAATGAAAGAGTATTTTGGCGAATTTGGAGTTCATTTTACCACTCTTGCAGTCGTACTTTTTGCCATCACTTCGCTTATTGGCAACTACTACTACGCTCAGGCAAATATGAAATTTTTAACCAAAAACCACAAGCTTACATTGCTATTTAAGATAACGGCCGTCGCTATGATATTTATTGGCGCTCAAATGAATTTAAAGCTAGCTTGGAATATCGCTGATATCACAATGGCTGCAATGGCAACTATTAACATTATCGCTATATTCTTACTTTCAAAAGTAGTGATAATAGCAGTCAAAGATTACGAAGCTCAAAGAAAAGCTGGGCAAAATCCAGAATTTGACCCAGAAAGTCTTGGCATCAAAAATACAAGTTGCTGGAATAAAAACTAAATGGAGAAGAATTTGAAAAACGAAACAAAAATAAGTGGCAAACTACTTGATATAAACACTCATAGACAAGTATCAAAAGTCGGTATGGGCATCACTTTAGCCTCAGTTTGCTTAAGCGCCCTTTTTATGAAAAGAAATAAAAGCATTAAGAAATTTCACGTTGCTTCAGGCATTGCATTTACTTGTTTTGCCCTTTATCATGCTGGGCTTTATGACAATGGAATCTTTAAAAAAATGATAATAAAAGCAAAAAATGAGGTAAAAAAGGCATAAAATGATACTTAGCGACGTAGAAATTTTAAGCTATATAAACGAAGATATACCTTACTTTGATCTTACTACGTCGCTTCAAAATATCGATAAAAAAGCCTCACTTGAGATTTATTCACGTGATGAAATTTGTGTTAGCTGCGTTGATGTAGCCGCAAGTGTTGCGAGGCTACTTGGGTGCGAGAGTAAAATTTTTGTGCAAAATTCTCAAATTTGCAAAGCTGGCGATGTGATCATAAAAATTTATGGAACCTATGAAAATGTACATAAGGCTTGGAAACTAACTCAAGTCGCACTAGAATATGCCAGCGCCATCGCAACTTATACAAACAAAATGGCAAATACTGCAAAGAGTGTCAATGAAAAATGTGAAATTTTAGCAACCAGAAAGAGTTTTCCATTTGCTAAGAAATTTTGCGTAAAAGCCGTACTTGAAGGCGGTGGTGGCATCCATAGGCTTGGACTTAGCGATAGTATTTTATTTTTTAAAAACCACATGAAAGCCTACGGTAGCTTTGATAAATTTTTATCGCATTTGCCAGAGTTTAAAGCAAAAATGGCTGAGCGAAAAGTATGCATTGAAGCTGAAAATTTAGACGAAGTAAGCAAGCTTTTAAAAGCAAATTGCGACGTCGTGCAGTGCGATAAATTTAGTCCAGAGCTCATCGAAAATGTACTCTCTTTAAGAGATGAGATTTCGCCAAATACCATTATCCTAGCAGCCGGTGGTATAAATTTATCAAATGCAAAAGATTACGCAAATGCCGATGCGATAGTAACATCAGCGATGTATTCAAAAGGCGTTGCTGATATCAGCACCAGACTTGAGATTTTATAAATCTTTACAATGACCGATACAGCAAAACATCTATCAAAGTTAAAAATTTACAGAAAATGCATTTTGGCTCTGGAATTTGAACGATACGCAACAAAAAATTAACATTTTTTATTTCAAATTTATCTCATAGCTACAAGCAAAAATACAAACTAATAAAGTTAAATTTTCTAATTTGTTTTCTCTAAAAAATAAGGACACTCATATCTTGCTTTACACCACGTGCATAAAACTCAATCAAATTTTAAAATTTACAAACAAGTATATCACGCTTTTAAATTCAGTAACAAACGATAACGAGTGAGTAAAATTTAGAATTTGCCTAGAAATTTTCAAATTCTAGGCAAATTTCACTCAAATTTACTCTCTCACGACGTGTAAAAACTGCATGTGTTTGCGGTATTGCTCGATGACGTCGTTTATCAGCGTAGCTTCGCTCCAGCCAAGCACGTCGTAGTCTTGACCGCCCTCTTTTAGATAGACCTCGGCCCTGTAGTAAAGATCGTCGCCGTCAAGCTCTCTGGTGTAGTCTGGACTATGGCTCTTAGTGAGATAGACGCCATATCTAAAGTCCATCTCGTCGCCAAGTCCGACATTTAAATTTACAAAATTTTCGCCATTTGTGACCTTTGCTTCAAGGCCGTTTTTAGCAAATTCCTCTTTTAGCTCATTAAAAGCTTTTAGCACGACTTCGTTTAAAAATTTCTTGCCATCTTTCTTGCCTGGCAGCGTGATGATCGCACTTAGACGTTCTTGCCACGGCTTTGAAAGATCACTAATAGGCATGTTGCTAAAGTTATTTGTCTCTTTTTTGGTTAGATCCACACGTAACGCCTTAAATAGCCCGTAAATGGCGCCAAGTAGCACTATGGAAAATGGCAGCGCAGTCGTGATCGTAAGTGCCTGAAGTGAACCAAGACCGCCAGCTAGCATCAAAAATGCCGCCACAACGCCCACTGTAACGCCCCAAAAGACCTTTTGCCAAACCGGCGTATCGTCCTTGCCGTTTGAGCAAAGCATATTCATAACGATCGCCGCAGAGTCTGCAGAAGTCACGAAAAATATGACGATCATAAAGACTGCGATCACGCTTAGCACACCTGAGAAGCTAAATTTTTCTAAAAACATAAAAAGTGCTGAGGCTGAGTCGGAATTTACAGTCGTTGCTAGCTCGCTAAAGCCATTTTGAACAAGCGCAATCGCTGAGTTACCAAAAAAGCTCATCCAAGCAAAGGTAAAGCCAGTTGGCACGAGAAGCACGCCGATCACAAATTCTCTGATCGTTCTGCCTTTTGAAATTTTAGCTATAAAAAGCCCCACAAACGGCGACCAAGATAGCCACCAAGCCCAGTATAGCAGCGTCCAGCCGCCAAGCCAGCTCTCGTTTTGCCTCTCGTAGGCGTAGAGGTTAAATGTATTTGAGATGAGCGTAGAGATGTAGTCGCCGCTGTTTTGCACAAACGACTTTAGAAGCTGCGTCGTATCGCCCAAAAATAGTATCAAAAACATAAAACATATAGCTAGCGCGATATTTGCGTTTGACAAGATTTTGATGCCCTTATCGACACCACTTGCCGCTGAGATAGTAGCTGCAAAACAAAGCACTATTAGAAGCGTGATGTGCATGGTTGGCAGGCCAAAAACGTGCGTAAGGCCAGCATTTACCTGAAGCACGCCGTATCCTAGCGATGTCGCCACGCCAAAAAGGGTCGCCACGACGGCAAATGTATCGATGGCGCTACCTATCTTGCCATAAATTTTATCTCCGATGATCGGATAAAACGCCGATCTAAGCGTTAGTGGCAAGCCGTGTCTATACGAGAAAAAGGCTAGAATTAGCGCTACGATAGCATAAACTGACCATGCGCTCATGCCCCAGTGAAAAAATGTGATATTCAACGCAAGCTTTTGCGCTGCGATAGTTTGCGCGTCGCCAACTGGTGGGTTTAGATAGTGCATGAGCGGCTCGGCCACACCAAAAAATACTAGACCTATGCCCATGCCAGCGGCAAAAAGCATAGAAAACCACGAAATATTTTTGTGCTCTGGCTTTACGTGATCAGCTCCTAGCTTGATCTCGCCAAGCTTACTAAAGCCAAGAATGATGACGCTTAGCAGTATGACGGCGACGGCCAGGATGTAAAACCAGCCAAATTTGGCCGCGATGTAGTTTTGCATGCCTTTAAAAAACTCATTTGAGAAATTTGGAAATATCGCTGCAAATGCTGTTATTAAAACTATGACAACAAGCGATGGGATAAATACCGAGTTGTTAAATTTTGATCTTTGAAATTTAAACATTTTTCTCCTTTTTGTAAATTTCAGCTTCCTTCCAAACTAACAAAAAAGAGTAAATAGGTCAAATTTACTACTTAAATTTTTTATGAAATTTTAAGCTTTAGCCACCAAAAATAGCTACTTTGAAATTTATCTCAAGTCGCTTTTATCTCTCTTTAGTTTTGCAAGAGTTATTAGCACTATGACGACAAAAGCGATGCCAAATGTGATATACAAAATGATCTTTGGCGAGTCATACTCTATCCTCGATCTTGCGACCTCTTCGCCGCTTGTCTCCACTAGCTCGCCACGCTTTATCATACCGCTGATATCTTTTGCGCTAAGCTCTTTAGACGCTCTTGTTAAAATTTCTATGACACCAGGATCCGCCACCTCATAAACGCTATGCTTTATGCCATAAAATGGCTTTATCTTGCTAAAAAAATAGACCTTCTTGCCATTTGCATAAACTGCGCCATACTCGCCATCTTTTACCAGCCCTATCTCACGCCAAGAGAAGCTTGGGGCAAATTTATATAAAGAGACCGTTTGCGCCTCTAAGTGCCTGCCGTGCTTTGAGCGCCGCCACTCTTCGCCCTGCTGTAAAAAATACGCCAAGCTCTCATCTACAAAAATGTCAGCATAGAGCCTTTTTAGCTCGCCTTTTAGCTGGTAGTCTGAAATTTTAGCCTGCTCGTTTTTCGTGCTATCCCAAAAGTAAATTCCATCTTTGCTGGCAAAAAGAGGCCAAAACGAGTGCACGTTATCCACGCTATAAATGGCGCTATAAGGCATATTTTGAGCGCTAAATTTACGCTCATTTGCAAACGCCGCCCCACTTTTTGGCTCAAAAAGATATTCTATGTCATGCTTAGCATCGTAGCATATCCGGCGCGTCTCATCTGAGTAGCTTGCATCAAGCCTATAAAAGCCCATAAATAGGCTTTTGCCGTCTGTGTAATATCCGCTAGGAGCGCCGTTTTCTGCCGTGATGTATCTTGGCTCACTAGGATCTGCGTCAAGCTTTTCGCCCTTGTAGTAAAGCGTGTCACCATCTCTTGCAAAGCCAGCGTCAAATATAGGCTCTAAATTTGTGCTTTCAACCAGCTTTGTCCTATAAAAATATGAGCTATCATCGTAGCTTTTTATAAAGACGTGAGTGACGCTTTTCATAATGGCGATAAATTCGTTAAATCCCGCCTTTTTCTCGCTTCTAGAACTGCAATAATAGCTTATCTTGCCATCACTTATATAGCCATTGCCAAGCACTTTGGTGCTGTTTGGATCAAGATCAGGTAAAATTTCTCTAGCGCAATAGACACTGTTTTTATCAGCCGCCACATTTGAGTAATCATATGCGTGTTTTAGCTTTAAGACCCTAAAACTAGCCTCATCAACTCCTTTTAGCTCATACTTGCCACTGCCTGAAATTTGAACATAAATTTTACCCTCAGGCGAGCGGTAAAACTCGCTACTATCAATGTTTGCAAAGCCTCTTTGATACTCGCCCTCACGCCACAGATAAAGCATAGCCAAAACAAAAAATAGTGTCAAAATGACAAAAAGATAAAGTATCTTAGTCGCAATTTTTCTCATAATCTATAATCATCTACCCTTTTTTTAAGCTTGTTTGCTTGCTTTTTATTTTTAAAAATAGCGCCAACTACCGAGGCCACAAATGCAATGGCAAGAAATATCCAGTAGGCATATTTTTGCGAGTAATCATCAAAGTCGCTTATCGCATCGATCACCACCTCACCATCAGCTGGCGTCATAGCGCCTTGATCTACCATTTTTACTATCTCATCAAGTTTTAAATTCTTAACATTTGGGCCATAAGGACGAGTGAGAATTTCAACCACGCCAAGGTCGTTTATATCATAAACGCTGCTGTTAAAATGCCAGCCGTAGCCGACGTTATCAAAATAATATGTCTTATCTCCGTTTGCATAAACCGCTCCGTAGCCATCGTTTCTTACAAGCCCTATCTTTCGCCACTGCTCTTTTGTATCAAGCCTTACGATGCAAGTGTGGCGTGAGCTTAGGCTGTGATCATTTTTCGTGTTGTGCCAAATTTCATAGGTTTTTAGAAAATATGTCTTGCCATCACTTATCACCACATCACCATATAGCGGCGTTATCTCGCCTTTAAAAGGATCGTCTCCATCTCTTACAAACTCGCCCTCATCTATGCTGTTATACCACTGCCACTTTCGCTCCCAGTGATAGATACCGCCTTTGCCACGAAAAAGAGCATGATAGGAGTGCTCATCTTTTAGGTTAAAAAGTGGCTCGTATGGGGCAAATTGTGGGTCAAATTCGTGATCGTTTGCATAGACCATGCCAGAATTTGGCTCATAAAGATAGTGAATGCGCCATATCTCGCCGATATCACGCATTTGCGGGCTAAATTTGATCCCTAGTTTTGTGCTGTCATAATAGACATTTTCTCCGTCAGTCGTAAAATGCACGCTCTTTCTGCCAGATGCCTGCTCGATGTATCGCATTTTGCTGGCATTTGCGCCCTCTAGCTCTTTGCCCTCATGATAGACCTTTACTCCGTCGCTTGCATAGCCAAAGCCCAAGATCGCAGCTAAATTAGCGTTATCAACCTGTCTAAATTTATAGATATGAGTTTGCGCTTTTGGCGTATCAAACATTTTATGTGAGACGATGTCCCAAAACTCTTTAAGTGCGGATATTTCGAGGTTCGTCTCGCTTACGCTATCGCAAAAATATGTTATCTTGCCATCACCAAAATAGCCATTGCCAAGCGCTCTAACGCCATTTGGATCAAGCCCGCTCATCACGAGATTGCCACAATATACCGCCTCATCGCTAGAGCCAACGTTTCTGTTGTCGTATTTGCCGGTGTCAATGTATCTAAATTTGCTGGCCCTCACGCCTATTAGCTCAAATTTACCGCCACTTGGCACCATAGCATAGACTTTGTCATCTTTGACGTAAAAAAAGCTATTATTTAACTCTTTACTATCGCCAATGTCGTCATCTAAAATAGAAACTAACCCAAAGATAAAAAAGTAGGTAGCAAAAAATATCACAACAATAGCTATCACTACAGAGATTAGCGGATGTTTTTTTAGCATTTTAGCCCCATTTCAAACAAATTTAGCGACCTCATCAAGCCGCAAACCTTTCATATATTTAAATTTCAAAGTTCTATCCAAATATAAAATATCTAAATATCAAAAACTTAAGATATGCAAATTTACCCATCAAAAACAAAAAACAAGCGGCTGCTAATGTAATAGTAAGCCTAATAATATTAAATTCCAACGTAACCCCATAATAAATAAAAACTAACGCAATAAAGCAAAAATAAAAACAACCAAGCATGAAGATCAAATTTGTAATCCTTGCAAAAAACCCTGACTCTTCGCTGCTTTTTGCGATTAGCCTAATGGTCTCTATCTTATTTAAAAATCCAACCCTCTTATATTTTATCTGGACTAGATCGCCCACTTCATATTTATATATTTTAGGCGAAAATGTCTCACTAAACCTCATTTTATCAACGATAATGCTAAGGCTTACAACAGAATTTTGTCTAACAACTCTCGTATTTAGCGCGCTTATCCTACCGATCTTTTTCAAGCTACTCTAGCTCCTCGGCGATCTCAAGCACTTCAAAATACTCATTTTCTAGGCTTTCAAGCTCAGCTTTTGCACTTTCAAGCTCTTCATAAAGCTTAGTTAGTCCCACTTCTTGATAAATTTTTGGATCGCTAAGCCCCTCGTTTAGCTCGGTCACTCTTGCTTCAAGGGTTGAAATTTTATCTGGATATGTATTTAAAATTTGTGTTTGTTTGTAGCTTAGCTTTACGCCGGTTTTGCTCTTTTGTTTGGCTTCATTTTGGCTATTTGAGAGCTCTTTTTCAAATTTATCAAGCTCTTTTAGCTCATCTTCAAGCTCCAAATAGACGCTATACTCTTCATGCAAGACATTTATCTTTGAGCCCTCAAATGCCCAAAGTTTGTTTGCCATCTTATCGACAAAATATCTATCGTGGCTAACTAGCAAGATAGCTCCCTCAAAGCTTTGCAAGTAGTCCTCTAAGATGTTGATAGTTGCGATATCAAGGTCGTTTGTCGGCTCGTCAAGCACCAGCACATCGTAAGTTTTAGTAAAAAGCATCGCAAGTGCGACACGGTTTTTCTCGCCGCCACTTAAAACGCCTATCTTTTTATCTAAAAATTCCTTTGGAAAGAGGAAATTTTTAAGATAGCCATAGACGTGCATATTTCGCCCACGAATCAGCACGTGATCGCCGCCATTTGGACAAAATGTCTCTATTAGACTCTTGTCATCATCAAGGACATTTCTAGCTTGATCAAAGTAGCCAATACTTACCTCGCCTCTTTTTATCTCGCCGCTACTTGGCTTTTCAAGCCCTAGCAAAATTTTAAGCAGCGTGCTTTTACCGCTACCGTTTCGTCCGACTATGGCGATCCTCTCGCCCTGTAAGACCCTTGCGTCAAATTTTTCAAAAAGCACCTTGCCGTCTATACTTTTACTTAAATTTTTAAACTCAAAGAGCATTTTTTTGCGGTTTTGGCTCTGCGTTTGGTTGAAATTTTTACTCGCACGCTCCAGCTCAAGCCTCACGCGCCTTATCACACCTGGATTTTTCTTAGCCTCTTCGCGCATGGCGAGCACTCGCTCTTTTCTGCCTTCATTTCGTTTTAGTCTAGCTTTTACTCCGCGCCTTAGCCACTCCTCTTCAGCTTTTAGCTGCTTTAGTAGCGTTTCATGCGACTTTGCAAGGCTTGCTAAAATTTCCTCTTTTTTTGTTAGATAGTTTGCATATCCACCATCAAAGCTTCTAAGCCCAGCCTCCTCGACCTCAACGCACCTAGTTGCCAGCGCATCGATAAAATACCTATCGTGGCTTATAAAAACTATGCTTTGATTTGAGCCCTTTAGCATATCTTCAAGAAATTTGACCATGTAAACATCAAGGTGGTTTGTCGGCTCGTCAAGTAGCAAGACATCAGGCTTTTTAAGGATGAGAGCACCCAGTGCCACGCGTCTGATCTCGCCGCCACTTAGCGAGCAAATAGGCCTGTTTTCATACTCTTTTAGTTTAAATTCTTGCAAAATTCGCTCGATCTTGTGCTCGATATTCCAGCCATCCTTTGCCTCTATAAATTTTAAAAGTCTCTCTTGTTCTTTTAAAATTTCTTTGTTTTCAGGGTCATTTGCTAGCAAGACTCCACTTTTTTCATACTCACTTATCGCGTCAAATATCTCTTTTAGCTCGTTATTTAGCGCTTCTCTCACGCTAAACGTGGCGTTAAAGTTTGGATTTTGTGCCAGCATTTCGACACTTATTAGGTTTTGCACTATCCGTCTGCCGCTATCTGCTGCCACCTCACCAGAGATGATCTTCATCAGCGTGCTCTTACCGCTGCCATTTTTACCGATTATTGCGATCTTTTCATTTTCATTTATACTAAAATTTACACCATTTAAAATTTCATTTGCGCCGAATTTTTTACTTACGTCTATCAGGTCGATTAATGCCATTTTTCTCTCATTTTTAAATTTTTTGCGATTATATCAAAAGGGAGCTAAAACCTAATTTTGGCTATAATCGCCAAAATTTTTAAAATAATTAAGGAAAACTTAATGAATTTATCTATGAGAAAACTCGTAGTTCCGATATTTTTAGATATGTTTTTACACTTTATTACGCTCATCATCAACACCTACATGGTGGCAAAAGTGAGTGTGCATCTAGTTGGTGCAATGGGTGCTGGCAATCAAGTAATGGATCTTTTTATGACCATTTTTAACTTCCTAAGTATTGGCTGTTCAGTCGTCGTAGCTCAAGCACTGGGAGCTAAAAAGAACGATCTTGCTTCAAACGTCATACACGCAAGTATCACGTCAAATACGCTCTTTGGTATCTTCTCAGCTATCGTCATCTACGTCTTTGGCTATAACATCTTAAACTTACTAAATGTGCCAAAAGAGCTTATAAATGATAGCTTCTCATATCTTCACATCCTTGGCTTTGCCCTACTTTTTGACGGTATCGGCATGGTGCTAGCTGCAGTACTTCGTGTTTATAACCTAGCAACCGCTGTTATGCTAACTTCGGTTTTAATGAACGTAATTACGATTTTAGGCAATGCTATCTCCCTTTTTGGCTGGTTTAATCTACCAAATTTAGGCCTACAAGGAGTCGCTATCTCGACATTTGTGGGCAGGCTAATAGGCGTTTTTGTCCTACTTTACATGCTCACTCGCGTGGCAAAAGTTAAAATTTATTTTAAAAAGCTACTTGTCGTACCATTTGAAATTTTAAAGAAAATCCTCTCAATTGGCCTTCCAAGCGCAGGCGAAAATTTACTCTGGATGGCGCAATACATGGTCGCTTTTGGCTTTGTGGCAAGCATGGGCGAGGCTAGCCTTAGCGTGCAGACTATTTACTTTCAGATAACGCTTCTTATCTTGCTTTGTGGAGCAAGCATTAGCGTGGCAAACGAGGTCATTGTAGGACACTTAGTTGGAGCAAGCGAGTTTAACGAGGCCTACACAAGGACATTTAGAGCGCTAAGACTTGGAGTTTTTATAACGCTTGTAGTCGTGCTTATAGCTTATACACTAAAGTATCAAATCATGGACGCACTAAATTTAAATGAAAATTTACGTGCGATCATGCTACCGCTTTTTACACTTTCGATATTTCTTGAAGCGGGCAGAACCTTTAACATAGTCATCGTAAATGCCCTTCGTGCAAGCGGCGACGCAAAATTTCCACTAGCAACCGGGCTTATCTTTATGTGGGGGCTTTCGCTGCCACTTGGATATTTTTTAGGTATCTATCTTGGCTGGGGAATTATCGGCGTTTGGATAGGATTTTGTGCTGATGAGTGGCTAAGAGGCCTTGCAAATACGTGGCGTTGGAGAAGCAAAAAATGGCAAGAAAAACGCCTAGTTTAAAGCAAAAGAGCATAAATTTAGACTTTTATGGGCTAAGCGTTTTAATAAATTTTAAAACAAATGTAAAATCCATGCGTCTAAGAGTTGGCAAAGATGCTAAGATCACGCTATCTATGCCATTTTACAGCACACAAAAGATGGCTCTTAGCTTTCTTGAGATGCACAGAATTTGGATTGAAAATACTTACAAAAAAGCTCTTGCAAATTTACCAAAAGATGATGAAATAAAATTTCTTGGGCAAGTTTATAAGATAAAATTTGATGAAAATTTTAAAGAGCCATTTTTTGATGGCGAGTTTGTCTTTACTCCAAATTTAAAAAGCCTTGAGTGTTTTAAAAAAACAAGAGCAAAAGAGCTATTTTTAGAGCTTGTGAGCCATTTTCAGCCTTTTATAAATAAGCCAATCAAGCGCATCGTCATACGAAATAGCAAAACTCGCTGGGGCAGCTGCAATCACAAAAAAGGCTACATAAACTTAAGCCTAAGACTCATAGAAAAGCCACTCTCAGCCGTGCGCTACGTCGTTCTTCACGAGCTAACACACCTACTCTATCCGCATCATCAAAAAAGCTTTTACGATTTTATAGAAAAAATCATGCCTGATTATAGAAAGCAAGAGCAAATTTTAAAAGCGTAATGATTTTTCATCAAGTAAGTGTAAATTTAATATGATAAAATTGCGAGAAATTTTATAAAAGGAAATTTAAATGAAAAAAATGATTCTTGTTTCGCTTTTAGCTACTTGTGCTTTCGCAGGCGATTTTGAAGATGGCTTAAAAGCGTATGCTGGTTCAAATTTTAAAGAAGCTTTGGCTAAATTTGAAGCAGGATGTTTGGCAAATGATGTAAAATCTTGCGTAAAAGTTGGAGCGATTTACCAACTAGGAAAAACAGCTCTACCTAATCCAAGCAAGGCTTTAGAGTACTATAATAAAGCTTGCGAAGCTGGTGAGGTTGAAGGTTGTTCGGCAGCTGGTGGACTTTATCTAAATACTGAGTCGCAAAAAGCAAGAGAACTTTTTAATAAAGCTTGTGAGAAGAATGATGGATATTCTTGCGAGATGGTAGGTTCTATCTTAATAGAAGCTAAAGAATTTAAAAAAGCTTATGAATTTTTAGTAAAAGGCTGCGAATTAGGCGATAAGATGTCTTGCGAATTTGCAGGCGATCTAAGACGCTCAAAACAACTATAATTTTTAGGCTTACGAGCCTAAAAATTTCTTAAAACAAAAAAATCCAAAAACACTTATTTTAAATAGGAATTACTCAAAATACAAAAGTAGCTCTAAAAATTTACATTAGAAATTTAGGCAAGAGTACTCTTGCCTAAGATTAGATTATTTTTATTTGATCAAGTGGTTTATCTTTAATGCCCCATTGAGTCATAAAAACAAACCCATAAAGTACAGCAGCTACGATATAAGCAGTGTATTCGTTTGATATAAGATTAAATTTCACACATATATTTGGTACAAGAGCTAGTGGCACAACAGGGATCAAAAGAATACGCTCCCAGATCCTAAGCTTTGTGACATAGTAGCCTTGAAGTAAGCTTGAAAAAGCAAACATTCCCACGATCGCCATACCAAAGACAAGTAAAATTTCAAGCGGATTACTCATCCAGACTATTCCTTTTGAATCAAGCGGGTCGCCCTCGTTTACGCTTTCTATTAGCATAAGTTTGTTGTTAAAGAAAAAGGCAAATGGCAAGATCGCCGTTCTTAGATCGTAAAAGAATCCTTGAACGCCAACGGTTATAGGATTCGCTTTGGCGATACCAGCTGCTGCATAAGCTGCGATGCCAACTGGTGGCGTGTCATCAGCTAAAATTCCAAAGTAAAAGACAAAAAGATGCACAGCAATGGCTGGGATCAAAAAGCCATTTTTGTGCGCCAAAAATAAAATAACAGGTGCCACAAGGCTTGAAACTACGATGTAATTTGCCGTCGTTGGAAGACCCATTCCTAGTATAAGTGACATCATCGCAGTAAGAAGCAATATCATAACTATATTATCACCAGCAAGTAGCTCAACTAGATCTGAAAGTACTTGGCCAAGGCCAGTTAAAGAGATAGAGCCCACGATAATACCTGCAAGTGCGGTTGCTATAGCGATCGTTGTCATACTTTTTGCGGCTGCAACCATCGCCCAAAATATATCTTCAAAGCCTATTAACACATCATTTATTCCAACTTTTTCGCCACTTGCTAGTTTTTTAACCGGCTCTTGAAAGATCATTATTAAAAATAAAAATCCAATCGCATTAAATGCCGCAGCGATGGCCGATTCTTTTGCGATTAATAGCGTATAAAGCAAAATCAAAATCGGAGTTATATAGTGAAGTCCGCTTACAAAAATTTTAAATCTTGAGTGAAACTCGCTTTGATTTATACCTTTTAAGCCAAGCTTCACGCTCTCTAAATGAACGATAAAAAATAGCGACAAATAGCACGCAAACGCTGGGATAATCGCTGCCATCATAACATTTGTATATGTCATGCCCAAAAACTCAGCGATGATAAAAGCAGCCGCGCCCATGATAGGAGGCATAAGCTGGCCATTTACGCCAGCAGCGACCTCAATGGCTCCAGCTTTTGTGCGTGAAAGACCGGCTTTTTTCATAAGTGGTATGGTAAATGTACCAACTGTTACAACATTTGCTGTGGAGCTGCCTGAAACCATGCCAGTTAGACCACTTGCGATGACCGAGGCTTTGGCTGGGCCACCTCTATATTTTCCAAGAAGTGAGAAAGCTAAATTTATGAAGTATTGTCCAGCACCTGCCCTCTCAAGCAATGAGCCAAAAAGAACAAAAAGATAGATAAAACTAACGCTAACTCCGATAGGCACACCAAAGATACCCTCAGTCGTTAAAAACATATGGCCTGCGATCTTTTCAAAGCTGGCACCTTGATGAGCGATGATGTCTGGCATATAAGGACCAAAGTGATCATATATCAAAAATAATATACAAATAATTGGAAGTGCTGGTCCCATGACACGCCTGCCAGCCTCGAGCAAGACAATGATCGCCAAAAACGATATTACGATATCTTGTGTTATGTAGTCCCCTGTCCTATCAGCTAGTTCATAAAAATAAACCGCTGGATAAAGCACAGCAACAACGCCTGCCACACAAAAAACTAGATCGTAAAATGGCAAACTAGAATGTGCCTTTTTATGAAAAGTGACTGGATAAAGCAAAAATACAAGACCAACTGCAAAGGCTAAGTGTATCGAGCGCGAAATATTTGTATTAAGCGGAAAATAAGCTATATAAAGCTGAAAAACTGACCAAGAAAAGCATACGATCGCAATGAAATAGTTGTAAAAATTGCTATTTATCTCCCTTGTTTTTACTTCGACAAATTGTTCTTCGTTGTCTTTGACTTCGTTCATCTCTCTCCTTTAAAATTTAAATATATAAATTTAAAAGAATTTGCATATTTAAATTTTATCCAGAGGCAAAAGCCCCTGGAAGTGGATTATTTTAAGATACCAGCCTCTTTAAATGCAGCCTCTGCAGCTGGGTGAAGTGGAGCTGAAAGACCTTGGACAAGATCTTCTTTATTGACTGATTTTAGCGCTGGGTGAAGAGTTTTATACTCATCAAAGTTGTCTAAAATAGCTTTTATAACAGCTTTTACGGCCTCATCTTTTGTGTCTTTATTGGTTACCAAAACAGCTTTTACGCCGATAGTGTTTACATCATGATCTACGCCGTCATACGAGCCTTTTGGTATCACACCTTTTGCAAAGTATGGCTTCTCTGCAAGAAGTTTATCGATCTCGCTACCTTCGATGTTTAGGATATCGATAGGCAAAGATGTCGCAGCGTCAGTGATGTTTGCTGTTGGGTGGCCGACGACAAAGCTATATCCGTCTATCTTTTTATCTTTTAGTGCGTGTGGGCATTCGCCAACTGTTAAAACACCACGGTAGCCTAAATTTTTAACATCAAAGCCCTTTGCTTTGAAGACTTCAAGTGTGCTCACTTCGTTGCCACTGCCTGGGTTTCCGACGTTATATTTTTTGCCTGTAAATGAAGAAAGATCGCTTGTAAGACCGCTATCTTTTGCCACGACAAATGCAAGAAGCTCAGGATAGATCGCAACTACTGAGCGTAAATTTTCATCTTTTGCTCCGTCAAATTTGCCAGTGCCGTTATATTTATCATAAACGACATCACTTTGAACAAAGCCAAATGTAAGCTCTTTTTTGAGGACGTTATTCACGTTATAGACTGAGCCGCCAGTTGATTGGACCGAGCATTTTACATTAGTATTTTTGTTTGCTAAACGGCAAATCGCTCCACCTATCGGATAATAAGTGCCTGTCATGCCGCCAGTACCGATACTGATAAATTCTTTTGCTGAAAGAGTTGTTGCTAAAAGCAAGCCAGCAAGTGCCAAAGAAGTAGTTTTCATCTAAGATCCTTTCAAGAAATTTAAGGCTATTTTATTCTATAAATTTAGCTTTTTACCTTATTTGATATGATATTTTCATGCCGTTTTAGTAAAGTTGCAACCATTCTACACAATCAAGACTTAAAAAAATATTTTCTTAAGATTAAATTTATATTTCTTTATCAGCCAAAATAAAATTTATAAACCGGCTATTTAAATATCATTTTTTATTGTATAATCCACCACAGTTCTAAGTTTTAGAAAAACTGTTGCAAATTTACAACTAATCAATAGCTTTTACAAATGTTAATAACAATCAAATTTTGGAGGTTTTTATGAAAAAATCACTTATGTTGGCCGCTTCAATGCTGCTTTTATCTCTAAATTTCGCTTCTGGTGCGGACGAAAAAACGCAAGTTAGCTTTAGTGGCTCATCTACTCTAGCTCCAGTTATTGCTAAAATTTCAACCGACTTTATCGAAAAGTACGAAACTTGGGACAAAGTAGATAGTGCTTTGCCAAACAAAAATATCACCATTTTCGTCTCAGCTGGTGGCTCAGGCGCTGGTGTAAAAGCCGTGCTTGATCATGTAGCTGACTTTGGCATGCTAGCTCGCGATATAAAAGATAGCGAAAAAGCAAAGATCAAAGATATGAAAGCCTATACGCTTGGCATAGACGCACTTTGCGTAGCTGTAAATCCAGAAAATGAGGTGATAAAACTAAAGGGCGGAAATTTAAGCAAAGATGAGATCGTCAAAATTTTCTCAGGCGAGTATAAAAAGTGGAGCGACCTTGACAAATCCCTACCAAATGACGAAATAGTCGTAGTTACAAGAGATCTTGGCGGCGGTGCTCACGAGGTATTTCAAAAAAAGATCATGAAAGATGTCAAAGTTAGCAAAAACGTCATCCAATCACCATCAATGGGCGCGCTTGTCTCAAAGATCATCGAAAATAAAAACGCTATTGGCTACGCTTCTTTTGGTATCACAAACCAAAACAAAGGCAAGCTAATACCGCTAAACGTTGATGGCGTGGAGCCAACTGTTAAAAATATAGTTGATGGCAAATACTACATCTCTCGCCCGCTCATCATCGTAAAAAGTGGCGATCTAAGCAAGAGCGAGCAAATTTTTGTTGATGTGTTAAATTCAGCCGAAGGTCAAAAGACTATCGAAAAAATGGGATTTATACCAGTAAAATAGCCAATGACAAGGCAAATTTTTAAAGGCGCGATATATCTTTTCACACTTTTATCCGCCATGCTTTTGCTTTTACTCGTGGGGTTTTTACTGCTAAATTCCACGAGTTTCTTTACAGAAGTAAGCCTCTTTGACTTCTTACTAAATGGCGACTGGGACGTTAGCACAGAGCCTTTTAGCTTTGGACTATTTAATATCCTAGTCGCAAATTTTGCAGTTGCGTTTTTAGCTTGCATATTTTCATTTTTTATCTCGCTTGGCGTTACTATATTTATATGCTTTTTTGCGAGCGCCTGGCTTAGGCATACGCTAGACTGGATGATACGGATACTAGCTGGTATACCCTCTATCATTTATGGATTTTTCGCGCTTTACACGGTTGTAAAAATTTTAGAGTCAGGGCTAAAAATGTCCGCTGGCGAGTCAGTCTTAGCAGCTAGCCTCATCCTTAGCGTCATGATACTGCCCTTTTTTACCTCGCACTTGCTCCAAAGCGTGGGTCTGCTAAAACAAAATTTCAAAACAAACTCAGACGCGCTTGGCGTAAGCACTGGATATTTTATAAGAAAAATCATTTTTAGAAAATCCATAAAAGCTAGTATTTTAGGCTTTATACTGGCATTTTCAAGGGCAGCTGGCGAGACAATGGCTGTGATGATGGTCATAGGCAACACCCCGCTTTTTCCGCACCTGCTCTCAAAAGCTCAGACCATACCATCTCTAATAGCCCTTGAAATGGGCATGAGCGAGGCTGGCAGCTTGCACTATCACGCTCTTATCGCAAGCGGATTTATCCTGCTTATTTTTATATTTATGCTAAATATTTTTATCTTTAAATTTGAGAAAAACAATGAACGCTTTTAAAGATCATCTAGTCAAATTTTATGCTTATCTTTGCGTATTTATAGTGGTTGCGGTGATATTTTGGATATTTTATTTCATCTTTGCAAATGGCATCTCTCAGATAAATTTAGACTTTCTTACCAAAAACCCGCAAGGTTTAAATTTAGGTGAGAGTGGCGGCATAAAAGACGCCATCATAGGCTCATTTTTACTGATGATACTATCTATGATATTTTCTGCGCTTCTTGGCGTTAGCTGCGCCATTTATAGGCAAATTTACTGCACCTCTAGCGCGATAAAGCTTGGGCTTAAATTTATCATCCAAACGATGGCCTCGATACCTTCTATCTTGCTTGGGATGTTTGTTTATGGGCTTTTTATCGTTAGCCTTGATATCCCAAAGAGCCTGCTAACAGCTAGCATTACGCTTGCTTTGATGGTCTTTCCATTTGTTGAAGTAAGCGTTGAAAAGGTGATCTCGCAGATAGATGAAAAGATGTTAAGAGATAGCTTTGCGCTTGGCGTTGATAAAAATTTTATGGCTAGAAAGCTTGTTTTGCCAACTATTAGAAAAAATATAATATCTATTTTAATACTAGCTGGCAGCTACGCCATAGGGGCAACTGCGCCGCTACTTTTAACTGGAGTCGTCTTCATGGCAAAGGCCGAAGGGCTACTCTCGCCGGTCATGGCACTGCCTTTTCACCTGCATATGCTCCTAAGCCAGTCAGTCGCAACGCAAAATGCCTACGCCACAGCGCTCGTACTCATTTTTATACTGATCATTTTGCACCTGCTTTCAGCCGTAGTTTTATTTGATATAGGAGAGAAACTTGCTAAATATTTTAAACATAAAAGATCTTAGTATCTTTTATCAAGATAATGAAATTTTAAAAGATCTAAATTTAAACATCGCCGAAAACGAGATCATCTGCCTAATGGGTAGCTCAGGATGTGGTAAATCGACATTTCTATCAGCGCTAAATGGCTTTTTGGAGCAAAAGGGCGGCAGATATAGCGGAGAGATACTATTTAAAGGTGAAAATATCAAAAACAAGGGCGAAATTTGGCTAAGACGAAAGCTAGCCATACTCTTTCAAGACGCCACACTCTTTCCTTTTAGTGTAGAAAGAAATTTGACCTATGCGATGGAATTTTACGAGGGCAGCATAAAAGATAAGCAAAAAAGAGTAGAAGAGCTACTTAAAAGCGTAAATTTACTAGGTGAAATAAGTGACCTAGATATGCCAGCTAACAAGCTCTCTGGCGGTCAAAAGCAAAGACTTTGCATCGCAAGGATGCTAACTACAAAACCTGAAGTGCTCATGCTTGACGAGCCTTGCTCATCGCTTGATATGAAAAATGTCTTGATCATAGAGGAGCTTTTAAAAAGCTTGTCGCAAAGATACACTATCATCATCACCACACACAATGAAGAGCAGGCAAAAAGGCTTGGTAGCAGGATAGTTCGAATTGTAGATAAGAAATTTACATTTTAAAAGAGCTAGAAATTCTAGCTCTAAATTTAGTCGATAAATCTTTTTGTGATATTTGCGTAGGCATCGATCCTGCGATCTCTTAAAAATGGCCAAATTCTACGCACTTCTTCGCTTCTTTTCATGTCTATCTCAACGATCTTGCATAGCTCATCTGTGCTATTTGCACGGAAAAGCTGCTCGCCTTGTGGCCCAAAAACAAAACTATTTCCCCAAAATTTTATCCCATCCATCACGCCACTATCATCTTTTTCAAAGCCCACACGATTTACTGCGACCACTGGCAGGCCATTTGCCACGCTGTGACCTCTTTGCACTGCCACCCACGCTTCAAGCTGTCTTGACTTTTCATCCTCGTTATCGCCCTCAAACCAGCCAATAGCCGTTGGATAGATGAGAATTTTCGCCCCTTTTAGCGCCATTAGCCTTGCTGCCTCTGGATACCACTGATCCCAGCAGACCAAAACGCCAAGCTTACCAAGGCTAGTTTCAACTGGCTCAAAGCCAATGTCGCCAGGCGTGAAGTAAAATTTCTCGTAAAATCCAGGATCATCAGGGATATGCATTTTTCGGTATTTGCCAGCCACACTGCCGTCACGCTCGAAGACAAAGGCGGTGTTGTGATAAAGTCCGTCAGCCCTCTTTTCAAAAAGCGAAGTGACCAAAACTACGCTATTTTCTTTTGCAACCCTGCCCCAAAAAGCGACATCTTCTTGCCAGTCGTTTGCATGATCAAAGAAATTTGTATCCTCGCTTTGGCAAAAGTATTGCGTCTGGTGCAGCTCTTGGCAAACAACTAGATCAGCGCCACCTTTTTTTGCCTCGGCGATTAGCTCAAGCGTCTTTGCGATAGTCGCCTCTTTTGTGCCTTTAAATTCTTGTTGAAGTAGTGCTACTTTCATCTCATTTCCCTTCTTTGTCGTTGTATGGGTCTAAATGCGTGGTTATCTGCCACGAAAATTCCTTAAATTTCTCTCTTATCTCAGCCTCAAGCGAGTCGGCCACCTCGTGCGCGTCGTAAAGCGAGATATCTTTGTCAAAAACTAAATGCAGCGTTAAAAATATGGTATTTGCGCTCTGTCTTGTGTTTAGGTAGTGAAAATCAGAAATTCTCTGCTTTGCCTTTATCATCTTGATGATCTCATCTGTGACCTCAGGGCTTGCTGCGTGATCTAGCAAGATACCAAAGGCGTCTTTACCTAAATTTATAGCGCTTTGAGCGATGTAGCCGCTTATCAAGATACCAAAGATCGCATCTATCATCACAAATCCGCTAAATTTAATGACAAGAAGCGAAATAATGACAGCAAGGTTGCTAAAAAGGTCGATCTTATAGTGCAGCGCGTCTGCTTTTATGATAAGGTTTCCACTTTTTTTAGAAATTTGGTTTAAAAATAGCACCAAACATAGCGTCACCACGACTGAAAACACCATCACACCAAGGCTTAGGCCAAGGTCTATCTCTAAATTTGGCTCGCTAAATTTCTTAACGCTCTCATAAAATATATATCCAGCAGCAGCCACGATGATGGCACACTCAAATAGCGCTGCCAAGGCCTCTAGCTTTGTGTAGCCAAAGTTAAATCTCTCATCGGCTTGCTTTCTTGACTTTCTAAGTGCAAATAAATTTAAAAGCGAGACGATAAAATCAAGCATCGAGTCAATCGCCGAGCCAAGTACAGCAACCGAGCCGCTAAAAAGCCCAGCTGTAAATTTCACAAGTGCGAGTAAAAAAGCGCAAGCTCCAGCTGCGATAACAGCCTTATTTTCGCCCTGCGTGCACTCCTGCTTATTTATGCGGTTAAACTCATAATCAAACGGACTTGACAAGGCTAAAACCTTTTGTATCTATTTTGGCTTGAGCAGTGAAGCGAGCCATTTTGACGGACAAAAACTAGCGAATTTACACCGATGATCTTTCTATCTGGCAGTACCTTGGTAAGTAAATTTAGTACCTTTTCATCGTTTTCGTCGTTATATGTTGGCACGATCAAGGCACCATTTATAAAGATGAAATTTGCATAGGTGCAACCAAGCCTTTTACCATCATAAAATTTAGGTTTAGGAAGCGGCAGAGCAAGCAGCTTAAAGCCAGTTTTTTTAAGCTCATCCTCCATCCTTTTTAGCTCTTCAAAGTGCTCATCGCTCTTGTCATCGCAAGCTACGTAAGCGATAGTATCAGGCGTGATAAAACGCGCTAAAGTGTCGATGTGGCTATCTGTGTCATCGCCCTTTATAAAGCCATTTTCAAGCCAAATGATACGCTTTAAGCCAAACAAACTCTTTAGCTTCTCCTCGATCTGCTCTTTGCTAAGAGATTTATTTCTATTTTCATTTAGCAAGCATTTTGAGGTGGTTAAAAGTACGCCATCTCCGTTAAACTCGATACTTCCACCCTCTAGTATCATATCAACTGGCTCAAGCTTAGTTTTGTAAATTTTAGCTAGTTCTAAATTTAGGGCATCATCTTTTGAGCTCTTAAATTTACCACCCCAAGCGTTAAATTTAAAGTCGTAGCTCTTTACGCCATCTTCAGCATAAACGTCAATCATGCCGTAGTCTCTGATCCAAGTATCGTCAGTCTCAAGCTTTACAAACTCTACATTTTTAAATTTCTTAAATCTATCAAAATTTGCCTCATCAGGGCAGATGAGCACCACCTTTTCATAGGGCGTAACAGCAGCCACAAGCTCCTCATAACCCGCCAAAATCTCCTCTAAATAAGGTGCCCAGTCGCTCTTACTATGTGGCAGTGATAAAAACAAAAGCTCCTGCTCTTCCCACTCTGCGTAAGCTCTCACGCTCTCTCCTTATAAATTTTATAAATTCCATAAATCGTAATGAATATCCAAAAAACCTCTATCAAAAATGAGCCAAGGTTAAAGTGCACAAAAAGCGAGATGATAAGTAGCACCGCACCTGCTAAATTTATTATCTGATAGGCTAGATCGCGGCTATTTAGGCGGCCGATCTGAAGTAAAAAGTAGCCCATCACGATGCAAATCATCCCTAAAAAGCCAATGATCTGAAAAAGATCGATCAAATTTTATCCTTTTTGCAAGCTTAAATTTAAAGCAAGATCATATCTAATTAGTTTTAAATTTATGATTATAAGATAAAATAACTCCATTTTTCAGATTGGATTAAAGTTTTATGGATTTTGAGTTTATTGAGAAATTTTATCCGCTTTATGTTAAGGCCGGAGTGCTTACCTGTGAGATTGCCTTTTTAGGGATCGTTTTTTCTATTTTGATCGGTATTTTTTGTATGGCTGTAAAATTTTACAAGCTAAAATTTCTATCAAAAGTGATTGACTGCTACGTCGAGCTCTCAAGAAATACGCCACTTCTTATACAGCTTTTCTTTTTATATTATGGCTTGCCAAAGCTTGGGGTGTCGATGAGCGGCTTTGCCTGTGCGGTCGCTGGGCTTAGCTTTCTTGGTGGTAGTTACATGAGTGAGAGCTTTAGACTTGGCTTTGAGGCGGTTAGAAAGTCGCAGATAGAAGCGGGACTTAGCATCGCACTTAGCAAAAATCAGCTCCTAAGATATGTTATCCTGCCTCAAGCATTTAGTGTAGCGGTGCCAAGCATTAGTGCAAATATTATCTTTTTACTAAAAGAGACAAGCATCGTTAGCATCGTGGCACTTGCTGATCTAGTTTACGTCGCAAAGGATCTTATCGGGCTTTATTACAAGACAGATGAGGCACTTTTTATGCTAGTAATTAGCTATCTCATCATCATTTTACCAGTCTCGCTGGTGCTTAGCTATGTCGAAAAAAGGGTGAGAAATGCAAGGAGTTAGTATATTATTTGACACGCAAAATTTACTAAGACTCTTTGACGGTCTAGTCATTAGCACAGAAATTTCATTTATCTCTATCTTTATCTCTATAATCGGTGGCTTAGTGCTTGGCGTGCTTATGAGTATGAAAAACAAATTTATCTATCTTATTTTAAAAATTTGCCTAGAAATCGTTCGCATAATGCCTCAGATTGTTTGGCTATTTTTATTTTATTTTGGTGTCAGTAAGGCGTTTGATATTCACATTTCAGCATTTACAGCCTCACTCATCGTCTTTAGCTTGTGGGGAATTTTTGAAATGATGGACATCGTGCGTGGCGCAATAACATCAATACCAAAACATCAATTTGAATCAGCTGCCTCGCTTGGGCTTAGTAAATTTCAAATTTACTCTCACGTCATCATCCCGCTTGCTACTAGAAGACTTGTGCCTGGAGCTGTAAATTTACTAAGCCGTATGATAAAAACAACCTCTATCGTCGTTTTAATCGGCGTTGTAGAGGTCGTCAAGGTCGGCCAGCAGATCATCGAGCGAAATGTATTTACAAATCCTATGGCGCCATTTTGGATATACACGCTCATATTCTTTTTATATTTTGCGATCTGCTATCCAGTCTCAAAACTATCAAAAAAACTAGAAGAAAAATGGAGCTAAAATGAGCGAAAATATCTTAGAACTTAAAAATTTAAATAAATTTTATGGAGATCTTCACGCCTTAAAAGATATAAATTTAGATGTAAAAAGTGGCGAAGTGGTTGTACTTCTTGGACCATCGGGCTGTGGCAAAAGCACAACTCTTAGGTGCATAAACGGCCTTGAGAGTATCGCAAGCGGCGAGATAATAATTGATGGTGAAGTGATTGATGCTAAATTTAATGATTGGCAAAGGATCCGCCAAAAAGTCGGCATGGTCTTTCAAAGTTACGAGCTGTTTGATCACATGAACGTCATAGATAATGTCCTTCTTGGGCCTTTAAAGGTGCAAAAAAGAGATAGAGCTGAGGCTGAAAAGACAGCTGATATGTGGTTAAGCAAGGTTGGACTTCTTGATAAGAAATTTGCCTATCCAAAGGAGCTAAGTGGCGGCCAAAAGCAGCGTATAGCTATAGTAAGAAGCCTTTGCTTAAACCCTGAAATTATGCTATTTGACGAGGTTACGGCTGCACTTGATCCAGAGATCGTTAGAGAGGTGCTTGACGTGATACTAAATTTAGCCAAAGATGGAATGACGATGCTAATAGTCACCCACGAGATGAGCTTTGCAAGGGCGGTTGCAAATAAGATCGTATTTATGGATGCTGGAGCGATCGTGGAGATCAGCGAGCCGGAGGAATTTTTTACCAACCCAAAGAGCGACCGCGCGAAGAAATTTCTAAATTTATTCTCGTTTTAGAAAAAATAAGAGATAATTTGCCGTTTTTTCAAAATGCGTTTAGAGCGAAATTTTAACGCTCTTATTTATTTAACTTTTTTACAAGGAGAAAGAGTGAGAAAATTTAAATTTTTCTTATTAGCATTAATCGCTACCGTCTTTCTAACGGGTTGTGGTAATGACAAAGGTGCCGACACGGCAAAAGCTGCTTCAAACGAAGCTGATGCGATCGCAAAGATCAAAGAGCGTGGATTTGTAAGAATTGGCGTTTTCAGCGACAAACCACCATTTGGCTATGTCGATAAAGACGGCAAAAACCAAGGCTATGATATTTACTTTGCAAAACGTATCGCAAAAGACCTACTAGGCGATGAGAGCAAGGTAAAATTTGAGCTAGTCGAGGCTGCTGGTAGAGTTGAAGTTTTAGTAGCTGATAAAGTAGATATCACGCTTGCAAATTTTACAAAAACACCTGAGCGTGCACAAGTTGTTGATTTTGCGCTTCCATACATGAAGGTTTCACTTGGCATAGTAAGCCCTGAAGGTGCAGTGATAAAGAGCATCGATGAGCTAAAAGATAAAACCCTAATCGTAAATAAAGGCACAACCGCAGACGCGTTTTTTACAAAAAATTATCCAGACATTAAGCTTGCAAAATACGACCAAAATACTGAAACATTTGCAGCTTTGGTTGATAAAAGAGGTGCCGCACTAGCACATGATAACGCCCTACTTTTTGCCTGGGCAAAAGAGACTCCTGGCTTTGTTGTAGGCGTTGAAGCACTTGGTGACGTGGATGTGATAGCACCAGCTGTTAAAAAAGGTAACAAAGTTTTACTTGACTGGCTAAACAATGAGATCATTGAGTTAGGCAAAGAAAATTTCTTTCACAAAGACTATGATGCTACACTAAAACCGATCTATGGTGATAGCGTCAATCCAGAATCACTTGTCGTTGAAGGTGGCAAACTCTAAAAATTTAATGGCGTAAATCTTTACGCCATCTCTCTATCTTTTAAATTTAACGAATACACTTGTGAAGTTTTTGCCGGTAGGTTACACTGCATAAAATCCATAAAGGCTGATATTTTGCACACCTGAGCAGCAAGCTAGTAGACGACCTCTTGCAAAATAATGAACTATTTTTAAAAAAATGCCAACATTAGATATAGGCTACTTGTGGATTTAAATTACATTATCCGCATGAATGTTCACAAAAAGGCTGGGGCACATGTATTTGATAATTTTAAAGATGAACACTTGCTCTAAACTTCTAGATCTTATGTATGCGGAGCTTTCGGAAAAGAAATCCACAAAAACTAGACGATAAAGGAAATCTTAGTTTTTGAATGTTTAAATAAAATTTTAAAAAGCATTTTGGAGTAAATTTGGCCCAAAATGCTTTCGTAAGCTACATTAAACTCTTTAACAAATTTGTCACTTTTTGCTCGATCTCTTCTAGAAATTCCTTGCTCTTTGCCTCAAATCTAGTGACAATAACTGGCGTTGTATTTGATGCGCGCACCAGTGCCCAGCCATTTTCAAACTGAATTCTTATACCATCAATGTCGATGATATTTTTTATCTTTGGTAGATCGCAACTCTCGTTTTTCACGCACTCTTTTAACTTAGCAACTATCTTAAATTTAGCCTCATCAGTCGTCTTTATCTTGATCTCATCGGTGCTAAAGACTAGCGGCATCTTATCAAGCTCTCCGTCAAGATCAAAGCCTTTATGCACTAGCTCAAGCACCCTCATCATCGCATAAAGCGCATCATCAAAGCCAAAATATCGCTCTTTAAAGAAGATATGTCCGCTAACTTCAGCCGCTAGATCTACGTTTAGCTCTTTCATCATTTTTTTGATGTTGCTATGCCCAGTCTTGCCCATGAAAACTTCGCCTATTTTTGCAATCTCATCATACATATTTTGCGAGCATTTAACCTCACCAAGCACCTTTGGATGTTTCATATTTAGTGCATAAAGATAGGCTAGCTCATCGCCTTTTATATCTCTTTTTGGAGTTATAACTGCGATCCTGTCGCCATCTCCGTCAAAGCCAAATCCAAGGTCAAATTCCTTCTTTTCAATGAGCAAAAACAGCTCTTTTAAATTCTCTTTTTCGCTTGGATCTGGATGGTGATTTGGGAAATTTCCGTCTGGATCTTCATATAAAATTTTTGCATTTAGCCCAAGCGCTTTAACGATCGGCACCAAGCTCACGCCAACAGCGCCATTTGCACAGTCGATGATAAAAGGCTTTTTGAAATTTTTAAGCTCACTAAACTCTTTTACAAAAAACTCAACGTATTTTTCTAAGATATTAAATTTCTCACAGCTCTCATCGTCTGCGATCTCTAAATTTGAGGCGATTATCTCATTAACTTTATCTTTTAAAATTTGCAGATCTTTGCCAAAAAAACTATCTTTTTTGATAGTAATCTTAAAGCCGTTGTACTCTTTTGGGTTGTGAGAGCCCGTGATCATGATGTTTGCGTCGAAATAATCAGCATAAACGCTAAAGTAGCCAACAGGAGTTGGTAGCAAGCCGATGTTATAAATTTTAAAGCCACCGGCCTTGTTTAGACCGCTTAGCAGATACCTAAAAAGCGTGCTAGCACTTAGTCTTGCATCAAAGCCAATGCTTAAAGTTTTCACGCCAAATTCGTTAAATTTCTTACCCAAAGCAAGCCCTATAGCCTTGACGCTATCTTCTGTCAAGTCTTTTTCAAAAATACCACGGATATCGTATTCTCTAAAAATTTCATCATATTTCATTGTAAATTCTCCCTAAAAGAAAGCAAAATGATACAAGAATAAATTTAAAAAGTAGTAAATAATTTTATAAATTTAGTGAGGTTAAAGTTTAAATATAAATTCGAGCTAGAAGGCTCTAGCTCGAAAAGGGCTGCTACATCATACCACCCATTCCACCCATTCCACCCATGTCAGGCATTGTAGGCATTGCTTTTTCTTCTTTTATCTCGCTGATAGTTGCCTCAGTCGTTAGTAGTAAGCTAGCCACGCTAACAGCGTTTTGAAGTGCAACTCTCTCAACTTTCACTGGGTCGATGATACCAGCTTCAAACATATTTACATATTCGCCAGTTGCAGCGTTAAAGCCAAAATTTGCGTCTTTGCTTGTCTCAACTGCGTTTGCGACAACGCCTGCGTCAAAGCCAGCGTTCTCAGCGATTTGGCGAAGTGGAGCACGAAGCGCTCTTCTAACGATCTCAGCACCGATTGCCTCATCACCTTGTAAATTTAAATTTACACTCTTTGAAGCAAGGATAAGAGCTGAACCACCACCTACTACGATGCCCTCTTCAACAGCTGCACGAGTAGCGCTTAGAGCATCATCAACGCGGTCTTTTTTCTCTTTCATCTCAGTTTCAGTCGCAGCACCTACTTTGATAACTGCCACGCCGCCGCTTAGTTTTGCAAGGCGCTCTTGAAGTTTTTCTTTGTCGTAGTCGCTTGTAGTCTCTGCGATTTGAGCTTTTATTTGAGTGATTCTAGCGTCGATCGCTGACTTCTCACCTGCGCCATTTACGATAGTTGTGTTGTCTTTGTCGATAACTACGCTTGAAGCTTGTCCAAGGTCGTTTATGGTAGCGCTTTCAAGTGTTCTGCCTAGCTCTTCGCTGATAACTTCGCCACCTGTTAAAATAGCGATATCTTCAAGCATTGCTTTTCTTCTATCGCCAAAGCCAGGAGCTTTAACAGCTGAGATGTTTAGCACGCCGCGAAGTTTATTTACAACAAGCGTTGCAAGCGCCTCGCCCTCGATATCTTCAGCGATGATTAGTAGCGGTTTGCCACTCTTTTGTACTTGCTCAAGCACAGGGAGTAGATCTTTTAAATTTGTAATCTTCTTGTCAAATAGCAATATAAATGGGTTACTTAGCTCAACTTGCATCTTTTCAGGGTTTGTGATGAAGTACGGGCTTAGATATCCGCGGTCAAATTGCATACCCTCAACAACGCTTAGCTCATCTTGGATAGATTTTGCCTCTTCTACTGTTATGACGCCATCTTTGCCAACTTTCTCCATCGCATCAGCGATAAGTTTACCGATACTCTCATCTGAGTTAGCAGAGATAGTAGCGATCTGAGCGATCTCTTTTGAACCTGATACTTTTTTAGAGATATTTTTTAGTGCATCTATAAGAGCTGCTACTTCTTTATCCATACCACGTTTTACTTCGATAGGGTTTGCACCAGCAGTTACGTTTCTAAGACCCTCTTTAAATATCGCGTGAGCCAGCACAGTTGCTGTTGTAGTGCCATCGCCTGCTTGGTCGTTTGTCTTACTTGCTACTTCTCTAACTAGGCTTGCACCCATGTTTTCGATAGTATCTTTTAGCTCAACTTCTTTAGCCACGCTAACGCCGTCCTTTGTGATGTTTGGAGCGCCAAAGCTCTTTTGGATAAGGACATTTCTGCCTCTTGGTCCCATTGTCACTTTCACAGCGTCATTTAGTTTTTTTACGCCCTCGTATAGGCGGTTTCTTGCATCATCAGAGTAAAAAATTTCTTTTGCCATTGTATTTCCTTTCGGTTTTAATTTATTTTAAAAAATCAGCCTTATTTATCATTGACAAAGGCATATTAATATCAAAAATTTTGCCGCGAATATTTGAATAGCCGTTTTTAGCTAGTCTTTCGCTGTGCATTTTCAGATATTTTTCCGCATTCTCCTTATTGTCAAAAAGATAAATTCCGCCGGCTTCTTTTGTTTGTTTGTTCTCAGTCCAAATTTTCCATATCATACCGGGTTCTTGGTTGATGCTTTTAGCCAAATCCTCAAAAGCTTTTGACATCTCGTCTCCAAAAAGACCTTCTTGCGGAAAATCAACATACATAATCGTAGCCATCTGCAGCCTTATTTGATCACGCCTAAAACGTCATCGATATTTAAAACAAGATATGTTTTATCATCTAAATTTATCTCAGTGCCACCGTATTTTGCAAATACAACTTTATCACCAACTTTTACACCCTCTACTTCAGCACCGACTGCTTTTACCTCACCGCTTAAAGGTTTTTCTTTTGCGTTATCAGGTATAATAATGCCCGAAGCTGTGGTCTTTGTCTCCTCTACGCGTTCGACTAGAACACGCTTGCCTAATGGTTGAAAGTTCATTGTTCATCCTTTTGGTTTAATTGTCTTTTTTAGCACTCTTTATTTTTGAGTGATGAAATCCTAGCACTTTTTTCTAAAAAAGTCAATAATTTATAGTTAAATTTTATTAAAACTTTAGTCACTTGCACTAAAGTTT
>NZ_CABPUE010000005.1:39841-70174 GCF_902460545.1 Campylobacter concisus
TTGCACTAAAGTTTTATGATATATAAAACTAATATAAAGGAAATTTATGAAAAAAATAGCCTATTTGGTAGTGGCTTTGGCGCTGATAATCCTTTGCATTTTTGGCTTTATCTTTAGCTCTTTTGGTAATAAATTTATAGCCAGCAAAATAGAAAAAGAGGCACTCGCTCGCGGTATAGATGTCAAATTTAAAGATTTTAACCTTGGACTTAGCACGCTAAATTTAGAAGCGACCGTGATGAACGCTATAAATTTAAAGGCAAATGGCGATCTCTCGTTATTTGTTCAAAACATGAACTTAAACATAGATATAGACGCCGACAAGGCAAAGGCTAGCGAGCTTGGACTAAAAAAAGATGTCGCGCTTAAAGCAAACGTAGCTGGTAAATTTAGCGACTTCAAACTAGTGGCAACTGGCACAGCACTTGGCTCAAACATAATTTTAGATGCAAATTTAAAAGACTACCTGCCAAAAGCTCTAAATCTTAATGCTAAAAACATCGAGCTTTCTGAGATCTCAGCCCTAGCTCAAAAGCCAAATTTAGCTAGTGGTAAGCTTGATCTAACGAGCAATATGCAAGGGGTTGATGAGAAAAATGAGCCGATCATTAACGCTCAGATTTTAGCAAGTGATGCAGCGATAAACAAAGAAATTCTTAAAAACGAATTTGGGATAAATTTAGCAAAAGATATAAACTTTAAAGGCGGTGTAAATACTAAATTTGCAAATGAAAAAGTGACCGCAAAAACCCTTATCATTGCGCCTGAAGCCACTTTAAAAGCAAATGAGACGACTTATGATCTAGCTAGTAAAAATTTAAATAGCGACTTTTTGCTAAACGTGCCTGATCTTGCCCTTTTTGGCAAGCTTTTGGGGCAACAGCTAAGTGGCGCCGTGGATGCAAACGGCGAAATTACAATGCAAGAAAACACCCTTAAAAACCTAAAGGCTGACATAAACGGCCTTGGTGGCAAGATAAATGCAAATTTTGATAGTAAAAACTTAGCCCTAAATGCGGCCAGCATAAAGCTAAAAGAGCTTCTAGCGCTTGCCTTGCAGCCTAGCTACGCAGACGGAGAGATAAATTTAAATGCAAATTTTAGCGGCTTTGACGAGCTAAAAAAGCTTGCGGGCGAGGCTAAATTTGAGATAAAAAACGGCCTTATAAATAATGGTCTTGCAAAGCTTAAAAATGCGGCAAAATTTGAGCTAAAAGGTGGCGCTACCGCGAAAAATGAGCTTGTAAATTTTGACGCAAATGTGCTTAGCGACCTTGGTGAGTTAAAGGATGTAAAGGGCGTTTTTGACCTAAAAAATAGCCAAATTTTTAGCAAATTTGCCCTGCTCATTAGCGACCCTGAGAAATTTAAAGCGGTTAGCGGCTTTGAGGTGAGCTCAAAGATGGCGCTTGCGGGCGATGTGAAGCTCAAGCAGAGCAAGATAGATGAGCTAAATTTAGGCGGTGATGCCTTTGCTGGCAAGCTAAACGCCACCATAAAAAATGAAAATCTTGATCTTAGCCTAAAAGAGGCGCAGCTAGGAGAGATCCTGGTGCTTAGTGGCAACGACAGACTGGCAAACGCCAAGGCAAACGTGCAGGCAAAGGGGCAAAATATCTTTAGTAAAAGCCCAAGCGTCACCGCAACGATCGCTTTAAATGATGGCAAATTTAACGCCGCAGCGCTTAGCAAAATGCTTGATAAAAACTTCCCTGAAAATGAGAAATTTAGCTCAAATTTGAGCCTAGACTATAAAGGCGACATGGCAAAATTTAGTGGCGACTTTCTTAGCTCACTTGCTGATATAAAGGGCATAGACGGCAGTTTTGACGTGGGCAAAAGCACGCTAAACTTAAAGCTTCAAGCGGTGTTTTCAGAGCTAAATAAGCTTGCATTTTTAGCTGGCCGCGAGCTTCACGGTAAATTTGCAGCCCTCATAACGGCAAACGGCAAAGTGGATGATATAAGCGTAAAAGCCACTTCAGATGATCTATTTAAGGGCAAACTAGAGGCAAACTACAAAGCTGGCACGCTTAATGCAGTGCTAAAAAACTTCGAAGTCAAGTGGTTAACGCAGACTTTGGGGCTAGATCATCTGTATGACGGCAACGGCGATGCTAAATTTGACTACGAGACAAAGCAAAAGCTCGGCAAATTTGACATCTTGCTAAAAGAGGGGCACCTAGCCAGCACAAATCTCACAAACAATATAAAAACCTTCACCGGCAAGGACATCACAAAAGAGATTTACAAAGATGGCAAAATTTACGGCGATATAAAGGGTGACAACATCATCTTTAACGTAAATTTAAGCTCTCCAAAGAGCGATATAAAGGTTGCAAACGGCACTTATAACACCGCCACAAAAATGCTTAACGCGCCGCTTGTTTGCAGATTAGAAAAGACTGATTTAAATGTAAACATAACAGGTACGACAAACAACCTAAAATACGACGTTGGCTCGCAATATTTAGAAAATAAAGTCAAAAAAGAGATAGGTAGATTTTTAGATAAAAAGCTCGGCAAAGACGATGAAGGCACAAGTGGCGAAAAGCAAAATTTAAAGGGACTTTTAAAAGGGCTATTTTAGATGAAAAAGGCGGAAAATTTAAAGTATCTAATGGGGCTTGGGCACTTTTGTAGCGACATAAACCAAAGTGCCCTTGGCGCGATGCTAGTACTTGGCGAGTGATAGCGCTCAAATTTGATGCGAAATTTAGCTTGCGCTACGCAAGTATAATTTAATGCTTGCGGTAGTAAAATTTTGCAAAATTATGTTTATAGGAGAAGCGATGAAAAAGCTGATTATTTTTATGATTGCGCTATTATTTTGCGGGTGCGGCATAGCGTCAAAGGGCGATGGAGCCTCAAGTAATATGAATTTTCATATAGCAAAGAGGGTAGCCATAGATATGTCGGGCGGCTGGATTGATTTTAATAAAGAAAACTACGATAAATTTTGGAGAAATATACGAAGTTCTGGAAATGAAAAATATAGATTGGACTGGATTAAAGCTGATTCTTATTCGATGGTAAATTTAAATATAGAGTTTTTGAAATCTGCCCTTGAAACTTATAAGAGTAAAAATGTGATTAAAACAGCTGATTTTGCGTCCTACGAGAAAAATATCGAAAATTTAGTTCCAACCGTATCTGGTTATAATACTGAACAAGAATATAAGACAAAGATGATAATAAAGCAGGCTATAACAATATACAACAAGCAGCTTGAGGTTTTTAAAAACGGGAGCAAATTCGATATCTATCTTTATGTTATGCGAGTTTCAAATATTAGCGATAACGGCGTGAGTATATCGATTGACTTTGTGGGAATAAATGCTGTCGGCGAGAATAAAAACGATATAGAAAAACACTTGAATAGAGCATATGAATTAAAGCAAAATCTAGATAGTCTTTTTGATAAAAACTATCGTTGGTAATGTATAAATTTTAGCAAAATGAACGACCAAATTTACCTTATCGGCGATGTTTACGGCTGTTATAAAACTCTTTGCACCCTGATAGATCGCTTGCCGCGCGGCGCTGATTCTAAAATTTGCTTCGTGGGCGATCTGATAGACCGCAGCGAGGGGAGTTTTGAGGTCGTGCAGTTAGCGATGTAGCGCGGTTACGCGGCCGTGATAGGCAATCACGAATACCACCTTTTGCAACACAAGGATGCATTTTTGTGCGGCGAAATGCCTAATGATCCGCGCTGGTTTTTCCTAAACGGCGGTGCGCAGACTTTCGCATCCTACGCCAAAGCCGACCGCGTCCAGAAACTCGCGCACATAGAGTTTTTGTCAAATTTGCCGCTTTATTTGGAATTTCATGAGTTTAAAAACGCGCAGGGCAGGCGGCTCGTCGTATCGCACTCGGCGGCCGGGCGGATGTGGCCGCTGCGCAGCTCGGACGGCGATAGTGCGGCGGAGTTTAGGCGGCACGTACTTTGCGGGTAGGGGCGATTTTAGCCAAAACGATGGCGTCTTTAACGTCTACGGCCATACGCCGATCGCGAGCCCCGATATCACGGAATTTGGTGCAAATATCGACACGGGCTGCATCTATAGGCACGGCTTTGGCCGTCTTTGCGCGCTTGAGTTTCCGAGTATGTGAGTCTTTTTGCAGGATAATATCGAAGAGGGCGGGTGAGATTACTGGGCTAAAATTTCATCGTAGCTTTCTTTGATATTAACTATTTCATTATCTATAAAATCACAACTTAGGCGCAAAATTTTACTATTCGAAAACATCTCTCTGACATGCGCCGCTAGGATACCTGCATCTTTGTCGCTTGAGCAAGGTATCCTAAAAATAATTTCCGTTTCTATATCGTCTACAAAATTTGTTTTTTTGTTTAGATTTTGATATAAATTTCTTGTTGTGATTCTGACTGCAGAGCCATAGTACTTGCCGTCAAGCGCACACTCTGCTAACGTTTTTATTAAGCCGCCTTTTATATCAAAGACAGAAACAAAACCACGTTTTACAATTTTTATCTCTTCTTTTGTCATTTATGGACTCCTTTTTTGATTAAAATTTTGCTTTCTTACAAATACGTCATATTTTAGTAAAAATTGGCTAAATAAATTTTTGTGCCATTTTTAAAATTTGGCATTTTTAAGATATGGGTCTCGGTGAGTAAAATTTGAAACCGAAATTTACAAATTTAACTTCAAATTTGAGCGTAAAACGATAAGGCGAAGTATTTTTCGTCAGACGAGGCAGCGGCGAGCGAGGCGAGGGAGCGGACTAGCCGTCCGCGACCGAAGCCGACTGAGCCGGTAACGAAGTATGGCGGAAAAAGACAAGCCGTCAAATTTAAAGCTTGCGGATTTTGGCGATCTCGTCGCGCAATGCCGCCGCCTTCTCAAACTCCAGCTGCGCCGCCGCTTCAAGCATCTGCTTTCTTAGCTCTTTTACTATCGCGGCTCGCTCGCTTGCTGGCATCTTTTCTAAATTCTTGCCACGTTTATAAATTTCACCATCATCTTCGATATGCAAGCTCTCTTCGATATTTCTACTTGCAGAGTGCGGCGTGATGCCGTGAGCTTTGTTGTATTCATCTTGAAATTTACGCCTAGCTGTCGTCGTATCGATCGCCTCTTTCATCGAGTGCGTGATCTTTTTGGCAAACATTAGCACCTTGCCATTTACATTTCTAGCCGCACGCCCCATCGTCTGTATAAGGCTCGTTGTCGAGCGCAAAAAGCCCTCTTTATCGGCATCCATTATGGCTATCAGGCTCACTTCTGGCAGGTCAAGCCCCTCACGGAGTAAATTTATGCCTATTAGCATGTCAAATTCGCCGCTTCTAAGCCCTCTAATGATCTCATTTCGCTCGATCGCGTCGATGTCTGAGTGCATATACTTGACTTTTATGCCAAGCTCGATGTAGTAGCGGCTTAGCTCCTCGGCCATCTTTTTAGTTAGCACCGTAACTAGCACACGCTCATTTCTAGCGATGACAGCCTTTGCCTCGTCAAATAGCGCCTCAACCTGGTTGTCGCTATCTTTTATCTCGATAAGCGGATCAAGCAGCCCCGTAGGACGCAAAATTTGCTCGTATACGTGCCCCTGACTGATACCAAGCTCGTACTCGTTTGGTGTGGCTGAGACAAAGAGAAATTTTGCCTTTTTGCTTATAAACTCGTCAAATTTAAGCGGCCTGTTATCAAGCGCTGAAGGCAAGCGAAATCCATACTCCACAAGCACCTCTTTACGGCTCCTATCGCCCGCGTACATGCCCCTAAACTGCGGCAAACTCACGTGGCTCTCATCGACGATAACCAGATAGTCTTTGCCGCTTATCTCAAAGTAGTCAAACATCGAGTATGGCGTCTCTCCGGGCTTTTGACCAGTTAGGTGGCGTGCGTAGTTTTCGATGCCTTTGCACATACCCGTACTTGCCATCATCTCAAGGTCAAACTCCACCCTTTGCTTTAGCCTCTGCGCCTCTACTAGCTTGCCCTGCTCGTTAAACTCTTTTAAACGAATATCAAGCTCCTCTTCGATCTCTTTCATCGCGATCTTTAGCCTATCAGCGCCCACGATGAACTGGCTTGTCGCATAAAGCGTAAATTTAGAGATATCCTTTAGGCGTTTATTATCAAGCACATCAAAATGATACATCGCATCGATCTCATCGCCAAAAAACTCAACCCTTAGAGCTTCGTCGTTATAGTAAGCTGGATAAATATCCACCACATCGCCATTTACACGAAAATCCCCTCTGTCAAAGTAGTTGTCATTGCGCTTATAGCCCATATCTACAAGCTGCTCTAAAAGCTTTCTTTGGCTTATCTTCTCACCCACGCTAAGATATGCCACCATCCCTTTATACTCACTTGGATTACCAAGGCCGTAGTTTGCAGAGACTGAGGCAACACAGACGACGTCGTCAAAGCTTAGCAAGCTAGCCGTCGCAGAGAGGCGCAGGCGCTCAAGCTCCTCATTTACCGAGCTATCCTTTTCTATATATAGGTCGCTTCTTGGGATGTAGGCCTCTGGCTGGTAGTAGTCGTAGTAGCTTATGAAGTACTCGACGTGATTTTTTGGGAAAAAGCCCTTAAATTCGCTGTAAAGCTGCGCGGCAAGGGATTTGTTATGCGTCATTATCAGAGTTGGCATATTTAGCTCACGTATGACATTTGCCATAGTAAAGGTCTTGCCAGATCCTGTCACGCCTAGAAGTGTTTGGTATTTGTTGCCTGATTTTATACTTTTTACTATCTCTTTTATCGCTCTTGCTTGGTCGCTGCTTGGGCTAAATTTAGATGAAATTTCAAATTTACTCATTAACTACCTTTAAATTTGGGCGAATTTTATAGCAAAGATAGTGCTTTGTCAAATGAGAATTTTAAAAAGAATTTAGCCTCTGCGTGTTAGAATACGGCATTAATTATTATTTTAAAGGAACCTTTATGTTTGAAGATAATGCGATCTTAACCACACTAAGCGATAAAGTAAATGACCTGATCACAAAATATGACGAACTTTGCAAAACGAACGAAGAGTTGCGTAATGAGATCGTAACTTTAAAAGCACAAAATGAGGCAAAAAGCAATCAAATCATGCGTTTAGAAGAGGATCTTGACAAGAAAAATACCGAAGCTGACGATGTAATGAGAAAAATCGAAGCTGTCCTTGGCAGATAAGCTTGGCTAAAATATGAAAAAAATCACGCTCACTATATCATCTCGCGACTACACGATCACGCTTGATGATGATTTTGCTAAATTCTTTGAAAATGACTGGCAAAATTTAATGGGCGGGCGCCAATTTATAGAGTCAAAAGAGCTTTTAAATGCCTTTATAGAAAAATGTTATGAAAATTATGCTGTGATAAAGGCAGTAAAAAATTTAACTGGCAACGTTGATGAGATATTAAAGCGAGAAGAGAGATGAAAAGACGAGCTTACACCTTGCTTGAGCTGATATTTATAGTAGTTATACTAGGCATTTTAAGCACAGTCGCTATACCTAGGCTATTTTTTTCTAGAAGCGATGCTACTATCTCAAATGCAAAAACTCAACTTGCTGCCATAAGAAGCGGAATTTCACTAAAATACAATGACAACATCTTGCAAGCAAAGCCAGAATTTCCACAAAAGCTAGACGATGGCGATCCAAGTAAACTCTTTAAAAATGTTATAAATATACCGATAAAAGATAGCGGCAGCAAAAATGGCTGGCACAGAATAAGCGATGACAAATACACATTTAGGCTAGATGGCAAAGTAGCAAATTTCAAATACGACAAAAATACTGGTGATTTTGGTTGCAGTGATGAAAATGAAATTTGCAAATCACTTCAGTAATGCACTATTACATACTCGCATTTTATGGGCTAAATTTAGCCCCGCTCACTTATGAAAGCGATCAAAAACTAGAAAAATTTCAAGGCGTAAAGGCTTCTTTAAGAGGAAAAATTCTTACTGCTTTTATCGTAAAAGAGACTGGCAAACCAGAGTTTAAAACAAGCAAAATTTTAGAAATTCTACCGATTAATCTAACTTCAATGCAAAGCGAATTGGCAATATTTATCTCAAAATATTACACATGCGAGCTTGGAGTCAGCCTAAATTTATTTGAACCAAATAACATTATTGCAGCAGATAAATTTTATGAAAATCAAAATTTTAATGTGGCACCAAAACTAAGCGAAAAACAGCAAGAGGCTTTGGATTTTATAAATAAACGTAAAATTTCACTCATCTTTGGCGACACTGGAAGCGGAAAAAGCGAGATTTATATAGCAAAGATCAGAGAAATTTTAAACGCAGGCAGCCAAGCGCTATTTTTAATGCCTGAAATTTCACTCACGCCACAAATGCAAAAACGCCTTGAGAGCTTCTTTGGCGAGGCAGTAGCAGTCTGGCACTCAAAGATCACGCCAAAGAAAAAAGAGCAAATTTTAAAAGATATAAAAAGTGGAAAAGTTAGGCTCGTTGCAGGTGCGAGATCGGCTTTATTCTTACCACTTGAGAAGCTAAAACTTATCATCATAGACGAAGAACACGACGATAGCTACAAAAACACAGGTTCAAAACCACACTACAACGCAAGAGACCTTGCCCTCTTTCTAACTAGCAAATTTGACCTACAAGTGGTGCTTGGAAGTGCCACGCCAAGCCTTACTAGCTTTTACAAGCAGGAGCATTTTCGCTTAAAAGGGACATATTTTGATTCGCAAAAAAATTACATTTTCGATGAGAGCGAGACTGGAATTAGTGAAATTTTAAAAGATGAAATTTCAAAGACACTCGCAAATAAAAAGCAAACTGTCATCTGCCTGCCAACAAGGGCAAATTTTAAATATCTAGTCTGCAAAAACTGCGGTGAAACGTTAAAGTGCCCATTTTGCAGCATCGGTATGAGCTATTACAAAAAACAAAACGTGCTAAAGTGTCAATACTGCGAGCATAAAATGGCCGTGCCAAAAATTTGTCACCAGTGCGGTAGCGAGATGATAGAGGCCAAAAAAATTGGCACTAGCGAGCTACTTGAGCGGCTGCAAGCTGAGTTTGCGAATGCTAGAATCGCTAAATTTGATAGAGATGAAATAACGACGCAAAACAAGCTCGTAAAGGCTTTGAAGGAATTTAACGACGGCAAGATAGACATCCTGCTAGGCACGCAGATGCTAAGCAAGGGGCATGATTATCACAACGTTGAGCTTGCTGTCATCATGGGATTTGACGAGCTTTTAAATTTTCCTGATTATAAAGCCAGAGAGCGAACGCTCGCTCTTGCCATGCAAGTAGCTGGAAGAGCTGGTAGAAACGGGGCTGGTAGAGTTATCATTCAAAGCAAACAAAGAGAATTTTTTGAGAGCTACATCAGCGACTACGACGCATTTTTAAAAGATGAGATTGGCTACCGCGAGGGACTTTATCCGCCTTTTACTAGGCTTCTTCGCATTATCATCTCACATAAAGATGAACACATAGTAAAAAATACAATGAATGAATTTGTGCAAAGAATAGAACCTTTAAGAAGTGATGAACTTGAGATCATAGGATACGGAAAGTGCCAGATAGAGTATCTTGGAAGCAAATTTAGATATGAAATTTTACTCCGCTCAAACTCTCATATACCTCTTTTAAAAGCTGCAAGCCTATGCAAAAGCGAACTTAGCGATATCGATATTGATCCAGTCAATTTTAGTTAAAAATGCTAGTCTAAAAACTATCCAACAAAGACATGGTAAATTTTAAAATAGATAATAGAGAAACCTAAGGCTTATGAAAGCATTATGAAATTTGATAAGTTGACTATAAAGAGTAAGTAAAATTTTAGAAACTACATCCAATAAAAATACTAATTTTTATAAACTATTAAAAATAAATTCTCAAGCCTTTTAAAAGCCATTTTTTTTTATAATCTCCAATAAAAATTTAAAGGCAAAATTTTGCAACGATACCCAACAAAACAGATAAAAATTCGCGATGTTTTAATAGGCGGTGACGCACCGATATCCGTACAGTCGATGACATTTTCAAAGACAAAAGACATAAAAGGCACACTAGAGCAAATACAAAGACTATATTTTGCAGGCTGTGATATCGTGCGCTGCGCAGTATTTGACAAGGAAGATGCAAGTGCACTTAAACAGATCGTTGCAGGCTCGCCAATACCAGTCGTCGCGGACATACATTTTAACCACACCTACGCACTTATGGTTAGCGAATTTGTTGATGCTATCCGCATAAATCCAGGCAACATAGGCTCGGCAAAAAACATAAAAGCAGTAGTTGATGCCTGCAAACAGCGAAATTTACCTATCCGAATAGGTGTAAATTCTGGCTCGCTTGAAAAGCAGTTTGAGGACCGCTACGGCCGCACGGTGGAGGCTATGGTGGAGAGTGCAATGTATAACATCAAGCTTCTTGAGGATTTTGACTTTACAGATATCAAAATTTCACTTAAATCAAGCGACGTTGAACGCACAATGCAAGCTTATAGAGCGCTTCGCCCAAAGACAAATTATCCATTTCACCTAGGTGTTACTGAGGCAGGTACCACTTTTCACGCCACTATCAAGTCCGCGATCGCACTTGGCGGGCTTTTGCTTGAGGGTATAGGCGATACGATGAGAGTTAGCATTACAGGCGAGCTTGAAGAGGAGATCAAAGTCGCAAAGGCGATCTTAAAAGATAGCGGCCGACAAAAAGAGGGACTAAATATCATCTCATGCCCAACTTGCGGGCGTTTGCAAGCTGATCTCATGGCTGCAGTAAAGCTAGTAGAAGAAAAGACAAAAGGGATAAAAGAGCCGCTAAATGTCTCAGTGATGGGCTGCGTGGTAAATGCTATCGGCGAGGCAAAAGGCGCAGATGTTGCCATAGCATTTGGCAAAGGAAATGGCATGATCATGCGTCACGGCGAAGTGGTCGCAAGACTGCCTGAGAGCGAGCTTGTGGATAGATTTTTACAAGAGATCGACGATGAGATAAAAAGTAGAGACTAAAGGAAAATTTGTGGCAAAGCAAAGAGTTAACGAAATAGATTTTACCAACCTTTACGACATTGATATGGAGCGAGCTATACTAAGCTCCATTTTGCAAAACAACGATATTTTAGGTGAAATTTTTGACATTGTTAAGGCAAAGGATTTTTATCTAAAAGGGCATTCACAAATATATGATGCAATGGTGGCATGCCTAAATAGCGATGATCCCATAACTATGCCATTTTTAAAAAATAGACTTGGCGAAAAATACGACGAAGAGCTAATACTAGATATTTTGGGCACAAATTCCCTAATAGACATTCAAAAATACGCAAACGAACTAAGAGAAAAATCTATAAAACGAAGTCTTGTAAAGATCGCTCACAACATACCAAGCAAAGTAAATGAAGATAAGCCAAGCCGCGATATGGTCGATGATCTTAGCCAGGAATTTTACTCTTTGATAGAAGGTGGAAGCACTGGAGTCATAAAAGAAGGCAAAGAGATCATCATGAAAATGATGGATCATATTAATGCTCAAGCTTTACTTGGCGAAAAAGATATTGTTGGACTTGATACTGGATTTAAGAAGCTAAATGAGATGATAAAGGGCTTTAAAAATGGTGACCTCATCATCGTTGCAGCTCGTCCAGGCATGGGAAAAACGACACTTTGTTTAAATTTTATGAGTCAGGTTTTAAAAAATAATGCCGGAGTTGTTTTTTTCTCGCTCGAGATGCCAGCTGAGCAAATAATGATGAGAATGCTAGCAAGTAAGACCTCTATCCCGCTTCAAGACATAATGACTGCAAAGATGGATGATGAAGCGTTGGCTAGATTTAGCGATGCTTGCGAGGAGTTTGCGGCTAGCAAGCTTTTTGTACATGATAGTGGCTATGTAAATATCCATCAAGTAAGAACGCAAATGCGAAAACTAAAGGCTATGCATCCTGAAATTTCACTTTGCGTGATCGATTACATCGGTCTTATGATGAGTACAAATAACTACGCTGATCGTCACGTCCAAATAGCTGAAATTTCTCGTGGATTAAAGCTTTTAGCACGTGAGCTAGATATGCCAATCATCGCCCTTTCTCAGCTAAACAGAAGCCTTGAATCTCGCGCAAATAAACGCCCTATGCTAAGCGATCTAAGAGAGTCAGGTGCGATCGAGCAAGATGCTGACATCATTCTTTTTGTTTATAGAGATGAGTTTTATCTAGAACAAGAAGAAAAAGAGAAAGAAAAACGCGCAAGTGCTGAGGGCAAAGAGTACAAGAGCAATCATGTCTTTAATAAGCTTCAAGAAAAGGCCGAGATCATCGTTGGCAAAAATAGAAATGGTGAAACTGGCTCAGTTGATGTACTCTTTCAAAAGCAACACTCAAGGTTTGAAGATATGTCTGCAATGCCAGTATCTGACGTATCATTTGAAGGATAATGAGCCTTAAGAACCCAAAAAATAGACAAATTTTTAATATATTTTGTCTATTTTGTCTTTGTATTTTTTCTATAAATTTATCTCTAAGCTATCATAAATATCAAATTTTTATGGATAAAGGCGAGCAAGAACTGGTAGCAACTGTAATTTCCAGCTATGAAAAGCTTAGCAGCGACGGTAAGAAAAGACAGATATTAAGGTTAAAAACAGACGAATTTACATTTTATACGCTTGGGGCCAAAACAGATGATTTCAAGTCTGGAGATAATATATTTTTAAGTGTTATAAATTTAGATGTCGGCTTTAAGGATTATATTTCGTCTGCCTTTTACATGCCTAGCTTTTCACGCGAAAAGCTGCCACGAAAAACTACACCAGATATCAATCAAAAACTACAATCATCTATCTACAACCAGCACGAAAATAGCAAAATTGCACAGCTCTACTCGGCCCTATTTCTAGGTACAAATATAGACGGCGAGCTAAGAGATGACGTTTCAAACTGGGGCATAGCACATCTAATCGCTATCAGCGGCTATCATCTTGGCGTAATAAGCGCCGTTTGTTTCTTTGTTTTAAAGCTCATTTTAAAGCCTATTTATGCGAGATATCTGCCGTTTCGTTCATACATTTTTGACATCAGTATCGCTGTATTTTTAGTGCTTTGCTTTTATTTTTACTTGATCGGATTTATTCCGAGCTTTTTACGAGCATTTTTGATGAGTGTGGCAGGCTTTTACATGATATGCAAAAGGATAAAAATTCTAAATTTCTACACACTCTTTGGCGTTATTTTATTTGGCATAGCTATGTTTCCACAGCTTTTATTTAGTGTTGGCTTTTATTTTTCATGCCTTGGCGTCTTTTATATTTTTGTATATCTTTTGTATTTTGCACCCAAATTTGGTCTACTAGCAAACTCTCTGCTTTTAAATTTATATGTATTTTTTGCTATGGAAGTTGCAGTGCTTTACTTTTTTCCGCTCATTAGCCTCCTGCAGCTTAGCGTGCTAGCTCTAAACTACCTATTTGGCCTGTTTTATCCATTAAGTTTTGTGCTTCACCTCTTTGGATATGGTGGCATTTTTGATGAGATCTTAAGCAAAATGCTAGCCGTTAGATTAAGCCCTAGCAACCTTCATATAAGCACATTTGTATTTTTACTTTACAATGCCGCCACTCTTTTATGCATAAAATTTAAAGCCTCGGCTTTATTACCACCACTCTTTGGTGTGGTAGCATTTTTACTTTATCTACTAAATTTTTCGTAGTCAAAGCTTTTACTCAAATTTGCCGATATGCTTTTAAATTTAAAGGTTTGGCGATGGATCTAAAAATAAATTCAAATTTGATAAATTTAAACAAAAGTAGCTCTAAAAGTGGCCTAAATTTAAAGGCTGACGAGTCAAATTTAAAAAGCGAGAATTCACAAAGCAACGATAAAAGCGCTATTTTGTATGACGCTTCAAATTTAGCTAGCGAGACAAACCAGAGCGAAAGCAGCATTGATGTCCTAAAAAAGCAGCTAGAAAAACTGCAAAAGCGGCTAAAAGAGATCGAGAGTGCAATAAAGCATGCAAGTGCGAGCCAAAATCCTTATGCAAAAGAGATAGTGGCCTCACTTCAGACCCAAAAGGGATCTATATTTGCCCAGATAATGCAAATAAACGCACAAATTTTAAAAATGCAAGGCGCCTAATTAAAATAAAATTTGACACCATAAATTTATTCTTTTAAATTCTTTAATTAAATTTACATATCTTCTTTTTGATGAAAACTACACTAGATCGCTTAAAATTTATTTCTAAGCAACCTTTACACCGTAAAATTTCATAATTTTATTGTGAATGACTAGCGAAACATACATAATCACAGCCCCTACAATGAGTCTAGTTAAATTTGTATCCTTTTGCCAAAAGACTAAATTTACGATGATGGCAGCTGGAATGAGAGCATTATTCATGATGGCAAGCACGCCACTATCGACCTCGCAAGCACCTTTGTTCCACATAAAATACCCTAGCCCACTAGCGACCACTCCAAGCCAGAGAAGCACTAAAATTTGCGTTAGATCAAGCGTAAATTTGGCCGGATTACCAAGAGTTAAAAGTGCAACAATAGCTACAAAAAATGCCCCAAAGTGAAAGTAGCCAAAGACATTTTTTTGATCCACATCAAATTTTTCTAAAAGTGCTTTATATGCACTCTGCCCTGCCCCAAAGCAGATATTTGCCGCTTGCACTAGCAAAAAGCCCTTTAATACACCATCGTTTATAGCGCCATATTTGATAACCAAAGCTCCAAAAACCGCAACGCCAACGCTAAAGAGATAAAGTGGTCTAAATTTAAAGCTAAATGCGTCATAGATGAGCGTCACATAAAACGGCGTAAAAATGGTAAAAAGTGCTACTTCTGGCACGCTTAGATACAAAAATGAATTGTAATAAAATAGATACATAAGTCCTATTTGCACCGCTCCGATCGCCATGATGCCAAATGCTAGCTTTGGACTGATACCACGAAATTTTGTAAATGGCAAAAAGACTAAGCTCGCAAGCGCAACCCGAATAAAAACAGCCAAATAGCTATCAACCTTGCCAGCTAAAAACTCACCTATCAAACTAAAGCTAAACGCCCACAAAATGGTTACAAAGATCAGTTTATTCAATTATCACCTCATTTATTTTTCTTGCACATTCAAAAAAGTACTCAAGTTTATTTAGCTCAAGTAAATCGCCATCAAGTATGAAATTTGCCCTATCACTAAAATTTTTCTCACTCACAAACAAAAATTCTTCATATTTTATCTCGCCATTAAGATAGCCATTTAGCAGATCAATAAAATCACTATCAAGCTTATCTTGCTTCAAATCTTGCAAATTTAACTTTGCATTTAAGCCTTTGATTGTGCTTTCTAGCTCTTTTAGGCGAGTGATTATCCTATTTTCTTCATCGCTTAAATCAAGTGCCGCCTTTTGCTCTTCAATGCGTTTAACTTGACTTTGCTTACTAAGACTTAAGCTATCAGGTAGCTTCCACTCAAACTCCACTCTAGGCCTGTTCGCATCAGCGTAAGCGCCTATCATCTGCGAAGTCGTTCTCTCACCTTTTTTAAAGCTGTTATTATTCACACTTTGCGTATCTTTTAAGTAAATTCTTGGAGCAAATTTACTCTTTTGCTTCTCATTTTCTTGCTCTTTTATATATTTTTCCTGCTCCATTGCTCCAAGTTTTGCACTTAGATCATCTTTGCTAAAATCAGGCATCATTATCTTTGAGCCAGCGTTAAAGCCGATCTCGCCGTTTGAGAGCAAATTTATCCTTGAGTTTAGCTCTGCTAGCTTAAGCCCAAGCTCGTCAAGCTCTGCTCTTTTTTTATTTAACGTGAAATTTATCGCATCAAACTCAGCCTTATTTATCTCACCATACTCAAACCAAAACTCATTTTCAGCCGCAGCCTTAGCAAAACTATCCACAAATTTTGTCTCTAAATTTATAAGAGAATTTAGTGCGATAGCGTTGAAATAGACCTTTGCGACCTGAAAAGCAGTGAGGTTCATCAGCTCTTCATCTTTGTAAATTTTCTCCACGCCCTTGTGGTCTAAAATTTTATCAGCAGCCTCACTCGCTCCGCCATCAAAGATAAGATACTCAACCTTAGCCGTGATCGATCCAGCCTTTGTCATATATCCACCCTTTATCTCATCAGGCACAAAGGTATATCTGCCATCAAGGGATAAATTTAGCTTTTTACTCTTATTTTTATTTATATATTCATTTTTATTAAATTCTTTCAAACTCTCAAGCCTTGCACTTTGCGCTAGAGCGATGATCTCTAGTAAATTTCCAGCCCAAAGAGGCAAAGCAAAGAGCAAAACAGCTAAAATTTTCTTCAAATTCTCTCCCTTTCATAAAATTTTCTTATAAATTTATCAAGATTATAAACCCACGCAAAAAGCACTGGCACGACAAGCAAGCTTAGCAAGGTCGAACTAATGAGCCCAAAGATGATGCTTATAGCCATAGGTGAGTTGGCCTCATAGCCAGCACCCCTGCTAAGAGCAAGGGGGAGCATGGCAAATATCATCGCAAAAGTGGTCATCAAAACAGCCCTTAGTCGCTTTTTTGCAGCTATTTTCACAGCTTCGTTTGCCTCCATGCCGCTATTTGCAAAGTGGTTTGCAAAATCAACCACTAAAATGGCGTTTTTACCCACCATGCCAAAGAGCAAGATGACGCCAACCATGACAAATAGGCTAAATGGATTGCCACTTATAAAAAGGCCAATCACGACGCCACAAAAGGCAAGTGGCATGGCTAGCATGATGAGAAATGGCAACAAAAAGCTCTCATAAAGTGCAGCAAGCACCATGTAAATAAGCACCGCGCTAGCACTTACCGTAAAGATAAACGAAGCGTTTGTATCGTCCATGAGCTCTACAAATCCAAGAAATTTATACTTGAAATTTGCTGGCAAAATTTCATCAAGCTTCTTTGAAATTTCATTTGCCACGCTATTTAGCGGAGTGTTGTTTTTGGTATTTGCTAAAAATTTTATCTCATCGGCTCTATTAAATCTCGAAATACTAGCTGGCTTTTGCTCAAAACTAAGCGTCGCCACGTCGCCAAGTGTCACGAAAAAGCCCTCTTTGCTTCTTATTTTAGTCTTTAAGATATCATCTGTATCGCTTCTAAATTTATCATCAAGACGCATGTAAAGCTCATACTCTTTGCCATTTTCGTTTTCAAAAACAGAGACCTCATTCTCGCTAAATGCGCTATAAACAGCGCTTGCAATGCTAGCCTTGTCTAAATTTAGTCTTTTAGCCTTATCTTCATCGATAGAAATTTGCACGCGCTTTAGCAGATCTTCTTCAGGCGAATTTACGTCCGTTGCGTCATTTATCTCTGTTAGCATTTTGCTAATCTTTGGTACAAATTTTTCTAACTCTTTGCCATTTTCAGATGTGATAGTAAGCTTAACTGGCTGCACATCGCCACCTTCAACCACCGGAAGATCAGCCACGATGACGCTCATATCATCACTTTTTAGCTTATCACGAAACCTCTGCATGATAGCGTTTTGCCGCTCGTGATTAGCTCTATCTTTTAGCTCTTTTAGCCTAACGTAAGCTTTTACAAGATAAGGCTGCTTGGCGTCTGTATAGCCAAGGATGAAGTAGGCGTAAGCTACCTGAGGATCGGCGTTTATGAGTGAAATTTTATCTTTTAGCTTTTGCTTGCTAGCCTCCAGACTAAGGGCAGGATCAAGCTTAAAGTAGATGTTAAACTCCGAGTTATCCTCGCTTGGCATGAAGTCGCCGCCTACAAATTTAGCCAGAGCAAACGAGCAAACAACGACCGCAAGCGTTATAGCTAAAAATATGAGCTTAAATTTAAGCACTAAAGCTAAAATTTTCTCATAGCCATTTTCAAGTACCTCAAAAAATGGCTCGCTCTTTTGAAAAAAACCGCTTTGTTTGGCATTTACAAACCTAGCGCTAAGCGTTGGCACAAGAAAGATGCTCACAAAAAACGAGATGACGATGCCAGCTGCCACGCTCATCGCAAATGAGTTAAAGTACTTGCCAACGATGCCGCTCATAAAGGCTATTGGCACAAAGACGCAAAGCAACACGAGCGAGATCGCAAAGACGCTAAATGCTATCTCTTTTATACCTACAAAGCTTGCCTTTAGGGTATTTGGCTCATCTTTTAGCTTGCTAGCGATATTTTCAGTGACAACTATCGCATCATCGATGAAAATTCCGATGCCAAGGGTCAGAGCTATGAGGCTTAGGCGGTTGATGTCGTATCCTAGGGCGTTTATGATGAAAAACGTCGCCACGATGCTAGTTGGTATCGCTACGACTGAGATGATGGTGATCGAGAAATTTCTTAAAAACAGATAGACGATCACGATGGTTAGCAAGACGCCAAGGATCATATCAAAGGCGGTTTGATCGATGTGCTTTTGTATCACTTCGCTCTTATCATAAGCTATTTTTACGTCGTATTCATTGCCAAGCAGACTTTTAAACTGATCTAGCTTTGACTTTGCTAGAGCGATCACGGTTAGAGCGTTTGCATCTGGAGCTAGCTCAAGACCAAGCAAGACGCCACTTTTTTTATCCATTATCGCTGCTTCGTTTGCGTCTTTGTAAGCGAGATCAACACTTGCAATATCTTTTAAAAAGACCCCTTGTTTGATCGTTAAATTTCTTATCTCATCTATGCTTTTGGCGCTGAAATTTGACTTGATCGCCATTTGGATTTTTTCATTTTCTATCTTGCCAAGCGGTGCTTTTAAATTTTCAACCTTTATCAAATTTGCCACTTCGTTTGCGCTAAGGGCGTTTTTATCAAGCTTAAATCTATCTAGTAAAATTTTCACCGCTGGCTCTAAAAAGCCATTTGTCTTGACCTTTGAAACGCCACTAATTCGCTCTAAAAATGGCTTTGCCACGTCATCGATCTCTTGCATGAGCTTAGTTTCATTATCATCAAGCCTTGTGATAAAGAGACTAAAGACAGAAGATGAGAGACCATTTAGCTTTTCTATCTCGTAGTTTGCGCCAAGTCTTGCCTTTTGCATCTTATCGCGAACATCGTTTGTAGCGCTCTCTAGGTCTTTGTTTAGCTCAAATTCGATACTAACTACACTTAGATTATCAAAGCTAGTTGAGTAAATTTTCTTGATACCTTCAATGCTTGAAATTTCATCCTCGATCTTTTGTGTGATCTTAGTTTTTATATAGTTCATATCGCCGTTTGCGTAGGTCGTGATCTTTACTATTGGGATATTTACTTGTGGGTATAAATTTACATTCATCGTCTTTAGAGAGTAAATTCCAAAGACAACAAGGCTTAAAAATATCATAAGCGTAGTTATGGGGCGATTTATGGCTGTTTTTATCATTTATTTTCGCCGATTATCACTTTTCCTTGACCAAACATGCCAGGTTTTAGGCCGCTGTCATAAGCCTGGGCGTAAAATTTTCTAGTCTCTCGCTTAATCTCTGGATAGATGAGAGCGATTTTTACCTCTTTTTCCTCGCTTGTTGCGTCAAGTTTAAATTTAAATGTATCGCCAACTTTTACTAAATTTGCATATTTTTCATCAATCGCTATTAAAATTTTTGCCTCATTTGAATTTAAAACAAAAGCTGGACTAAGCGGCGAAACACTCTCTCCAAGCTCAATGTTTTTACTAGCGATAACGCCATCAAATGGAGCTTTTAAAACAGCTTTTTTAAGGCGATCTTGCGCATTTAAAATAGCAATTTGTGCACTTTGAACCCGGAGTATTGCTTCGTCAAATTTATACTTTACCTCGTCAAATTCTTGCTTTGAAGTGACATCCCTTACTTGAGTAAATTTGTTTAAAGTATTTTTTGCAAATTCACTAGCATTTTTTGCCAGCTCAAGATCATTTTTTGCCTTTTTAAGAGCGATTTCTAGACTGCTTTGATCAAGAATAGCTAGCACGTCACCCTTTTTAACATGACTTGAAACATCTACAAAAATTTTATCTACCTTACCACTGCCCTCAAATGCAAGCTTTGAGCTTTGCTTGGCATAGACTTCAAAGTCAGCAAAAATTTCTTCACTAGCAAATGAAAAAATGCCAAATATCATTAAAATTATCAGCTTTTTCAATCTTTAATCCTCTCTAAAATCGGCTCGCCATTTTCAAAAAAGAACTCCGCTTTTTTAATCTCAAGCTCATCTTTTGCACTCTCAAAAAGGCTAATGGCATCAAATTTTTGAGAGAGTGCCTCAAGCAGGTCGCTATATCCCAAAAGCCCGGAGTTATACTTTTCATAGCTAGCTTTTAATGCCAAATCGCTTGCTCTTACATATTCGTTTAGTGAAGCGATTTTTGAAGTGAGCACCACGATTTCACTTTGCAAATTTTTAAGCCTTGTCTCGTTTTCACGCTTTTTATACTCCAAATTTAGCCTTGCCTCATCAAGCGCGATCTTTTGAGCCTGACTCATCTTGCTAGTGGCGAAAAAATCAAAAATTTTCCATTTAAAAGCGATACCAAATTTATTGCCATGAGTATCTTCTTTTAGGTATTTATCCACGTATGAGCGGTAAGAACTAAGCCTGCCTAGATCGATATCGTAATTATTTTTATAAAATCCATATGTGTCATAAAGCATGATTTGGGGCAAAAAACCAGCCTTTGCCTCGCTAAGCTTAGCTTCACCTAAAAATATATCTTGGCTTAGTCTATCAAGCTCAGCATTCTTTGAAGCTAAATTTGAGCCAATCTCAGCCATCTTTGCTCCAGCTACTGGTAAAATTTTCTCACCAGTTAGCAAATTTATCTCATTTAAGATTTGCTCCATTTTGTTTTTGTATTCAAGCTGCGTGCTATTAGCTAAGTAATATTTAGCTCTTACATTTTCAAGCTCATCTTTTGCGGCAAGGCCTGCAATGTTTGCCTTTTCAAGCTTATCTAAAACGCCTTTTAAAAAATTTGCTTGAGCGTTTTTGGCTGCGATTATATTTTCAAGTGCTAGAGCATTAAAATATAAATTTACAGCCTTAAGCGCAAGATAGTTTTTAGCTTCATCGCTTGCGATGGCGGCTTTATTTTTCAAAAGCTGGCTCATCTTTAGCCTAGCCTCTCTCGCTCCGCCATCATAAAGCAAAAAATCAATTCTAGCCAGCACACCAGCTGACTCTTTAGCGACTATGCTTGGAAAAGTGCTTGCATTTTTGCCGTATGAGCCCTCTAAGCTAAGGCTTGGCATATATGAGCTTAATGTGGCTTCATCGTTTAAATTTGCTCTTTTTAACTCAAGCTCTTTGATCTTTGAAATTTCATTTTGTGTAGCTTTATTTGCGATCATACTTAAATTTGAACCAATCAAAAACACTGGCAAAAAAATGAATAAAAATTTTTTCATTAGTGAAAGCTTTTTACAAGATTTCCTATTAGTAAATTCCAGCCATCAACAAGCACGAATATGAGCAGTTTAAATGGTAGTGAGATCATGACAGGAGGAAGCATCATCATACCCATAGCCATCAGCACTGAGCTTACGACCATGTCGATGACAAGAAATGGCAAATAGAGTAAAAACGCTATCTCAAAAGATGTCTTTAGCTCACTTATCATGAAAGCTGACATTGCGATACTTAGCGGTATCTCTTCGATGTTTGCTGGATTTTGTAAATTTCTAATCCTAAAGAAAAGTGCAAGGTCTTTTTCTCTTGTGTTTTTTACCATAAATTCTTTAAATGGCTTTAAGCTTTTATCAAGCATCTCTTCATAGCCTATCTGCTCAGCTATATAAGGCTTTATGCCATCGTTATAGCTCTTTTGCCCAACTGGCTCCATAATAAAAAATGTAAGAACCATCGCAAGCGAGATGAGTACTGTTGAAGGTGGAACTTGTTGCGTACCCATCGCTTGGCGTAAAAATGAAAATACGATAACAAGCCTTAAAAAACTTGTCATCATAAAAATGAGCGAAGGAGCAAGTGCAAGTGCAGTGAGGATTAGTAAAACATTTAGAGAATTTACAAGCTGCTCGGCATTTGCTGGAGAATTTAGACTTAAATTTATAGTTGGTAGCGCAGGATCAGCCCCAAAAACCGTGCAAAGTAAAACCGCTAAAGCAAGCAGTGCTTTCACGACTAATTCCTCATATCAAGGATACTTTTCTTAGTAGCCTCTTTATTTTTTGGCTCAAGCGATATGAAGTGAATTTCTACTCTATTATTCTTAGCTCTACCATCTTCTGTGCTGTTACTAGCGATCGGATCAAACGAAGCTTTGCCAGAAGCTATTATTCTATTTTGTGGTACGCCATCGTTGATTAGCTCTTCAACCACGCTTAAAGCCCTTGCAGTTGAGAGTTGCCAGTTATTTTTATAAGCTGAGTCTTTGCTTGGCTCTATATTATCTGTATGGCCGATGATATCGGCTTTTACATCATTAGGCATTTTCGCCACAATCATGCCTATTCGTTTTAAAAATAGCTTCGCATCTTCACCAGAAATTTCAGCACTATCCTTATCAAAAAGCATAGCCGCTGGAAGCCTTACGATAAAGCCATCTTCACTCTCTTCCATAGTGATCTCAGGTGCCCCGCTAGCAGCTAGTAATTCATTTATCTTTTTAACATTCATATTTAGCTCACTTTGTGAGCCCTTTTGCTTGCTTATCTTTTTTGCACGAGTATTTTCTGGATCCGTCTCTTTTTCTATCTGATTTTCAGGTCTAGCACCACCTTCAAGCACACTTAATGCACCAGCTAGTGAGCCAACGGCAGCCTCCATCTTTTTAGCATCCATTGTCGCCATAGAAAGCAATAAAACGAAAAAACAAAGCAAAAGTGACATAAGGTCGCCAAAAGCAGCTAGCCACTCAGGCATACATTTTGGACACTCTTCTGGTTTTATTAACTTACCCATTATTCGAACTGACTTTTTCTATCTTTTGGTGGTAAAAATGCTAAGAGTTTAGCCTCAAGCGTTCTTGGATTATCGCCCGCTTGTATCGACATGATTCCCTCAAGTACGACTTGTTTTTCAAGTGCTTCATCAGCATCGCGAATAGAGAGGATATTTGCCACAGGCGCACCTATGATATTACCTATCATCGCACCATAAAGCGTCGTAAGCAAGGCAACCGCCATTGATGGGCCAATCGCACTAGGATCTGACATGTTAAGAAGCATCGCAACAAGACCAATGAGCGTTCCTATCATACCCATAGCACCCGCAAAACCGCCGACTTGCTCAAAAATTTTAATATTATTTGAATGTCTTGTACTAGTTTGATCGATATCGATCTCCAAAAGTGCTCTGATCGCATCTGGCTCATTGCCATCGACCGCCATTGAGAGGCCTCTTTTTAAGAACTGATTTGTCTCATTATTTACTTCGCTTTCGAGCGATAAGATACCATCACGTCTAGCTTTGGTTGAATAATCAACTATTTTTTTTATAGTCTCAGGTAAATTTACTACGACTGATGGCTTAACAGCAATGCCATAAAATTTACCAACACCTTTAAGCGTCTCCATCTTGAAGCCAACCATCATAACGCCGATAGTACCACCAAAAACGATCATCACAGAAGGAATATCGATGTATGGTCCTATACCAACGCCTATCGCCATTGATCCAAACAAAAGCACCAGGGTCAAAACCCAGCCGACGACGGTTCCTAAATCCATTTAAGCTCACTTTATTTATAAATTCTTAAGAATTGCTATTTTATTAGCTTTTTGTTGAAACAATCGTTAAATTAAAAAAATTGTTTGCCATTTTTTGCTACAATCTGCGAAATTTTTAACGTTAAAAGGCTTAAAAATGAACAATACTTCAATCATAATTTTAGCGGCTGGTCTTGGCACCAGAATGAAATCAAAACGCCCAAAAGTTCTATTTGAGCTATGTGGCGAGCCAATGATCATTCACATATTAAAGCAAGCTTATGCGATCACAAATGACGTTAGCGTCATGCTTCACTACGAAAAAGAGTTAATTAGCAAAAAGATAAAAGAAATTTTCCCTCAAACTAAAATTTTCGAGCAAGATCTAGCAAATTTTCCAGGCACTGCTGGCGCGATAAAAAGCGTAAATTTAAGCGGCGAAAAGGTGATAGTAACTTGTGGTGATATGCCTCTTGTAAAATCAACCGATCTAATGCGTCTAGCAAATGCCGAAGCTGACGTGGTTATGAGCTCATTTGAAGCAGCAAATCCTTTTGGCTACGGCAGAGTCATCATAAAAAACGGCAAAGTTGAAGGCATCGTCGAGCAAAAAGATGCTAGCGAAGCGCAACTTGCGATAAAAAGCGTAAATGCTGGCTGCTACTGCTTTAAGCGCGAAGCATTAGAGCAAATTTTACCGCTCATAAACAACCAAAACGCGCAAAAAGAGTACTACCTAACTGACGCCATAAAAATAGCAAATGAAAAGGGTTTAAAGTGCGTTGCAGTGAATGTTAGCGAGCAAAATTTTATGGGCATAAATGATAAATTTCAGCTTAGCATTGCAGAAAAAATAATGCAAGATGAGATCAAGCAAAATTTGATGAAGGCTGGCGTTTTGATGCGCATGCCTGAGAGCATTTTCATAGATAGCAGGGCTAAATTTGAAGGCGAGTGCGTGCTCGAAGAAAACGTAAGTATCCTTGGTGAGTGCGTCATCACAGAAAGTATCATCAAAAGCTCATCGGTGATCGAAAGCAGCGTTATTAAAAACTCAGACATCGGTCCACTAGCTCACATCAGGCCAAATTCTGAAATTTCTGATACGCACATAGGAAATTTCGTCGAGGTTAAAAAAGGCGTTCTTAGCGGCGTAAAAGCTGGACATTTGAGCTATCTTGGCGACTGCGAGATAGAAAGTGGCACAAACATCGGATGTGGTACGATCACATGCAACTACGACGGCAAAGCAAAACACAAAACAAAGATCGGCAAAAACGTCTTTGTTGGCTCAGATACACAGCTAGTTGCTCCTGTAAATATCGCTGATAATGTCATCATCGCAGCTGGCAGCACCATCACAAAAGACGTTGAAAGCGGCGCTCTAGCTATCAGCAGAGGTCGTCAAGAGAACAAAAGCGGCTTTTTTGAGAAATTCTTTGGCAAAGACGATGTTAAAAAATAAGAAAATTTTACTTGCCGTTTGCGGTAGTATCGCCTTTTATAAAGCTTACGAAATTTTATCGCTGCTTAAAAAGAAAGGTGCTGATGTTTATGTGGCTTTAAGTGACGGAGCGCTTGAATTTTGCAGTGTAAGCGGCTTTGAAGCGCTAAGCGAGCATAAAATTTTAAGCTCACAAACGCAAAACTGGCAAGATGGCGTAAATCACATAGCCTACTCTAAAATGGATCTAGTCCTCATCGCACCTGCTTCGGTAAATACGATAAATAAGCTAACAGCTGGCATCTGCGACAATGTCTTTATGCAAACGCTAATCGCCGCCTCACACGTGCCCCTAGTTGTCGCTCCAGCTGCAAATAACAATATGATCGAGCACTTCGCGACGCAAAACTCACTTGAAATTTTAAAGAAAAACGGTGCTTTAGTAGTAGAGCCGGTTTTAAAAACTCTAGCTTGTGGCGACGTTGGCAAGGGCGGTCTTGCCAGTCCTGAGATGATAGTAGAAGCTGTTATAAAAAGACTTAGCAAGCCTCTTTTTGTAGGCAAAAAAGTAGTAATCACTGGTGGCGCGACGACAGAAAAGATAGATGATGTTAGAGCCATTACAAATTTCTCAAGCGGTAAGATGGCGATGGCGCTTGCAAGAGCTTTTTATTACTCTGGTGCTGATGTTACGCTACTTGCTAGCTTTGAAGTGGAAAACGAGCCATTTGAATGCTTTAAATTTAGCTCAAGCAATGAACTTTTAGAGCTTTGCAAGAGCGAGTGTGAGAGCGCAAATTTACTTGTGATGTGTGCTGCAGTAAGCGATTTTGTGCCGACAAAAATTGATGGCAAGATAAAAAAAGAGGATGTTGGCGAAATTTTAAGCTTAAGTCTAAAGAGAAATGTCGATATTTTGCAAAGCTTAAAAGAGTTTAAATGCAAAAAGATCGGCTTTAAGCTTGAAATCTCAAGTGAGAGCGCACACAAAAATGCTAGAGCAATGCTAGAGCAAAAGGGGCTTGACGCAGTTTGCCTAAATATCTTGAGTGAGAAAAATGGCTTTGCAAGCGAGCAAAATGAGGTAAATTTCATCACGAAAAATAGTGAAACTTTGCTACCGCTTGCCGCAAAAGACGAGATCGCAAGACGTATCGTGGAGCTAGCAGCAAATTTATGATAGAGAAAATTTCTCACATTCAAAAAATAGCAAAAAATGCAAATTCTCCGTTAGTAGCTATAAATTCGTCACTTCCGCTTAGTATCTTGGTAAGCCAAAAGATCGGCTTTAACAGATACATTTTAAATTTCGCAAATAGAAATTTAAACACAAAAAGCGCAAAAGAGCTAAACGTAGGCTCGAAATACTGGGGCGAGGTGCAAAGCCAGGGCGAAAATATCGTCATAAAAAATTTATACGAAAAGCCAAGAATTTTATATGAGGATGTCTTGGCTGATGGGCTAAATCTTATCGAAAATTTGATAGGAAATGAGAATTTATCGTGGTTTTATGACTATTTATTTAAAAGTTTAAGTGAAGCTAAGACAAAAGACGAGATGAAAGTGCTAGCGAAAATGCTCTTTGCTCTGCAAGAAAATGTCGTGCATATACCATTTATTTATAATGGCATAAACGGTGTTTTTCAGCTAAAAAAAGAGGAGGATGATATAAAAATTTTTTTAATATTTTCAAATTTTGCTCCACTTATTTTTAAATTTAAAGATGAAGCTATGTGCGAGATCACGACTCCATTTAATAATGTGGCTAGCTTGCTAAAAAGAGAATTTAGCACTAACATAACAGTGCAAAATGTGAGTGCTCTTTGGAGCAAAAAAGAACAAATTATTGATATAAAAGGCTAAAGATTGAATGAATTAAACCACCTTGCTATTATCATGGATGGAAATGGGCGCTGGGCTAAAAAACGTGGATTTTTACGGACAAACGGGCACGAAGCTGGAGCAAATGTAGTAAGCGATATGTGCGAATTTTGTATCGATAATGGGGTGAAAATTTTAAGTCTTTACGCATTTAGTACTGAAAACTGGAAAAGGCCGCAAAAAGAGGTCGAATTTTTGATGAATTTGCTTAAGAAATTTCTCATTTCAAAGCATGTTGATTTTATAAAAAATGGGATTAAATTTAACACGATCGGCGACATTTCGCCATTTAGCGATGAGCTAAAAAACGAGATAGAAATCACCAAAAACACTACAAGAGAGAATAAAAATTTATTATTAAATTTAGCTATAAACTACGGCTCAAAAGATGAGATTATTAGAGCTGCAAGAAAGCTAACTTTAGAAGGCTGCGAGATAAACGAAGCAAGCCTAAATGCAGCACTTGATGAGAGTGAGCCGGTGGATCTTCTCATTAGAACTGGTGGAGAAAGTAGACTCTCAAATTTCATGCTCTGGCAGGCAAGCTACGCGGAGCTATTTTTTACGCCAACACTTTGGCCTGACTTTAGCAAGGATGAGCTTGCAAATATCGTTAGCAAATTTAAAAATATAGAGCGAAGATTTGGCGGAGTTTAGCAAGATAATGGATAATTTAGTCATCTTTTTTGCCGTTTTTGCTTTTGTTTTGGGTATTTGCGTGGGCTCATTTTCAAATGTGCTGATCTACCGCCTACCAAGAAATGAGAACATAAATTTTCCAGCTTCTCATTGCCCAAACTGTGATCATAAGCTAAATTTTTATCACAATATTCCAATTTTTTCGTGGCTATTTTTAGGCGGCAAATGTGCCTTTTGTAAGCAAAAAATAAGCCTCATCTATCCAGTGATCGAGCTAGTTTCTGGGATACTTTTTTTGATCTGTTTTTTTAAAGAGTGCGGCGAAATTTTAAGTGTAGAAACGCTGCTTTACGCGCTATTTTTAGGGCTTTGTTTTATAATGCTGCTAGCTCTTAGCGTCATAGACATAAGATATAAAGCCGTGCCAGATGCGCTTCTTTTTGCAGCGCTATTTTTCGCATTTATCTACGCTTTGATGCTTTTTATATTTAAAGAAAATTTTGCCCAAATTTTAAATTTATTCCTTTTTGCACTTATCTTTTGGGTGCTTAGATTTGTTGTAAGCTTTGCCATAAAAAGAGAAGCGATGGGTAGTGCAGATATCTTTATAGCGGCGATCATCGGAGCTATCTTGCCAGTCAAACTGGCTCTAGTGGCGATCTATCTTGCAGCACTTTTTACGCTTCCAGTCTATGCGGTCGTTCAAAAAAGGGGCTACGAGCTGGCTTTTGTGCCATTTTTAAGTCTTGGCTTACTTATTACATACGCTTTTAAAGAGCAAATTTTAGAAATTTTAAGGTTTATTTATGAGTAGAGCGAATAGATATCTTTTATTTAACTTCCTAGGGACTTTTGCGTCGCTATTTAGTACGCTTTTTTTGATCATGTCGATCGTATTTTTCATCCAGATCGCACGCATCACTTCTTACATTGAGATCAGCTTTGGTGAGCTTTTTAAACTCTACTCATTTATGCTTCCACGTGTACTACTTTTTGTCGTGCCTATCGCATTTTTTGTATCACTTGCCATGACTCTTTTTAGATTATCAAAAGAGAATGAAAGTATCGTTATTTTTACGCTTGGTGGCTCGCCAAATAAGATTGCTAAATTTTTCTTAATATTTTCAGCATTTTTAAGCACTGCTCTACTTGTAATTGCTACCATAATGATACCAATAGCCGCACAGCTAAATGCAAATTTTATTGATTATAAAAAGACTGTTGCAAAGCTAAATTTAAAGCCAACTCAGTTTGGACAAAAATTCTCTGACTGGATGGTCTATGTGGGCAGTGAAATGCAAGATAATAATGGCACTACTTATAAAGATATCGTGATGTTTAATCCTTACATTAAAGACTCCCAACGCTTAATCACTGCTAAAAATGCAAAGATCACTAATACAAATCAAAGCATTGAACTCTCTTTATTAGATGGAAAAATGTATGACATAAAAGATGAAATTTATCATCAAAGCAACTTCAAATCTATGAAGATAAGGACTGCCCAAAGTGAAGAGATAAGTGATATAGGAAGTATAAAAGAGTACTGGACGGAGGCAAATAGTAGTGAAAAAAGAAGAAAAGACCTTAGCACATATGTGCTTGTTGCGCTATTTCCACTTGCCAGTACACTTTTTGCCATAAGCTTTGGCATCGTTACTTATAGATATGAAAAGGGTATGGTTTATGTTGGTACGTTTGGCGTTTTATTTGGGTATTTTACGCTCATAATGCTCTTTTCGTCAAAGCCAGCTTTTGCGATTCCGCTAATATTTTTCGTCTTTTTATTGGTAGGAATTTTGCTTTTTAAAGCCAAGATCATGCGAAGATACTAATGAAAATCCAACTAATTTATAGCTACGATGGCTCCAAATTTCAAGGCTCGCAAACTCAGCCGCATGAAAATGGTGTAGAAGATGAGCTTTCGCGTGCTCTAGCTCACGTTGGAATATTTGAAAAAATAGTCTCTAGCTCACGTACAGACAAAAATGTCCATGCGATCAATCAAAGCTCAAGCGTAATTTGTGGCGATCATTTTAAAAATTTAGAGCACTTAAAAGAGCTAATCAACCGCCATGCCCACCCAAATATTCATATAAAACGTATAAATTTAGTTGATGAAAATTTTCAAGCAAGATTTGACGCCGTAGCAAGGTCTTATAGATACATTATAGATCATGGAGAATTTGATGTTTTTGACTCAAACTATAAAGTCTTTTTGCCAAAATTCGATATCAAAAAAGCAAATGAAATTTTATCTAATTTTGTTGGCAAGCATGATTTTAGCTCCTATATGAAAACAGGAAGTGACACAAAAAGCCCAGTACGAGAAATTTTTAAGGCATTTTGTTATGAATACAAAAACCAAACTATCATCGTTTTTAAAGCGAATGGCTTTTTACGCGCTCAAGTACGGCTTATGGTTGCAAATCTACTTAAGGCCTTGAGTATAAAAAATGGTGGTGAGCTCATCAATGCTTCGCTTAATGGACACCTTGCCTTAACTCGTATCCCAGCTCCAGCTGAAGGGCTTTATCTAAATAGAGTTTTTTATAAATTTAATTAGATATTTAGAATATTCAATAGTAAGCTTATTTAAAATATCAAATAAAGAGTCCTAACCCTCCTTCAAATTTTTAACGCAGTAAATGATAAAGAAAAACTTTTTAAGATCCACTCTGACTCACCTAAAGCCTGCCCGCTTGGTGGCAAGATTGAAGGCCTCTTAACCACCCCTCTCCTAAAAGCACAAGAAGCTTTAGAGGATAGTTTAAGGAGTATTACTTTACAAGAT
>NZ_CABPUE010000005.1:70730-71329 GCF_902460545.1 Campylobacter concisus
AAGAATTAAAAAGATGGTGCGCCCGAGAGAATTCGAATCTCTGACCTTTTGAACCGCAATCAAATGCTCTATCCAGCTGAGCTACGAGCGCACAAGAAAGTTAAGTTGAGATATTAGCCAAACTTTCCTTAAAGAAAAATTGTATTCATTTTAATTTTATAACTGTTTTAGTAAAATCCAATAAAAACAAAAGGAGCAAAGATGAATGATTTTTTCGATAGTTTAAAAGAGATAAAAAAAGAACTTACTAAAGAGCAAGGTGAGATCAAAAAAACTCAAAAAGAAGCCGTTTCTCATACAAAAGAAGAGGCGATCTCGTATAAAGAAAATAAACTAAAAAACGAATTTGCAGAGTACATTAAAGGCCAAGATATAAGAAAAATATAAATTTGGAATGCTTATTGCTAAAACATGTAATATTTTATGTGGAGTAGGCAATGAAAGTTACGCAAACATTAGAATCTCTAAGCATTTTAACTGATAATGACGCTTTGTTTCGTGAGCTTAGAGATATGATAAGCAGAAATTTTACAAAAATTTTATCTAATAAAAATAAGGTTATTTCGTTTTATGAAGAGAGCGAGATCCCACAACGCAAG
>NZ_CABPUE010000006.1:0-4418 GCF_902460545.1 Campylobacter concisus
TAATAGAAGTTGATGAAATTTTATCTTATTTAAATTTTGCAAAAGATACCTATGAGAAATTTGAAGATTCAATTAAAAGAATAGGTTTGGCATTAGGCTTCTATTCGCAGCGGCCAGATAGAGAGTATAAATGTGGTCCTGATAATTTTTGGGCAATTGATAATAAATGTCTTATAATAGAATGTAAAAATGGCGTAACAACAGATACTATTTCAAAAAGCGATATAGAGCAGATAACCTCATCCACTAGCTGGTTTAACCAAACTTATCACATTCAAGATAAAAATAACTATTTTTCTATTTTGATTCATCCAAGCAATAAAATATCACAAGATGCGTTTTCTAATGAAAAAATAAGAGTTATGACAGATAAAAATTTGCAAATTTTTAAGGAAAATATTAGAGGTTTTTTTAATTCAATAAAAAATAAATCAAGCGATAACAAAGCTATTGAGAAGCAATTAAAACACTACAAGTTAGAACCACTTTTAATAATTGATAATTATACAGAAGATTATAAAAAATAATTTTAAGGAGCCAAAAATGTCAAATATCTTAATCATAGGCGCGGGCGGCGTGAGCCAAGTCGCGACCGTAAAATGCGCGATGAACGCGGACGTTTTTAGCAAGATCACCCTTGCAAGCCGCACCAAAAGTAAGTGCGACGCGATCGCTAAATTTATAAAAGACCGCCTAGGCGTCGCTATCGACACCGCCCAGATCGACGCGGACGATACCGATGCCGTAGTCGCGCTCATCAAAAAAACGGGCGCCGAGCTGCTGCTAAACGTCGCGCTGCCGTATCAGGACCTAACCCTCATGGACGCGTGCTCTCGTGCTGGCATCCCGTACATCGACACCGCAAACTACGAGCACCCCGACACCGCCAAATTTGAGTACAAGCTGCAGTGGGCGAAGGACGGCGAATTTAAAGCCGCAAACACGATGGCGCTGCTGGGAAGCGGCTTTGATCCGGGCGTGACGAACGTATTTTGCGCCTACGCGCAGCAAAATCTCTTTGACGAGATCCACGAGATCGACATCCTAGACTGCAACGCGGGCGATCACGGATATCCGTTTGCGACGAATTTCAACCCCGAAATCAACCTGCGCGAAGTGAGCGCAAAGGGCCGCTACTGGGAGCGCGGCGAGTGGAAAGAAACGGGGCCGATGGAAATAATGTTCAAATGGGACTATCCGAAAGTCGGCGTCAAGGACAGCTACCTGCTCTATCACGAGGAGCTAGAAAGCTTAGTAAAAAACATCAAGGGGCTAAAGCGAATCCGCTTTTTCATGACCTTCGGACAGAGTTACCTAACTCACATGAAGTGTCTAGAAAACGTGGGGATGCTGCGCATAGACGAGGTCGAGCATAACGGCGTGAAAATCGTGCCGATACAGTTTCTAAAGACCTTGCTACCTGATCCTGCAAGCCTCGGCCCTCGCACGAAGGGTAAAACCAACATCGGCTGCGTGATCCGCGGCCTAAAAGACGGCAAAGAGCGCCAGGTCTATATCTACAACGTCTGCGACCACGAGGCTTGCTTCGCCGAGACGGGCGCGCAAGCGGTGAGCTACACGACGGGCGTACCTGCGATGATCGGCTCGATGATGGTTGCAAAAGGCATCTGGAGTGGAAAAGGCGTCTTTAACATGGAAAATTTCGACGCCAAGCCTTTCATGGACGAGCTAAATAAGCAGGGATTGCCGTGGGAGATAATCGAAATGAAACCCGGCGAGAGGTATGAGGTAAAATAACAAGGCTTGTCTTTTTCTACTTATACTTCGTTGAAATTTGATTTTTAATGCTCACGTATTACATATACGCTCCGCTTAAAAATCAAATTTTGTCTCGTCTAAGCGAAAAATACTGCGCCTTGCTCTTTTTTGTTCAAATTTTTGCTAACTTAAATTTTACTTGCTTAGTAGTAAAATTTAAATCCGTCTTGAGTAAGGCAAAAAATACCGCGCTTTGCTCTACTGCATTTAAATTTCTTGTTTAAATTTTGCACCGCTTGCATTCAAATTTTGCATCAATTTAATTTAAGCTTCTGCACCGAAAAGCGTTTAAATTTAGCTATAATCGTGCAGAATTTATCAATGCAAATTTGAGTAAAATTAAAGCTTCCAATCTCTAGTCGTGCAAACTCTGCGCCCACTCAAATAATAACAAAAGGAAAAATTTGAACTCTTCAAAAACTTCACTATCTTTTTTAGTCGTGCTAAGCGCGCTTATGGCGTGTACATCGCTATCTACGGGCGTATATCTACCTGCTATGCCTACGATGGAGCGGCAGCTGCACGGCGATGCGGAGCTTACGATAACGGGCTTTTTGATCGGCTTTGCTATCGCGCAGCTCGTCTGGGGGCCTATCAGCGATAGGATCGGGCGTAAAATCCCGCTTTTTATCGGTATGGCGCTCTTTGCGATCGGATCAGTAGGATGCGCGATGTCGGACACTATGGCTAGCGTAGTGTTCTGGCGCGTGTTTCAGGCTTTGGGCGCATGCGTAGGACCGATGCTAAGCAGGGCGATGATTAGCGATCTTTTCGGTAGTTCGCAGGCCGCACAGATGCTCTCTACGCTAGTTATTATCATGGCGATAGCGCCGATAGCGGGTCCGTTATTGGGCGGCGCGATACTGGAGTTCGGCTCTTGGCACGGGATATTTTGGCTGATGGCGCTAGCTAGCGCGGTTATGTTTGCGATGATTTTTTCTCTGCCAGAGACCTTGCCGCCGCAAAAGCGCTCCACAAAGCCCATCGTATCGTCTTTTAGAAACTATCTAAGATTATTGCAAGACGCCAAATTTATGCGATACACTCTTAGCGTGACGTTTTTCTACGTAGCCGCCTATGCCTTTATCACTGGCTCGTCGTTTGTATATATCGATTATTTCGGCATTCCTAGCAAATACTATGGATTTTTATTCGGCATAAACATCGTGGGCGTCATGGTGCTAAGTTTCGTAAATAAAAAGCTGGTAAAGCGCTATGCGCTAAACCGCCTGCTCATAGTCTCCACGCTCGTTGCCACGCTTGCTGCCTGCGTGCTGTTTGCGTTTGCGTTTTTCAAAACGGGCGGAGTTCTTGGCGTGATAATCCCGATGTTTTTCGTTTTTAGTATGAACGGCATCATCGCTTCTTGCTCAAATGCCGCCGCTCTTGATAGCGTGCCACAGGAGATGAAGGGCTCGGCCGCTGCACTCATCGGCTCGTTGCAATACGGCAGCGGCATCCTCTCATCGGCGATGCTTGCGGCGTTTTCTGTGGGTACGCCGCGAGTGATGTCTTGGATAATAGCTCTGTTTGTTTGGCTAAGCGCGCTCGCGGCGTATTTTAATAAATAAATTTAGCCTTGCGGTTTTGACTCAAATTTTAATCAAATTCGCAAATTTCGGTCACCAAAGCCACAAATCAAATTTGACGCCGACGGGCCTAGCCAAATTTTACTTTTTCTTATTTTCGCTTTTTTGCGCGTTTAGCGCCTCAAATTTCTGCTTTAAAATTTTAAAAACCTCGTGCTTTAAGAGTTCGTATTTGTCGTATATCACGGCGTTATCATCGCCGCTAGGCTACATGAGGCCATATGCTAGCCTGCCTTTTTTTAAATTTTATGTTTGAAACACTAATTTTGCGCTTGGCGTCTATCTCGGGGATACCGATTTCGTCGATATCTTTAAAATAAAATTTCGCATTCTTGCCGCCTTTTTGTATGAAAAATCCGTTGTCTTCGATTTTTCGGTATCACGGAATAAGAAACTAGGATAAAGAGGTAATTTCGGCGCAAGCTAACTTACTGGCACCGAAATTGAAAGTTATTTTATCACCGCTTCAAAGCCAACATCTACATCTGGATAGCTCTTTCCGCCATGAAATGGTTTAGCGGCAGTGGCAAATTTATCAAAGCTTTCATTTAGCTTCAAATCATTTACAAGATCAACTGAAAATTTTGCCATTAGCTTGCCATTTTGTAATTCATATTTTGTTTTAAAAGTTTTTGAATTGCCATTTATACTAAGCTCAACATCCATTTCTCCGGCTTTATCATCGCCATTTACTGCTACGATCTTACCATCTACTGCCTTGCCATCGAAAATAATGCCAATCCTTTTATCGCGGTCAGGTAGCTTTGTGTCGATATCTTTTGGCTCAAGCTTAAATTCAAAGCTCTTTAAAAAATCAGCAAAATTTGCATTTTCTTGACTTTTAAAATTTATCGTTTTAAAAGTACCTGGTACGGCTGTCTTATTTGCTAGCTTGTAGCCAGTAAATGTTACCTTTGGTTCACCTTCTACGCTAAATGCAAGAGCTGAAACTGCAAAAAATGAAGCTGCTAAAGCAACAGAAGTAAGTTTGTTCATAAAGTATCCTTTTTATAATATTGATAATAAATATCGCAAATTATATACCCACTT
>NZ_CABPUE010000006.1:11454-26133 GCF_902460545.1 Campylobacter concisus
TTTCTTGTGCTTTACTTAGATCTATAAAGTTTGTATATTCTGCAAGAATCTGTTTTGCATAGCCCATAAAGATTTTATCCTCTTGTGGTAATTTATTTATATAATTTTCTAAAATCTCTTGTGCTGCTTTATAGTTTTTATTAGTAGCAAAATTGTAAGCTTTTCGCAATTCTATAAAAAAAGTATTTAAACGATTTGCTTTAAACTCTATATTTGAAATTCTATCAATGTGCGCTTGTATCCAATTCTTGTCTCTTTGCAACACTTGTGAAATGGTTATTTGGATGTCCTCTAAGCCCTTGCAATCCTCCATTATCTCCTCTGATAATTCAAACTGATGTCTTGTCGCCTCTGAAAACTTATGTTTATGTATTGCGGCCACTTTAGCCAAATCAGACCCCAGTAACAATACAACACAGTAATCAGAATTAGACCTTATCCCTCTACCCATTCCTTGTTCAATTTTTTGTATTTTTTGGTTTAATATTCTATCATCATCTCCCTGCAAATAGCTCTCATTTATTTGATCTATTAGTCTTTGTGCCTTTGGCAATCCATCTATTAATAAAATTCTGCAAGCATCATTTGGCAAATCTATACCATCATATCTATTCACAAAAACAACAACATTACTCTTTAAATTTTTATCTTTAAGCTCATTTACACATTCTACAATATTACTCTTGTCAGACATTCTAGTTGCCATACTTTTCCATATTTCACTCTTTTGAAAAGATGGTGAAATTATTGATATGTTGCACTCTAGCTCATTAACCAAATTTTGCAACATTTTTTGAATATCTTCCGTTGTTATTTCTGAATCTATTATTTGCGGAGCGAAAATAAGACGTTCACCAATATCATTTACCATTTTTGGAGTAATTGGAGTATTTAAATATTTTTCATCTATATTAAAATGGGTCGAGAGAATACTATCATCCACAAGTGTCGCTGTCATAAAAATTTTGCGCCTAGCTTTCTCAAAAGATACAAACTCTTGTATAGGAATAATATGAGGTACTATCTCGATTCTATCTGAACTAATCACACATCTGCATAATTCAAAATTATCTTCTAATAATTTTAAATTGAATTTCTTTAAATCATCATCTCCCATTTCTATTATAAATTTAAAAACGTCTTGATATTTTTTTTGCCAATTCCAAAAAGGGACAAGTCCCATAGCATTAGGTTCATTTGATTTAAGTTTTATTGCTAATGACTGGCTTTGATTTCCAATATCGTTAATAAAGAGTCCAAAAATTTGATCATATAAATTTTTATTTTTATCCTTTTTAATCGTTATAGCAAACTGCTTATCTATAATATCTATACAAGCATGTGCGTCATCAATAACTATACTACCGATTTCAATTTCAGATTTTCTAATTCCAAATCTACTTTGTCCATTAAATAGTTGATATATATTGCAAATTAAAATTTCCTTTGAGGTTTCAAAGTTAATGGAATTAATATTCGTAGTTGCTCGAATCCCTAATGTATCTGCTTCCTTCTTAACTTGCTCTATTAGATAATTATCAGGAACAACATACACACAAGGCCCCTTATTTTCCCTTAAACAGCTCTCCAATATAAGGAGACCTGCTAATGTTTTACCACTTCCGGTATTCATTTTTATAATTATTGCATTCTCGTCTCTTCGCTTAAACCATTTTTCAATGACATCATTTTGTGGAGTGCGTAAATATTGATAATGTTTTTGTGGTAGTGATGTAAAAATTTTACTTGGGTCTATTATTTTATTATTTTTATCCTGTTTTATGTACTTTGCAAAATTAGCCATATATTCTCCTTGTTAAAAACAGATATTTACTGATTTTATCAAAGTTAACATAAATTTCTAGCTTTAAAAGGTAAAATAAGGCAAAAATTTAAAGGTAAAAAGATGAAGAAAATTTTGCCATTTTTAGCGCCTATTTGCCTCTTTGCAAGTAGCTGTGACGAGCTAATACAAGAGAGTGTGAGGGAGTTTTATAAAAGCGATAGAAATTTGGAGAGAGCCATAAATTTAGCCGAGCAAGCGACTGATGTCTGCTTAAAAGAGGGCAACACCGAGCAGGCGATCACTTCGCTCATAAATGGCGCTAGCATGTGCATGGTAAATAAAGAGCCACAAAAGACGCTAGAGCTCTCACAAAAAGCCCTAGAGCTCGCGGCAAACGTTAGTGACAAACTTCTGCTAGCGCGCTCTTATCACAGCCTAGGTGCGGCACAAAAGGCGCTAGGCAGATACTACGAGGCGCTTGCTAATTTTCAAGAAGCTCTAAAAATTTATGACGACGTGCCAAATGCTCCGATGCACGACGAACTCATCTGTATAAAAGGCATCGCTAGCACCTACTACCTAAAAAACGACTTTGACAAAGCCCACGAAAACCACCTTCTAGCGCTAAATTTACTTGATATCACGCCAGAGTTAAGCAGCAACGAACTTGTGCGATCAGAGCTTTTAGTAGAGCTTGCTAACGACCTAGCAAAGCTTAAGCAAAAGGACGAAGCCGCCAAAAACTACAAAAAAGTGCTTGAAATTTTAAATAGCAAAGAGCAAAATCCTCGCGCACGGGATCTTTTAGAGCGAGCCAGCAAAGGGCTAAAAGAGCTTAACTAAAGTTTTTCTTTAGACTTTTTAGCACAAAATTTGCAAGCTCAAGCCCCTTTGAGCGGTGAGAAATTTTAAGCTTTGTCTCATTATCTAGCTCACCAAGCGTTTTAGTAAAGCCATCTGGGATAAAAAGTGCGTCGTAGCCAAAGCCATTTGTACCACGCTCCTCATCTATCGCTTTGCCATACATAAAGCCATGCGCCGTGAAGTCGCCAAATTTTGAGCTAATGGCGATACAGGCGGTGTAGTGAGCTGGTGAGCTCTTTAAATTTAGAACCTTTAGCTTGCTAATGAGTTTTGCTCTATTGTTTGCGTCATTTGCGTTTTTGCCACATACTTTGCCATTTTCATCAAGGTCAAAATAGCGAGCTGAATAAATCCCTGGCTCGCCACCAAGCGCATCCACGCTGATGCCACTATCATCGCTAAGCGAGATAAACTCATCCTCAAGCTCTTGCTCTTTAAGCTTTGCAAAGACGGCTCTTGACTTTATGAGTGCATTTTGCTGAAAAGTGCTGCCATCTTCGACGATCTCAAATGGCTTTACAATCTCGCTTAAGGCGTAAATTTCATAGCCTTTTAAATACTCTTTTATCTCTTTTACTTTGTCTAAATTTGATGTTGCAAGCACGATCTTCATTGCAAGAGCTCCTTGATTTTTGGGCGTATTTTACAAAAAAGTAGATTAAAATTTTAAATTTAAATTAGCGTTAAAATGATAAACTTAGTTCTTTTAAAAATAAGGAAAATTTTATGTTAAAAAGCGTTTTACCACTATCTTTTATCATAGCAAGCAGATTTTTAGGTCTTTTTATAGTTTTGCCGGTGCTTAGCCTTTATGCCTTGAATTTACACGGAGCAAACGAGTTTTTAGTAGGGCTAATAGTAGGCGTCTATGCGATCTCACAGATGATATTTCAAGTGCCTTTTGGAGCGCTCTCGGATAGGATAGGACGCAAAAAAACATTAACAATCGGACTTTTGGTTTTTATCATCGGCTCAATAATTTGTGCACTTACAAGCGATATTTTTACCATGCTATTTGGTAGATTTTTACAAGGCGTAGGTGCTATCGGAGCAGTTGCAACTGCGATGATAAGTGACTATATAACAGAAGAAAAACGCTCAAAAGCCATGGCGATAATGGGTGCTTTTATAGGGCTTAGCTTTACACTTTCTATGGTGCTTGGGCCACTTCTTGCCAAAGACTACGGACTTTCAAGCCTCTTTTACCTAAGTGCCGCTCTTAGCTTACTTTGCATTGTGCTTCTTTACACTGTTGTACCAAAAGAGATAAAAGTGAGTGCCAAAAGTGAAAAAGTGCCATTTGGTAAGCTGTTTTTACAAAAAGACTACATGATCATAAATTTCACCTCTTTTATGCAAAAGATGCTAGCAAGCATCGCATTTTTGGTGATCCCTATCGTTTTAGTAAAAGAGTATGGTTACGAAAGTAGCGAGCTTTACAAGGTCTATACGCTTGGCGCCGTGCTTGGCTTTTTAGCTATGGGGCTAGCTGGCGCCCTTGGCGATGGCAAGGGACTTAGCAAGGTCATCTTGATAGCCGGTACGCTGCTTTTTGCTCTAACCTACACTATTTTTGCCATTAGTTTTACGCTTTTTATCTTCGTTTTGGGAGTTGCTATATTTTTTATAGGATTTAACCTTCACGAACCAATCATGCAATCAACCGCAACAAAATTTGTAAAATCCTCGCAAAAAGGCTCAGCCCTTGGTGTATTTAATTCATTTGGTTATTTAGGAAGCTTTGTTGGAGGTGCGTTTGGTGGATACATCTTGCATGCTTTTGGCTTTAAAGTACTCGCCATCATCTGCGTGGTGCTTTGCGTGATATGGCTTATTTTACTCTTTAGCCTGAGCGATCCAAGAATTTTTAAAAATATCTATCTAAGCCCTGAAGTTAGCTTAAATTTAGAGCTACTAAATAGCCAAAAAGGTGTAGTCGATTATTACAAAAACGAGAAAAATCAAGTGATCAAATTTGACTCTCGCCTAACAAGCGAGGCGGCTTTAAAAGAGAGTTTGAAGTTTTGATCTACGACGTCATCATCATTGGCGCCGGTGCTAGCGGACTATTTTTAGGAGCAAATTTAAATGGTAAAAAGGTTGCCATCTTAGAAAAAAATAGTAGTGCTGGCAAAAAGATCCTTGCAAGCGGTGGAGGTAGATGCAACATCACAAACCGCTTCATAAGCACTAAAAACTATCTTGGCGAGCAAAAATTTATAGAGCAAATTTTAAAAATACTGGCACCAGATCAAGTTTTAAATTTTTTTAGCGAGCTTAAATTTAGTGAGCAAAAGCAAAATCAATTTTTCTGCGATAGCGGTGCAAAGAGCGTTTTAAACGTGCTTTTGAAAAGACAGAAAGCGGATATTTTTTACAACGAAGAAGTTCTTGGTGCTAAAAAAGTAGATGAAATTTTTGAAATTTTGACAAAAGATGAGAAATTTAGAGCTAGAAATTTAGTCATCGCAAGTGGCGGACTAAGTTATAAAGCCCTTGGCGCAAGCGACATTGGTTATAAAATTGCAAATGATTTTGGCATTGAAACATCAACTCTTTCGCCTGCACTTGTTGGATTTAGCGTACAAAAAGATGAGTTTTGGTTTAAAGAACTTAGTGGCGTTAGCCTAAAGGCAGACGTAAAGATAAATAGCAAAAATGAGAGCTATAAATTTAGTGGGGACTTACTTTTTACACATAGGGGCATAAGCGGACCAGCGATACTAAATGCCTCGCTATTTTGGCAAAAGGGCCGAATTTGCATAAATTTTTTACCTAAATTTAATGAGAAAAATTTAATAAATGGCAAAAAGCAGCTTAGTTCGGTTTTGCCCTTGCCAAAGAGATTTGTGCTGGAGTTTTTAAAAAAATTTGGCTTAAAAGATAGAGCCTTTTATGAATTTAATGACAATGAGAGACAAATAATAAAAAGGCTTTTTGCTTATGAATTTGCCCCAGCTGGGACATTTGGCTTTGAAAGAGCGGAAGTTACAAAAGGTGGCGTAAAGAGTGAATTTTTAGATGAAAATTTACAAGCTTATAACGTTAAGGGACTTTATTTTGTTGGTGAAGTCTTGGACATCACTGGCATGCTTGGCGGATATAACTTACATTTTGCATTTGCAAGTGCTCTAAAGGTGGCTAGGGTCTTAAATCTATGATCTCCTAGAAGTTAGCTAATTTTTAGACAAATTTTCATATTTTAAATAAGATAAATTTACTATGAAAGCAAGTTTTTTAAGCAATTTATTTAGAGTAATTTAGATGTTAAAAATTCATAATAAATATTTTTAAAAAGATTTTGTACCAAACAAAGGTAATAAATTTTTGGAGTAAATTTTATAGCTAAGCAAGCTAAACATTAGATTGAATTTAATTTAAAGTATAAGTAGTTTAGGAATATTAGATTATTAAACCTCTTTTATAAAGCTAACGGCTTCAAATGGGTTTGAGAAAATATGCTTACTAAATTTCTCCAAATCACTCTTTTGACCATATCCACAAGTTAGGCCCACGCCTGTAACAAAAGCAGTTTGTGCCGCCATTAAATCCATAATGGTATCACCTACCATAAATGCATTATTTTTATCTTTATTAAGTCTATCTAAAGCCAAATTTATAGGCTCTGGATTTGGTTTTGGATTAGTAACATCGTCTCTTCCAATAACAGTTTTTATGTATTTCATAACTCCTAAATGCTCAAGCAAGATAATAGAAAATTTTGAAGTTTTCGTAGTAACTATACCAACATCAGCAAAGCTACTTGCCTCCTTTAATGCTTCATTTGCATAATCTAAGAGTACTGTCTCATCAAGATAAATTTTTTCGTAGCAAGCTTTATACTCTTTTATATAGCTATCAATTAAATTTTTGCTTGCACCAAGTCTTTCAAACATTATTTCAAGCGGATGACCAACCAAAGACTTTAATGCATTATGGTCTGGCTCTTTTTTACCATGGGATAAGAAAGCTCTATCAAATCCTTTTAAAATAGCAGAAGTCGAATCAATAAGCGTACCGTCCAAATCAAAAAGTATAGTTTTTTTCATCATTTTCTCCGTAGAAATAAAAAAGGGCCTAGCCGAAGCTAAGCCCCAAAAGAAGTAACTTTAAACAATTAAGATTATTTATTGAAAGTAGCTTCAACGCGTCTATTTTGAGCGCGGCCTTCTTTAGTTTTGTTTGTAGCAATTGGTTTAAGCTCACCGTAGCCAACTGTTGAAATTTTATCCTCACTTACTCCATAGCCAGCAAGAACATCAGCTACTGCTTTTGCTCTTTTTTCAGATAGTTTTTGGTTATAAGCTTCTGCGCCTACGCTATCAGTGTGACCAGCAAGTACAACTTTATAATCTGGGTGTTCGCCCATAAAGTCAGCTACTTTTTTGATCTCAGCTGCATATTTTGGTCCAACTTTATAGCTATCAAATGCAAAGTTAACATCCAGGTCTCTAAGAACGATAACTTTCTCGCATCCTCTTTCGTCAACAACCACGCCAGCTGGAGTGTTAGGGCATTGATCTATATCATTTGGCACGCCATCATTATCATCATCAAGAACTGGAGTTGCTGCTGGAGTTGCTGCTGCAACTGGAGCTGCTGCCACAACTGGAGCTGCTTTTGAGTCAAGACCGATACCAAAGCCTAGTGAATAGAATAGGTTATGATCAGCGTGCTCAAATTTGATAGCGTCTCTTGCTTCTGCTTTAAGAGCAAATCTATCAGTTACTTGATATCTTAAACCAAAACCATATTGGCCAAAACCGCCATCTTCATTTTTAACAAAAATAGCTGGAACATCTTCATATCCAGCACCAACTAAGCCATATAGACTAACTGGTCCAAAATCAACTATATCTTTTACAAGATTTGCATGATATCTAAGAACTCTTCCTTCTCTTGTTAAGCTACCTGTTTTTTCTTTTGCTTTTTGAGTGTAATCAACACCAAGCTCTACTTGATCAAAGAAAAAATCTTCAAGATTTCTAGCAGCTCTAACACCAACGAAGTTATGGTCTTTTACACGTAGATTTCCCTCTGGGTGAACACCACCAATAGTTGGAGTAACTTCATAATTATATGCTGCGTTAGACGCAAAAACCGCTGTTGCGGCAACCATAGCTAAAGCAATCTTTTTCATATTTAGAATTCCTTTCTTAGGATTTATTTTAAAGTGGTTACATTTTAACTTAATAAAATTTAACCGACTCTAAATCATAATTTAATTAACAATGTAAATTTGAAAATTTACACAACTTAAATTTTGCAAATGCAAAAGCACTTGCAAAAACTCATTAACGTTTAGAGAATTGTGGGCTTCTTCTTGCCTTTCTTCTACCAAATTTCTTACGTTCAACAACACGAGAATCTCTAGTTAATAAGCCTTTTGGTTTAAGTGCTGCTCTAAAATCAGCATCCATATCAGCTAAAGCACGTGAAATACCGTGTCTTAAAGCCTCTGCTTGTGCTGAATAACCACCACCTAAAGTTGTAGCTACTACATCTATTAAACTCTCTTGTTTAGTAACTAGAAGTGGCTGAATTACTTTAAGCTTTATAGCTTCATGTCCGCCAAGCCAAGTATTAAGATCCATACCATTTACTACGATTTTACCGCTTCCAGCTTTTATCCAAACCTTTGCTACGGCAGTTTTTCTTTTACCAGTTGCATAAACTTTTGCCATAATTATTTTCCTTCTTTTTTAGCTATTTGTGCCGTATGAGGATGCTCACTGCCAGCATAAACTTTTAGTTTTTTTATCATCTCTCTTCCAAGTTTAGTTTTTGGAAGCATTCCACGAACAGCTAATTTAAATAGTTTTTCTGGCTTATTTGCTATCAAATCGCCAAATTTTTCACTCTTTACACTACCAAAGTATCCTGAGTGTCTGTGATAAAGTTTATCTTCAGCTTTGTTATTACCAGTAAATTCTACTTTTGAAGCATTTATGATGATAACATAGTCGCCACAATCTATGTTTGGCGTGAAGCATGGTTTGTTTTTGCCACGAAGTATAGTTGCTACCTCAGTTAGCAATCTACCAAAGCGCTTACCAGCTGCATCAACAACGATCCAGTCTCGTTTAACTTCGTTTGGCTTTGTTATTTTTGTCATTTTCTTACCTTTGCCAAGTTAATTTTTGAGTTGTGATTGTATTTAAACAATGCTTTTATAAAGCTTAAATTAAGTAGCATTTAAACTTCAATATATGAAATTTTTCCATTAAGAGCGTAGAAGATGACGGCGATTATACTATGCTTTGGATAAAATTTACTTAATGCCTCTTTGTATTCTTCAACTTGTTTTTTATTTTCCTCAATATTTTTATCTGTCGTTTTATAGTCAATCACACAAATTTCGCTCTCTCCAATACAAAATAAGTCCATCTGTTTTAGTTCATTTTTTACTTTAAATGGCTGTTCTTTGTAAATTTCTTTACCTTTTATGCACTCTAGAAATTTTGGCTCATTTATTAGCATTTTTGCCCGTTTAAAGGCATCTTCAAGTCTATCAGGTGAGAGAAATTTATAAAATTTATTTAGCATTAAACTCTTGGCTTTTAAAAGCGAATTTTCATCAAATTTCTCGCTCATCTCAAGTAAATAGTGAAACGCTAAACCAAAATAGATTGCCTCTAAATTTTTACCGCTCGTTTTTTGCTCTCTTACCTCTACATCTTGTCTTTCTATCTTTAAAATTTCAGGCATTTTTTCATCTTTTGTAGCCTCTTTTTGCTCACTCTTGCTAGGTAAAATTTTACCAAAGCTAAACTCTTTTAGATCAAGATAGTCATTTGCTTCGCTCTTGTCGCTTCTTGTGTAAAATGAAAAAAAGCTTGGGCTGTTTCCGCTTGGGACGGCTTGTTTGATGATGATGAGCGACTTTGTTGCCCTTGTGAAAGCGACGTAAATTTTATTGATATTTTCTTGCTTCTCAAGCTCTCTCATTTGCTCTAACACACCAGCATACTCAGGGTCAAAATTTTCTCTACCAGAAATTCTACTTTTTACTATCCACTCGCCTTTTTCGCTATATTCTGTTATAAAGTTTGAGTCATCACCTCTGCCTTTACTCATCATATCACAAACTATCACGTGAGCAAACTCGAGCCCTTTTGACTTATGAACAGTCATTATTTTTACGCCGTCAGCATTTTTAGGACTGATTTTAGAACTGAAATTTTCAAGGTTAAAGATAAAATCGCTTAAATTTTTATAGCCACTGCTTAGCTCAAAAAGCCTTAGAATGTCAACATCAGCCATATTTATATATAAATTTTTAGCTAGATAAAATAGGCTTTTTGTCGCACTATCTTCAGCTTTTATTTTTAGCCTTTTAGGATTTGTATTTACAAGTGCTTTTACATTTTTTTCATAAATTTCTTCACCAAAAAGACAAAATTTCGCATACTCGATGATCGCTGCAACAAACGGCGTTCGCTTTAGCTCCAAAGTGCCTTCATTTACGCTTTTTATCCCCTCACTGCTAAGCACTTCTGAGATGAAGCTGATGTCGCTATTTTTCCAGCAAAGCACAGTTATCTCACTTGCATTTACGCCAGCAGCGATTAGCTCTTTTACTTGTGAAACTACTGCACCTGCGATATCTTCGTCACTTAACACACACAAGTAGCCATAGTCGTCTTCCTCGGCTTCAAAATAAGGATACTCGCCACTTACTTTGTAGTTTAGCTCCTTATCTTTTTTAGCTGGCTCTTGTGGCTCAAAACTAAGCCCATACCTATGGTAAATTTCTTCAAAAATAGCATTATTAAATTTCACCAAAGCCTTTAAACTGCGATAGTTGCTAGGCAAATTTTCTATATCTATCTGACTAAAATCATCTCCAAGCTTATCAAAAAGCTCTTTTTTGCCGCCCCTAAATTTATAGATACTTTGCTTCGTATCTCCAACATAAAAAAAGCTTCCAAGTCCGTTTTGTCCGTATCCTGAAACGATTTCATTGATAATTGGCAAGATGATCTCATATTGGATCACATTTGTATCTTGAAACTCATCTATCAGAAGGTGATTTATGCGGCCATCAAGCCTGAAATAAAGCACATCTTTATCAAAATTTTCAACCAAAAGCTTAAAGACCAGCTTATTTATATCAGCAAAACTTAAAGCATTTATCTCTTTGTTTAACTCTAAATTTGAATGTTTATAAACATTTAAGAGCTTGCTAAAACCGCTAAGTCTATATCTTTCAACCTCCAAAATATACTCTTTTGCCGCCTCTTTTAGCTTTACAAAAAGCTCATCAAGCTCACTTGTATAAATTTTGCTAAAAGTGCGGTAATCTAGGCTCTCTCTTTCAAAGACCTTGTTTTTAAAAAGCTCAAATAAATTTTGCTCACTAAATGTCTTTTTGGCCGTATCGCTAGCACCATTTTGCAAGGCTATATGCTCATTTATCTCCTTTTGCGCCGCTCTTACCTTGCTATCATCTGGATAGCTTGCACCACTATCTTTTAGCTCACCGCCAAAGCTCTCATAAAATTTAGCCAAAGTCTGTGAAAAACTCGCCTCTTTTTGGCTTGAAATTATCATCATGAGTGCAAGCTCACTAAGAAGCTTTTGATCTTTACTTGCCTCTTTTACAAATTTTTTCCATGCCAGATCTTGCAGACTATCTTGCACGCTGTAATCAGGACTAAGCCCTAAATTTTGACTAAATTTTTTTAGGATTCCAGAGAAAAATGCATCAAATGTATAAATTTTTAGCTCACTTTGCAAAAATCTATCAAGCTTCTCATCGCGTCTTTTTATGACCTCGTCTTGGCTCAAGCTAAGCTCTTTGCAAAGCTTATCAAGCTCGTCTTTTTTGTTTTGTAAGTCCAAAAAAGTTGTGATTATGCGCTCTTTCATCTCATTGGCTGCTTTTTTGGTAAAGGTTAGAGCGATGATCTCGTTTATATTTTCGCCTCTAAGCACCAAAGCGATATAACGAACGCTTAAAGCGAATGTTTTTCCGCTTCCAGCACTTGCTTTTAGGGCTAAAAAATCTTTCATAACTCTCTCCTACAAAGTATGGCATACTCGCAAAATTTACAAGCTCCGCTTTTTCTTTCAAAATTTATCTTAGTGTTATTTATGCTCTTTAGATTTTCTATCTCGGCCTTTAGATCATCCACGCTTTTTTTTGAGCTAATAAGCACAGGTTCATTCTTTAGGGCAAAATATGCACTTTTTACCTCGCTACCATAAAGTGCTTCATAAAATGCAAGTTGAAGTGAGTTCGCATTTGTCTCACCAGTTTTATAATCAAGTATAAAAGGCTCACCATCAGGGCTAGCATCGATCCTATCGATAATGCCTTTTATCTTTACATCACAAAAATCACTCTCTATATCTTTTTCACACTCAAGCACCCTAAAGCCAGCACTTAAACGTTCATTTTCAAACTCTGCGTATTCTTTAAATTTCTGCGACCAAATCTCAAGCTCAAGCGAAGAAAAATCTTGCTTTGCAAGTATTTCTTTAAAAATAGCCAAATCAAATATATTTTTTTGTCTATAAAAATCACTCGTGTAGTATTCATAAAGCGCCTTATGCACGCTATTTCCTTGCTTAGATCCTGGCTCAGTTGCTATTGCTTTTGCTCCTTTTATACCAGCTATCTTTGCGTAATAATACTTTCTTGGGCAAGTTAGAAATAAATTTAGTGTCGAAAATGATAGCGGTCTAGTGAAAAAATCATGCTCCAAAATGATCTCGTCATCGCTTAAATTTAGGCTTGTACTTCCTTTTAAAAATAATTTTAAGTACGCCTCGTCACTAAATTTCTCATCTTTTATTGTTTTGAAATTTTTTAAAAATCTTGAAGGAATACTCTCTTCATTTAAAACACAGCTTATGGCGACCTTTTTGGCATTATTTATAAGACTTTCATAGTAAAATCTCTGCAAATTTTCACGCTCAAGGTAGCTTATAAGCCCCGCTTTTTGTCTCACTTTTGAGTTTAGAAACATCTCGTTTGTGCTTCTTGCTGGGATGAAATTATCATTAAAATCAACTATGATCACACCATCAAATTTCATTCCGCGACTCTCTAGCATGCCCATGACACTGATCTTTCCACCGCCCACATCATCGATACTAAGGCGTGATATATTTAGCAAAAAAATTTCACTTAACTGCTTTAAGCTAAAGTCAAAATACCTGCATAAATTTTCAATCCTAAAAAGCTCAAGCGCGAGCTTTTCTTCACATCTTGGCTCATTTTCAAGCGTTAAAAGCTCATCTATTAGCTCTTTAAATTTAGCAAAGTCGCAAATATCAAAGTAGCTTGATTTAAATTTATTAAAAAGCTCTTCATTTACGCCAAGCGTGCTCAAGATAAAGCCAAGCTCCTCGTAGCTCTCACACTTACTTTGATCAAAAACCGGCCTTACCTCTTCGTTTATCGCTCTTGTAATGTAAAAAAGCGCCTCATAAAATTTTGTATTTTTAAAGCTCTCACCCATAGCATAGTTAAAAATTTTATTGCTATCATGTAGTCTTAAAATCTCACTAAAACTCTCATCTGGCAATATAACAGCGATGTTTTCAGGCTTTATTCCATCACGCACAAACTCGCTCGCCTTTGCCATAGCGTAGGCACATTGCAGGCTTCTAGTGGCAAATCGCTTTTCTAAGACTGGCTCAAATTTTTTGATATTTTCTAAGCAAATTAGCTCATTTGTCTTTAAATTTAGCTCATATTTTTTGTAATTTTCAATCTCGCTAATAGCTGAAATTTGCTTTATTTTATTGATTAGCTTTGTGTTGAAAACACTGGTTTGAAAGATAATTTTTAGCGTAGTTAGCTTTGAGATTTTCTCTAAAATTTCCCACTCAAACTCGCTTAAAATTCCATCTATATGCAGTGAAATTTCACTAAAGCTCTTAATGTAGGCTTCATTTACGTTATAAATTTTTGGCAAGGTTATATCATCATAGAGATTTTCTCTATCAAGCAAGCTCTCATACTCTTTTAAAACCGCTTCAAGTATGTTTAAATGCTCCTCAAAATTAGCGTAAATATCGTTAAATTTGATCTCAGCGATACTCTTTTTACTAATAGCTAGCTCTTTAAAAAATGAAAAAAGATAGTCATTATTTTTCAAAAATTCAAAAAACTCAGTTGGAATTTTAAGAACAGAGTTTGCCTTTTTGACACTGGCACAGGCTCTATTCATAAGCACTAAAGCATAGGTGCTATCAATCTCAAACCTACCATCTGCATAAACTACCTTTTTATAAAACTCGGCAATACTTAGGCTTTTTGGGATTAGCTCATCATTAAAACTTGTATTAAATTCACGAATCTTACGCGAGTTCGTAAATACAAAAAGTTGGTTTAGGTTATGCATTTTTCTCTCTTAAATTTTTAAGCAATGATAGCTAAATGCTGATAAAAGAGCGCTTTTTACGCTTAGGTAAAGCTTTAAATTTTCATCTAAATACATTAAAATTTTAAGCCTTAAAGAGCCAAAAGCTACAATCACAAAAAAGGAGCAAAAATGCATAAAGAGTTAAACAGACAAGGTTTTTACTACGGCTTTCCGGTTTTGCTAGCCACCACAAAAGATAAAAACGCTAACGATGATATCACGGTGCTTTCATCCTCTTGGACGTTAGGAAATACAATGGTGCTTGGCATAGGCATTGAAAATCAAGGCTTTAAAAATATCAAAAATGGTTCAGATATCACACTAAATTTATGTGATGAGAGTCTGCTAGAAGCTGTGCAAAAAATGGAAAAACTAACTGGTGATAGTAACGTACCAGAAGAAAAAAAGAATCTTGGCTACACCTACGAGCACGACAAATTTAAGGTGGCAAATCTCAGCAAAGAGCCTGGCATAAAAGCAAAAACCGTCAGGATAAAAGAGTGCAAGATACAGATAGAAACGGTTGTAGAAAAGATAGAGTTAAAAGAGTGGTTTAGCATCGTTACTTGTAAGATTACAGGCATTTTTGTAGATGAAAATTTACTAAAAGATGAAAAGATAGATACGCAAAAATGGCATCCACTAATCTAT
>NZ_CABPUE010000006.1:28028-64510 GCF_902460545.1 Campylobacter concisus
GTTTTATTTAATAAAAACTTAGTGTTTTAGTTTTAGCCAAAAAGATTAGTTTATTAAAATTTAAATCTGACTTTAAGATCTTTCTTGGATACCAAAGCTACAATCTTAAGATCATTTTGTGACATTAAGATCAAATTTATAATACCTTGTATCATTAGTGTCACTTAGCCTTAAAAGTAGCTGCCACCTGCCTTCTTTTAGACTTGCTTCTTCGCTTACTAGATCATTTTCTTGCCATGAAGCTCTTAAAATTTTATTTTCTTTATTTGTCTGTGGGCGAGTGAGTAAAATTTCATATTTTAAAGCTGAAATTTCTCCTTTTTTAGGAGTTAGATGAAATTTAAACTTAGCATTTAGGGCATTAAAATTTGGCTCAAATTTTAGATCAAATTTCTCATCAAAGCGTTTTTCACTCTCTTTGATAAAGGTTATGTTTTCATCGACATTTTGGTAGCTTTGCATATAAGAGCTATCCATCTCGACTGGATGTTTCAGTGCTATGATGATCGTTACTGCACAAGCGATAATTATAGCAACGAAGCTAAGCACAATAGCATAAGGCCAAAAGGTTTTTTTTATCCATTTTTTACCTTTTTATAAAAGACAACAATTATAAAAAATGCAACTAGACCATAGATGAAAAATCTTAAAAAATTTAATGTAGTTTTATTTGAATTTCCAACACTACTTTCAAGCTGAAAATTTAAGCTAGATGCTATTTGTTCGGCAATATCAGCGTAGCCATTTAATATAGCAGCATTATAGATATCTTTGCCATTTTTAGAAACTAAAATAGGAATTATCGTTCCTGATTCTGGATTTATACTTAAAATTTGTTCTTTATTAAAAAGCTTTGAAGTATTAGCATCGGTAAAAATTTCTACCTTCTTTTTATCCTTTATAAGCAGTAAAAAAGCATAAGGCGAGCTAAGGTTTTGCTCTTTAAAAAGAGTTTCTAGCTCACCATCTTTATATACGCCAACTGCTAAATTTATACCGCTTTTTGCATAAAGCTCACTGCCGATCTCGTTTAGCTTTACACTTACTTTTTGGCTTAGAATTTCATCATTATTTATCACAAAATTTGCTCCCAAAGCCAAACTTTGTGAGAGCAAAAATATAAAAATGAGTATAAATTTTCTCACACCTAGCCTACAAAAAGGTGGTTTGATGTAAGCACTGACCACGCACAAATAGCCCCTGCAATAACTATAAGCAAGATTATGGCTTTTTCTATTATGCCTAGCATCACTACTCCTTTATAATGACGTGTTTAGCGTTATCAACGCTCTTCATCTCAATGCTACTTGCATCTTTTAATGAGTAAGGTTTGGTTGCTACATCTTTTTGCAAGCCAATACCAATATAAGTAAGTACGCCAAGGATAGATAGCAAAAGCAAAACTGCCACCAAATAACCGCTAATACCATTTAAAGCAAAGATATTTCTATTTTTATTTTCCATTATTCGCCCTTTGATAGCGATATGACATATTCGCCAACTGCTTTTTGTTGTATCTCGTTTAATCTGCCATCATTAAATTTAGGCATAACACCAATGTTGCCGTTTTTACCACGATTTAGTACATCTACTATAAACTCGCTTGAACCATATTTACTAAGATCAGCCGACATACCATCCATGCCTTTGCCATCATCTCCGTGACAAGCTGCACAAGCTGCGTAAAGCTCTTTTCCCATAGCTACTAAATTTTCGTTTTTTGTACTTTTTATAGCACTTATCTCTTTAGCTACGTAAGCCGCAATAGCCTTTGCTCCATCAGCATCAGCTAACCCTGCTGGCATCTCACCCATAGGATAATCAAGTCCTTTTGAGCCATTTAGTATCGTATCAACTATTCCTTGTTCGCTACCCCAAATTTGTAAATTTGCAGCTTTGCCACCAATACCATCGCCTGTGATACCATGACATGCTGAGCATTGCACTAAAAATACGCTCTCTCCCATAGCATGAAGCGTTTCTTTGCTTGGGTTTGCATACTCTTTTTCAAATTTAGCGTTTGCCTCTTTTACCTCTTTATTGTATTCACCGATTTGTGAGTAAGAATTTAGTGGATAACCAAGTAAATAATACCAAATCGCCCAAACAAGCGTTAGTAAAAAAACTACTGCCCAACCAAATGGAACTGGATTTTTATACTCGCCTATCCCATCCCAGTTGTGCTCGCTAAGCTCTACGCTTTCATCTTTTTTAACTTTCATTTGACCAACATACTTGCCAGCTACAACGACAGTTAGTACGATAATTAAGATGGCACCTATTAACGCAAGTAAATTTATATTATCTTCTAAATTTAGCCATTGCATACGCTCTCCTTTGTAGCCTTTTGCTCTAAAATTTTACTTCCGATCTCATCATCTAGGGCTAATCTTGAATACTTCTCATAATTTCTTCTACCTTGCTTTTCACTTTTATAAAGATGAAAAAAATAAGCGTACAAAGTGATAGCTAAAAATGCTGTCAAAATAAAATAGCCATAAGCTTGAAGTTCTCTAATATCCATTATTAACTCCTATTTTAGGCTATTTAGATAGGCGATAAGTGCCACAATTTGGCGGATTTCACCTTTTGCAAAGGCACTTTTTACTTGCTCATCTTTCATGCTTTCAACAATACTTGCAGCCTGTTCTTTCACGTTAGCATTTGCTTGCTCAAAAGTGCCAAGAGCTGGCATATCTTTCTCATCATAAGGTGTGTTAAAAACCTTTTTAACAGTTAGTGCTTCAGCGTAAGCAGTCTCTATATCAGCATTTTTCTTAAATAAAAATGGATATGCTGGCATGATCGAACCTGGCACAACAGAGGCTGGGTTTAGCATGTGATTTTCATGCCAATCTGTCGTTCTATAATTACCAACACGCATAAGATCTGGGCCCGTTCTTTTTGAACCCCAAAGATGCGGACGATCATAAGCAAATTCGCCACTTAACGAGTACATGCCGTATCTATCAGTCTCTGCTTTAAACGGACGTATCATCTGTGAGTGACAAGTGTTGCAACCATTTTGTATATATATATTTTTTCCAGCAAGCTCTAAAACCGTATAAGGCTTTGTACCCTCAAGTGGCCTAGCTCTATTTGCAAAGTCAGGTAAAATTTCTACCACACCAGCATAAGCTATGACGATAAAGACGCAAACTGCAAAAAAGAATGGATTTTTTTCTAACCAAGCAAACATCACATCACCTCCGCATTGGCTTTAGCACCGCCCATAGGCGTTGCACTTTTTGGCTCTGCCAAAATAGCTTTAGCAGAAGTTGATTTGTAGATATTGTAAGCAAACATCAAAAAGCCAATCAAATATAAAAGTCCGCCAATAGCTCTAATGTAATAATAAGGTATAAGCACTACAACAGTATCAATAAATGAGTAGAGTAAATTTCCATAGCTATCGGTCGCTCTCCACATCATGCCTTGTGTAATACCAGCAATCCACATCGAAGCAAAGTATAAAACAATACCTGTTGTTTGTATCCAAAATTGAGCTTCCATTAGGGATTTTGAATAAATTTCACGCTTAAAGACACGTGGCGTCATATGATAAAGTGCCGCCATAGTCATAAAACCAACCCAGCCAAGTGCACCATCATGTACGTGTCCTGGCACCCAGTCAGTATAGTGAGCTAGTGCATTTACAGATTTGATAGCCAAGATAGGGCCTTCAAGAGTTGAAAACATATAAAAAGTTGAAGCTAGAATCATAAATTTAATAAGCGGGCTCTCGCGAAGTTGTGTCCATTCGCCTTTCATTGTAAGAAGCATATTAATAGCTGAACCCCAAGAAGGCAAAATCAAAACAATAGAAAAAACCGAACCCATAGTCTGCATCCAATCAGGCACAGCAGTATATATTAGGTGGTGACCGCCAGCCCAAAGGTAGATAAACATAAGACCCCAGAATGAAAATAACGAAAGCTTATAAGAAAATATTGGCTGTCCGCTCTCTTTTGGTAAGAAATAATAAATTTGGGCGATGATCGCTACCGTAAATACAAATGCAACTGCGTTATGGCCGTACCACCACTGAACCAAAGCATCATTTGAGCCAGCATACATCGAAACTGAGTGTAGCCATGAACCATATCCACTAACTAGTCTTGTTGGAATTTCCATGTTATTAAATAGATAAAGCATAGCAACGCCAAGAAATGTAGCAATGTAATACCAAACTGAGATGTAAAGTGTCTTCTCACGGCGTATGCCAATAAGTCCAAATATACTAACGCCCCAAAGCACCCAGACTACTACTACTGCGATATCTAGTGGCCACTCAAGCTCGGCATACTCCTTAGATGTACTTTCGCCCATAAAAAGTGTCACAACAGCTAGAATCATAACAAGTATATAAAGCCAAAAATGAAGCTTACCAATGAACATCAAAAACGGAGATTCGCTCATTGATACTTTTAGAACACGCTGTCCTATGTAATACCAAGTGGCAAATATACCAGAGAGCATAAAACCAAAAATGATACCGTTAGTATGAAGAGGACGCAATCTACCAAATGCCGAATACTCACCAGCTATATAGTTTAGATCAGGACAGGCAAGCTGAAAAGCTACCAAAACACCAATAGCCATGCCAACGATACCAAAAAATATCGTGGAAAACATAAAGAGTTTTGCCACACTATAATCATAATGTAGCAACTGGGATGGTCGCATAAATTTTCCTCCTAGTTAAATTTATATTAATTTTCGGTTATTTTAGAGTAGAAAAACTATAAAAAGACTTAATTAATATAAATTCTCTTTTGCTAGGAGAGTCTTCTATCTATTTTGTAACCAAGTCCAGGAACATTTTTTATAAAATTACTACCAACTTTATCTCTAACACGTTTAACAAAGGTCCTAATAGCAGCCTCTGTCACGCTCTCGCCAACCCAAACAACATTTTTTATTTCATCGTGAAGTACAAGCGTACCAAGTCTTTTTATGAGTAAGGATATAAAAGCAAGTTCTTTTTTTGTAAGAGAAATTTCAACACCATCTCTAATAAGCACACGTTTTATTTTATTAAAACTATATCCATTTGTAACCTGAATAATATTTGCTGTTTCTATCTTATTTTTAGCGACATTTTCTAACGTAACCAAAAAATCATCAAGATCAATCGGCTTTAAAACGTATTTATCAATACCAACATCTATCGCCTTTAGAAGTGTCTCTTTTTCACTATTTGTGCTAAAAACTATAATAGGTGTATCTTTTGAAATTTCTTTAATGCATTTAGCCATATCAAGGCCATTCATTATAGGCATAAAAACGTCTGTTATAACCATATTTGGATTATATTTTTTAAATTTCTTAAGTCCTTCATCGCCATTTTGAGCAGTGATAACTTTTTCGAATTTATCTCGCATAACTTCTTGTACTATTTTTTTACCATCTCCCTCATTTTCAACGATAAGAACGGTTAGATTATTAAGAATCTTGCTCATTTATTCTTCCTTTTTGGTTATATTTATCAAACATCATAAATTTTGATGCAATTAACAATTATTTCTCTCGCTTTACCATCTTAGGCATTTGCTCTATACCCTAAAAATGATAGATAAATTCCATTTATTATCATTATGCTAGCCGAAATCTTAAACATTATGTCTTTAAATTTTTCATTTAAAATCCCAAATACAAAGCTAGCTAAAAGCATAGCTGGCAATGTACAAAGACCAAATATAAGCATTATAAAAGCCGAATCAATAAAATTTGCACTTAAAATCCCAAGTGCCAAAAAATAATAAACCACACCACAAGGTAAAAAGCCATTTAAAAAACCAAGTAATAAAAAATTTGTTAAATTTTTCTTTTGAATCCTTGTTTTTGCAATTCTTACTACAAAATTAAGCGCCTTTTGATTCTCTACAAATTTTAAAAGCTCGCCCCTAAAAAGTAAGGCAATGCCGATAAACGCGATCACTAAGCCAACTATAAAAAATATAAGACCTCTTGCTTGCAAGCCAAAGCTAATGGCCGCTCCAAAGGCGCCAAACAAAGCTCCTAAAACTACATAAGCAAAAATTCTAGCTAGACTATAAAGTGTGCTTAGCATTAAAATTTCTATTTTATTCTTACCTTTAAAAAATAGAGTCTGTAAGCTCAAAAATCCGCTGCACATACCTACACAATGACTAAAGCTACTTAAAAATGCAACTGAGATAATCATGTAAAGGTTTATATTTTGCATCTTATAAAATTTCTAAAAACTGCTTAAATATATATTTACTCTCGCTTGGACCACCACTTGCTTCTGGGTGGTGCTGGACCGAAAAGATCGGATAGTCTTTGTATCTCACACCTTCGATCGTGTTGTCAAATAAATTTCTATGAGTCACAACAGCTACTTCTGCGATACTCTCAGGTACGTTGTAGTTGTGATTTTGTGTTGTTATCTCGATCGCCTTGGTTTCTAAATTTAGTACAGGATGATTTGCTCCGTGCTGACCAAATTTAAGCTTATATGTCTCGTACCCAAAGGCGTTTGAGAGTAACTGATGTCCAAGACAGATGCCAAATATAGGTATCCTAGCCTCAATCATCTTTTTGATCTCGCCTATTTCGGCCTTTAAATTTTTTGGCTCACCAGGACCATTTGATAAGAATACCCCATTTATCTCGCCATTTTTAAATTTTTCTATCAAAATTTCAGCCTTAGTGTCGTGTGGTACGACGATGACTTCAAGACCAGTTTCACATAGCTCGTTTAAGATATTTCTCTTTACGCCAAAGTCAAAAACAGCTATCTTTTTGCCAATACTTTTTAACGGCTTATATGACTTTAAATTTCTATCCCATGCACCTTTTTTGTGCTCATATTCGTCCATCGCACTAACTGTTTTTACGTAGTTTATATTTTCGATGCGCCCACTACTTTCAAGCCTGCGTTTTAGCTCGTCTTTATCACTTATTTGCGTTGAGATATAAGCCATCAAGGCACCTTCATCGCGTAGCATCTTTGTGAGGTATCTAGTATCAACGTCATAAACGCCAAATTTACCTTGCTCTTCGAAAAATTTTCCCAAAGATTTTTGCGAGCGGTAGTTTGACGGGGTCTCGTTGTAACTTCTCATTATAACGCCGCTTGCATGAATTCTAAGGCTCTCCATATCGTCTTCATTTATACCTACTATACCTATTTCTGGCATCGTAAAGACGATAAACTGACCAGCATAGCTTGGATCGCTCATGATCTCTTCATAGCCAGTCATCGAGGTATTAAAAACGAGCTCACCTGCACACTCACCATGAGCACCAAAAGCTTTTGCTTCTAAAAAAACACCATTTTCAATATAAATGTAAGCTTTCATTAAAGCATGCCTCTTTTTTTAAGCTCATCTTGATACAAACGCTCAAAGACAAGATCATATTCATCAGTTCCTGGGATTAGCTTATGTTTATAATTTTGTATCATTTCATAAACATCATCTTCTATCTTCTCATAGCTTTTTAAGTACTCATCTATTGAGTTATAAATCACATTTTTTACGCGATTTTCAGATACATTATAATCAACAAGACCACTCTTCCAAATAGTTTCAAGCACTTTGTGAGCGATATTACTAAATCTATCTTCGTGGGTTAAAATTACATCAAATTCACCTGCGAGCTTCTTTTTAACGAGCCAAAACATATTTTTGCGGTCGATTTGCATAGTTTGCATCTCATCTTCATTTTTCTCCAAAAGCTCATTTACTCGCTCATCTAAAGCTCTTTCTTTTTGAATATCGACTGTTAAAATTTCGCTTGTTTTTGAAACGATTGGCTCAATGCCTTTATTTAATCTTACGAAACCACAATTTAGAAGATCTATTGCTATTTTATGTGAAATATACGGAACGTGTGGGAGTTTTAAACGCATTTTAAACCTTTAAATTTTTATGCCATTTTAACTAAATAAAGGTAAAACTTTACTTTGAAATTTTAACGACTTTATTATTATCGCTTCTTAAAAAATAAATTTCTCTTCGTCCATCATAAAGTATCTTTCCATCAGTCTTTTGCTCATTTTCTAAATTTGATGAGATATCTAAAGATAGCGATTTACTCATAAAATAATTCTCTCCTAAAGTGCGTCCAAAGTCAGGATACCAACTAAAAGCACAAACTATCAGCAAAACTAAATAAAAGGCTCTAAAAATTTTTCTAAAAGGCGCGTAAAAAAAGCAATACCCAAATATAAAAAATACGGGCAAAAGCCATAAGAAAGGCACGTTATCAACAAAAATAACATTAAAATACTCGCTTATGCCATAGTAAGAAAAGTAGTTGTTGTAAATTCCAACAAATAGCGTAAAAATAGGAGCAAGGACAAATATAATACCCGTAAAAAAAGCATTTAAAATTTTCATAATCTCTCCTTTTGAGTGAGATTATATTAAACATAAGCTTTAATATTACTAGATTGATGAAAGGTGGACTAAAATTCAAAGCAAAATGCCATATATGGACATCTGTTGCTTCCAGCAATACTTTAAAAACAGTTTAGCTATAAGCTAAACTGCCTTAAATTTATTACTTTTTAGATAAATACTCTTGCAAGCTTTTTACTTCAAGTGCTTTGCCGGTTTGTACCGAGCTTAGCGACTTAGCGGCTGCAAGTGCTGCTCGGATCGTTGTAAAGTAAGGAATTTTAAATCTCAGCACATTTTGGCGGATCTTTTTTCCATCATCCACGCTTGATTTTGTATCGCTTGTGTTAATAACAAGTGCGATGTCGCCGTTCTTTAGCCTATCTTCGACGTTTGGTCTGCCCTCGCTTATCTTATAGACAAACTCGGCCTCCACACCAGCCTCGCTTAAAATTTTATGTGTACCGCCAGTTGCAATGATGCTAAAGCCAAGCGCTATTAGCTCTTTTGCAAGGTCTGGTGCGTAAGATTTATCAGCGTCAGCTAACGTTAAAAATACCCTGCCTTTGCTTGGCAAAGTATTGCTAGCAGCGATCTGGCTCTTTGCAAATGAGCTTGCAAAATCGTGGCTTATACCCATGACCTCGCCCGTACTCTTCATCTCAGGGCCAAGGATGAGATCGGCGCCACTTAGCTTATTAAACGGCAACACGCACTCTTTTACGCAAATATGCGAGCTAACGCGTGGTTTTAGGATGTCGCCATCTTCATAAACCACCTTGTAATCATCATAAAATTTAAGTGCTTCACGTAAATTTCCTTGCCACATAACTCTTGTCGCTACCTTTGCCATAGGCACGCCAGTAGCCTTGCTCACAAACGGCACGGTCCTGCTCGCACGAGGATTTACCTCGATCATATAAAGCTCGTTTTCATAGATAGCAAACTGGATATTCATAAGGCCGACAACGCCTAAATTTAGAGCAATATCTCTGGTTTGCTTCTCCACTTTTTTTATCATTTCTGCGCTTAAACTCATCGGTGGCAGTATGCAAGCTGAGTCGCCAGAGTGAATTCCAGCCTCCTCGATGTGCTCCATTATCGCGCCGATATAGACCTCTTTGCCGTCACATATCGCATCTACATCAAGCTCTTTTGCATCTTGTAAAAATTTATCAAGTAGTACTGGAGAGTGGTTGCTAACTTTGACCGCTTCACTCATATACTCTTTTAATTCGCTCTCGTTGTGTACCCTTCTCATCGCCCTGCCGCCAAGGACGTAGCTTGGACGAACTAGCACTGGATAGACAATAGTCGCGGCCTTTTGCAAGGCTTCCTCTAGGCTAGTAGCGGTGTCGTTTTTAGGCTGAAGGATACCTATTTTATTTATAAATTCGCTAAATTTCTTTCTATCCTCTGCCACGTCGATCACTCTTGCGGTTGTTCCGATGATCTTAGAGCCGATCACGCTTAGGCGTTTTGCAAATTTAAGCGGAGTTTGACCACCAAAATGCACGATCACGCCGTCTGGCTTTTCGCGCTCGATGACTGATCTAACATGCTCAAAATCAATCGGCTCAAAATACAAAATATCGCTCGTGTCGTAGTCGGTTGAGACGGTTTCTGGGTTGCAGTTATACATTATTGTTTTTATGCCAAGGTCTCTTAGAGCGTAGCTTGCATGCACGCAGCAGTAGTCAAACTCTATGCCCTGGCCGATCCTGTTTGGACCGCCACCTATTATCATCACCTTTTTAGCCTCTTTTGCTAGCTCTTTTTTAGGAAATTTAGTGATATTTGTGGTTGAGTAAAGATACGGCGTTAGTGCCTTAAACTCGCCCGCGCAAGTATCGACCTCGTTGTATTCAAGCTCGATGCCAAGCTTTTGCCTAGCAAAATAGATATCATTTTGGCTAAGCTCAAGATCGTCTTTTTCATTTATAAGCACAGCTATCATCTTGTCTGAAAAGCCCATACTTTTGGCCTCTCGCAGCAGCTCTTCGTTATTTAAGATATCCATGTCGATCTTATCTTCAAATTTAACTATCTCATAAATTTGCTCTAAAAACCAAGGATCGATCTTACTAAACTCATGCACCTCAGCCACGCTAAAGCCATCTCTAAAGGCTTGCGCTAGATATAAAATTCTCCTTTCATTTGCATTTCTGATACCATAAACTAAGGCGTTTTTCTCTAGGCTAAGGCTGTTAAATCCACAAAGATCACGCTCTAGACTGCAAAGAGCCTTTTGGATACTCTCTTTAAATGTCCTACCTATCGCCATGACCTCACCAACTGACTTCATCGCAGTACCTAGATATGGGTTTGATCCTGGGAATTTCTCGAATGTAAAGCGTGGGATCTTTGTCACTATATAATCAATCACCGGCTCAAAGCTAGCGGGTGTTCCAGTGATGTCATTTTTGATCTCATCTAAGCTAAAACCAACTGCAAGTAGTGTCGCAACCTTTGCGATCGGATAGCCAGTAGCTTTACTTGCTAGCGCTGAGCTTCGGCTAACGCGTGGATTCATCTCGATAACGATCATGCGGCCCGTTTTTGGATCTATGGCAAACTGCACATTGCTGCCACCAGTATCAACGCCGATCTCACGAAGTATGGCAAAGCTAGCGTCACGCATAGCCTGATACTCTTTATCTGTGAGTGTTAGTGCTGGTGCAACCGTGATGCTATCGCCTGTATGCACGCCCATTGGATCAAAATTTTCGATCGAGCAGACGATGATGCAGTTATCATTTCTATCTCTGATGACCTCCATCTCATACTCTTTCCAGCCAAGCAAGCTCTCTTCTATCAAAATTTCATGTATCGGGCTTGCGTCAAGGCCGGTGTTGGCTAGCTCTTTAAACTCATCCATATTATAAGCTACGCCGCTTCCTGCGCCACCAAGCGTGTAGCTAGCTCTTATTATTAGTGGAAAGCCTATCTCGTTTGCCGCATTTAGTGCGTCGTCCATGTTATAAGCATATCTACTCTCAGGCAAGTCCATACCGATCTTTTGCATAGTCGCTTTAAAAATTTGCCTATCTTCGCCCTTTTTTATCGCTTCTGGATTTGCACCAAGAAATTTTACGTCCTTTAAAAGACCACTCTCAAAGACCTCCATAGCGGCATTTAGCGCTACTTGTCCGCCCATAGTTGGCAAGATGGCGTCAATATTTTCTTTTTCGATGATCTTTAAAATGCTATCTTTTGTGATCGGCTCTATATACGTTGCATCGGCAAAATTTGGGTCAGTCATGATGGTAGCTGGGTTTGAGTTGATAAGCACTACGCGGTATCCAAGCTCTTTTAGCGTCTTGGCTGCTTGTGTGCCTGAGTAGTCAAATTCGCAGGCTTGACCGATGACGATAGGGCCTGAGCCGATTAGCAAAATGGTATTTATGTCTGTTCTTTTTGGCATCATTTTTCCTTTGTTACAACGTATAGATAGTTTGGTATGTTTAGCTTTGCATAGGGCTCAACTATCACGCTTTGATAGGAGCTCTCTTTTAAAATTTTACTCACGCGCCCTACTGGCACTCCACTAAAAAATATCCCATCAAGCCCGCTCGTAAAGACCTCGTCGCCCTCTTTTGGGTTGAGCCATTGTGGGATAAATTTCACCATTATTTGGCCTTGATTTCCATGCGCTACGCCTGGAATTTTGTCATTTCCTATATAGACTGCAAATATACTTTTTGGGTCATTTTGCAAGTAAGCTAGTGGCTTGCCATCTTTTGCGATGACGATGCCAGCGCTATTTCCCTGATAGATGAGTCCATAAATTTTATTTGGGTCGTATCCTTCAAACTCACTTATCCAAATTTTATTATAATCCCCGATATGCACGTAGCTAAGCCCTTTTACTAGCTTCACGGCTGGGGCATAGGCAGTCGAGTTTTTATCTTTTAAAATTTGATTTAGCTCATTTGCAAAAGTAGAAAGAAGCGTGGCTGAGCGCTCTAACTCTTCGTTTTGCGCTCTTAATTTTTCTATCTCGCTAGCCTGCCTAAAATATTCGTTTATATAGTCTTTCACGCTTTTAGCAAAATTGTCGTATGAATTTGTAGCATAGTTACTAAACCCAATAGAAAGATTACTTAAAATTTCTCCCTTGAAAACTGAGGCCGTAGCAAGCAATGCTATAAAAACAAAAAGAACAATCTTACTCTTCATTTGTCAGCTGTTGTAAAAGCCCAATCTCTTCAAGTGCCTTGCCCGTCCCTCTAGCAACCGCAAGGAGTGGCTCGTCAGCTACAAAAACTGGAAGTTTAACGATATCAGATAAAAATTTATCAAGTCCTCTAATAAGCGCTCCACCGCCAGTTAATACGATACCAGTCTCCACGATATCACCAGCAAGATCAGGCGGCATCATCTCAAGCACAGTTTTAAGCGCATCTGCGATCTCTTTTAGTGGTTCTCTCATCGCCTCTCTTACATCTTCGCTTGTTAGCTCGACTCTACTTAAAAGACCACTTACCTGGTCGCGACCTTTTACTACTACGCTTAACTCTTTTTCAAGCTGTACAGCAGAACCTACGGCAATCTTTATCTCCTCGCCAGTTCGCTCGCCTATTAGTAAGTTATATTTCTCTTTTATGTAATTAACAATACTAATATCAATCTTATCGCCAGCTGTGCGGATTGATTTTGAAATAACTAGGCCGCCAAGTGAGACAACACCTATCTCAGTCGTACCGCCACCGATATCAACTACTAGATTGCCTTGTGGCTCACGAACTGGTAAATTTGCGCCGATTGCTGCTGCCATAGGCTCTTCTATCAAAAATACCTCTCTTGCTCCAGCACTTAAGGCACTTTCTCTAACAGCTTTTCTTTCGACCTGGGTTAGCCCATAAGGAACTGAGATGATGATCCTTGGGCGTAGAAAGCTTTTTCTTTTGTGAGTCTTTTCTATAAAATAGCGTATCATACGCTCAGTCATATCAAAATCCGCAATAACGCCATCTCTCATCGGCCTTATCGCCTCAATATCGCCTGGAGTTTTTCCTACCATCTCTTTTGCAGCATGTCCGACCGCTAAAATTTTTTGTTTGCCATATTTCTCACGCCTTACTGCAACAACAGAAGGTTCATTTATTATTATGCCTTTATCTTTTACCAAAACAAGTGTATTCGCCGTACCGAGATCTATGCCCATATCACTTGAGAAAAAACCTATAACCTGATCTAAAAACATATATTTCCTTTACGCTATTTTCTTATCGTGCTTTATTAAAATTGGCTTTGCCTTATCTTTTACAGTCTCTTTTGAGATAACAATATCATATTCTTTTAGCTCTGGCAGCTCATACATTATGTCAGTCATGAGCTCTTCCATTATACTTCTAAGCCCTCTAGCTCCGGTTTTTCGCTCGATAGCTAGACTTGCTATCTCTTCAAGTGCCTCATCATCAAATTTAAGCGTAGCACCATCAATCGCACAAAGCTTTTGATATTGTTTTAGTATCGCATTTTTTGGCTCGGTTAAAATTTTAACCATATCTTCTTTTGTTATCTCATTTAAAGTAGCTACTACGTGAAGTCTACCAATAAGCTCTGGGATGAGGCCATATCTTACTAGATCGTCTGGCTCAAGTAGGCTTAGTAAATTTTCTTTTTCATTTTTACCACGTTTTTCTTGGTTAAATCCAAGTACATTTTTACCAACTCTTCTCTCGATGATATCAAGAAGTCCGTCAAATGCACCGCCGCAAACAAATAAGATATTTGTCGTATCTATCTGAATGAAGTCTTGATTTGGATGCTTTCTGCCGCCTTTTGGTGGGATATTTACGACGCTACCTTCGATTATCTTTAAAAGTGCTTGTTGTACGCCTTCGCCTGAAACGTCTCTTGTAATGCTTCTATTTTCACTCATTCTAGCGATCTTATCGATCTCATCTACAAAGACAATACCTTGCTCCGCCTTTTTAACATCACCATTTGCAGCTTGTAAGAGCCTTGTTAGGATATTTTCAACGTCCTCACCGACATATCCAGCCTCAGTTAGGCTTGTGGCGTCACAAATTGCGATAGGCACATCAAGAAATCTCGCTAAAGTCTGAGCCATCAACGTCTTACCACTTCCAGTTGGGCCAACAAGCAAAATGTTTGATTTTGAAATTTCAGTATCGTCTTTGATGTCGCTTTGTTTAAAAATTCTCTTATAGTGGTTATATACGCCGACGCTAAAAACCTTTTTAGCCCTATCTTGACCGATCACATAGTTATCAAGTACCGCTTTTAGCTCCTTTGGTGTGAGCTTTTGATACTCTATCGTTTCATCATTTTTACTCTCTTCTACGCTAGTATCTCCATGTATCATATCATATGCGGCTGCTATACAATACTCGCATATATAGGCATTTCCTTCGATATCAGCGAGTAATCTTCTCTCAGCAGACTCTGCCTCTCCACAAAAATTACACTTTCTAGCCATTAATCTCTTCCTTTTGCAAGCGGAATTCCTCTTGTCGTTTCTAATATAAATTTACACATTTTTTTAACATTTTCGTCGCTAGTTTTTGCGATCAGCTCATTTGCTTGATCTTTTAGGCTAACGCCTTGATTAAACAAAAATTTATAAGCGCGAACTAGCTCCTCAACCTGCTCTTTGTCAAATCTACGCCTAATGCCAACTAAATTTAAGCTTCTTATATATGCTCTATTGCCCTCAGCTAGGCAAAATGGCACTACATCTTGACTAAGCGCGCTTGCACCTGCGATCATGCAGCTTTCCCCTACTCTAACAAACTGATGAATTGGCGTAAGACCGCCCACAACAGCGTAGTCGCCAAGCTCGACGTGACCTGCCAGGGTTGCGTTATTTGCCAAAATGACGTTGTTGCCTATTATGCAGTCATGTGCAATGTGAGAATATGCCATGATAAAGGCGTTGTCGCCGATCCTTGTTATACCATCGCCCTTGTGCGTGCCTGAGTTTATCGTGCAAAACTCACGTATAGTTGCGTGCTCGCCGATGATGACGCCAGTATCGACCTCATCTTTATAGCTGATATCTTGCGGGATGTCGCCCACGATCGCATAGCTAAATACACGAGAGTTATCGCCGATCCTCGTCTTGCCAAGCACCCTTGCGCCTTGTTTTATCGTGACGTTGTTGCCAAGGACCGCATCTTTACTTACAAATGCATAAGCCTCGATATTTGCGTCATCTCCAATGATCGCTCCATCTTCTATAACGGCTGTTTGGTGGATATTTTTCATTGTCTCTCTTTTTCTTAAAGCCTATTTATCGACTATCATCGCTTTTAGTTCAGCCTCGGCGCATAGCACATCATCGACGTATGCTTTGCCCTCAAGCACCCAGATATTGCCTTTATGTTTTAATACATTTAATCTATACTCTAGCCTATCTCCAGGGCGGACTGGATGGCGAAATTTCGCTCCGTCTATGCTCATAAAATAGACCACTTTGTTCTCGATACCAGCTTGATGCTCGTCGCTCATGCTTTTAAACGCTAACACGCCGCCAGCTTGCGCCATGCCCTCAATGATCATCACGCCAGGATAGATCGGGTGACCTGGGAAGTGCCCCTGAAATATCGGCTCGCCAATGGTTACATTTTTATAAGCGACGATGTTTTTTGCAGGCTCTAGCTCAACAACTCTATCGATAAGCAAAAAAGGAAATCTATGTGGGAGAATTTTTTGAATTTCTACGACGTCTATCACGTTTTAGCCTTAGTAATGTAAATTTGTGGCGATTCTAACAAATTTATACTAAGAAAAAAATTATTAGCCTCTTTTAAAAATCTCTAAATTTCGCCTTATGTGGCAAAAATTTAATTCACCGTTTTAAGATAAATTTTATAAACTCACCTTTTAGTCTAAAACCAAAATTTCTTCGCTGTCGTTGTAAAAAACAGCCTTTGCGTAAATTTCGTAGCTACCCTTTTTGACCTCGTCTAAGACGATGATAGGATTTTGCGAAAACTCCCCGCTTATATCACGGCGAAATTTTAGCTCATCGTCAAGCTCAAGCGGCCTTTTGCAAAGCTCATCAACGCTTTTAAATTTGCTATTTGTAAATTTATTAAATCGACTTAAGCTCATAAAAACCACGCCCTCTTTTAGCTCATCGTCCATTTCGCAGGAATTTTCTACATTTAGCTTTAAATTTTCTCTTTTAAAACCAGAATAGAGCACAAAGTAGCTCGGTGTCACATGACCTTCAAATTTTACATAAGCACGTAAAAGTCTATAGTTTAAAAATCGCCTTCTAAAAAGGTGAAATTTCTCACCTTTCGCCTCGCACTCGCGCACCTTTTTATAAAGCTCAAGCCTAGCTTCAATACTACCATAAAGCGCCCTTGCGTGTAGCTCGCTCATTAGCTCACTTTGAGGCAAATTTTGCGAGTCGCGCTGTTTTTTTAGCGCAAAGACGCAGCCGCAGTAGTTTTGGTGATAGAGCTTGTCTTTTTTAGCGAGGATAAACTGCTCGCTTGTGCCGCCATTTTTTCTATAATCAACCGCAACCGCCTCTAAATTTGAGCCAGCCACTGCCTCATCAAGCGCCTTTTTAAGCTGAGAAAAGTCCTTTTTTGGGCTCATCAAAAGTGTCGTCGTGATCTTATTTAGCCCCAGCTCAAGCGCCTTTTTAGCGGAGTCTTTCATACGAAAATCAAAGCAGTATTCGCACCTTTTACCCTTTTCTGGCTCATCTTCAAGTCCTTTTGTGCCGCCAAGCCACGCTTCGTAGTCGTATTCGCCGCATATTAGCTTGATGCCTAGCTTCTCGCAGCTTCGCTTCACATCCTCAAAACGCAGTAAAAATTCGCTATATGGATGTATGTTTGGATCGTAAAAATAGCCTACTATTCGTTCATTTGAGTAATCTTTTCGTAGGCGCTGTAAAAAGTAGTGGCTATCGACCGAGCAGCAGATATGAACTAACAAATTTAACCTTTTTTGCTTGCATTATATCAAAGTTTGGCGTCATAAAATTTAGCTGCATCAAGGTATTTTTTAAGGACATTTTGGCTTGCAAGGTCTTCAAATTTACCAAAAGCCACTTGCTTGCCAGATTCGATGATTAGCACCTTTTGCGCTATTTTCATCGCACTTAAGATATCGTGCGTGATAAAGATAATGCTGATCTTTTCATCTAAGTTTAAAAGCAAATTTATGATCTTTTGTTTTGTTTCGTTGTCAAGCCCGCTTGTTATCTCGTCGCAGATTAAGATTTTTGGCTTTGAAAGAAGCGCTAGCAGTATCCCAACCCTTGTCGCCTCGCCGCCACTTAGCTGTGATGGGTATTTCTCTAAAATTTCATCTTTTAAATTTAAATTCACTAGAAGCTCTTTGAGCTCATTTTCGCTAAAGCTAAGCTTAAGATATGACCTCACATGAGCGATGGCGGTTTTTACTTTTAGCGCTGGATTTAGGGCTTGTTTTTGGTTTTGCAAGATATATCTGATATCTTTTTTGAGCTCATTTTTGTCCGTGATCTCTTCATTATTTATATAAATTTTGCCCCCACTTTTTGGCTTGCTAAATGATATGAGCTTTGCAAGCGTGCTTTTGCCACTGCCACTTTGCCCCAAAATGACTAAATTTTCGCCATCATCAAGCTCGCAACTTATCCCCTCCAAAAGGTGCAAAACTTCAGCTCTAGCGTTAAAATGCTCCTTAAAGCTTAAACTTTTTGAGACGTTTTCAAGCCTGATTTTCACGCATTTTCCTTTAAATTTAGCTGCCCATCTCTCATCTGCCAAATCTCATCACTAAGATAGTTCGTTAGCGCCTCATCATGCGAGATAAAGATGACGCTCATCTTGCCTTTTAGGCTCTCTAAGATGCCCGCCACGTGGCTAGCGCTAATGCTATCAAGCCCGCTTGTTATCTCGTCGCAGACTAAAATTTTTGGCTTCAAGCAAAGCGCAAGAGCTATCTGCACGCGGCTCGCCTCGCCGCCACTTAGCTCGTATGAGTATTTGTGCCAGATGAGATTTGCATTATCTAGCCCAAACTCTCTAAAATAAGCAAATGCAAGCTCTTTATTTGTTTTATTATTGCCGCCAAGATAGGCGTTGAAGTGATCACCCACGTTTAAGAGCGGATGAAGGCTGGCAACGGAGTTTTGAAAAACGAGCGCAGCGACCTTTTTTCGGTACTCTTTTAGATCATTTTGGCTAAGTTTTAAGATATCTTTTTTGTAAATGCTAAATTTATCCGCCCTCACTCTAAAATCATCATCAAAAAGCCTTATTAAGCTCTTTGCAAAGAGCGATTTGCCGCTGCCACTAGCACCTGTGATACCTATAAATTTACCCTCACTCATGCCAAAATCAAGCTCACGCAAAAGCTTTTTGTTCTTATAAAAAACGTTTAAATTTTTAATCTCTATCATATTTTTATATTGCCATTTCTTAAATTTGATGTGATGATCGAGATTGCAAGGATGAGCAAAAAGAGCGTCACGCCAGGGAAAAGCACCATCCACCAAGAGCCAAGGAAAAGTGCTTCTTTGCTCTCATTTAGCATGATGCCAAGGCTTATCTTGTTCGCGTCGCTGCCCACGCCAAAAAAGCCAATTGTGGCCTCCATGACGACTGCGTTTATCGCGTTTATGCCAAAGATACTAACTATTAGATGCTTTAAATTTGGCAAAATTTCAAAGCAGATCAGGCTAAATTTACCAGCTCCATTTATCACAGCCTGCTCGGCGTAGTCGCACTTTTTACTAAGTCTAAAATTTTGCATAAAGACTTTTGCGCCTTGCATAAAGGAGCAAATGGCGATGATAAAAGAGGTGATAAGCAGATCTCCGCTACTAAACGAGCTAAAAAGCATGATAAAAACGATGTTTGGGATGCTTAAAAAGGCATCAATCCCCTTATTAAAAAGGCTCTCGCAAGTTCTGTTCTTACTCGTGCCAAAATATGCGTAGATGAGTGAAAAAAGCGTCGTTAAAAAGCCAGCAAGAAGCAAGATAAGAAGCGAGTTTTTAAGCGCATAGGACACTCTTATGAGATTGTCCCTGCCTAGGATGTCAGTGCCAAAGATGTGCTCGCTACTTGGGATTAAATTTACCGCCATAAAGTCAGTGAAATTTGGCTCAAATTTAGAAAAAAATGGCGTCACAAAGGCAAATATGGCAAGAGCTAAAAAGACAAAACAGGCTAGGAAAAATATGACTTTTCTCATAAATTTCTCTTATCTGCCAAGATGGCAAAAATTTTAGCCAGTAAATTTGCAAAAACGACAAAAACGGCCGTTAGCAAAATAGTCGCAAGTGCGACTGGATAGTCTTTAGCGATAACTGCATCAAGGCTAAGCTTGCCTATGCCCGGAAATGAAAAAATACTCTCAATCACATACGAGCCAGCAAAAACGCCAGCCACAAGTGTGGCGAAATAATAGACTATATCGGTGCTTGCGTGCTTTATGGCAAAGAGATAAATTTTGCCCCGTCCCAAGCCTCTAGCGTGAGCCGTCTGGATAAAGTCGGCGTTTAGGCTTTGATTTAGCCTGTCTCTTACAAATTTCACGTTTGCGCCAAGGTGCGGCAAGATGATGGCAAGCGTTGGCAAGATGATAAATTTAGCCCCTACTCCGCTAGATCCCAGCTCGTTTGCCCCAGAGCTTGGTAGCACGTTTAGATAGACGCTAAAGATCGCTATTAGCACAAGTGCGATGTAAAAATGCGGTAGTGATGCCAGCAAAAACGAGCTAAAATTTATAAAGATATCGGCAAATTTATTCTTATAAATGGCACTTAAAAGCCCTAAGAAAAAGGACAAAAGAGTTATCAAAAAAAACGAAGCAAAAAATAAAATAAGCGAGTTTAAAAGCCGCTCTTTAATGAGCAGTGACACGCTTGCCCCGCTTACAAAACTGGTACCAAAATCCCCTGCGACAAAGTGAGCTAGCCACCTAAAATACTGCACGAAAAAGTTATCTTTTAGCCCTAAATTTCTTAAAATTTGCTCTTTTATGGCTAAATTTATCGCCTCGCTCCTTGAAAACATCGCGTCAGTGACGTTTCCTGGCAAAAAATATATGAGCAAAAATAGAAAAAACGAGATAAAAAACAGCAATCCAAGACTTGAGATCGCTGTTTTTAAAATGGCTCTAAACAAAGTTTTTATCCACTATTTTACTTGCCACTCTCTTATGTTCCATAAAAATCCAGCCCCATGGTGACCTAAAATTTGCGTCTTGATGCCTGAAATTTTATTGTTAAAGACGAGCGGATAGTCAAGATAGGCTATGAAAATATAAGGTGGATTTTCATGAAGCGCTTTTAAAAATTCTTTATAGTATTTTTTTCTAAGCTCCACATCCTTTGTATATCTTGCGTTTTTTAGGGCAAGATCGACGTTTGCGTCCTTGTAGTGGTTAAAATTCCAGCCATTTTCATTTATGCTCACATCGGTAAATCCGCCAAAAATTCTATACGTGTGAAAATCTGGATCAAATGGGCTTCCCCAGCCAATAATAAAGCTATCAACCTCGCTTATACTAAAGGCTGTTCTTGGCTTTGCGTAGGCTTTGGCTCTCACGCCAAATTTATTTAGCTCACTGCTTAAAATTTTGGCTAGATTGACCCTTAAGATGTCGTTATTAAAGGCGTAGATGTCAAAGCTAAGCTCCTTGCCGTCTTTTTCAAAAAAACCAGCCTTATTTTTCTTAAAGCCACTCTTTTCAAGCAGCTCTTTAGCCTTTTGCGGATCGTAGTTAAATTTAAGCTCGCCATCATTTGCAAAGCTTTTTTCTATCGGATTATTTGCCACGCTTGCATATCCGTGAAATAAATTTTTCACTATCTCATCTTTATTTATAGCGTAGTTTAGGGCGATTCTTACATTTTTATCTTGAAAAAGAGGATCATTAAAGTTAAACATCAAAGCTCTATAGTCCGCACTTTTAAATTTAAGCAGGCTAAGCTTTTTATCATCTTTTATGAAATTTACACCAGTTGGAGAGATGAGCGCGACATCTATCTCGCCACTTTTAAGCCCAACGAGCCTTAAATTTTCATCACCAACAATTTTAAAAAATACCCTTTTTATCTTTGGCTCACCCTTGTAAAATTTCTCATTTGCCGCAAATTCTAAGCTCTCATCTTTTTTCCACTTTACAAGCTTGTATGCGCCAGTTCCTACTGGAGCCTCATTAAATTTATCAGTTGCGATATCTTTACCTTTTAAAATGTGCTCAGGCAAAACACCAAAACTAAGTGCGTCAAGAAATGGCGGAAACGGCTCATTAAGCGTAATCTTTACTTTATAATCACCTAAAATTTCAACGCTTTTTACAACTTCATAATTTGAGATAGCAGGCGCGTTTAGCTTCTTATCTTGAGCCGCTTCGATGGTAAATTTAACATCCTTTGCGCTAAATTTCACCCCATCATGCCAAAAAGCATCATCTCTTAGCTCAAAAACATACTCCAGCCCATCATCACTCACCTGCCAAGACTTCGCAAGTTCTGGCACAAGTTTGCTGTTCTCATCGTGGCTCGTAAGACCAGAGAAAACGAGTGAAAGCGTAGGATCGTGATCCTCGTCGTAAAGTGGATTTATACGAGGTGTTTGCTCCTCAATAGCGACCACAACGGCATTTTCATTTGCATAAGAAAGAGTGCCAAACAACAAAAAAAAGACAAGCAAAATTTTCTTCATCACAACCCCCTTTGTTTAAAAATATTTCTGCATAGTAATACGAATCGTATAAAAGTGTTATTAAGCTAAATGTAAATTTATAGTATAGAAGTTTTAAATTTCTAACTATCTTTTAACCTTTTTTGAAGTAAAATCTCTCCTATTTTAGATAATAGCAAGGCAAATTTTACAATGAATAAAAATAAAAAAATAGCACTTATTTCAGCCATCTGCGTAGTTTCACTTTTAGTTATTTATACTCTTCTTGGATTTTTTGGTGTTCCTTATGCTATCAAAAATATCGCTCCAAAATATCTAAAAGACTACAACGCAACGCTTTTTGTAAAAGAGGCTAAATTTAATCCATTTACCTTTGAGCTAAATGCTACAAATGCTGAACTAAACACTACTTCGCCACTTTTTAGCACAAAGCAAATCAATGTCAAGCTAAAGCCATTTTCTATCTTTAAAAAATTAGTTGAAGTTGATATTTTTAGGCTTCAAGAGCCAAATGTCAAAATTTTACGAGATAAAAATTCAAAATTTAACTTTAGTAATTTTATAAGCGATGATAACGCAACTACCGAAGATAACAGCACTAGCTCTATAAATTTTGCCCTAAATAACGCAAAAATCATCAAAGGCTCATTTTCATATAGCGATCAAAATTTAACAAAGCCATTTAACGTAAATTTTGATGATATAAACTACGAGCTAAGCTCGCTAAATACGAAGAAAAATAGCGCAGGCAGCCATATTTTTGACTCAAACTCGACTCTAGCTCACAAGATCGATCTAAATGGCGATATCAAGCTAAATCCCCTAAAAATCGAGGGCAATATCAGCATAAAGGATTTTAGTATCGATCCAGTCGCGATTAGCTTTATCGATAATGACACACTAAATCTTAAAAATGCGGTCATAAATTTAGGAATAAATTACGTTTTAATTGCCGACGAGAACGCTACAAATATAAATTTAAAGGATAGCTTTTTAAATGTAAAATCGCTAAACATAGATGAGGGCAAAAACGAACTAAGCCTTGGTGAGCTAGAGCTTCCAAAATTTGATCTATCAAGTAAAATAGCAGACAAGATAGATGCTAAATTAGAGCTAAATGCCATAAATTTAAGCGATGTGTCATTTAAAAATGCGATAACAGCAAGCTTAAAATCACTAAATTTAAGCAATATTTCGCTTTTAGCAAATTTAAATGAAAAAAGTGAGCTAAATGCGACAGCTGCACTAAATAGCATAAATGCAAATACCCTAAAAATAGACGAAACCAGTAAAAATTTAGTAAATCTAAAAGATATAAATGCCTCAAATTTAAATGCAAATTTAGCAAATAATAAAACCACTCTAACGCTTGAAAAAATAGCGTTTGAAGGTATCAATGCCCCGCTTAGTAAAAATGCGAATGCAAATGTGGCAGGGGCTAAATTCTCAAACATTAGTTTCACCCAAGATACCAATAAAAGCCTTGCAACTCTTGATGAGCTTAGTATAAATGGCATAAATTTAAAGGCAAAAAATAAGGAAATTTTAGATATCGCTGATGTGCTTACAAAAACGATCAAATTTGATATTTTAAATATGGCTTTGAGCGCTGAGAATATCGATGTAAATAGACCAAAATTTAACTCAGAGTTAAATGGTAGCGGCTTAAGCGCGATAAACCAGCTTGGACTTGGTGAGCATGGGCCAGCAAAAACAGCCAATCATCGCACTAAAACCAAAAAAGAGAATACATCAGCTTCAAAAAGCAAAGAGAGTGAGTTTAAATTTGACATAAAAAATATCAATGTAAATAATGCTAGTATCGCTTTGACGCACCTTTTTGAAGGCGAGAAGATCACTCATAAATTTGATAATTTGTTTGTAAAAATAGCAAATTTAAGTAGCGATTTTAGTAAGCCATTTGACGCAAAAGTGGATATGAAAAGCTCACAAAAGCTAAATTTAGACCTAACCTCAAAGATCAAACTTGAACCAATTAATATAACTGCTAAAATCAAACTTGAAGATAAAAATTTGCCAAAATATTTTGCCTACGCAAAGCCATTTCTAGAGGCAGATCTTTCAAGTGGAGAGATGAGTGCAAACGCCGAGCTTCACTATGCAAAAGATATAAAAGCAGATGCAAAACTTAGTGTAAAAGATATTAGATTAGATGATAAAAATAAAGAAAAGCTAATCGCATTTAAAAGTTTAGAAGTGGATAAAATTTCACTTTTTAAAGATAATCTTGAAATTACTGGAGTTGCTCTAAATTCGCCATTTATCAAGGCTCATCTAAGTAAAGAGCGCGAATTTAATCTAAGCAAAATCTTAAAAGAAGATAAAAACAAAGTCCAAAATGAGCAAAAAACCGAGAGCAAAAAGGTGACTAGTAAAAAAGATGACGAGCTAAATTTTAGCATCAAAAATTTCTCACTTAACAACGGCGAGGTTGATTTTTCAGATGCGTCACTATTTATGCCATTTGCTACAAAAATTTCAAATCTAAATGGCAAGCTAACTGACATCGATAAAAAACGTCCAAGTTCGGGCGAGTTTAAAGGCACAGTTGGTAAAAACGGTTTTTCTCAGATTACAGCAAAATTATTTCCTTTTGAGTTAAAGCAAAATACCGACATTAAGCTTGATTTTAAAGACATCGATCTAATCGACATAACGCCATATAGTGGGCAATTTTTGGGCTATAAAATAAAAAAAGGTAAGTTAAATTTAAATCTAAATTATAGCGTTGTTGATTCAAAACTAAACGGCTCAAATCTTATAAATTTTGACACACTCACACTTGGAGAAAAGGTTGATTCAAAAGATGCTGTAAATTTGCCATTTTCGCTTGCTATATCGATATTAAGCGATCAAAATAATCAAATAAATATCGACCTACCAGTTGAGGGAAATTTAGACGATCCTGACTTTAAATATGGCGGTGTCATTTGGGCTGCTGTTAAAAAGCTCTTTGCAGACATTACGTTAGCTCCGTTTAGATTTTTAGGTAATGCTCTAGGACTTGGCAGCAAGGATCTAAGCTCTATTGATTTTCTTGCTGGAAGTAGCGAGCTAATAAGCTCAGAATCACCAAAAATAGCTGATTTCATAAAGCTAACTAGTGCAAAGCCTATGATGAAACTTAGCATCACGTCTACTTACTCCGAAATAGACGTGCTCTACTTTAAAGAAAAAAAGCTTGATCAAAAGATAAATCAAATAATCGCCTCAAGTGGCAAAGATTATATTACCGTGCTAAATTCTCTCGTTCCAAACGCTAAAGATAAAAGCGATAAAGCCTTAAGAGAAGAGGCAATAAAAATCATCGAAGTGGATAAGGAAAAGCTAGTTGAGCTTGCAAATGAGCGTGCAAATACAGTAAAAGAAGCGCTCATCAAGGCTGGACTTGAGGCTGGCCGCATAAATGTAAATGATGTAACAAGCTCAGAACCTAAGCAAAACACCTATACAAGCGTGCTTATGGGAGTGGCGAACTAAATTTCATTTATCTCGCTGCTTCTTGCGTTGTAAACAAACCAGCTAAGAAGCATGAGCATCATAAATGCCCCAAAAACTAGGCTTGCGTAAAAATATAAGCTAAAGCCTTCGCCTAGTAAATTTGCATTGTGAAGAGCGATCATAACGCCAGCAAGTGAAATTAAATATCCAATTAGCTTGATGATAAAAATTTTTGGATTTACAAGGATCAGCAAAAGCCCGCAAAGCATGACACTAAGGGCTATTTGTAAATTTAAAATATCAGTTTGAGCACTTGAGCCAAATATCAAAAAACCAAGCAAAAATATGACTAAAACCATCAAAACAGCATAAACTGCCCTGCTTCGTCCAAAGCTATACATAAAGCAAACAAAGCCTTTGTTATGTTTGTTGTAGTCCATTTTTCGCTCCTATGTAACAAGTTTTTGTATTTTAATGCCAAATTCTTAAATAAAGGCTTTAATCTGAAATTTCACTCATTTTGGCTAATATTTTACATCTTAAAAAGGAGCAACAATGCCTTATGTTAATATCAAAATAGCAGGCCCAGAGCCGACAAAAGAGCAAAAAGATCAAGTCTTTAAAGAGGTGACTGAGACGCTTGTAAGAGTACTTGGCAAGAAAAAAGAGGCGGTGATGATTTTCATAGAAACTCACGATGCTAGCAACATCGGCGTAGGTGGCGAAAGCGTAGAAGATAAGAGAAAGGTGATAAAATGAGCGAATTTAGTAAAGTAGATATTGAACGAAAAATAACACTTGAAGTTGGTGACAAGGCGCCAGAGTTTGAAGCGCTAAATCAAGACGGCGTAAAGGTCGCACTAAAGGACTTTATAGGTAAAAATGTGGTGCTTTACTTCTACCCAAAGGACAACACTCCGGGCTGCACAACTGAGGCTTGCGAATTTAGCGCAAACTACGATCAGTTTATCAAAAATGACACAGTTATAATCGGCGTTAGCCCAGATAGCGTGAAGTCTCACGTTGGCTTTATCGCAAAGCAAAATTTAAAGCACATTCTATTAAGCGATGAGGATAAAGAAATTTCAAAGCTTTATGGCGTTTGGCAGGTCAAGAAAAACTACGGCAAAGAGTATCTTGGTATCGCAAGAAGCACATTTGTGATCGGCAAAGACGGCAAGATAGTTAAAATTTACAAAAGCGTAAAAGCCAAAGATCACGCTGCAAAGGTGCTAGCTGATCTTGTAAAATAAGGAGCAAAGATGAAGCTTATAAAAATGCTAATTTTAAGTACATTTTTTGCACTAAATTTATCAGCACTAACTGAAGGCGTGGAGTATCAAACTCTAGCAAAGCCGCTTAATGTGCCTAAAAACTCGGTCGTTAAGGTCTTTAGCTACGACTGCCCACACTGCTATAAATTTGACCGGACTATCACAAAAAAGCTGATGTCAAAGCTTGAAGATGTGAAATTTATCCCATATCACCTAAGTACAAAAGGCAAGCTTGGCGAGACCGCGAGTAAAATTTTTGCCGCTCTTATATCGATAGATGAGGCAAATGGCACTGATCTACTAAGCGATGAGTCAAAATTTAAGCAAGCAAAATTTGCGATCTATAAAGCAAGACATGATGAGAAAGATGATTTTAATGATGGCAAAGATAAAGAAAAATTTATAAATTTAGCCCTTAAAGCAGCTCACGTGAGCAAGAACGACTACGAAAAAGCACTAAATAGCGAAAGAGTAAAAGAGCTTTTAGACGCATGGTTCGCCTCTTATGATGTTGCTAGCATTAGCGGCGTGCCAGCTTTTGTAGTAAGTGGCAAATACTTAATAAATTTAAGCGCAGCTTCATCAATCGATGAGATGGCAAAGATCATACAAGAGCTTTTAGATAAGTAGTTTTTAGCAGGCAATATCTGCAAATTTTGGTCTTAGAAATGTAAATTTAAAGCAATTTTAGATAAACTCAGACCAAAATTTCTAAGAAAAAAGAAAGGTTTAACAATGAATGCTTCAGAATTTATCTGGATGGATGGAAAATTAGTTAAATGGGACGATGCAAAAGTACACGTTCTAACTCACTCTTTGCACTACGCTAATGCCGTATTTGAAGGCACAAGAGCTTATAAAACAAAAAAAGGTCTAGCTATTTTTAGACTTCAAGATCACACAAAAAGGCTTTTAAGATCAGCAAAAATGACTGTTTTAAATGTACCTTACACCGAGGAAGAGCTTGAAAAAGCGCAAATAGAGCTTCTTCGCGCAAACAAATATGACGGCAATGTTTATATTCGCCCACTTATCTTTTTAGGATACGGCGTAATGGGCGTAGCTCACACAAAAGCGCCAGTGCAAACTGCTATCGCCTCATGGGAATGGGGTGCATATCTTGGCGATGAAGGTCTAGAAAAAGGCATCAGAGTTAAAATTTCAAGCTTTGCCAAACTCGCACCTGCTGCTCAAATGAACAGAGCAAAAGCTAGCTCAAACTACCTAAGCTCACAAATGGCAAACTACGAGGCAAAAGAGGCCGGATACGACGAGGCACTACTTCTTGATAGTGAGGGCTTTGTGGCTGAAGGTCCAGGCGAGTGCTTCTTTATCGTTGAAAATGGCGTTTTAATCACTCCACCAAACGACAACAGCCTACTTAGCATCACTCAAGATACAGTCATAAGACTTGCTCATGATCTTGACATTGAAGTAAAAAGGGAGCGCATCACAAGAGATCAGGCATATACAGCTGACGAGGCATTTTTCACAGGTACTGCAGCCGAAGTAACGCCGATAAATAGCATAGATAACCGAATCATTGGTAATGGTGCTAGAGGCGAAGTGACAAAGAGACTACAAAAAGCTTATTTTGACGTAGTTTACGGTCTAAATAAAAAATATGAATCATTTTTAACATATATTTAAAAATTTAAAGGAATGAAATGCCCGCTGATTTAAACGATTATTTCAATAAAAAAAGGCCAGGTAATGACAACAGAGGTTCTAGTCAAAATAGCGACAAAGAGCCGCCTTTCAAAAAGGACTTTAAAATGCCAAATCTACCAAGTGGTTTTGGTAAATTTGGAGCACTTGCCTACATTGTAATTGCAATTATTGCTATTTTTGCTATTACTCAGCCATTTAAAGTGATTCACTCAGGTGAAGTTGGTATTAAGTCTACAGCAGGTAAATACGAGCCAAATCCTTTGCAACCAGGCTTTCACTTCTTTTTACCTTTTATCCAAGATATCATCATCGTGGACACCAGAGTTAGGATCATAAACTATACTTCTGGCGAGGATATGGGCGAATCAATGCAAAAATCATATCAAGGCGTTGGTGCTGGAATTTTACGTAAAAATTCTATTTCAGTGCTTGATGCTAGAAATTTGCCAGTTAGCATTGATATTACTGTACAATACCGTTTAAATCCAGAAAATGCCCCTCAAACTATTGCCTCTTGGGGTCTTAGCTGGGAGAGTAAGATAGTTGATCCTGTCGTTCGTGACGTGGTTCGCAGTATCGCTGGTAAATACACAGCAGAAGAGCTTCCAACAAAGAGAAACGATCTAGCAAGACAAATCGATGATGGCATAAGAAAAGACATCGACTCTCAGCCAAATAAGCCAGTTGAGCTTTTAACAGTGCAGCTTCGTGAGATCATCTTGCCTTCAAAAGTAAAAGAGCAGATCGAGCGCGTCCAAATCGCTAAACAAGAAGCTGAAAGAACAAAATACGAAGTAGAAAGAGCAAATCAAGAAGCCTTAAAACAAGCCGCACTTGCAGAAGGTACCGCTAAAGCTGCGATCATTGAAGCAAAAGGTAAGGCTGATGCCATTAAAATCGAGGCTGACGCAACTGCGTATGCAAATAAAGAGGTCGCAAAAAGTGTCGATCAAAATCTACTAAATTTAAAGCAGATCGAGACGCAAAACAAATTTAACGAGGCTCTAAAAGAAAACAAAGATGCTAAAATTTTCTTAACACCTGGTGGGGCTGTGCCAAACATCTGGCTAGATGCAAAAGATAAAGCAAGAGCTAGCTCAGTAAGCGAGAGATAAAAATGAATAGCGTAACAAAAAGTATAGACTGGCAAAAAGTTGGTGGATTGCTTCCAGTAGTGGTTTGCGATCATGCTACAAATGAAGTTTTAATGCTTGCTTACATGAACGAAGAAGCATTAAATTTAAGTCTATCTAGCCGTTACGCTCACTACTTTTCACGTATCAAAAATAGAATTTGGAAAAAAGGCGAAGAAAGTGGCAACACTCAGGAGATAAAGACTGCTTTTTTAGACTGTGACAATGATACTTTGCTTTTAAAAGTGATTCAAAACGGAAGCGCTGCTTGTCACACTGGAGCAAGGTCGTGTTTTTTTAATGAGATAAATTTGTATGATGGCAAAATTTTAGATACAAAAACTGAAGTCAAAAAAATAAATTATGGTGTGCTTGATGAGCTTTACCATGTGATAGAAGATAGGAAACTAAATGCTAACCCTGAAACTTCATATGTGGCAAGTCTTTTTAAAAAAGGCGAAAATCAAATTTTAAAGAAAGTTGGCGAAGAGGCTGGCGAATTTATAATGGCTGCAAAGGATCTTAGTTTCGCAGAAAACTCAAAGCAAAATGAGCAAAAAGCAAAAGATGATCTGATCTACGAAGCAGCCGATCTTTACTTTCATGCACTTGTAGCACTTTCAGCCCATAATATCCATCCAGATGCTGTAAAAAACGAACTTGCAAGGCGTTTTGGTATGAGCGGCATTGAAGAGAAAAGATCGCGAGATGTTAAATAGCATTAAGCACAACTTGCTTTTTGTATTGCAAAATGCAAAGCTCATTGATTTTTTAACCTATGGCTGGATATTTTTAGCATTTATACTAATTGTACTTTTAGGAATTTTTATCGCGATAAAGTCGTGGTGGCAGATAGGATTTTTATTTATTCTAGCTGCTTTTTTCGGACTTTTTGTAGGTAATTACTACGCGAACAAATATATAAATGAAAATTTAAGGCCAGTTAGCATAAGTAAAATAACCACCAAGCAGCTTCAATATGTCGATGCTTTAATGGTTGATTTTAATATTACAAATAATTCAAATAATGCACTTAGTATCTGTAAAATCGAGCTTGACTTCTATCTAAGCTCGAGACAAAATACGAAAGATTTTTTTAACTCGCTTAATCCATTTGCTAGAAAAAGAATCGTCTTAAACGAGGAATTTTTACCAAAACAAAGCATTGAGGTTAAAGAATTTGTCAATGATTTCGCATTTATAGATTACAATATCTCTAAAAAAGTGGAGTGTTTTTGATGAGCTCAGCATATTTTACGATCGTTCATATTATCGTTCTTTTTGCGATTGCTCTGCTTTCTATTTTATTTCTTGTTCTCTCACTTAGAGCTGAGCGAAAGTTATTTTTATCACTATTTTTTACAAACATTCTAGTCTCAACCACACTTGCTGTTTTTTTGATGCTAGTGCTTGATAAATACACAAAAAAAGGCATGCTCGAAAATGTAAAAAGTGAGCGAATTTTGCGAAATGAAAGTATTGTTTTTAAGGGACAAGTGAGAAATATTGGTAAATTTACAATTAGTAACTGCACACTGACAGTCAAACTAATCAATCAACCACTAAACAAAAATGACCTTGGCGGTGAAGCATTTTTTAAGCCAAGTGGGCTTTCATTTTTCTCATGGGTTCTTGGCACAGATAAGGACGAGAGGCCAAATACAGTTGAATATAAATTTGATGTAGCCAAAAATTTACCAAAGCAAAAAAGCACACCATTTACCGTATATATGCCATATCCGCCTTATTTTAAAAACGGCATGAATATCACAAAACTAAATTGCTACTAATCAAATTTAAAGCAAATTTTTATAAATTTTATAGGATAAAACGCTGAGTCTTAGTTTGATTTTAGATTAAATTTTATCTTTTTAGCATCTGCAATAAACACGAATTTTTAAGTTAAAGTTTTAAAAAGTACAAAGTATATCAAGTAGCCTGCCCAATTTTTGTAGGTCATTTAAAAAGAGCTGCTTTGTCTTTTGCGTAAATTCTTTTGCTTCTTCTAGGATTTTAGCCTCGGCTATATTGTAAGCAAACTCTTTTTTTAATATCTTTGCACCTTTTTTATAAAAGAAATTTGCCTCTATTAAGCTTGCAAAAAAGCTATCATCTCTTAAATAGTAGTTTGTTGCTACATTTACATACACCGGTTTTTGCAACAAAAAATTGCCACAAACACTATTTTGTGAGCTAAATTTAACGCTCTCAAGTACATCAGGCCTTATCTCATAAAATTTTATCTCATTAGCTTTTTTTAAAGTCAGAATATCACTTGATTTATTTAAATTTATAGAGCTATTATTTACTTCAAGTACGTTTATAGTGCCCTTTGCAAGCGAATAAGCATTTAAAATTTTATCTTCTGCTAAAAAATTTACTATACCAAAAAATGGCACACTAGCATTTTGTTCTACAAAATTTTGAACAGTTTTTATTTGTAGCTGCTGCTTTGCGCCATTTATCTCATAGTAGCTTACGTAAATAGAAATTTCGTCTTTTTTGCTTGGATTCTTTTGTGAGCAACCGCTAAAAAATAGTGCAACAAGCAAAAAAATAGCTAAATTTTTCACTTTATGAAATAGTCACCATCAAAGCTTACAAGCGAATATTTTCGCTCATTGCCGATACTTTCTTTAAGTTCGTCTATGCTTAAAAATTCTAAGCTATCTGCGCCGATATATTTTCTTACTTCCTCTGCATTTTTTTTGGAGCTTATTAACTCTTCAAAGCTTGGCGTATCGATACCGTATCGCTCAGGGTATTTAAGCTCAGGACAAGCGACTCTAAAATGAATCTCTTTAGCACCTGCATGTCTTAAAAGATCAACCACCTTTTTTGAAGTAGTACCGCGAACGATACTATCATCGATAACAACGATACTTTTACCCTTTAGAACCGATGACATTGGGTTAAGTTTTAGCTTGACTTTTAAATTTCTCATCTCTTGGCTTGGCTCAATGAAGGTTCTACCCACATAGTGGTTTCTAGTGATAGCTAGCTCAAAAGGGATCTTGCTCTCGTTTGCATATCCAAGTGCTGCTGGCACTCCGCTATCTGGTACAGGTACGACGAAATCTGCTTTAATTTTGCTCTTCTTAGCTAGTACTTCACCCATTTTTTTTCTAACTTCATAGACACTTTTACCTTCTATCACGCTATCTGGACGTGCGAAATAGATATATTCAAATGCACAAATTCTAGGATCTGGATCATAAATTTGAATACTTTGAAACTCACTTTTTTCATGTTCAAAAACTATCATCTCACCAGGCCTGATATCTCTTATAAAGCTAGCCCCCACAAGATCAAAAGCACAAGTCTCGCTAGCTACAATATATCCACCATCTTTTAGCTTGCCAAGACTTAGTGGCCTAACACCCCAGCGATCTCTTATGGCAAAGGTTTTATGGCGTGATTGGATAAGCAGACAATAAGCGCCTTTTATCTTATCAAGTGCCGCGATAATACGGTCCTGCAAGTGTTTGCTATGGTTTCTTGCGATTAGATGGATGATATTTTCAGTATCCATATTTGTCTGAAATATCGCACCATCTTTAATAAGCTCATCTCTAACCTCATCTTTATTTACCAAATTTCCATTATGGACGATCGAAATTTGTCCCAAAGAGTAGTTAGCGGCTATTGGCTGGGCATCACGACCCGAGTTTTTACCAGCAGTTGCATATCGGTTGTGACCAATAGCCATATCGCCTTTTAGTGATCTTAAAATTTCTTCATTAAAGACCTCTGTAACCAGACCATTACCCTTGTGAGTAGAAATTTCTCCATCATCACAAACGCTAATACCACTCGCCTCTTGACCGCGATGCTGCATAGAAAATAACGCATAATACGCAGTCTTTGCTGCATCTTTAGAATTTATAATACCAACTATTGCACACATTTTTTTCCTTTAGTTTTCATCATCTTTGTAAATTTCAAGAACATTTTTATAGTTAAACTTGATCTCATCGCCAGCATTTAAATAGCCTTTTGTAAATGGTTCATTGTCTAAAATGCCGGTAAATTCGCCGTTATTTGTCTCGCTAACGACCACCCACATGCGCTCAACCTGAGTAAACTCATCATCTTCAAATCTAAATATAAGCTTTACGATATCGCCAGTTCTTAAATTTTGGCGTTTTTCACGCTCTGGCAAGTGAATTTATTACCAAATTCTAGCTTATAGTTCTCTACATCATCAAGCTCAAATTTAATCATCAAGCCCTAAACTATCATCTATCGAGTAAAGGCCACTATTTTGATCTTTTAGCCAAATAGCAGCCCTGATCGCACCTTTTGAAAAGGTTGCCCTACTCGTTGCGGTGTGATTTAGCTCGATAAATTCGCCGTCATTATAAAAGCCAACCGTGTGGCGACCGACCACATCTCCACCACGAAGTGCCATGACTGCGATCTCGTCTTTGCTCCTAGCCCCTACCATGCCGGCTCTACCAGTTACTAAAACATCTTTTAAATTTAAATCTCTTGCCTCAGCTACACTTCCTGCAAGTGTCATCGCAGTGCCACTTGGAGCATCTTTTTTATGCCTGTGATGCTGTTCGACGATCTCTATGTCAAATTCTCTTAATGTTTTTGAGGCAATCCTTGCAAGGCGGTTTAGTACAGCTACGCCCAAGCTCATATTTGTTGCGTAAAGAATAGGCATAGCCCCTGATGCTAGGTGGAGCAAATTTTTCTCGTCATCATCTAAGCCGGTCGTACCAATAACTAGTGGTTTTGGATTGGTTCTAGCGTAGTTTAGCAGTGCTACTGTAGCCTCTTTTTGACTAAAGTCGATTATCACATCGCATGCTTCAAAAAATTTAGCAAAGTCATTTGTCAAAAGATCGCTACTTAAATTTTCAACTTGATTTTTTTGGCTAAAAGCGATGCTTAAAGTGGCATCTTTTTCATCTTTTAAACAAGAAATGATACTTTGAGCCATTTTTCCACTAGCACCATAAAGGCCTATTTTTACCAAAATTTATCCTTTGATTTTTGATTGAAATTTAACATAAAATTTATTATAGATAGATTACAAATAGGCTTTAAAAATACGTATAAAATCAAAAATTTAATAGAAAAAAAGAAGAGAAATTTAGCCAAAAATTTGGCTAAATTTGAGTATTAATGCAAGCTTTCTATGTAGCTCATAGCGCTAAGTGCAGCTACTGCGCCATCACCTGCTGCTACGATGACTTGCTTTGGAGCGTCCTCTCTGATATCACCTGCTACAAAGAGCCCATTCAGGCTAGTTTGCATCTTAAGGTTTGTCTTAACCTGTCCACCATCGACCATATCGCAGATAAATTTGCCGTTTTCATCTTTTAAAATTTCATTATTTACATTTAGTCCGACAAAGGTAAAAATTCCCGGTACATCAAGCACGCGCTCGCCATTTTTAGTATCAAGCACAATCTTTGTTAGGCCCATTTTATCGCCAAACGCCTCTTTTATCGTCGCACTTGTTATAAACTCGATCTTTTCATTTTTTCTAGCTTTTTCAACCGTAGTTGGCGCCGCTCTAAACTCGTCACGTCTATGGATTAAATAGACTTTTGAGCAGATATTCGCTAGATAAAGTGCCTCTTCAACGGCTGTGTCGCCACCACCAAGGACGGCTACCTCTTTGTTTTTATAAAAGAAGCCATCGCATGTTGCGCATGTGCTAACGCCTTTGCCAAAGAACTCATCCTCACCCTTAAAACCAGCACGTCTTGGGGTTGAGCCAGTTGCTACGATAACCGCCTTTGCCTGCTCGCTTTTTCCACCTTCAAGCAAAATTTCAAAGCTGCCGTCGCTATTTTTTCTAACGCCAACAACGTTTGCCCATTTATGAACTAGCCCAAATGCGCTGCACTGCTTCCACCAAGTGCTCATAAAGTCAAAGCCACTCTCGCCAGGGGCTTTTTGGCCTGGGTAGTTTTCTATCTCTGAGCTAGAGGTGATCTGACCGCCAGGCTCGCCTTTTTCAAACATTACAACATTTTTTAGTCCGCCTCTAGTGGCGTAAAGTCCGGCGCTTAGTCCTGCTGGACCGCCTCCGATGATCGCTAAATCAAGCATAAATTTCCTTTATTCTAAAACATTTATGGGCGAATTTTGTTTATAAATTTCACCCCTTTGATGAACTATCTCAACACTACTTGGAAGCTTTGTAATGCTCAAATTTCGCATCAGCTCCAAGACCGTATTAATATCTGAGCTTATATATTTTAGTGTTGAGTTTGACTCATATCTTTTTTGAAAGATATCGATTGCCACAACTGTTTCATTTTTGATTGGTAAAATTTCATCTAATTTTGATTGATTTGAGCTGAAGATTAAAAGCGTGTATTTTGGCTCTTTTGGAGTAAAAATTTCGCTTTTTTCGTAGAAGACTAGCTTCGCAAAATCAACAAATTTATATTGTGAAAAACGATAGTTGCTATACGCAAATGCAGCTGCTATCATAGCTGCACCAAAAAATGAACCAAATATATATGTAAGAGGAAGTAGGCTTCCTCTTCTTTTTTCGCTCATTAAAGAAGCGAATTTAGTTTGTCAGTTAAGGCTTGTTTTGACTGCGCACCGACCATTTGCTCAACTAGCTCGCCATTTTTGAAAAATAGCAATGTTGGGATCGATCTGATGCCAAACTCAACCGCAAGATCTTGTACTTCATCAGTATTTACCTTGCAAATTTTCGCTTTTCCGTCGAAGTCTTCAGCAAGCTCTTCGATCACTGGAGCTAGCATACGGCAAGGTCCGCACCATGGAGCCCAAAAGTCTACTAAAGCAACGCCTTCTTTTGTAACATCAAAATTTTCTTTTGTAAGTTCGATGTATTTTCCCATTTTTTCTCCTTATTTTTAAAATGTGGCAATTATACAAATTAAATTTAAATTTTATCTAAATAATAAATTTTATTATAAACTAATATTTTCTATT
>NZ_CABPUE010000006.1:64577-81091 GCF_902460545.1 Campylobacter concisus
CTATTAGTTCTAAATCTTCATTTTTTATGACGAGTAAATCGACTTGAAAATCTCTATTTGGCTCATTTTTCATCATATAAAAATTTATAGTTTTTAAGATTTTTATATATTTTGCATTATTTAGTCTATACTCTGCTTCATATTCTCCACTAGTTGCTTTTACCTCTATGAAGTGTAAAATTTTATCACTACTTAGTGCGATAATGTCGATCTCGCCAAATTTAGAGTGAAAATTTCTCTCTAAAATGACAAAACCAAGCTTTTGTAAAAATTCGCACGCCCTATCTTCTGAGCTTTTGCCAAAGAGATACTCTTTTAACCCCAAGCTACTCCTCGATCCTCATCATAAATGGCTCTTCTTTTATATACTCTTGCTCTTTTAAAATTTCAATTGTCCTTCTTACATCAGCCTCAAGACTCGTATGTGTCGTAAAAAACAATACAGCAAATTCGCTCTCATCTTTTGGTTTTTGAAGTATGCTATCAATCGATAAGTTATTTTCGCTCATTAAATTTGTAATCTTTGCTAGCACACCCATTTTATCTTCGACTTTTAACCTAAAGTAGTACTTCGTCTTTATCCTATCGCGGTCAAGTAACTCAAGCGTATTTAATTCAAACGGTGCTTTATATCCAAGCATCGGCGATTTGCTATCTCTTGCGATGTCGATAAGATCGCTGATCACCGCGCTTGCCGTTGCGTCGCCGCCAGCTCCAGGTCCATAGTACATAGTCTCACCAACGACCTCGCCAACGACACTGATCGCATTTGTTACGCCACTTGCCTTTGCTATCATTTTATTTTGCGGTACAAGTGCTGGATGTACGCGTAGCTCGATTTTACCCTCGCTTTTTTTGGCAATTGCTAGAAGTTTTATTGAGTATTCGAAATCTTTTGCGAAAAATATGTCTTCTGGCGTGATGCCTTGAATCCCTTCGATCAAGATATCCTCTGGATCGCCATGCACACCGTATGCGATGCTTGCCAGTATAAGAAGCTTATGAGCCGTATCAAAGCCTCCCACATCAAAAGTAGGATCAGCCTCAGCGTATCCGAGCTCTTGAGCCTTTTTAAGAGCGTCTTTAAAATTTGAACCCTCATCCATCATCGAGGTTAGGATAAAGTTACTAGTTCCGTTAAGTATGCCATTTATACTAACGATGTGATTTGCGCTTAAGCCTTCCCTTAAAGCTCTAATGATCGGCACGCCCCCAGCCACGCTTGCTTCAAAGCCAAATGGTATATTTTTGGCTAAATTTTGCAAAGCATATCTGTGATAGGCAAGAAGTGCTTTGTTTGCAGTGACGACTGCTTTTTTGCGTTTTAAAATTTCGCTCACCACTCTAAAAGGCTCTTCAACACCGCCCATAAGCTCGACAAAAACGTCGATATCATCGCGGTTTATGACGCTATTTATGTCGTCAGTCAAAGGGATACCAGCATCTCTTTTTTTATTTAAATTTCTGACCACTCCAACGACTGGTACGATCTCCTCGCCACTTCTTGCTGCGATTAGCTTTTTATTTTTTAGTAAAATTTTAGCAACTGACTCGCCAACTGTTCCAACGCCCAATATCGCTACATTCATTCAAATTCTTTCAAATATTTTTTTATATTTCTTGCTGCTTGTCTTATTCTATTTTCGTTTTCGATAAGAGCTAGACGCACATAGTCATTTCCGCCCTCGCCAAAACCGACACCAGGGCTAACTGCGACTGATGCCTTTGTAAGAAGTTGCTTTGAAAACTCAAGACTGCCCAGATGACTAACTTTTGGTGGAAGTTTTGCCCAGATAAACATACTAGAGCTTGGTTTTTTAAGCTCCCAGCCAGCCTGGGTAAAGGCCTCTATCATCACATCTCTTCTTTTTTCATAAATTTGGCGTATCTCTTCAACGCAGCTTTGATCGCCATCAAGTGCAACAGTAGCAGCCACCTGTATCGGCGTAAACATACCGTAATCAACCCATGATTTTATCTTTTTAAGTGCTGCGCAAAGTCTTTTATTTCCGCACATAAAGCCAACTCTCCAGCCAGCCATATTATAGCTTTTTGAAAGTGTATAGCACTCGACCGCAACGTCTTTTGCACCATCGACCTCAAAGATACTTGGCGTTTTGTAGCCATCAAATGTAAGATCAGCGTAGGCGATATCAGAGATGACATAAAATCTCTCTTGTTTTGCGATGCTTACAAGGCGCTCGTAAAAGCTCTTTTGCACTGTCACGGTCGTTGGGTTATGTGGGAAATTTACGACTACGTATTTTGGTTTTGGCGAGCTTGCGTGTATCGTTTGGATCAAATTTTCAAAAAATTTATTCTCATCTAACTCAAATTTATCATTATAGTGAAGTGGCATCTTTGCGACGCTTCCACCGGCAAATAAAAACGCTTGCGTATGTATCGGATATGCAGGGTCAGGCACGATAGCCACGTCTCCTGGGTTTATCACAGCTTGAGCTAAGTGAACAAAGCCCTCTTTGCTACCCATCGTGGCGACGGCTTCAGTGTCTGGGTCTAAATTTACGCCGTATTTTCGCTTATACCAGTTGCAAATGGCAAGGCGGAGCTTGTAAATTCCAGCACTGGCTGAGTAGCCGTGAGTTTTATCCTTTTGCGCGCTTTCACATAGTTTATCAACAATGTGCTGTGGCGTTCTGCCCTCAGGATTACCCATAGAAAAGTCGATGATGTCCTCTCCAGCTCTTCGTGCTGCCATTTTTATTGCATTTACTTCGGCAAAAACGTAGTTTGGCAAACGCTCAATTGTATTAAATCTTATCTCATCAAACACTGCTTGCTCCTATTTTATAAGCTTGATAATTATCTCATTTTTTATATTATTTATATCAACATTATCGCTAATTAATGCGTATTTTGCGCCTATTGCTAAATTTATAGAAACGGCGGTTTTTGCTTGCTCCTCTTTTATAGAGTCAATCTGATTTAAATTTTTATCATAAATTCTAACAAGCGGCATCCATCTATTTGACTCTTTTGATGCGATATCCAGACTACTTGCACCCTCAACATCAACAAAATAAGTACCACCGCTTTTTAAAAGTGGTGTCTCTTCGTCAAAATTTACCTTTGCAGCCTTAAGGATCATATTCTGAGCATCTAAAAATATCTCTAAATTCCCATCAACTCTATCAAATCCTAAAATTTTAAAACCGCTTTGACTAAGTGCTAAGCTTAATAAATTTGGATCTATTCCACCATTTTTTATGGCTGAAATTCCATAAGAAATTTGATCTCCATTTTTTAGAGAATTTATCCTTGAGATACTTATGTTGGCATCATCCAGAGTCGAATTTATTGATTTTACAAATAATGTAGAAGGAACTTTTTGCTCACTTGTGAATTTTAAATTCAAACTATTTGAACCAAATGAAATGCTATCGTAACTTGAGTTTTGTTTTAATCTTGATACTAGCTCATTGACATTGAGTGAGCCATTTTGGTCTAAATTTTCTAAAGAAATTTGCACATTTTCAACATTGCTTAAAGCACTTGCACTAGTTTGTAAGCTAAAAGCATAGGCAAATACACTAAAAGCGGTAAAAATCGCTATTTTTCTTACCAAGATTTGCCCTTATTAAGTTCTACAAACTCATCATAGCTCACAAATTTCATCTCTCCATTTTCCACTAAAAATCTAGCTGGACGACTTGGATTATATTTTGTTACCTTATCGCCGATCTTTAGCTCAATGTTGCCATTTCCACAAACTACGAGCTGCCTTTGGTCTAAATTTATATTTATGCTTTTGCTTGTATCGTTTGATACTTTTTGACCATTTTCAAGATTAATGATACCTATCCAGACGCGTTGTTTTGGTGTAATGACCGCCTCATTTAGCGGCTTTGTAATGTTTTGCTCTATCTTAGGGGCTGGCTGAGCCGCCATACTTGGCTTCACAGCGTTTTGCTCCATGTTTACAGGACTTGTTGTCACATTTTGCTCAACTGGAGCTGAAATTTTTACGCTTGATATGTTTGCTTCTATTTTAGGGCTATTTTGAGAGATGGTGATATTTGTATCAATGATATTTTTCTTCACCTCATTTACTATACTTGACTGCGAATAGCTCACGCTTTTATTCTCGTCATTTAAAAACGATAAAAAATTCTCGATATATTTGTAAGCATCAAAATGATATGCCCCACCAGCGATAATAGCTAAAATGATGAGCCAAAATAAAAATCCAGCACCGCTACTACCGCTTTGTTTTTGTATGGTAATATCTTTTGGAGTGTAAGAAGAAATTTTTGGAGTAACTTTAGTTTTGTGACTCTCGTCTGGAGTGTTTTCTTGCATAAAGGCATCATATTCAGCTAGCAACTCGCTCAAATCAACATTATATTCACGTTGTAAAATTTTGGCATAGCCTCTAATATTTAAACGTGATAATTTTTCAAAATTTTTATCAAAAATATATTGTAAAAATGTAGGCTCAATGTGCGTTTTACGTGAAATTTCCTTTATGCCTATCTCTTTTAAATTCTCTAATTCATTCATCTATCATCCTATCACAAATTATTGCAAAAGCTGCACTTACATTTAAGGAGTCCCAGCCATCTTTTAACTTTATACCAATACACTCATCACACTTCGCTAGAGCCTTTTGCGGTATGCCTTCGCCCTCTGAGCCCATCACCAAAGCTCTCTTGCCGGCAAACTTCATCTCTTTTACGTTTTTGCCATTACTTGCTGTTGCATAAATTTTAAAACCAAATTGCTTTAGTTCATTTAGCAAACTAAGTCCGTCTTCAAAAATCGCTATTGGTATCTCATAAGCAGCACCACTACTTGATCTTAAAACGCCTTGCATATTTATACTTTTTGCCACTATCACAAGGCCTTCGCAGCCTAGAGCATAGGCACTTCTAGTGATAGCACCGATATTGCCAACATCACTTATGCCGTAAAGAATGGCGATAAAATTTAGCTTTTTAAGCTCAGCAATGTCTGAAAATTCAAACTCACTAACATTTGCTAAAAAACCTTGATGATTCCCACCACGAGCTAAAGACTGTGCTTTTTGATTATCCACGCGAATAATTTTTTTGCCTGTGCCACAAATTTTAGAGAAGAGTTTTTTGTCACACTCTTTTGAGAGATATATCTCTTCTAATATCTGTGGTCGCTTGTTCAAAATATGTAAAAATAGTTGTTTTCCGTATATTATCATGGTAACTTATGGTAGCTAAAGTCAATTAAAATTTAACTTATTTTTGTATGTAACTAGAGTAAATTTTACACTTTCGTTTTAGTTTCACTTAGTATTTTTGTAGCCTATAATTTAAGCTTTTGTAAGCTCATCATATATCTTTTTTACATCTTCTCCAGTTATTTTGTTAAGCAATTTTGCTTTTACTTTTGGGGCAAGATCAAGCGAAAGTATCTCATCTTTTGTGATATTTTGAGTGGCTGTTTTGTCACTTTTTGAGATGACCACTGCCCACTCACCGTTTAAATTAGCCTTTTCTAAAGTTTTTACTAAATTTTTAGCTTTTTCCTTAAATTTGGTTTCAAATTTTTTCGTAGCCTCTTTTATGGCAAAAATTTCTCTCTCAGGTTCTAGATTTGCGATACTTTGTACTAAGCCTAGTATGCGTTTTGGACTTTCATAGATCACAACTGGATAGGCCAAATTTAGAGCATTTTGGATAGCCAAAGACCTATCTCTACCAGTATTCGGCAAAAATCCTAAAAAGACAAATTCCTTATCACAAAGTCCACTTGCAACCACACTTAAAAGTGCGGCATTTGCTCCGCTTAAAATTTCATATTCAATGTTATTTTTTTGAGCATATCTTACTAGGCTAACACCTGGATCGCTGATACCTGGCATGCCAGCATCGCTCATGTAGGCTACATTTTTACTAAAAAAATCATCACTTAAATTTGTGAAAAAGTCATCTTCATTATGAGTGTGAAGTGAAATAAATTTTGAGATATTTATACTTGCGTCAAAGCGTTCGTTTAGTAGATTTACAAGGCTTTTGCAAACTCTTGTATCTTCGCAGATAGCTATCTCGCATTCACGCAAAATTTTGATCGCACGAAGCGAGATATCTTCTAAATTTCCTATTGGAGTAGGAATAAAGTAGAGCAAGGCTTATTTTTGAGCGTATTTTTTCTTAAATTTCTCAACACGGCCAGCACTGTCAACTATCTTTTCGCTGCCTGTGAAAAATGGGTGGCACTTGTCGCAAATATCAATTCTGATCTCGCTTTTGTTTGACTTTGTTTTAAAAGTGTTTCCGCAAGCACAAGTTACAGTGCAATCTACGTATTCTGGATGGATATCTTTTTTCATCATTTTTCCTTTATTATTTTTGGGCTAATTATCTACATTAAAAGTTGCTGATTATATAAAAAGAAATCTAAAAATCAAATAAATTAAGTCAGGAATTTTGCGGCCACTGAGATAACCGCAGTCTGCGATCTTAAGGTGTTTTTAGTATTTAAGCAGTAGCTATTTTTAAATTTAGCCATCTCATCCTCGCTAAATCCACCCTCTGGACCGATTATTAAAAGCCCATCATCTTTTTTCTCATTTAAGCTTTTACCACCAAAATTTATAGCTGAGACATTTTTATAAACACTCATTAGCTCGTCCAAATTTTTATAAATTTCAAACTCCATTAATGAAGTTCGTCCGCACTGCTCGCAAGAGAGAGCATTTATGTAGTTTAGCCTTTCAATATCTATCTTAAAATTTGCTTGAGAAAATTTAGTATAGACAAAAGCTATTTTACCAACGCCAAGTTCGTTTAAAAATGGCAATGCCTTTTCGATCGTCTTTGGATCGACGATAGCCCAAGCGATTGTAAAGTCGAATTTTTGCTCACCATTTGAGCTGGCAAAGACAAGACTTAAACTCGCACTTCGCCTATCAATCTCATCAATTTCATAAATATACTCTTTAAAGTCTCGTAAATTTCTAACACTTATTCGCTCACCAGCTTGCATTCTTCTAGCTTTTAGGTGCAAAAAAGCTTCATTTACTATCTTTAAGCTTTCATTACCTGCATTTTTATCATATAAAAATTTCATCTAAATCCCTGCAACTACAACTAAAACAAGATCACAAAATCCCTTAATAAGGGCAAATTTTTTAAATTTTTCTAAGTCGCCATTAGCTGCATAAATTTTTAGCCTTTTAAAACCTATGGCACTAAGTGCGATTAAAATTATTAAGATAATTAACATTTTTATGGCATTAAATTTAAACTCATATCCATAATACGCCCATAAAATAAGTCCGGTTAGCACAAGAAAACTAAGTAGCATATGATAAATCGGTAAAAAATATCTTATACGAAGCACATAGTTTTTGCTATTGCTGCTAAACTGAGTAAGTATTAAATAAAGTATATTACAGGCAACTAGTGCATAAAAAAATATCACATGAAAAGGCAAAGTGTATGCAAAAAGCAAGGAGAGATGTTCGTTCATTTCTTCTCTTTAGAAGGCTCGTTCTCTTCGACGACTGGCTCAGGCGGGAGTTGTTCATCGATTGTGACATTTGCGTCTGGTTGAGCTATAGTCACATCACTAGGCACTGGCTCGCTAATATCATTTTTAGCCTCATCTTTATCTCCACAACCCGCAAATAGACCAGCTATAAATAAAAAAGAAGTTATAATTTTTTTCATCAAACGTCCTTTGGAATTTCTATTTTTAACCTATTTTTCATCTTCTCGAATAAATTTTTATCTTCCCACTCTTCTATGATAGCATCTGAAAATTTTATCTCATCTAGCCTTATCTCGCCCATTTGCGCATTTATGGCGTCCTCTTTAAAGCACTGTGCATAGCCTGTATCAGTCTCATGCACGATAATGCTATGAAGCTTCACTTCACGCTCACCGTTGTTCATCACGCTAAGCTCAAGTAGTCTTTCTATGAGTACAAAAAATATGCGGCAAAACTGCTCTGCACTTGGATTTAGCGGGATCTCGATCCATCTTGCTGAGTGCTTTTTTAGATCATTTTTATATTCATCATTATCGCCTGAAAATATTGTCGTAGCATGATCAAAACTATCGATGATCGTTTTTATATTTTGCTTCATTAAGCCAAAATCATAAACCATGCCGGCGTTATCAAGAAAATTTGAGCTAAGTAAAATTTCTGCCACATAGCTGTGTCCGTGGATACTAGTCCTACAACGCTTTGAGCTGCAAAATCTCACAATATGTGCATTTTCAAATCTAAAAAGCTTTCTAATAATCATCAAACACCTTCTTTATCGCTCCAAAGCCTGATGTGGATACGCTCTGAGTAGTTAAATCCATACTTTATGGCAAATTCTGCCGCTTTTAAAGCATTTTCGTTTAGCTCAGCTTTATTCGCCCCTATTGCCATACACCAAACTGGCAAGTCCACTCTATTTTTTATATTTATAATTTCGTCTAACTCGCTTTTGTCAAAGTGCGAGAGGACAAATTTTAAAAAGCTACTTCTTGCATTATTTTTAATAGCCAAAATAGCGTCTAAATTTATACGTTTTTGCTCATTAACTCCGCTATTTGCTAGCTTTACACCAAGTGCAAAATGGCATTTTTTATAAATTTCATATTTAGCAAAATCAATTAAGATAGTGCCATTTGTCTCAAAATGCACTTCATAATCTTCAAGCAATTTCTTTACCAAATTTATAAAATTTTCATTTTCATGCCAGATGAGCGGCTCGCCACCGGTTAAAACGATGATCGGTCTTTGCATTAAGCCTTTGCATAAGCTATTAACTAAGCCTAAAATTTCATCTACACTGTAAATTTTATAATTAAAATGCCCTTTAAAGACAGCCCTTATACTGTCACATCCTAGTAAGCTTTCGCCAGTTTTTAAAGACTTTGTTTGCACGCCAAAGCCAGAGCAGTTTAGATTGCAACCTAAAAAGCGTAAAAATATAGCGAGTCTGCCTTGGTAAGCTCCCTCGCCTTGGATACTTAAAAACGCTTCAACTAGCTCTAGCTCTTTGCTCATCAACCACCAGTTTGATAAAAGGCACGCGAAGAGGTTTCATTGCTAGCGCCTATCGCCCATTTATTCTCTTTTGGTTTGTTTGCTAGCACTTGCCTTAAAATTTCACTTGCGGCTACAATATCACCTTTTTCAACTGCTTTTTTGATACTAAGAGCCTCTTCAAAGTATAGGCAAGGTATCAAAAGCCCCTCTGCACTTAGTCTGATGCGGTTACAACTTTCGCAAAAGTCGTGCTTGTGTGGATCTATGATGCCAAATTTATAACCATCATCAAGTCTATAAATAGATGCAGGTGCATTTGGTAGTTTTCCATCTTTTGTGACATTATATTTTTGTGAGATGATTTTTAAAATTTCGTTGCTGCTTAGCCCTTTTAGATCATCTTTTGCGTGTGAATTTTCCATATACTCAATAAATCTGATCTGAGAATCTCTAAATTTAGCAAACTCGAGCAAATTTATAAGCTCATCGTCATTTACACCTTTTAGTGCGACAGTGTTGATTTTTACCTTTAATCCAGCATCATGAGCTGCTTCAAAGCCAGATAAAACTTCGTGCAAGACACTTTTTTGTGCGATAAATTTAGCCTTTTGCTCATTTAGTGTATCAAGCGACATATTTATGCGCTTTAGTCCAGCGTCTTTTAGCCTTTTGGCAAAGTGTGAAAGCATATAGCCATTTGTAGTAAGCGCTAAATCGATGTCTGGATTATAATCACTTATCATCTTTATAAAAACGTCTAAATCCTTACGTACAAGCGGTTCGCCACCAGTGATTCTTATCTTTTTTATACCTTCATCAATAGCCACTTTTACAAATAAAAACAGCTCTTCAAAGGTTAATAAATTCTCCTTTGGCGTCCAGCTAAATGGCGTTGTAGGCATACAATACCTACACCTAAAGTTGCAACGCTGAGTTACAGAAATCCTTAAATAATCAACAACCCGACCATATTTATCAACTAGCATAAAGCACCTTCTTAAGCTTGGTTAGAGCTTTTTTATAATTTTTTCAATTATATGTTAAAAGATTTAAATCAAAATAAAAATTTAAGCCAATTTTTGTAGTTTAAGAGTAGATTAGTCTTTTTAAAATTAGCCTATAAATTTAGGCTAATTTATGAAATTTAAGCACAAACTCGACTCGCCCCATTCCAACATGAAGGTCCTTTGCGATCATCGCTGCACTTTTTCCGTCTTTAAACATTTTTAAAATTTGCTCTTCCTCATTGATGACGCTTGGTGCGATTTTATTAATATCTCTTGTTCGCTCTTCAAGACTAACAATTCTATCTTTTTGCTCTGTTGCAAAATCATCAATTACTCGCTCAATGCTCTTAATCGCACGAATTATTGGCACAATCTTCTCATTTATTTGCAAATCAATATTTTCTTTTATCTGTTTTTTAAGTGGCTCATATTGTTCACTATTTTTAAACGCCTCGCCCTCAAGCATTGAAATTTGCTTTTTTAGATTGAAATTTTCTTGCATAACGCTTTCTATCGCTCGCTCAAATCTCGCAAATTTTTTATTTGTCTCACTATCTTTTATCAACATTAAAGCTACTATTATCGCCAAAACGATACCAAAGCCTAAAAAAATATAAATTTCCATATTTTTCCTTTACGAATTCGCTCTCATTTCTCTTATCATTACACGCTCTCTAGCTGTTACGTAAGCGTTCCAATCGGCTTCATCCTCTTCGTGCATATTTTCTATCTTTGCTAAATTTTCACTAACAGCCCTTAAATAAAGGCTCAAATTTCTCTTTGGAAAGATAGGCATAGCAATCCTTGCGTAGTAAATTTCATCTTTTATAAATTTTTCTTCGCTTATTTTTATATGTGTAAAACCGATTTCTTCGATACTCGCCCTCTCTTTTAGTGGCAAATATTGCTTATGTTCGTTTTTAATATAATCACTCAGCGCATCAACTTTTCTATGAAGCTCGATTAGTAAAGTTAATAAAACTTGATCGCTCTCTTTGGTTTCGCCACGCGATTTAGCTCGTTTTAGCCAAGCCCCAAGCGCATCCTCTTCGCCCGGCAAGATAGAGTCAAACTCTCTTTTAAATCTCTCGCTCCCATCTTTATCAGACTCAAATTCCATATCAAGAGGCGCTTTAAACAGCTTAATCTCACTCATAATACGCTAATCCAAACAAAGATAAAAAATAAAATTCCCAAATAGCCATTTAATGTAAAAAATACTCTATCTATCTTGCTAAAGTCGCGTCTTACGATCCTATGCTCAAAAAATAAAATAACGCCACTTACTAAAATTCCAAAAAATGCCATCGCTCCAAGCCCAGCCGCCCAAGCAAAAAGTAGCCAAAATATAAAAGCCAAAGCGTGAAAAATGGCCGATAAAAAAAGTGTAGCCTTGTCGCCGTAAATAGCTGGTATGCTAAAGAGCTTGTTTTCTTTATCAAATTTCATATCCTGAAGTGAATAAAGCAAGTCAAATCCAGCTACCCAAAATGTTACACCAAGGCAAAGTAGCACACTCCAAAGCGGTATAGCAGCGCTCACTGCGACCACGCCAGCAATGGGAGCAAGACCTAGGCTAAGGCCAAGCACCAAGTGTGCTAGCTCGCTAAAGCGTTTAAATAGCGAATATCCACCAAGAACAGCTAAAATAGGAAAACTTAGCCAAAATGCGAGCGAATTTATAAAATAAGCACATACGATAAAAATAAACGCATTTGCCACGATAAAAAGCTGCATATTGCTCCTACCGATACGACCATCAACGCTTGGGCGGCTTGCAGTTCGCGGATTTAGCTTATCGATATCTTCATCTTTGTATCTATTAAAAGCCATAGCAAAATTTCTAGCACTAACAGCGCAAAAAGTACCTAAGATAAGCAGTTTAAAGCCAAACCAAGCCGAGCCACTTTCTATCTTACTAGCAACTATCATCGCAACAAAAATAAAAGGCAAAGCAAAAACAGAATGCTTAAAAACGATAAGTTCAGCGATAATTTTTAATTTTTCTATCATTTGATAAATTTCCATTTTCTTTAAAAATGGTTGATTTTACACCATTTTGCTTTAAATTTGAATTTATATTATCATTACAAGATTAATTTAAAACAAAGGGTTATTATGGGCAAAGTAGCGATTATTGGAGATGGTTTTAGTGCGTTATTTACGGCTTACGAATTAGCTAAAAAAGGTGAAGAAATTTTAATTATTAGCAGCCAAAAAGATGATTTTACAAATGGAATTTTAGCGCCTTTTGGCACACACGCTCTTGCAAAAGATGGAGCGATATCTAGCTCGTTTATGGGGTTAGTTAGCAAAAAAAGCGAGCTTGATATAAGTATTTGCTTAAATGAAAATTTTAGAGCTTGGATGACAAATTTCACACTTAAATCAACCAAAGCTCACAACAAAAAGATGCAAATTTTGTTTTCAAAATTTGGTAAGAAAAGCTTTGAAATTTTAAGAGAGCTAAACGAAAAATATCCACAGATAAATTTCGATGAGAGCGGTATTTATCTACTTTTTAGCAATGACGAAAGCTTTAAAAAAAGGCTTGATGAGATAAAGGTTGCCCATAGCGAGCAAGAAATTTTAAGCGTAGATAAAGAGCTTGCAAATTTTGGACTAATAAATAAAAACATAAAAGGTGCTATAAATTTAGCCAAAAACGCAAGTATTGATACAAATGAGCTCAAAAAAGCTTTGATAAATGAGCTAAATTCTCTCGGGGTAAAATTTATAAATGATGAAATTTATGAGCTAAAAACGCAAGGGCAAATAGTGCAAAAAGCCATCGGCAATAACGGCGAATATGAGGCCGATAACTTTGTGATCGCTTCAAAAAATTTAGAGCTTTCAAATAAACTAGGCACGAGCTTAAATGCGATTTTGGCTAAATTTTATACTATTGATCTTAGCCTAAATGAAGGGCAAATCCCTAAAAAACCAATCATTTTAAATGATCTATTTGCCAAAATTTATCCAACTAAAAATGGCGTTACGATTATTACAAATTTACAAGTCGGCGCTATCGATACGCTTGTTAAAACTGAAAAGATTAATGCATTTTTAAATGAGCTAAAGATACATCTTGGCATAAGCGAGCTAAAAGAGCCTAGCTTTAGAGCAAACTACGTGCTTCTTAGCTCAAACGATAAGCCGGCTCTTGGACGCGATAGCGTATATAGCAACTTGGTCTATAACCAAGCTTATGGACTAAATGAGCTTAGCTTTGCTCCGTATTTTGCCGGTGTTTTGGCTAGTCTTATAAAAGATGGCAAAAATAACGAGGAAGATGATGAAATTTTACTCTTTAGCTCGTTTTACGAGGGCTAGACTTGTTTAAAGAATTTGCAATAATTGGCACCACGGCAAGTGGCAAAAGCGATCTTGCATTTGAGCTTGCAAAGAAGCTTAATGGCATCATCTTGAGTCTTGATTCGCTTGCACTTTATAAAGAGATAGATATCGCCAGTGCAAAGCCAAATAAAGAGCAGCTTGAAGCCATAAAGCACTTTGGTGTAGATGAAATTTATCCTGATGAAGAATTTAGCGTTGGGGCATTTTTTGAAATTTATAAAAATGCAAAGGAATTTGCGCACTTACAAGACTGCCCGCTCATCATTACAGGAGGTAGTGGCTTTTATCTAAAATCAATGCTTAGCGGACTTGCACCAGATGTGCCAAAATGTGAGCTAAATTTAAGCAATGAAGAAATTTACGAGTTAGCTGTAAAAATCGATCCTGAGTTTGCAAGCAAATTTAGCCAAAACGACTCTTATCGGCTCGAAAAATGGTATCAAATTTATAAATTTAGTAGCCAAATTCCAAGCATTTGGCTAAGAGAAAATACTAAAGAGAGCATCATAAAAGAGCTGGCGATATTTGAAATTTTATGGGATAAAGATGAGCTTAGAGAACGTATCAAAAAGAGAACAAAAGGCATGCTTGAAGCTGGGCTTATAGATGAGGCAAATTTTTTGTTTAATAAATACAAAAGTGAGCCAAAACCCCTAAAATCAATAGGTTTAAAAGAGTGCAAGCAATTTTTAGATAAAGAAATTTCTCAAAACGAGCTTGAAGAGCTCATAGCTACGCATACGGCTCAGTTAGCAAAACGTCAGCGAACCTTTAATCGCTCGCAGTTTGAAAAAAAATTTGTGGGTGATTTGGATCAAATTAGAAGTGAAATTTTAAAATTCTTAAGAGAATAAAAACTAGCCCACAAGGGCTAGTCAATAAAATCAAATAGGCATAACCCTAATTTTTGGGCTTAAGCTCTCTTGCAAAACATTTTCAATCGCGTAAAGAGTGCCAGTTGAGCCACTCGCACAGCCTGAGCAAGCACCAAGATAGCGGATATAAATATCAGTATTTTCTCCGTTATCATTTCTGATATCTAAAATTTCTAAATTTCCGCCATCCATCTCAAGCATTGGGCGAATTTCTTTATCTATGACAGACTCTACCGCTTTTAACTGCCCTACCATCGTCATATTTTCAAAGCTAATGTCGCCTAAAGTATGATTTGCTTGGGCATTTGCCTGAGCTTCGATCTTCTCACGCTCCATCTCAGCCCTAGTATCACGCAAAATATCCACCAAATAATATTCTCTTTTTTCATGGCCACCAGGCTTTACGCAAGACTTGCAAAATGCACCAGCTTTGGTGTATTGCGTGATTTCCTCAACCGTGTGAAGATCATTTAGTCTTATCACTTCTTTAATCGTACCAAGGCTTACCCTAGCGCACTCGCAAACGATGATCTCATCTTCAAAATGCTCTGGATCTATGCCTTTATAGCTTGCCGCAGCTGCTTTTATAACATCATACGCCATAACCGAGCAGTGCATCTTTTGAGGCGGGACTGCTGGCGTTTCTGGATTGTCACGCATAGCCTTTTCGACATCAAGGTTTGTGATCTTGACTGCTTCATCAACTGTTTTGCCGATACAAAGCTCAGCCATCGTATCAGAGCTAGCTATCGCTGTGCCACAGCCAAAGCTTTTAAATTTAGCATCTATTATTTTGTCTGTCTTTTCATCAACAAGCCAGTATAGCCTAACCGCATCACCGCAGCTTTCTGCACCAAAGTCAGCCACAATAAGCTTTGCGTTTGCCTTTTTAGCATCTTCTTCGGTTATCTCTCCCATAAATTTAGGATTATTCATCCTATCTTGCACTACCTTAGAATACTCATCCCAGATAGAGCCTCCGATCAAATTATTCTTTGCCATGTTATTTCCTTTAAATTTTATAATCCACTCTTATGCCATTCTGGGGCGTAGGCAAATGTACTAGAGATACCTCTTAGTCTATTTACTGCTTTTGTTATGTGCTCGATCGCATAATCAATCTCTTCTTCTGTATTAAATCTAGAAAGAGATAGTCTAAGTGCGGTGTGAGCCAGCTCCTTATCTGCTCCTATGGCCTCCATTATTGGGTTGCTCTCTAATGTTTCACTTGCACATGCTGAGCCAGTTGAAGCTGCGATGCCAGCTTTGTTTAGATCCCAAAGCATAGCTTCACCTTCAACGCCTTTTATAGAAGCCAAAATGGTATTTGGCACACGTTGTTCTTTTTTTCCTACAATGCTAACGTCAGGAATTTTTAAAATTGCATCTTCAAGCTTATCACGCAAACGGCGAACATGAGAGTGCTCATAATCCATAAATTTATTTGCCAGTTCAAGTGCTTTACCCATGCCGATGATGCCAGGAACATCGAGCGTGCCACTTCTGCGTCCACCCATGTGCTCGCCGCCGTGAAGCAAGCTACTTAGTGGCATACTATTTTTTATAAATAGTGCTCCAACACCCTTTGGTCCATGAAATTTATGCGCAGAAAAGCTTAAAAAATCAACGTCAAGGTCTTGAACATTTATCTTTATCTTACCAACTGCTTGAACCGCATCCGTGTGGAATAAAGCTCCATATTCATGAGCGATACTAGCAAGCTCTTTTATAGGAAAGATCATGCCAGTTTCGTTATTCGCGCTCATTATAGAAACAAGCGCTACATTCTCATCCATTACGGCCCTTAGCTGTTCTGGCGTGACTATACCATCGTTATTTACATCTAAAACAGTAAGCTCTACGCCATATTTTTCTAAAAATTTACAAGTTGCCAAAATAGCTGGATGCTCAACTGCGGTTGTTACGATACGCTTTTTCTCGCCAGTTGCTATTTTGTCAAAGTAGATGCCTTTTACTACCCAGTTGTTGCTCTCAGTTGCACATGAGGTAACGACGATATCATCGCTATCTTTTGCGTTTAGTCCGGCGTAGAGCTGATCTAGCGCCGTTCTTAAAGCTGGATGTGTTTCAGAGCCAAATTTATGAAGCGAGTTTGGATTGCCGTATTTTTCACAAAAATATGGTTTCATAAGCTCAAAAGCTTCAGGATCAACCATTGTTGTAGCGTTATTGTCTAAATATACTCTCAAATTTAAAACCTTAATTAGGATAAAAAATATCCTTTTTATTTTTGATGGGATATTATAACAAAAAAGTTAAAAGCAAGTTT
>NZ_CABPUE010000006.1:81477-82687 GCF_902460545.1 Campylobacter concisus
TTAATCAAAAATTTGTTGATGAGATAGAGAGACAAGAACAAATAAGAGAAAGTAAAAGAAAAGAAATTTTAGAGAGAATAAAAACAATACCTAATAAAAATGAAAGAAATCAAAAAATGAGAGAAATTTTAAAAACAGAGTTTTACGATAATCCAAAAATGGATCAAACCCTCTCAAATGGTAAAAGATATTATGAAAATTCAACAGACTATGAAAACCAAACCAAAAAGAAAATAAAAATCCCAATAGAATATAAAGAAAAGGTTATAAATTTTATAGGTATAGATAATTACAACAAATATAAACCAGGTTTTGATCTAGGTTATTTTTGTATAGATAAAGAAGGCAATATCGAAGTAATAGATATGACAGTTGATTACTATATTGTAAAAACAGATTATGGATTATTTGGTGACGAAGGAAGAGGATTTAGCTTTAAACAAAATAGATATGTAAATATAAGCGGTGGAAACAAATTCATTCTAACAAACAACAAATTCATAAAAGCAAACAAGGACAAGTAAGTGCAAACTAAAAAATCAAATAAAGAGCTAATAAATTGCTTTAAAGACTATATTGATATAGCTGATGCAAGTTATGCAATGCTTCATAATGTATTTGAGAATGAAAGAAATGGACTTGATGAGCTTTGTGATAAATGAAGTAAGCTATAAAAATACTTGAAATAAATTTTTATCTGCATAATAAATTTTAATAAACCCCAAACAGCACATAATAAATTAATAATATTATAAATACAATAACAATAAAATATCCAAACTAAAATTTCAAACATAAAAGGATAATCAATGAAATTTCTAGCTATAACACTCTTACTTCTAACAAGTATATTCTTAATAGCTTGCTCAGCTAATCAAGCAAATAAAAAGATAAGTAACTCTGAACTAGAAAAATTAGCTAAACAATATGGTGGAGTATATATATTTGATGAGAAATTTGTTGATGAGATAGAGAGAAGAGAAAAAGAAAGAAGCGATTATATGGACGATTTCTTTAAAAATAATAAAAGGAATTTTAAAAGATCTGACCTAGAAATCATGGATCAAAAATTCCCTCAAACCCTCTCAAATGGTAAAAAATACTATACTCGCTGGATATATTATGAAAACCAAACTAGTAAAAAAGCTAAAACTTCTGAAGTCTATGTAAATAAAATAATTGAGTTTATAGGTTTAGAAAATTTTAACAA
>NZ_CABPUE010000006.1:85387-88790 GCF_902460545.1 Campylobacter concisus
ATTCACTATTAAATAAGAGTCTAAATATTGATCTAAAACCAATGAGTAAAAAGACTAAAGAGGCTCTTTCAAATTTAAATCAAAGGCAAAATTTACAAAAAGATAATCAATCTAAAGAAATTTCATCTACTGCGACTTCATGCCCTGTCATAGAGGATGACACTATCATTTGCCCACATGGCGGTCATGTGATCTTAAAAAGTAGGGCAGGTAGGAGCATAAGATCAGACGATCAAGGCGTGATACTTGATGTTGATTTTATAAACTCACCAATAGTAGGCTGCTCAGCCAGGACTCCATGCGTCATAGTAGCTTATGTACCAAGATCAGCACTTAGTCTAAAAAGTATGAATGATCACTACGCTGTAATGCAAGATCTAGTGCCAAACTGCCTAAGCAACACCGGCTCTTCGCTAAGGTGCATAAAAAAAGAGAATAAACTAAAACTAGAGCATAGTTTAAGTAACCCTATGTTTGAGAATAATAACCTTGCCGTACAAAATCCAAATTTAAATAAGCCATTGATCAGACTTCATATAAAAGCTTTTGCTTCTCAAATAGATAATCTTTTGGTAACTACCTATTATCTATTTGATAAAAAATTTGAAGATAAAAATGGCTTCAGCAAGATCAAACTCAATTTAGACGAGGGAAGAGACGTAGAGGATAAGAATTTAAAGGCTCTTTTAGCGGATAATTATGACGATAAGCGTTATGATATCAAAGAATTTAAACTAAGATATGGAGTAGATAAGCTGAATTTGATATTTGTAGTTCCAAAGAATTTTAGCTCTCTTGATAAAGAGAACTACAAAAAGGCAAATAGCCCGGAAAGCGGAGTAGGCTTTTTTGCCAGTTTAGATGAATTTAATAGTTCTAATATAGAAAAGAATAGACATACTTACACTTATGTTTTTATGTCTCCAACTGGAGCTAAAAGCATAGAGCTTGAGATAGCTAAAGGGCTAGATAGTGGCTATACAAATGATATAAACACAACTAGCTTTGTAATGCTTGTTAGTTGATAAATTTAAAGAGAGGGATCGTTCTTGAGATTAGATAATACAAAAATTATTAGAAGTATAGAAGAACTACTTTTTGAGGTCGGCGTAAATGGAGAAGGATATAAAAATATAACCTTTTATTGCCGTGATTTAAACCATTTTTATAATACAAATATATTAAACGGAGATGCCTTATATAATAAGATATTTACAAGGCTATATGATCAAAAAAAGGCGGGCAAAAATGTTAGCATAAAGACATATAAATATTTTGATAAGTTTAGTTTATTTAAGAATGAGCGTGGTTTTGAAAGAACCGATGAAATAAAAGTCGCAAACAGTAGTATGAAATTGGAGGTGCTTAGTCAAGAAAAGGATATTATTGAAGAGTTTACTAAAGAACTAGTAAAACTTGCAAATATTTTTAGGGAACAAGGCAATATGGTTAAAAATTTTGAAGAAGCATCTAGCGAATTAGTTAGCAACTATAAAAAAATAGATCGAAATATTAACTCCTTATTGGATAGGCTAAGGGATGAGCTAATAAAAAAAGCAACCATAATATTAAATCATGAAAATTTTGATAAAGAAGAAGAGAGTATAGAAGCAATCAAAGACAGTTTTGAGGAAATCAAAGAGAATCTTAAAAAGGCTTCAGAGGATGGCAAGATTTATATGGCAAAAGAGATAGTTAAATTCTTTTTTAGTCTTATTGATATAACTGATTTAAGGGCTACATTTAAGCCACTAACACTACTGCTTGCCGTGCCAGATGCACTTTCTGCCACTAAAAATATAGGTGAATTTCTTCAAAAAAGAGGATTTTATGCCTTTTCTAGTCCGGTTATGAGCTTACTAGCTACTAAGTTTGGTTTTACATTAGGGTTATTAAATACAGTATCGTTTAACAATATTTTGGTTTTTACAAATGATGATCAAAATAGTGGGGCATTTATAGATTTTTCAGGGTTTGATATAACAGCCACTAAGACGAAAAGTAATTACGATGAGTATATTGGAATTTGCTCTAATTTTTCATTAGAGGGTGATGAAAAAAGCCTATTTGAAGCAAAGATAAGCAAATATGAAAATATAGATAAAAAAAATAATATATCAATATGTAAAAATGATAAGGATAATGCTGAAGAGAGTCTGCTTAATAGGATAGAAGAGTGTGTGATCGCAAATAGAGCAAATTTTGTCTATATGCAGTATCCATTTTTCAATTCTTTAAAATTTGCGAATCTTTTAAGGGATAAATCCTTAACTACCAAGGACGATACTCACAATACAAATAACAGTAGCGGTACCTCTAAAAACTATCTCATTATTTCAAATGCCCCTATGAGAGAAAATGCAAAACTAAATGAGCACCTTTTGCAAAACGTATTAAACTATAAGATAATGGACAGTCTAAATAGGGTGGATAACAAGAAAGTGACTGACCCTAAGCAGCTAAAAGCCACGAAAGACTATAGTCAGTACTCCATACAAGTAGATGCTCAAAATGATGAAGACCTATATTTATTAAGTCTAAGCCCATTTACAAGGGTTAGCAGAGAGAAAATCAAGAAATTTGAAAGTTATATTTCAGACAATTTTATATTTAACAAACCAATGGGTAAAGAAATTTTTAATGGCTCGGAACGTTTCATTAAGTTTACTCAAGCCAATACCTATTTAAGTCATATAGATAAGTACTTTAAAAATGCCAAAGATATGGAAGAGATAATTAAAAGAGAAGAAGAATTTTTAGAGGCAAACATAGAGGAATTCAAAATCTTCTTTTTAAATTTGAATTCAAATACGGAACAAGATCGTATTATTTATGCTTTAGGTAAGCCAACTTCAATACCAATCGATGATAGAGGCATGATGCAATTATTGTCAGAGGAGTCTAATGGCGCATTTATAATAGAAACAGAATACTATTATCCAGCCACAAAAGTATTCTTATTAGTGATGGGATATTTTATATTAAGACAAATATTTGATAATTCCTTAATTAAACCAGAGTCTTATCTTGGGAGTGAGGCTATAAATTTATATGGCGAAACATTTCTAGTTTTATCCAAAAACACCTATTATCTAAAAGAAGATGAAACAAAAATACCTATATATTTCTTTAAAAAAGAAAAAGAGGTGAAAGCAGGACAAAAGGATGCCATCTGCATAGAGGAGATAGTGGACTCAATAGAAAAAAGTCATGTGGCTGATGACGATCATATATTAGATGATGATACATATAGTGAGTTAAAAAAGATACTTGAAGAACCAATAACTCTAGACATATATGATATGAGCGATGAGAAATTTGCAAGTAAATTCAAAAAAGAAAATTCTTTAAGTGACGAAGAATATAAAGAACTTGAAAAGAAACTTAGTAATCCTAATAATAT
>NZ_CABPUE010000006.1:88971-90351 GCF_902460545.1 Campylobacter concisus
ATGATAGATTTTTCATTAAAGTCTATAATGAACGATATATTATCCGATATATTTCCATTTTATGGTTTTTTTATAGATAAATGCGGTGAGACTGTATGGAAAAGCGTCATAAGGACAATGTTTTATGTAGGCAAAGACGCTACTCCTCTTAATGTTGCCAAAGGTATATTTATGGCAACAGGTGGAGAACTTAGACTAGTTACATTAATAAAAGAAAAGCCTATTTTTAAGTTAATTAGTGCAAGCGATAAAAAAAATTTTAACCTTCTAAGTAGGCGTGAATTCTTTAAGATGCAAAAGCTAATAAGCAATGATTACCTTTTTTCATATTTTGATCGAAAGGCAAAAGCAAAAGGTAGAGATCAACTAAAACATCAAGAAAAATTAGCAAAAGACTATAAAGATATCACAAAAAAACTTATAACATTAAGAATAGGTACAGAATTTGTAAAAAATGCTGGAAAGGCAACAGTATCTAATATAACAAGAGCTGGACTTAAATTTTTAGTAGATAGTGCCTATAGCTCATCTTATGAACACCAAAAAAGATCTTATGAACTAATACTTCATAAGTATTTCACAAATAAATTTGATGAAACTTATGCTGTTAAGAATATATCTTATGAACCTTATTCAAATAAAACAAGTGAATATACCTACTATCCTATAGAGATATACTCATCTTTTATAAATATAGATCTAAAAAGAACTATCATAGGAGGAAGACTATCTAGCGGAGGACTAGACTATCATAACTTCTTCTACTATGACATAAACACTACTACAAACAAACTAGACTCTAATCTATCAAAAGATATAAGTCTAGATACTATGATATCTTATCTATGCCTAGATGAGCTAAGAACAGACAATAAAACTGATGAAGAGTTCTTTAACAACCTAAACAAAAGAAACAAGAAACTAGCATATACACCAAAAGAGCTTATGCTACAAGGGGTTAAAAGAGAACTAGATATAAGCCCATCAAACTCAATAGATATAAAACAAAGAGAGGGAATTTATGATATGTATAAGACAAGTAAAAGCACCTCAAAACAAGCCTTGCCAATAGACAAATACAACGAAGCTATGGAGATACTAGAAGACTTTAAAAATGGAAATTTAAACACTAATGGATCAGAAGTGGATAATAAATCAAGAAGACTACTAAAAGCACTAGATGTAATAGGCAACAACAATGTAAAGGGCATGTATGTGGGGTGTAAAGCATCTAAAGAAAAGGAAAGAAATAAAGAAGAAATTCCCCCTCGCCTAGTAGGTCGTCTAGCCACCACCATAGTCATGGAAGATGGTCTATATATAGGATAAGATATGAAGAAGATTATTTTTATCATCATAGCTCTTTTAGTAGTAGGATCA
>NZ_CABPUE010000006.1:90686-92215 GCF_902460545.1 Campylobacter concisus
AATACATATACGGTTATAGCCCACAATGGTAGAGAGGTAAAATTTGACAAAAATACAAATTTGATTGTTTATGATGGAAAAAAGTCGGATAATACGAATAATGATCTTTCTTCAAAGCTAGTTCTTGACTCCCGCTCCATCCTAGATTCATCTCCATATAAAAACTATAAACCACTATACTATAACCCTAAACCAAATTCTCTAGGTCAAACAGACTATCTATCATTTAAACCATGGCTAGATATTAGCTATAAACCAAGTTCGACTAAACTATCTCCTTGGACTAAATCAGAAAAAGCTTACTATGAAAGCTTAAAAGACAAGAGAGATAGATATATCTATCTAGTAAAAAGAAGTAATCTAAAATGCACTATGATAGATATTCCTGAAGATGCAATAGCTAGAGTAGACAACAAAGGCAAACTAACTAAACCTGAATATGCTGAAATTTATGATGAAGTAGATAGAAATAAAAATACATTAAAATCAGAACTCTTTATAGGAGAGTGGGGAATTTGCGCTGGAGTATTAGGAGATAGTGAATCACTAGGCAATGGAAATGAAGGTGGATTTAAAGCAAGAGAATTTCAAGCAGTATTTCTAGCAGCTCAACTAGGAGAAGTAGAAGCACTACATGTACTAGCAGATTGCTTTAAATATTATACATACACAGTTGGAGTAAATAAAAATTTAGATACCTACACGAAAATTCTTAAACTATATAAAAACCCTCCGCTAGATGAATACGGCATGATGCCTTATCTTGATGAAATAGTAGGTAATTACTTTGTGATGGATTTTAATAGGGGTGGGGTAGCAGCGATGCCAGATAATTCTTTATATAAAGACCTAAGAGAACTCGTAGAAGATAAAGGTGAACTATTAGACCCTAGAGATATTGACGCAAACGAGACTACTAGGGAGGAATTTATCTCTTATGTTAAAAGCGAACTCCCTAAATTTCAAGATAGATTAGAGCTACCCGGTTTTCCTAAAGATTGGGATGATAGAACACTTACTCTTTTTATCGACTCCACCATCCTAGAATCAAAAATAATGTCCCTAACTCCACCTGAGGGTTATCCAAATGCTCCATACTACAACACACCAGAAGAACTAACAAGACTATATGAGGCTGGTAAATTAGATAAAAAGCTAAATCCACTAACACCAGTGATGTATAGAGAAAGTTTTCCTGAAGATCTTAGGCAAAAGATATTAAGCTATGCCAAAGAGCATAATATAAAGGATTAAAGGATAAATTTAATATCTATGGCTCCAAACGGAGCCAAATATAAATAAAAGACATAGGCATCTCCATGATAAACGGCCTAATAGAACTTTATAAAACCTCATATGAAAAACTAGAAGAAAACTATAAAGAGATAATGTATGTAAGCAATATATTTATTGCACTATAAACTTAAAAAAATAAATTAATTTTAGGAGATAATTGGACTTTTTTATAAGAAAAATCGCAAATAGCGATCTATACAAATTTTGATAAAGAATTTCAATATATTTTAATA
>NZ_CABPUE010000007.1:0-1870 GCF_902460545.1 Campylobacter concisus
TTATAGTAAAATAGGCCTTGGTGCAAGGCTTAAAAGTAATAAAAATATGTCAAATTTGATAAAATTTAGGCTTTGCTCTTAAATTTTCATATATAAAATCTAAAATATTTGTTATTATTACATTAAAGAAATATATTTATTTGTAAAAGGATGTGCATCAATGGCATTTATCGATTACCTAAGAAGATTTTTTGTCTTTTTTAGATTTAAACACAGTACCATTTTGGTAGTTTCTATTGCATTAAGCATCTTATTTTGGCTTTACGCTCCACTTATAGCTTTTAACGATGTATATAGCTTTGCTAGTATAAGTTCAAGAGTCACTATATTAATTGCATTTTGGGCAGTTATTTTATTTTTTGTTTTAATCAAACCATTAATGCACTATTTAGCATCTCAAAAAGATGAAAAAAATAACAAGCTAAAAGAGATCAAAAAAGAGTCTATGGATAGTTTTGGTAAGGCAAAAAGAAATTTTATGCTTTCTTTGAAAGATGCCAAAACAACATGGAAAAAAGATATAAATTTTAAAAAATTACCTTTAATAATGATAATGGGTAACGAAGGTGCTGGAAAGAGCGCGTTTATAAACTACTCAAATATTGAATTTCCACTATCTGATAGTTTAGATACTTATAAAAAAATACACAAAAGTACAACAAACTTTAATCTTTACATATCAAAATTTGGTGCACTTTTAGATACTGAGGGTATACATTTTGCACAAGAGAGCTTGTACCAGCCAACAGCTACTGAAGAGCTTCCTGAAGATGATGTGGATAAAAATAGGGATTACTTGCTTAAAAAAAGTATCTGGAGTGAATTTTTACACTTTTTAAAACGAAATGATTTTAACGCTAGATTAAGTGGTGCGGTTTTAATCATAGATACTAAAAAATTCCTTGAAGGCACGCAAGAATATTTTGATGAATTAATTAGATATATGATAAAAAGGGTTAATGACTGTGAGAAACATCTAAATATTAAATTCCCTATTTATATTGTTTTTAGCAAACTTGACTTAATAGATGGCATGGGGGATTATTTTAGACTTTTCAATGAAGATGTGGCAAATAAGGCTCTAGGAATAAACTTAGATCCAAATTTCTCAAAACAATCACTAGAAACTGAACTAAAAAACCTAATCGAGTCACTATTTAAACATCTCATGAGTAAGAACTCGATTTCGCATTTATTGGAAGATAAAAAACGTTCATATCTATTTTTAAAACAACTTGATAATTTTTTTGCTTTAGTGAAAGATTTTGTAACAAAGCTAAGCTCTCAAAATGCACTTAAAAATAGCTCAACCATAAATGGAATTTATTTCGTCAGTGCTTATCAAGAAAATATACCTATAAACTACCTTACAAACACTATTTGCGATAGATATAACATCAAAAAACCACTTTTAAGAGCGGTAAATAACTATAGTAAACAAAGCTATTTTGTAAAATCATTTTTAAAAGAGATAGCTTTTAAAGCTAACTTAAATAAATTTGGTGCTCAAAATAGATTTACAAAATTTGTAAATTTTGTTTTAGCAGCCATACTTTGCGCTGGAGTATATTTGGGTTCTAGTTTTATTCTAGATACCAAAAATATAAAAGAGCAAAACGCTATAAATAATGCAAATAAAATTTCTTCATACCTTGATGGCAAAAAATACAAGGATCTCTCTCCGACACAAAAGATTGAGCTTCTAAATTTACTAAAACAAAGTCTAAATGACTATCCAAGAATCTTTAGCGGCGATACTAAATTTGAGTATATAACACTAGATACTTCGTATAAAGGCTTTACTCCAGTTAAAGCGCTTTACTATGATTTAAATGCTGATTTTTTTAAAAATACAGTTTTAACTGAAATG
>NZ_CABPUE010000007.1:2246-36016 GCF_902460545.1 Campylobacter concisus
AACATCGATGAAAAAGTAAAACTTGTTCGTGAAATTTCAGAAAAAATAGGCGGCAAAGACTTTTACATTGGCACTTCATGCTCGCTTCTACATGTGCCATACACTCTAAAATATGAAGAGAATTTAAACCCTGAGATCAAAAGTTGGCTAATGGAGACAAATTCTTCTTTAAAAGATATTAGCTCAAATGATAAGAAAGAGTTAAGCATTGCTGTAATAGAGCTTTATTTGCAAAATTATGCTGATAAGTGGAGCCAAATTTTAAGAGAAATAGAGCCAAATGAATTTACCACAAAAAAAGAGGTCATAGAAGAGCTTGATATCTTATCAAAAAGAGAAAATCCTTTAAATTCTTTAATAAAATTAACTAATCAAAATACAAATTTAAATGATGAGAATTTACTAAAATATATCTACTCTTTAGGATTTGCTTCAAGTGAGATAAAGCGTGTTTTTAGTGATTTTAGTGCTAAATTTACTAACTATCATGCGTTAAATTCTAATGACTTGCTAGATATTATAAGCAATGATGTAACAAGCGTTTATAAAAAAGTTAGTGACTATAACTTCGAAATGCTTCAAAGCAACGATGATAAAATAGTTTATGCAATAAATGGTATAAAAAATGAAAACGACCCATTTATTGTCTTAAATAATGATGCCAAGAAGCTTCCGGATGAGTTAAATGAATATTATCAAAAGTTATCGACACTTGCATGGAAACAAGTAGAAAATGGCGCTTCAGCGCTTTTATCAACAGCATATAGAGATGATGTCTTTGATGATTTTGAAAGTCTTATCAAGCCATTTTATCCATTTAATGAACAATCTCCAAAGGCTGTTAGCATAGAAGAATTTAAAAGATTCTTTGGCAAAAACGGAACTTGGAATAGCTTTTATGATAGATATCTAAAACAAATCTTAAGTAAAACCGCTGATGGTTATAAAATAAGACCAAAATACGCAAAAGAGCTAAGATTTAGCAGAGATTTCCTTAAAAATATTGCCTATATAGACAGAATTTCAAATTTAATGCTTGATTCAAATGATGAGCTAAAATTAAATTATAATTTAAAAGCTGTCGACTTATCGGCAAATTTTAGCCATATAAATATTAGTTATTCTAATAACTCTTTGACTTATGATCATACAATTGCCTCAAATTTGATAGTTTCAAGCAAAAATTTTGATATATCAACGCAGTTTAAATTCAATGCAGTTTCAAGCACTGGAAGTGAGAGAAAAGAGCTAAGTTTTGATGGAGAATGGGGCTGGTATAAGATATTAAAGGCTTCAAATTTTAGTAGTGTTGGCGTTAGTACACTTAATTTTGATGGTAGAAGAGATTCGTATTTTGGCTTTGAAGTAACACCAAATGGAGGAGAGCTTTTAGAGCTTATGGATATCATACCAACGATAAATTTACCAAAGAAGATGCTTTATTAAGGATAAAATATGCAACAAATAGCAGCAGTTATACAAAATTACGATAAAGCGTCAAGCTTTTCAGCTCAATTTATCATTTTTGATGAAAATGGTGGTGATATAGGCTCGTTAGATACTACAAAATTTTCTTGTAATGATATGAGCGATTCAATCGCACCAAAACACGCTCATATTGGATTTGAAGAGGGGGTTTTTACAATTTGTGGCTATAAAGATTGTGAAATTTTTTATAGTGATTCATATTCAAAGCTTCCAGATGACTATGAGAGCGTCATAAATTTGGGCGATGTCTTTAGGATAGGGGAGTTAAAATTTATATTTATAGACCCTTCTAGGATTGATGAATATATAGGAAAAGCCCATAAGATAATAGAAAATACAAAAAATTTTGACAAGCTTGATGATAAACGTTTTGAACCAGTTGGTAAAATTTCAAATGTTGATTTTAAGGAAGAGCCAAAGATAAACTCATTAATAAATGATAAAAAAGATATCACTTTAAATGAAAATACGCACGATGCAGTTTTAAATTTAAATGAGATAGCTCAAAATTTTGATGAAGAAGAAAATGCAAATAGTCAAAATATGCTGACTGCAAAAAGCATGGATGAGCTTTTAGCAAAGATAGTTGAGAGTATAAAATTGCAACCAAATATGAGCCCTATAAGTGAGCAGACTAGGACTTTAAATACAAAAGATATGGAAACAATCATGAAAACTCTTCCTCTTAGTGATTCGACAGAACTAATAAATACTGTTTTGGTTAAGCTTATATGCAAAGAGCTGTATAGCCAAATGTATGATATAGTCGAGAATAACTCATTTTTTAAATATCTTTCAGGAGCCGTACTAAAAAGCACTAAGGAAGATAAGGAAGCGTTTAATTATCTATTGCATAAAGCTCTTCAAAGCTATATGTTAAAAAAGTAATGTTTTTAATAAAACAGAAAGTAAATAAAAGATAGAATAATCCAAACTTTTTAATAGGAGTAAATATGTCACAACCAGTGTATATTAAAGTGAAAGGTTCTACACAAGGACTTATTTCAAGTGGTGCTTCAACAGAAGCTAGTATAGGTAATCGCTATCAGTCAGGTCACGAAGATGAGATCATGGCTCAAGAGGTTTCTCATATAGTAACAGTTCCAACTGATCCACAAAGTGGCCAACCATCAGGCCAAAGAGTCCATAAGCCATTTAGTTTTACTACATCACTAAATAAAGCTGTTCCACTTCTTTACAATGCTTTAACACAAGGTGAAAGGCTTCCAGAGGTTGAGATCTATTGGTATAGAACATCAACTAGTGGTGGTGCGGAGCATTTCTTTACTACAAAACTAGAAGATGCAACTATAACAGATATTACTCTAGTAAGTCCAAATGCTCAAGACAAGCTAAATAGCGACAAAACAGAGCTTTTCAAAGTTTCAATGAACTATAGAAAGATAGTTTGGGAACATGTAGCTGCAGGTACAAGCGGAAGTGATGACTGGAGAGAAGCTACTAAAAAAGCTTAAAACCAACCTAGGGTTTACCCCTAGGGTTAATAAAATCATCTTCTAGCTTGAAGGACACAGATGAACCATTTTTATCTTTATCTTTTAAATTAACATGTTATGTGAAATGCGATATGAAACACCTAGTTATAATCATATTTCTCATAACATCTTTATATTCACACGAAGCAAATTGTACGGATATGTTCGCTGCTATATTTGATAAAAATGTAAGTGATGAAAATACCGCTAAAATCATAGATTACTATATAGACAAGTTTAATTGTGATGCGAATATAACTTTTAAAAGTAATGAACTTAGATATGAGCCAAATTTATTAGGAATCGCCTTTTTAATGAAAAAATTTAAGACTTTTGATGACCTTTTAGATAAAGGCACAAAGCCAAATGGTAGATTAGCTTTTTCTATGGGATCAGAATTTTTATTCTTTTTTCAAGATAATGGAGTTGGACTTGAGAGTAAAATACCTAGCAAGGAGCTACTAGAATTTATAAAAACTCAAAAATATAAAGAATTTAAAGAAGAGAAATTTAAATTAATTAAAAAGCAACTACAATACGGACAAGACCCTAAAGACTACAAATATTTAAAATACATTTTGAAACTCATAAATGATGAAAAAGATTTAGATAATTTATTAAAGAATGGAACTCGAAAGGAATTAGCGCAATGAAGCAATTAGCAATAATTATATTTCTCATAACATCTTTATATTCACACGAAGCAAATTGTACGGATATGTTTGGGCTCATTTTTAATAAAAATTTAAGTGACACTGAAACGGCTAAGTATATAAAATACTACATAGATGATCTCGAATGCGATGCTAATGCTAGCGTAAAATTAAATAATTTAACGATTAGATCGAATTTATTGGAATTTGCTTACGATGCAAATAAAACAAAAACTTTTGATACTCTTTTGTTAAAAGGAACATCAGCTAATGCTAGTTTAGCAACGTCCATAGGCATGAGCTTTGCATTTTTCTTTAGGGAAAATGGTGTCGGTATAGACAATAAAAAAGCTAGCCCTGAGCTACTTAAATTTATAAAAACTCAAAAATATAAAGAATTTAAAGACGATAAATTTAGGCTAATTAAAAAGCTTTTATTGCACGGACAAGACCCAAAAGACTATGAGGTTTTAAAGGTTATTTTGAAAATTATAAATGATGAAAAAGATTTAGAGAAATTATTAAATGGCGGAAATAAATAGTGGATTTCTTTAACGTGAATAAAAAAAAGCTAGATGTAAAAAGTAATAATTCAGAAATAAAGAATTACGAAAAACAAGATACATTTACAAAATCTAGTGAAGTCATTGATGGCACTGGTAAGACTTTTGGTGTATTGGGTTGCAAAACATGTGAAGCAGTTGCTGAAGTAGCAAAAACTGGAATAGATAACCAAAAAGAAAAAATTTACAATGAATACAAAGAAGCAAAAAGAGGTGGAATAGAAGAAAGTGTAAAAACTATGCGTAATTTCACCGACACCGATATTGAAATGTTTGAAAAGGCATTACAACAAGAAGAAGAAAACGAAAAAAGATTGAAAGAGCAACAAATGGACAAAAATTTAACATCACCAACATCATCACTAACCAAGCCTGTCATGCTAGCATCTAGCAATTCAGTGGCAACAGACGGCTTTGTGGACTACGGCGTATCTAACGATACCTTCTCAACTCTTCAGATAGCAAACGAGTCAAACGATAAATTTATCGTTACACGTGCAGATATTTATGAAAATTTAGAAAGTGTATTTAGCATAGAGTGCTTTGCCTATATAAATTTGGTGAAAAACCCGCTTTATGAAAATTTAGACACCATCTACAATAACGATAAAAGTTACTCAAGCATATATAAATATCTTGATAAAAGTATAAAGCTAAGTATAAAAAGGCCATCTTCAACAAATAAAAACATCGTTCCAGATGGTAGCTCAAACGATATGCACTTTAGTGGAATAGTAAGCGATGTAGAGTATCTTGGCGTAGATGATGAGACTAGTACAAATATAGATAAAAAATACTTCTTCAAATTCAAGCTAACTTCGCCACTATATAGACTAAGCATAAATAGAGCAAATAGAATTTATACAGACCAGAGCATTTTAGAAGTAGTAAAAGATATTTTGGCTTTTAATAAGCAAAGGCTAACCAAAGAGCTAGACTTCTCAAATATCAAAAATAACTACAATAAAAGAGAATTTATAGCCCAGTACAATGAGAGTGATCTATCTTTCATAACAAGGCTTTGCCATGATAGTGGTATATATTTTTACGAAGATAATGAAAAAATTTATTTTCATGATACATTTATACTAGCTTATAGCAATCAAAATGAAAATTTTACTTCAAGTGATACAAGCAGTGGCAAGGAAGCTAGAAAAGTAAGCTTTAATGTAAATTTGAATAATAATCTAGCAACCGAGCATATAAATAAAATAACAAAGAGCGAGACGCTAAAGGCAAATAGCTTTACGCACTCTTTTCAAAATACAGCTTATCCAAATGTGTTAGAGAGTAAAAATGAAAAGATATTTGACGAGCAGGTAAATATCTATGACAAGCATATAAATTTAGATGAGTATTCATTTAGTGATACTAGCTTGCTTGAAGTTAGCACCTACCTTAAAAAACTAAGAAGCGATATGCTTTTAAAAGAATTTACCGCTAGCTCAAATGTATTTGCACTAAATTTAAATGATAATATCTCGGTAGCTATTGATGCTAGCAAGGGTGAATATGAGTTTAAAATAATAGCTTTAAAGCATACTTATATTGATGAGAGCGTTTTAGAAAATACTTTAAATTTAGGCGATAATGTCCCATTTAAAGATAAAAAATTTATAAGCTCATACACAAACGAGATAAGCATCATTCCAAGTAGTGTGAAATTTATCCCAAGCTACAAGCAAAAGCCAAAAGCACCAGACATCACGCTAGGTCTTGTGGTCGGCCAAGATGGACTAAACAGCCAAAATAACACGATCCATACTGATAGCTATGGTAGGGTAAAGGTGAGGTTAAATGCTTTTAGTACGCAAGAGATAATCGATAAAGACGACGCTATCAGCGCAAGCTATCACAAGAGTGCTTATCTAAGAGTGATAACGCCTATTGCTAGCAATAGCTCAGGATTTTTTGCCATACCAAGGATCGGCGATGAGGTTATCATCTCGTTTTTACAAAACGATATAGACAACCCAGTAGTAAGTGGTAGCCTATATAATGCTTCAAATACGCCACTTGTAAATGTAGATAGTAACTATCACCAAACATCTCTTAGCTCAAAGACAATCGGTGCAAATGAGACCGGTATAAACGAGATCACTTTATCAAATTTAAAAAATAAAGAGCAAATTTATGTAAAAGCAGAAAAGGACTATGACGAGCTTGTAAATAACGACTTTTCTCAAACAATACTAAACGACAAAAGCTCACAAGTGCATGGAAGTTATACTGAACGAGTAAAAAAAGCCCACATTCAGACGATAGATCTAGCAAAAAATGTAAATGTCGGAGGCGAGTATCTAACAACAGTTGGACTTTCAAAAGATACAGTAGTTGGTGTCTCAAATACGCTAAATGTAGCTGTTGATAACAATACAAGAGTAGGTCAAGATAGTCATGAATTTGTAGGACATGATAAATTTGTAGAAGTAAAATCAAATCTTAATACGACCATACATAATGATGAGATGAAAGAGGTAAAAGGCACAAAAGAGCAAAATATAGATGGTGGCTATAAGCTAAATTCACAAAAAGGCATAAATGAATTTAGTAACGAGCATATTGTGCTTCAGGCAAATAGCTACATTGATATAAATGCTAAGTCAAATTTCACAACAAAAACAGCTGCCCAGCACACTGAGATTGCTGATTCAAAATTTAGCAATATAGAGACGACTTATGAGGTAAATGCCAAAGATAAGATAATCCATCAAGTAGGTAGCACAAAAGTAACGATAGAGGGATCAAGTGTCGTGATAGAAGTAGCTGGCGTAAAGGCGATATTTGATAGTAGAGGGCTAAGAGTTATCGGTGGAGATATAAAGGCTTTATAAGATTATGTTTAAAGACTTGCTTTGTTGGCAAGTCTTTAAATTTTTTAAATAAAATCAATTTCTACTAAAACTAATGCTAAGAATTTTACAAGCAAAGGTAATTTTTAGGGCTACAATAAAATATTGTTACACAAAAATTTTTCAACATTGTACCCCAGTACAATAGACAAGCCCTTCTAAAATTTATATAATTCATTCAAAATTTCAATATACTATAAACAATAAGGAGAACATGATGGCTAAAGAAGCCGGAGTAGTTAAAAGCGTAAATGGAGGAATAGCAAGAGCACTTAATGACTTAACAGGAGAGGTAAGACAATTAAGTGTAGGAGATATTGTATACCAAGGTGAAAAGATAGTTACAGAGGGTTCTAACTCTAAAGTAACAATAACTCAAACTGATGGTAAAGATATAACTTTAATAGGTAAAGATACTCTAACTCTAGATCAAGACTCTAACAATAACGAAACAGTAGCTGATATCTCAGCTTTACAACAAGCCATCTTAAAAGGAACAGATCTTAATGCTCTAGAAGAAACTGCTGCAGGTGGTCCACAAGCAGGTGGTAATGGTGGAGATGGCGTAAGCTTATCTTCTACTAGCTTTGCAGAAGGAGGCCACATTAGTAACATCAATGCTAATGTAGGAAGCATAGATGCTTTAGCTCTAGCAGCAGGTGGAGATAATAGCTTTGGTGTAAGTGGAGGAAGTGCTGTTGGGGCTGGAGCAATAGAACCTACTTTACCAGCAGGAAGTATAAAAATTCCATTGTCAGCGTATCTAAACGAAAATATAAACGACGGATTCGTTTTTCATATGCGAAGTCTAGTAAATGATATGTCTAATGCCGGATCTACTTTGAATGGATATAGTATAGTTAGATGGATAGACGGTAGGGATTATCTAGTCCCTAACGCTGGAGTAAATACATTTACCTTTCAAGACGGCTGGTTTAAAAGTAACGACGGCAAGCTAGCTATTGGTCAAGATAATGCTAAAGACTTGGTGCTAACAAGTAGTGCTAATTCAGCAAATCATACTGGAGATGTGGCCAAAATAGTAAACCCTTCAAGCGATCTTAGCGTATTTGGCGGAGATAATGGAAGCAAGATTACTTCAGATGGTGCTAATATAGATACTAAAATTTATAGCAGCGTAAAGGGCGACGAGATCAATATAACTTCTGACGTAACAGGTACCGGTACATATGAAATAGATCCGTTTACTCACGAATACATAGGCGGTCAATCTTATATAAGCACCGGTTCAAGTTCGGACAACTTAAATATAGCTCCCGGTGTCACTTTAACTAATACCATAATAAATATGGGTGCTGGAAGCGAAACCGTAAATTTAAAAGGAACCGCTACGGATAAGATTAATTTTAAGGGATCTATCTTGATGACCGGCGCCGATAACGATGTAATAAATATCGAAAACGCTTCGTTTGACGTAACCGATGAGAGAGTTAGTGTAATAGACGGCGGAAGCGGTAATGATACTATAAACGTAAATTCCGGAGCCGAGCTAAAAAAAGGTACCATGATCAAAAGCGGAAGCGGCAATGACACTATAAACGTAAATTCTGGAGCTAATATTCACGGTACCCGACATGAAGGGGCTCTTATACATATGGGTAAGTCTGCTAGTCCTTTAGATAAAGGAGAACAAGGTAATACTTCTGAGCTAAATGTGAAAAACGGAGCATTTATGTCTAATGCTAAAATAGAAGTGGTAGCCAAAGAAAATACGATAAATTTTGAAAAAGGAGCTACTACTACTGGTGTTAACATCATAGCGGAAGATGTTGGTACAAAAAGTACGATCAATATTAAGACCGATCTAAAAAAATCGGTGGAAGGTAGGAGATCTAGTATTAGCACCGGAGCCGGAGACGACATCGTAAATGTGAGTGATAAAGCTGAGCTAACCAGTGTAAGAATGAATTTAGGAGAGGGCCTAAATAAAGTAACTATAGACGATGCTACTATGAACGGTGGTAGTATAGAAAACGGTAATGGCGGCAACGAAATAACATTAACCAATAATGCGGTATTTAGTGATGCTTATATAAGCACTGGAGATGGCGTCGACCAAGTCAATGTATACGATGGGGCATTGTTAAATTTTGCGGAAGTAAATACCGGCGGAGGCAACGACATAATAAGATTTGAGCATTTAACCACAAACCCGCTTCAAGGTTACAGCTACTCTGCAGCAACGCAAACTGAGATAAATATGGGCGACGGTGAGGATACCGTAGTGCTAACTGGCATGGGTAATAGTGGCAACTATGCGGGCAGAGTATCAGACTTCCAACAAGTAAATATAAATATGGGTGACGGAGATACTAAGCATGTGCAGATAAACAGAGGAAAAGTAGAAACTACTAATATAACTACTGGTAGCAAAGACGATAGGATAGAAATACAAGACGATTCTTTAATGGAGGGTAGAAACAATATAGAAACCGGTGCGGGCGTAGACGAAGTATACATTACGGATTCTAAGCTTAACGGTACCGCTAGTGCAAAAACAAAGATAGATACCGGTGTGGATGGCGACCACGTAGTTATCAGAAATTCTACTTTAAAGCATGCGGAGATTAACACAGGTACTGGAGTAGATACTGTGGATATCGAAGATGAAGTAACGCTTGATGGTACTATAAATACTGGTGCAGATGATGACGAAGTAAATATCAAGGGCAATATAACTGCAGCTACCCAGGCAAACATCAAAACTGGTGCCGGTTCTGATACTATAAATATAGATAGCGGAGTAACACTCACTCACACTGTTATAGAAATGGGCGCTGGAGAGGATACTATCGAGATTAGCGGTATGGATAGGAGTGAAAATAGTACTGATCGTATAACATTTAAGGGATCTACTTTGTATACCGATGATGCAGGATACACTGCTAATGATATAGATCATGTAACGATATCAAATACAACTTTCATGAAAAGCGATGACGGTAGATTATCTAGCGTACAGACTGGCGGTGGAAATGATGAAATCACTATAAAAGATGGAACTATATTCCAAGACTTGTCTTCTATATCTGCTGGAAATGGTATAGATACTATAAATCTAGAAAGCGGAGCTAAATTTAATCAAGCTAATGTATATGCAGATGCTGGCGACGATATAATAAATGTTAACGGAGCAGAATTTAAAGGAGAAAATGCAGGTAATCATAATGCCGGCATACATGGCGGAGACGGCAATGATAAAATTTTTGTCAACTCTGGAAAATTTGATAATGCTAGAATAGAGGGCGATGCCGGTAATGACACGATCCATATCAAAGCTGGAGCTAGATTTGAAAATTCTTCTATATATGGTGATGATATCCTAAATCAAAAAACCGGTAACGATACTATCATAGTAGAAAAAGGTGCAACGCTAATTAATACGACTATCAACGGTGGGGCTGGATATGATACATTAAAGATTGCTGATGATAGTGTAAACCTTACTAAAGTTACAAACATAGAGAAACTAGATTTAACTGAGGGCGATCACAATATGACTCTAACAGCTAAAGACGTTTTAGATATGACCGATAGCAACAATAGGCTAAGAATAGATGGCGATAGAGGCGATAATCTTGGTCTTGCAAGTAAGGGTTGGGTTGAAGATACTAGTGCCAACATTACTGGTTATAAAGTCTATACTAACACAGATGGTGTACATACTGTAACTCTAGAAGTTCAAGACCAAGTACACGTATTTTAATATTTAGCTAACTAATCCCAAAGGAATTTTCCTTTGGGATATTTTTTATCTCACTAAAATTTATAATTGCTCTAGATTTAAAACCAAAATAAGATCAAGAAATAAATCTATCAAGCCAAAAGAGCTGCTAAGATAGTGCTGTTAGAGACAAGTTTTATAAAAATTCGGAGATAAATAAAAGCCAAGTGATTTAAAATTTAGCGAGCAAGAGCTTTTTAACCCACACTCACTATAAAATTTCTATTTTTCCTCTGGGTCTAGGCCATTTAGGATATAGTTAAATTCATTGTTATTTAGATCGTAGTGCAAAAATTCTTTATAAAATTTCTTTGTTTCAGTAGCTATGTCGATATCTTTAAAGATTTCAGGATGTAAGGTCTTAGTCGCCCATAAAATTTGCAAAGCTCCCTCGGCTCCGTATCTATCCCAGCTAAAAACACCTGCTGGATTTACGAAGACTTTTTTGTTTTTTACAGCATTTGTACCAGTATAGACTTTGTTTTAATATATCTTTTCTATAGCGTCTGGCGATTTGGCTCTGCCTATGATGATAACGTCTGGATTTATATTTGGTATCTCTTCCGCATTGATTTCTAGCATATTACCCTTTGCTTGTACTGCATTTATGCCACCTGCGACACTTATCCACTCATCGATTATTGTATTTGAGCCATCTACTTTGAATAAATTTTACCCTCTGCTATGTGAAGCACTTTTGGTCTATCTGGCGTAGCGATCTTATCCGTTTTACTTAGCGCTTTTTTAAGATTACCGTCAAAATACTCGTTAAATTTCTCCGCTATCTTTGGCGCGTTGCCGCCTATGACCTCGGCCATTATAGATACGCTTCTTTTCATATCCGCATGATTCGTAAATGACGGATAAAGCACGGTAAAGCCGTTTTTGGTTAGCTCTTCTTTGTTCTTTTTATCGGCGGCTATGACGATGTCCGGGCTTAGTTTGATTAGCTCTTCTACCTGTAAGTCTTTGCCGTTTACGCCGTTTGGAATGCTTGAAATTCTAGGATAAATGTGCGCAAACTATTTGTTGTTTTTGATAAGATCGGTGGTTGCTACTATCTTGTCTGCGCCGCCTAGCATTAATATGATTTGATTGTTCGCATACCAAAGCGTAGCGATCTTTTCTACATTTACAGGGACTTTGACGATGTCGCCAGACATATCTTTGACATTTTTAAACTCAGCTGTATTAAGTAAAAGGCTTGCAAACAGCACCACTAAAGCCATGAAAAATTTTTTCATTTTTTCTCCTTATGTTAAATATATATTTTTATATATAAGTGCTAATGCTATATATTATTGCCTTAATAAACAATATCTTTACAATATAAATTTCTAATTTAGAACTTTAAAATTTATGAGTGAGTGTGAATTTTTATCTATTATTGATAGATTAAATTTGTAGTAAGGGCTCCCCTTCTTGCACTGGGCAAAAAAGGGAGGAAAGAGAGATTACTTCTCAAAAGCTTTTTGCAAGCTAAATGGAAATGCTTGATAGCCCATAGCATTTGTCATCTTTATCTCGATACTTGGCTCTTTTGCGCCCCACTCAAACTCATCGATGTGCGGGCTTGGAAGTCCTACTGGGCGACCTTTTGCGATGTCAAACTGCATGCCAGCAACGGCTGAGTAGACCATCACGCTATCAAGGTCATCTTGATACTGCGTAAGGCTAGTAACAGAGCTATACCACTCTTTGCCACGCTCTTTGCCGTACTCCCAAATTTGCTCAACGGTCTTTTTCTTTTCATCTATTTTATAAACGACTGCGCGAGAGTATTTCATGCCAGCGATGGCTGGTTGCTCCATGCCCCTTGTGTCGCCGTTATCAAAGACGCTTAGATAAATTTCGCCTTTTTTAGACTTGCTATCTATCCTAAATGCAGTGTGTTGCGTCCATTGCCAGTCAAAGCCACCTTTGTCGCTCTCGTATCCTGGGCATTTTGAGTATTCATCTTCGCAGACTATTTTATTGCCTTTGCTATCAACTGGCTGAAGGAGTTTATCTTTAAATTTATCGCTCCAACCTTTGTGAGCGCCCATGATCCATTTTACTTGTTTATCGCGGCCGATCTTGATGACTGCATCTTGGTGGCGGCTTGAGATGATGATACTATCATCGCTTGGGTCATAATCCACGCTATTTACGTGCGCCCAGTTACGTCCTGGACCTGCTCCAACGATATCGCCCCATTTATCGTGCGTATCCATAGACTGAAGCTCATCAGAGCTTGCTGTGTGGCCTGCTTTTTTAGCGTCTATGTTTAAGCAAACTGCGCCTTGATCAAGCGTTTTTAGCACAATATCGCGGTAAGGATCAAGAATTTCATATAGTCTAAAGTCATCAACTACGTTGCCATCTCTGTCAAGCTCAACGATCACATCGCGCACCGTTCTTACATTTTTGCCATCAGCCCTTTTGTAGTCAGCGTTTGCCACGCGCAAGAAGTAGTGTCCGTTTTGTGCTACGTCCATCGAGTGAGAGAAGTCGTTGTAGCTAGCTGGTAGCTCGCGGTTGAAAATTTCTCTACCCATGATGTCGTATTTTGCATATCTTTGGCCGTAACCCCAAGTCATCGCGCCGTCGTCATTTTGCTTAAAGCCCATCATAACGCCAGCGTGAAATGGCTGTTTAAGATCATAAATTTTACTTGGCTCAAGGTACCATCTAACCTCGCCTTTTGTATCAAGGATGAAGTTATTTGGGCTGTAGTTCCACTCGATCGCACCGCCAGCTGGGTTGTTCCAAACGACTTTTGTGCCCTTGCCTGTTTTATTTACAAAGTTATTTACATAGTAGAGACGGTTTGCAAATTTAGCACTTGCTGGCTTAGTAACCTCGATCTTGTCAAATAGCGCACCCTTTTGATTTGGCGTACCAGCGCTCTCTAGATAGATAGCTGGAGCGTAAATTTTATAGCTCTCTTTTATGTGTTCAGTCTTGCCTTTATAGCTCTTGTCGTACTCGACTTCAACAGTGTTTTGATAGTCAGGGTACATGCCAAAAACTGGGATGCCGCCATGTGTGCGAAGATGCTTATCAGCCACTTTGTAGCTTATCACCTGACCGCCTTGTTTTGGTACGATGGTTACTTTTGCATTGCTTAGTGTGTAGCCGCCATTTTTGATGACTGCTGTAAGTGGGGCAGTGTCGTACGGATTTACCACTACTTCGCCTATTTGCCCAGTGATAGCATAGTCTAGTTTGGCCCCGCTTGGACCGCCTATCGCAAAAGCGCTTGAGTAAATCACAGAAGCTAGCGCAACACAACTCAAAGTCTTTTTCATAACATCTCCTTTGGATAAATTTTATAAACTCTACTCATAAAGCTTATAAAATTTAGAAAAAGCCTTGGAACGCCCAAGGCTTAAAATAGGTAAAAGGAGTAATAAAAAATATTGCGTCCTTCGTAATTGTAATAAAACCTTATAACATAAAAATCACGATAAACTTTATAATGGCTTAAAACCTAAATTTATATTAAAAATTTTTGCCTTTTTGGACCTTAAGCTAGCATTTACGCTTTAGCACTTATAATCAGCCCCAAACAATGGAGTAAAACTTATGACACTAACTTACAATGCAAAGAAAATTTATGAAATTTGGTTTGGTTCAAAAAGTGAGCTTGAAGAGAGCAATGCTAGCTTTTTAGAGGATTATTTAAATTTTTTAGGCGATATTAGTGAAGTGATAAATATTGATGAAAAAACAAGACTTTCGGTTATCATCGCCTCTCTTTGCGTGAGTAAAGGCGCAAAAAGCTCATTTAAAAGCTTCGTTAGGGCCGCTTTAAATGTAGGCATATCAGCAAAAGAGATAAGAGAAATTTTATATCAAGCAGTGCCTTATGCTGGGCTTGGCAAGGTAGAAGATTATATATTTTTAGCTGATGAAATTTTTAATGAGCGCTATATAGAGCTTGACAATATGCCCAAAAAATCAAGAGAAGGTAGGGGTGAGCGAGGCCTTGAGATACAAAGAAAACTCTTCCCAGCGGTTGATAAATTTATCGCATCAATGCCAAATGATCAAAAACATATAATGGAGTTTTTATCACAAAACTGCTTTGGCGATTTTTATGCAAGAGATGGACTTAGCTTAGAGCTTAGGGAGCTTTTAACATTTGTCTATATCACGACTCTTGGCTTTGCAAAGCCACAGCTTTTAGGGCACATTGCTGCAAATTTTGGTATCGGCAACGATAGAGCTAAACTAATAAGCGTTGTTACGACACTTATACCATTTATAGGCTATCCAAGTGCTTTAAATGCATTATCAGCAATAAATGAGATAAGTTCTAGTAAAAATTAAATTTTTAATCAATGCGATATCTTATAAATTTCAGCAAAAATTTATTCTAGCGTTAAATTTGCGGTTGAGCTTGGTTGTAGAATAACTCAAAATAAATCATCTAAAGGAGATTATCATGAGTTTTCTATCTAAATTTAGCAAGGCTATCTTTGCCGTTGCAGTTGCTGGAGCGATTAGTGCAAGTGCATTTAGCGAGGGCGAGGACTACGTCAAGCTTGAAAAGCCACTAAGCGCGGGACAAAATACTCTAGTTAAAATTTTTAGCTATGCTTGCCCATTTTGCTACAAGTACGACAAGAGTGTCACTCCAAAGGTAGTTGAGAAAATTACTGGACTAAAATACGAGCCATTTCACCTAAAGACAAAGGGCGATTATGGCGAGGTTGCGAGCAAGGTCTTTGCTGTGCTTATCGTTATGGACGAGGCAAAAGGGGTTAGCTTATTTGATGAAAATTCGCTATTTAAAAAGGCTAAATTTGCCTACTACAAGGCTTATCACGATAAAAAAGAGCGCTGGAGCGATGGCAAAGACGCTGAGGGCTTTTTAAAGACTGGACTTGATGCTGCTGGTGTTAGCAAGGCTGATTATGAAAAAGAGCTAGCTAATCCAAAAGTGACTGAGCTACTTAAAAAGTGGGATGAGAGCTATGACGTGGCTAAAATTCAAGGCGTACCAGCATTTGTCGTAAATGGCAAATATCTCATCATGACAAAATCAATCAGCTCGCTTGACGGCATGGCAGCACTCATTGAAGAGCTTCTTAAAAAATAAGGCGCCACATGAGCTTTTTTAAAAAAATGGCTAAATTTCAAGACTCACGCATCTCTTGGGCGGTGCTAGTCTTTGTAAGCGTTGCGCTTGTCGTTATCGCACACTCGCTCTTTCAAAACTACGCTTATATGCCTCCTTGCGAGCAGTGCGTCTATATACGTTTTGCATTTTTATGTATGGCGCTTGGCGGCGTGATCGCTATGATAAACCCAAAAAATTTACTCTTTGCTCTAGTTGGCTACGTCTTTGCCTTTTGGGGAGCGGTGCAGGGCATAATGTATAGCGTAAAGCTAGCTAAAATCCACGATGCAGTGCATGGCGATGATCCTTTTGGCGTGCAGGGCTGCTCTACTGAGCCGCACTATCCATTTGGTTTGCCGCTTGAGAAGTGGGCACCTGACTGGTTTATGCCAACGGGAGACTGCGGATATGACAGCCCTATGGTGCCTGATGGTGCGGTGCTAAGTGACTTGCAAAAGAGCATAGTTGATCTTTATGCGGACGGCTGGTATCTTGTGCCATCAACTAAATTTATGTCGATGGCTGATTGCACGCTGCTTGGATTTGGTGTTTGTTTTGTAGTGCTTGCACTTATGCTCGTTTCAAAGCTTTTATCCTTTTTAAAATGAATTTAGTTAGCCCAAATTTGGGCTAACTTAGGATATACTGCACGCATGGGTATTAATTTAAAATCACAAAATATTAAAATCTACGCCATCATCTTGCTTGCTAGCCTTTTTGTAATACTTCTTGGGCTAAATATTTACAGCAATGCCAAAGAGAAAATCATAGAACTATCTGATGAAAATAACATAGCAGTTAGCAAAAATATCGTAAATAACTTTCAAATTTGGCTTGATGAACGTATAAATTCACTCATTCGTGCGTCAAAATTTATACAAAATGCAGGCATCGTAGATGACGATGAAAAGATAGCTGGCTTTATAAAGCTCTTTAAGCAAAACGCGAAAGAATTTGATCTAATGCAGCTTTTAAGGGATGATGGAGAAATTTTTGTAGATGGAGAGAAAATTTTAGAAGAAGTTATGCCAAAAAGTGAAAGAGCAGGGCTTATCTGGTATGTGGAGACAAAAAATACAAATGCCCCAAGTGTAAATTTCATGCAAAAACATAAAATTTTAAAAGGCTCAACTCTAAATTTATGCGTTCCAGTCACAAAACAAGCGAAATTTAAAGCAGCGCTTTGTGGCGTCGTGCGTATAGAAAATATCTTTAACAGCATTAAAAATTTTAGCCTTGCGCCAAATTCTTACTCATTTTTGGTGACTCATAGCGGTGAAATTTTAACATCGATACCTGATCTTGCTTTAAAAAAAGAGATCGAGGAGAAATTTAAAGAGTTGTTTTTAAAAGACGAAGACATTACAAGCTTAAAAATAGGACAAAATTTAATCCAAGTAGCTGAGATACCAACGATAAATTGGTTCATAGGAGCTGGCACAAATAATGAAGAGGAAATTTCAGCTTTAACAAAATATGCTTTAAAAAATGCTCTAAGCTTGCTCTTTGCCTTCGTTGCGCTCACATTTTTGGCAAATATTCTTCATAATTTTATGTATAACAAGATAAAAAAGATACAAGATGAGTATGAAACATTGTTAACTCATAGAGCCAAAATGAGTGAGGCTGGCGAGCTAATAAGTGGTATAAATCATCAATTCATTCAGCCAGTAAATTCGCTAAAACTAATGCTAAGCTCGTGCATAATGTTAAAAAAAGAAGGTAAATTAAGCGATGAGGAGCTAATAAATTTACTTGAAAAAGGGCAAAGCTCGGTCAAACTTCTTTCAAGTACTATTGAAATTTTTAGAAATTTTTACAAAAGTGCTGAAAATGTGAGCGAATTTGAGATACAAACAAGCGTTAAAAATCTAATAACTCTTATGCACACAGAGCTAAGCCGTGCAAATGTTAGTGTAAAATTTAGTGGTTTTAATGAACAAAAAGTTCGTCAGATAGAAAATATAATCCAACAAATTTTACTAATCCTAATACACAACGCAAAAGACTCACTTGTTGAAAGCTACAAAGATGAGCCACTAAAACGTATCATCGAGATAAAATTTAGAAGCTTTGAAGATAAATGCTACATCGGAGTTTATGACAATGGGAATGGCGTAAGCGAGCAAATGAGCGAGAAAATTTTTACTTGGCTAAATACCACCAAAAAGCAAGGAAATGGCATAGGACTTTATTTTGCTAAAAAGCTAGCGCAAGAAAAGCTAAATGGTGACGTAAGACTCGTAAATAACGCAAAGCCAACGGTGTTTGAGCTAAGTTTTGATATAAATTTAAAGGACTAAAATGCAAGAAGTCTTAGAAATTTTAAAAAAGACGTCCGTCTTGGTAGTTGAAGATGACGATATGGCAAGAGAGCTTATTATTAGCGGACTTAAACCTTATTGCGAACAGGTAATTGGTGCTTGCAATGGACAAGATGGCGTGGAGAAATTTAAAAAGCAAGGCTTTGATATTGTGATGAGTGATATTCACATGCCAGTGCTTAATGGCTTCGAGATGATGAATGAGATGAAGCACACAAAGCCACACCAAAAATTTATCGTCTTTACCTCTTATGATAGCGATGAAAATTTGATAAAAAGCATGGAGGAAGGAGCGATGCTCTTTTTAAAAAAGCCTATTGACATGAAGGATCTTAGAGCAATGCTTATTAGTTTAAGTTTTGAACGAGATGAAAAGCTAGTTTATTTAAGCGATGAGGTGAGTATAAATTTAAAAAGAGAGAAAATTTATAAAAACGGTATTGAAATTTATCTTAGCTTTTTGCAAAATAAGATATTTTGGCTCTTTGCTTATAATCTAAATAAGCTAGTTACTTATGAGATGATAGAAGAATTTGTCTATGAGAGCGATGTTAGCAAGGCGGCTATCCAAAATGTGATACTTCGTCTAAAGCGTGAGCTTGGTGTGAAATTTAAAAATATTAGCGAGAGTGGATATATTTTAATCACAAAATCTGAATGATTTAGAATCATCGCTACCTTGTACCATAGTACAATATACAAAAGTAATTAAATATACTAAAATACCGACAAATAAAAATAAGGAATAAAGATGGCAGCAGTAGCTGGTATAGTTAAAAGTGTTTCATCTGATGTTATAGCGATAGACCAAAATGATCATGTAAGAGTTTTAGACGTAAATGATAAAGTATATATCGGAGAGGCTATAAAGGGCGAGAGCGAAAGTTCAAGCATTACAATCACTGCAAATGATGGACAAGATATATCAATAAACGGATACGATACTCTTTGGCTAGATAGTAGCGTAGTAAGCGATGATATTGGCGAGTCTAGTATAGATACTGATGCATTGTTTAAAGCACTTCTTGGCAATGATTATGTTTCGATTTTAGATCATATAAATGAAAAAGTAGATGATATTCTTAGCGCAACCAATTTAGAGCAAGAAGAGCTAAATGATGAGGCTAGCGTAAGTATTAGTTTTAATGAAATAGATCCAAATTTAATAAATGAGTATGGATTAAGAGAAGATAATCTTTTAGCTAAAATAAACGAACATAAAGAGAGTGATAAGCAGATAGATCCTAGCTTTGAGCATACAAATCTTAACGCAACTACGATATATATAGATATCGATAACGACTTAAATAAACTTTCATAAATTTGAGCTTTTTGCTCAAATTTCTTCTGTTTTAAAAAACTCAAATTTATCTAATATCCTCTATAATAAGCCAAAAATTTTAAAGGAAAACGATGAAAAAAATTCTAATCATCGCAGGCTCTTGTAATAGTGGCACAGCTGGACTTCAAGCAGATATAAAAACATGTGCTAGGCTTAATTGTTATAGTGCAACAGCGGTAACTTCTTTGGTCGCTGAGACTACGGATGCTGTAAAGAGTGTAGTTTGCTTAGAGCCTAGTTTTATCAAAGATCAGCTAAATACGCTTGCGGAAGAATTTAGCTTTGATGCGATTAAAATAGGTATGTTATTTAGTGAAGAGATTATGGAAGTGGTGCGTGAGTTTTTGCTAACTCAAAGCACAAAAGTAGTGCTTGATCCAGTTTGCGTCTCAAAAAGCGGACACAAGCTTATAAAAGATAGTGCGGTGGCAAAACTAAAAGAGCTAATGAGCTTAGCAACGGTAACTACTCCAAATTTAGATGAGGCAAATGTGCTTTTTGGTGATGATTATAAAGATTTGCCTTGTGACGTCATCGTAAAGAAACATATTAGCGAAGATAGCAGTATAGACACACTTTATAAAAAAGATGGTTCGCTAAGAAATTTTAAGACCCCACTTGTTAATCCGCTTGTAATGAGTGGGACTGGTTGTAGCTTCTCAACTGCACTTGCTTGTTTTTTAGCAAAGGGCAAGAGCTTAGAGGAGTCTATACAACTTTCAAAAGAGTATATTTGCTCTATCATAAAAGAGAGCATCGATACAAAACTTGGCAAAAATCGCCTACTTTGGCATGGAGCGAAGTAAAATTTATCCCTCTGATCTTTGCACGGCAGCTGAGTGAGTGATGATGTCGTGCAGATTTAGTTTATCTTTTCTAAAGAAACAAAGGCAAAGTCCAAGTATGCTAAAGCCAGCAAAGGCAAAGCAAATTTGGCGCAAGATGGTGTGAAAAAAGCTTAGTTTTCTACCGGTTTTTAGGTTTATTAGATAAATTTCTTGTGCTTTGTAGCCTGGAGTTTGTGCTTTTATGCTAAAAAAAAAGCACATTATAAGTGAGATCAAACTATTTGCACCAAAAATAGCAATTTGGTTATGCAAAAATGCCTCTTTGCCATCAAGCACAAGATATGTTGTCGCATAAAATATTGGCATACCGATGATAAAAAGATCGATGATAAGTGCCTTTACTCTAGCCCAAACAGGTGCGATTTTTACCTTTTGTTTTGCCAACTCAATTTCCTGTATTTATGTAGATACGGCTAAATTTCTCCCAGTCGTATAGATAGACTAGGCTGTCGCTCTTGCCATTATCATGTGTGACGCAGAGCATCGTAGAGCCGCGTGAGACCTTGCACCAGTGATTATAGAGATCAAGTTTTTTGATATCGCTTTCTAGTACACCAAAACAGCCTATATATTCATAAATGCTAAGATCAAAAAAGCTCTTGTTTTCGGTTTTTAGTAAGCGTTTTTTGCTATTTTCTTGCATTAAACTAGCTCTACGCCTTTGCCATTTACTACTTCACCGATCACGTAGCCATCGCTGCTAGCTAGGACAGTATCAACGTTGTCTTTAGGCACAACTAATATCATGCCAACGCCCATGTTAAAAGTCCTCATCATCTCGCTTTCTTCTACTTTTTGAGCGATTATTTTAAAAATTTCAGGCGTTTTTATAACGCTTTTTTGTACCTTTGCACCAAGTCCAGCAGGGAAGACGCGAGGCAAGTTTTCAACTATGCCACCACCTGTTATATGCGCCATTGCCGTGATCTTATCTTTTAATCTTAAAAAGTCGCTCACATAAATTCTTGTTGGTTCAAGAAGCACATCGATGAGTTTGCGCTCATCTACTTTTTCATCAAATTTTAGTCCAAGCTCGCTAACAACTTTTCTTGCTAGTGAAAAGCCATTTGAGTGCAGTCCGCTACTTGGAAGTGCGATTAGAACATCACCTGCTTTTACAAATTTGCTCCTATCGATCTCGCCAGCCTCAGCGATACCAACGGCGAATCCAGCAAGATCGAAGTCGCCTTTTTCATACATCGATGGCATCTCCGCTGTCTCACCGCCAATAAGTGCGCATTGTGCCTTTTTGCAGCCATCTGCGATGCTTTTTACCACCTCTTTGGCACTCTCTATCTCAAGCTTTGCAGTCGCGTAGTAATCAAGGAAAAAGAGTGGTGTGGCGAAGTTGCAGATGAGATCATTTACACACATTGCGACTAGATCCTCGCCTACGCCGTCAAATTTCTTAGCGTCGATAGCTAGACGAAGCTTTGTGCCAACGCCATCAGTCGCTCCCAAAATGGCTGGATTTTTATACCCGCTTGGTAGTCTGACCGCTCCCGAAAATGATCCTATGCCACCTATAACGTTTGGTGTTTGTGTAGATTTTACGAAAGGCTTTATCACCTCAACAAAGCTATTTCCAGCATCTATATCCACTCCAGCATCTTTATAGCTTATCATCTTTGCCCTTTTTTGTAATTTTCTAAAACTTTAGCCAAAAGTTGCTAAAATTGTCATCAATTTTCAAAAATGGAGTGAGTTTGCAGAAATTTCCAAACGCTTATGTCATTACAGGCTCTATTGCTAGCGGTAAAAGCACGGCTATAAATTTGCTAAAAGAACGAGGCTTTAGTGTGATTGATGCGGATATGATTGCTCATGAACAGCTTGAAATTTGTAAATGTGAGATAGTTGAATTTTTTGGCGAGCAAATTTTAGATGAGACTGGCAAGATCGATCGTCAAAAACTTAGTGCCATTGTCTTTAATGATCCAAAAAAATTAAAAATTTTAGAGCAAATTTTGCATCCAAAGATAAAAGAAGAAATTCTATCTCGCGCTACGAAGCTTGAGTGCTTGGGGCAGGTTTATTTTGTCGATATTCCTTTGTTTTTTGAAAAAGAGGATCGCTACGCTGAGTTTAAAAATGTAGCCGTGATTTACGCACCAAAAGAGCTTTTGCTAAGCCGCCTAATGAGCCGAAACGGTCTAGAACTAGAAGAAGCAAAAGTAAGAGTGGAGCTTCAGATGGATATCGAGCAAAAGCGAAAAAAAGCAAATTTCATCATAGATAATAGTGGCGATAAAGAAAATTTAGAGCAAGAACTAGAGAAATTTCTAAGGCAAATTTGTGGCTGAGTTTATACAAATTTGGTAAAAATAAGTAGAGTAATTTTAAAGGAAAAATAATGCAAGTTTCAAAGTACAACGCTAGTGGCAACGATTTTGTCATATTTCATACATTTTTGAGCAAAGATAGAAGCGAGCTAGCAATGAAAATTTGCAGCAGGACTAACGGCGTGGGAGCTGACGGGCTAATAGTACTTTTGCCTTACGAAAAGGGCGTGAAATGGGAGTTTTACAACAGCGACGGAAGCTACGCTGCGATGTGTGGCAATGGCTCGCGCGCGGCTGCTAGATATGCCTATCTAAATGGTCTTGTTATTTCAAACGAATTTGCTCTGCTAACTGGTAGTGGCGAGGTTATGGCAAGCGTGAAAGACGAGTGTGTCGAGGTCGTGCTAACAAGCCCAAAAATTTTAAGTGAGCCACTAAATGAAGGCGGCAAAACTTGGTATTTTTACGATACAGGCGTGCCTCACCTTGTAAATTTCACACAAAATTTAGAGGAATTTGATGTCAAAGAGTGCAGGGCACTTCGTCAAAAATACAATGCAAATGTAAATTTAGCCAAATTTGAGGGCGAAGTTTTAAAGGTGAGAACCTACGAAAGGGGCGTAGAAGATGAGACGCTAGCTTGTGGCACTGGCATGGCGGCTTGCTTTTACGGCGCTACTTTAAATTTAAACGCAGCGCAATGCCTAAAAGTCTATCCAAAAAGTGGCGAGGAGCTTGGACTTAGACTTGAAAACGGCAAAATTTTGTTTAGTGGAGCGGTGAAACACTGCTTTGATACGAGTATCGAAATTTAGCTTTTAGAGCGAGTTTCTAACACTTGCTTCGAGTTAGTCAGAGCAAGCAAATTTTCAAATTTATATCACTAAATTTGTGCTCAAGAGCTGAGCTAAATTTATAGTGGTATTAATTTAAAATTTGAATACAAAATAACTAAGTTAAAATCTCGAAAAATAAATTTTAATAAAAATTTGAATAGAAATTTAAAAAAAAGAAGATCTCCGCCGAAGCGGAGAAAAGGTGTTATTTCAAAGCATCTTTTGCTTGTTTTGCAAGTGCCGCAAATGCCTTCGCGTCATTCATAGCTAGATCAGCTAAAATTTTTCTATCAAGTTCGATCTTGGCTTTGTTTAAGCCGTTGATAAATCTTGAATAGCTAATGTCGTTTAGTCTGCAAGCTGCATTGATACGAACGATCCATAAACGTCTGAAATCACGTTTTTTCTGGCGTCTGTCGCGGTATGCATAAACTAAACTTCTCTCTAGTTGCTCTTTAGCTTTTCTAAAGTGTTTGTGTCTAGCACTGAAAAAGCCACGTGCTAGCTTTAAAACTTTCTTATGGCGTCTTCTTCTAACTACGCCTGTTTTTACTCTTGCCATATTTATCCTTTTACAAATTGGCGCTCACGAAGTGAGTCTTGCCCCTAAATTTGGGGGAGTTTGAATGACTTTTTTGTCAAAAACTTAAATCTACGCTGCTTATACGCCGAGCATTTTGCGAACGGCTGAGACATTTGTGCTATCCACGTAGTGTGGGCCACGAAGGTCTCTCATACGCTTACTAGGTTTTTTTGTTAAGATATGGCTTCTAAAAGCAGAGCCTCTTTTTATCTTATTTTTACCTACTTTAAAGCGCTTAGCAGCACCGCGAACGGTTTTCATCTTTGGCATGCTAATCCTTTTTAAAATTTTATACGCAATTGCGTAAGTTTTGGATTATAGCGAAAAATCCTTTAGAAAATTTAAATTTCACTTAGACAAAATTTGCAATAAATTTACATTAAACTTAAAAAAATTTTAAAATTTATAATTAAATTATTAAAAATTGCATATAATCACATAAAGAAATTTTATTTCACTAAAGGAGTAAAGAATGAAAGGCAAAATTCTTGCATCAATTGTTGCTATGAGTGCGATTTTAGGCACAAGTAGCTTGGCATGCACTACCATTTTAGTAGGAGATAAAGCTTCAAATGACGGTTCCATGCTGGTTGCCAGGAGTGCAGACAGCAAGGCTGTAAAGGCACAAGTCTTTTTGATCCATCCAGCAAAAAAGAATCAAACTGGTATGCATAGCTCAAAAGCCCATGACGGCGCAAATGACTTTACATATCCACTTCCAAAAGATGGCATGAGATACACAACCATCGCAAATTCACACACAAAGCTTCATGGAGCAGTTGGCTACAACGAGGCAGGGGTTGGGCTAAGCGGCACTGAGACTATTTACGCAAAAGATGAGCTTTTAAAGATCGACCCATATAACGAAGAGAGTGGCATCACAGAAGATGACATCCCAGATGTGCTTTTGCCACGTATGAAGAGTGCAAAAGAAGGCGTTAAGCTTCTTGGCGAGATAGTGGAGACAAAGGGCGCTGGAGAGGGCTTTGGCGTGGTATTTATCGACGCAAATGAGCTTTGGTACTTTGAAACAGGCACAGGACACAAGTGGATCGCCACAAAGATCGCTCCAGATGAGTATTTCGTTACTGCGAACCAAGGCCGCCTTCAAAACTATAAAGAGAATGACCCAAATTTCATGGGCGCAAAAGATGTGATCAAATTTGCGATCGATAACAAGACTTATGACCCTGCAAAAGACGGAGAATTTAACTTCACAAAGGCCTATACAAGGGACGATGAGAGAGATATGACCTACAACTACCCACGTGTTTGCTGGGTGCAAAGCATGTTTAATCCAAGCTTAAAACAAGACTTTGCCGATGGTCAGAAATTTCCAGTATTTTTAAAACCAGAGAAAAAACTAGGCGTTGAAGATCTAAAAGCTGCGATGAGAGCCCACTACAACGGTACTGCGTTTGATAACTACTCTAGCAAAGATGAAGATAAGAAAAACGTTTACCGCGCTATAAGCGTCTTTAGAACATACGAGTCTCACGTTATGCAGGTGCGCCCTTGGCTACCAAAAGAGATCGGCCGTGTGACATACGTCGCTCTTGGTATGGCTGATCTTAGTGTTTATTTGCCGTATTACGAGGGGCTTGATGGCTTTATAAAAGGCTACTCAGATGGCTCATACGACGCTGATGATACTTCGATATACTGGGTTTATAGAAAGCTTCAAACCCTTGTGATGACTGACTATGAGAAGTATTCGCCAGTGGTTAAAGAGGCTTACGCTAAATTTGAAAAAGAGTTGGCGGTAAAACAGGCTAAATTTGAAGATGAATACGTCAAACTTTATAAAAAAGATAAGAAAAAAGCGGACAAACTCTTAAATGAATTTAGTCAAAAGACTATGCAAGAGGCCAAGGATTTAACTCAGGAGCTTACAAATAAGGTCTTTACTATGCTTACAGCTGATTTGGACGCTAAGCTAAAATCTTTAAATAAAGGTAAAAAAGACTAAAAACTTTGGGCGTGAAATTTAGTAGCGCCCATACTTTAAACAAAAATTTGGCAAAGAGCGTTTATAATGCCGGACAAAATTTATCTCAAAGGAAAAACGCTGATGCCTTGTCCCATGCATAAAGCTCATTAATCTCGGCAAAAAACATATCAGCGATTTTCAAAAATCACGCAAATTTTTAAATAATTTCACATTTTTTTACATTGAAATAAATCCATTTTTGCTAGCAGGTCCGCTGCATTGTAACTGCATTTTTAATAGCAAAGCTAAGCAGTGTTTAAAATTTGGCAAGGATCTTTTTAGTAGAGCTTTTTATAAATTTTACTTTAGTTTAAGAAGAAGCGGGTGTCATCCGCCGTGTTTTGGGTGACCCAGACTTGTGCGCAGCACAACAACATTGAACATGCTGGGGGTTTGGGTCGCAGGGATAAGGGGGGGGGCGGTTTCGTAATTCTAGTCCCCTTGTACCTGCATAAAAATATTCAAGATTGCTGTGCAGGGTACAGATTTAATTAAAAAAAGAAATTTAAAAAGGATAAAAATGATAAAAAGTTATGTTTTAGGTTTTCCAAGAATTGGAGAAAAAAGAGAGTTAAAGCGCGCATTAGAGGGCTTTTGGGCTGGTAAAGAGGGCTTTAGTGAAGAGAATTTACAAGAGACTGCAAAATCGCTTCGCCAAAGACACTGGAAATACCAACAAGACGCTGGCATTTCGGCTATTAGTGTTAATGATTTTTCATTTTACGACCTAATGCTTGATAACATCATCGCTTTTGGCGCTACGCCTCCAAGATTTGCAAATTTAAGCGGCTCGGAGCAATATTTTGCTTGCTCAAGAGGCAACAAAAATGGCGTTGCGATGGAGATGACAAAGTGGTTTAACACAAACTACCACTACATCGTGCCAGAGCTTAGCAGCGAGAGTAAATTTAGCCTAAAAGCGGACAAAATTTTAAATGAATATAAAGAGGCGAAGGCTAATGGAGTAAAAGGCAAGGTAAATTTGATCGGCCCTATCACATTTTTGGCCCTTTCAAAGACGACTGACGGCAGCTGCCCACTTAAACACCTTGACGTACTTGTAGGCGAGTACAAAAAGCTACTTGAGCAAATTTCTAAGCTTGATGATGAAATTTTAGTGCAGTTTGACGAGCCGATCTTTGTAACTGACAAAAACGAAAGCGACCTTTTGCCACTTATCACAAAGGTTTATAATGAGCTAACAGGCGTTGCAAACAACATCAAGATCGTGTTTGCGACATATTTTGAACATGCGATCAAGGCAGTTAGCGAAGTGGCTAAAACTAAAATTTATGGCATCGCACTTGACTTCATCCACGGCAAGAGAAATTTTGAAGCACTTGAGACTATCAAAAATAGCCATTTGACGCTATTTGCAGGCGTGATCGACGGCAGAAATATCTGGAAAAGCAACATCGATGAAAAAGTAAAACTTGTTCGTGAAATTTCAGAAAAAATAGGCGGCAAAGACTTTTACATTGGCACTTCATGCTCGCTTCTACATGTGCCATACACTCTAAAATATGAAGAGAATTTAAACCCTGAGATCAAAAGTTGGCTAAGCTTTGCGGTTGAGAAGCTTGATGAGATCAAGATCATCACAAAACTAGCAAATGGCGAGAAGCTTGATGAGAGCGAAACAAAAATTTACGAAGAGAACAAAAATGCTGTTAAAACTCGCGCTACTTCAAAGCTCATCCACTCTGAAAGCGTTCAAAATCGCGTTAAAAATTTAAGCAAATTTGAGCGTGACGAGAAATTTGAAGACCGCATCAAAATTCAACGTGAAACGCTAAAATACGGTATCTTGCCAACAACAACGATAGGTAGCTTTCCTCAAACGGTTGACCTTCGCGTACTTCGCCAAAATTTCAAAAAAGGCGAGATCGACGCAGCTGCTTATGAAGCTGGCATCAAAAAATATATCGATCATTGCGTGAAATTTCAAGAAGATATCGGCCTAGACGTGCTAGTACATGGTGAGCCAGAGAGAAACGACATGGTTGAGTACTTTGGCGAGCAGATCAGCGGATACGCATTTAGCCAAAATGGCTGGGTACAAAGCTACGGCAGCCGCTGCGTCAAGCCACCACTTCTCTTTGGTGACGTAAGCCGCCCAGAGCCGATGACTGTTAAGTGGATGAAATACGCTCAAAGCATCACAAAACACGTAATGAAGGGCATGCTAACAGGTCCTGTGACTATGCTAAACTGGAGCTTCGTGCGTGACGATCTGCCAAGAAGCGAGGTGGCAAAACAGCTCGCACTTTGTATATATGACGAGATCGCAGACCTTCAAAATGCTGGCATCAGAGTGATCCAAGTCGATGAGGCAGCGTTTAAAGAGGGCTATCCGCTAAGAGCTGAAAATATCCCAGCTTATGAGAAATTTGCGGTTGATTGCTTCAAGCTTTCAGTAAGCTCGGCTGAGGCAAAAACTCAGATCCACACGCATATGTGCTACTCTGAATTTAACGATATTATTAAGACTATCGAGGCAATGGATGCTGATGTTATCAGTATCGAGACCGCAAGAAGTGGCAACGAACTACTTAAAATTTTTAAAGCCGTTGGCTACAAACAAGAGGTCGGACCTGGCGTTTACGACATCCACAGCCCACGCGTGCCAAGTGTCGAAGAGATCGTCGCTCAGATCAAAGCTCTGCTTGAGGTCTTGCCAAAAGAGCAGCTCTGGATCAACCCAGACTGCGGCCTAAAAACTAGAAAATGGGAAGAGGTCGAGCCAAGCCTTAAAAACATGGTAGAAGCCGTCAAGATCGTAAGAGCTCTATAATCCAAATTTAGCGTCTAGCAAGCCTAGGCGCTAAACTCCGTTTAAATTTCAAAAAAAGTTAGAAAATGTTAAAAGATAAGATCATAAACAATGAAAGTGGTATAGTTCTTTACGGTCTAACACCTCCAAAGGCTGAATTTGATGAGGTGAAGCTTAAAGAGATTGCTACAAAATGGGACAAGAGGATCACAGATGTGCAGGCTGATGGCTTGGTGCTTTACGAGATCCAAGATGAAAGTAGCCGCATAAAAAGCGAGCGAACTTTTGAATTTAGCGATACATTAAGCCCTGAAATTTACTACTCAAAATACCTAAATTTAAAGACACCAAGTATATTTTATAGGGTTGCTAATAAATATAACGAGAGTGAATTTAGAGCAAATTTAGCCAAAAGTAGTAGCGATATAAATGTTTTTGTTGGCGTTGCTTCTGGCAAGATAGAGCCTAAAATGAGCTTAGAGCGTGCTTATGAGATCGCTAGAGATGAGTTTAAAGAGCTTGTAGTGGGCGGTGTTTGCATAGCTGAGAGGCATGCTAAAAAAGGCGATGAAGAGCAAAGGATGAGCCAAAAGGCCAAAATGGGGGCGAAATTTTTTATCTCGCAGGCAGTTTTTGATATAAATTTGGCTAAAAATTTACTAGAAAGCGTGGCAAAAAGCGGGTTAAATTTGCCTATTATTTTGACATTTACGACTTGTGGCACGCCAAAAACGCTAGAGTTTATCAAGTGGCTTGGCATAAGCGTTGATGAAAAGAGCGAGAAAAGGATGCTTCAGAGTAATAATTTTTTAGCCACGGCATCGCAAATTTGCCTTGAAAATTTCGTAGAGCTTTATGAATTTGCTAAAAAGCTTGGCATAAATGTTGGTGTCAATATAGAGAGCGTAATGGCAAAAAGAGCTGAGATAGAAGCGAGCCTAGAGCTAACGCATAAGATGAGAGAGGTGTTTTGATAGTTTAAAAGCTATCAAAACTTATATTTTATATGGTTTTAGTAAGTTCTTAGTCTTTTTTGGCTTTAATTATATAAGATTTTTAAGCTCATTTTAAAGTAGATAAAATTTATGACAAATATATTATTATGTGGTGGTTCTGGTACGAGGTTGTGGCCTATTAGCAGGACTTTAATGCCAAAACAATTTATTAAATTATTTGATGATAGGTCACTTTTTCAGCTAACTGCACTACGAAATAGTGAAATTTGTGACAATACATTCGTGATAACAAATATCGATCACTACTACTTGGCGATGGATCAGATAGAAAATTTAAATATCACAAATTTTAAATATCTGCTCGAGCCAGTTGGTAGAAATACTGCACCAGCGATCACGCTAGCTTGCCTTGCACTTGATCCAAATGAGATTGTTTTAGTAACCCCTTCAGATCATTTGATAAAAGAGATTAAAGTATATCACACAAGTGTAAAAGCTGCAAAGAAACTGGCAGAGCAAAATTTCTTGGTTACTTTTGGTATAAAGCCAAAGTCACCTGAGACAGGATTTGGATATATAGAGAGCTATAATGGTGATGTAAAGGCTTTTTATGAAAAGCCAGACTATGAAAGGGCGGTAAAATTTCTAAAAGATCAAAATTTCTACTGGAATTCAGGTATGTTTGTCTTTAAGGCAGGCGTTTTCTTGGATCAGATGAAAATTTTTGCTCCTGAGATACTTGAAGCATGCAAAGTAGCTTTTGACAACGCAAAAAAGGACAAATTTGATATTAAAATAGACACTACCGATATGCAAAATATCCCACAAAATAGCATAGATTATGCTGTAATGGAAAAGTCAGATATCGTAAAAATGGTAGCTTTAGATGCATCTTGGAGTGATCTTGGAAGCTTTGATAGTTTGGATGAGCAGCTGCCAAAAGATATCAATGGTAATACAATAAATAGTGATCTTTTACAGATAAATTCTCACAATAATCTAGTCCTATCTAGTGGCAAAAAAATAGCCTTAATAGATGTCGATGATCTAACTGTAGTTGATACAAAAGATGCTCTTTTAATATCTAAAAAATCGTCTAGCCAAAAAGTAAAAAATGTGGTGGAAATTTTAAAAGATGAGAGCTCTGAGCTTTGTAATGCCCATGTCACGACAAATAGACCATGGGGAAACTACACTGTTCTTGAAAATCAAGATGGTTATAAAATAAAGATAATAGAGGTAAAACCTGGCAAAAGGCTATCCTTACAAAAGCATTTTCATAGAAATGAGCACTGGATAGTACTATCAGGAAGTGCCACTGTGACGATAGGTGAGACAACTAGACTCATTTGTCCTAATGAGTCTATCTATATAAAAATGGGTGAAGTTCATAGGCTGTCTAATGAAGGAAAAATTCCTGTGGTTTTGATAGAAGCTCAGGTCGGTGAATATACAGGTGAAGATGATATAATTCGCCTAGACGATGATTTTAAAAGGTGATTTATGGATAAAAAAGTAGCGTTAATAACTGGTATAACTGGTCAAGATGGATCGTATCTGGCAGAATTTTTACTAAAAAAAGGCTATATAGTCCATGGTGTAAAAAGGCGAACAAGTCTTTTTAATACAGATAGAATAGATCATCTCTATCAAGATCCACACGTTGATAATAGAAACTTTTTCTTGCACTATGGCGATATGACGGACTCTATGAACTTAACAAGGATCATCCAAGAAGTACAGCCAGATGAAATTTATAACCTAGCTGCCATGAGCCATGTGCATGTTAGCTTTGAGACACCAGAATATGTCGCAAATGCTGATGGCACAGGCACTCTTAGATTGCTTGAAGCTATAAGGATATTAGGACTTGAGAAAAAGACTAAAATTTATCAAGCCTCTACATCTGAGCTTTACGGAAAAGTGCAAGAGACGCCGCAAAGCGAAACGACTCCATTTTATCCAAGAAGTCCTTATGCGGTCGCAAAGATGTATGCGTACTGGATAACGGTTAATTATAGAGAGGCTTATGGTATTTTTGCTTGTAATGGTATATTGTTTAATCACGAATCACCAGTTAGAGGTGAGACATTTGTAACTAGAAAGATCACAAGGGCAGCTAGTAAGATAGCGCTTGGGCTTCAAGACAAGCTTTATCTTGGAAATTTAGACGCTAAAAGAGACTGGGGTCATGCAAAAGACTATGTAAAGATGATGTGGATGATACTACAAGCTCCAGAGCCAGAAGACTGGGTGATAGCAACTGGACAAACAACAGCAGTTAGAGATTTTGTAAAATTTGCATTTGCTTATGCTGGCATAAATTTGAGATTTGAAGGGGCTGGCGTAAATGAGGTAGGAGTTGTGGATTTTCTAAATTTTGAAAAAGCAAAAGAGTTAAATTTAAATTTGTCCCACTTAAGTATCGGACAAACTGTGGTTTGCGTAGATCCAAGATATTTTAGGCCAACAGAGGTTGACTTACTGCTTGGAGATCCTAGTAAAGCAGAGAAAAAACTAGGCTGGAAGAGAGAATTTAACCTTCAAGATCTAGTAAACGATATGATGAAGTCGGACTTAAAGCTCATGACAAAAGATGTCTATCTAAAAGATGGCGGATATGAGACAATGAGCTATTTCGAGTAAGAAATGGATAAAAATAGCAAAATTTATATAGCAGGACACAGAGGACTGGTAGGCTCTGCTATAGTGAAAAATTTAAAATCAAAAGGCTATGAAAATATAATCACAAGAACTCATAGTGAGCTTGATCTAATGGATCAAAAAGCAGTTTATGAGTTTTTTGAAAAAGAAAAGCCTGAGTATGTGGTGCTAGCTGCTGCAAAGGTCGGCGGAATAGTGGCTAATAGCACGTATAGAGCTGATTTTATCTATGAAAATTTGCAAATTCAAAATAATGTGATCCATCAAAGCTATGTACATAAGGTAAAAAAACTACTATTTCTGGGAAGTACTTGTATATATCCTAAAAATGCTCCGCAACCAATGAGGGAGGAGGTGCTTTTGACATCTCCACTTGAATACACAAATGAGCCATATGCGATCGCTAAAATAGCCGGCATGAAGATGTGTGAGAGCTATAATTTACAGTACGGCACAAATTTTATATCTGTTATGCCTACAAATTTATATGGTCCAAACGACAACTTTGATCTAGAAACTTCGCATGTATTGCCAGCACTTATAAGAAAGATACACCTAGCAAAGCTTTTAAGCGAAGAAAAATTTGATGCAGTGGTAAAAGATCTAAAAGCAAAAGATATAAATGAGGCTATGGCTTATCTTGGTAAATTTGGTATTTCAAAAGATAGAGTAGAAATTTGGGGCACAGGAAAACCTAGGCGAGAGTTTCTATATTCAGAAGATATGGCCGATGCTTGCATATTTTTACTGGAAAATAGAGACTTTAAAGATACTTATGATAAAAATAGCAAAGAGATAAGAAATACGCATATAAATATAGGTACTGGCAAAGATATATCTATAAAAGAGCTAGCAAATTTGGTTAAAAATATAGTTGGCTTTAAAGGAGAGCTGTGCTTTAATGATAGCAAACCTGATGGCACGATGTTAAAACTAACGGACCCCTCTAAGCTCCACTCTCTTGGTTGGAAACATAAAGTAGAGCTTGAAGATGGAATAAAGATGCTTTATAAGTGGTATTAAAAAATAAAGAAAGTAATAAATGAAAAAAGTTTATGTAAGTATAATAGCTGATTTGGTACATGCCGGACATATTAAAATTTTAAAAGAAGCCGCAAAATACGGAGAAGTTACAGTTGGTCTTTTGACATTAAAAGCATGTGGTGAGTTAAATGATATTCCTTATTTAGATTATAATAAACGGAAAGAAGTTCTAGAAAATCTTTCTATGATAAAAAATATTGTTCCACAAGATAGTGCCAGTTATA
>NZ_CABPUE010000007.1:40344-49089 GCF_902460545.1 Campylobacter concisus
AATAACACACATTATTGATTTTACTGGGGTTAAAGTTTTTGAAGACGCAAGTGTAGATAGTACGATTACTATTTTTAGAAAAATCAGAGCTGGTGAAAATTCAAAATTTAATTTCCTAGCTTCAAACACCATAAATTTAAAAACGCAAAAATTTATCCAAATACCACAATCCACGCTAAACGAAACAAATTTTACTTTCCTAGATAGCAGCAAATTTGAGTTAAAAAGCAAGATCGAAAAAGTCGCAAAGCCATTAAAAGATTGGGGTGTGAATATCAATTATGGTGTTAAAACTGGGCTAAACGAAGCTTTCATTATCAATAGCGACACTCGTGACAAAATTTTAAGCACTTGCATTGGGGACGAAAGAGAACAGACGCAAAAGCTCATTAGACCGATCTTACGAGGTCGCGATATAAAGCGTTATGACTATGAGTGGGCTGGGCTGTGGCTAATTTGCACATTTCCGGCATTAAAGATAGATATTGAAAATTTTCCAAGTCTTAAGGGATATTTACAAACTTTCTTACCTTATATAGCACAAAGTGGCGAAACTATAAATGGTAAAAAATGCCGCAAAAAAACATCAAATAAATGGTTTGAGACGCAAGATAACATCGCTTATTATGAGGAATTCGAAAAAGAGAAAATTTTATGTGCCAGAATGGTGCAAAGCCCAAAATTTGCTTACGATACAAATAATAATATTCCAGACAATACTGTATATTGCATAACTGGCGAAAATTTAAAATTTTTATTAGCTTTTTTAAATTCAACAGCTGTTTATAAAATTTTCAACTTTTTCTATGCTGGGGGCGGACTTGAAGGCGAAATAAAAATAAATCGCTTAGAAATTTTACCTATCCCCCAAATAACGCCACAAAATGAAAAATTCGCAAACGATATAATAAATTTAGTTGATGAGATTTTAAAAGCCAATGAAAAAATCAAGCTTTATGAGAAACACATGCCTACTTTAAGCCTTGATGAAAAGCTAGAAGCCAAAGAAAATATCGACGCGCTAAACGACAAAATCAAGGCAAGTGACGAAAAAATAGACAAACTTGTTTTTGAGCTTTATGAACTAACAAGCGATGAGATCGCGCTTATAACGGGGGGGGGAATTGACGGCATAACAAAAATTTACATATACATCTTACAAAGGGGAGAAAATGAACCAATTAGAGCTTTATTACAATCAGCCGCTTAAATCAAGTAAATTTATCCCCAGAAAATACGAAATCATCTCGCCAAAAACGCTTATCGTTGGCGCCATTTCAAGTGGCAAAACGGCTCTTGTTTATGAGTTTTTGAGCCCTTATAAAAGCGAGGAGAGGCTTTATGTAAATTTAGACGATCTAAGGATAGACAGAGCCTTGCTTTTAGCAAATTTAAAAGAATTTTTAGAAAAAAATGCCCAGATAAAGGTTCTTGCAGTTGAAAATTTACAAGCTGCTGACCTTGCAAATTTAGACTTTTTAAAGGGCGCAACACTTGAAAATATCATCCTTACAAGCAAGGAATTTTCACTCACGATTGACGGCTTTGCTCGCATAAATTTAAACTATCTCGATTACGAGGAATTTATACTATTTTTTAAGAAAAATTTGGATCAAGATCTGCTTTTTAGCTATTTTTTAGCTCACGGCAACGAGATAGCAAGTGCCTTTTTAGACTCCAGCGAGGTCACAGCTCACTTGCAACAGCTCTTAAAAGCAAATTTAAGCGAGCAAAGCATTGCGATTTTAAAAGAATGTGCTCCAAAATGCCACGATGTGCTTAGTACTTTTGGTATCTACAAAAACCTAAAAGAGCAGATGAAAATCTCAAAAGATAGTGTCTATAACGCAGTAACCAGCCTTAATGAAAATGGCTTTATAGAATTAGTACCAAATTTAGATGAGAGCAGCACGAGCAAAAAGCTCTACTTTACAAATTTTGCACTTCGTAACGCTTTGTATCTAAAAAAGGATTTTTTAGCTGTCTTTGCAAATGTCGTTTTTTGCGAGTTGCTTAAATTTAAAGATGAAATTTACTACACAAAAGAGATTGATTTCTTCCTTAATAAAAGAAAGATCGCGATCATCTGTGTGCCATTTTCTGCGCCAGAGATTATCTTCTTGAAATTTAAAAAACTCCACGCAAGCTTAAAAGAGCTGGGCGTTAGTAAGCTTCAAATAATCAGCGTTGCAAACCAAGCTGAGCTTAGCTTTGAGGGCATAAAATGCGAAATTTTGCCATTTTCTAGGTGGAGTCTAGGTTTATAAATTTAAACCTTTATTTGATTATTGTTTTAAAAGCTTAAAGTAAAAAAGTTATAATCAAAAAAACTATGAAGGACGGACATGAGAGCATTTATTGGGATTTTTATACTTATAGTAGGTCTATTTGGCTATGAGATAAATCACGAAAACTGGGCAAAATTTTATAAATTTATTGGTGAGGCAAATGGTATAAAATTTGAAGTTTATATGAACTATTTTAAAGATGAATTTGAAAATTTTAAGCAGAGCAAGAGCTTTAAAGTGCCAGCCAAGATAAGCGGACATATCTTTTTTGATGGTACAAAATACGACTACGAAAAAGGTAATCTTGAGCAAAATAGCAGTGAAATTTCATCGCTAAATACTGTATCTGATAAGATAAATTTAGACGTTAAAAATAAAAATGGCGAGCTAAAGGGCAAAATAATCGTTAAAAACAAAGCCTATAATGCGACTATTAAAAAAGAAAAAGAGTATGAAATGCTAAATATTGGCATCCAAATGATCGAAGCAAATGGCACGAGATACGAAGCTATAATTAACGATATATTTGCCAAAGAATCGGCTAAAAAAAATAAAAATAAATTACTCTCGACACTTTATGACCTAAAAAGCGAGCGTAAAAAATGGCCAAATAACCAATTTGAGAGCCTAGACAACATCTACTATATGAATGACAAAATAAAAAGCATCTGCACCTATAAAAATAACAAAACTAGTTGCGATGTCGTCTTACTTAAAACCAACAAAAAGCTAAAGTTAAAGCAGATTTTTAAAGATATGAACGACCCTCATCTAAAAGCAATCCTCGCAACAGCAGGTGTTAGCGAAAATTTTGTACTTTCGCCACTTGGACTTACCTTTTTAAACGAGGAGCAAATTAGCGTGCCACTTGATGAGCTAAGACCTTACTTTAGCGATGAAATCGGACTTTAATGGCAAAAATTTGTGGCATAGATGAGGCTGGACGTGGGGCTTTAGCTGGGCCTTTAAGCGTAGCGGCCTGCGTGCTTAATAAAGAAATTTCAGGCTTAAACGACTCCAAAAAACTAACTGCAAAAAAGCGTGAGGAGCTTTTTAAAGAGATCATAAAAAGCTCAAATTTTCTCATCATCTACTTCTCAAATGCGCAAATAGACGAACTTGGGCTAAGCGAGTGCTTAAGACGAGCGCTCAAAATTTTTAAGGCGCACTTTGAGGGTTTTGAGATCATTTATGATGGTAATTTAGACTATGGCGTTGGTATCACAACGATGATAAAAGCTGACGGAAAGGTCGCTGGGGTAAGCGCTGCTAGCATATTAGCAAAGGTTAGTCGTGATAGTTTGATGAAAGGCTGGGATAAAATTTACTCAAAATATGGCTTTGCTGGGCACAAAGGATACGGCACAAAGGCACATTTAGAAGCCATTGCCAAGTTTGGCTATTCAAGCCTTCATAGAAAAAGCTTTGTAGTAAAGTCTTTTGAAAAATCTCTATTTGACTAAGATTAATTATCTAAGCATCAAATAGATGCTTAGATAAAACCTTTTTTAATGGCAGCCACAACCACAACTACCGCTACTTTTAATAGCATCAAATACAGCATCGTAGTTTGGCTCTTCTGTCACTTCAGGGACGATTTGTTTGTGAATTATTACGCCATCATTGATGACAAATACCGCTCTTGCAAGTAGTCCTTTTAGTGGGCCATCGCTCATTAAAACGCCATAGTTTTTAGCAAATTCTCCGTATCTAAAGTCGCTTCCAACATGTAAATTTGCTATGCCTTCAGTCGTGCAAAATCTCCCCATCGCAAATGGCAAATCATTTGAGATGATGCTAAGTTTTACACCATGTTTTCCAGCTACTTTTTCGTTAAATTTACGAGCCTCTGCTGCGCAAACGCCAGTATCAAGTGATGGTAAGCAAACAAGTACTTCTACGCCATTATTTCCGCCTACGCTAAACTCGCTAAGATCTTGCGCTACGACTTTTGCTTCAGGTGCATAAGAGCCTACGAAGACCTCATTTCCACTTAAATTTACCTCACTACCTTTAAATTTTGTAGTTGCCATATCTGTCTCCTTTATTATTTTTTTTGCTTTTTTAAATGCTTGATCAAGATCTGCTATTAGATCATCAGCGTTTTCGATACCGATTGCTAAGCGAAGCAAGTTTTGCTTTATGCCGATCTTATCTAGCACCTCTTTTGGATATGCCTCGTGCGTCATCGTTGCAGGCCTGCAGATAAGGCTCTCTACGCCGCCAAGGCTCACTGCTAGATCAAAAATTTCTAGAGATTTTACAAATTTATTTACATCATATTTTTCATCTAGCTCAAATGAGATGAGAGCACCGATGTCGCTTGCTTGAGCCGCTTGCATCTTTGCCTCTTGCTCGCTATATGAGCCGGCAAAATGCACTACGCTAACTGCGTCATTATCCTCTAAAAATTTGATGATTTTACGTGTATTTTGTGTTTGTCTATCAAACCTAACGCTAAGCGTTTTAAGCCCACGTATTAGGTAGTAGGCATCCATCGGGCTTATGATACCACCAAGCGTGTTTTTAGCAAATTTTATCTTCTCAGCCAAAGCATCATCGTTTAACGTAACGATACCAGCGATCACGTCAGCGTGTCCGCCGATATATTTTGTAGCACTATAGACCACGATATCAGCTCCGTGCTCAAGTACTCTTTGATAATAAGGCGTTAAAAATGTGTTATCCACAATGACTAGAGCGCCCTTTTTGTGAGCGATCTTTGAAATTCTAGCGATATCAGTCACTCTTAAGAGGGGATTTGACGGAGTTTCGATAAATATCGCTGCTACATCGTCACTTATATCATCTTCGCTTAAAAAATTTAGATCATCTATAAATTCGCTCTTTATGCCGTGGCTTTCAAAAACAGTCGTGACATATCTATAAGTGCCGCCATAAACGTTGCTATTTAGTAGGACCTTTTGCCCAGTTTTTATAAGGCTAAGTGCAGCTGCTGTTGCAGCCATGCCTGAACCAAAGCTAAATGCATATTTGCTGCCTTCAACCTTTGCAAAAATTTCATCAAATGCTTTTTTGGTTGGGTTACTACCACGCGAATATGCAAATTCTTGAAAATTTTCAAGATCATCTTGCACAAATGTACTTGCTAAAAAAACAGGCGGAATGACAGCTTTATTTGGATTATTTTTAGCTTCAATGCCTTTTACGATCAAGGTATCAAGTTTCATAAATTTCCTTTTAAAAATTTGTGAAATCTTACATAATAAAGATTAATCTTCCCCAAACCCACCCAAAACGTAGCTAAATCAGTAAGTGGTAGTAACATTTATTTTTAAGAATGCATTTTTTAAATTGCTGGGATAAATTTAAGCTTTTGCTCTCTCCCCGCAAGCCTAATAAATTTTTCTTTTTACTCGCCTTTAGCTACATTTTCACCATAAATTTTACTCTACAAGATCAACTTGCCAGTTTGCCTCTTGTAGCTTCATATCTAGCTCTCTGATCTCTTTTGATAGCTCGTCTATTTGCTTTTGAAGCATAGCCACATCGACACTACTTAAAATTTTTATCTCGCTATTTGAGTAAAGATCGACCTTTTGGCTTGCGCTTTTGGCAAAATCCCTAAGCACGCTTGCTTTTTGGCTTAGCGTATCTTTTTTAGCGATCATTTCAGTTAGACTCACATTTTCAAATTTTGCACTCGAGTTTGTTAAATTTATAGCCAAGATTAGCCTAAATAGCTCATCGCTTAGCCTATCAAGCTCTTTTAAAAGAAGCTTTGGATCTTCGCTAGGCCTTTCATTTTCTTGCATTTTTGCATTATCGAGCAACCTACCTTTTAGCTGCTCTAAACGTTTTTGTGTATCAGCTCTTAAAATGAGAGCCTGAGCTAATTTCATCATTTTTCCTTTTGAAATATTAAATTGAGAGAAAATTTCAAATTATATTAGTATCTTTTGGGTTATAATTGATTTAAAATTTTATTTTAAGGAAAAGCTATGAAGTACGATTTTGATACGCTTATTAGCAGAGATGGCACCAACTCATCGAAGTGGCGAATGAAAAACGATGTTTTGCCAATGTGGGTTGCTGATATGGATTTTAAGGCTGCACCTGAAATTTTAAATGCCCTACAAAAGCGTCTTGATAATGGCGTCTTTGGCTACTCATTTATCCCAAAAGAGTGGAACGAAGCGATCAAAGGCTGGTGGAAGAGGCGTCATGACGTTAGCTTTGAAAACGATTGGATGTGCTTTTGTACTGGCGTTATACCAGCTATTTCGACAGCTATTAGAAGATTTAGTAATCCAGGAGATCAAATATTAGTGCAAGCTCCCGTATATCACGTATTTTTTAACTGCATCAAAAATAATGGGCGTGAAATTTTATCAAACGACCTTGTCTATAAAAATGGCTCTTACGAGATCGATTTTGACGACCTCGAGGCAAAGCTAGCTCAGCCGCTAACAACTATGATGCTTCTTTGTAATCCTCACAATCCAATAGGAAAAATTTGGGACAAAGAGACGCTTAAAAAAATAGGCGAGCTTTGTTATAAGCACGATGTTTTGGTTATCAGCGATGAGATCCACTGCGACATAACTGATCCTGGGCTAAGCTACGTGCCATTTATCAGTGTTAGTGAAGAGTGCAAAAATAACTCAATCACATGCATCTCACCAACAAAAGCCTTTAATATTGCAGGACTTCAAAGCTCAGCTATCGTCACACCAAATGAACAGATACGTGCCAGAATAAATGCGGCTGTAAATTATGATGAGATAGGTGAAGCAAACGCATTTGCGATAACTGCGACAATAGCGGCATTTAACGATAGCCAAACATGGCTTGACGAGCTTAGAAATTATCTCTTTGAAAACAAAAAAATCGTTATAAATTTCATAAAAGAGCAAAATTTGCCAGTAAAACTTCTACCTTCAAATGCGACTTATCTTTTGTGGCTTGATTGCAGCGCATTTTGCGAGGATTCGAGTGACTTTATGAATTTCTTGCGTGATAAAGCTGGACTTTGGCTAAATGATGGCAATGCTTACAGAGGAGATAGATTTTTTCTCCGTATGAATATCGCAACCCAAAGAGCCAGAGTGTTTGAGGGGCTAAAACGCTTACAAAATGGTATAAATTTATACACTTCAAGAAAATAAAATTGACCAAATTTGGCTGAGTGGCTTTTGAATTTTAATCTACTCCTGCCTAATATTGATACAGCTTGGGGCATTTTTGAAGCAGTGAACATTGCCCCCACCACCATTTTTTAACATCAAATCAAGTTTTGCTGATAAATTTAAAGGCAAGATGACCTACGCTAGTTTTTATTTGCTTGCTTAAATTTAAGTATATAACCTCTCTCAATTACGATATAGTAGATTGATAAAGCAAACATTTTATGCCTTTTTGAAGTGGTAAATTCTATGCCCATAGCTTGTAAATTTAGCAGTGGCTTTAAAATTTTCAACAAAGTAGAAATTTGAAGTTGAGATAACGCTGGCTTTAAATTTAAGAGAAATTGTTTGCTAAAACAAAATTTTGAGCCATTTTTGAAGTTACACTTTCTTTTAAAACAAGGTAGTTTTTGCTGATAAATTTGATGACTTTAAAAATTTAGATAAAAGTAGAAATTTAAAGGCGGGAAACCCCGCCAGATATTATTTATGTAGTTCTTTTGTGTAAAACTCAACTGAGCCAAGGCCCTCTTTTAGCGCCCACTCGTAAGCTTGGCTTACAAATTCCCAGTTTATGTTCTCATAAAATGTCTCTAGGTATTTTGGGCGAGCATTGAAGTTGTCGATGTAGTAAGCGTGCTCCCACACATCAACGACTAGAAGCGGCACTTTGCCGTTACTCACTGGAGTTTTGGCATTGCTAGTTTGTACGATCTCTAGCTTTTTACTGCTTGGATCAAATACGAGCCACGCCCAGCCTGAGCCAAAAAGCGTTGTAGCTGCTTTTAAAAATTCCTCTTTGAAATTTGCAAAATTTGCTTCGATCGCAGCTTTTAGCTCGCTTGACATCTCGCTTTTTTTAGCGATGCAGTCCCAGTAAAAGTCGTGGTTGTAAACTTGAGCGACATTGTTATAAAGCCCACCTTCGCTATTTGTTAGAATTTCATAAAAAGATGCGCTAGCAAATTTTGTATCTTTTATAAGATTGTTTAAATTTGCTACGTAAGTTGCATGATGCTTGCCGTAGTGGTATTCACAGGTTTTTGCGCTAACTACTGCATTGCTATTTGCATCAAATGGAAGTTTTCTAAGTTCAAACATAATAATTCCTTAATAATAAAATTTGTTGTTTCGCATTATAGCCATAAAAAATTAATAAACAAAAATCTTTTAAATTTAGCCACAAAATATAGGCTAAATTTAAGCAAACCTAAACTTACATTTTTTGGCGGGCTTTTAAACTTATAGAAAAGAAAATTTGGAGCAAAATATCCCATACATTTGGTTAAATGGATTCAAAAATTTATTAA
>NZ_CABPUE010000007.1:49310-54224 GCF_902460545.1 Campylobacter concisus
CATATAAAAATAAATAGCTGTGAATTTACGAAACAAAATTTCTAAATTTTTATTTTTGAAATTTATAATGCGTTTAACAAAACCATTACAAAGGATAAAAGATGAAATTCTTACAAGCTTTACTTTTTACTTGTGCCATCAGTGGCTTAGCATTTGGTGCAGACAAGGTCTATACGATCAAATTTGCTCACGTTGTCGCAGCTTCTACACCAAAAGGCAAAGCGGCTGACTTTTTTGCTAAACGTGCTGAGGAGCTAAGTGGCGGTAAATTAAAAGTTCAAGTCTTTCCATCAGCGCAGCTACTTGACGACGATAGAGTTTTTGGTGCGTTAAAGCTTGGCAATGTTCAAATGGCAGCTCCAAGTTTTTCTAAATTTACACCTATCGTGCCACAGTTTCAGCTCTTTGACCTGCCTTTCATCTTTAAAGACGCAGAACACCTTCATAAGGTCCAAGACGGCGAGGTCGGCGAGGAGCTAAAAACCCTTGTTACAAAAAAAGGCTTTGTGGCGCTTGATTATTGGGATGCTGGATTTAAGCATTTTAGCTCAAGCAAAAAGCCAGTTCTCGTACCAGAAGATGCAAAAGGACAAAAATTTAGAATCCAAAGCTCAAAGGTACTTGAAGAACAAATTAAAGTAGTTGGTGGCAACCCGCAAGTACTTCCATTTTCAGAAGTTTACTCTGCACTTCAACAAGGCGTAGTTGATGCGACAGAAAACCCACTTTCAAATTTCTATAACTCAAAATTTCACGAAGTTCAAAGCTCGCTCACACTTTCAAGTCACGGATATTTAGGCTATTTAGTCGTTATGAGCGATAAATTTTGGAGCAAGCTACCAGATGATCTGAAAGCAAATGTAAAACAAGCTCTAAGCGAAGCGACAGCTTTCGAGAGAGAAGAGACAGCAAAAGAGGACGCTCACGTTATAGCTGAACTTGAAAAATATATCGCTGCTAGCAAAAAGCTAGAAATTTTCAAGATCGATGATGCACAAAAGGCCGAATGGCAAAAGGTTATGCAGTCAATCTATCCTAAATTTTACGATGTTATCGGTAAAGATCTCATAGAAAAGGCTCTTGGGACAAAATAATGAAGAGTTTTTTTAATGTCCTTGATATAGCGATAGCCTCACTAAATAAAACTATCGCAGTAGTTGGGCTCGCAAGTGGAACATTGCTGGCCTTTGCAAATGTTATGGCTAGATATTTTTTCGATAAAAGCTGGTCTTGGGCGAGCGAGCTATCAAACTATCTTTTTATCTGGTCGGCATTTTTTGCCGCGGCATACGGCTTTAATAAGGGTATTCACGTCAGTGTAACTATTTTGGTGGAAAAATTTCCACCAGCGCTCGCGAAAGTATGCCTGCTCTTTTCACACATCTTAACAACTGTCTTTTTGATATTTATCGCAGTTTATTCGATTGATTATCTCAAAATTTTGCACGAGATCGAGCAGATGATAATAGACCTTGGCATACCTCAATGGGTCCCTATGTTAGTGCTTCCAATAGCCTTCGTTACAGCTAGCTACCGCTCGACTGAAAAAGCCATAAAAGTAGCTCTAACGCCTGCAGAAAATGTCGTAAGCAACGAAGCACATGAGCTAGCTCATGGTAGCGTAGTCAAAGATTAAGGAGAAAAAAGATGACAATAGCATTTTTATTTATCCTACTTTTTGCACTAATGCTAATAGGCGTGCCTGTGGCTGTTTCACTGGGAACTAGCACTGTTTTAACGATGATATTTTTTACAGATATCGACATCGCTACAATCCCACAGCTAATTTTTGATGGTATCAATAAATTTTCGCTAATGGCGATCCCGATGTTTATCTTGGCTGGAAATTTACTAAGTAAAGGTGGCTCAGCAAGACGTATCATCGACTTTGCAAAGTCTATGGTCGGACACTTGCCTGGCGGCTTGCCTATGAGTGCGATATTTGCCTGCATCATCTTTGCAGCGGTCTCTGGAAGCTCACCTGCGACGGTTGTAGCGATAGGCTCAATTATGTTTGCAGCGATAAAAGAGGCCGGCTATCCAAAAGAGTACGCAGTGGGCGGCATAACTACAGCTGGCTCGCTTGGAATTTTGATCCCACCTTCAGTTGTTATGATAGTTTATGGCGTAACTGCTGAGGTAAGTATTGGCAAGCTCTTTATGGCTGGTGTTGTGCCTGGTCTTATGCTCGGCGCTTTTATGCTAGTTCAAACTTATGTTGGCGCAAAAAAACTTGGCTTTAAAGCAACTAAGGCTGAACCATTTAAAGTAAGAGTACAGAAATTTACCAAAGCATTTTGGGCGCTTTTGATCGTTGTTGTGGTCATCGGCGGAATTTATGGAGGTATTTTTACTCCGACAGAAGCTGCTGCGGCAAGTGCAGTCTATGCGTTATTTATCTCACTTTTTATCTATAGAGATATAAAGATAAAAGATCTTTGGGATATCTGCCTAGACTCGGCTCTTACAACAGCTATGATATTTTTCATCATCGCAAACGCCGTTGTTTTTGCATATTTGCTAACTAGCGAGCAGATCCCTCAAGCTATCGCTTCGATGATACTTGACGCAAATATCGGCATGATAGGATTTTTGATATTTGTAAATATCCTGCTCTTTATCATGGGTCAGTTTATGGAGCCTTCAAGCGTTATCATGATCATGGTGCCACTTTTGCTTCCGATAGCTACGCAACTTGGCATAGATCCGATACATTTTGGCATTATCTTAGTTGTAAATATGGAGATAGGTATGGTGACTCCGCCTGTTGGACTAAATTTATTTGTCGCAAGCGGTCTTACAAATATGAATCTAAAAGAGGTCATCATGGCATGCTTGCCGTGGACGCTGACTCTCTTCTTTGGTCTTATCTTGGTTACATATATACCGCAAATTTCACTTTGGCTACCAACCATAATGTATGGACATTAAAATTTAGAGGCTTAGGCCTCTAAATTTATCCTTTTGGATCGTAATCTGCGCTTATAACGATATTTTTACCGCTTCTCTTACCAGCGTAAAGTAGGCTGTCGGCTTGTTTGATCATCTTTTCTAAGCTAAATTCTCCTGAGCCGTCATGAGCAACTACACCAAATGTCATTGTTGCATTGATCTTTATGTCCTCAAACTCGACTATATTTTTGCTTAACGTCTCTCTTACTCTCTCTACTATGCTTACAGCTGCATCCTTTTTGATGCCTAAAACAACAGCTAGAAATTCTTCTCCGCCAAACCTAGCTACTTTATCTTCATTTCTAAAAGTGCTTTTAAAAATTCCTGACAGGCTTTTTAAAACAGCATCTCCAGCACCATGTCCATAAGTGTCATTTATCTTTTTAAAGTTATCAATATCACACATAACAATGGCAAAATCTTTGTTTTTATAAAGCTCGCTCTTGCTTAAAATTTTCTGCATCGAAGTGCGGTTTAAAAGCCCTGTTAATGGATCGTGATTTAAGATATTTTCAGCCATCTCTTTTTCCTCTAAGATACTTAAAAATATAAATAAATTTGAGCTCTCCAAAAGATACGAAACAACAACCGAAAATATGCAAACCATACTTAAGTTAAAAACAAAAAGTAGATCTTTAAAGCCGTCAAAATTTTTTACAGGATGGCCATCTAAATATACATAGCAGGCTATGGATAAAATTATTTGCACCACAACTATTATGTAGTTAAAAAATTTATAGGTAAATGAAGTAAAAAATAGTATTAGCGACGATGCTAAAAACAATAATCCAAAACCGTATCCCCATCCAAGTATTAGCATACAAACTAACGCATGAAATAAAATTTCAAGCTGGACTATCAGCATTGTTATCTTGTTATTTTCAGGACTATCGTAAATAAGCCTTAAAAGAAAAAGATAGGTTGCTACTGAAAATATATTCATAACCGCCAGAATTTCTTCTTTCATAAATAAAAAAATAAAAAAATAACAGACGTGAGTTAATAATATTGAAAATATGATAAGTTTTTGGGTCGTATAGAGTGAAATTCTACGCATCCGAGCCCTTTTTTAAAATTTCTAATTCGATACGGTCTTTGCCATTTTGCTTGCCTTCATAAAGCAGCTTGTCTACTAAAGTTATGGCTTGCTCAAAATCCACCTCAACACCATTTGCACATATTAGCATGCCAAAGGTCATAGTAACTGGAGTTTTATCTGGAAGTTTTGCGTTGTTTATCTGTTTTTTAAGCCTTTTGCTCACTTCATGGATAAATTCTATCTTTGTATCGGGCAAGATTATCAAAAATTCTTCTCCGCCCCAGCGGCAAACATAGTCTTTACCTCTAAATGATTTCTTCAAGGCACTGGCTACATCTTTTAAGACCTCATCACCGCAGTCATGCCCGTATGTATCGTTTATTTTTTTAAAATTATCAATATCGCCTAGCATTATGACTAAATTTGTATTACCACTTCTTTCCTTGTTGGCAATTAGTTCAAATCTTAAAGTTTTTTCTATTGTTCTTCTATTTAAAAGCTGCGTTAAAAAATCATGCTTTGAGTCCTTTTCAAGCTCTTCCGTCTCTTTTCTTATTTGCTGATATCCACTAGAAGTGATGATATCTGCAAACATTGAAAGTCTTAAAACAATAAAAAAAGCAAAAATAATGCTGCATATAACTATCGTCCCTCGTATAGCTGATGGGATCAGCGGCGCCTCATCTTTATGAATAAAATAAAGAAGTATAAGCAAGATTAGTTCTAAAAATGCCATTATATAAGTAAGGCTCTTTGAATCAAACGCTAGGAAGTAGTTTATAAAAATTACACCAACAAGTATTATCCAAATTCCAGTATTCCAACCCATAGTAGTAACAATAATAGTAACAAGCAATATGATATTTAGGTGAAATGCTAGGGATATTAATACTCTATATTTTATGTCAAATTTTATTCTAAGC
>NZ_CABPUE010000007.1:54347-57300 GCF_902460545.1 Campylobacter concisus
TTATTCTAAGCAATATTCCAGCTGCTATAAAAAATAAGCACATAAAAAGTAGTGGTGTAGCTATGATCATAAAAAGCAACAATGATAGTGCATTTGCAACCATCATAACGTCTAATATCGTTTTATAGATATCATCGATCGCTTTATAACTACTTTGATCTACAAAATCGTGTGTCAAACAAAACTCCCTGTAAATTTATTCCATTAAATTTCATTAAGTATTTTTAATAAGAGTCGTAACTATCTTCATCCTCATCACTATCTTCGTAGTTGTAGTCATTTTCATCGTAATTATAGTCATAACTATCGCTACTATCGTCCTCATCGTCATTAAATTCAGAGTAGTCTTCTTCTACTTCTTCATAGTCAAATTCATCACTCATTGTTTTCTCCTTAAATTTTATCTTTGACACTTTCAATATACAAGCTTTGGCTTGGGAATGCGAAATTTAGACCATTTTGCTTTAAAATATCCATAATCTTTAGCATTACATCTTGCTTGACATCTAAAAATTCTCCCCAAACGATAGTCTTTGCAAAACAATAAACTAAGATATTTATCGAGCTATCTGCAAAATCATCAACCACGACAAATAAATTTGATTTATATCCAGCATAATCATCAACCGAAACTATACTTTGTCTATATTTTAGCCCTTTTTTCTTTGCTGTTATATCCTCACTTTTGGCAATATCTGGATGATTTATCAACATAGTTTTTATGTCATCTACACATTTTTTAATCTCATCAGTTGTCGCTCCATACTCAATGCCAATTAGCATTCTGATACGTCTACCGACTTTTCTTCTACTCCAGTTTCTAACAGGATCACTTGCTAGTTTTGAGTTTGGCACAAAGATTAAAGCATTATCAAAACTTCTAATAGTCGTCTTTCTAAAGCCAACCTCAACAACAGTACCCTCTATATCACCACAAACTATCCAATCTCCTTGCGAAAATGAGTTATCAAAGAGCATCATAACAGAAGCAAAGAAGTTTGCGATGATGTCTTTTGCAGCAAATGCAACAGCAAGACCACCGATACCAAGTGAAGCTATGAGCGCTGATATATCAAAGCCAAGCTTTTGAAGAATTAGTAAAAGTGCGATTATTAATACAATTACGTAGACTACTTTTAAAACTAAATTTACGACCTCTTTTCGTCTACTCTTTTGTGCAATTTTATCGATTATTACTATGCCATAACCATTTAGGATAGTTAAAACAAGCCATGAAAATGCGACTATATAGACGATCGAAAAGATATTTGCTAGAGTTAGTGGCACTGGTACTGGATAAAAGGCAACACCGATACAAATATTTAGTGCATAAATGATAAGAAGCGCAGAGATAGGCTTTTTAACGATATCTACTATCTGATCCTTTGCCTCCTTTACGCCTTCACCAGAAGCAATGAGTGACATAAGCCAATATGTGAGTTTGGCAAGAATTCTTGTAAGTGAGACAAAAAATAAAAATACTACGATTATAACTACGATCTTGCCAACGTTAAATTTTGCCGAATTTATAGGAATTAGCTTATTTATATATTCGACCGTATCGACTAAATTTAGCTCTGATAAGATCATGCTTGAGCTTAGAAGATCAGCATTATTTTTAAGATAGATTAAAATTTCCTCATCAGTCTCTTTTTTTAAATCAAGCTCGGCAAATGCGTTATCGTAAGAGCTTGAAGTCTCATTTAGAGAATCTTTTAGCTCTTTTATGCTGACGTAAGAATTTGTTTGTAAATTTAAAAGTCCGTTATCTATCACCTCTTTTATAGAGTTTGCTTTAGCACCTTTTTTAAATATCTCTTCAAGATTAATTAAAGCTGAGAAGTATGCATAATCTATCTTCATTTTCTCAAGCTCAATAGCGCTTTGAACATAAGCATCTTTGTTTGATTGCTTCTCTAATCTAGCTACTTTTTTTTCTAAATTATTTTTTTGCAAAATAAATTTATCAATATCGTTTTGAGTTACTTCAATCTGCATAACATATAGTGGAATTTTTTCCAAAAGGTCATTTTTTTTCTTTTGAAGTCCAGCTAAATTTGAATTATCAGCTTTTGTTGAGTTTGTATCTTTTTGCTGTGCTTTTATGATTTGGATTTGATTATTTAAAGTCAAAATTTGATTTGTTAGGCTTAGTATATTTTCTTCTTGAGTTTTATTATTTTCAGCACCAAAAAGCATTATAAATGAGAGCAAGATGATGGTTAAAATTTTACGCATTTTCACCTCTTTTATCTGCTAAAAGTTTGAATGTACCCTCCTTTAAATCGTAGCTAAAAATTTCACCGGTTTCTATAATGTAGTGCCAGCCATAAATTTGAAGATTTCCTCTTTCATACTCCTCTTTTACATTTGGATAGGTCATTATATTTTCGATCGAATTTATCACATTTAATCTCTCAGTTAGCCACGCCATCTTTGCTGGATCGTCGCTTGTAAATTTAAGCACTTCTCGCTTGATCGGCTCTATTAGCTTTATCCAATTTCTAACATTTGGTGTAGTTTTGAGCTTTTTTTCATCCATATAAAGCGCTGCACATCCACCACAGTCAGAGTGCCCGCAAATAATAATATTTTTGATATTTAAAAGCTCTAATGCATATTCGATAGCAGAAGTCGTTGCCAAAAATTCCTCGCTCACTCTATAAGGTGGCACGATGTTTGCGATATTTCGCACCATAAAAAGCTCGCCTGGGAGGCAGTTTGTTATCAAATTCGGTACTACTCTTGAATCAACACAGGATATAAAAAGGGTATGTGGGTCTTGTCTATTTTGTAGACTTTTAAAGAGCTCTTCATGCTCCAAAAAGCCATCTTCCATAAATTTTACCGCACCTTCAAGTAGCGAGTCATCCATAGAAATTTATCTCCATTTTTTATATTTTTACGCGATTATAGCAACTTTTATTTAATCTAAAAAATACTTTAACATATA
>NZ_CABPUE010000007.1:64132-80568 GCF_902460545.1 Campylobacter concisus
TATTTGTGTATTTTCTAATAAAAATTTACGTAAATTTTTACCATAGCTGGCACGGAAAAATTTATTTGAACATATAAAACCTAAAAGCCCATTTTCTTTCAGGTGTGTAATGCCAAGCTCATAAAAATAGACAAACAAATCAGCCGTGCCACTATAAACTTTATATTTTTGTAGGGCTGGTTTTTGCTCTTTTATCGCCTCTTGTCTGACATAGGGAGGATTGCCGATAACGACATCAAATTTAAAGTCAAAAGGAAATTCTAAAAGCGAGTTTGCTGCTACTAAATTTTTACTAAGATCTGTTAAAACTCGTCCCTTGGCAGCTGTGCGGAGCCAAAGAGATAGTCTAGCGATCTCGACCGCATCGGCATTTATATCTACACCGTAAAGATTATTTTCTAAAATCGTGCTTTCTATATCGTAAAGCCCCAAACCCTCGCCCTCATATACTTTTCGGCAAGTGTCTAATGTGCCATGCTCGGTAATGAGAAATTCCAAAGCTTGGTTTAAAAACGCACCAGAGCCACAAGCTGGATCAAGTATCTTGAGAGATAAAAGCCACTCGCGGTAAGCATAAATTTTATCTTTGATCTCGCTTTCTGCTTTGGTTAATTTTTTGGGATTTTTTGGTGCTAATAGCTCATTTAGATCAAGCCCTAGCTCATCTTTTTTGACTTTACAAAGCGCACCAAGCGAATTTTCAACTATAAATTCTGTTATAAACTCTGGCGTATAAAATATGCCATCTTTTTTACGTTTGCTCTGTTTGGCATCAAATTCATTACCATTTATTTGTGCATTTAGCTCCTCAAGGTCGTTTAGTGAGCTTTCAAAGATATGTCCTAGGATATTTACACCGATGTCGCTTAAAAAGTCATAGTCGCTTAAAAACTGCGCTTCAAGCACGCTATCGTCTATCTTTAGTGAATTAAGCTCAGTATCTGTGGCAAAAAGACCGCCATTGTAGCGTTTGATATCAAGACGTTCATTGCCTTCATCAATGGCTTTAAAGTAAATTTTGTAAAAGTCATAAAAACTAAGCTCAGTAACTTGGTTTTGAAATTTATCTTTTATCTCGGCTATCGTGCGAAGTCTTAGTAGTCCGCGGTCTTCAGCAAATAGTATAAAGACAAACCTGTCGCATAGTTTTTGAGTCAGGCTTAAAAGCCTATTTTTATCAATGCTAGCATTATTTTTACAAATATTTTTGAAAAGAGTAAGTCTAAAAGCGCTAAAGTCTTTATAAAATTTATTTGAAATTTCACGCTCGTGAGTGGCAAATTTCTCTTTTAGCTTTAGCGGCAGATCCGTGCTAATACTCTCAAAGCTAAGTAGCAAATGAAGTTTTTTAAACTCGTCAAAGCTTGCTGTAAAAAGGTCAAATTTTTCAAATGTTGTTTTATTGCCGATGTAAAAGCGCAGTTCATTAAAATTTGAAACAACGACATATTTGGCATTTTCATGCGAGATAAAATAGCGAAAGGCTTGATCTACCGGGCTAAGCTCGCGGTTGGACGGAGTTTTATCAAGATATTGCGTGGTTTGATCTTTTAGCTCAATCACGCATCTAACTTCGCCATTTATAAGTATCGCCCCGTCTGCCTTTTTGCCGTCAGTTTCGTTCTTTTTCTCGCGCTCAAGGTTAAAAGTTGTAGGGTTAGTAGTGTCCAAAGTGTAGCCAAGGCAGTCTTCAAAGATATCTTTTAGAAACTGCGTCTGAAATTTTTCTTCTTTGAAGCTCTTAATGTCACTAGCTTTTGCCTGATACATTTGCAAATTTGCATAGCGCTTTTTAAGCTTTTCTTCGTCTTGATCTTGGGTTAGTAAGAATTTTGGATTAAAGATCGGCATTTTTTCTCTTTAAAATTTTATTTTCTTGGAATTTTATCTTTTTAAATTTTATATCTTCCTTATTAAAAGGAAATAATTAATCAAAATTCATCAAAAAATAGCGTTTTTCTTGACAACTATAATAGCTTTTTTGTAAAATCGCGTTCTCTTTACGAAAAGACAAGCGTCTTTGCTCGTACGATCGCTTGATCCTATGCGAGTTATTTTGATGTAAAGAGGTCGCGAGTTTGCGACAAGTTCTTTTTAAAGGAAAACACATGGAAAGAATCAGGTTAAAGCTAAAAGCTTACGACCATAGAGTTCTAGACCGCACTGTTGCAGCAATCGTAGAAGCTGTCAAACGAACAGGTGCCGACGTTCGTGGCCCGGTACCAATGCCTACAAAGATCAAACGCTATACAGTCTTAAAATCTCCACACATCAACAAAGACTCACGTGAGCAGTTTGAGATGAGAATACACGCTCGTATGCTTGACATCGTAGCTGCTACTCCAGAAACTGTAGATAGCCTAACAAAACTCGACCTAGCTCCAGAAGTTAATGTCGAAGTTCGTGCGATGAAATAAGCGGACAAAAGGATAAGAGTATGGAATATATTGTAGAAAAAATAGGCATGAGTAGAACGATTGCCACGAAGAGTACGCCAGTTACACTACTTAAGCTAGTTGAGGCTAAAGTATGTGAGATCGACGAAAACAAACGTGCTATCGTAGCGTATGCCCACACTAAAGCAAACAACAAAGCTATCGCTGGTCAGCAAAAGAAATACAATCTGACTGCAGAATTTAACAAATTTGCTACGCTTGAAGTAGCTAATAGCGAAGTTGGAAACCTAGACTTTACACCATTAAATGAGGCTAAAATTTTAAAAGTTAGCTTTAACTCAAAAGGTAGAGGCTACCAAGGTGTGGTAAAAAGACATGGTTTTGGTGGTGGTCCAAAAAGCCACGGCTCACGTTTCCACAGACGCCACGGTTCAATTGGTAACTGCGAATGGCCAGGTCGTGTTCAACCAGGTATGAAAATGGCAGGACATATGGGCAATGAGAAAGTTACTGTTAAAAACGAGCTAATAAGCTTTGACGCTCAAAATGGCATCGTAGTTGTAAAAGGTTGCGTTCCTGGTCACAATGGTGCAATGGGTAAAATAAGGATTGTAAAATGAGTAAAATTCACGTATTAAACGATAAATTTGAAAATTCAGGCGAGTTAGAGCTTCCTGCAAGCTACGCTGAAGTAAATCCGCACAACCTATATCTTTATGTAAAATCTTACCTTGCTGGTATAAGAGCAAATACGGCTCATACTAAAAGCCGTGCTTTTGTAAGCGGTGGTGGTAAAAAACCATGGAGACAAAAAGGACGTGGTGGTGCAAGAGCGGGTTCAACTAGAACTAACGTTTGGGTAGGCGGTGCAGTTGCATTTGGTCCAACAAACGAGAAAAACTATTTTCAAAAAGTCAATAAAAAACAAAAAAGACTAGCTCTTGAGTACGCTTTGGCAGTAAAAGCACAAGATGGTAAAATTTTCGCAGTAGATAGCATCTCAATCGAGTCTGGAAAGACAAAAGATGCAGCTAATATCATCAAAAATTTAAAAGTAAAAGACGCGCTTATCGTTAAAGATTTACTAGACGATAAAACACTGCTTGCTTTTAGAAATTTAGCAAACTGCTATGTAGTAGATGCAAATGAGGTAAATGCTTATCTTGTCTCTACATTTAGTTCGGTTATCATTGAAAAAGCTGCACTAAAAACTATAACAAAAGAGGGCTAAAATGGCGGATATAACTGATATCAAAACAATTATTTATACAGAAAAAACTCTAGGCCTTCAAGAACAAGGCGTTGTTGTTATCCAAACTTCACCAAGAGTTACAAAAAACAGCTTAAAAGCGGTTTTACAAGAGTATTTTGGAGTAACGCCTGTTCGCGTAAATTCACTTAGAATTAGCGGCAAGGTTAAGCGTTTTAGAGGAAGAGCAGGCCAACGTGACGAGATAAAGAAATTCTACGTTAAGTTACCTGAAGGCGTAAGCCTAGAAAATACGGAGGCGTAAGATGGCTATAAAATCATATAAACCATATACACCTAGTCGTAGATATATGACTGGACTAAGCTCTGAAGATATAACAGCTAAACCAAGCGTTAGAAGCTTGCTTGTTAAACTACCTGCAACTGGCGGTAGAAACAATAATGGTCGTATAACTTCAAGACATAAAGAAGCAGGTGCAAAAAAACTTTATCGTATCATCGACTTCAAACGTCGTAAATTTGGTATAGAGGGTAAAGTTGAAGCGATCGAGTACGATCCAAATAGAAACTGCCGTATCGCTCTTATAGCTTACAAAGATGGCGAAAAACGCTATATCATTAGACCAAATGGCCTAAATGTTGGCGACGTTATCGCATCTATCGATGAGGGCTCACTAGATATTAAACCAGGCAACGCTATGAAATTAAGATTTATCCCAGTTGGTACTATCGTTCATAACGTAGAGCTAAAACCTGGTAAAGGTGCTCAGATAGCTCGTTCAGCTGGTGGTTATGCTCAGCTAATGGGTAAAGAAGAGAAGTATGTTATCTTAAGAATGCCAAGTGGCGAGATGAGACAAGTACTAGCTGAGTGTATGGCAAGTATCGGTGTAGTTGGTAACGAAGACTGGGCTAACATCACTATAGGTAAAGCTGGACGTAATCGCTACCGCGGTATCCGCCCACAAACACGTGGTTCTGCTATGAACCCAGTTGATCACCCACACGGCGGTGGTGAAGGTAAGAAAAATTCAGGCCGTCACCCAGTTACTCCATGGGGTAAACCAACTAAAGGTGCTAAGACTCGCCGTAAAAAAGCTAGCGATAAGCTTATAATTTCAAGAAGGAAAGGAAAATAGAGATGGCAAGATCACTCAAAAAAGGTCCTTTCGTAGATGATCATGTAATGAAAAAAGTTATTGCCGCAAAAAATGCAAACGATAACAAACCAATCAAGACTTGGTCAAGACGTAGCACGATTGTACCTGAAATGATTGGACTAACATTTAACGTTCATAATGGCAAGAGCTTTATTCCTGTATATGTTACAGAAAATCATATAGGCTATAAACTTGGCGAATTTGCTCCAACACGCACATTTAAGGGTCACAAAGGCTCAGTGCAAAAGAAAATCGGCAAGTAAGGGGAGATAATATGAGTAAAGCAATTATAAAATTCGTAAGACTTTCTCCTACAAAAGCAAGACTTATAGCAAGAGAAGTTCAAGGTATGAATGCCGAGCTAGCACTTGCAAGCTTGCAATTTATGCCAAATCGTGGTGCTAAATTTATAGCAAACGCTATTAGCTCAGCAGTAGCAAATGGCGGATTTGAGCCAGAAGAAGTTGTAGTAACTAGTTGCCGCGTTGACGCTGGTCCTGTATTAAAGAGATTTAGACCAAGAGCAAGAGGAACAGCGAGCAAAATTCGCAAACCTACTTCTCATGTAATGGTAGAAGTATCTAAACCTGAAAAGAAGGAAGCATAATATGGGACAAAAAGTAAATCCAATAGGTCTTAGACTAGGAATTAACCGCAACTGGGAATCTAGATGGTTTCCAACCAAACAAAGTCTTCCTGAAAATATCGGTGAAGATTACAAAATTCGTGCATTTTTAAAGAAAAAACTTTACTATGCAGGAATTAGCCAAATTCTAATCGAAAGAACGGCTAAAAAACTTCGTGTAACCGTAGTTGCAGCTCGTCCTGGTATCATCATCGGCAAAAAAGGTCAAGATGTTGAAAACCTAAAGAACGAAGTTAGCAAACTTATCGGTAAAGAAGTAAATGTAAATATCAAAGAAGAAAGAAAAGCTCAAGCTTCAGCTCAACTTGCTGCTGAAAACGTAGCTATGCAACTTGAAAAGCGTGTCGCATTTAGACGTGCTATGAAAAAAGTTATCCAAGGTGCTCAAAAATCAGGCGCTAAAGGTATTAAAATTTCAGTTGCTGGTCGTTTAGGTGGTGCTGAGATGGCAAGAACCGAGTGGTATCTAGAAGGTCGCGTTCCGCTTCATACTCTTAGAGCAAAGATCGATTACGGTGTAGCTGAGGCTCATACGACTTATGGAAACATAGGTATTAAAGTATGGATTTTTAAAGGTGAGGTTCTTCAAAAAGGTGTTCAACCTGAGAAAACTGAAGAAGAGGCGCCTAAGAAAACACGTAGAGCAAGAAGAGGTAAATAATTATGTTGATGCCTAAAAGAACGAAATTTCGTAAGCAAATGAAAGGTCGCAACCGTGGTTATGCGACTCGTGGAGCATCTTTAGCAACTGGCGAATTTGCACTTAAAGCTGTTGAAGCTGGCAGAATAAATTCTCGCCAAATAGAAGCTGCTCGTCAAGCTCTAACTCGTCACGTAAAAAGACAGGCTAAAATTTGGATTAGGGTTTTCCCTGATAAGCCACTTACTAAAAAACCTCTACAAACTCGTATGGGTAAAGGTAAGGCTGGAGTTGAAGAGTGGGTTATGAATATCAAACCTGGTCGTATAATATTTGAAATGGCTGGTGTTAGCGAAGAGTTAGCTCGTGAAGCCCTAACTTTAGCTTTACACAAACTTCCTTTCAAATCAAAATTTGTAACGCGAGAGAGTGAAAATGAAATATACTGAGTTAAAAGATAAGAGCGTTGCAGAATTAAACGCGTTGCTAAAAGAGAAAAAGGTGCTTTTATTTACTTTAAGACAAAAGCTAAAAACTATGCAGTTAAGCAACCCTAATGAGATTAGTGCTGTTCGTAAAGAGATAGCTCAGATCAACACTGCAATTAGTGCAACAAGACAAGGGGCGTAAAATGGCATTAAAAAGAGAAATTCAAGGTGTTGTTTTACAAAAAGCTGGAGATAAAACAGCTACTATTTTGGTAGAAAGACGCGTTATGCACCCAAGATACCATAAATTTGTAAAACGCTTTAAAAAATATTTAGTTCACGATGAGAAAAATGAGACAAGAGCAGGCGATACAGTTGTTGCGATCGAGTGCAGACCACTTTCAGCTCGCAAGAATTTTCGCTTAAAAGCTGTATTGGCAAAGGGAGTTGAGTAATGATTCAAAGTTTTACAAGACTTGCAGTTGCTGATAATAGTGGTGCAAAAGAGTTAATGTGTATAAAAGTTCTTGGTGGCAGCAAAAGAAGATACGCTACACTTGGCGATATCATAGTTTGTTCTGTTAAAAAAGCTCTTCCAAATGGCAAGATCAAAAAAGGACAGGTTGTAAAAGCTGTTGTCGTAAGAACTAAAAAAGAGGTTCAAAGAGATAATGGTTCGCTAATCCGCTTTGACGAGAATGCAGCTGTTATACTTGATAGCAAAAAAGAGCCAGTCGGCACTCGTATTTTTGGACCAGTTGGACGTGAAGTTAGATATGCTAACTTTATGAAAATTGTTTCGCTAGCTCCGGAGGTTTTATAATGGCTAATGTAAAATTTAAAGTCAAAAAAGGCGATACCGTTAAGATCATCGCTGGTGACGATAAAGGCAAAACTGGTAAAATTTTAGAAGTTCTTGCAAAAAAAGGTCAGGTTATAGTTGAGGGATGCAAAATAGCTAAAAAAGCTATCAAACCAAGCGAAAAAACTCCAAATGGTGGTCACGTAAATAAAGAGATGCCAATTGACATATCAAATGTCGCGAAAGTTGAAGGATAAGAGATATGAGTAGATTAAAAGATAAATTTAACGAAACTATCAAGCCAGCTCTCGTAAAAGAATTTGACATCAAAAATCCAATGCTTATCCCTGCGCTTGAGAAAATCGTGATCAGTGTAGGTGCTGGAGACTCTGCGAAAGATCAGAAAGTGCTTCAAAATATGGCTGATACCATTTCACTTATCGCCGGACAAAAAGCAGTTATCACTGATGCTAAAAAATCAGTTGCTGGCTTTAAAGTTCGCGAAGGTTTTCCTGTTGGTATCAAAGTAACTTTGAGAAAAGAGCAAATGTATGCTTTCTTAGATAAGCTAATCAGCGTTGCTCTCCCAAGAGTTAAAGACTTCCGTGGTCTTCCAAAAAATGGCTTTGATGGACGTGGAAACTATAACTTCGGTCTTAGTGAGCAGCTAATGTTTCCAGAGGTTGAGTATGATAAAATTTTACGAACTCATGGTATGAATATTACGATTGCTACTACGGCTAAAAATGATAAAGAGGCATTCAAATTGCTAGAGCTATTTGGTGTGCCGTTTGCAAAAGGAAAGTAAAATGGCAAAGAAATCAATGATAGCAAAAGCTGCACGCAAGCCAAAATTTGCGGTTCGTGGCTATACTAGATGCCAAATTTGCGGTCGTCCGCACTCTGTTTATAAAGATTTTGGAATTTGCCGTGTTTGCCTAAGAAAAATGGCTAACGAAGGCCTAATACCTGGTCTTAAAAAAGCAAGTTGGTAAGGAAGAGAAATGTTAAACGATTTAATATCAGATGGATTAACACGCATTAGAAATGCAAGTATGAGAAAGCTTGAAACTGCGAAATTGCTTCATTCTAAGGTTGTTGAGGCTACTCTTTCTATCCTTGCAGCAAAAGGCTATGTAGAGAGCTACAACGTTATCGAAGAAGGTAACAAGAAATTTATAAATGTAGTTTTAAAGTATGATGAGTACGGCAGAAGCGTTATAAACGAGCTTAAAAGGGTTTCAAAACCTGGTCGCCGTGTTTATCAAGGCAAAGACGACATTAAGCGTTTTAAAAATGGTTACGGAACAGTTATCGTTAGCACAAGTAAAGGCGTTATGAGCGGTATTGAAGCAAGTAAAGCTGGCGTTGGCGGCGAAGTTCTTTGTACAGTTTGGTAATAAACTGCATTAAATGCTATTTAACCTTATGATTTTAAGGTTAAATTTTTAGCTTGGTAAAATTTTAGATTTTGCCAAAGCTAAATTTAGAAATTCAAATGAAGGTTTCGTCAAATCTGACGATAAAATTTACGGCATTGTGGTGTTTATTCGTAAATGTAGGAACACCCTAGACAAGTAAAGGAAAAAAATGTCACGTATTGGAAAACAGCCTATCGCTATCCCAAGTGGTGTAGACGTTAGCGTTGAAAATAATGTCCTAAAATTTAAAAAGGGCAATCATATAAAAGAGCTTGACACAAAAGGTCACGTTGATGTCAAGATAGAAAATGGTCATATAGTTTTTGCTTCAAAGGGCGAAGATCGCCAAAGTAGAGCTTACTGGGGAACATATAGAGCGCTTGCTAACAACATCGTAACTGGTATCACTGCGGGATTTACTCGCCAGCTTGAGATCAACGGCGTTGGTTACAAAGCAGCTGCAAAAGGTAAAATTTTAGAGCTTTCTCTTGGTTTTTCACACCTTATCAACTATGAGCTACCAGCAGGTGTTGAAGCTAGTGTTGAGAAAAACGTTATTACTATCAAAGGCGATGACAAACAAGTAGTAGGACAAGTGGCTGCTCAAGTTAGAGGATTTAGACCACCTGAGCCATACAAAGGCAAAGGCGTTAAATATCTAGAAGAACGCATCATCCGCAAAGCGGGCAAGACATCTAAGAAGTAAGGAGCGGTAAATGACAGCAAAAGTACTAAAAAGAAAAATCGCTCTTAGAATTAAGAGAAAAAAAAGAATCAGAGGTAAAATTTCTGGTGTTGCAACTTGCCCAAGAGTTTCTATTTTCAAATCAAACAGAACTCTTTATGTTCAAGCGATTGACGACGTTACAGCTACTACACTAGCTGCAGTAGATGGTAGAAAGATAGGCATAAAAGCAAACAAAGAAGGTGCGGTCACTTTAGCTAAAGAATTTGCTAAGGCTTTAAAAGCTAAGAAGATAGATGTTGCAGTTTTTGATAGAAATGGTTATTTGTATCATGGCGTTATCGCAGCATTTGCTGAAGCTTTAAGAGAAAATGGCATCAAGCTATAACCCAAAGGAAAATCGATGGAAAAATATAATAGAGAAGAATTTGAAGAAGTAATCGTCGATATCGGTCGGGTTACAAAGGTTGTTAAAGGTGGCCGTAGATTTAGATTTACAGCTTTAGTTGTTGTTGGTAATAGAAATGGTCTAGTTGGCTTTGGTTATGGTAAAGCTAAAGAGGTACCAGATGCGATGAGAAAAGCGATTGACGACGCATTTAAAAATATTATCCACGTTAAGATCAAAGGCACAACTATCCCTCATGATGTAGAGGTAAAATATAACGCAAGTAGAATGCTACTTCGCCCAGCTAGCGAGGGTACTGGTGTTATCGCTGGTGGTAGTGCACGTCCTATTATCGAGCTTGCAGGTATTAAGGATATCCTTACTAAATCACTTGGCTCAAACAACTCAGCAAACGTCGTTCGTGCTACTATAAAAGCACTTAGTTTGCTAAAAAGCTAAGAGAAAGGAGTTAAGATGGCATTAGAAAAATTAACACCTGCTGCAGGTTCAACTCATGCAACCAAAAGAATAGGTCGTGGTCAAGGTAGTGGCAATGGCAAAACTGCTGGCAAAGGTAACAAAGGTCAAAGAGCAAGAAAAGGCTACAATGAGAAAAGAGGTTTTGAGGGCGGACAGCAACCACTTCAAAGACGCCTTCCAAAAGTAGGTTTTACTTCTAAATTTGAAAAACCTTATGTTATTAATGTCGAGAAAATTGCAGCTATAAAAGAGCTTACTGAAATTTCAATAGCAACAATAGCTAGCGTTCATAAAATTTCAAAGAGCGTTACTAAGATAAAACTAATCGGTGCAAGTGCAAAAGCTCTTGCTTCAAAGATTAAAGACGAGAACGTTAGCGTTAGCGGAATAAAATAATGGATAAAACACTGACCAACAAGATTTTAATCACGTTGGCATTTTTGTTCGCATACAGGATACTGGCTTATGTGCCAGTTCCTGGTGTTAATGTCGACGTAATTAAAGAATTTTTTAATTCAAACAATAGCAATGCCTTGGGTCTGTTTAATATGTTTAGTGGTAAGGCTGCTGAGCGTTTAAGTATCATCTCTTTAGGTATTATGCCTTACATTACAGCTTCGATCATTATGGAGCTTTTAGCAGCAACATTTCCGAAATTAGGTCAGATGAAAAAAGAACGTGACGGTATGCAAAAGTATATGCAAATCATACGTTATGCAACCATCGTTATCACTCTTGTACAATCAATCGGTGTTTCTATCGGACTTCAAAGCTTAAGCGGACGCGGTGGCGAACAAGCTATCATGATAGATATAAATTTATTTATCGCGATCTCTGCTGTATCTATGCTAACTGGAACTATGCTACTTATGTGGATAGGCGAGCAAATAACGCAACGTGGTATAGGCAATGGTATAAGCCTTATCATCTTTGCTGGTATTGTCTCTGGTATACCTAGTGCAATCGGCGGAACTATAAATTTAGTAAATACTTCTGAGATGAATTTCCTAACAGTTATCGCTATTTTAGCGATCATCTTAGCTACCATTGGTGCTATCATATTTGTTGAGATGGGTGAAAGGCGTATCCCTATTTCTTACTCAAGAAAAGTGATAATGGAAAATCAAAACAAACGTATAATGAACTATATACCGATCAAAGTAAATTTAAGTGGCGTTATCCCACCGATATTTGCTAGTGCGATTTTGATGTTTCCTAGTACTATTTTGCAAGCTAGTACAAATCCGATTATCCAAGCTATCAACGATTTTTTAAGTCCAAATGGCTATATGTTTAACGTTTTAACATTTTTATTTATCATCTTCTTTGCGTTTTTCTATGCATCGATCGTATTTAACACAAAAGATATAAGTGAAAATTTGAAAAAACAAGGTGGATTTATCCCAGGTGTTAGACCAGGTGAGAGTACAGCTAGCTATCTAAATGAAGTAGCTGGCAGGCTAACTTTGGGCGGTGCTTTATATTTGGGTATCATTTCAACACTGCCTTGGGTACTTGTAAAGACTATGGGTGTTCCATTTTATTTTGGTGGCACATCAGTACTTATCGTTGTTTCAGTAGCACTTGATACTATGAGACGTATAGAAGCTCAGTCTTATACAAATAAATACCAAACTCTAAGCGCAGTAGGTCTATAAAATGGCTATCACGCTTAAAAGACCAGCTGAGATAGAGAAAATGAGAGCGGCGAACAAGATCGTCGCTCGAACTCTTGATCACGTTTCTACGATCATAAAACCTGGAATTTCACTTCTTGAGATAGATAAAATTTGTGAAGATATGATAAGGACTGCTGGGGCAAAACCTGCTTTTAAAGGTCTCTATGGCTTTCCAAATGCGGCTTGTATAAGTGTCAATGAAGTGGTGATCCACGGAATCCCAAATGAGTATAAGCTAAAAGAGGGCGATATCGTTAGCGTTGATATCGGCTCAAATTTAGATGGTTATTTTGGTGACTCGGCTAGGACATTTGGAGTTGGTAAAATTTCAAAAGAAGACGAGGCTTTGATTGCTTGCTCAAAAGATGCGCTATATTTTGCGATTGATATCATAAGAACTGGTATGCATTTTAAAGAAATTTGCTACGAGCTTGAGAAATTTATACTAGGCAGAGGCTATGTACCTTTACGTGGGTATTGTGGTCACGGCATAGGCAAAAGGCCACATGAAGAGCCAGAAATTCCAAACTACCTTGATGGAAACAACCCAAAAGCTGGACCAAAGATAAAAGAGGGAATGGTATTTTGTATAGAGCCGATGATCTGCCAAAAAGACGGCACACCAGTTTTAGGAAGTGATAACTGGAAAGTAACCTCAAAAGATGGTTTGAGAACCAGCCATTATGAGCATTGCATGGCAATAGTTAATGGCAAAGCCGAAATTTTAAGCCAAGCATAAAATAGAGTAAAAATTTAGAGAAAGGAGAATTTGTGGCAAAAGACGATGTCATTGAGATTGATGGAAACGTTGTTGAAGCACTGCCAAATGCAACTTTTAAAGTTGAGCTTGACAACAAACATATAATTTTATGTCATATCGCCGGAAAAATGAGAATGCATTATATAAAGATAATGCCTGGCGATCGCGTAAAAGTAGAACTTACGCCATATAGCCTAGACAAGGGCAGGATCACTTATAGATATAAGTAAATTTAGCCCCTTGGCAAATATGCTAAGTAAATTTAAAGCTGGTTTTGGATAAAATCCAAGCTTTGCGAAAAGCTGTATGAAGAATTATTTTCAAAGTTCCCCACTTATTTTGAAAATAGTTGGTTTAAATTCTTTCTTTAGACCTGATGCAGCCCCTAAAAAAGTGGAATAAATTTTTAGGAGACTAAAATGAAAGTTCGTCCTTCTGTAAAGAAGATGTGTGACAAATGTAAAATTGTCAAACGTAGTGGCATAATTCGTGTTATCTGCGAAAATCCAAAACATAAACAAAGACAAGGATAAGGCATGGCACGTATTGCAGGTGTAGATTTACCAAACAAAAAGAGAATAGAGTATGGTTTGACTTATATCTATGGTATAGGTCTTTACAAATCTCGTCAAATTCTTGACGCAGCTGGAATTTCTTATGACAAGAGAGTTTATGAGCTTAGTGAAGATGAAGCGGCAGCTATCCGTAAAGAAATTCAAGAGCATCATATCGTTGAGGGTGATTTGAGAAAACAAGTTGCTATGGATATCAAAGCTCTTATGGATCTTGGAAGTTATAGAGGTCTTCGCCACAGAAAAGGTCTTCCTGTTCGTGGTCAAAAGACTAAAACTAATGCTAGAACCAGAAAAGGCAGACGTAAAACTGTCGGTGCAGCTACTAAGTAAGGCAAGGGTTAAAGGATAATAAATGGCGAAAAGAAAAATTGTTAAGAAAAAAGTAGTTAGAAAAAGCATAGCCAAAGGTATCGTTTATATCAGTGCAACATTTAACAACACTATGGTAACTGTAACTGATGAAATGGGAAATGCTATTGCATGGAGTAGTGCAGGTGGCTTAGGCTTTAAAGGTAGCAAAAAATCAACTCCTTATGCAGCTCAACAGGCAGTTGAAGACGCTCTAAATAAAGCAAAAGAGCATGGTATAAAAGAAGTTGGTATTAAGGTTCAAGGTCCAGGTAGCGGACGTGAAACGGCTGTTAAAAGTGTAGGAACTGTTGAAGGAATTAAAGTATCTTTCTTTAAAGACATTACACCTTTACCACACAATGGTTGTAGACCGCCAAAACGCCGCCGCGTATAATTAGAGAAAAATAGGAGAAATTATTATGGCTAGATATACAGGACCTGTTGAAAAATTAGAAAGACGTCTTGGTGTGTCTCTTGCGTTAAAAGGCGAAAGAAGACTTGCTGGTAAAAGTGCTTTTGAAAAAAGACCTTATGCGCCAGGACAACATGGACAAAGAAGAGCAAAAATAAGCGAATATGGCTTACAACTTCGCGAGAAGCAAAAAGCTAAATTTATGTATGGTGTTTCTGAGAAACAATTTAGAAGATTATTTCAAGAAGCAGCACGCCGCGAAGGTAATACCGGTGCTCTTTTGGTTCAACTATTAGAGCAAAGATTAGATAATGTTGTTTATAGAATGGGCTTTGCAACAACTCGTCGTTTTGCTCGTCAGCTAGTAACTCATGGACATATTTTAGTAAATGGTAAAAGAGTAGATATACCATCTTACAGAGTTGAACCTGGTGCAAAAGTAGAGATTGTTGAAAAATCTAAAAACAATCCACAAATTATTCGTGCAATAGATCTTACAGCACAAACTGGTATTGTTGCTTGGGTAGATGTTGAAAAAGAGAAAAAATTTGGAATTTTCACTAGAAATCCAGAAAGAGAAGAGGTTATCATTCCTGTTGAGGAAAGATTTATAGTAGAGCTTTATTCAAAATAATAGAGGGTATAAAGATGAGAAAGATTACTACATCAGCTTATATGCCAACTGAAATTGAAGTTAAAAGTATTAGCGAAAATGTTGCTAATATTACAGCATATCCTTTTGAGGCGGGTTATGCTGTTACTTTGGCTCACCCATTGCGTCGTCTTCTTTACACAAGTACGGTAGGTTTTGCTCCTATTGGTGTAAAGATAAAAGGCGTTAGCCATGAATTTGATAGTATGCGTGGTATGCTAGAAGACGTAGCATTTTTTATTATAAATTTGAAAAAAATCAGATTTAAATTAAAAAGCACCAGTGAGCGCGAAGTTATAGAATATAGCTTTAAAGGACCAAAAGAGATAACTGGGGCTGATCTAAATAATGATCTAGTTGAGATCGTTAACCCAGACGCATACCTTGCTACAATAAACGAAGATGCTGAGTTAAATTTTTCAGTTATCATTCAAAAAGGTATCGGATATGTTCCTAGTGAAGAGATCAGAGAAGAGATTGAAGACGACTATATCGCACTTGATGCTTTCTTTACACCTGTTAAAAAAGCAGTTTATGATATACAAAATGTCTTGGTTGAGGATGATCCAGACTATGAAAAGATCGTATTTACTATAACAACTGATGGTCAAGTTAGTCCGATAGAGGCTTTTAAAAATTGTTTAGAAGCTATGTATCAACAAATGTCAGTATTTAAAGGAATTTTAGATATTGATGTTAGTACTCCAGTTGCTAGTTCAAGTGCAGGTGGCGAGTTTTCAAAGTTACTTTCTAGTGTAGAAGATCTAAATTTAAGCGCTAGAAGTTTTAACTGCCTTGACAAAGCTGATATTAGATTTATTGGCGAGCTTGCATTAATGGACGAAAATGAGCTTAAAGAGCTTAAAAATTTAGGTAAAAAATCTCTTGAAGAGATTAAAGCGGTTATGGAAGAGATAGGCTATCCAGTTGGTGCCGATGTGTTAAAAGATGGCAAAGAGCAACTAAGAAAGAAAATAACCGAGCTTAAAGCACAAATGAGTGTAAAAGAATAAAAGGACAATAGATGAGACATAAACACGGATATCGCAAACTTGGTAGAACGTCATCTCATAGATCTGCATTGCTTAAAAATTTGGCGATAGCTATCATCAAAAGCGAAAAGATAGAGACGACTTTACCAAAAGCAAAAGAGCTTAGAAGCTATGTTGAGAAGCTAATTACAAGAGCCAGAAAAGGTGACTCTAACGCTCACAGAGCAGTATTTGCTTCTTTACAAGATAAAGAAACAACAAATAAATTAGTTACTGAAGTAGCTCCAAAATTTAAAGAGCGCAATGGCGGCTATACAAGAATCATCAAGACTCGTGTTCGCAGAGGCGACGCAGCAGAGATGGCTTATATAGAGCTAGTAGCTGAATAATTATTAGAGAGCTTCGGCTCTCTTTTTTTAATTTCTTGAATATAAAATTCTCTTACCTTTAAAATAAAATCCTTCTTTCAAAAGCTTTCTAAAGTATAAATTTCTTTAATTATTTATCAAATTTTATTAACCAAAAAATCATAAATTTAATAGTTAAAAGTTGTAAATCCTTTAATCTAAAATCATATATTTTAAATTTTTACCTTTGAACTCTATGCTAAAATTTTATTTTATTAAGACGATATTTGTTTCAGGCATCTAATAAATTTCAAAGGATTTGAGATGATAGGTAGTGTAAATGGAGTTGGGACAAATTTTTATGTTGGCTCGCAAAGTAGTAGAGCGCAAGAGCTTGATACTAAAAATACTA
>NZ_CABPUE010000007.1:82084-96242 GCF_902460545.1 Campylobacter concisus
CATAAACCTAGCTGCGAGATTAAAGGCACGCACAGTCTGCGTATAGCACTCTTCTAGGCTACTAGGGGCTAGCACTATCATATTTATATCGCCGTGAGTTGGGTTTTTGGCCATTTGCTAGCAATTTCTCGCTATCAGGCATGGCTGCTAATGGCAAGATAAGCATCTGGGGCAAGCTCATGGGGTACGACAAACAAGTCAGCCAAGATGAGATAAATGATCTCAAAAATTTTATCAACCAGACCAAAGCACTTGGCTTTGGCAGAGCTCACGAAGAGATCATAGGATATTATCCAACAGATGTCGATCTCTTTGCAAAAGAGTATACATCAAAACTTGATAACACACTTCTTGGGCTTGGTCACAAGAGCCACGTGGAAGGGTTTGAGATACTTGATAAAGACCTAAGTATAGATGAGTTTAAAGATAAGTGGATTGATTATGCACTTAGGCAGTATCTTGGCGAAAGAGTCGGTGTGGAGAGCATTACGATAGGCAAAAAGGCTATCTCTATGCTAACAAGCACTAATAAGCCGCCAATTGAGTACCAGACGCTACAAAATATAAATTTTACTGACGAAGAGAGCAGACAGAGATTTCTTACGCTTATGAAAGCTGGCATGAAGAGTGGGGCGGATTTTAAAGAGGTGGTAGAGGGCGTGCTCTCGCTTTATAATGTGCAAAATACGGACAAACTTGATGGCAACAAAGTTTATGCTTCAGTGATCGGACGAAGTGAGAAACTGGCTACTTACGACATCAACAAAGATGAGAAATTTGCCTATCTTAAGGAACTAATGCAGCTTGAGAAAAACGGAGTTGACATACTAAAGCTAATGGAAAAAGTGGAGCAAAAACAGAAATTAGATATAAAAGTGTAGGCTAAGTTTAGTTTTTTGTACCGCCTATCTTTTATGATTTTAGTCATAAGCGGCTCTTTTTACTTGGTTTAAATTTTTAAATGATAGAATCTTGATTTCTATTATTAAAATTACGGAGAACTCGTGAGAAAGCTACTTTGGCTAAATCCTGTTGTAAAAAATATGTATGACTTCTCTGCGTTAAAAGAGCTCTTGCAAAACAAGGGCTTTAACATAGTAGAGTGCGAAAAAGATCATGTTAGCGATATCAAAAATTCATATAAAAATTTATGCTCTAAAGGCATGGTTTTAGATAGTCGCTGTCCAAGAGCTGTAAATTTTATAAGATCAAATTTTAAAGAATTTTCAAACAATATTTCAAGCTTAAACCCCATTTTAATTGAAAGCGCCATTGAACTTAGCTCAAAGCTAAAAGAAAATGAGTGGCTTTATATAACAACGCCTTGTGAGGACTTGGCTGAGCTTGGAAATTCTTTAAAGCTAGAGAGAACTACATTTTTAACATGGAAAAAATTTAAAGAGCTAAACGACATAAATTTACAAATAAGCAAAATAGAATCAAGTCCGATCCCGCCTGGATTTTTTGAAAATTTGGGCATAAAAACACTAAGTTTATGTAGTAAAGAAAAGATACAAAACGCATTTTCATATAAATTTAGCGAGCTTAAAAACTATCAGATCATCGAGCTTTTATACTGCGAAAACGGCTGTCACAATGGAGATGGGCTGTGATAGAAATTTTTAAAAAGAGCGTTTTGATCCTAGTGATCTTTGTCCTCTGGCAGGTTGTTTGCGAGCTAGAAATTTTCACGCCCTATATCTTGCCAAGTCCTATTACGACACTTAAAACGATGTTTGATATGAGCTTAAGCGGCGAGCTAATAACGCATGTGATGATTAGCTTTAAGCGTATATTTGTTGGCTATGCTTTTGCATTTATTTTGGCATTTACTTTTGGCGGAGTGGCGGCACTATTTCCAAAAGCTAGTATTTATTATGAGTGGATACTAGAGTTTTTTAGAAATGTTCCGCCACTTAGCCTTATTGCTATTTTGGTACTTTGGTTTGGTATAAACGAAACTCCAAAAATTATTATTATCATCTTAGCATCGTTTTTCCCGATGTTTTTAAGCATTTCAAAAGGGCTAACTAGCTGCGATGTGAAGCTTATTGAAGTTGGTAAAATTTTTTGTTTTAGCAAATTTGAAATTTTTTACAAGATCATCCTAAAAAATGCCATAAAGGATATCTTTGTAGGTATGCGCATAGGCTTTGGCTACGCTATGCGAGCGATTGTGGGAGCGGAGATGATCGCAGCTTCCAGCGGGCTAGGCTATCTCATACTTGACGCTGAGGAGCTTTCACGCGCAGATAGGATATTTGTTGGCATATTTACGATAGGAATTTGTGGCGTACTCATAGATAGGATATTTTTATTTTTGATATCTAAATTTAGCCTTTTACGAAGTGAAAAATGATAGAAATTTTAAATTTATCCAAGCATTTTTTTATTAATGACAAGCGTATCGACGTTTTAAAAGAGCTAAATTTAACTATAAAAAAAGATAAGATCACTGTAATACTTGGCAGAAGTGGTTGCGGTAAAACTACGCTTTTAAGGCTTATTGCTGGACTTGAGGGTCTAAGCCTTGGCGAGATAAAATTTAAAGAGCAAGCAAAGATCGGCTTTGTCTTTCAAGAGCCTAGGCTCATGCCTTTTTTAAATGTCTATGAAAATATCGTATTTGCGCTTAAAAAGCATGAGATAGACGAGGCAAAGATAGATAGGCTCATATCAATGATAGGGCTTAGCGACTTTAAATTTGCCGCTGTTTCGCAGCTATCTGGCGGTATGAGCTCGCGTGTTTCGCTTGCAAGAGTGCTTGCGTACGAGGCAAATTTGATCCTTATGGATGAGCCATTTGCAGCACTTGATGCTTTTACGAGAGCCAGCATGCAGGCTGAAATTTTAAAGCTTCAAGCCAGCAAAACCATCATTTTTGTCACTCATAATGTCGATGAAGCCCTATTTTTAGCAGATGAGATCATTTTGCTTGAAAAAGGCGGGATGAAATCAAGCTATGACCTGTCAAATCTAGCTAAGCCAAGAGATTTGCTTTGCGATGAACTAATAAATTTAAAGCGTAAAATTTTGAGCGAAATTTAGCATTTTATAAAATGATAATTAAAACCAAAACGAAGCAAAAAGTTATATAATTTGGAAAATTTTTAAAGGAGCAAATATGAGAAAGTTTTTTAAGATTTTGTGTGCAGCCTCTTTGCTTTGTCTAGTAGCAAACGCAAGTGAGCTAGATAAGATCGGCATGACCTACGTCAAATCGCCGCTAAATGTCCCCTCAATCGTCGATAAATTTAAAGGCTTTTATGCTAAATCTTTTGGCATGCCAGTCGAGTACTCCGAGATCACCTCAGGTGCAAAGCAGACTCAAGCTCTAGCTTCAAATTCGCTCCAGTTTCTAAACTGCGTGGGCGGAACTTCAGTCATACTTGCAGCAGCAAATAAAGCTGACATAAAGATCATAAGTGCATATTCAAGAGCACCTGAAGCTTTTGCGATATTTGTTAAAGATAAAGGCATAAAAACCGCTAAAGACTTAAAAGGTAAAAAAATAGCAGGGCCAAAAGGCACGATATTAAATGAGCTTTTGGTTAGGTATCTTGCTCTTGGCGGTCTAGGTATAAATGACGTAGAGTTCGTTTCTATGGGCATCCCAGCTGCACAAGCTGCACTTGAAAATGGTAGTGTCGATGCAGCACTTCTTGCTGGACCAGCTGCTTATAATGCTAAAAAATCAGGACTTAGTGTCGTAACAACAGGCAAGGGCGTCATCACTCCAGTTATCGTCACTGCCACAAGCGGAGAATTTTACAAAAAGCATAAAGATCTAGTTGAAAAATTTAAAAAGGCTCAAGATGAAATTTTGGCTTTTATGAAAGCAAATGAGGAAGAGGCATTAAAATTTACGGCTGAAGAGACTGGGCTTAGCATAGAGGCGGTAAAGAGTATGTATCCGCAGTATGACTTTAGTCCAAAGATCACGCCTGAAGATATAAAAGCACTTGAAGCTACGCAAGAATTTATGCTTGAGAGCAAGATGATCGAGCAAAAAGTAGATATAAAATCGCTTCTAATAGATTAAACAAAAAGGGCGAAATTTGCCCTTTTATCCTAAAACTAATAATCAAAAATTTACTAAATTTTAGCTCAAATATTTAATAATCAAAACTGACTAGGTGTGTCAAAAAGGTTTACATTACAAAGCAAAATTAGCGCTAAGCAAAAATATAGCCATTATTTTTTGCATTTTTATTTTGCTATAATAGCCCAAAAATTTAATAGGAAAAAGATATGATCCCATTTAGCGATGAAGAACTTTTAAAACCAGTCAGTGCGAGTTTGCAAAAGGTATTACCGATGCTTGAAAATGATGGCGGTGGCATGGAGCTACTTGGCATAAAAAACGGCAAAATTTACGTAAGACTTACAGGGCATTGTCATGGATGTGCAGCTAGCACAACTACACTAAAATATGGACTCGAAAGACAACTTCGTATGGATATTCACCCAGAGCTTGAGGTCGTAAATATCCCGATTGGCGAGGAATTTGACATTGATAGATTATAAAAAAATAGGCATTAAACACTTCAAGCGCTCTAAATTTAAAGACGCGATCTTTTACTTCTCTCTAGCTTACGAAAAGACACAGGATAAAAATTTACTATTTTTGATACAAATTTGCTCCCTTGGCGAGAAAAATGCAGAGGAAGCAAAGCTTTTATTTGACTATTTTATGGATAAACTAAGAGCTGGCGAAGATGATGAAGGAATGGATGAAATTTTAAAAATTTTAGAATCAAGATTGGCTAGCGATGAGTATTTTGAAGAGCAAGACGCGATCAGCTACGAGGACTTTAAAAAGGCTGTTTATAAGGACGGGAGCTTCAAAAAGGTCTTTGAAAATATCATGTTCTCAACCAAGGTTATGATCTCAAACAAAGATGATTTTTTAGAATTTTTGGGAAATTTGATAAAAAATGACTTCATCGAAATGAGTATAAACTATCTTGAGAGTGCGGCGGTGATGTTTGGTGGCGATGAGCGCATAGATCAGCTTTTTAAAGAGATACAAAAAAGACAAAACGATGAAAATATCAGTAGAAAATAGCTTCATAACAGATGACTCAAACGAGTGCGAGCAGGGTGCATACTTTGTGCAAACTACTGCAAATGCAAAATTTGCAGAGGCAGCGGTAAAAAATGGCGCTAAAATAATCAGCCTTGAAGAATGCAAAAAGCTCTTAAATATCGATAAAAATTTAAAGATAGTTGGCATCACAGGTACAAATGGCAAGACCACAACGGCTGCTGCTATCTATGAGACTTTACGAAATTTAGGCAAAAAATGCGGGCTAAGTGGCACAAGAGGGGCATTTATAGAGGGCAAGCAGATAGATGACAAGGCGCTTACGACAAGTGCTATTTTAAGGACGCTTTCATACCTCAAAGCAGCTAGCGAGCAGGGCTGCGAGTACTTTGTGATGGAAGTTAGCTCGCACGCGATCGCTCAAAAACGCATAGAGAGCTTAAATTTTGCCCTTAAAATTTTTACAAACCTAACCCAAGATCACCTAGACTACCACAAGAGCATGGAGGAGTACGCTAGAGTAAAGTCAAGTTTTTTTGACGATGAGAGCGTAAAACTCATAAATATTGACGATGGTGGTGTTAAATTTAACCCAAAAAATGCCTATACATATTCGCTCAAAAAGCCAGCTAGCTTTGCGCCGGTGGTTTATGGGCTAAAAGACGGTATAGATGCGGTTATCAAGACGCCAAATGGCGATGTGGAGATAGACTCAAGTCTGCAAGGTGAGTTTAATCTTTACAACCTAATCGCAGCCCTTGGCGCAGTTTGCCTGCTAGAGCGCCCAGATGCAGCCGCACTTTCAAATGCGATAAGCAAATTTAAAGGTGTTAGTGGCAGGATGGAAGTGGTTAGCACTGATCCTCTAGTCATTGTGGACTTTGCTCATACGCCAGATGGCATAGAAAAGGTGCTAAACTCACTTAGACATCTAAATTTGATCGCAGTCTTTGGTGCAGGCGGCGATAGAGATAGGACAAAGCGCCCTAAAATGGGAGCGATAGCCCAAAAATACGCAAGAATTTGTATCGTTACAAGTGACAATCCAAGAAGCGAAGAGCCAGAGAGCATAATCGATGAAATTTGTGCTGGCATGAGCCAAAATGAAAATTTGATACGAAACGCCAACCGCAAAGAGGCGATCGCGCTAGCCATTAGCAAGCTAGAACCCGGCTGGGCGCTTGTTATACTTGGCAAAGGCGACGAGCCATATCAGGAGATAAATGGCGTCAAGCACCCATTTAGCGACAAAGAAGTAGTAAAAGAGCTTTTAAAGAGGTAAAAATGAATATAGAAATTTTAGCTAGTAAGATCCACAGAGCCGTCGTAACAGACGCAAATTTAAACTATGTTGGCTCGATCAGCATAGGCGAGGAGCTTATAAAGGCTGCAAATTTGATAGAAAATCAAAAGGTTGAAATTTTAGACGTAAATAACGGCGAGAGATTTGCCACCTACGTGATAAAGGGCAAAAAAGGCGAAATTTGCCTAAACGGCGCAGCTGCTAGAAAGGTCTGCGTAGGAGACGTGGTCATCATCGTAGCTTATGCTAGCATGAAATTTAAAAAGGCTAAGAAATTTAAGCCAACCATCGTGCATGTAAATAACAAAAACGAGATCATAAAGGAGTAGGCGATGTTTGAGGGATTTGACTTTTCGAAGATGGGGCAGATGCTTGAAGATGTGCAAAAGCAAGCCAAACAGATGGAAGAAGAGAGCAAAAATAAAGAATTTGGCGCAAAAAGCGGCGGCGGACTAGTGAGCGTTAGAGCAAACGGCAGTGGCGAGATACTTGATATCAGTATAGATGATAGCTTGCTTGAAGATAAAGAGAGCATGCAAATTTTGCTAATAAGCGCCGTAAATGATGTGCTAAAGTCAGTTGAGGCTGACAAGAAAAACACCGCTTCAAGGATGCTTGGCGGCCTTGCTTCGATGGGGATAAAATGAGACTAAATTATAAATTTGCCATTGCTCTTTTGCTATCAGCGCTTTGCCTAAACGCTGATCCCAGGCCTACGCAAGAGGACTTTAACGCCTGCTTTGAAAAGAATAAAAACTCAATCGTCTCGGTAAATAAACACTTTGGTGTAGCTATCACTAAAAATTTAATCGCAGTACCAAAAAGTGAGGGAGCTCCACTTGGCGAATATGTCAAATTTGACCCATATTTGCAGCTCTTTTTAGTTCGCTCTAGCAAGGAGCTAAGCCCTATCGTGATGGCTGATGAGACCAATGAGGAGCGCATAAAAAAGAGCACTTGGGTTGGCATTTTAAATGACTCTAACAACACAGTGATGGGTCACATCAAGTCTTTGGGGCAAAATTTAGGCGACTTTGACACGCTAAGCTTCGAGTATAACGCAACTGGCGAGATAAACACGCCTTGTTGTAAGATGATAGGCATAGCTGTTGGAGCTGATAAATTTATACCAAATCGCTACCTAAAGCACTTTGTATCTTACGATGACGTCTACTACGGCGATATCGGCGTGAAATTCTTGCAAAAAGAGGATAAATTTTTTGTGGGTCTTGTTGATCCTTTGGGCCGTGGCAAGATGATGATGGTCGATGATGAGCTTGTGAGTGTAAATGGCATCAAGCCAAAGAGCTTAAGAGAGCTGAATGAGATGGTACTTTTTGCTCCAAAGGGCGCAAAGCTTGACATCATCGTGAAGCGCGATAAGCAAGAAATGCTTTTTCAAGTGCCAGTAAGCGGGGATGTGAAATTTAACCAAAGCCTCGATGTAGACGCCCCTTCAAGCCTTGATATACCAAATTTTAACATCATGCCAAAAGAGCCACAAACAATGCTTGATGATAAGATTTTGGTTGATTATGGCATTACGGTGGATAAAAATTTAGTCGTTACAAAGGTCGAGCCAAAGTCAAATGCGGAAATTTTTGGCATCAAGACCGGCGATAAAATTTTGGGTTTTGATAAACAAAGCGTGAGTAGCCGTGAAGAGCTTTTAGAGAAGCTTGGTGAATTAAAAAATTTTACACTTCTATTTACTAGAAATGACTTTCAGTTTTTTGCAAGAGTGCCAAAATGAGCCTACTTGAGGACTTTGTAAAATTTCTAAACGCAAATTTGCCAAAGGTGCCTAGCTTTCACCCTTACTACGAGGAGGCACTTGGCGTTATGTTAAAGGCTGGGGGCAAGCACTTTAGGGCGCTTTTGCTTCTTGGTATGGTGGAAAGTGTGGATAAAAGCCTCACGCAAAAGGCTATGAGAGTGGCTTTAGGGCTTGAGATGATACATACTTATTCGCTTATCCATGATGATCTGCCGTCTATGGATAACGCAAGCCTTAGGCGCGGCACACCAACGCTTCACGTAACCTACGACGAGACAACTGCGATACTTGCAGGGGATGCGCTAAATACGCATGCTTTTTATGAAATTTCACGTGCCAATTTGCCAGCTGAAACACGTATAAAATGCGTGGAAATTTTAAGCGAGAATGCTGGCGTTAGCGGCATGGTGCTAGGTCAGGCGCTGGATTGTTTTTTTGAAAATACGAACAAAGAGGACATCAAAAGAGCAAAGGCTAAATTTGGTCTCTCTGGCAAGATGCTAAACCTTGATGAGCTAGTATTTTTACACATCCACAAAACTGCAAAGCTGATCGCTGCAAGCCTAAAAATGGGCGCTGTAATAATAAATTTAAGCGATAGTGAGTGTGAGAAAATTTATGATATCGGCCTAAAACTTGGTCTTGCTTTTCAGATACAAGACGACATCATCGATCTTACAAGCGACGAGGCAGCTGCTGGAAAGCCTGTGCATAACGACCTAGCTAAAAATTCATTTACAAATTTACTTGGCCTTGAGGGCGCAAAAAAGAAAAAAGATGAGCTTATTTGCGAGATAGAAGAGGCGCTAAATCAGATAGACGCTGGCATAGCTAAGATGATCTTGGAGCTTACGGATAAACACCTTAGATAAAAGCTAGAAATTTCTAGCTTTTTACTGCTAAAAATTTAAAAAATTTATATCACTAATTTAGACATTTTGGACAAAAACGCAAGGCAAGTTTTAATCACTTTTTTGTATAATCCAAAACAATAAAAGGAGATCATATGCTAAAAAAACAAGCCGATACTATAAGATTTTTGTGCGCTGATATGGTGCAAAACGCTAACAGCGGTCACCCAGGTGCTCCTATGGGCCTAGCTGATATTATGGTGGTTTTAAGCAACTTTTTAAAACACAATCCAAAAAATCCAAAATGGCTAAACAGAGATAGGCTAGTTTTTAGTGGTGGTCACGCCTCAAGTTTGGTTTACAGCTTTTTACATCTAAGTGGCTACGATCTAAGCCTTGATGAGCTTAAAAATTTTCGCCAACTTGGCTCAAACACTCCAGGACACCCAGAGATTCACACTCCAGGCGTTGAGGTTGCTACTGGCCCACTCGGTCAAGGCGTAGCAAATGCAGTTGGCCTAGCCATGGCAGAAAAATACGCTGCAAACGTGCTAAATGAACCAGATAATAAAATAATAGATCATAAAATTTACTGTCTTTGTGGTGATGGCGACCTAGAAGAGGGCATAAGCTACGAGGCATGTTCAATCGCAGGAAATTTAAGACTAGACAACCTTGTGCTCATCTACGACTCAAACAACATTACGATCGAGGGCGACACAGCGATCGCATTTAGTGAGGACGTTAAAGCTAGGTTTGAGGCGCAGGGCTGGGAGGTCGCACGCATCGATGGACACGACTATGACCAGATCGAATTTGCACTTGAGCAAGCAAACGAGAAAGAGTCGCCATATCTCATCATCGCAAACACGCGCATAGCACGCGGCGCAATGGAGCTTGAGGGCTCACACCACAGCCACGGAGCACCACTTGGCGAAGAGATCATCAAAAAGGCAAAGGCCGCAGCTGGCTTTGACCCTGAGAGGAAATTTGCCATTGATGAGGACGTACTTTTAAGATTTAGAGGTGCAGTTGAAAAGGGCGATTTAGAAGAGGCGATGTGGAACAAAAAGGTTGAGGCATTAAGCATTGAAGGCAAAAATTTACTAAACTCACTTCTTAATCCAGACTTTAGCAAGATCGAATTTCCAGACTTTAGCGACAAGAAGCTAGCCACAAGAGATACAAACCATGCCATTTTAAATGAAATAGCTAAAAAACTACCCGGCTTTATCGGTGGTAGTGCTGACCTTGCTCCTTCAAATAAGACTGAGCTAAAGGGTATGGGCGACTTCCCAAATGGCAAAAATATCCACTACGGCATCAGAGAACACGCCATGGCAGCTATCAACAATGGCATCGCTAGATACGGCCTTTTCTTGCCATTTTCAGCAACATTTTTCATTTTCAGCGACTATCTAAAGCCAAGTGCGAGGATAGCAGCGCTAATGGGCATCAAGCACTTTTTTGTCTTCACACACGATAGTATCGGCGTTGGCGAAGATGGTCCGACACACCAGCCTATCGAGCAGCTTAGCACATTTAGAGCGATGCCAAATTTCTACACTTTCCGCCCAGCTGATGGCAACGAAAACGCAGCTAGCTGGCAAGTGGCTCTAAATTTAAACGCTCCAAGTGCCTTTGTGCTTAGCCGTCAAGGGCTTGATCCACTTGCAAAAGGCGAATTTGGAGAGGTTAGTAACGGCGCATATCTTTTAAGCTCGGCAAAAGACGCAAAGATAACATTTATAGCAAGCGGTAGTGAGGTCTCACTCTGTGTAAAAGCAGCTGCACTTCTAGCTGAGCAGGGCATCGGTGCAAACATCGTATCAGCTCCTTGTTTTGACCTACTTTGCGAGCAGCCAGCTGAGTATGTGGCTAAAATTTTAGATAAAAATACGACTATCATCGCAGTTGAAGCTGCAACTGGCTATGAGTGGTATAAATTTGCCGACGCAGTTTATGGTATGAACAGCTTTGGCGCCAGTGGCAAGGCAAATGAGCTATTTGATCACTTTGGATTTACTCCGCAAAAGCTTGCAAATTTTGCTAGCGAACTTATATAAATTTAATCTTGGGGAGTAAAATCCCCAACTGCAATCTAAAATCAAAAAAGGCATTTTATGGAAATTTCTCACGTTATCGTTTTGGCCCTGGTACAAGGTATAAGCGAGTTTTTGCCGATATCTAGCTCGGCTCATCTTATCTTGGTACCAAAGCTACTTGGCTGGCCAGATCAGGGGCTTGCCTTTGATGTGGCAGTGCACGTTGGTACGCTAAGTGCGATACTTTTTTATTTTAAAGATACGATTTTTAAGCTACTTCGTGACTTTTTTGCCTCGATCGCACAACGAAAGATGGTAGGCGATAGCTTGCTTGTCTGGTGCGTGGGATTTGCTACCATTCCAGTTGGGATCTTTGGGCTTTTATTTAACAACATTATCGAAGAGTACGCAAGAAGCGGCATTGTGATCGCTATTACTACGATCGTCTTTGGCATAGCGCTTTACTTTGCAGATCTTCGCTCGACAAATAAAAGCGAATATGAAATGACCATAAAATTTGCGCTTATTATCGGCCTTGCTCAAGCTGTGGCACTTATCCCTGGCGTCTCAAGATCAGGTATAACGATGACGGCAGCCTTATTTTTAGGTTTTAGCCACAAGGGAAGTGCAAATTTCTCATTTTTGATGTCGATCCCAGTCATCATCCTAGCCGGCGGACTTGAGAGCATGAAGCTCATAAAAGATCCAAATGCGCTTCCTTGGAGCGACATCGCCCTTGGTGTCATTATAAGTGCTGTTAGTGCTTATCTTTGCGTTAAGCTATTTATGGGGATCATCTCAAGGATCAGGATGCTGCCTTTTGTCATCTACCGCTTGATTTTGGGAGCATTTTTGCTTTATCTATTTTTGTGATTTTGAAGCTTTAAAAAGTAAAAGCCAAGTGTGGAGAAATTTTTCACACTTGGCAAGAATATATAACTTGAGTATATTTCAGGAAAAATTTCAAGATAAGCTTGATAATTTAATCCTCTTTTTTATCTTTTTTAATAACATTTAGCAGATCTTTTGCAGCTTGGTAAGCCCTATCTCCAAATTTCTTGGCTTCTGATTTGATGTCAATTTGTTTGATGTCTTCAAATTTTTCATTGGCTTTTTTCTCAAGATTAGCGATCTCTTGTTTGATCTCTTCGATTTTATCGTTTGTATCAAAATTTAGCTTTAGCTTTTTACTCTTGTCATTTAGCTCTTGTTTTAGGGCTTCAAATTTATTATTTGCCTCACTCATAAGCTTTGCCATGCCGTTTGACTTTAACTCTTCTATCCTTGAAATGATCTGCTCTCTTGCTTGATCGCTAATGCGTTTAAATTTTGCTAGGTTTGTATCTAGCTCGCTATTTATCACATTTTCGATCTCATTCCTTGCTACACCTTCAAATTCCTTTTCAAGTTCCCTAAGCAAGGCTATAAATTCTTCATCAATATTTTTTAAATTTAGTAGTTGTGAGCTTAGCCTAAGCTCATCTGGAGCAAATTTCGCCTCATCTTTAAGTTTTTCTATAGCCCTTAAAATACCATCTCTTGTGCCACTTATCGCCCCACTTATCAACTCTTTTGCAAAGATATGACCCTCGTCTGCTAAATTTGCTGCTGCTATGATGATGTTTTTTGAAATCTCAAGTATCCGCTCTTTGCTAAACTCTCCTCCAATTATTGCAACATAGGTCATATTTTTAGCTATCGCACCAGCTGTTTCTTCGACATCTTTTGCACCTTCAAGAGTTGTCAAAAATGCGATTTGAGCGCTCTCTTTTAAGATACCAAGAAGTCTTGTTTCTCTAATGATCGCATTATTTAAAAGCTCTAAAATTTCCTCTTTTTCACTAAAATTTCTATCTTTTACGACCTCTTCAGCTGCTTCAAATGAAATTTTGAGCCTATTTTTTATCTCTTCACGTTTTGCTTCTATTGCACGATTTAGCTCATCTTTTTTATCAAGTAGCTCGTAAAGTGCCTTTTCCTCGGTACCGACAATGGCTTGATTTATCCCCTCCATAGCGCTTTTTAGATTTTTTGCATTTATGAGATCTTCTTTGTTCATTTTGTCATAAAGCTCATTCATTTTAGCCTTTAAAATTTCTGGCAAAGCATTTATATCTTTGTTTGCAGCATCTTGAAAAAAGTTATTGCAAAGAGCTTTTATGCTTATTAATAAGCCATCGCTGCTTTTATAATCATGTAAATTTTGTTCTAAATTGTTCATATCTTTTACCTTATAAAACGTATTTTGCTTCGTGTTTTATTGCTGAAAATATCTCTAGTCTCTCTTCTTCGCTCAAAACTAGTACGGCTAAGTCATAGCTAGCGTATTTTTTATCTTTGCTAAATTTTGAAAAGACTAGCTTAAATTCTCTATCTTTTACTATCTCTTTTACCTTTTCTTCTACATTGACATCTGCATCAAATATTATTTTGTATTCCCAATGCGTTGGGTAATCAATTTTTGCTTTTTTGTTATTTAGATCGCATATACTCGCCACTTTTTCCTCCTGTTTTACTCTCTAACACGATATTACTTATTTCCATGCTTTTATCTATAGCTTTTACCATATCATAAATGGTCAAAAGCCCCACGCTAACGCCAGTTAATGCCTCCATCTCAACGCCTGTTTTACCCTCTATTTTTACGCTCACATAAAGCTTAAAAGCACAAATTTCAGGTAGCTCTTCGATATCACAATCCACGCCTAAAATAGCTAGTGGATGGCACATCGGGATTAGTTCACTTGTCTTTTTTGCACCCATTATCGCAGCAATGACAGCCGTTTGGATAACTGGGCCTTTTTTGCCAGTATTTTCTTTTATCGCTTTAAAGGCCTCTTTGCTCATCTTGATGATCCCGCTAGCAGTTGCCACTCTTTTTGTAGGATCTTTTGGGCTCACATCGACCATTTTTGGACGATCTTTCTCATCTAAATGTGTTAGCATCATCTCTCCTTTTTTGGCGGATTATAGCCTATTTAAACAAATTTAAATTACCAATGGTTTTAAGCTAAAAATATACCAAATGCATAAAATTTTGGCTTTTACTTAAATGCTAAAGATTTCTCATTACTTAATATAATTATTTAATTTAAATAATTTTCTTAAGAAATAATTCAAATTTAAATTATTATA
>NZ_CABPUE010000007.1:96489-110346 GCF_902460545.1 Campylobacter concisus
TTTCTTTAAAAGCTTAAAAAAATAAATTAATCGCTAATTTGCTTTTAAGAGTTAAGTATGTATAGTTTTTTTGTTTATTAAATTTATGATGAAAGTGCCTTGGATTATGAGATTTCTGCTTTGTATAAGTTTGTTTTTGATAACAGCTTTTGCCCAGCAATTAGGCTGCTTTATTAATGAAAGCAACCAAAGCATCGTCTTTATAAAAGATGGACAGATTAAAAATTTGGATATAAAAGAGACGATTTATAAAAATCAAGAGTGCGGAAATGATGGAGAATCCTTTTATATCGCAAATTTAAACAATGAGATTATTGAAGTGGCAAATGAGAGAAATTTTTTATTTGCCATGCCAAATGTTGGCTGTAAAATTTCGCAAATTATGACAATTAAAAATAAAATTTACGTAGCTTGCGATATGGCAAATGAAGTCAGCATAGGCGTTTTTGATAAAAATCTAAATAAACTTTTAACTAAAAATTATAAAGATGTTTATAAAATTTCAAGCTTTTTGCCAATTGATGATGAACTATTTTTTACAAGCTTTAACGGCAAAGCATTTTTGCTTGATAAAGAGCTTAATTTAAAAGAGAAAAAGCGTGTCGGCTTTGCTCCACTTAGTGCCTGTAAATTTAAGGGAAATGATATTTTGCTTGGCTTTAGAGATGGAGAAATTTTAGATTTTAAAAGTGGAATTAAAAAGCAAGTTTTAAAATCTAAAATTTCAGCTCTTGCGTGTATGGAGGATGAAATTTTTATAGGTGATGGGGATGGAGTAGTCTATAAATTTGACAAAGATCTTAAGCTAAAATGGCAAAAGGCTCTTTTTAGCAATGAGATAAAAAGAATTTTTATAGATAAAGGCGTCTTAAATGGCGTAAATTTAGACAATGAGATAAAGAGTTTAGAGATAAATTCATTTTAAAAAGGAGAGTAAATGCAAAAGTTATTTTGTGTCGCAAGTGCTGCGTTGCTTGGGCTATCTTTAACGACTGCTTGTGCTGCTAGTAGTGACCTTGAAAAAGTCATGAAAGAGCGTGGGCTAAGCGAAAAAGATGTTCTTGCAGCTGCTAAAACTTATCAGCCTAGCGGTAAAAAAGATGATTTCATCGTCTTTTCATCTGGCGGGCAAAGCGGTCAAGTGCTAGTTTATGGCGTTCCGTCGATGAGAATTTATAAATACATCGGCGTTTTCACACCAGAGCCTTGGCAAGGATATGGCTATGACAATGAGTCAAAAGCTGTTTTGAAACAAGGCAACATCAGGGGTAAAGAGATAACATGGGGCGATACACACCACCCAAATTTTACTGAGAAAAATGGTGAGTATGTTGGTGATTATCTATTTATCAACGATAAAGCTAACCCAAGAATCGCAGTTATAAATTTGCATGACTTTGAGACAACTCAAATCGTTGTAAACCCTATCATGAAGAGTGAGCACGGCGGTAGCTTCATCACTCCAAATAGCGAGTATGTTATCGAAGCTAGCCAATATGCAGCCCCACTTGATAACAACTACCACTCAATAGACGATTATGAAGCAGTTTATAGAGGTGCTGTAACATTTTGGAAATTTGACTATTCAAAAGGTAAGATCGATGAGAAAGAGTCATTTTCTCTTGAGCTTCCACCATACTGGCAAGATCTAAGTGATGCTGGTAAAGGCGAGAGCTACGGCTGGGGCTTTACAAACTCAATAAATACTGAGATGTATACCGGCGGTATCGAAAAAGGTCTCCCTCCATTTGAAGCAGGTGCAAGTAGAAATGACACTGACTTCTTACACGTTTATAACTGGAAAATTTTAGAAAAACTTGTTCAAGACAAGAAAAATTACAAAGTTATAAATGGTCACAAGGTAGTTACAATAGACGCTGCTGTAAAAGCAGGTGCGCTATTTTTGATCCCAGAGTCAAAGAGCCCACACGGTTGTGACGTAAGCCCAGATGGTAGATATATTATCATTGGCGGAAAGCTTGATACTCACGCATCAGTTTATGATTTTAAAAAGATCAAAGAGCTAATCGATAAAAAAGAGTATGCTGGCACTGACCCATACGGAATTCCTATCTTAGATAGAGAAAAGTCAATGCACGGACAAGTTGAACTTGGCCTTGGACCACTGCATACATCATTTGACTCACAAGATGGCGTACTTTATACATCACTTTACGTTGATAGTCAAATCGTAAAATGGGACTATAAAAATTTAAAAGTGCTTGATAAGATAAATGTTCACTACAATATCGGCCACCTTGATACAATGGAAGGCAAATCAGCAAAACCAGTTGGCAAATATGCAATCGCTCTTGATAAACTTTCAATCGATCGCTTTAGCCCAGTTGGCCCACTTCATCCACAAAATCACCAGCTAATAGACATCACTGGTGCAAAAATGGATCTAATCTATGATATGCCAATACCACTTGGCGAGCCACACGATGTTGTTTCAATAGCTGCTAGCAAACTAAGCCCAGCGCTTACTTACAACATGGGTACAAACTCAAGAACAGGCGAGGCTAGCCCATATGCAACTCTAGCTGGTCAAGAAAGAGTTGAGAGAAATGGCAAAAATGTAACTGTCTATGCGACAATGATCAGAAGCCATATCAACCCAGAGCATATTGAGGTAAATAAAGGTGATAATGTAACTATCCACCTAACAAACCTAGAACGCGCTCAAGATGAGACTCACGGCTTTGGCATCGACCTTTACAACATTCACGCTTCACTAGAGCCTGGCAAAACCGCTTCAGTAAATTTCGTAGCTGATATGGAAGGTGTCTTCCCATACTACTGCACCGAGTTTTGCTCAGCACTTCACCTAGAGATGATGGGTTATTTACTTGTTAAAGATCCAAGTAAAAAATATGAATCTGCAAAAAATAACAAGCTAAAAACTCTAAGCCCAGAAGCTTTAAAAGCTGAATACGACAAAGTAATCGCAACTAATAAGGCAACTGACGATGTTATCCAAGAGGTTGTTAAATACCTAAAAGAGAAACATTATGAGAAATATCCAAAAGTAAAAGCTTTGGTTGATGACGCACTTGATCAATACGGCCACATCAAAGAGGTAAAAGCTAAAGCTGACGAAGCTTACAAAAAAGGCGACGTAAATGGCGCTATCCTTTGGGAGTACCAAGTATGGCAATACATGGTTAAAACAGCTGACGTTGGCTTAAGAGCTAAAAATAACCTAGCTAAAGAGATCGCAACTCCGATGAGTCCAGCTGCTGCAAAAGGTGAAGAGGCTTATCTAAAAGGCGGATGTAATGGTTGTCACGTTATCGGTCAAGTAAGCTCAGGTCCAGACCTAACAGGCGTTTTACTAAGACATGAAAATGGCGAAAAATGGGTGGCAGAATTTATCAAAGATCCTGCTAAGTTCTATAATGACGACTACATTAAATCAATGATTGATTACTTTAACCTTAGAATGCCAAATCAGCATATGAGTGATGAAGAGATCAAAAATATCATCGAATACCTAAAATGGGTAGATGAAAACGCTGGTATGTAGTTTTTAAAGGGGCATTTTGCCCCTTTTTAAATTTTAAAATTTTATTTTTAGCAGATGAAATTTTAAAATCTAAAGGAGAGATCATGAGTAAATATAAAATTTATACCATTGTTGCACTTGTCTTAATGACTGTTTGTTTTACTTTGCCTGTTCTTGGTTGGCACGGAGCAAAAGAGCGTATAGCTGATGGCGATGAACTACCATCTTATACTTACGGTATCTATAATCTTTATAGCTCATTTCAGTATAAAAATCACCTTTTATCAAAAGATGTAGCAAGCGATCTTCATAAGATGATCGAACAAAAAGCAGAGATAGGTACACCATCTTTTCCTATCTGGTACGTCTCTCTTGAAGCTCCAAATTATCCAAAATCAGCCTTTCCTGATGGAATTCCTGTATATTTTCACGTAGATGGATATAGTGGTGACGTGCATGAGATGAATACGATAAATCACTACATCGGTATGTATCCTATGGAGCATGGCGGAAATTTAGAGCGAGCGATAGCACCTTATTATTTGCTTATTTCAACGCTTTGTATGCTTGCATTTTTGTATTACAATGGCAAATTTAACTCACTTCTTATGGTTCCAACGATTATCGCGCCTGTGCTATTTATGAGCGCATTTGCAGGATGGCTTTACTGGTATGGACACAATATGCAAGAGTGGGGCGCATTTAAGATTAAACCATTTATGCCAACAGTTTTAGGCGATGGTAGCGTCGCGCAATTTACAACGCACTCTTATCCAAGTATCGGATTTTGGGTTATGATTGCTATGAGTGTATTTTGCATACTTGCAGTATTTTCAAAGAAAAAAGAGCTAAATGCGTAAAATTTTCAATTTTGCCATTGCTTTCTTGCCTATTTTTAGCTCTGCAAATATCCTTCAAGATGCAATAAATAATGCTAGCCCTGGTGATGTTATAAAGCTAGGAGACGGTATCTATGAAGGAAGCATAACTATAAATAAGCCGCTTAGTATCGTTGGTGAGGGCAAAAATGCTCACATAAAAGGAAATGGTAAAGGCACAGTTGTAAAGATTATTGCCTCAAATGTTACACTTAGAAATTTAAAGATAAGCGGTAGCGGAAATGACCTTGGTGAGCTAGATGCTGGTATTGGCTGTGATAAAGCAAATAATGTCTTGATTACTCAAAATGACTTGAGCGATGTACTTTTTGGGGTTGATTTTAAAGAGTGCAGTAGCTCAAAGATCACTGAAAATAACATCACTTCTAAAAAAGGGGCCAGTCTTGGTTTTAGAGGTGATGCCGTTAGACTCTGGTATAGCCATGAAAATTTAATCGAAGGCAATTATATTTATGATAGCCGCGATATGGTTGCATGGTATGCAAGTCACAATAAATTTTTAAAAAATAAAGCGATTCGCGGTAGATACTCGCTTCATTTTATGTACGCAAATCAAAATTTAGTCGAAAACAATGACTTTATCGGCAATGCAGTCGGAATGTTTTTTATGTATTCAGCTGGCTCAAATATAAAAAATAATCTTGTTATGGATAGTGACGGCGCTTTTGGTATTGGTATTGGTCTAAAAGATGTTTCAAATTTTACTATCGAAAATAATACACTTATCTATAATGCGAGAGGAATTTTGCTTGATAACTCGCCGTTTCAGCCAGGCTCAACGATAAATTTCTTAGGCAATAAAATTTTACACAATGTAGTTGGCGTATATTTTCACGCTACTCAGGGGACAAGCATATTTGAAAATAATGATTTTATAGGCAATATGGATATCGTTGCGAACGACACTCCAGGCGATAAAATGGCATTAAATCAGTGGAGTAAAAATTATTATGATGAGTATGAGAGCTTTGATAGAGATAAAGATGGCTATGGCGATACGCCTTTTATGCATCTATCATATGCCGATCAGCTTTGGCAGTATTATCCGAATTTGCAGTTTTTCTATGGCTCAAGTGTCTTTAGTATCTTAAATTTTTTAGCCAAACTCGCGCCATTTTCTGAGCCAGTAAAGCTACTTGAAGATAGCACGCCAAGGATAAAACCACTTGATGCTTCAAATTTTAACGCGTTAAAGGCAAAGCGTGGATAGAAGAAAATTTATAATCTTAGGCTCAGTCGCAGCTGCCGCAGGATATGGCATAGGTAAAATTTTGCCAAAAAGTAGCGGTGATAAACTCTATCTTAGACCACCAGGCGCGGTTGATGACTTCGATGATCTTTGTGTCAAATGTGGTCAGTGTGTGCAGGTATGCCCTTATCACAGTATAAGTTTGCTTGATATAAAAGATGGATATTCAAATGGTACAGCATACATCGATCCTAAAAAGAGAGGTTGCTATTTATGTGATCTTTTCCCATGTGTGCTCGCCTGTCCAAGTGGTGCGTTAGATCATGCTACAAAAGTTGTTGATGATGTGAAAATGGGCGTTGCTGTCTTGAGTAATGCAAATGCCTGTATGTGCCTAAAAAGAGAAAAACTAAGCGAAGATAGTGTTGAAGATTTGCTTGTTCGCAAAGTTTATAACGATAGGGAAGAGACAGAAAAAGATAAGATAAAAGGCAAAATCGGTCAAATTTGTGACCTTTGTGTCAGTATTTGCCCAGTTAGCGATAGTGCAATAGTAATGAGTGAAGCAAATTTACCACTCATAAAGCATGGCTGCGTTGGGTGTGGGGTGTGTGCTGAGGTTTGCCCTGTAAAAATTATAAATATTGCCCCAAAAATGAGTTATGATGAAATTTATAAGGAGAAAGAATGAGATTAATAATATCTTTAGTGGCTGCTGCTTTGCTATTTGTCGGCTGTGAAAAGAGCGATGACAAAGCGCAAAAAGCAACTAACGAGCAACCAATAAATGTAGCCACGAGTGCTAGCATAAAGGTTGAAAAAAAAGAAAATAATCAAAGTACAAATAAACAAAATGATTTCATAAAATACGATATGCACGGTGAAAAGAGCGTAAAATTTGGACTTGAAGATAATAACGTAAGCCGTCAAATCGGTGCTTTAGCAATGGTAAGAACCCCTCTTCAAACTATAAATTTAAGACTTATAAAGGGCAGGCTTAGCAAAAATTTCATTACAAAATGTTCAGCTTGTCACGATGATTACGCAAATGGCATCATCGGGCCATCACTTTTAACAAAAAGTGAAAATGAAATTTATACAATGATAAATGCTTATAAAAATAAAGAGAAAGTCAATGTCTTGATGCGAGATCTTGTTAAAAAAATGGATGATAGTGAAATCAGAAATTTAGCTAAAGAAATCAGTGATTTTAATACACAATTTAGGAGCAAATAATGAAAGCAGGAAAGATTATAACCATTATTTTAGCAGTAGCAATTTGCGGTATCATGGTATTTATGTTAAGCCAGACTCCGCCTAAAAAGGAAAAAGTAGCAACTAATGCTCAGCCAAAAGTAGAGCAAAATTTTACAAAAGAGCAGCCAAAGTCTAGCGAAGAATTTGCCAGCGAAGATGAGCTAAAAAAGGTAAAAGAGCTAAGTCTAAGTGTGGCTAAAGTGCATAATGAAGGCGTTAGCAAGCAGTATCTAACAACTTGTGCTCCGTGCCATGGTGCAAATGCAAAAGGCGTCGTAGCTCCTGATATAACGCATCTAAGTAAGGATGAATTGCTTAAAAAGCTAGCTGATTATAAAGCTGGCAAGGTGCAAAACTCACTTATGAAAGGGCTACTCACAAATGTTAGTGATAGCGAGCTTGAAAGCCTTGCAGATGAAATTTCTAAATTTAAAAAGTAAAAATGGACAAATATAACACTCGTGCGACGATTAGAAATGTAAGCTTTCTAAGCACGTTAATCACAACTACAAAAGATGGCAAGAAGCGTCCTAGCATACGTTTTTGGCGTATTTTTACCATTATTTTAGTCCATCTTTTATTTGTGCTTTCATATAGAGTTGATATACAAATTTTAGAAGGCGACATCAGTGCGTCAAGGATATTTGGTTTTCACTTGGCAGATGCTTTTATGAGCCTGCAAGTATTTTTGGCGACACATGAAATACATGTAAATTTAATAATTGGCTCACTTAGTATCTTGGCATTTTATATCATTTTTGGTGGTAGAGGCTTTTGCTCTTGGATCTGTCCTTATTCGTTAGTAAGCGAAATAGCTGAGAAAATCCATGAAAATTTACGCGCTAAAAAGATAGTAAGGCCACGAGTTTTTGACACAAAGTGGCGATATGTTTTTACCATTTTATTTTTAACCCTTAGCTTTGCTAGTGCAAGCCTTACATTTGAAATTTTTAATGTTGTTGGGATTTTTTCAAGATTTATTATCTATGGCTATTTTCATGCTATTTGGTTCGTTGTGGCTATGCTTATGGTTGAAATTTTCTTCTCACGTAGAGCTTGGTGTAGATATGTCTGTCCTATTGGAGCTACTTACTCGGTGCTAGCTAAACCAAATGCCATAAAAGTTAGCTGGGATAAAGAAAAATGTGATCACTGCTTAGTTTGCACTGATGTTTGTCTAGTGCCTCACGTACTTTTTATGACAAAAAAGGGAGCAAAGCTTGACGAGAGCAAAAATATCTTTAGGATAGCTGGCGCTGATTGTACGCTTTGTGGTAGGTGTATTGATGTGTGTCATCAAGATGCACTGAAATTTGACAACGGCTTTAAAAAACTCATATAAGGAAAATTTTTGATAGATATAAAAGAAGTAACGAAAATTTTTGGCTCGCAAAGGATACTTGACAATGTTAGCCTAAATGTAAAATCTGGTGAAAAAATAGCAATACTTGGACAAAATGGAGCTGGCAAAAGCTCGCTCATGCGTATCATTTTAGGCGAGTTTATCCCAAATAGCGGAAGCATCGCGATAAATGGCGTAAATACCCTAAAAGATAGAAAAGGGGCTTTGAAATTTATCTCATTTGTGCCACAAACTCCACCACCGCTTAAATTTAATCTACGCGAGCTTTGTGAGTTTGTTTGTAAAAGCTCAAATGTAAAATTTGAAGAGATTGAGAAATTTAGCAAGCTTTTAGAGCTTGATTTGCATGCAAATTTAAATAAGCCATTTTATAAGCTCTCTGGCGGCATGAAACAAAAGATGCTAATAGCCATCGCATTTGCTAAGGATAGTGAAATTTTGATGTTTGATGAACCAACGGCAAATCTTGATGTGAAAGCAAGGCTTTCTTTTAAAAATTTACTTGATAACTTCACGCAAAACAAAACACTTGTTTTTATTTCACACCGTATTGATGAGATAGCAAATTTATTAGATAGATGCGTCTATATGGATCTTGGCAAGATAATCAAAGAAGAAAATTTAAGGAGCAAGGGTGAATAATCTTTTTTTAATAGCAAAGCTTGATGTAAAAGAGTCTTTTCGCTCAAGATGGTTTGTGATATATGCTGCGCTTTTTTCTGCTTTGATGATAGGATTTTTATTTAGCGGCGTGACTGACTCACGTGTGCTTGGCTTTTCTGGGCTTACTAGAGCACTGCTTTTGTTTATTCAAATTTGCGTCATCATTGTGCCTATTTTTATTCTCATTTCAACTGTAAGAAGCATAAATCAAGATAGAGATACAAATTTGCTTGAATACATCCTTAGCTTTCCACTAAGCCTTAGAGAGTATTACTTTGGCAAGGCACTGGGCCGTACATTTGTTGTTTTTGTGCCACTTTTGTTTGCTCTTTTGCTTTGCGTGGTGGTTGGCTTTATCAAGGGCGTGTCGATACCTTGGGGTGTATTAACACTTTATTTTGGACTACTTTTTAGCTTAAGTATCATTTTTCTATCGCTTGGATTTTTTATCTCAAGCGTGATTAAAAATCAAGAGACAGGCCAAGGTGTGGCGTTTTTACTTTGGCTTATAATGCTTGCATTTATTGACCTAGCATTAATTGGACTTCTTATGCGAAGCTCGGTTGATGAGTACGTTATTTACGCTATTGCTATACTAAATCCGATAGAGCTTTTCAGGATAGCAGCACTTAGTCTTTTTGATCCAAATTTAGCGGTTATCGGTACTGCATCTTATTTTATTTTAAGCACCTTTCCAAAAGCGACATTTGTAGCTTATGCGATTATTTATCCGCTCGCACTAGGCATTATTTTGCTAGTTTGTGGCTATTTCGCCTTTAGCAAAAAAGATTTGGTTTGAGATTGTTTTTTGTTAAAGAAAAGTTGATTTTAAATTTAGACGAAACTTGTATTATTCCACTTGTCCAACAAGAAACCTCCTTTTTGTAATAGCTCCCTTTCCCCCAAAGGGAGCTAACTTCTTCCAAGGAAATTTATGAAAAAATCCATTTTATTTTTAGCATTTGCTCTTCTATCTTTGAATGCAAACTGGGATATAAATGTACAAGAATGTATTAATAAAAGTAACACTAAAGCTTGCGAGAATTTTATAAAAAAGCTTTCAAGTGAGTGTGAGAATAAAGATAAAATTTCTTGCTTTATCTATGCAGATATGCTAGGGCATGGTCTTGGCATAGAAAAAGATACGCAAAAATCTTTTGAGATATTTAGATCGCTCTGTGATGATGGTGGTAGTGAGGCTTGCTACGAGCTAGCGACAAAGTATCTTCAAGGAAATGGCACTGAGCAAAGCTTTGATCTTTCTCAAATGCTCTTGATAGAGCTTGCAATATGGGCAGTAAACGAGCTTGCAATGTATTAGAGCTTGTGCCTAAAAATTAGCTATTTTAGTTTTATACTTGTGCTAATTAAAATAGAAATTTCTTAAATATAGCTTCTTTAAAGTTAAATTTACTTTAGTATTACTTGGAATTTCTTTTTTATTAACTAAAAATTTTATTAAAATTTATGCTTAAATAATACTATTTCATCGTCCTAAATGGACCCTCCTTTTTGTAACTGATAAGTCTTTGCTTCCCCCTTTTCTGGCTTTTCGTATACACAAAGAGGAGTTGTTTATTCTTGAAAATCAAATCTATTTATTTTTTTTCAATTTACATTCTATAAAAATTTTTCTTTTTTGAAATCATAATTGATAATAGTTTTAAATATTATCAAAGTAAATTTTGTGTAAGATTGCGAGCCATTATCAAAACCTACTATTAAAAGGCTTTAAAACAAAGTGAAATTTCTAAATCAAAAATTTTTTTATAAAGTGCACACTTATTTATCTATTTTATTTTTTATTCCACTTGCAGTAGTTTGTTTTAGCGGTGCGATCCTCGTTTATAAAGATGAGCTAAACAGCCTTCTTGCTCCAAATGTCGTAAATGTAAATTTAAACAAAGAAAATTTAAGCAAAAGGATCAGCTTTGATGAGCAAAGAGAGATCATCGCAAGCGAGCTTGGCGGCTACGAGATGGTCGGCATCAACATCGATGCAAACCTTAAAAAATGCGACAAAATTTGGTTAATCGAGCATAATGACAGCCAAAAAGAGTGGAAATTTATCTATTTTGACGCTTTTGGCGGTAAGATGAAGAGCGAGCCACTCGCACATGATGAGGGATTTTTTGGAGTTTTAACCGAGCTTCATGAGTCGCTATTTCTAGAAAAGAGCGGTCACGTTATCCTTACTTTAACCGCTATTTTTACGTTTTTTATATGCATAAGTGGTTTTGTGATTTATAGAAAATTTTGGCTGACACTACTTAGACTGCGTTTAAATAGGCTAAATGTTTTTATGAGTGACATTCATAAAATGATAGGAATTTTTTCTACGCCTATTTTACTGCTCATTTGCGTAAGCGGTGTTTGGTGGGAATTTCAAATGGCACGCACGCCAGAGTTTAAAAATGACTTCGTTATAGATGCAAAAATTTATAACAAAAACCTATCTCTTGACGAGCTGGTAGCCCGCTCAAAAAATGATCTTGCTGGCTTTGAGCCACACTTCATCTCACTGCCTTTTATGCAAGGAGCAAACATACGCCTTTTTGGCTATGTAAAAGATCAAAATTTCTTGCATAACGAATATTCAAGCATATTAACTTACGATAAAAATAACGGCGAATTAGTAAGCATTTTGGACATAAAAAATGCAAATCTAAGTGAAGAAATTCTCTCAGCATTTAGAAAATCGCACTTTGGCAACTACAACCAAATCACAAAATTTATCTGGTTTTTGGTTGGCATTTCACCGCTTATTTTGAGCATTTCAGGGCTTTATCTGTGGACTAAAAGAAATTTTAAAAGGAGAAAAAATGAAAAAAATTTTAATTAGCTTGGTTGCATTAAATTTGATGCAACCTCAAATTTTTGCTAGCCAAAGCGATAAAATTTTAGAAGCAATTGATGTCGTAGAAAGCGAGCGAAGAGATGATGCAAACTACTTTGCAAAAGAGCTTGTAAAGAGCACAACAAGGCTAAATTTAACCTCTCGCCAAACGCCACAATCACTAACTGTGCTAACAGAGGCTAGGCTAAAAGATCAAGGTATCAAGGACTATCAGGTGCTTCTTAGAAATGTCCCGGGCGTCACACTAAATAAATGGGACGAGCGCGTATATCCGACGGCTCGTGGCTTTAAGATAGATTATTATTTGCTTGATTCGATGCCTAGCTTTGGTGGTTTTAGTCTTGGTGCAAATGATATGAGCTTGCTACCTTATGAAAGAGTTGAGGTGGTCAAAGGGGCAAATGGCCTACTTGCAGGCGCTGGCAACCCAGCTGCAAGCTTAAATTTCATAAGAAAAAGAGCAGATGCAAAGGAGCTAAAAGGAAATTTTGGGCTAAGTGCTGGATCATACGATAGATACGGCGTAAATGGCGATGTGCAAACGCCTGTAAATGAGAGTGGAAGCGTTAGAGCAAGGCTATCTTTTATGCATGAGAAGTCGCACTCTTATATGGATTATTATAGCCGCAAAAATAGCGCGATTTATGGCATAGTAGATAGTGACATAGGCGATAACTCATGGCTTAGTCTTGGTACATTTTATCAAGAGCTAAGACGCCACGGGGTTAGATGGGGCGGTATGCCAGCATTTTACTCAGATGGCTCTAGGACAAATTTTAGTAAAAATGAAATTTTCTCTCAGCCTTGGACTAGGTGGGATATAAAAACGCTTGATTTTTACGCTGATTTTAAGCACTACTTTGAAAATGAATCAAGCTTAAATTTAAGCTACTCATTTAGGCGGGCAAACACTGACTCAAATTTACTCTACTACGGCGGAGCGGTAAATTTAGACGGTACTGGCAATATGAGTGACCTTAGCGTTTATGCAAACAAAAGAGAGGAGAACATCCACAACGTAGATGCATACGCAAATATCCCTTACGAGGTAGCAAATTTATCTCATGAGTTTATCTTTGGTGCGATGTATAACAACTATAAAAAAAGTAGCGATAAGGTAAGTAGCTACTGGCTGCAAAAGAACACGCCAGCAGGGCTTGCTTATACGGCTAGAAGCAGGATTGATTTTAAAAACCTGCACCTTGATGATCCAAAGCTTCCTTACGAAGATCAAAATAACAAAGACAAAACGATACAAAAGGCATTTTACGCGGCAAATAAACTATCAATTACCGATGAGCTTAAATTTTTACTAGGTGCTAGGGTGAGCTACTATAAATACGAGATCGAAGGTGGCAAAGATAATAGAAATTTCACAAATGAGATCACGCCATATCTTGGCATCACTTATGACATCGGAGCAAACCACACTTTATACGCCAGCTACACGAGTATATTTAAACCTCAAAGCGTAAAGGACGCAAATGACAAGTATCTTGATCCGATCCAAGGCAAGGACTATGAAGTGGGCATTAAAGGCGAGTATTTTGACGGAGCGCTTCAAGCAAGTCTTGGTGTTTTTAAGATCGTACAAGACAAGCTTGGCATAAAGACTGGCAGGAAAAATCCAGCGACAAATGCCGATATATATGAAGCCGGCAAGGGTGTGACAAGCAAGGGTGTCGAGCTAGATCTAAACGGCGAGATCACTAAAAACTTAAGCCTAAGCTTTGGCGCAACGCACTTTAACGCAAAAGATGCTAATGGCGAGAAATACGCCACTGACTCATCAAGAAGCACGGCAAATTTATTTGCAAAGTATGAGATCAGAGACTTTAGGGTAGGGGCTGGAGCTATGTATAAGAGTAAAATTTACACTGGCGAAGGCGCAGGTGAAATCACACAAAAAGGCTACACTTTAGCTAATTTGATGTTTGGTTATAAATTTGCTAAGAATTTTGATGTACAGCTAAATATCGACAATCTCTTTAACAAAAAATACTACGAGGGTATCGGCAAAAATATGATGGTTTATGGCGATCCACGCACTTTTAATCTTAGCTTTAACTACAATTTTTAATCTAATTAAATCACCAGCTAAATAAGCTGGTGATAAATTTCAAC
>NZ_CABPUE010000007.1:110841-140062 GCF_902460545.1 Campylobacter concisus
GAAAAATATATTTTAGGATGAGTGTCATGTTTAAAGTAGAGGTTATTTATAAATTCTGTCTTGTTTTAGTTCTTATTTTAGGGCTTTGTATGCTCGCATTCTCTGGTGTAAATTTTGCACTTGGCGAATATAATGAGTATCTATTAAATGCCCATAAAATCGCAGGTTTTTTAATATTGCTTGCCGCAACACTTCACGTTATAAATCGTAGAAAAAAACTAGTAAAGCTAATGAATGAAACAATGGATGTACTAACACGCAGTAAAAATCCAAGCATTTGCAATATGGACCGAATCATCGCCTCGCTCGAGCTATACAGCATAACTGAAATTTCGCAAATGTTGGGCTTTGACGAGGCTATTTTTTGCGAAACTTTACGCAAAAACGGCGTCAAATTTAGCGGCGCAGATCAAACCCTGCGCCAAATCGCTTCTTTAAACGACGAAAAGATATTTTTCGTGCTAGTTCTCATCGTTGAGGCGAAATTCGGTAAGAGATTTTGTGGTGAGCTAAAGTATAAACGTGGTGGAAAACTTAAAGATAAAAAAATGGTTGCGTAGGGCTAGCTCAGTCTTTGCTAGCTTGTGCCATGCAGATGAAGCTATCTTTACTCCAGCGCCTAAATGCGCAGTCGTAGCAGCTTTTCTCGCCGCCGCAGCTCATCTCCTCTTCGTCGCTATCTAGCTTAAATTTAGCGCAGTTTTGGGCTATTTCTCGTGCTTTTTCGTAGTTAAATTTGCCGTATTTAAACTCATTTTTCTCATTGAAATTTTGCATCATCAAAATTCCCGAAGCTTTTTTATATTTAAATTTCTAAACTCACCATTTTTGTCTTTTTGCACGAGCAAAGTTGCCTTTTGATGCCAAAATATAGGCTTTAAAGTACCATCTAAATTTATCATCTCATCTTTTGCGAGCTCTTTAAAATTCTCGTCCAAAACCGCCTCGATAAATGGAAGCTCTGTAAGCTTAGCAACGCTTAGCTTTGGCTCATTTAGTTTAAATTTGTCCCTTATCTTGCCATCATCGCCGCTAAGCCTAAGCCCTATGCCCGCGAGCGCGCCGATAACGCCATTAGCATTTGGTGTAAGAGCTTTTAAAAATACATTTTGCGCCATAGCTATCTCAAAAGCTTGCTTTGTGGTTAGGAACATATTTTTTGCATTTTTGCCAAAATTTATTAGCTCTTTCGTATCGTTTATGTCGTCTTTGAAAACAGCTGCGATACCGGGCTCAGCGCTTTTAGCGCATTTATTTATTAAAAGCTCAAGCGCAATGTCAAGCACCTTTTGTTTTTGTTCTTTTGAAATTTTAGCGACTAAACACATTGAGCTATTGTGCGAAGTGTAGTTTATGCGAGGATCTAGCAAAAGTTGGTGGCGTGTAATAAAAGAGACTTTGGCAAATGAACTAATTTCTAGGGCTATTTCTTGAGCTAAACTTCCAGTTGAAATTTCTCCACCAAGCTCGTCTGTATCGTCGATACATAGTAGAAAATCAAAGTACATTTGCACTCTTTCTTTTGACGCGCTTCCAGCGATTACATATTTTTTGATGGAAGCCTCGGCTTTGCGTCCAAAAGCTTCATCGAAATTTCGATCCTGCCGATGTGCGTGGGCGTTTTGCTGCTAGTGCTTAGCGGCAAATACCTAAACGCGCTAAGCCTTGGCGAGGAGGAGGCAAAGAGCCTGGGCGTAAACGTGGCGCGAGTTAAAATTTTCATCATCCTCGTCGCGACCTTCATTAGCGCGCTTAGCGTGACGATCGCGGGCATCATCGGCTGGATCGGGCTTATCGTGCCGCACATCGCGCGCTTAATATTTGGCGCCGACAACCGTGCGGTACTTGCTAGCTCGGCAATGATCGGCGCGATATTCCTGCTATTTTGCGACAGCTTCTCGCGGCTCATTTTTACCTTTGAGATCCCTATCGGCATCGTAACCTCGCTATTTGGCATCCCGATGTTTATCATCGTGCTGCGCCGCGCCAAGAGGAGCTTTTGATGCGAGAAAATTTGATAAAAGTGCGAAATTTGCGCTTTGCCTACCGTGACAAGCCCGTGCTAAAGGGCATCAGCTTTGACGTCGCTCTGATGGGCGCGCTGTGCAGAACGCCGCTATTTTCAAGCTTTAGCGCGGCGGATAAAAAGCTAGCCGAGCAGGCGCTGGAAAAGATGGGCATCGCGCATCTAAAAAACGCGCCCTACACAAAGGTTAGCGGCGGCGAGCTAAGCGAAGCGGAGAAGGCGCGGCTAGCGGAGTATTTTAACAGCGGCAAATACAAACCGAGACAAGGATTTATGCACTGGGCGTTCGTAACTGTCGATAAGGCAAATAGAATCTAAATCTAAGAATATAGTTAAAATTTTTCCTAAAATGGAGCAAAATTTAACGTTAGTTATATGCCTAACTATGACAAAAGTAAAAGATAATTGGCAAGATTTATAAAGTGGTCTTTTGCTTAGTGCTAATGTTTTGAGTAATAAAATAAAGGTCAAGAAGCTTTAGGTTGTAGATAGTTTTATGGCGGGTAGAGAGAGATTCGAACTCTCGGTGAGTTGCCCCACACACGCGTTCCAGGCGTGCTCCTTAAACCGCTCGGACATCTACCCATGAAGAAGTGGAATTATATCTTGATTTGCTTAATGCTTGGCTCTTAAAGCTTTAGCCTCAAGATAACGACATCTTTGTACTCATTGCCCATCAGACAAATGCTGGGCAATTCACCCCATTTTTCAAAGCCAAATTTCAAAAAGAGCCCAAGACTTGCTTTGTTTTTGCTAAAGATTAGTGCGATGATGTTTTTTAAATTTAGCTCTCTAGCTTCATTTAGGCTGTGGCTAAAAGCTGTTTGCCGATGCCCCATTTAGAGCCTTTTTAGCGACATAGATGCTTATCTCTACGCTTATATCGTAAGCGACTTTTGGATTAAAGTCACTCAGTGAGCAGTAGCCTAAAATTTCATCATTTTCTTTGTAGATAAAGATAGGGCGCGAGCTGCCGTGGGCGTTAAACCAAGGCTCTCGCTAACTAGCCGAATATCAGCAGTCGTAGTTTTTTAAAATGTACTAGTTATAAATTTGAGCAACCATTTCAAAATCGCTCAAATTTTTGAAGCCTAACCTTTTTTGGCTGCTTGATATACTGGCTCAAGCTTTGCTGCGATCTCTTTTAGATCTTTTATCCTGCTCTCATTTGATGGGTGTGTGCTTAAAATTTCAGGAACCTTTCCGCCACTCATCTTGCTCATTTTTATCCAGACTTCGACCGCTTCTTTTGGATCGTACCCAGCTCTTGCCATTAGCTCAGTACCTATGTGATCAGCTTCAGTTTCGTGAGATCGTGAAAATGGCAGAGATATAGTATACTCGCTAGCTAAATTTAGAGCATTAGCTCCAAGATCACCAAGACCAGTAGCTGTCGCAACCGCAAAAATTCCAATATTTTTGAGCTGATCGGTGCTGGCTTGCTCCCTGCTATGTTCTCTAAGTGCGTGAGCGATCTCGTGTCCCATAACCGCTGCTAGTTGCGCATCTGTTAAATTTAGCCTTTTTATGATGCCGCTATAAACCACAATCCTGCCACCCGGCATACACCAAGCATTTAGTGTATCTTCATTAATAACATTTACTTGCCACTTCCATTTTAGTGCATCGTCTCTAAAAACTCCAGTTTGAGCGATGAGTCTTTTGGCAATATCTTGAACCCTTTTTGTAAGGATAGGATCGACGTTTAGCTCGCCTTTGCTTCTAGCAGCTGTTAGCGTCTTGACATAGGCTTGGGCTGAGCTTTGCTCCATAGCTTCTGATGAGACTAACATAAATTGCTTACGATCAGCACCAACAACGCCTGCTTTTGTAACGCTTGAGCAGCCAGTGAAGAATAAACTAGTCACTAATAATGTAAGTAAAAATTTTTTCATTTTTATCCTTTTTGGACTAAAATTTTGCGTATTATAGCCTGAGTTGGATATGCATTGTTAAATGAGAGGAGAAATTTAATTTTTGTGATATCAAAAATAGTAATTTACTTTTTACAAATTTTAAAATCTTACTCACTCGCCTTAGCAGACTGCTAAATTTAGGTCTCGTAACCACTCGGCACTAAATTTAGAGCCGTGATATGCTCGCTCATAAATTTAAATTTGCTTGATGATAAAGTGTATTCAGTGTGCTGCTTGGTTTATGACCGCATAAATCAAAATTTAGACGCTATATCTTAAATTTAACCCTTACGCCTTATAATTTATATTTCTCTCAAACTCTCTCAAACGCTTATTTACAGACCTTAGCTCTGTTATTGTCGTCCAGTTGTCGATAAAGACGCTAAAACTCTCTCTGACTTGCGAAAAAGCATTGCTAGCTTGTATAAGCACGCCAAGTGTGATAACGCCGCTAAATAGGCCATTTCCCATGATGACATAAGGTACGATGACAAGAATTTGTGAAAATGAGATGAGCCAAAGGTTAAAGTAGCCATAGTGCAAAAATAGTTTGTAATAATTTAACCTTACGCCCGTAAAAAGCTCTAACATGACGTTTGGCTGACAAAATTTAGACTTATCGTCTTCGCCGTAAACTAGCTCTTTTCTAAACGCCGCTTCTGCTTTTTGGTTGTTATACTCGATATGCGGGAGTTTAATGCCCACAAACCACGAAATAGTTAAGCCACCGATGCTAATTATTAAAGCGATATAAACAAGCGAGCCTTCGATATCTTTGATGTAAGGTAAACTCACGCTCTTACTTAGCTCCCAAAGCACTGGTATAAAGGCAATTAGCGTCATGATCGCCCTTAAAACCTGCACGCCAAGGCTCTCCATGATCTTGGCAAAGCGATAAACATCCTCTTGGATACGCTGCGAGCTACCTTCGATGTCATTTTGGCAGTTTCGCCAAAATTTGAGGTATTTAAACGTCATCGCCTCTCTCCAGCGAAAGACCCAGTGGCTAGCAAAAAACGAGATCACAGTGTAAGTCACGACGTAAGGCATAGCGATTTTTATAAAGTTAAAAATTTCTCGCCAAAACTCACTTACATCATGATCTTTTGAGTTTTGCACGATGTCGTAGAAATTTTTATACCACTCGTTTATACGGACATTTAGGTGCGTTTGATAGACAAGAAGCAAGATGATAAATATCGCTCCGCCATAAGCCCAGAGTGCCCATTTTTTATCTTTAAAAAATGATGAAAACATAAAGTGCCTTTTGTAAATTTTGGCGAATTATAGCAAGCAATATTAAGCATTTATATAAAATTTAAATGTGAGCTATATCATTTTGCAAATTTTACGTAAAGGAAAATGATGAAGAAATTAGCATTTTTGGCTCTTGGCTTTTTTGCAACACTTGCGTTCGCGGCTGATATGAAGGTCTATAAAAGCCCAACTTGTGGATGTTGTACTAGCTGGGGTGAGGCGATGCGGAAGGCTGGATTTAGCGAAGAGGTCATAAAAGTAGATGATATAGCTAAAGTTAAGAAAGAATTTAACGTGCCGCTAGAGCTTTCAAGCTGCCATACAGCAATCATCGATGGATATATCATAGAAGGTCACGTTCCAGCTGATGAGGTAAAGCGCCTACTAGTGCTCAAGCCAAAAGACGTAGTTGGTATCGCAGTACCTGGCATGCCGATGGAGAGCCAAGGTATGGAGCAAGGCAGTAAAGCCGAGCAATACGATGTTATTTTATTTAAAAAAGATGGCTCACAAGAAATTTTTGCTACTTACATCGGCACAAAAAAACTAAGATAACTTCAAAAATTTTTAAATTTAGCTCATTTTTTAGCGAGCTAAATTTAAAAAGAAATTCCCTTACTTACGGCTATGATACAAAGTAAAAATGTTAGCGGAACGTAGATAAATTTGCCTACAAAATACCAGAAATTACCATAAGATCTATTTGCCCCAGAATTTATCTCGTCTAAAATTTCATCTTTTTTAATAATCCAGAACCAAGAAATAGCACCGATTACCGCACCGATTGGAATGATATAGATCGACACAAAGTCCATCCAAGGCCCCCAACTGCTAATAGGTTCCATAAATGCTCCTATGCCAAAGCAAACTGCACAAAGTAGCGTGAGCGTCCAAAATCTACTAAGGAGTGGGAATTTATGCATTAGTGACTCGGCGACTACTTCAAACATATTTTGAAGCGAGGTGATACCGCCAAAGATAACAGCTGTAAATAAAATAATGGCAAAAATTTGTCCACCGATCATGTTTTGTAAAATTTTTGGAAGCGTTACAAAAAGTAGCTTTGGACCTTCGGCTGGATCCATAGCATAGGCAAAGACCGCTGGGATCATAACAAGAGCGGCTACAAGAGCCGCAATAGTATCAAAAAAGGCCGTAGTTTTAGCACTCTCAACGATATCTTCATCTTTTGAAAGGTAAGCCCCATAAACTATCATGCCAGATCCTGTGATAGAGAGCGAGAAAAAGGCTTGACCCATCGCAGAAACCCATACCATCGGGTCTGCAAGCTTACTAAAGTCAGGGATAAAAAGGAATTTATACCCATCAAATGCATTTGGTAGCATCGCGACATTTATAGCCAAGATGCTAAACAATACGAAAAAGAGTGGCATCATTATTTGATTTGTTTTTTCGATACTTTTTGCCCCAAAAAATAGTGTAAGAAGCGTGCCAACAACGATAATAAAATGATAAGGCAAGACTGAGTAATCTTGAAGTGCAAATGAGTTAAACCAAACGTTCGTATCAACGCTCATAAATGAGCCAGTAAGTGCCTGAGTAAGGGCTTTTAGCACGTAAGCGATGATGACTGCGTAGCCGATGGCTATACAAAGTGAGCCAGCAAGCGGAAGCCAGCCAATAATACTGCCAAATACACCTAAATTTCTACTTTGCCAAGCATATTTATATGATCCAAGCGTACCAGTTTTTGCACGTCTGCCAATCGCATACTCCGCACTTAGTCCAACGTATGAAAAAAGAGCTATGAAAAAAACATAGATGAGTAAAAACGCTGCACCGCCATTTGTGCCAAGTTTATAAGGAAAGCCCCAGACATTTGCCATGCCAACTGCTGATCCAACACAGGCCAATATAAATGCCCAACGCGATGAAAAATTCTTTTTGCTCATTGTAAAATCCATAAATTTAGTGATGAAAATAATGTTATCAAAATATGATTTAAGAACTTTTTATAAATCTTAAATTTAAGAAATGTTGTTACTTTTGAGCGCGATTAATTTGACCGCTAAATATAAATTCGCTATAATCAGGCAAAAATTTTTAACTCTTAAGGATCATAATTGAACCCCAGTAGCGATAATTCGCTTTTAATGGTAATACTTGCCATTGTATTCATTTTACTAAATGCCTTTTTTGTTTTATCAGAATTTTCTCTTGTTAAAGTTCGTAAGTCTAGACTTGAAGAGCTTATCAAAGAGAAAAAGCCAAACGCTCAGCTTGCTTTTGAGATGTCAAACAAGCTTGATACTTATCTTAGTGCCACTCAGCTTGGCATCACACTAAGCTCACTTGCTCTTGGTTGGATCGGTGAGCCAGCGGTTGCAAGACTTATAGAAGCTCCACTTAAAAATTTCTTCAGCTTTAGCGACATATTAGTTCATACGGTTGGTTTTGCGATTGCATTTACGCTTATTACGTTACTTCACGTTGTAATGGGTGAGCTTGTGCCAAAGTCAGTTGCTATCGCAAAGGCCGAGACTTCAGTGTTAAAAATCGCTCGTCCACTTCACTTTTTTTGGGTACTATTTTCTCCTGTAATTAAGCTTTTTGATATTTTAGCGACCATCGGACTTAAAATTTTAGGTATCCAGCCAGCTAAAGAAAATGAGCTAGCGCACTCTGAAGAAGAGATAAAAATCATCGTTGGCGAGAGCTTAAAGGGCGGTGTGCTTGATAGTTTTGAGACTGAGATCATTAAAAATGCAGTTGATTTTAGTGACACAGTCGCAAAAGAGATCATGACGCCAAGGCGCGATATGATCTGCATAAATAAACAAAAGAGCTTTGAAGAGAATTTGCAAGTCGTATTTGAGTCAAAATACACTCGCTTTCCTTATATAGACGGCTCAAAAGATATTATTTTGGGCATGATACACATTAGAGATATTTTGCAGCTCCACTTTAGCAAAGATAAAGAGAAGAGTTTTGACTCAATTGTTCGTAAATTTGTCATCGTGCCTGAGAGCCTTTCTATTTCAAAAGTGCTTGTAATGATGAATAAAGAGCAAATTTCAGCAGCACTCGTAGTCGATGAGTATGGCGGCACAGCCGGACTTCTTACGATGGAAGATATCATGGAAGAGGTGCTTGGTGATTTTAATGATGAGCACGATGAAGTTGATCAGCACTATAAAAAGATAAATGACAATATTTATGAATTTCAAGGCAGATATGATCTAGAGAGTGTTGAAGAGGTTCTTGGTATAAGCTTTGATGAAGAGACAGATCAAGTTACAATCGGTGGATATGTCTTCAACTTAATCGGTCGTTTGCCAGTAGTTGGGGACAAGATCGAGGATGAAAACTGCTACTACGAAGTAAGAAAGATGGATGGAGCTAGCATATCACGAGTCAAAGTTAGAAAAAAGATAAAAAATGATGAGGAGAGCATTCAATCTTAAATTTATATATTTATGGCTTAAATAAGCCATGTTATGTAAATTTCTATCAATATTGTGATGCTCTAGACTCAATTTCACCATCTCTTATTTCATTAAATTTGTTTTAGACAAGTCTTCTAGTTGTAGTCAAGCAAAATAAATTCATATAAATTTTTTCGATTAGATATCCAGCAGAAAAATTTAATCTTAAATTTTAAATATAGTTAATATAATTAAAAATTGTTTTTTAAGAGGAGTAAAGATGAGAATAATAAATGTAAAAGATATAAGAGAAGTCGTTGCTAAGCTTTGCAAACAGGCCTGTTATGTTGTGACGCCAGATTTAAAGGCTGCTTTTACAAAGGCTCAAAGTAGCGAAAGCTCGTCACTAGGCAAAGACATTTTGGGCAAAATTTTACAAAATGCTAAGCTTGCAGAAGAGGGCGTTGCACCTATCTGCCAAGACACCGGTATGACGGTTGTTTTTGTGCAGATAGGCCAAGATGTGCATATTGAGGGTGGTTATATTGAAGATGCGATAAATGAGGGCATTGCGGAAGGCTACATTGAAGGCTATTTAAGAAAGTCAGTCGTTGCTGAGCCACTTTTTGAAAGAAAAAATACCACAAACAACACTCCAGCCGTCATTCACACTAGAATCGTGCCAGGAGATAAGCTAAAGATAAAAGTAGCTCCAAAAGGTTTTGGTAGTGAGAATAAATCAGTTTTAAAAATGCTTGTGCCAGCTGATGGTATAGAGGGTGTAAAAAAAGTCTTTTTAGAGGCTGTAAAATACGCTGGACCAAATGCCTGTCCTCCACTAACAATAGGCGTTGGCATAGGTGGTACGATGGATAAGGCAGCACTTTTGGCAAAAGAAGCAGCAGTTCGTTCAGTCGATAGTAAAAATTCTGATCCAAGATATGCCAAATTAGAAGACGAGCTACTAGAGCTTGCTTGTAAAACTGGCGTTGGTCCTCAAGGACTTGGTGGTGACACCACTGCTGTTAAAGTAAATGTCGAGTGGTATCCAACTCACATAGCAGGTCTTCCTGTTGCTATAAACATCAACTGCCACGCTGCGCGCCACGCAGATGCCGAGCTTTAAGGAGAGAAAATGTCAGAAGTAAAAAGAATAAAAGCACCATTTGATAAAGAGGTGGTAAAAAGCCTAAAAGCAGGTGATAATGTCCTAATATCAGGCACTATCATAGCAGCTCGTGACGCTGCACATAAGGCACTTACTGAAACTTTAGCACGCGGCGAGAAGCTACCAGTTGAGCTAAATGGTGAGACTATCTACTACGTCGGACCAACTCCGGCCAAGCCAAATCAAGCTATCGGCGCAGCAGGCCCAACAACAAGCGGCAGAATGGATAAATACACCCCAACCATGATAAATGAAGTTGGTATAAATGGTATGATCGGTAAAGGCTACAGGAGTGACGCAGTAGTCGAGGCTATGAAAAAATCATGCTGTGTTTATATGGTTGCTATCGGCGGTATCGGAGCGCTCATTAGCCAAAGTATCAAAAAATATGAAGTGCTAGCTTATCCAGAACTAGGACCAGAGGCAGTTGCTAGGCTTACAGTTGAGGATTTCCCAGCAATAGTCGCCATTGACTGCGAAGGTAATAACTTCTACGAAGTTGGCCAAGCGCCTTACAAAAAGATATAAATTTATCCCGCTAGCAAGCTAGCTAGCGGACTTTAATAATATCCAAGACACATCGTTTCAGTTAATTTTATGCGTTTTTCAAATGGTGCAGGTGAGAAAAATTTGCACTTCTCAATGTAAATTCTATAAGAATAGCTAAGATTAAAATCATCATAAAATTTCTTCAAGTCTATAAATTTGATACCGCAAATCTCATAAAATTTAAAGAGCTCGTAGATCTTAGAGCCATTTTTTGCTACAAGATGAGAAGGAGCAAGCGAGGTAAAAGAGCAAAATACGCCTGTTGGAATAAGGCCATTTAAAGGCGTGCAAGTTTTTATAATGTTTTGAAATTTGACTGGAATGCTATTTTTTCTAAGAAAAACTATTCTTGAGTTTTCAAATTTAGCACTTATGACGTTTTTCCAAAAAAGATAAGCATTTGATGAGATGCCGGCATTTTTAGCCAATTCAGCACCGAGCACATAATCATCTAAAAACTCATTTGGTGCTAGTATATTTTGCATCTTCATCCTTTTGAAATTTTGCCCATTATAGCTTTTGGAGACTAAAAATTTAGAAAATTTATAGTAGGATTTTAAAAAATTTCAAAAGGAGAAAATATGAAAAAACAAATCTCAACAAAAAATGCTCCACAAGCGATTGGGCCATATTCTCAAGCTATTAGCGCAAATGGATTTTTATTTATCTCAGGTCAGCTTGGTGTCACACCAGCGGGTGAGTTTGCAGGTAGTAGTGTAGAGGCCCAAGCTGAGCAATCGCTTGAAAATTTAAAAAATATCTTGGCTGAGGCAGGACTTACTTTTGATAATACTGTAAAGACTACAATATTTCTAGCAGATATGGCAGATTTTGCTAAAGTAAATACTGTGTATGCTAAATTTTTTAAAGAGCCTTATCCTGCTAGAAGTACAGTAGCCGTTAAGACCTTGCCAAAAGACGCACTTGTGGAAATAGAGCTTATCGCGGCTTATTAATAGATATTGTGTAAAAGTTCACAAAAATTTAATGTTTAAATGATGGAGAGCAAAAACTCTCCAAATTTATATTTCAAAAACTAACCCCTATAAACCTACTAATAAAAATACATACTTTAAAATTTTTAATCGCCAACAATTTTTTCTCAAATTCCCTAATTATTTCAACTATCTTTAAGTATTGCTCATATATAATTCCAGCTCACGAAACGAGAAACCACCTTTAACTTCATTGGTTAATAAAGCCTTTTCTTTTTATCGTTGTTCTTTTAACTTACAATTGTTAAACTATTAGTCAATCTTTGAAATCTAAACAAGTGATCGATTGAGCCAGTCTATTATTTTATAATTTATAATAGATTAGACAAACTAATAAATAAAACTAAAAGTTTTTTTGATTAAAAACTTCATAATAAAATCCTATCAAATAAATTTTGCTAGGTAATTAATATGGAGAGTTTGATCCTGGCTCAGAGTGAACGCTGGCGGCGTGCCTAATACATGCAAGTCGAACGGACAAGTAAGAGCTTGCTCTTATGAGTTAGTGGCGCACGGGTGAGTAATGTATAGCTAATCTGCCCTACACTAGAGGACAACAGTTGGAAACGGCTGCTAATACTCTATACTCCTGTCTTACATAAGTTGGATAGGGAAAGTTTTTCGGTGTAGGATGAGGCTATATTGTATCAGCTAGTTGGTGAGGTAATGGCTCACCAAGGCTATGACGCATAACTGGTCTGAGAGGATGATCAGTCACACTGGAACTGAGACACGGTCCAGACTCCTACGGGAGGCAGCAGTAGGGAATATTGCTCAATGGGGGAAACCCTGAAGCAGCAACGCCGCGTGGAGGATGACACTTTTCGGAGCGTAAACTCCTTTTGTTAGGGAAGAACAATGACGGTACCTAACGAATAAGCACCGGCTAACTCCGTGCCAGCAGCCGCGGTAATACGGAGGGTGCAAGCGTTACTCGGAATCACTGGGCGTAAAGGACGCGTAGGCGGATTATCAAGTCTCTTGTGAAATCCTATGGCTTAACCATAGAACTGCTTGGGAAACTGGTAATCTAGAGTGAGGGAGAGGCAGATGGAATTGGTGGTGTAGGGGTAAAATCCGTAGAGATCACCAGGAATACCCATTGCGAAGGCGATCTGCTGGAACTCAACTGACGCTAATGCGTGAAAGCGTGGGGAGCAAACAGGATTAGATACCCTGGTAGTCCACGCCCTAAACGATGTATACTAGTTGTTGCTAAGCTAGTCTTGGCAGTAATGCACCTAACGGATTAAGTATACCGCCTGGGGAGTACGGTCGCAAGATTAAAACTCAAAGGAATAGACGGGGACCCGCACAAGCGGTGGAGCATGTGGTTTAATTCGAAGATACGCGAAGAACCTTACCCGGACTTGATATCTAACAAATCATCTAGAGATAGAAGAGTGTCTGCTTGCAGAAATGTTAAGACAGGTGCTGCACGGCTGTCGTCAGCTCGTGTCGTGAGATGTTGGGTTAAGTCCCGCAACGAGCGCAACCCACGTCATTAGTTGCTAACAGTTCGGCTGAGCACTCTAATGAGACTGCCTTCGTAAGGAGGAGGAAGGTGTGGACGACGTCAAGTCATCATGGCCCTTATGTCCGGGGCGACACACGTGCTACAATGGCATATACAATGAGAAGCAATATCGCGAGATGGAGCAAATCTATAAAATATGTCTCAGTTCGGATTGGAGTCTGCAACTCGACTCCATGAAGCCGGAATCGCTAGTAATCGTAGATCAGCCATGCTACGGTGAATACGTTCCCGGGTCTTGTACTCACCGCCCGTCACACCATGGGAGTTGATTTCACTCGAAGCCGGAATACTAAATTAGTTACCGTCCACAGTGGAATCAGCGACTGGGGTGAAGTCGTAACAAGGTAACCGTAGGAGAACCTGCGGTTGGATCACCTCCTTTCTAGAGTACATATAGATATTCTCTCACAAGATATCTATAAGAAAGATATTCTCAATCATCCTTGTTTAGTTTTGAAAGATTGATAGACCTATAGGGGCCTATAGCTCAGCTGGTTAGAGTGCACCCCTGATAAGGGTGAGGTCACAAGTTCAAGTCTTGTTAGGCCCACCAGAGAATTTAATTGGGGAATTAGCTCAGCTGGGAGAGCGCCTGCTTTGCACGCAGGAGGTCAGCGGTTCGATCCCGCTATTCTCCACCATAAAATAGTTTAACTATATTAAGTCTAATTAGAGAGCTTAAAAATTTAAACTTTCTAATTAGACTTTTGTCTAAATGTTCTTTTAATTAATATTGTTAATAGTCACAAGCAAGTTTTAAAAACAATTTTACAGGACTTGTTAAAGATTTAAATTTCTATTCTCTTTGCAGTTAATGCAAAAGTTTGACATCACAATCTATTTAGGATTTAAAGCTTATCTAAATAGTAGTCAATGCTTTCCGTCTTGAGAGCTAGAATTTAAATATAGTAACATAAAGTTATCTTTAACAAGGAAGTGATGCGAATTAGAATAATCTAATATAGAAAAGGTAAGCTACAAAGAGCAAGTGGTGGATGCCTTGGCTAGTAGAGGCGATGAAAGACGTGCCAGGCTGCGATAAGTCTCGGGGAGCCGTCAAGGGGCTTTGATCCGGGAATTTCTGAATGGGGCAACCCAGTTAAGCGCGAGCTTAACTACCTAATATGGAGCGAACGAGGGGAATTGAAACATCTTAGTACCCTCAGGAAAAGAAATCAAAAGAGATTACGCTAGTAGCGGCGAGCGAACGCGTAAGAGGGCAAACCGTTAGTTTACTAACGGGGTTGTAGGACTGCAATATAGACTAAACTTAGCTAATAGAATAATCTGGAAAGATTAAGCATAGAGGGTGATACTCCCGTATATGAAAGCTTTGTTTTACTTAGCAGTATCCTGAGTAGGGCGGAACACGTGATATTCTGTCTGAAGCTGGGTAGACCACTATCCAACCCTAAATACTACTACTAGACCGATAGTGCACAAGTACCGTGAGGGAAAGGTGAAAAGAACTGAGGTGATCAGAGTGAAATAGAACCTGAAACCATTTGCTTACAATCATTCAGAGCCCTATGATTTATCAGGGTGATGGACTGCCTTTTGCATAATGAGCCTGCGAGTTGTGATGTCTGGCAAGGTTAAGGAAACCCGGAGCCGTAGCGAAAGCAAGTCTTAATAGGGCGTTTAGTCAGACGTTGCAGACCCGAAACGATGTGATCTATCCATGAGCAGGTTGAAACCGGTGTAAGAGCCGGTGGAGGACCGAACCCGCTAGCGTTGAAAAGCTATGGGATGACTTGTGGATAGGGGTGAAAGGCCAATCAAACATCGTGATAGCTGGTTCTCTCCGAAATATATTTAGGTATAGCGTCATGTAGTAACACTAGGGGGTAGAGCACTGAATGGGCTAGGGCATACACCAATGTACCAAACCCTATCAAACTCCGAATACCTAGTGTGTAATCATGGCAGTCAGGCGGCGAGTGATAAAATCCGTCGTCGAGAGGGGAACAACCCAGACTAACAGCTAAGGTCCCTAAATCTCATTTAAGTGGAAAACGATGTGGAGTTACTTAAACAACCAGGAGGTTGGCTTAGAAGCAGCCATCCTTTAAAGAAAGCGTAATAGCTCACTGGTCTAGTGATTCTGCGCGGAAAATATAACGGGGCTAAAATGAGTACCGAAGCTTTAGACTTAGTTTTACTAAGTGGTAGGAGAGCGTTGTATTTGCGTTGAAGGTATACCGGTAAGGAGTGCTGGAGCGAATACAAGTGAGCATGCAGGCATGAGTAGCGATAATTGGGGTGAGAATCCCCAACGCCGTAAACCCAAGGTTTCCTACGCGATGCTCGTCATCGTAGGGTTAGCCGGGTCCTAAGCAAAGTCCGAAAGGGGTATGCGATGGAAAATTGGTTAATATTCCAATGCCAACTATAATGTGCGATGGAAGGACGCTTAGAGTTAAGCAAGCTAGCGGATGGTAGTGCTAGTCGAAAGGTGTAGGTTAAGATCCAGGCAAATCCGGATCTTTTTAAGCCGAGACCCCATAGGCGTTTGAAGTTCTTCGGAATGGATAGCGAATTGCCGATACTGTCGAGCCAAGAAAAGTTTCTAAGTTTAGTTATAGTTGCCCGTACCGTAAACCGACACAGGTGGGTGGGATGAGTATTCTAAGGCGCGTGGAAGAACTCTCTTCAAGGAACTCTGCAAAATAGCACCGTATCTTCGGTATAAGGTGTGCCTAACTTTGTGAAGGATTTACTCCGTAAGCATTGAAGGTTACAACAAAGAGTCCCTCCCGACTGTTTACCAAAAACACAGCACTCTGCTAACTCGTAAGAGGATGTATAGGGTGTGACGCCTGCCCGGTGCTCGAAGGTTAATTGATGACGTTAGCTCTGCGAAGCGTTTGATCGAAGCCCGAGTAAACGGCGGCCGTAACTATAACGGTCCTAAGGTAGCGAAATTCCTTGTCGATTAAATATCGACCTGCATGAATGGCGTAACGAGATGGGAGCTGTCTCGAAGAGGGATCCAGTGAAATTGTAGTGGAGGTGAAAATTCCTCCTACCCGCGGCAAGACGGAAAGACCCCGTGGACCTTTACTACAGCTTGACACTGCTATTGGGATAAAAATGTGCAGGATAGGTGGGAGGCTTTGATCCATAGACGCCAGTTTATGGTGAGCCGTTGTTGAGATACCACTCTTTTTTATTCTGATAGCTAACTAGCTTGAGTTATCCTCAAGTAGGACAATGTCTGGTGGGTAGTTTGACTGGGGCGGTCGCCTCCCAAAATGTAACGGAGGCTTACAAAGGTTGGCTCAGAACGGTTGGAAATCGTTCGTAGAGTATAAAGGCATAAGCCAGCTTAACTGCAAGACATACACGTCAAGCAGAGACGAAAGTCGGTCTTAGTGATCCGGTGGTTCTGTGTGGAAGGGCCATCGCTCAAAGGATAAAAGGTACCCCGGGGATAACAGGCTGATCTCCCCCAAGAGCTCACATCGACGGGGAGGTTTGGCACCTCGATGTCGGCTCATCGCATCCTGGGGCTGGAGCAGGTCCCAAGGGTATGGCTGTTCGCCATTTAAAGCGGTACGCGAGCTGGGTTCAGAACGTCGTGAGACAGTTCGGTCCCTATCTGCCGTGGGCGCAAGAAGATTGAGGAGAGTTGACCCTAGTACGAGAGGACCGGGTCGAACCAACCACTGGTGTACGAGTTGTTCTGCCAAGAGCACCGCTCGGTAGCTATGTTGGGATGTGATAACTGCTGAAAGCATCTAAGCAGGAAGCCAACTCCAAGATGAATCTTCTTTTAAGAGCTCATATAGACTATGTGTTTGATAGGCTGGGTGTGTAATGGATGAAAGTCCTTTAGCTGACCAGTACTAATAGCTCGTCTGCTTATCTTTTAATAAGCATCACTTCCTTGTTAAGGATAAAAACTTAATAAGATATGTTTTTATAAAACTTTGTTTATGACTTTTAACTTTATCAAGTAGTGTTAAATAAGAGATTTATATGATATATCTTTTATTTAACACTGCCCGTGACTATACAGACGAGGAAACGCCTTGCTCCATCTCGAACCAAGAAGCTAAGCTCGTCCTGGCTGATGATACTCTCCCTTACTGGGATGTTGGAAAAGTAGGTCGTTGCGGGCTTTGTTAATTTTTAATGTTCTTTATCTAAACAATTATCTTTTAAAATATTATTTCTTAATTTATAACAAAATATCAAATCTAAAATTTATTTATATTCTTAAATAATTAGACTTTTATCTTTATGTTTTAAATATCTTTTAGCTTATGCTTTTATACGAGTGTTGACTAAAAACACCAAATATGATAGACTCCAAACCCAAATTTACCCAAAAAGGACAAAAATGAAAAAGATTATATTCTCACTATTAGCAGCAGCTTCTACATTACTAGCAGCCATAAATTTAAACACCGCCACAAAAGAAGAGTTAATGAGTTTAGATGGCATAGGATCTTCAAAGGCAGATGCAATAATAGAGTATAGAAAAGCAAATAAATTTAACTCAATAGAAGACATAAAAAATGTAAATGGTATAGGTGATAAGACATTTGAAAATTTAAAATCAGATATATCAGTATCAGGCACTACAAAGATAGATGACACAAAATCTAAAATAAAATCTAAAAAAGATGAGATAAAAGAAAAGGTAAGTAAAAAGAGTGATGAAGTAAAAGAGAAAAAAGATAGTGCTAAAGATGATAATATAAAAGAGATAAAAGATAAGAAAGAAAAGCTTAAAGATAAAGCACAAAAGAGTAAAGCTAAAAAAGAGAAAAGCAAAGAGTAATAAATCTAGAAATTTATAAAAATTCTTACACAGAGATACACAAAAATAGTTAGGAGCGCATAGCGTTCCTAATAAATAAAATAGATTGGTTTTTATATATCTGCCTACTTTTTAATTCTATAACCTAGTTTGCCTATTTTTTAAATTTTATAAATTAATAAGCTCATCTAATAGATCTTGTAAAGTAATACTCCTTAAACTATCCTCTAAAGCTTCTTGTGCTTTTAGGAGAGGGGTGGTTAAGAGGCCTTCAATCTTGCCACCAAGCGGGCAGGCTTTAGGTGAGTCAGAGTGGATCTTAAAAAGTTTTTCTTTATCATTTACTGCGTTAAAAATTTGAAGGAGGGTTAGGTGTTGGGGAGTATCACTGACTTGAGATGTGGCGTTTGTGGGGCTGGGGTGCTTAGGTATCAAATAGTTATGTCAAGCATATGATGTTCGCTAGGCACTATTTCCTCATTATCTGCTATATTATCCAAATTTTCCTCGTCACTATCTCTTGAATTTTGTTTTTTGCTCTCAAACTCACTTGCCTCTTCTTCATTTTTTTGGCGTTCATGTTCCTTTTCAGGGTCTATTTTATAAGACTCTTCCATCGGACGCACCTCTTTGATCTCTTCACTTTGTTGCGAGGCAAGCTCAGCTGCCATTAAAGACTGCATATCAAATCTAGCTTGTTGATTTGCATGTACTTGCGATACCACCGGAGCATTTTGATTTATAAAGTTACTATTTCCTAAAGGTGTTACAGCCATTTTTAGCCTTTATTTATGATGATAGTTTTATAGTTCGTATAAGTGACATTTGCGCCGTTTTCACGTTTTAAATTTTCACGCTTAGTGTAGTCCACCTCGTATCTGCCAGCTCCCTTTACGCTAAATTCTACGCAGAATTTAGCTGCCATTTTTAGCACATCTTCGGGTACCTTGCTCTTGTTTGTCTTGATAATAACGTGAGCGCTTGGGGTATCCTTTAGATGTAACCATATATCGTCTTTTTTGGCAAGGTCAAGCAAATTTATATTGCCTTTTTCATTTCTACCAACTAGTATTTTAAATTCTCTAACGTAAAAAATTTCGGTATTTTCACTCACGTCTTTTACGTGGCGTTCTCTTTGTTTTGCCTTGTTTTTTGGGCTTAAAATTTCAAGCTCATAAAGACTGTTCGCTTCTTTTAAAAGAGATTTTAATCCTTCAAAAAACTCGATCTTTTCGCTTAAATTTCTCTTTTCTATCTCCACGCCAAGGGCTTTTGCGCGAAGCTTTTTTGATCTTGTATAAAATTCATTTGCACTATTTTTTGGTGTATCGCTAAGGGTTAATTTTATCTCGTTGCCATCAAAATCTTTCAGGCAAATTTCCCTCTCATAGCCCTTAAAATTTCCCAGATTTGCAAGCAAAAGCGATCCTAAATTCGCAGCTTCTTCACTCTTTCTCATCAGCTCATCTTTGTCTTCAAGTGAGTTTAAAATTTCGCTCATGCTACCTATCTTTTTTTGTACGCTTGTAAGCTTCGCCTCTTTTAAGCCAGCTATCCTAGACTCATTTACTCTGGCCGCTTCACTTCTAAAAAACGCCTTAAAGTCAGTTATGGGCTCGCACGGTTTTTCCTTGATAGTGATAGCTGTAAGCTCTCTTAAAACTTCGCCAGTTTCTATTTTGCGGTAGCTATTATCGATGTGTCTTAACGCCTCGATTATTACGTTGTTTTCATCGGTTATTACAGCATTTGTAAAGCGCCCAGTAAATTCAAGATAAAGCACAAAATTTTCACTTTTATATGAGCCGCTTTGCGTGCAGATAAATTTTAAAATCCTATTATCTTTCAAGCACTCAACGCTTTTTATATGCGAGGCATTAAAGCGCTTTTTTAGCACATTATCAAAAGGTGCTTGATAAATTTTTGCTTCTTTTAGCTCGTCATCTTTGTAGATAGCAGAGTTTGATTTGTTTAGATCAAAGATGATCTTTTCGCCATTAAATTCGATCAAAATAGCCATATCATTAATGCGTTTTGCTTGGATTATCTTTGTAAAATTTGATAAATAACTTGCTATTTGAACTAAATGTGCGTACTTCATGCTAGCGATTATATCAGAAATGTTGCAAAAATGTTTTAACAAAAGCTTCATCGCTTTTTGTGACAGAATAGTAAAAATCTGTTTTCTGATCCATGTTTAATTTTTCCAAATGTTTTATTTGTAATGTTACTAAAATATAAATTTTTCGTAAATTTTTTTCATAAAAATTTAAAATATATTTTTATATAATGATAACTATTTTTATAATATTAAATTTTCTTTAAGGGATGATAAATGAATAAATTTCGCATTAGTGCGGTGCTTTGTTTTGCTATTTCTGCTTTAAATGCTACTGATGTAAGCTTGGATGGGATCAGTGTAGAAGATAGCGCAGACGATGGTTACAGAGCCACAACGAGTGAGGTGGGCAAGACAAATACGCCAATTCTTGAGATCCCGCAGACGGTAAACGTTGTAACCCAGCAGCAGCTAAAGGATAAAAAGCCAGAGACCCTAGCTGAGAGCCTTCAAAACGTGAGTGGCGTTAGCTACGGCAACACCACGGGCGGCATCTTTGACTCGATCATAAAAAGGGGATTTGGCGGTGGACGCGACGGCTCGATCATGCGAAACGGGGTGCCTGCTAGCGTCATGCATAGCTTTAACAAAACCGTAGAAAGCGTCGAGGTACTAAAAGGCCCGGCTAGCTTGCTCTACGGCGCGCAAGAACCTGGCGGCATCATAAATATGGTCACCAAAAAGCCAAAATACGACTTCTCAAACGAAATTTGGGCGGGCATCGGCAACCGCAACTACTGGAATACAGGCTTTGACACCACAGGACCTATTGCAGAGAGTGGGTTTGCATATAGATTTATATTTGATACTATGCAAAAGGACTACTGGAGAGAGTTTGGCGAATATAAAAATGTTCTCTTTGCACCCTCACTTTCGTATAAAGGCGATGATTATCGCATAAATTTGGCTTATGCGCACACACGCTCGACCGATCCGATTGACCGAGGCATGTATCTCATTCCAAGCACTGGCAAGCTACTGCCGATAGATAAGAAAAGACGCCTTGACGAGCCATTTAATAAGCTAAAAACAAAGCTTGACACGCTAGATGTAAATTTCGAGAAAAATCTCGGCGAAAACTGGCTACTAAAGGGTGCTTATGCATTTTCTCGCTCAAAGCACGAGTACGGACACATAAGGCTAATGAACGTAAATTTAAACACGGGCGTTGCGGCTAGACGAAACGAGGCGTATGACGGATTTATCCACCGCACGCATGCTGGATCGTTAAATTTAAACGGCTATGTTAAAACTGGCGAGATAGAGCATAACTTACTCTTTGGCATCGACGCAAAGGAGTACTACCGCTATAGACCAGGTGGCCTAAAAGATACGGGTAGCCACTTAAGCATAAACATATATCATCCTATCTATGGAAGAGTAGGACTACCAACTGCCAGGGAGTCGAGCATCCAGTATCAAAAGCTAAGAACGATCGGATTTTACGCACAAGATAGCATAAATTTAACTGAAAACTTGATCTATTCTTTAGGAACTAGGTATGAATACTACGACCAAGTAGCTCGCGGCACAACTAGTGGGCCAAATAGCACAGATCAGCAAGATGGCAAATTTACGTGGCAAACTGGGCTTTTATATCTACTAACGCCTCAGTGGTCGGTCTATACCAACTACGCACAAAGTTTCAATCCGCAAATGGCTATGAAAGGCGATATCGGCGATATAAAGCCTGAAGAGGGCAAAAGCATCGAGCTTGGAACTAAATTTCAAAACGATAGCATAACGGCTAGCGCGGCGGTTTTTAATATCAATAAGAAAAATATCATGCGCACCGTAAATAGCGTGAGTACGCCAGTGGGCGAGGCGCGTTCTAGAGGATTTGAGTTTGACTTTAACGGCCGCGTGACACAAGGGCTAAGCGTGGGCGCTAGCTACGCGTACACTAAAACCGAGGTGCGCAAGGATAGCGGAGCGTTTGCCGTGCTAGTGGGCAAACCGCTAGAAGCTACGCCAAAGCACCAAGCCAGCTTGTTTGCTAACTACGACTTTAGCCACCTAGGCGTAAAAGGCCTAAGGATCGGCGGCGGAGCGAGGTATTTTGGCTCATGGTACACCTACTACATGAGGACGAATTTACCGGCCGTGCCTGCAGGAACGGGCTTTAAGATGGACGACGCGGTCGTTTACGACGCATTTATCAGCTACGATACCAAGATCGCGGGCTACGAGACGAATTTTGCCTTTAACATCAAAAACTTAACCGATAAACTATACTACACCTCATCATCGACTGGTACGGATGCTAATATCATACCGATACAACCGGGCTATGCTCGCCAGTTTATGCTGACTGCTAGCGTTAAATTCTAAATTTACTAGGCCTTTTGGCTTAGTAAATTTTCTTTAAATTTAGCAATTTTCGTTAAAATCGCCTCAAAAATTTAAAGGAAATTTATGAAACAAACTATCACCGAGAAAATATTTTCAGATCACGTTGGCAAAGAGGTGGGCGCAGGAGAGATCATCGAAAGCAAGATCGATATGATCATAGGTAACGACATCACGACGCCTATTTCGATCAAGCAGTTTGAGCGAAGTGGTGCTAAAAAGCTAGCCAACCCAGACGGCTTTGCCATCGTGATGGACCACTACATCCCGACAAAGGACATCCTAAGCGCAAATCAAGCCAAAATTTCACGTGAATTTGCCTATAAACACGACCTTAAAAACTATTTTGACGAAAAAGATATGGGTATCGAGCACGCGCTTTTACCTGAAAAAGGGCTAGTCATCCCAGGCGACGTCATCATCGGTGCAGACAGCCACACCTGTACGCACGGAGCTCTTGGAGCCTTTAGCACCGGCATGGGTAGCACCGACCTAGCTTATGCAATGATCACTGGCAAAAACTGGTTTAAAGTGCCTGAGAGTATCAAGGTCGTCTTTAAAGGCAAGCTTGATAAGCACGTCTACGGCAAAGACCTCATCCTTGAGATCATCCGTCAAATAGGCGTTGACGGCGCACTTTACAAGGCGCTTGAGTTTAGCGGCGAGGTGATAGAGGGCCTTAACATGGATGATAGATTTTCAATGTGTAACATGGCGATCGAAGCGGGCGCAAAGAGTGGTATCATCGCGGTTGATGAGATCACAAAAGAGTTTTTAAAAGATAAAAATTTACGTGATAAACCAAAATTTTTCTACTCAGACGAGGGCGCAAAATACGACAAAATTTTAGAGATCGATGTGACCAATCTTGATCCAGTCATCGCATATCCATTTTTGCCAAGCAACGGCAAGAGCGTAAGACAAGCGGTTCGCGACGATTTAGCCATTGATCAAGCATTTATCGGTTCATGCACAAATGGCCGTCTAAGCGACCTACGTATCGCAGCACAAATTTTAAAAGGCAAAAAAGTAGCTCGCAAGACAAGGCTCATCATCACTCCAGCGACGCAAAAGATCGCAAGAGCTGCCGAAAAAGAAGGCTTAATCGACATTTTCATCGAAGCAGGAGCGGTTGTGAGCAATCCAACTTGTGGCGCTTGTCTTGGCGGATATATGGGAATTTTAGGTGCAAATGAGCGCTGTATCTCGACGACAAATAGAAATTTCGTAGGACGTATGGGCGATAGAACGAGTGAAATTTATCTGGCTAACTCAGCAGTTGTAGCGGCCTCAGCCATAGCAGGTAAAATCGCCGATCCAAGGGACTTATAAAAAATAATATGGATAGTTTGATATCTGACTTATTAAAAATTATACTCGGTGCAGTCCTAACAATGTGTGCGCAATGGGTGTACGCTAATCTAAACACGAAAAAAGAGAAAAATATAAACTCAGGCGACAAAAGCTAGAGTAAGCGTTTATTATAGTTGGGGGATATTTTAGGGGGAATACATTACAAAGTAGCTTTGTTAATAAATCCAAATTTAAATATAGAAAATCCAAAATTTGAAATTGGTAAATTACACTCGCTTATCAGTTTTTACGCACCAGAACTGCAAGATGGCTATAAGGATTTTATGTCTACATATCAAGAATTCGGTCCGCTTATCATAAACAAATTCAGAACTTTAGATAGTGATGACAAAAGAATAGAGGTAACAACTGAGGAGCTAGTGCAAATGATCTTTTCACTAAGCTCAAAAGGCAATATAATTAAAGAAAAGTTAGCCAAAATAGCGCAAACACTATAAATTAGTTGCTGCGGCGAAGCAAATAATGTTTTATTGTAAAATCGCCACAACAACTAAATCAGCGTATTAAAACGCTGTTATTGTAGCCAAAAGACCAAAGATTATACCTGGAAAGTTTGCAGCAGAAAGTGGATAGTCTTTTTTAGCTTTTAATAGACCGTAACTTGTCCAGATTGTGCAGTTTAGCGCAGCCGCTAGTGGCTGTATAAAAGGCGTCTTGTTGCCGTCAAGGTTACCCATTATTTGTGGGATGTATGAAAAGTACATAACAACTGATAGGCATGTGCCGATCCAGCCTAAAATTTGTAGATTTTTTTCGCTCATTGCTTTTCCTTAAATAAAAGCGCCATTATATCTTTTTTTAATCATAGCAAGCAAATGGATAAAATAGCTATGATTTTTACTGCGATTAAGATGGTTTTAGTAAAATTGAGCATTTTAAAAGGATAAAAATGCCAGATATAGTATATGACAAAGCAAAATGGCACTGGGGTGCGAAAGATGCGCCTACTGATATACCGCATGAAAACGGTGCGACACACATTGCATTTTTCTTTCGCTGGTGCATGGAACACAAATTTTATTCAAAGGAATTTGCGGCAGATTTTGCGGACGATATAGCACAGATGGACGAAAATTTTAACTATCGTCAGTATCTTTTTGATGCTATGGACGGCGTACTTGGAAGCGCGGAGCTAAATACTGCTGGTAAAGCCTTTGCAAAAGCTTACTATACGACTGATCGGACAAAATTTGCCAAAATGTATGGTTGGTATTTGCAGGATTATACGGATTTTGTTTCGAAAAAATTTGGTGAAAAATACTTTGATAACGCCTATTTTTATATAGAAAACTCACAAGAAAACTATGCCTTGATCAAAGCCATCATTGATCGTCGCTACGAGGAATTTTTAACAATGAAAAAGGCAAAGCAGGCTTAAAATTTCACAAGTAGTATAAACAAAAATAAGTTTTTATCACATATTTTTGGTAGATCAAAGCCGCTTTTAGCTAAATTTAGCCTCATAACTTTCTTAAGGGAAAAGATGCAAACTTGCGTGATTTTAGCAGGTGGCAAAAGCTCGCGTATGGGGCAAGATAAGACACTTTTGCCATTTGGTGGTTTTAAGACGCTTACTCATTATGAGGTTGCGAAATTTAGCAAAGTTTTTGACGAAGTTTATGTAAGCTCAAAATTTGAGAAATTTAGCCCGCCACTAAAGCTTATAAAAGATGAAAATAACGATAACTATTCGCCAATGCTCGCACTTTACTCCATTCTTAAAAATTTTGATCATAGCATTTTTGTGATACCAGCTGATATGCCATTTTTTGATCTTAAAAGCTTAGAGGAGCTTGCTAAATTTAAAGATGAATTTGACATGGTCGTGGCCAGTGATAATGAGCACATTCACTCGCTTTGTGGTTTTTTTAGCCCAAGGCTTGCCACTTTGGCTCATGAGTTTTATTTAAAAAATGAGCATAAAATCGGACTTTTGAGAAAAAGCTGTAAATGCAAAGTCGTAAATTTTAAAGATAGTGAGCAGTTTTTTAACGTTAATTTCCCTGATGAATACGAAATGGCAAAGAAAATCCAAGAAAAGAAGATAGATGATGAGTAAAATTTTATTATTTTTAAGCCTTGGCCTTAGTTTTTTGATGGCAAGTGGGCTGGATGATTTTAAAAGAGCACAAGAGCTGGAGCAAAGTGGCGACATAAAGGCTGCGATGCAAATTTATAAAGAGCTAGCCAAAGGCTCTTTAAACGAGCAAGAAGCGATACAAAATGTGCAAGCAAGTGAGCTAGTACCAAGAGAGGCAAAGTTAAAGCAAGCCGATCTTTTAAGAGAAGATAAAAGTGGTAAAAATTTACAAAATGCGCTTGGTATCGAGCTTTATAAATTTAACTACCTTTTGCCAGTAACTTATGCTAAAAATGTGCCAAACGATGAGCGAAAAAGTGTTGAAACTAAGTTTCAAATAAGCCTTGCAAAGCCGTTGTTTTATGACCTGTTTGGACTTAGAGAGAGCCTTGTGGCAGCCTACACGCAGACATCTTGGTGGCAGATAACAAGAACTTCAGCGCCGTTTCGTGAGACAAACTATCAGCCAGAAATTTTTCTAAATTTTGCTTCGCCAAAATATTTGGAGCAAATAGGTGTAAAAAACCTAAAATTTGGACTTTTGCATGAGTCAAATGGACGAGATGGTAGCAATTCAAGAAGCTGGAATAGAGCTTATTTGCAAAGTGATTTTGTTTTTGGCAAGCTTAGCATTTCGCCAAGAGCTTGGATGGTAGTGGGCAATAAGGGCGATAATAAAGATATATTAAAATACATCGGGCATGGCGATGTAAGGCTTAGCTACAACCTTAATGATCACATTTTTAGCCTAATGCTAAGAAATAACTTACATTTTGATAAAACAAATAAAGGTGCTGCTGAAATTTCATATATGTTTCCTATCTTCTCAACCGGAGTTTATGGCTATTTGCAGTATTTTACGGGATATGGCGAGAGTTTGATTGATTATAATAGGCATACTGATAAATTTGGTCTTGGTTTTGTTATTTTAAAATAAGCTAAAAATTTTAAACTTATAAAATGGCTAAATTTAGGCAAATAGTCATAAATTTACTCAAATATGTCAAAAAAATTTAATTAATCAAAAAACTTAAAAATATTAGAAAAAATACAAGCAAATTTTGCTAAAATCTTAAGCAAAATCTCAGAGCAAAGGAGTTTTTATGAGCGGAATCTCACTAATTGTCTGTTTTGTTGTAGCCATCATACTTATGATCGTTATGATCTCTAAGCTAAAAGTGCATCCATTCTTGGCACTTATGAGCATTTCTTTGGTTCTTGCGATCGTCGCAGGCATCGATCTGTCCAAGATCCCAGCGATGATAGGTGTCGGCTTTAGTGGCACATTCAAGAGTATCGGTATCGTTATTATCTTTGGAACGATCATCGGTACCGTGCTTGAAAAAACGGGAGCTGCTTTAAAGCTAGCTGATATGGTTGTTAAGCTAGTCGGACAAAAGCGTCCAGAGCTTGCTATGCTCATCATGGGCTGGGTTGTTGGCATTCCGGTATTTTGTGATAGTGGATTTGTAGTTTTAAACTCTATTCGCGAGGCACTTTATAAGAAAATTTCAGCAAGCCCAGTCGCTATGTCAGTCGCTCTAAGTGGCGGCCTATACGCATCTCACGTCTTCATCCCGCCAACTCCTGGTCCAATAGCAGCTGCAGGAACACTTGGTCTTGGCGGAAATCTGCTCCTTGTCATCATCATGGGAACAGTCGTTTCAGTGCCTGTGTTGATAGCTGTTTATTTCTTTTCAAAGAGTGTTGGCAAAAGCGTGACTATCAGCGACAAAGATGCTGACGCTACTATCACAGCTAGTTACGAAGATCTTTTAAAGAAATTTGGCACGCTACCTAGCGGATTTTTGAGCCTTGCTCCTATCATCATGCCTATCATTTTTATGGCGATTGGCTCTATTGTCGATGTTTTAGCAAAACAAGGCATGTTTGATAAAACGGCTCTCTTACCAAAGATACTTTTATTTTTAGGAAACCCTATCATTGCTCTTGCAATCGGCGTGATCTTTTGCGTATTTTTATTAGTAGAAGCCAGAAAGATAAGAGAATTTGACCACATCACGAACGAATCTTTAAAGATCGCTGGACCGATACTCTTTATCACAGCAGCTGGCGGTGTTTTGGGTAATGTCATCACTGAGGCCGGCTTTGTAAATTTCATAAAAGAAAACGCAACCGCCATAAAAGCGATAGGAATTTTCTTCCCATTCATCATCTCAGCCGTACTAAAAACCGCTCAAGGAAGCTCGACCGTGGCTATCATCACGACAGCGTCTATCATGGGTGCGTTTAGTGCCGACAACTCACTCATGCAAACACTTGGCTTTACGACCGAGCTTTCGGCTGCACTTTGCGTCATGGCGATAGCATCTGGTGCGATGTGCGTATCTCATGCAAATGACAGCTACTTCTGGGTTGTGACAAATTTTAGCAAGATGAGCGCAGAACAAGGATATCGCACACAAACGGCTATGACGTTTATAATGGGCATCGTTGGTATAATTAGCGTTTACATATTATCTTTGGTGCTTTTATGAGAATTTTAGTTGCGATTGATTCATTAAAAGGCTCGCTTAGCTCGCTTGAAGCGGGCCTTGCTGTAAAAGAAGGACTAGAAGAGATTGGCTGCGAGGTCGTTGTCAAGCCTATTGCAGATGGTGGCGAGGGTAGTGTAGAGGCGATGGCTGATGCACTTGGTGCGAAATTTATAGATACGATAGTTAAAAATCCACTTGGAATTGAAATTTTAGCTAGATATGCACTAAAAGATGACCTTGCAATACTTGAAATGTCAAGTGCTTCTGGCCTTACACTCATAAATCCAGATGAGAGAAATCCACTAAAAACTAGTACATTTGGCTTTGGTCAGATGATAAAAGATGCCATTGCTAAAGGTGCTAGAAAATTTATCATTGGCATCGGTGGAAGTGCGACAAATGACGCTGGTACAGGCATGCTTAGCGCACTTGGCTTTAAATTTTATGATAAAGATGGTGCTTTACTTGAAGGAAAAGGCGAGAATTTAGCCAAAATTTGTGAGTTTATAGATGAAGAGGCGCTAAAAGAGCTAAAGGATTGCGAATTTTTAATCGCCTGCGATGTAGACAATCCTCTTTATGGCATGAATGGAGCAGCCCATGTTTATGCCCCTCAAAAGGGTGCAAATGGCCGTATGGTAAAAGAGCTTGATGATGGGCTAAAACACTTTGCAACTCTTGTAAAGGAAAAGACTAATAGTAAATTTCACACACAAAAAGGCGCTGGTGCCGCTGGCGGACTTGGCTTTGCATTCGTGGCATTTTTGGGAGCGAAACTTCGACCAGGTATTGAGATCATTACGCAGACTATTGCACTTGAAGACGAGATCAAAAAGGCTGATCTAGTCATCACTGGTGAAGGCCGTATGGACTTTCAAAGCTCAATGGGCAAGACACCAACTGGGGTTGCAAAACTAGCCAAAAAGTATCATAAGCCAGTGATCGCATTTGCTGGAAGCGTGCAAAAATGTGCCAAAGATTGCCACAAAAATGGGATTGATGCCTATTTTTGTATATTAAATGAGCCAGTGAGTCTTGAAGAAGCTATGAGAAAAGATGTCGCGATTAGAAATTTAAAGATGACAGCGGAGCAAGTCATTCGCCTTTATATGCTAAACCATAAAGCATAATTTTAAAAAGATAGAAGTTTATTTTCTATCTTTTTCCCACTTCTTTCTAAATTTTACTATCCAAATTCT
>NZ_CABPUE010000007.1:140144-153060 GCF_902460545.1 Campylobacter concisus
TTAAGTGCTACAAAAATTCTCAAAATTTAATACATTTCGCAAAAATATAAAATAAACTTTAGAAAAAATATTTACTATGATAAAATAAGAAAAAATTCTAAAAAGAAAGGAGAATTTTATGCAACAGACCTTAAATTCTCGTCGTAGCTTCATTGCAGCTGCAGGATTATTTTTTGCTACGACCGCACTAAAGGCTGCACCAAAGGACTTTAGTGGTAGTAATGTTCGCTACGGCATGGCGATAGATCTAACAAGATGTGTTGGATGTCAGTCATGTACTATGAGCTGTATGTTAGAAAACGACGTTCAGCCAGGCGCTTTTAGAACCATTGTTTCCGAGTATGAGGCAAGAGATAAAAGCGGTAAAATGGCAGTCATTGCGTCACTTCCAAGGCTTTGCAACCACTGCAACAATCCAGCCTGTATTAGCGTTTGTCCAACTGGTGCTAGCCATCAAAGAAGTAATGGCATAGTAAAGATTGATACAAAAGAGTGCATAGGATGTGCGCTTTGCGTAGAGGCCTGTCCATATCACGCAAGATATCTTAGCTTGCACACATATAAGGCCGATAAATGTACCTTCTGCGACCACAGACTAAGAGCAGGGCTTCAGCCAGCATGTGTGGAGAGCTGTGTGGGCGGTAGCCGTATAATAGGCGATCTTAACGATCCTAACTCAAATATTAGAAAATTTCTAGCCACACATGAGACTATGGTTATAGATAGCCCTAAAAATACAAATCCACAGGTGTTCTACCACGGTGTTAGTGAAATTTTGGCTAAAAACGATAAGAAACTCGAGCTTGATAATGGATATAAAAAGGTTATCAGCTGGAGCGAAGAGATAGCACAGTAAAAGGAAATAAATAATGCAAAGAAGAGAATTTTTAAAAAGATCAGCCGTGCTCTCAACACTAACCACGAGTGCTATGCTGGCAGATGAAGATAAGGATGACTATAAACCGCAGTCAAACTCGCTAGAGCCTGAATTTAGCGTAAAAGATGGCAAAATTTCACTTAACGACGGACATAGCGTTGTCTTTTCGATGTGTCACGGCTGTACGACGAAGTGTGGCATAAGGCTTCACGTAGATGATAAAAACGACCGAGTTTTAAGATGTAGTGGCAACCCATACCACCCACTTTCAAACGTACACTGGGCAAATTTTGACACATCGATAAATGACGCACTTCTTGCCACAACACTAAGTGGCGAAGACGAAAAGCGAGCCACAGTTTGCGCTAGAGGAGCGATATTACCTGAGATGATAGACTCACCTGCAAGGATACTAACGCCACTAAAGAGAGTTGGTAAAAGGGGTGAGGGCAAGTGGAAGAGTATAAGCTTTGAGCAGCTAGTAGAAGAGGTAGTGGAGGGCGGAGATCTCTTTGGTGAGGGGCATGTTGGTGGGCTAAGAGCGATATATAGCGACGAGCTAATCGATAGCGAAAATCCAGAGTACGGTACCAAACGCAATCAATTTTTAAGTTTTTATCTATATGACGGACGCTCTGACATCGTTGATCGCTTTGTTAAAAAGTCATTTGGCACTATAAATCACTACTCGCACGGCGGAATTTGTGGTGGTGGCTTTAGGGTCGGTGGCAAGATTGCGCACAACGCAAAGGGCTTTGCACATACAAAACCAGACTATGAAAACTCTAAATTTGTCATCTACTGGGGCACTTCGCCGTCAAATGGTGGCAACCCTTTCCAAAAACAGGCAAAAATGCTCTCTTACGCAAGAGGTACTAGAGATGACTTTGCCTATGCAGTGGTCGATCCAAGCGTTACAAACGCTGTAAAATACGCCTCTTCAGATAAAGGCCGCTGGATAGCGATAAAGCCAGGCACCGACTCAGCTCTAGCTATGGCGATGATACGCTGGATCATAGAAAATGAAAAATACGCTACAAACTACCTTATCCAGCCAAATTTAGACCAAGCAAAGCTAGCAGGCGAGATACACTGGTGCAACGCCACGCATCTAGTCATAACCGAAAAAGGTCACAAAGACTACGGCAAATTTGCACTTATCAATAACGAGTGGCAGGTCTGCTCGCAAGATGGCAAGATACAAAGCTACAAGGTAAATGAACCAGCCAAGCTCTACTACAAAGGCAAAATTTTAATAGACGGCAAAAAAGTCGAGGTAAAAAGCTCAATGCAGCTTTTAAAAGAGTCAGCTTATAAGCATAGCTTAGAGGAGTACTCAAAAATTTGTGGCGTGAGCATTGAAGATATCATCTGGCTTTGCGAAAATTTCACCAAAAATGGCAGACAGGTGAGCACAAACGTGCATGGCGGTATGATGCATACGCAAGCTGGTATGACTACTTTTGCGATACTTTGTCTAAACACACTAATGGGCACTTACGGCTACAAAGGCGGCAACGTCAATGCAAGTGCTGGTACACACGAGTTTTTAAAAGGCAGATATGACCTTGAGAGCTTTGAGGGCGCTTATAAGCCAAATGGTCTAAATTTATCAAGATCAGGCAAATACTACGAAACAAGCTCCGAGTATAAGCGCAAAGTAGCAGCTGGCGGCAGCGGCTATCCATCAACTCAGCCATGGTATCCTATCTCTATGCCACTTGTAAACGAAACGCTTACGAGTCACAAGGCCGGCTATCCATACAAAGTAAAAGTTTTCATAAACTACATGACAAACGTACTTTACGGACAAGCAGGACTTGAAAGAGCGGTCTTAGATGTGCTAAAAGATAGTAAAAATTTACCACTTTTTGTGGGCATCGACGCCTTTATGAACGAGACAAACGCCTATGCTGACTACATCGTACCAGACGGAGTAAATTTAGAAAACTGGGCACTTCCAAACTCTCTTTGGGGAACGATCGCTAAAACTTCAGTCGTGCGCTATCCAGCTGTTAGCTCAAAGCAGGCAAAGGATAAAAACGGCGGCGCGATCGACGTTGAGGCATTTTATATAGCCGTAGCAAAGAGGCTTGGACTAAAAGGCTTTGGCAAAAATGCCTTCAAAGATAAAGACGGAAATTTCATGGACCTTGACGTAAAAGAGCAGTATTATGCGGCTGCACTAGCAAATTTAGCCTTTGATGGCGAGGGTGTGAAAGATATAAGCGACGAGGACAAAAAGCTTAGTAAGATATCAAGAGTGATGACAAAACTAGATCCTTATCTAAAAGACGAAGAGAAGCCAAAAGTAGCGCACATACTAGCAAAAGGTGGCAGATACGATAGCTACGAGAGCGCATATAAGGGTGATAAAGCAACCGTAAAAGTGCCAGCACCTACGCCAGCTTCTATCTACTATGAGCCACTTGGTGGGCATAGACACTCAATAACAGGCGAATATATGCCAGGAGTGCCAAGTCTGATGCTGCCAGTAGCAAGTGACGGCACACCGCTTGAGAAATTTTTCCCACGCTCTGAGTGGAAATACGTAGTGAGCTCAAGAAAGTCAAATATCCAGCACTTCTACACCTTTGTTAGCCCAAGGCTAAGAGCTGTTCATCCTAGCAACTTCATAAGGATAGCACCAGATGTTGCAAGTGAGCAGGGCATACGCTCAGGCGATAAGGTCAAAGTGACTACGCCTTATGGAGCGCAAGTTGGCGAGGCATTTGTGACTGACGGCGTTGCTAGCGGGGTTATTAGCATAGAGCATGGATTTGGACATGATGAGTTTGGTATAAGAACGCACATCGTCGATGGAAAGCCAGCTTTTGGGATCGCAAATTTAGAAAAAGGGGTCAATCATAATAAGCTTGGACTTCTTGATCCAAAAAGAAATGGCGAATTTAGTTTAAATGACTGGTTGGTTGGCACTTGCGCTAGACAAGCACTTCCTACAAAAATAAGAAAGATCGGCTAGTTTGATATAAATTTGGCGAGTAGAGTAAAATTTGCTTGCCAAATTTCACTTTTTGTAAGAGCTTTTGACTGGTGGATTGTAAATTTATATATAGAGCAAGCTTTTAGGCTGCTTGCAAGCTAAAATTTCCTCATATATTTATAGGGTTTCATAGTTAAATAATGTTTTAAATTTCGCATGAGTTAAATTTAGTATTGCTAGTTTGCTTTGGTTTTAAGCGCCCTAGTTTGCTAGATCCTCAGCCACCTTTGCAGCAAGTCTCAGCTTGTCGCTATCAAAGTGAGTGTAAATTCTTGAGGTATTTAAGCTTGCATGACCTAGAGCTTCTTGCACCAAAACAAGGTCCTTTTGCTTTTTGTAAAGCATCGTTGCAAAGGTATGACGCAGCATGTGAGCACCATTTTTTTCTTTTCTGATACCAGCTTTAAATAAAATTTGCTCAACTATGCGGCTAACATAAGCCTGCGTAAGCCTGGTGCCTTTTTTATTGATGAAAAGATAGCCTTCTTTGTTGATATAATTTATTGCGATCGCGTTTAGATGAGCTTCTATTAGATGGCGTTTTATCATAACAATGCGGTATTTGTTGCCTTTGCCTCGTATCCTAATGATAAAAAGGTCGCCATCTTCAGTGATATCCTTTCGCTTTAAATTTAGAGCCTCGCTCACACGAATGCCAGTAAAAATTATCGTTTTTATTATGAGCTTATTGCGATTTGAGTTTTGCTTAAAATCGCTCTCCTCGATCGCATCAAGAAATTTTTTGACCTCATCTTCGCCCATAAACTCAGGTAACTTTTGCCCTTTATTGCCACTCACTCCGCCCCAGTTTTTTAAATTTATATCAAAAACATGGGCCTTGCCATCCTCTTCGTTTTGTTTGTCTAAAAACGCAAAGAAATTTATCACTGAGATGCGGTAATTTTTCTTACTAGCATCGCTTAGTCCGCCAGTCGTGCTAGCTAGTATTTCGCTTAACAGCTCTTCGTCGATCTGCTTTAGGCTGCTAAGCTCGTAAAATTTCATCGTTTCATATATTTTTTTAAGTGGATTAAAGTAGGTATTTATACCAGTAAGCCCTGCGTTTCTCGCGCTTTTTACCAAGCCATCAAGCTGATCAATGTTCTTTACCTCACGGCTTAGAGCGTAATTCACACTTGCAAGTGCCTTTGGATCTCGAAGCTCTTTATTCGAAAGTGAGCTAAGTTTAAATTTGACGTAGCGAGTGAGCCAAAATATAAATGAGTTTTCAAAATTATCTTTACAATCAAGCGGGTATTTCAAACCAATAACCTTAAATTTTTATTTTGAAAAGTATTATATTTGAAATTTTATAAAATCTACTCTTTTTAAAATTCAACTATAAAAGCTTAAGCAAATATCCATTTTCAGCGGCTTCAAGCTTATATTTATGCATCTTATCAAGTTCTAAAACCACTCTGAAATATCTATCATGCCAGCCTATGATCACATTTTTAAAATATTCATTTTCAAGTTTTAAGCTCTTAGTTTTAAAGCTTCTTGGCGGCTTTGCAAAGTCAAGAACGATCTTATTTTTCTCATAAGCAAAATGCTTTAAATTTTTAGCTTTTGTAGCGATTTTTAGCTCTTTGTTATTGGCTAGAAAGCTTATAAAACCTAGGAATTTAACATCCTTTCCGTTTTTTACATTATCAACTGGTTTTGTACTAGGCTCAATCTTTATCTCGACCACCTTTTGTTCAGGCTTTGTGGTAGTTTCTTTTGTTTTGTCTGTGCTAAGATCGATCACTACAACACTTGGAGTTGGCATATCTGAGGTTTTATTTCTATCTTTATTTGAAATTTTAGTTTCATTTTTTTCTATTATCACAGGAGTGCTTACTTTTTGGCTAGGCATATTTGCCATTGTGACCGAAACATCTAGCTTTTTTGCCACAACTGGTTCTGGATTTTTTACCTTATTTAAAGCAAATTCATCGCTGTAATCGATAGTTTTATTTATATCAGCTAGTCTTTTTTCCTTTATGGTGCCGTCATTTGCTCTATATTTTATGGTGACATCTAGTAAAAGTGCCGCATCACTTGGAAATTTAAACGAAAGAGAATCAAAGCTATCAAATTTTTCTATGATATTTGTTGTCATAACGCTTGTATTTAGCTCGCTAATAGGCATAAATGGGTTCTCTCTAGCAAAGATGCTTGCTGCAAATATAGATAAAACTAACCAAATTTTTTTCATCATTCCTACTTTTTATTAAAGTCTGGCTCAAGGCCTTGTAATTCAAAATAATCTTTTTGCAGACGCGCATTCATCTTTTTTAAAATTTCCACGTCCTCGCTAAGTCTCTCTTTTTTACTCTGAAGGCTTAACATAACATCAAGTGAGCGTTTGCCAAACATCATATTGCCTACATAAAAAGCAAACATAGCCACACAAATGGTGGCTATGACGTAGCGTAATGTTGGTCTAATATATTTTAAAATTTTATGAAATATGCCATCAGTGTTGCCATATTCGTCTAAAATTTCGCTCAAATATTATCCCCCAAAAACTCTCCAGCCTCAAGCTCGATCTCAAGCAAGCGGTTGTATTTCGCGTTGCGCTCGCTTCTTGAAGTGGCGCCTGTCTTTATCTCGCCAGTGTTTAATGCGACTGCGAAGTCAGCGATAAACGCATCTTCGCTCTCGCCGCTTCTGTGGCTCATGATGCAGCGGTAGCCGTTTCTTTGAGCAAGGCGGACAGTTTGCATAGTTTGCGTGACTGAGCCTATTTGATTTGGCTTGATTAAGATAGCATTTGCGATGTTTTTCTCGATGCCTTCGCGTAAAATTTTCTCATTTGTAACGAAAAGATCGTCGCCAACTAGCTGCACCTTGCTGCCAAGCCTTTTTGTAAGCTCAGCCCAACCGCTCCAGTCGTCCTCGCTAAGGCCATCTTCGATAGAGAATATCGGATATTTTTCGCAAAGTTTTTCGTAGTAGCTAATGAGCTCGTCGCTGCTAAATTTCTTACCCTCAAGCTCGTATTTGCCGTCTTTATAAAGCTCGCTTGAAGCGACGTCAAGGGCAAGTTTTATCTGGCTGCCTAGCTCATATCCAGCCTCTTTTACAGCCTGAGAGATAAGCTTTAGTGGCTCTTCGTTGTCTTTTAAATTTGGAGCAAAGCCGCCCTCGTCGCCGACAGCCGTGCTGTGGCCAGCTGCGTTTAGGATAGATTTTAACTTGTGGTAAATTTCAGTCGCAGCTCTTAGTGCGTCGCTAAATGTGCTAAAGCCAAATGGCATGATCATAAATTCTTGAAAATCAACGCTATTATTTGCGTGTGCGCCGCCATTTATGATGTTAAACATCGGCACTGGTAATATGCTAGCGTTTGCACCGCCAAGGTAGCGGTATAGCGGGATATTTAGGCTCTTTGCAGCTGCGCGAGCTACCGCCATAGATACGCCAAGAACCGCGTTTGCGCCTAAATTTGAGTAGTTGTGCGTGCCATCAAGCTCAAGCATCTCAGCATCGACTGCTTTTTGGTTATAAGCATCAAGACCTATCACTGCTTCTGCGATCTTTTCATTTACGTTTGAAACAGCCTTTAAAACGCCTTTGCCAGCATATCTTTCGTCTTTGTCGCGAAGCTCGAGCGCCTCACGCTTGCCAGTGCTTGCGCCGCTTGGTACGATCGCGCTTGCCTCGGTGCCGTCGCTTAGTCTAACCGTCGCGCGGACTGTTGGGTTACCCCTGCTGTCTAAAACCTCGTGAGCTTCTACATCTTCAATAAATACCATTATTCATCTCCTGCTTCGTTTGTGTCGTCGTCTTCGTCTTTTGCGCCGCTGCTTATTAGGTGATCTATACCCATTGAGCCTTTTATCGCCGCTACTATCTCATCAGAAATTTCTGGGTGCTCTTTTAGGTAGGCTTTGGCGTTTTCCCTGCCTTGACCCAGTTTTTCGGCCTTGTAGCTAAACCACGCGCCTGATTTGTCGATGATGTCGAGCTTTACGCCATAGTCGATGATCTCGCCCTCTTTGCTCACGCCCTCGCCAAACATGATGTCAAATTCAGCCACTTTAAATGGAGGTGCGACCTTGTTTTTAACCACTTTTGCTTTTGTGCGGTTGCCGATAGGTTCGTCGTTTTGTTTAAGTGTGGCTATCTTTCTAACGTCTATTCTTACAGATGAGTAAAATTTAAGTGCATTACCGCCAGTTGTGGTCTCTGGCGTGCCATATCCCATCATGCCGATCTTCATACGAATTTGGTTGATGAAGATAACAGTTGTCTTCATCTTGCTTAAAATTCCAGTTAGCTTTCTAAGCGCCTGACTCATAAGCCTAGCTTGAAGGCCAACGTGCTGATCGCCCATGTCGCCATCTATCTCGCTCTTTGGAGTAAGTGCAGCGACGCTATCAACCACGATAAGATCGACTGCGCCACTTCTAGCAAGCGTCTCAACGATCTCAAGTGCTTGCTCGCCAAAGTCTGGCTGAGAGACGTAAAGGTTGTCGGTATTTACGCCTAAATTTGAAGCGTATTTTACGTCTAGTGCGTGCTCTGCATCGACAAACGCACAAATTCCGCCAGCCTTTTGCGCTTCGGCGATGATGTGAAGTGTGAGAGTAGTCTTGCCAGAGCTCTCTGGTCCGTAGATCTCGATGATCCTGCCTTTTGGAACACCACCTATGCCAAGGGCCAGATCAAGTCCTAGCGAGCCAGTCGGTATCGACTCGATCGCCTCAACCTCTTTGTCGCCAAGTCTTAAAAGCGTGCCTTTGCCAAAAGCTTTATCGATCTGCTTTAGCGCAAGCTCAAGCGCCTTTTTCTTGTCCGCTTCGCTCTCTGGGATAGCTATCTTTTTGTCACTATCTTTTTCTTTTGCCATTTTTTACCTTATAGTTGAAATTTGGCTTGATTTTATCTAAAAAGAGATGAATTTTACTTGATTTAGTCGCAAATTATAATATTTTCGCCAAGCAGTGCAGCGCTATCAATGAGAGCAAAAAGGTGCTCTTTTTCAAACAAAAATCCATAAATTTGATCTTCGTTTTTCAGAATGGCAAGCTTAAGCGGCTCTACTAGCGAGCTTGAGCAGAGATTAAGAAAAACTTCATCGATATGATTTTGTGAAATTTGGGGTTTGGTTTTGAAATTTTCTTCATTTATAAAAGAGACAAATTCCTCTTTGCTAGTAGATTTATTAAATTTAAAAATTAGTTTTTCTTTTAAGGCTTGTGCTAAAATTTCATCAAATTTAACTAGGTCGATGTAGTTTTGCACACCTAAAATTTGAGCAAAATTTAGTAGATTTTTATCATGATCAGCCATATTTTTCTCATGCTCGCTTTGTGCCTTTTTAGCCCTATAAACGGCATAAAAACCAATCATAATAAACAAAATAGAAAGTGTTAAAACTTCTGCTAAAAACTCACTCATCATCATCCTTATAAAATGCAAACTTCAGTCTTAAGCTCTACGCCAAATTTCTCTAAAACCCTAGCCTTTGCTAAATTTATAAGATTTGTGGCGTCTTCAAAGCTTGCGTGGTTAAAATTTATCAAGAAATTTGCGTGCTCTTCGCTAAATTTCGCTCCGCCGATCACGTGTCCCTTTAGCCCCACTGCTTCAATCAATGCCCCTGCAAAGTGCCCATCTGGATTTACAAAACAGCTGCCAAAGCTAGCTCCTTTTGGTTGATTTGCCCTTTTTGCGCTTATGGCTTCAGAGATGCTTGCGTCAAAGCCGCTTTGAAGCTTAAATTTAGCCCCCAAAATGGCCTCATCTATGCTGCTGTGACGGTAGCTAAAGCTTATCTCATCTTTGCTTACCCAGCCACGAGCCAGACGCACATGCGTGAGGTTGTCGCTTATGCTAAATTTAAGCAGTCCAGCGTTCATCTTGATAAGTCCGCCAAGCGTGCCTGGGATATTTTTTAAAAACTCAAGGCTAGCTATGTTGTTTTGCTTGCAGAAGTTATAAATTTTGGCTGATTTTGTCGCAGCACCTATCTCAAGGCAAATTTTTTCATCACAAATTTCTAAATTTATGTAGTCAAAGCTCTTGCCAAGCATCGCCATTTTTGGGGGATTTGGCGAGACAAGCAAGTTGTTGCCCCCGCCTATCATCACAGAGCCTGAAAAGTGAGGTGAGCTTAGATCTTCAAGACTTGTAACCTCAAAAATTTCATGCACGCCGCCTATCCTAACCGAGGTAAATTTAGAAAAATCAACAAGCCTCGTCACTGGATAAATTCCGGTATAAAATCAAACATGCGAGTGGTAAACTCAACCATCATAGAGATCATCCAAGGCATCAAAAATATGATAACAACGACGACTAGCAAAATTTTTGGCACAAAGCTTAGCGTGGTTTCATTTATCTGCGTAGTCGCTTGAAAAATGGAGATGATAAGACCTGCTATTAGGCCGCTTAACAGCATCGGAAGGCTAATGTAAAGGGCGATCTTAAATGTTTCAACTCCAAGTGAGACAAGCGTGCTTTGCATTAGCTAAACCTTACTTCGTTATATTCAGTAGGTATAAGGTAGTCGTTTACGTCGATCGGCTTTTCAAAAAAACCTTTATCGTAGCCTATTTGATAGAGCTTATTTAGCGCTTTTAACTGAGTTTCGTTCATGCTTATAGACTCGTCATTTGCGTATAAATTTAGATATGTTTTTAGCTCGTCTTTGCCAACTCTGATGAGGTTTCGCTCCATTAGCATGTGAGATAAAAATGGCTTGTGAGAAGTGGCGATCCTAACGGCCTCGCTAAGCACCCTCTCGCATTCGATCGCGTCAGTTATCGGTAGGCTTCGTCTAAGTGCCATGCCACCAAGTGGGAGCGGTAAATTTTCGCCGTTTAGTTCACTCCAGATATCCCAAATTTCACGCTCGACACAGAGCTCGCCTGAGAAATTTAAGATGCTTTCATGTATTAGTACGCCAGCATCGACTTCGCCGCTAAGCACAGCATTTTCGATCTCAAGGAAATTTTTATAAACTATCCTTGCTTCTGGATAGGCGATACGAAAGAGCAGGGCATTTGTCGTGTTTTTGCCAGAGAGCGCGACCTTGAAATTTCGCTTTAGCTGCTTATTTTTTAGCTTGATAAGCTTTGGGCCATATCCATTGCCAAAGCTCACCGCGCAGCGTAAAAGCGCATACTCGTCGCAAATTTTTGGATAGAGTGCAAAGCTGATCGCTGTGGCCTCATAAGTGCCTTTTAGCGCCTCTTCGTTTAGCGTTTCGATATCAAGCGCCTTTGATGTGAAGGCTAAATTTTTACTGCTAACCCAGCCAAATTTGACCGCGGCATACATGAAAATATCGTCAGCGTCCGGCGAGTGAGCGACGTTTATGGTTTTTAGATTATGCAAAGATGATCCTTTTTTTGATTACGCCATTTTAATGAAATTTATTTAAAATAAAGTTTTAAGGGCGGCTCTGAAACGATTTTACCAGCTTTGCCTCTTTGAAATTTAGCATGTATTTTACGTCTATGGCGTCTTTAGCCCCTTTTCTTCGAGCTAAGATCGTTGAGTAAAATGGATGCTTAAGCTCAAGCATCTTAAGCAGTTTTTGATCGCTATCTTCTTTTTTTATATTTTCAACGATTATTGTCGTTATAAATTTGCCATCAAACTCGTAAAATGGCCATACTATTACGCCAGCATCGCTTGTTTTAAAGTCCGTGATTTTAGATTTTTTAGGGATATTTAGCATGGAGATAATCTTTTTGCGGGAGCTGTCCAAGTTTTGTACTGAGATCACCTTTATAAGCAGGTCTTTGTTCGCTCCGAGTCCATTTTCACTAAATCGATAAACTCCGTCTTCAAAGATACCAACCTTTTCAAAGGCATTAGCGTAGTTTGCGGCGGTGCAAACGGTTAGAAAAAGCGCTAGAAACATTAAAATTTTTATAAATTTCATCTTTTCTCTTAAAACTTAACTCTCTTTAGTCTATCTGAAGCGAAATTTTTTCTGCCAAATTTAGCCTCATTTTTGCCGTTTAGCTCGACTAGATCGCCTGTAAAGCCACAAATATCATTTTTAACAAGATAGCTTCCCACGCCATAAGTATCAACCGGCGTGTTATAAGCTTCAAAATCTTCTATAATCTTAGGACTAAATCCTGAGCTAACGACGATTTTGACGTATTTAAAACCAGCTTTATCAAGCGCCTCTCTTAGAGCAAATATAAGCTCCTTGCAAACGCCATGCGGGTCAAATTTGCTCGTATCTTTGCCTTCAAAATACTTATCAATTAAATTTTTACTAGTATCCACTCTAACCGCGCCAAGCCTCTCTTTTAGGGCATTTGCAGCCTTTAAGGCGTCCGTTATCACATCGTTGTTATAATCAACCAATGCCGTGATCTTCTCATTTTCAAAGGTCTTAGCATAAATTTCTGAAGCTTTTACTATATCTCCACCGCACATTTGAATGAGTGCATGAGGCATGGTGCCACCACCTTTTAGCCCAGTAAGCTCGCCCTGAGCATCTGTGGCGACCTTTTTGATGCCGCCGATAAATGAAGCATAGCCGTCACCTGGTTGCGTGTAGATGTCATCTTGCCTGTCTGCCATGCTAAAGACGTCCTTGCCATTTGCCGCTCTTATCACATCTCTTGAGTTTGTCGCCACGCAGCTTCTTCTAGTAAGCGTCGCATCGATCACATTTTCTAAAAAGCCAAAATTTTCATACTTGCCGCTTATTTTTAAAACTGGCTCGTTTGCGTTTATGATATCGCCATCATTAAGCGCATAAATTTCAAGCTCCCTTGGGTCTTTGGCAAATTTATTGATGACGGCTAAAACCTCGTCAATGCCACAAAGCACGATATCATCGCGCCTTTGGAAAAACTGCATCGTCACGTGCTGATTTGACAAATTTTGCTTAATTATCTCATTTACTTTTAGAAAATATTTCGCAGTAAAGTAGCCCTCGCCGATCCTTGGATCTAGCTTAAAGGTCTTGTCTGTTAGCCTTTTTATCTTGCCTTGCATCTTTAGCTCAAGTTCGTTCATATTTGTCCTTTTTTTAGCGTGATTATAGCATTTTGGTAGAAAAGTGAAAATTA
>NZ_CABPUE010000007.1:153111-165238 GCF_902460545.1 Campylobacter concisus
AAAATCTTGAAATTTTACTTTTAAAGGAAAAATATGAAAAAGTTCTTACTTTTAATGGTCGCAATTTTTGCATTTGGCAATGAAAATTTGCTAGTAAGTGCTGGTGGCGGATATAAAAAGATAGTTGAGGCAGTCGCGCAAAATCTCAAAAAAGATGGCGTAAATATCGACACTTCTTTTGCGAACATCACAGCTATCATGGCTCAGGCAAAAGAGGGCAAAACTGACGTGATCGTGGGCGATGAGGACTTTTTGAAAAAGTCTGATCTAAAGATCGCTGAGTATGTAAATTTAGGCTCAGGTGCCTTGGTGCTGGCTACTAAAAAAGGTGTAAAAATAGAAAAAGTTGAAGAGCTAAAAGCACTTTCCAAGATCGCTATGCCAGATGCAACAAAGACGGTTTATGGCAAAAGAGCGAATGAATTTATGCAAAAAGCAAATTTAAGTGGCGAGCTAAAGGATAAAATTTTAGCGGTTGCCGGCGTGCCACAAGTCGTTACTTATGTATTAAACGGCGAAGTTGATGCTGGATTTATTAATCAGACCGAACTAAATGCACATAAAGACGATTTTGGTAGTTTTATCTTGATAGACAAATCGCTTTACGCTCCAGCAAACATTGTAGCTGCGAAGCTTGAAGGATGCGATAAAAAGGCTGATTGTGAGAAATTCTTAAATGAGCTAAAAAGCGAGAGATCAAAAGAAATTTACACTAAATTTGGCATAAGATAAGGCTAAATTTGCAAGAGCTCTCTTGGCTGTTTGATCCTCTGATTTTAAGCATAAAGGTCATTTTGTGCCAAGGGGCTTTGCTCGTCGTTTTTGGGCTAGCTTTAGCTTATCTTTTGGCCTTTTATAAAGGTAAACTTAGAGCCGTTTTAGAGATGATCGTAACTTTTCCACTCATCTTTCCGCCCATTGCGACTGGATTTTTACTGCTTTATCTGCTTGGCAAAAATGGCATCTTCGGTAAGGCTTTAAATTTAGAAATTATTTTTAGCTTTAAGGCCCTTGTTTTAGCTGCTTTTATAGCTTCGTTGCCACTATTTGTAAAGCCTGTCGCTTCTGCTCTTGGCTCACTTTCAAAAAGCCTAAGCGAAGCAGCATATAGCCTTGGAAAAGATAAATTTCAAACAGCTATTTTCGTGCTCTTTCCATGTGTTGCAAAAAGCGTAGCGACGGCTTTTATTTTAGCGATCTCGCGTGGGCTTGGCGAGGTTGGAATAACACTAATTTTGGGTGGTAATATCATAGGCAAAACAGACACTATCTCTCTTGCCATTTATAATGCCGTATACGATGGTAAAAGTGATGAAGCGCTGATTTTAAGCCTTGTTTTGGTTGTATTAAGCTTTATTTTGTTTGGGATTATAAATTTGCTTGATAAAAGTAAAATTTAAAGTGAGTGGCGAGAGGATGAGAGAATCGAACTCCCCACCAGACGGTCAACCGCCCAGTCATCGGGTTTGAAGCCCGTGAGCATCACCAGATTACTTTATCCTCCGTGCGCGTTATTTTAGCAGATTTAGATAAATTTTAGCCCATTTTCTATAAACTTTTTGAAATTACAAAAGGATTTCTGATTTTAAAATTTAGCGTTTTTGTATTTTTAACTCTATTTTTTTGCTCTTGCTCTTCGGTTCTTTCTCCAGCAACTGCGCCGCTAAATGTATATGATGCATACTCTATTTCACGCGATAAACGTGGTATTTACTCGATCACAAGAGATAAATTTATACAAAGCAAATTGCAAAGCAAAATTTTATTTTCAAAAGGTCTTAGTAATATCGATATCGAGATAGAGGTTTTTTACGGAGATGCTTATCTGATCGGACTTGTTGATAGTAAAGAGCTTGAAGATAAGCTGGTAGAACTGGCCAAAAGTACAGATGGTGTGCGAAAAATTTATACCTATCTTCGTATCAAAAAGCCAGAATATCCGTGCGATAGTCTAAAAATTCTTGCAAACTTAAAGCAAAATCTTTTTAAAGATAGTATAGTTGAGGGCACAAATGTGCGTGTTAGTATCGTTGGCTGTGATGTTGTATTTAGCGGCGTAGTTGATAGCATTGAGCAAGAAAAACATGCTATTTGGTACGCTAAGCATATTGATGGCGTGGCCGATGTCTACTCATTCATCAAAGTTATCAAATAAATTTAGCTTAAATATCGCGCTTTTTTACAAAGCTTGCAATGAGGCTTGGTAAGATGATTAGTGCGCCAAGAAGCATAAATACCATAACAAGATCGGTTAGTAAGCCAAAATATATGGTCGGGATAAAGTTACTGGTTATCATCACACTAAAACCAAGAAAAATAGTGAATGATGTGTAATACATCGCATATCCGATGCTTGCGTGTGCGACTTTAATGCTCTCAAAAACACTTTTTGTAAGCATTTCTTCTTTAAAGCGGTGGATATAGTGAATGATATCATCAACACCGATACCAATGCTAATGGCTGCGATCGTGATACTCATCACATCAAGCGGAATACCAAAAAATCCCATCACGCCAAAGAGCGTGCAAAGCGGGATTAAATTTGAAACTATCGCAATGGTTGCTAGCTTTATGCTTCTAAAAATAAAGCAAAATATGACAAAAAGTATAGCGACAGTTAGTCCAAAAGTATCAACTTGTGAGCTAAGTAAATTTTGAAGCATATTATTATAAAGCACCATCATGCCGGCCACTTCTATGCTTACATTGTCATTTTTAGTAAGCTGTGCTAGCCCTTCTCTAAGCTCTTTTAGAAATAAATTTCGTCTAAGCTCGGAGTCGCTATCGACGATCCTTATACTAAATCTAAGCTCATCATCTTCAACGCTTACATAAGGACTTAATAAGATATTTTTATAATTTTGTGGTAATTTCTCATACATCGCAGCTAATAAAAAATCATCACTCGCACCGTTATTTAGCTCTTTTATGGCTTTTATAAGGGTTGCTAGCGAGCTTACATGTCCGACAAATTTTTGCTCTTTTAAATAGTCGTGAATCTTCTCAGCAACCCTTGTGTGATAGCTATTAAACCAGTATTTTGCATCCTTAGCGTTGCTTTCAAACTCATTTTCAAACTCATCTTGCTCGGCATTTTTTTCTTGTTTTTGCTCTTTAAATTTCACTATCACATCAACTGGTATCGTGCCGCCAAGCTTGGTATCAATGACTTGCATTCCTTGGCGAATTTCTGTGCTTTCTTTAAAGTAGCCTATAAAGCTATTTTCAACCTTTATCTTGCTGATACCATAAACACCAAAGCAGACAACTAGAGCGCAAACTACATAGATGACCTTTCTTGAGTTTAGTGCTAAATTTGCACAGTATTTTGTAAATTTAAAGCTATTTTCAAAGGTTCTAATGGGAGCTAATTTGTTTAAATTTACATTTATCGCGCCAAATAGCAAAAATGCAAGCACAAGCGAAACGCTAATGCCAGTGCTCATCATAATGCCAAGCATGATAACTGGCTTTATGTCAGCACTCATAAGCGAGCTAAAGCCAATAACCGTGGTAAATATCGCCCAAAAAGATGGAGAGAATTTATCACGAAGCGTTAGATAAATTAGCTGATTTTGGCTATATTTTGGATGCTTTGCGTAAAATTCTCTATAGCTAACGACAAGATGAATCACAGTTGAAATAGTAATGATGAGTTGAAGTGCGATGTAGTTTGAGCTAATGACCGTCACTTCCCAGTCAAATATACCAAAAATTCCGGTCGTAAAAATGGCACTTACGGCACATATAAACATCGGCAAAACTATCCATCTAACCTGCCTGAAAAATAGCCACAAACTAAAGCTAAGAAGAGCAAGTACGCTTAGGCCATAGACCAAAAGATCGCTCTTTATAAAGCCTATCATATCATCGGCGATCATATTTGCACCGCCTAAGAATAGCTCGTCATTTGCGTTAAATTTAGCTATGGTTGCTTTTATAGCCTCAAGGTTTTCGTGATCGCTCTTTCTAAGCTCATCTCGGTAGGCTTTAAACTCATAGGCAAGAGCCTCTAGCTTAAGTCGCTCAGCTTGTGTGATAGTGCCGTTTGACTCTTTTTGGCTAAGTAAATTTCTTTCATTTACAAGCTCATTAAATTTCTCATCTTGTTTTAAATTTAGAGCAATTGCTGTGGTTTTTAGATCTTTGCTTATCAAATTTCCGCTGTAAATCGGACTTTTGGCAAACTCGAGCTTCGCTTTTGAAATATTTATATCTTTATCTTGCAGCGTTGGAGTATGATCTAAGATACCAGTAATCCCGCCTTTTACACTATTTAAAAGCGGAATATTTATTATAGAGATGACGCTATTTACCATATCGTTTTTAGCTAGTTCATCACCTAAATTTTTGATAAGTTCTAAATTTTTAGGTGAAAAAAGATCATCTTTTGGTGTAAAAGCAACCACTAAAAATCCGGGTGAGTCGTAGCGTTTGGCTATCTCTCTATAAGCTTTTAAGTCAGGGTCGTGCTCAAGTAGTAGCGTTTCAGCTGACGCATCAACGCTAAGCTTGGTGCTAAGATAGCCAAAAACTACGCTTAAAGCTAAAATCAGAGCAATAATAAGCTTGTTTTTAGCAATGATAAATTTAAAAATTTGTCGCATTAAGGGTTAGTTTTATTTTGATCAGGCAAAACAGCTTCATTTAGCTTTTGTAAAAGAGTATTGAAATCAGCGTTATTTAGCACATCGCCAAACTGGCTTCTGTATGTTTGAATGATGCTTACACCAACGATATCAAGATCGTAAATGAGCCAACCACGCTCTTTTGCATCATAAAATTTATAGACAAATTCGTAGCTCTTGCCATCATTTATAAGCTCAGATGTGAGCCAGTATCTATTTTTCTGAGGCTCACTTTCTCCAGTGATGTGGATCTGTTGGTCTTTGTAGCCTAAAAGTTTATCTATGTATGAGCTTTTTAGTTTTTGCTCAAATGCTGCGTCAAATTTAGCTTGCTCGTCGCTACTTAAGCTGTTGTAGCGTTTGCCAAGGCTTATCTTTGCCATTTGTTTATAGTCAAAAAATGGATCAAGAAGAGCAAAAATTTCTTTTGTCTTTGCGTTATTGTCTAAATTTGTATCTTTTAAAATTTCAATAACCTTTGTTGTTTTCATCTCTACTTCAGGCTTGATCTGCTCTTTCGAAATAGCAAAAAGGCTAGTTGTAAAAAGTAAAATCATAGTTAAAATTTTTAAAATTTTCATATTTACTCCTTGATAAGCTTGTCGCGTCTTTGCTCGTAAGCATCGCGTAAAAATGGATAAAGATCAATAGCATCTTTTCTTAGTTTTTCATAAGCAGTTGGATCTTGTGAAAAGTTATTAAACGCTCTATATGACTTGATACCAGTTGATAAAAGTATAGGATCAACGTAGCTAATAGGATCAGCAAAATAATCTCCGACCATGCCACCAGTATCTCTTAAATTTGATGGTCCAATAAGTGGCCAAACTATATGAAAACCGCTACCAAGCCCCCAATATCCAAGCGTTTGTCCAAAATCTTCATCGTGAGGCTTGAGGTTGTAGTATTTTGCTCCGTCTGTTAGTCCGCCAAAGCCTATTATCGTATTTGCTAAAAATCTTAATGTCTCTTCGCCAGCATTTTGAAATTTAAACTGAAGTAAGTTATTTACAAAGCGCACTGGAAAAAGCAGATTGTCAAAGAAATTTGAAACCATTGTTCTAGCTGTTTTTGGCACAACATAGGCATAGCCTTTTGCCACCGGAGTTAGCATATTTACATAGATAAAGTCATTTGCATGTGTCATAATTCTATTGTAGCCACTAAGCGGGTCAAAAACATCTTTTTTTGCTTCAAATTCAACATCAAATTCATCGCTTTCGCTATTCGTATTTATGTCCGTATTAGCACAGGCTAAAAACAAACTAAAAAAGATAGAAAGCAAAAATTTCATACTAAGCCTTATTTTTATTTATAAAATGTAGCTTGATTTTATCTTTTAAAAACTTTACAAGAAATTAAGAGAAATTTATAAATCGACTTAAATCTTTAAGCTTAAGGATTAATATAATTAGATATACTTCACAAATTATTCTCTAATATAGTAAAGGTAAAAATTTTGAAAGCAGATATAAATTTAGAACTATTTTTAGGCGAAGATACACAGGTTTTAGCTAAACATATTACATTATTAAAGGCCATAAAAGAGACAAAAAGTATCACAAAAGCAGCGGAATTGGTTGGTATATCATATAAAAATGCTTGGGACTGTCTTGATACGATAAATAACAAAAGTAGCAAGCCACTTATTATTAGAGCTGATGGAAATAAGAAAAATAGTGGCTCCGAGCTAAGCGAGTATGCCGATAAACTGATAAAAATTTATGATGCCATTCTTGAGACTCAAAAGGACTTTTTACAAAAAATTTGTCAAAAAGTAGATTTTGAGGATGTAGATATTGTAAATCTTCAAAGAATGAATATGAACTTAAGTGCTAGAAATCAGCTCTCATGCGAGATTGTAAGTATAGATCGTGGTGCGGTAAATTCTCAAATAGTTGCAAAACTAAGTAATGGCTACACGCTTGAGTCAAACATCACGGTTGAAAGTGAGAAAAATTTAGGCCTAAAAGTTGGACAAAAGGTTATTTATATTTTTAAGGCCCCAGCTGTCATTTTGGCCAAGGATCTAGATATAAAAATAAGCACAAAAAATCAATTAAAAGGCGAAGTGATCGAAGTAAAGATAGGTGCTGTAAATGCTGAAATCACTTTAAAACTAAGTGATGAACAGACTTTAACTGCCATCATCACAAAAGATAGTGCTATCCAGATGAAAATAGGTGTTGGCGATACACTTTTAGCAATAGTAAAATCATCTCAAATCATTATAGGAGTTTAAATGAAAAAAGTTTTTAAATTTTTATGTGTAGCAGCTTTGCTTGCCATAAACGCACTTAGTGCTGAAGTAAATGTATATGCAGCAGCAAACACAACATACGCATTTCCAGAGCTTATAAAAGAGTTTAATAAGCTTCATCCAAATACAAGGATCAATCTAACTCTTGGTGCAAGTGGCGGTCTTGTTACACAGATCCAAAACTCAGCTCCAGCTGATATATTCATGGCTGCTGATATGGGCTTTGCACAAAAAGCTTATGATACAGGCTTTGCAGTAGCTGCTCCAAAAGTTTACGCACAAGGTGCTGTGGCTATTTTTTCTATTAGAGATGTTGATTTTAAAAAAGGCATCGAAGTTGTTCGTGGTTTAAAGGCGATTTCTATTGCAAATCCACAAACAGCACCATACGGTAAGGCCAGCATAGAAGCACTCAAAAATGCAAAACTTTATGACGAAGTAGAAAAAAATATCGTTTATGCTCAAAAAATTTCTGAGACTCTATCTCAGGCGTTAAGTGCTTCTGACGTAGGTTTTATCGCTGCTAGTGCACTTTTTGATGATAAAATGTCAAAATACAAAGAGGGCGTTAATTACATCCTTGTTCCACAAGAGCTATACACTCCGATCGATCAAGGCATCGTACTCTTAAAACGTGCTGAAAATAATGCTGATGCGAAGGCATTTTATGAGTTTATCTTGGGTGATAAATCAAGAGAAATTTTTAAGAAATTTGGCTATAACGTTCCTGCTAAATGATAAAAGCAAAGATCGTTAGGATTTTAGCCAAAGATGATGTCAGCTTATTTGAGCTAAAGGGTCTAAATTTAGAGGCAAATTTATTTATGCTAGTCTTAAACGAGGCTAGTAAATTTGCCTTAAATGATGAGATTGGCTTAGGTTTTAAAAGCTCGGATGTCGTCTTGGCAAAAAATAAACTTGACACTAGCTCGCTTGAAAATGAATTAAAATGCATGGTAGAGGCTATAAATTTTGGTGAAGTTTTAAGCGTTGTTGGTCTAAAGTGCGATCAAATTAGCTTCGAAGCCATCATTTCAAATAACGCTTTAAAAGCATTAAATTTGAACAAAAACGATAGTGTTTTTGCCTATATAAAATCTACTAGTATTCATATAAGTACTCAAAAATGATAGAAATTTCTTGTAAAAAAGAGCTAAATGGCGGCGATGGCAAATTTATGCTTGAGGCAGACCTTAGCTTTGAAAATGGCGATTTTGTCGCACTTTATGGAGCAAGTGGCGGCGGAAAGACCACTATTTTAAGGTTGATTGCCGGTTTTGAAGCGCCACAAAGTGGTTTTATAAAAGTTGGAGATAAAATTTTCTTTGACGATAAGATAAATTTGGCTCCGCAAAAGCGAAATATCGGCTTTTTGTTTCAAGATTATGCATTGTTTGAAAATATGAATGTCTTTAAAAATTTACTCTTTGCAAAAGATGACGTAAGCCTAGCAAATAAACTCCTAGACATATGCGGCCTAACAAGCCTAAAAAATGCAAAGATCAGCACCCTTTCTGGCGGCCAAAAACAACGCGTAGCACTTGCTCGTGCAGTTATGAGAAGACCTGAAATTTTACTGCTTGATGAGCCACTAAGCGCACTTGATAATGCCATGCGTGAGAAATTGCAAAACTATTTATTGGCGCTTCACGACGAATTTAAAATGAGTATTGTCTTGGTAAGCCATGATATCGCCGAAATTTATAAGCTTTGTAATAAAGTATTTGTTCTTGAAAATGGCAGAATTTCAAGATCTGGCACAGCTAGTGAGATATTTTTAAAAACCGCCGGATCTCAAAAAATCGCCTTCAATGCTAAAATTTTAGAGATAAAAAAATGTGATGCGATCTTTGTAGCGAATGTACTGATAAACCGTCAAATTTGTGAAGTTGTGCTAAGCAAAAACGAAGCAATGAATCTAAAAGCAGGCGATATGGTAGTAGTTAGCACAAAAGCATTTAGCGTAAATTTGGAAAAAGCATGATAGACGAGTTAAAAAGTATCGATTACGAGCCATTTTGGCTATCACTAAAATTATCTTTTATAACTACTTTTATCTTGTTCTTTGCCTGCATTGCACTTGCATATTTTATGTCGCAGAAAAAATTCTTTGGCAAATCATTTTTAGAGTCAATAATCTCACTGCCTTTGGTTTTGCCACCAAGTGTTCTTGGCTTTTATCTGCTCATTTTTCTTTCGCCTTATTCAGCCTTTGGTAAATTTATTGAGGAAATTTTTGGAGTTAGGCTTGTTTTTAACTTCACAGGTCTTGTTGTGGCAAGTTGTATCTATTCATTGCCATTTATGTTTGGGCCGATTTATGCTGGACTAAATAGCCTAAAAAAGAGCCTTTTTGAAGCGAGTTATAGTCTTGGTAAAAATAAACTCACAACTATTTTCAGGGTGATTTTGCCAAGTATAAGATCGAATTTATTAATAGCCACTGTCGTTAGCTTTGCTCACACTATGGGCGAGTTTGGCGTTGTTTTAATGATAGGCGGTAGCGTAGCTGGAGAGAGCAAGGTTGCGAGCATTGCGATATTTGAAGCGGTTGAAATGCTTGATTACACCAAGGCTCATATCTATGCACTTTTGATGTTAATAATTAGCTTTTTTGTCCTTTTCGTAGTTTATCTTTTAAATTCTAAAAAAGCTTAAGACAAAGCTTATAAAGATATAATAGTAAAAATTTTAAAGGATGAAGTATGATAAAAGTGCCTACAAGTATATATTTAAATACATTAGATGGTAAGGAATTTGATTTTTCTGCCTTTGCAAGAACGCATGACTGCGTTATTTTTATCTACCCAAAGATAGGCGAGGACTTTAGTCTTTTAAGCGAGCAATTGCAAAATACTGCAGGCATGAAGGGCTGCACCAAACAAGCTATAAACTACAAGAAATTTTTAAAAAATTTTAACGATCTTGGTTTCATGGTAGTGGCCATTAGCTCACAAGATATCGCAGCTCAAAAGAAATTTCAAGAAGAGACTTCAACTGGTGTTATGTTTTTAAACGATAGTGAGTTTATGCTTGAAAGGGCACTTGAGCTTCCAGTTTTTTCTGCATCAAATGGACATAAATTTTACTTTAGGCAAACACTTATCATTAAAGATGGCAAGATAAGGCACGCATATATAGTGGATGATCCTGAGAATGATGCCAAAAATATGCTAGAAAAACTCAAAGAAAAAGACTACTAGGAGCTAAAATGAGTCAAAATAGCAAAATTGAGAAGTCTTATGATGAGCTAACTTATAAATCAATAGCTTTTGCCCAATCGTCGCCATATAGGCTTGAAGCTTGTGCTACACTTCTTGGCATAACTCCACCGCCATGCGAAAATGCAAGAGTTTTAGAGATAGGATGTAGCTTTGGTGGAAATTTGATCCCATTTGCAGTAAATAACAAAAATGCAAAAGTAGTTGGCATAGATCTTAGCGGTGAGCAGATAAGGCGCGGGCAAGAGATCGTTAAAGAGATGGGGCTTACAAATTTAGAGCTTATACACGGCGATATTTGCGAATTTAAAAGCGATGAGAAATTTGACTATATCATCGCTCATGGTGTTTTTAGCTGGGTGCCTGACTTTGTAAAAGAAGCTATATTAAAAGTCGTAAGAGAGAATTTAAGTGCAAATGGCGTGGCATTTATCTCTTATAAGTCGCAGTGCCGTAAAAACGGCGTTTTTACCCATTAAAAGAAGTAAAATTTTAATCTATTTTTAGTAAAATTTAATCTTATTGTAACATATTTTTTAAAATAAGATGTCTAATATTAAATTTTAAATGACGATATCATTTAAAAAAACCGCCCTTTGTTTAACTTCTTTCGGCAGATACTTCGCATAGGAGCGATAAGTCTCGTTCAAGTCCTTATGCCCCATCATTTTACAGCCCACCCACATAGGTTCCTCGCCGCGGCTCAGCATGACGGAAGCAAAGGAGTGTCTAGTATCATAAAGCCTGCGAGTATTGTAACCAAGTTTTACTTGCAAATCATTAAATTTAAGCCGCATCATAGACCGAGAAAGCCTAAAAATCCGCTGGCTTTTGTCGCCGCTATCAAGCTTTATGAGTTCATTATAGACGATTTGCAGCATATCGATCGTGCGGTTGCTGGATTTAGTTTTCGGCGAATCCACGATGCCGACGTCCGAAAGCGTTTTATTTATCCGGATTTGCCTATTTTCAAAGTCTAGATCGCCGAAAGTAAGAGCTAAAATTTCACCGGTTCGAGCGCCAGTAAAGAACGCCACGACCAAAAACAGCCGCAGCTCGTCGTCGGCGTTTTTAATGAGTTTCAAAATTTCATCAAGGCTAAACGGCGGAAATTTTTCATCCTCCAATTCATCGAGGTGTTGCTTAAATCTAGGGATAAAAAACGGATTTTTGGAGATTATGTCATTACTTACGGCATATCGAAAAATCATCTTAAAAAAGGAGCAATAGCCGCTAATAGAGCTATCCTTTAATCCTTTATTCTTACAAAATTTAACGAATTCTACGCTGTGATACCTCTCAAAATCGGCTAGGTAGAAGATACCATTAGTGTTTAAAAATTCCGTGATCGTATGGCTCATAATCACGTAAAGCCGCCTAGTTTTATCCTTTAAAAACGACTTCTCGGCAAGGAGACGATCGATCACGCTATCAAAGCTAAACTCACTAGAATTTTTAATAGCGCCGGCGTCTTTCTCCCCTTTTCTAAGGAGCCTGTCGGTTTGTAAGTCCTCGAGTTCGCGATACCGGCGTTTAGCCTCCGCGATATCGGATTTAGAGCCGAGAAATAAATCGTAATTTTTACGAACGAAATCAAACGCCAAAGGTGACTTTTTAAGACCCGTAGCACGGCGAATTCTAACGCCGTCCCTTTGACAATCGATATAAAAACGTCCGTGTTGCACGTAGATATTTTTATTTTTTTCTAAATTTTTCATACGAGTAACTTTATCAAAATTTAATTAAAAGTAAGCGAAAAGTCGCCGCCTTTAAGGTTAAAATTTTTTGAAATAAAAATTTTTTGCTTAAAGTGCGATTTTACGGAGATTGAAATTCTCAAAACAAGCAAAAAATCAATTAAGAAAAGCGATTTTTTACAAAATCTCGCTAATAATTAATTTTTATTTTTAAGTTTTATATAATAAAATACTCATATAACAAAATCGTTATCGCCATTAATTCAATTAAGTAAAAGTTACATAAAAAGTTTAAGCTTTTACAAAATCTCGCCCGCCCTT
>NZ_CABPUE010000007.1:166514-202030 GCF_902460545.1 Campylobacter concisus
TATATTTTTTATTATATTTTATAAGATATTATTTTAACAATATATATTTTATTATTTATTAAGTTTAAGGCGATATAATCATTTTAAATTTTTACGCAAAGGAGAGATGATGATAGTATCGATCTGCAACGAAAAAGGCGGTAGCGGAAAAAGTACGCTTGCCACGAACATAGCCATAAATCAAGGCATTGTAAAAGGCGAGTCACTTTTGCTGCTGGATACCGACCCGCAAAAGTCGATCGCCACGTTTTTAAATATACGAAACGAAGAGGGGCATCCAAAAGCATTTGATTTTGCTTACAAATACGGCGAAAATTTAAAAGAATTTCTGCAAAACGTAGATCGCGATAAAGACATAGTCGTAGACACGGGCGGTCGAGATAGCAGAGAGATGCGAATAGCCATCGCTCTAAGCGACATCGTGATAATCCCGACCATTCCAAGCCAGTTTGACGTAAGCGTTCTAGATAAAATGGTCAATATCGTAAAAATGGCCAAAGAGCAAAACGAAAAGCTGCAAGCCTATATCGTAATAAACCGAGCCTCAACCAACCCGTTTTTATACAAGAAAATTGACAGCCTGAAAGCATTTATCGAGGAGCTTCAAGAGGATTACATAAGGCTAGCGGGCACGATCATATTTGAGCGCGAGCGCTACAAAATAGCCACGCAACTAGGCTATGGCGTAGTCGAGATGAATGACGGCAACAAGGCGGAGCAAGAAATCAAAAACTTATGCGAAGAGATATTTTTAAAAGGGTGAAAAATGAGCATTTTATCGTTTTTTTAGTATAAATTTAGGAAATTTATTATTTTTAGTTTTGCGAAAAATTAAAAATAATGCTATCTTAATTTTTAATATTTTATTTTTTATTAAGATTAAGAGATTAGAATTTTAAAAAATAAAAGGGAAGAAAATGGACTTTAAAAGAGCAAGCAACTCTACGGACAAGCTAGAGGAATTTATAGCTGGGGCGGATACGCAAAAAGAAGCGCCGGCAAAAAAAAGCAAAGTGGCGATAGGGACGAAATTCTCAAAGGAACTGGCCGTAAAAATACGAAAAAAATATCCGACGTATACGCTGGCCAAATTTATAGAGCTCGCCCTAACGACGCCGATACCGCATATAAAAGACGATGTGCTGATAACAATTTATGATCAGGCCAAATGGTTCAACACCAGCATGAGCGAGTTTGTGCGGTTCAAAATGGGGCTTATCGAGGCGCCGCAGCCAAACGATCCAAAGGACGTGCAGCATATAAAAAATTATATCGTATTCGTAAGTGATTCCAAGAAAGAGAAAATAAGGCAGATCGCAGAGAGCCTAGAAGTAAGCATCCTGACGTATTCAGACGTTAAAATTTTAGCCACATACGAGCTAAAGGATATTTTTACCTTTGACGAACTGATGCAGTTTAAAGCCGAAGCGAACAACTACGACCTAGATACGGACGAATACATCGCTATGAGAATAAGAGGATAGCGCAGAACCCGGCAATTTATTTGTACCGGGAATGCGTTGTTTTAAGATAATTTTAAGTCCATAGAAGCCCTGTAAGCGACGATGAGGATCAAAGCGATAGGGTTATGCACCCAAAGCGACAAGAGGCGCAGTTTTAAGCCCCTATTCTTTCCGTTTTTTCATTCAAAATAAATTTGAACGAGTAGCCGACCACCGCTTTTTTATTGCCGTCAGCTATTCTTTTCTCAAAAAGAAGTTTTTTGAAATAGCTTTCATTTAATTCGTTTATAGACGGATTAATTACAAAGCGATCCAAATCGGAAGCGTTATATTTGGCCGGCGCGCTCATAAATCTTTCAAAGTCGTCTCTATTAAAATTTACACACTTAAAGCCGTCTTTATCGGCTTTTACGTTTTCGTATTGATGCAGGAGTCGATATAAAGTCTTGGCAAATTTGCCCTTAATCGCAACAAAGTCGTTTAAATCTATTTTCATAAATTTAAGGGTACTGAATAAAATCTCAAGAGCAACCGGGTTTAATCTAAAACTTAATGATTGCTTATTTCTAAAAATCCGAATATCCGTAAAAAATACGCCTACGGTAGTTATTTCATCATCTTCGGTAATTTCGACGCTCCTATAGATGGCAGCGCCGTCTTGCCCTAGAACTTTGGCTCTAAAATTCTTTACTTCATCGTTAAATCTGGTTTTATTCAGGCCGGACGGCATAAATCTACAAATTTCAGAGTAAGGCATTTCAATAAATTTGGCATTTTCAACATAGCCCATCTGCTTTGCATACCAGCAGATCGTAAAGAAAATATCATAATCCCTAGCCGTGAAATTAACCGGGAACAACACAGAGTTCATTTTGTTTCGAAAGACAAGCGTGCCGCTCTTTTCGGCTTTAACAACTCTACTGGCTTTTAACACGAAATCACCTTCCTCAAAATAGAAAGAAATTTCACTCATGTCTATACCTCGCAGTTTAAAGATTTAACTGCTATAATAGAGTAAATTTAATGTGTTGCGACTTAAAATTTATAATGTTTATCCTGGCTGGAAAGTAAAAGACATCGTAAGAGATATAATGCTACTTGCCACAAAAGATAAAGAGAGCATGCAAGATAAGCTAAAAGCAGCCAAGGAAGCACTTTTAATCTATAAAGAATATTTGCTTAGTAAAGATAATATAACTTATGAAAATAAAATGCCTACAAGAATGCTGTTGTTTTGGATAGATGAGATACTTTCAAAAGATGATTTTTACATAGCTCATGAGTTTTTGGAAGATACAAATAATCCATTTTATTTCAAGGATTTTAATACCATGCTCACCAGAAATGAGCTTGCTTATCTTTGTGAATATACGCTTGATGATATCTTTGTTCCAGATATTGGCATAGCCACAGTAGATGAATACAAAAACAATAAATTTAAAGATAGGATCGATTTGGAACAGTTTATGGACATAGTTAGCAATAAGGTCTTCAGACAAAGCCTAATAGTCCATAACAAAACTTACGAGGGCATAGCCAATAAGCAAATAGGCCCAGGCGACATTAATAAAATTCACGTTGTAGCAAATTTTACAAAGAAAGGCAATAAGTGGCAAGACAGTTGCTCCGTTATGCCACAAGACATATCATGGCTTTGTGAGGTCTTTTATAAGATGTATCCAGCTAGCATAAACCTTTCTCAGATTTTAGAAATTTTACCAGAAGATAAACTCATGGTTTATAGCGCCTTTGTAAGAATTTTAACAAACTCATCTGATGCAATGATCTTAAAAGATGAGCAAAAAAATATCGAGTATAAACCCGGATACTCAAGACTTAGCGTAAATTTAACAAACTATGTAAAGTATTTTTTAAATCATAAAAATAACGCTGATGTTGCTTTTGCTAATAAATTTAGCGTTTTAGGGAAATTTAATACCGTCGATTATTACATACTTTTACTACTTGACGGTAAAAATAGTTTAGAAGAAGTAGCCGCAAAGGCTTTGAAATTTATCAAAGAAAGCAACGAGAATATATTGGATATAGATGGGAAAGTACTTAAAAAAGATAAAGTCGCAGCAAATATAATGAACTACGTGATAGGTACAGTAAAAATAGTTAGTATGCTTTATCTACTAGAAGAAATTTAAGGTTTAAATTTTACTTTGTTTATATAGTTGTGTGATTTTATCTTTTAGATTTAGTGTGTTTTTTGAGAGAGCTATGAAAAATGGACTTTTTAAATTAGCAAGCTCGTAGCTCATCTCTTTGCCGCTATTAGCGTCAAATACTTTTCCGCCACAAAAATTTACGAGCGCTTCTCCTGCTGCATTGTCCCAAAGGTAGCTTGGGGCAAATCTCAAATAAGCTCCGCCAAATTCAACCAAACGGCAAAATTTTATGGCTGAGCCGATGCACCTTTGCTCAAAATTTAAGCTCTGTCCTATAAATTCTATCTCTTTGGCATCGCCTCTTCTGCTTGAAAAGATTAGATTGTCTAAATTTTTATCTTTTTTGTTTAGATCAACTCTCTTTATGATTTCATCATTGTCACCTAAAATTTCTTTAAAAGCGCCATTTTCATCAGCATAAAAAAGCTCTTTACTAATTGGGATAAATATCACGCCAAGCACCGGTCTAGCTTTTTTTATAAGTGCTATGCAAACGCAAAATTCGCCATTTCTAGCTAGAAATTCTTTCGTACCATCAAGAGGATCTACGAGCCAAAACTCATCTTTGCCGCTTTCTTGCAAGATACTCTCTTCAGAGCAAATTTTTATCCCGCTTTTGCTTAGCTCTTTTAGTATTACTTCATTTGCAGCTAGATCAGCGCTAGTTAGTGGTGAGCTGTCATCTTTTAGGCAGACTTTAAGAGCCGTATTATTAGCGGAGTAAAATTTCATTATTTGCGCTCCAGCATTAACGGCTGCTTTGATGGCTAAATTTAGAAGCTCACTCATTTTGGTGTTCTGTTTGTCTCTCCAACATAAAGCTGTCTTGGGCGGACGATCTTTATCGTATCTTGCTCTTTTAGCTCGATCCACTGGCTGATCCAGCCTGGAGTCCTGCCGATGACAAAGATGACGGCAAACATATTATTTGGTATGCCAAGCGCTTTTAGGATGAGCCCTGAGTGAAAATCAACGTTTGGATATAAATTTCTGCTCACAAAGTAGTCATCATTTAGTGCGATCTCTTCGATGCGGTTTGCAATCTTGATAAGCTCTGAGTTGATGCCTATCTCATCCATAAGCTGATCTCTCATTTTTTTGAGCACTTTTGCGCGAGGATCAAAATTTTTATAGACTCTGTGACCAAAGCCCATTAGCCTAAATGGATCGTTTTTATCCTTTGCTCTAGCGATGTATCTATCGACATTTGCGACTGAGCCTATCTCTTCAAGCTGACGTATAACGCCCTCGTTTGCGCCGCCATGAGCCCAGCCCCAAAGCGCTCCAATACCTGCACTTATACATGCGTATGGGTGCGCGTGCGTTGAGCCAACGGTTCTAACAGTCGTTGTTGAAGCATTTTGCTCGTGGTCAGCGTGGAGCATAAAGACCGTATCAAGTGCTTTTATCTCGATAGGCTTAAGATCGACGTGCTCGTATGGATAACCCCTCATCATGTAGAGGAAATTTTCAGTAAAGCCACGATCTAAATTTGGATATATGATAGGAAGTCCGCGTGAGTAGCGGTAGCTAAAGGCTGCGATCGTTGGAATTTTAGCGATTATACGCATAGCCATCTCGTGATACTCTTCAGGTTTATCCATATTTAGGTGATCTGAGTAAAATGCACTTAGCGCTGATACCGCTGCTTGCAAGATCGCCATAGGGTGCGCTTTATCTGGAAATGCGTCAAATAGCTTCATCATGCCCTCATGTATAAAGCTTCTTTTTTTAAGCTCGGTTTTAAAATTTATATACTGATCATTTGTTGGAAGCTCTTTGTTTAAGAGTAAATATGCCACGTCTAAAAATGTCTTATTTTCGGCCAAATACGCGATATCATAACCTCTATACATTAGTTCGCCTTTTAAGCCGTCTATATAAGTTATCGCTGAGCGACACATCGCAGTTGAAGTATAACCTCTGTCAAAAGTAAACATTCCAGTATCACTAAAAAATGTCGAGATGTCTATCACATCAGGCCCCATAGTGCCTTTTAGTATAGGAAACTCGTAACTCTTGCCGGTTCTGTTATCAGTTAGCGTAGCTGTATTTGATGACATTTTTACTCCTTACTTCTTGATTGCATTAGAAATTTTATAATTATTGTTCCTATTATAGCTTGAGCTAGGCTTGCTAGGATAAAAGATGAGTAAGAATAGTCACTTATCTCACCTGATCTGTGTGCGATAGTAGCAACTGCTACTAGAAGTGTTAGTGGCATGGATTGTGAGAGAGAAAACAAAAATATCCCCTTAAATCCTAATTTCCCTACAAATAACACACTTGAAAAAAGCCTTGTGGCAAGCATCGCACAAAATATAAAAATAGCATCTTTTATCACTTCATTTGAGCTTAGGCTTGAGAGCTTGAAAGTTGAGCCTATGTGTATAAAAAATATCGGCACCAAAAAACCAAATCCAAAGCTTGAAAGCTTGTGCGGTAAGTCCTTTTTATGATCAAAAAATGTCGCTATAAACATACCCGCGATAAACGCGCCAAAGGCGACCTCTAAATTTAAATAAAGCATAAGTGCAATCATCGAAAAAAATACAGCAATGCTTAATCTAATATCTTTTTCATCCTTGTCATAGTGTGGCATAAGGATCACTTTAAGCCCCGGATACCACCAAAAAAGCACATCTAAAATTTTAAAGCTAAGCACGCTGATAGCTAAAAATAAGATCAAATAGCCAATCGTTAGCCATAAATTTATACTAGCTCCAAACTGCAAATAGGCTGCTATAAATGTCAAAAGCGTAATGCTTATAAGCTCGCCAATAGTTGCAATAAGCATGCTTAAATTTAGCCATTTCACATCTCTGCCATACTCTTTAAATAGCGTAAATATCATGCCAACGGCCATTATCGGGATAATGATAATATAAAGCAAACTAAGATCAAAACTAAACGTAAGTGCAGTTGCTAGCGAGTAGATGAGCGCAAGATAGATAAGTCCTAGGCGCAAAATTTTGCGGTCAATGTTTATAAGCATTCTAAGATCGATCTCCATGCCGGCTAGAAACATCAAAAAGAAAAAGCCAACTTCGCTAATTAGCTTAAACATCTCATTTTCGCCGACAAGCCCGATGTAGCTAGCCAGTGCTCCAAGTATTATCTCAGCAGGAGCGACAGGAATGCGTAAAATTTTAGAAATATAAGGCGAAGCAAAGACGATAAATGCCAAAACGACAAGAATACTAAGCTCGCTAGCTTGATGTAACTGCAAAAAGATCCTTAAAATAAAAATGTTTGATTGTATAAAAAGCTTTGTTATTTTTTGATTAAGCTAAGCGATTTTTGGGCAAAATGGCAACAAATTTTTAAAAATTTGGAGTGCAAATTTATGCATAAATTTCTATTTTTTGCCTTGATGTTTTTTGGAATTTTTGGCTTTGCAGACGAGCTAAGTTTGGTTCAAAGTTTTAAATTTGATGGAAGCGTTTTTTATAAGAAAAATATAGCCAAAGATGAGAGCTTTTACTTTTTAAAAAATGAAAATTTTGATGAGCATTTTGTAGGCTTTAGAGTGAAATTTGACAAAAATATAAAAAGTGAAAGTATGCTTGCTGAGCTAAAAAAGAAGATAAAAGAGGCTAAAGAGGTGCTTTATAGTGAAGAGAATGATCAAATTTTAGCTCTCATAAAAGATGAAACTAGCAGTAAAAATATAGAAATAATCCACTTTTTACTTAGAAATGATGGAGTCTTAATACTTTCATATGAGAGAATTTATGATCCAAAAACTCTAGTAGATGGGCTTAAGCCTGTACTTTTAAGTGAGGCTAGAAATTTTATGCTTCAGATGCCAAAGGTAGAAGCTAGGTAGAAAGGTGGATGTGGCGGTATTTTGCGCTACATACGGTTTTGTTAAATTTCATCAAATTTTACTAGCCAATTCTTGTGAGTGAATGAAATTTAAAATTTGCACATAGATTGATGAAATTTACTTAAAAAAAAGGGGGCAAAGGGGCTTGAATTTTGCTTTGCAAGCTCGCAACTGCATGGTAGACACGAAGCCATCCCCTTATCCCCCTTTTTAAATCCCCCAATCCCCTCGCACGTTCAAAGCGCATGCAATGGTGCTAAAGCACTGCATGCGATTAAGAAAATCTAGCAAAATTTAAACTCTATTAAATTTGCAAACTCTCATAAACTCTTGCCAAGTAAAATACCAAGATAGCTTGCAAGTAGGCAAAAAACAAGGTTTAAAAAGATATTTAAAAAGCCTTTTACCAGCTCGCCTTCTAGTAAAAATTTCACACTATCAAGGCTAAAGCTTGAAAATGTTGTAAAGCCACCAAGTATGCCAACAACCAAAAATACTCTCACGCTTTGGCTTAAATTTAAGCAAAACAAAACGCCGATAATGAAGCTACCAAATACGTTTACGCCAAGCGTGGCTAGCGGAAAGTGGCTAAATTTTAGCAGCTCGCCAGCTAAAAACCTGCATCCAGCCCCGATAAAGCCTCCAAACCCTGCGAAAAGCAAATTTGCAAGCATTAGTGACAGATACTAGCGAAGCTAAAACCACGCTTTGTAAGCTCCTCGATATCCTTGCTAGCTTTCTCACCTTTTGCGGTGAGATAGTCACCTATCACGATCGCATCGGCGCCATTTTCAAAGATCTCGTATTGTCTATCGCCTAAAATTTTCTCTCTGCCACCAGCTATCATGACTCTAGTTTCTGGAAGAGCGCTTTTGGTGTCACGTACAATCTTTAGGGCTTCATCCACACTAAGAGGGGGCAGATCAAGACTTAGAGATTCATTTTTTATGAAAAAATTTATCGGCGATGAAAATGGCTCAAGCTCTTTTAGGCTAGCTCTAAAGCTCACCCTATCAGCCTCACTCTCGCCAACGCCGTAAATACCACCAGTACAAAGCATAAGCCCAGCTCTTTTTGCATCTAAATTTGTCTGATATCTCTCATCCCAAGTGTGTGTTTTACAAATTTTTGGGAAAAATTCTCGGCTTGTTTCAAGGTTGTGGTTGTAGCTAAAAACGCCAGCTTTTTTAAGCTCGCTAAGCTGCTCGTAAGTCGCCATGCCGTTACATGCGATGAGCATCAAATTTGGCACTTCTTTACTCACGGCTCTTGCTAAAGATGCGATATAGTCGGTCTTTTTGTCGTTCAGTCTAGCACCACTTGTGACTAAACAAAAGCCAAGAGCGTGGTTTTTATAAGCCATTTTGGCTTCGTCCACCACCTGTTGCACACTTTTTTCTTTAAATTTTGAGATATCGGCACCAGCTTTGGCACTTTGCGTGCAATAAGCGCAGTCCTCGGCGCAGTTTCCTTGAGTGACTGAGCATATCGCACAGAGCATAATTGTTTTCATTTTTCATCCTTTTTGGGGCGTATTATAGCTTTGGTAGGTTTAAAATTTAAGTAGGGTGATTTATGAATTTACAAAAATAGTTTGATGAAATGTATAAATTTATTTTTATTCGAAGGAGGATAAAGGGGCTCGAATTGCGTAAGCCGTCCCCTTATCCCCTTTAATCATCTAAGCTCTTTGCACGTTAGAAGTGCATGTGATAGCGATTTTGCACTGCATGCGTTCGTATATATGGCAAGTGTCAAGTAAATTTTAAAATTTCAAGAACGAGTAATTTCGGCTCTAAAATTTGAGTTAAGCTATAAGCGAATCCAAATTTTAGCAGTCAATTCTTGCGAGTGAAATTTTAAAATTTGCTCCAAGATATAAATTTATTAAAAACTATGCGAAAAGCTTAAATTTTATGACATTACTTTTTCTTATAAATTCCCGCTTTCTCTTAAAAGACCAGTTTTTTAAATTTAGCAAAGCGCTAAGCTCATCAAAAAGTCCAAAAAGTGGGTGCTACGATGTGAAGCTACCTTCTAACTGAGTATAGTTGATGACGAGGTTTTTGCCCTTTATGCTGGCTAAGCTTAGCGGTGGTGTCAGACATTTAAAGCCCAAATTTATAAAAGCCAAATTTAGGCTGCAAGGGCTCAGATTTGGCTAGAAATTTTTAGTTTTCAGAGATAAGGGTCTTTTTCTTACACTTTGTGCACTCTATAAATGTGCCTTTTTTAAGCTCTTTTTTGATCATATCTCCGCCACACTCGTCACACTTTTGAACTACTGGCTCATAGCTTGAAATGAAGTCGCACTTTGGATAGTTGGCACAACCATAAAATTTACCGCGTCTACTAAATCTCTCGACGATCTCGCCGCCGCATTTTGGACATGGCACGTCAAGCTTTTTAAGCTCGCGTTTTGGCTTGGCTACCGTTGTCACACCCAGCTCGGTACTCTTTTCGCTATCTTTTGCGACATTTCTTGAGTATTTGCATTTTGGAAAATTTGAACAAGCGATAAATTCTCCGTATCTACCTTTTCTAAGCAATAGCTCGCTTCCGCAATCTGGGCACTTCTCTCCGATTGGAGTAGCTGTTTTTAGGCTTTTTATGCCAGTTTTGCCAGCGCTGATTTTTTCCATAAATGGATAGTAAAAGTCGCTTAGCACCTTTTGCCAGTCAGCTTTGTCAAGTGCGATCTCATCGAGCTTTTCTTCAAGATGTGAGGTAAATTCGCTATCGACGATGTTGCTAAAGTGCTCCTCCAAAACGCCTATCATGCTAAATGCGATCTCGTTTGGTATGAGCTGTTTTTTCTCGATCCTCACGTAGTCTCTTGATGTTAGTAGCGAGATGGTCGGTGCGTAGGTGCTTGGGCGGCCGATGCCTAGGCTTTCTAGCTTTTTAACAAGGCCAGCCTCAGAGTACCTAGCTGGCGGCTCGGTGAAGTTTTGCGTGCTTTTTATGCTTTGCAAACTCATCTCGTCGCCCTTTTTTAAATTTGGCAAAATTTTATCCTTATCAAGCTCGCCATAAACCTTGTAAAAGCCGTCAAATAGCACCTTTCTGCCACTTATCTTAAACTCGCCTTTTTCGCTTGCGACATAGACGTTTTGCGTTTGGCTCACACATGCGCTCATTTGGCAAGCTAAAAATCTATTGTAGATGAGCGTGTAGAGTTTGAGCGCGTCTTTTTCTAAAAATTTAGCCGCGATTTGCGGTGTGAAGTTTAAATTTGTAGGGCGGATCGCTTCGTGGGCTTCTTGCGCACCTTTTGAGCTTGTTGTGTAGCTTATCGCTTTGGCTGGCAGATACTCTTTGCCGTAGTTTTGCAGGATATGCTCTCTAGCGGCTGCGACGGCCTCTTTGGCTAAATTTAAGCTATCAGTTCTCATGTAAGTGATCGCACCCATGAAGCCCTCGTTTGTTTGCACGCCCTCATAGAGGCTTTGCGCGATCATCATCGTCTTTTTAGGACTAAAGCCAAGGCGGTTGCTCGCACTTTGCTGAAGGGTTGAGGTCATAAATGGCGGGCTTGGCTGGATCTTTCTATCCTTGCTCTCGATCTCGCGGACGCTAAATTTCTCATTTTGTAAATTTTCAATGATGTATTTTGCGCGGTCTGGATTTTGGATAGTGAGCTTTTCGATCTTTTGATTTTCAAATTTAACTAGCTCGGCGTCTAGATCTTTTTTAAAAACGGTGTCGATAGTGTAGTATTCAACTGGCTTAAATGCCTGTATTTCACGCTCACGGTCGACTATTATCTTTAGTGCCGCACTTTGCACACGTCCAGCGCTTAAGCCTTTTTGTATCTTTAAATTTAAAAGTGGGCTTAGCTTGTAGCCAACGATGCGGTCAAGTAAACGCCTTGTTTGCTGGGCATTGACGCTGTTCATATCGACGTGCCTTGGGCTTTTTAGAGCGTTTTGTATGGCGCTTTTGGTGATCTCGTGAAAGACGATGCGAGGCAAGCTGGTTGGCTCCTTGCCGATAGCGTTTGCGATGTGAAACGCGATCGCCTCACCCTCTCTATCCTCATCGGTTGCGAGGTAAATTTCATCTGCGCCCTTGGCAAGCTCTTTTATCTCTTTTACGATGGCGGAGTGATCGCTGCTGACGCGGTATTCTGGGGTAAATTTATCATCTTCTATCTTGATACCAAAGCTTGTTTTTGGCAGGTCTCTGATGTGGCCTTTTGAGGCGATGACGTTGTAGCTTTTATCTAAGAAATTTTTGATAGTCTTTGCTTTTGCGGGAGATTCCACAATGATTAAGCTTTTCATTTATATATAGCCTTTGATTTTTTTGGCGTAATTGTAGCAAAAATAATTTTTAAAGTATCAAGACATAAAAATCAAATCCATCTTCATTCTTTTAAAATTTTTCATTCATACCTATAAAGTTTTTAAAAAATTTCACGATATAGTTTTTGTGCGACAAGAAGTCGTAACTAAAAAATTAAAAGGATTTACAATGAGTTTTCGTATTAACACAAACGTAAACGCACTTAACACACACGCTAACGCAGTTAGCAACAACACTGACCTATCTAAGTCACTTAACAAACTTAGCTCAGGTCTTAGGATTCAAACAGCTGCAGACGATGCTTCAGGTCTATCTATTGCAGATAGCTTAAGAAGTCAAGCTTCAGCTTTAGGTCAAGCTATTGCAAACGGTAATGATGCTATTGGTATCATTCAAGTTGCCGATAAAGCTATGGACGAGCAGCTAAAAATTCTTGATACTATCAAGACAAAAGCTACTCAATCAGCTCAAGACGGCCAAACAACTCAATCACGCCAAGCATTGCAAGCTGATATCGTTCGTCTAATGGAAGAGCTTGACAATATCGGTAACACTACTTCATTTAACGGTCAGCAACTACTAAACGGAACATTCTCTAATAAAGAATTCCAAATAGGTGCTTACTCAAACCAAACTGTTAAAGCAAGTATTGGTGCGACTACATCTGATAAGATCGGCCTTACACGTTTTGAGAGTTCAAAATTACTTACTGCTATGGGTGAAGTAAAGCTTAAATTCTTAAACGTTGATGGTGTAAATGATGTTGGCGTTACAGCTGCTACTATTTCAACAGGTATAGGTAAAGGACTTGGTGCTCTAGCTGAGAATATTAATAAAGTTGCTGATAAAACTGGTGTTAGAGCGACAGCTGATGTTACTTGGAAAGCTAGTGTTGCTATTGCTGGTGGTCTAATTAAATCTTTAACAATCAACGGCGTTAAAATTGGCGACCTAGAGGTTAAAGCAAATGATGCAAACGGTGCACTAGTAAATGCTATCAACTCTGTAAAAGATCAAACTGGTGTTGAAGCTTCTGTTGATGCTGAAACAGGTAAAATGGTACTAACAAGCCGTGATGGTCGTGCTATAGTTGCAACTGGTACAGACATTGAGAAAGGACTTGGCGGAAAAGGTAACAATTTAACAAAAGGCTTTGTTGGAAGACTAAATTTGGTTCGTCTTGATGGTAGAGATATTAAACTAGAAGGTGGTGGTGCTACTAAATTGTCAATAGCATTCTCTGCTGATGGTGGTGCTCAACAATCAGTATCTCTAAGAGACATAAGAGGCCAAATAGATAAAACCCTAGCAACTGCTATGGGCTTCCAAAGAATGAGTAAAGCTTTATCAGTAGCTCAATCTGCTGGTGTTATGACACTTCGTGGTGCGATGGCTGTTATGAGTATCGCTGAGTCTGCTCAAAAAACACTTGATCAAGTTCGTTCAGACCTTGGTTCAGTTCAAAACCAACTTCAAGCTACAGTTAATAACATCACTGTAACTCAAGTTAACGTAAAATCAGCAGAATCTCAAATCAGAGATGTTGATTTTGCTAGCGAGTCTGCTAACTTCTCAAAACATAACATCCTAGCTCAATCAGGTGCTTATGCTATGAGTCAAGCAAACAGCGTACAACAAAACGTAATGAAGCTTCTACAATAGTAGGAGCTGAGTGAAGTTTCCTCGAAAACGTAATGAAGCTTCTACAATAGTTTCATTAAGGTTTTAGATAGAGGCTTTGTTGTAGTAACAAAGCCTTAAGAGTGTTAATGCTTTTACAATACGCAAACCCACGCCCCAAAGTTCTAACTTTGGGGCTTTATACTTTTGCAATTAATAAAATATATTAAACTTTGTATATGAGACTTTAAAACACTTATGCTAAATTTGCTGCTTAAAGCCTTAGCAATAAACTAAGGCTTTAAATTATAAACTAAATCCATCATCAACTACGATGTTTTGACCATTTACATATTTTGATACATCGCTTAGTAAATAGATTAAAGCACCGCAAATATCATTTGCATTGAGCATTCCTTTCATGCCACATCTTTTTTTATACTGGCTTAAAAATGGCTCAGACTGCCCGTCTAAAATTCCTCCAGGACTTATAGCGTTTACGCGGATATTGTCTTTTTTAAACATCTTTGCCATGTATTTTGTCATGCCAAGAAGACCATGTTTTACTACTGTGTATTCGACTGGAGAGTGCATGTTTGTTCCCTCGTAGGTCTCAAAAGCAGGAGCTCCGATGCCTTGTATAGATGAGATATTTATGATATTACCGTGACCTTGCTCTAAAAAGTATTTTATAAAATTTTGCGAGATATTAAAGTATCCGCCAAGGTGTAAATTTAAGAAGGCATTGAAATCATTCATATCTATCTCAAAAAATTTCTTACCGTAATTTTTATTTTTTGGATAGGCATTATTTACCAGTGCATCTATGTGGCCATATTTTGAGTGTAAGAAATTTATGGCTTCATTAACAGAATTTACGTCACCGATGTCAATTTGTAAAACTTCGATTTTTGCGTCTTTGTTTGAGGTTTTTATCTCATCTTTTAGTAAATTTGCTCTTTTTGTGTCGACTTCTGCTATTACTCCAACTCCGTTTTGACTAGTGATGGCTCTTATGAAAGCACTTCCTATCCTACCAGCTCCTCCTGTTACTAATATGACTTTATCTGTTAGCATTTTTTTCCTTCATTAAAAACTCTACAAATTTAAAATCCAGTTCACAATCTATATCGATTGATCTGTCCTCACTCATCACATAAAGTCCGGTTTTTGGCAAAAATAATGTATCGTTATTTAGCAAGGCTTCACGTTTCCAGATATAGATAGAAGCGTTCATATCATAAGTCTTTGGTGCATCTTGTCGTCTTGCAATGGCTTTTGCTAAAGTTTTTGCAAGCCCCACATGTCCATCAGGATAAATTTCAACCAAGTTAAAGTACGGGCTTCTTCTGCTTGGCATTGCAGTTATTAGATTGTCATTTTCATCGCTTAAAAACTGCTTGTAAGCGTTTATGATATCGCTTACATCACGAAGTGGAGCTGTTGCATCAAGATCGATCTCGTAATCAAATCTTTGTGCATAATGTTGTTCACTTTTTAAAAAAGCATCTTTTATCACATCAAGCTTTCCAGCTGTATCGCTGGCCATAGCAGCATCTCTTTTAAAAAAGACTTCTGCACCATATTTTACTGCTGTTTCTGCGATCAAATCGCTATCAGTACTAATTACTATATGTTCAAATAAATTTGACTCTCTGGCCTGCTCTATGGTGTAAGCGATAAGTGGTTTTCCACAAAGCTCACGCACATTTTTTCCTTTTACACCCTTGCTACCGCCTCTCGCACATATCGTACATAAAACATTACTCATTATTTTGCCTTTGAATTTGATCTATTACGCCCATAGTATCTTGTCCTTCGATAAAGCCACAAACGTATCTTTGCTCACCCAAGACATCTTTATGCATAGCTAAAAACATCTCATTTCTTGCCAAATTTGGCATGTTAAAAATTTGCCTATTGATATCTTGTTTTATGAGAGTACCTTTTATGAAATTAAGCTCATAAGTGGAGCCTTCGCACTCCACTCGCACGTTTCTATGCGTCATATGGCTTAGATAATCAATGCTTATATTGGCTACTACATTATTATCTGTTTTGCCAAAGATTAAACATAAATCATCGCTTGTTATCTGCAAATTTGAGATTTTATCTTGAAAGCTTTTTATACTCTTAAATTTGCCACACAGCCACATGGTATAGTCTAATTCATGACTAAGGTCTAGCAAAACCCCACCGCCTTTTTCTTTGCTAGCACTATAACATTTTGTATAGTCTTCATTCCTCCAGCTTGGTAGATACTGTCCACAACTAGCATTTATGTACAAAATTTTTTCACTCTCCAAAAGCTCTTTTAGTTTTTGTAAAAGTGGATGAAATCTAAGCACGTAGCCTACAAAAATTTTATTGTTTTTTGGTGTAAAATCGTAAAATTTCTCAAACAAAGGCTTTTCACAAAGTATTATTTTATCTTTTACTTTCTTGTCTAGAAATTTTAAATTTTGCAGGTGTAAAAATGTGGGAGTTGCTATGACAAAGTAGTCAAACTTGTTTAAATTTGAGACTTCTTCTAAACTTTTGTAACAAGTTTTTCCAACTATATCTTGGCTAGTGACGAGGCAGATCTCATCTATCTGCGGTAAAGCTTCCAATACTTCGCAATGCCTTTTACCAATCGAACCATAGCCTAAGATAAGAGCTTTCATTTAAAATATCCAATCAAAATATTTTTGCATATTCTTCATTTGCTTTTTGATACTCTTCTAAGCGACCTATATCGATCCAGTACTCATGTATAGGAAACGAGATGACGTTTTTTCCTTTGCTTATCGCTTTTTCAAAAAGAGTTGGCATATCATAAAACTCATTTTGTGGTATTAGATCTAAAATTTCAGGTGAAAGCATATATATCCCAGCACTTACGAAAAATTTCTGCACCGGTTTTTCTGAGATCTCTACTATCTTGTTGTCATTCATTTTTACAACGCCATAAGGCACTTCGTAGTCATACTCTCTTACACACATTGTAGCTGTCGCTTTATTTAGCGTGTGGTAGTTAAAAATATGTTCGAAATTTACATTTGTAAGAAGATCGCCGTTCATTACAAAAAATGGTTCGTTTGGTCGCTCTTTAAGTAGGCTTAATGCACCTGCCGTACCCATTCTTTTTTGCTCTAAAATATAGTCGATGTTTACTCCAAATTCTTTTCCGTCGCTAAAATAGTCTCTAATGATGCTGGCATTAAAATTTACACACATCGTGATGTTTACAAAGCCATACTCTGCAAATTTCTCAACTATCGTTTGAAGTATCGGCTTGTTTCCGACCTTTAACATTGGCTTTGGAGTATCTTGCGTAAGTGGTCTAAGTCTAGTACCAAGGCCCCCTACCATTAAAATGACTTTGTTTGTTTTGCTTGCTGGTTTTATAATGTCTTCGATATCTTCTATGCCAACTAGCTTTCCAAGTTCATCTATTAGTGGGATTTTATGAAGCTTTTTAGCAAGGGCTATTTTTAGTATTGACTCTTTTGTGTCGCCAACATTTGCAGTACTTGGACTCTTGTGTACTATGAGATCTATGTTGCTATTTAGATCAAGACCATTTAATAGTCCACGCCTAATATCCCCATCCGTTACTGTACCTACAAGGCTATCGTTTTCATCCACGACAATAGCTATTTGGAGTCCGCCATTATTGATTGTTTGCAGGGCGTCTTTTATTGTTGAATTTATACTTAGCTTTATATCGTTTACTATTCTCATTTTAAACCTATATCATAAAATTTCTTTTTCAAAATATCATCAAGCTCGATCTCTTTTAAAATTTTAACCATTTTTTTACTTGAATTACCACCATCATATGGATTGATAGTATTTTTTAAAACTTGCTCAAATTCTTTTGAATATACCCTTTTGATAGCAGCTAAAATTTCTTCTTTAGCAGGCCTAACGTCTATCACACCGCTAGCCCTTGTGCGTCCTTTTTGTCTATCGCCTATATTTATGGTTGCTTTTTTAAAGCTCGGAACTTCTGAAAGGCCACTCGAGCTATTCCCTAGGACTATATCAACAAATTTTATCGCACTTAGATATCTCAGCTGCCCAAGTGAAGCAAACGCCACAGCTTTTTGTGAATTTTTACTAATATACTCATCTATCATTTTATTTATCACATCACCATCTATGTCGCTATTTGCTTTTGTAAAGATAAAATTTGTATCTTTTAACTCATCTATTGCTTTTAAAAGCTCGCTAAATTGCTTTTTTGCACTGCTATTTTCAAGCGTTACCGGATGAAATGTAATTAGTATATTTTTTTTAGCAAGCTTGAAATTTATTGATTTTTCAAACTCATCTTTATTTAGTAAATTTAGCTTTTTTATATTTTCAATTCCAGGCCCACCTACATTAAAAACTCTGCTAGGCTCTTCTCCTAGCTGGATTATGCGGTTTGCATACTCTCTTGTAGCTGCAAAATGAATATGGCTCATCTTTGTTATGCTATGTCTAAAGGCCTCGTCAAATGCCCCTTGGGTAGTTTCTCCGCCATGTATGTGTGCTATTGGGAGCTGCATGATGCTAGCCACGCCTGCTACGCCAAATATCTCGTATCTATCTCCAAGAAGTACCAATATATCTGGCTTAAGTTCGCTAAAAGCTGGGGCAAATTTCTCATAAACCTTTGCCATCTCAGTGCATATATCAAGCTTTGAGTGCGAATAGTCTAAAATTTCTATCTTTTTATCTATCTTGAATTCTTTTTCGATCTCTTTGTATGTGAGTCCAAACTCAGGACTTAGATGCATGCCGGTGGCAATTATTTGAAGCTCTAGTTCGCTATCCGCTTTTATTTCTTTTAAAAGCCAGTAAAGCAAGCCATACTCTGCTCTAGTGCTTGTTACTACACAAATTTTTCTCATATCAGATCATCTTGTTTATAATCTTTTTGTGAAATTTGCCCAATTACCTCATCCCATCTCATAGGATTTATGCCATCTCCCGGGCGTTTTACACAGATATTTTGTTCGCTAAAAATTTCGCCTTTTTTTATATCACACTTTGCTACGATCGACTTTCTAGCTATTTTTATATTTTCGCTCTCACTTTTGCTAAAGCGCTTAAGTCCATTTCCAAGTGCTAGCTCGATATTTCTTATGGCTCCAACCATGGCCGCTAGCTCATCTGGCTCAAGGCTAGCCTTATGATCAGGTCCTGGCATGCTCTTATCAAGCGTAAAGTGCTTTTCTATGATCTTTGCACCCATAGCAACCGCTGCGATATCAACCTCGATGCCAAGCGTATGATCGCTATATCCGACCTCAAGCCCAAAGGCATTTTTAAGAGTTATCATCGCCTTTAAATTTACATCCTCCATCGGCGTTGGATACTGCGTATTTGCATGAAGAAGACTTATGTTTTCACGTTTCGTGCCGTTTTTTACAAGTATTTCTATCGCGGATTCCACCTCACCTAAATTTGCCATGCCAGTTGAGAGAATGATCTTTTTATTAAGACCACCTATCTGCCTAAGATAAGGTAAATTTGTTATCTCGCCACTTGGGATCTTAAATGTGCTAAGCCCCAACTCATCAAGAAGCTTTATGCTATCGCTATCAAAAGGAGTTGAGAGGAAAGTGATATTTTTTTGCTTGCAGTAGGCTATAAGCTCTTTGTGCGTGTTCTCATCTAGTTCAAGCTTTTTTATCATCTCAAACTGGCTTTCATTTTTATCAGTAGTTTGTTTTTGATAGTTAGCTTTTTGTGCGTTTTTTAAAACAAGATTTTGAGCTTTAAAGGTTTGAAATTTCACTGCATTAGCGCCAGCTCTGGCTGCTGCATCGATCAGTTTTTTGGCTAAATTTATATCGCCATTGTGATTAACCCCAGCCTCAGCTATGATAAAAACCATATTTGACATCAAAATTCCTTTAAAATTCTAGTTTTATACCTTTATAAAAGCGTTTTGCTCCAAGCTTCTCATCACGCTAGTTCCGCCACCTATGATAGAATTTTCACCTATCACGATATATTCCTTGCTAGTTACATTGCTACCAAAGAATGTCCCATCTTGCACAACAACGCCGCCATTTACCACACTTGCTGTTGAGATATGGCAATGATTGCCGATAGTTGCGTCATGTTCTATAAGCGCTTTTGTGTTTATGATGCAGTTTTTGCCGACACTTGCACCTGCGTTAATCAAAGCATGATGCATCACAATCGTTCCTTCACCCACACTTGCATGCTTTGAGATATACGCAAGCGGAGAGATAATAGATGGAAGATCAAAACCTATCTCTTTTAGTAGTCCAAATAGCCTTTTTCTAGGCTCACTACTTTTTATCTGACCAACCGTCACTACAGCATTTTTGCATGATTTAAAAATCTCAGTCAGATCATCATCGCCACCGATGATCTCATAACTAAGCACCTTTTTGCCAATATTTTCTGCCGCATCTATAATACCAATTATATTAAATTTAGCTTCACTCTCAATGACATCTATCACACTTTTGCAGTGCCCACCACCACCTACTAAAACTATATCTTGCATGGCTAAACTCTTGCGCTACTTGGGATATTTACTATCCTGTCGCTTAAAAATTTAGCATTTTTTAGCTCGTCTCTTTGGCACTCCTTAAACATATCAAGCTCATTCATGAGTTGCCAGATAGGACGGGTAAAAACGCCATTTTCATTACTAAATTTTAAAAACTCATCTCTTTTTTTGTGACTATCAAATAGCACCGCATTTAGCCAAAAATTTGACCTAGCGTCCGCTGGCTCATCTATAAATTTCACATCATCAAATTTAGAAAAATACTCTTTATAGATCATCGCTAGTTTGCGTTTGCTCTTTAAAAAAAGTTCCAAATTTTCAAGCTGCGCTACAAGTAGGGCCGCATTTAAATTTGGTAAGCGGTAGTTGTAGCCGATCTCGCTGTGACGATATTCAAAAGGATGTGGCACCTTGGCTGTTGTGGTGATAAATTTAGCGTGCTTTGCTATCTCCTCGTCGTTTGTGATGATAGCTCCACCACCTCCACTTGTGACGATCTTATTGCCATTAAAGCTCATCGCTGCAAGCTTACCAAAATTCCCCGTATGAGTGCCTTTGTAGTAGCTGCCAAGGCTCTCGGCGCTATCTTCTACCAAAACGATATTCCAACGCTTGCAAATTTCAGCTATCTCAACTATCTTGCAAGGCAGTCCAAAAGTGTGCATAGGCACGCAGGCACGCACTATCCTGCCGCTAGTTTTATTTACACATTTGCCGCCTTTTAGCTCGCAGTTTTTCTCCAAAAACGCACTAAGTGACGTTGGCGACATACCAAGTGTGTCAAGGTCAACATCCACAAAAACTGGCTTTGCAAAAAGGTAGCTAATGGCGTTGCAAGTGGCTATAAAGGTAACTGGCTGTGTGATCACTTCGTCGTTTTGTTCTACGCCGGCCAACTTTAGGCAGATATGAAGTGCAGAGGTGCCATTTGTCGTAGCAACTGCAAATTTTGCTCCTACCATTTGAGCTAGCTTGCTTTCAAACTCATCTACAAATTTACCGACACTTGAGACAAAGCTAGAGTCGATGCATTCAAGCAGATATTTTTTCTCGTTGCCTATAAATTTAGGCTCGTGAAGTGGGACTTTGTCCTTGCCAAAGGTGCTTTTTATAAAGTTCAAAACCTCGTCAAAATCACATTTTCTCATCGAGATATTTTCCTGTTTCTTTATGCATAAAATTCGGTATAAGTTCGAAAACTTCGCGCAAAATGTCCTCTTTGCTCCATGTCAAGCTTGATTTTAAATTTAAAATATTGTTTTTAAAAATTTCTAGCTTTTTGCTGTCAAAATTTGCATCATTTTTGACGATACCGATATTTTGAAGCCTTTGCATGTCAAGTCTCTCGCCGTCAACGAAAAACTCCTCGTAGTCCTTCTCTCCAGTCGTGTCGCTAGGCGTAAAAAGGCAAGGGTAAAAGCCATCTTTTGGAAGCTCTTTTGCAAGCTTTCTGGCCTCCTCCTCATTTTCACACAAAAATGGCTCGTATCCTAAATTAGCCAAGTAGCGCTTGGCTATATCGCTAAATGTTATAAGGTCTAAATTTTCATCTAGTTTTGGGAAAAATATATCTCTATTTTCACCAAAAATGGTACTTAAAAGACAAAGCTCGCCGCTCTCTTTTGGCGTTAGGAAGTAGCGCCTGACGTCGTTTGGGGCAACTATAGGCTGAAATTTTTCTATGCGCTTTTGAAATCCAAAAAGAAGTGAGCCGTCGCTAAATGCCACGTTTGCAAACCTAGCCATTGAGACGTCGATATTTAAAGAGTGCCTAAACGCAAACATCTCCATGATGCGCTTGCTAGCTCCCATTAAATTTACAGGGTTTGCTGCCTTGTCGGTGCTGACGCAGAAATATTTTTTTGACTTCATATCAAAAGCTTGAGCTAGCGTTTTGTCGGTATTAAAGATGTTTGTTTCAAGCATTCTCATGAGTGTAAACGGATCTTTTTCGCTTCTAACATGCTTTAGTGCTGATAAATTTAGCACGTAGTCAAATCCATCACTTCGTGCCAAAAGTGCATCAAATTCGGCACTTGCAACATCTATGGCAAAAGTTTTAAAGTCGCCGTTTATATATCCAAACTCACTTCTTATGTCACGCACTAGCTCAACAAGATTGTTTTCAGAGATATCAACGACGTAGAGTTTTTTTGGATCTCTTATGAATATCTCTTTTGTCACGGCGGAGCCTATCGAGCCAGCCCCACCAATAACTAGAAAGCTCGAACTTGAAACTATCTCTTTTAAATTTTTACCAAGCGCATTTATATCATCTTCAAAGAGATTCTTGGTGCGTCCTATTAAGCTTAATATATCCATGCTTTAGTCTTTTTTTGGAAAGATGCCACGTTTTTTAAGCTCTTTTATAAGAGGTTTTGAGGCTTCTTTTGTTGTTTCTATATCTGCATTTATGCCGCCAGCCGCTGAAAATAACCAGTATTTATGAAATTCTATCCACTCAACTAGTTTATTAGTTTTTTCTTCGTCTGTATCGCTCGGAGCTACTGATACTTTGGCAAGCTCTAATTCTTGGTGATAAGTTGAGATAACAAAGATATTTTCTATATATCTCATATATTTTTTATGAGAGATACGGCTTTTAAGCTTATCTATCTTATTCGATATTCCTACAAGCTCTTTAAAATGTTTTGTGTTTATTTCGCCCTTGTCTCTTAAAAGCATAAAATTATCAATTTTTGGTGTTAGTTCTAAAAATACTTTTTCTATTTTTTCTTTAGCTTGTGTTTGAACTCTTATTTTGTTTTGTATTATTTCATAGGCTTTTAGTAAATTTTTGTTAGCTACTTTATTGCTATCTTTTTTGATATTTGGTAATTTTTTAACTTTTTTACCTTTGCAAAGCTCATTAATAACTTCTAAAAAAGGTTTCTCTATGGCACCATTTATTCTAGCTCCACCTTCAGTGCAGTTATATGATTTTATATCTTCTAATTTAGCTTGCTCGATATCATTTTCAAATTGATTTTTAAATAGCATCCATACATAAGTTGTTCTTACTTCTCCTTCGCCACCATAGGCAATAGTATATAAATTTTCGTCAGGCTGAGCAATAGTGTGACCTTTGGCATGACTTGCACCATCTTTACCAAAAGCAAGATCTTGACCTATAAAAATAATATTTTTATGCCCTAAGACATACGCTAGCTGGTAAGCCATATTTGCACAACTATGTCCGACACCAAGATATCCATATTTGTTTAGCCTAAACATTTTTTCTTCTTGTTGAGGTCTCATCGTAAGCACTAAACGTCTAGGTAATATATTTTTTACAGTTTGGCTGTGTGTGACTGAAGCTACAATAAAATTTATATCATCATCAAATCCAGGGTGCTTTTTTTCAAAAAATGTAGAAGTAGGTATCATTCGTTCAATTGATGTTACATAATCTGGCTTTATGCCATTTCTTGCGAGTATTGGATAGGATGCATCGACACTTATAATGCTTACATAAGGTGCAAATTTCTTAAGTGTTTCTAGCTGTTTATCTAGGCTTGGCCCTGTTGAAACAATGATCGCTGTATCCATAAGACCATGTCTTTTTTTAACTAAATTTGTATAGCAGTAATTAGTAAGCATATGAGGTAGATTCTCGATATGCTGTTTTGTGCCTATTAGAAGATCATCTATGCTATTTCCATGGGAAACGACATTTTGAGAAAAGGCTCTTGTTATATCTTTATTTATTTTGATATAGTCATCTGCAAAATTATCATAATAGTTAGAGTGGATTATTAAGCTATAAGTTTTAGCATATATATCTAAATCACTATGCGATACGAGATAGTAAAACTGTACATATGTAGCAAATTCTGAATAAAAAAGAACAATTTGTTCATCTTTAAGCTCATCTGATATATCAATAATATTTAAAACAAGATGTATGATCTCAAGTTCTGGTTCTATGATAATAATTTTTTTATGAGTCTTATTTTTTGCTAAAGCTTTATAAAATATACCAGTTCCTAAGCCATAAAAGAAAAGTCCTGGATATCTTTTATATTTTTTTTCTATATCATCAAGCATTTTGCTAATTTCTTCAACCGGATCTTTATATATTGTTTCATTAGATTCTTTATTAATGATGTTTATGTGTATTGGATCACTTTTATCTAGAACGATTTCGTATTTAGTTTGTATATTCATACCAAAAAGTCTAGCAGCCAAGACCTCATCTTGTTGAAATAGTGCTTGAAGGTTTTTTTCAAAAATAGGGTTTGTTATCCCACTTAAATTTCTTTCTATTGTCTTTTTTTTATCCGACATGAATATCCTTAAAAAATATGCTAAGTATAGTATTAAAACACTGAAAATTTAAGCAAAAGTTATGCCAAAATTTTAAAATTTATTACAAAAGTTTTTATCTTTCTAGTTTCTATTTCGTCAAATTTTAATTAATGTTTAGAGGAAATTATAAAAGCAGTGTTTAAAATTAGCCTTTGCAAAGTCGCAAAGGCATAAAAATTACTTCAAAATTCTTGGTAGCGTGATGCCTTCTTGAGCTTGGTATTTGCCGTTTTTATCAGCATACGTCACTTCGCAAGGCTCGTCACCCTCGATAAATAGCACCTGCGCGATGCCTTCATTAGCATAAATTTTAGCCGGTAGCGGCGTAGTATTTGATATCTCGATCGTGATGTGCCCCTTAAATCCCGGCTCAAAAGGCGTGACGTTTACGATGATACCGCAGCGAGCGTAGGTGCTTTTGCCTAGGCAGATGGCTAGCACGTTATCTGGCATGTTAAAATACTCGATCGTGCGCGCTAGAGCGAATGAATTTGGTGGCACTATGCAGACATCGCCCTTAAAATCTACTACGTTTTTCTCATCAAAATTCTTTGGATCAACGACGGTTCCACCGATGTTTGTGAAAATTTTAAACTCATCACCAACGCGGATATCGTAGCCGTAGCTAGAAACGCCGTAACTAACGACGCCACGACCCACTTGCTCCTCAGCAAATGGCACTATCATATTTTTCTCAACCGACATTTTTCTTATCCAAGAGTCTGACTTTAAACCCATTTTTGCTCCTTTTTTGGGCGATTATAACGCTTTGCGTCTTTAAAGTAAATTTAATAAAGCGAATAAGTTAGATGAAAATTAGTATAATTTTAACAGCAAAAATTAATAAAGGACAAAAATGCAAGAGAAAAATGCAGAAATTTTTACTGGTGAGCGTGCGATGTTTGGGGCAAAAAGTGTAAATTTTACAAACTGTATCTTTGAAGATGGCGAGTCACCACTAAAGCATAGTTCAAATTTAAAGCTAAATGAGTGCGTTTTTGCTTACAAATACCCACTTTGGTACGCAAATGGTATCACGTTAAATGGCGGATACTTGGAACCTCTAGCAAGGGCTGGCATGTGGTACAGTACAAATTTAAGCTTCAAGGACGCGCTCATCAACGCTCCAAAAAGCTTTAGAAAAAGTTCGCAAATTTTGCTAGAAAATATAAATTTTTCAGATGCTAGTGAAACACTTTGGGGATGTACGGGCGTTATGATAAAAAATGTCTTTGCCAGGGGCGATTACTTTGGGGCAAATAGCGAAAATTTAGAGATCGATGGGCTAAATTTAGACGGAAACTACTGCTTTGATGGTTGTAAAAATGTCCATATCACAAACTCAAAGCTCATCTCAAAAGATGCATTTTGGAACTGCGAAAACGTGACCGCACAAAACTGTCTAATCTCAGGCGAATATCTGGCTTGGAACTCAAAAAATGTAACGCTCATAAACTGCACGATAAAGAGCTTGCAAGCCCTTTGCTACGTGGAAAATTTGGTCGTAAAAGATTGCATTTTTATGGATACAAGTCTTGCGTTTGAGTACTCAAGTGTCGATGTAAGCACAAGCGGAGCGATAAAAAGTATAAAAAATCCAAAAAGTGGCGCAATAAGAGCAGCAAAGATAGATGAGATCATCATCGATGAAAATTTAGTTGATACTAAAGGCATTAAGATAATTATTACTGAAAAATAACTTAGCAAAAAAGAGTAGCTTTGAGTTCTCGTTTTTGCTTCATAAAAAAATTTTTTATCTAATTTTCGCTACAATTAGACGCTTATATAAAAATTTAGGAGAATTTTCTATGAAAAAAGAAGATATAAAAGAGCTTATCGAATTTTTTAATGATATGGAGATGAATCATATCAAAATAAAAAGTGGTGATTTTGAGGTAGAGCTTGAAAAATTTTCAGATTATTGTGCGCCTGCTAAACCAGCAGCACAAGCACCAGCTCCAGCACCTGTAAATGTAGTCGTTAATTCAGAGGTAAAACCAGCTGCAAACTCGCCAAAAGATAGCATAAAATCTCCTATGGTAGGTACTTTCTATGCTGCTCCAAGCCCAGGCGCTGCTCCATTTGTAAAAGTAGGTCAAAGAGTAAGAAAAGGCGATGTAGTAGGTATCATCGAGGCTATGAAGATAATGAACGAGATCGAGGTCGAGTTTGACTGCCAGATCACTGAGATGCTAGTCTCTGACGGACAGCCAGTTGAGTTTGGATTGCCGTTATTTGGCGTGGAGAAAAATTAATGGAATTAAAAAGAATTTTAATCGCAAACCGAGGCGAAATCGCTCTTCGTGCTTTGCGAACGATAAAGGAGATGGGTAAAGAAGCCGTTGTAGTCTATTCAACCGCTGATAAAGACGCACTTTACGTAAAATATGCCGACGTAGCCATTTGCATCGGTAAAGAACGCTCAAGCGACAGCTATCTAAACATCCCAGCTATCATAAGTGCGGCTGAGATCAGCGAAGCAGACGCTATTTTCCCTGGATATGGCTTTTTAAGCGAAAATCAAAATTTTGTTGAAATTTGCTCACATCACAAGATCAAATTTATAGGACCAAGTGTCGCTGCAATGGCTTTGATGAGCGATAAAAGTAAGGCAAAGCAAGTCATGCAAAGAGCTGGCGTACCAGTCATTCCCGGCTCAGACGGTGCTGTGGCTGACACAAAGGCTGCAAAAGAGCTAGCTAAAAAGATAGGCTATCCAGTCATATTAAAGGCTGCTGCAGGTGGTGGCGGACGTGGTATGCGCGTGGTTGAACGTGAAGAGGATTTAGAAAAGGCGTTTTGGTCTGCTGAGAGCGAAGCTATGAGTGCATTTGGTGATGGCACAATGTATATGGAAAAATATATCCTAAACCCACGCCACATCGAAGTTCAAGTAATTGGCGATAGCCATGGCAATGTGCTTCATATCGGCGAGCGTGACTGCTCTATGCAGCGTCGCCACCAAAAACTAATCGAAGAGAGTCCAGCTATTCTGCTTGATGAAAAGACAAGAGAGAGACTTCACGAAACTGCCATAAAGGCGGCAAAAGCGATCGGCTACGAGGGAGCTGGTACGTTTGAGTTTTTGGTTGATAAAAATTTAGACTTTTACTTCATTGAGATGAATACAAGACTTCAAGTTGAGCACACAGTGAGCGAAATGGTAAGCGGGCTTGATATCATCGAGCTTATGATAAAAGTGGCTGAAGGCGAGGCACTACCATCACAAGAAAGCATCGAGCTAAAAGGTCATGCGATCGAGTGTAGGATAACAGCTGAAGATCCAAATACATTTACGCCGTGTCCTGGCAAGATCACAAAATATGTCTGCCCAGGTGGCCGCAATGTAAGAATGGATAGCCATATCTATCAAGATTATTCTATACCGCCATATTACGATAGTATGATCGGCAAACTCGTGGTTTGGGATACCGATAGAAATAGAGCGATCCATAAGATGAAAGTAGCTCTTGATCAGCTCATAATAAATGGCATCAAAACAACAAAAGATTTTCACATCGCTATGATGGAAAACAAAGACTTTTTAAGTAATAACTACGATACAAATTATCTTTCAAGACACTAAAATTTTTAAGTCAGGATTTGCAAAAAGCAGATCTTGGCTTAAAAATTAAAATTTTTTAAGTTTATCTTAGGGGAAGCATGGTAAACAAAATCAAAGATCAAAATACAAAATTTTTCTCAAATGCCGACCTTGCAAAGCTATTTTTCCCTATTGCGGTTGAGCAGTTTTTAGAGTATAGCTTAGGGCTTGCAAACTCGCTAATGGCAGCAAGTGTTAGTGAAAGCGCTGTAAGTGCGATTAGTCTTGTGGAATTTGTCATGGCGCTATTTATTAGCATTTTTACAGCTATCGCTACTGGCGGCTCAGTGGTTGCTAGCCAGTATCTAGGCAATAAACAAAGTGGCAACGCCAAAATCACAGCAAATCAGCTCGTCTGGTTTAGTTTTTTCTTTGCCCTTTTTATCGCAGCGGTCATCATAGTTTTAAAAGATATCATCTTGGATTATGTATTTGGCGATATTGGAGAGCAAGTGAGGCATGATGCTAGCCACTATCTTGTTTTCTCGGCCATTTCCGCGCCATTTTTGGCTGTCTATGCAGCAGCTGCGGCGATCTTTCGCACAATGTCAAATGCCAAGCTTCCTATGTATATTATGGCGGCTGCAAATTTATTAAACGTACTTTTAACAGCCATTAGTATTTATACATTTCATACTGGTATTTTAGGTATTGCTATTAGCACGCTTATAGCCAAGGTGCTCGCTTGCTTCGTCATAGTCTATCTACTCCTTGATATAAGGCTAAAACTTCACATAAGAAAGAGCTTTGTCTATAAATTTGACTACGAGATCATCAAGAAAATTTTAAATATCGGTGTACCTTATGGCTTTGAAAATTCGATGTTTTATGTGGGTCGCATCATCGTTTTGAGTCTTGTTTCACTCTTTGGCACAGCAAGTATCGCTGCAAATGCCGTGGGCGGGACGATCGTAATGTTTCAAGTGCTCCCTGGCATGGCGATAGGAACAGGGCTTAGTGTGGTTATCTCAAGGTGTGTTGGCGCGAATGACTTTGCTCAGGCTAAATTTTACGTAAAAAAGTCGATGATAAGCATCTATATCGTCCAGCTTTTTGGCACAGCAGTAATTTTGCTTTTACTTGAGCCACTGCTTCTTGTTTATAATCTCTCAAGCGAAGCCATAAATTTAACAAGGCAGATCGTCTGGTATCACGGTATCGCTATGTGCCTTATTTGGCCACTTGCCTATACGTATCCGACTATTTTTCGTGCTGCAGGGGACGCTAAATATCCGATGATTGTAAATTTAGTTTGTATGTTTGCTTGTAGAGTCATCTTGGCCTATGTCTTTGCGCTCACATTTGATCTTGGCATGATAGGTACTTGGTTTGCAATGTTTGCTGACTGGGCTGTAAAGGCGGTGCTTTTTACGATTAGATATCTAAAAGGTACGTGGATGAAATTTAAAGCTATTTAAAAAGAAATTTAGTAATATACAAGCGATTTTGTCGCAAAGGATAAAAAATGAAAAATGTATTTAAAATTGGTGCAGTTTTGCTTACAGCAGCTCTTTTTGCTGGATGTGCAAGTGAGAGCTCAAGGGTTGTTGAAACTCCAAAAGTAGCAAGCTACGGCACAGTTTACAATGGCCAAAAAATTTCAGTTTCGATAGGTCGATTTAATAATCAATCAGCTTACCAAAATGGTGTATTTGCTGATGGCGAGGATAGGCTTGGTAACCAAGCTCAAAGTATTTTGATCACAAATTTACAGCAAAGTGGTAGATTTTTGGTGCTTGATAGATCAAATATGAAAGTGATCAAACAAGAGAGCGAGCTAAGTAAAACCGCTCAAAATCTAAAAGGCGCAAGATACGTGATAACCGGTGATGTAACCGAGTTTGGACGAAAAACTACGGGTGATCATCAGCTATTTGGCATACTTGGCAAAGGCAAGCAACAAACTGCCTATTCAAAGGTAAATTTAAATATCGTTGATACCAAAACAGCCGAGGTTGTCTATTCGGTTAGCGGTGCTGGCGAATACACCCTTTCAAACAGAGAGATCATCGGTTTTGGCGGCACAGCAGGATATGACTCTACGCTAAATGGCAAGGTTTTAAGCCTAGCTATTATTGAAGCGGTAAATAATCTAGTAAATGGCATAGAAAGTGGAGCATGGCAAGTAAAATAAAGCTTGCCGGCCTCGTGCTTTTTGTGCTATTTTTAGCGGGTTGCGGTCATTCAAACGGCCCAAGATCACTTTATTATTGGGACGGATCATATAGTAGCTCGCTATATAGCTACCTAAATGAAGAGGGCGATACAAACGAGCAAATTTCACGCTTAGAAAATTTGGTGCAGATATCAATACAAAAGGGCTACAAGATCGCTCCTGGCGTATACGCACACCTTGGACTTTTGTATCTAAATAATGGAAATTTAGGTGCTGCAAATGCAAATTTTGACAAAGAGGTGCAAAATTTCCCAGAGTCAAGGGAGTATATAAATTTCATCAAAGGCTCTAAAAATTTAACTCCAAAAAAAGTAGAGCAAAAAGAGTGGGCAAATAATGAAAAATAGCCTGAAATTTATAGCCGCTATATTTTTGGTAGTATTTTTTACGGGCTGCTCTATAAAAGAGCCTGAGCCATACGACTACTCAGAATTTTTACAAAAAAAACCTCACTCTATCTTAGTGCTTATGCCAACAAACGATAGCACAGAAATTTCAGGTCCAGCAGCAGTTTTGGCAAATGCAGTCGCACCACTAAGTGAAGCAGGGTACTACGTATTTCCAGTAGCTCTTGTAAATGATACCTTTAAGCTAAATGGCATAACCGAGCCAAGCGAGATCGCAGCCGTGCCACTAAATAAGCTTGATAAAATTTTCCATGCCGATAGTGTGCTTTACATAAATATAAAAGATTATGGTACGAGCTATGCAGTCATCTCAAGCTCAACAAAGGTTGTCCTTGAAGCAAAGCTTATCGATATAAAAAGCGGCGCTACTCTTTGGCAAGGCAGTGCTATGGCAGCAGAAGATAGCAGCAGCGGCCAAAGTAGCCTACTTGGCATGTTAGTCTCAGCTGTCATCTCACAGGTGGCAAATACCATCTCAGACAGATCCTACGACCTAGCAGTAAGAGCTGATGCTTATTTATTTTCAAGAAATTGTCGCAACTGTATACTTTATGGACCATATTCGCCATATTATGGCAAAGATGCACAGCTTCATAAAGACAGATAAATTTAATGAATACTCATCGTCTTGGGATACTCCTTACTTTAGTTGGCGGTATCCTTTGGGGATTTAGTGGGGTTTGTGGGCAATATCTATTTTCACTTGGTCTAAATTCTGATTTTTTGGTGCCATATAGACTGATGCTAGCTGGCATTGTTATTGTAATTTTTTATGCTTTTAAAGAACCAAGTGCCGTTTTTGCTCCGATTAAAGATATAAAGCTACTTGGTGAGTTTTTAGTCTATGCCCTGCTTGGGCTTATGATGACGCAGTATGCCTACTTTTACTCCATTGAGCTTTCAAATGCCGCAGTAGCGACTGTTATTCAATACACTGCTCCTGCTTTAATTTTAATGGTCATTTGCATAAAAGAAAAACGCGTCCTAAGAAAACTTGAAATTTTAGCTCTATTTTTAGCTGTGCTTGGCGTATTTTTCCTGAGCACACATGCTCAAATTTCATCTCTTGCCATCTCGTCAAAAGCGCTATTTTGGTGCTTAGTTAGTGCCGTTTGTGTTTGTATTTATAATCTTGCTCCAGCAAGGCTGAATGCTAAATATTCAGTCACTCTCACGCTTGCCTGGGGCATGGTTATGGGCGGAGTAGTGCTTGCTTGCTATATGAGAGTTTGGGATTTTGCTGGGCTTAATGGGATAAATCAATGGCTGGCATTTATTGCTGTTATTACGCTTGGCACAATTTTTGCATTTAGCTTTTATATGATAGGTGTTAAGCTAATAGGTGCAGCAAAAGCTAGTTTAATAGCTTGCATGGAGCCACTAAGCGCAGCATTTTTTGGCTACTTTTGGCTTGGGACAAAATTTGTATTTTGGGACTTTTTGGGATTTGCCCTAATAATCTCTTGTATATTTTTACTATCAAAAAGAGAAAAATTATGATATTTCTAGCACAAACCGATACGACAGCTGGCTTTTTGAGTAAAGATTATAAAGAGATAAATAGAGCCAAAATGCGTGATGAGAATAAACCTTGCCTTGTCACGACGGCGAAATTTAGTGTTTTAAATGAGCTTGTTAGAGTGCCAAAAAAGTATAAAAATTTTATACGCCGTTCAAGAAAAGCCACATTTTTGTATCCAAATTTAAAGGCTATTAGAGTCGTAAAAGAGTGCGAGCACGAAAAATTTTTAGCTAAATTTGACTGGCTTTATTCAAGTAGTGCGAACAAAAATGGGCAAAATTTTAATGAAGCTTGGGCTATGAGCGTGGCTGATGAAATAGTAGATGATCATTTTTTCGAAGATACTCCATCAAAAATTTATAAAATTTCTCGAAAAAAAATAAAACGTTTAAGATAACTAGTGAATTTATACGGTCACTACCTTTTTAAACTCATCTAAATTTTTTAGTGCTTCATCTATGCCAATCAGCCAAAATTCGCACTTTGTCGTATCTTTTTTAAAGTGTTTTTTCACTAGCTCTTCTACGCTTTTCGTGCCACACTCTATTAAGAATTGTTTATAAATTTTGCAAAAATTTGCTTCATCTTTTTTAAACTCACTTAGAAAAAATTGTGATAGCAGATAGCCAACGCTATAAGGATAGTTGTAGATGTAGTTATCTGTTTTATAAAAATGTGGCTTAAAATATGGCAAAAATTCTTCAATATCGCTTGTGCTATCTTTATAAAATTTATCCCAAGCTTGTTTTAAAAGATCATTTGCATCTTTTTTACTGACTTGACCTTTTTGTCGCAGCTTTATAAAACCAGTCTCAAACTCGTATCTAACGCTTATATGAAGTAAAAAATTTGCAGCACTTTTTAGCTCCTGCCATAAAATTTCTACCCTAAGTGAGTCATCTTTTTTTAGCTCATTTCGTAAAAGAGTCTCATTAAATGTACTCGCGCTCTCGGCTAAGCTCATTGGGAAATTTGCGCTTAAAACCGGAAGATCACGCATCAAGTAGTAGTGCCAAGCATGCCCGAGCTCATGAGCTTGCTGGATTAAGTGTGAAAGAGTATTCATGTAGGTGGTAAAAATTCTTGGTTGCTTAAATTTTGGCAAACTTACAAAAAATGCTCCGCCAGCTTTATTTTCTCGTACATCGCTTTCTATCCAGTGTTTGTCTATCATAAGCTTTATAAAACTATCTTCGCCCAGTGGCTTTAATGCTTTTTTGATGATTTTAATAGCCTCGTTATGAGAAATTTCATGATGCTTGCTAAGTGGATAAGGTGCCAAAAGATCGCAACTTCTCATGCTTTTGCCACCTAAAAAACTAGCTCTTACTCTTACGCATTCTCTTATTTTTTCAACTCTTTTGCTAATGGCTTCTTGCATGGCGTTTAAAGTGTCAAGGCTCATTTTATTTTCTTCAAGGCTTGGAGTTAAAAAATCAACTTTTGCTGCCTTAAATTTAGCCAGTCTAAATCCATGAAGCATATTTAAGATATCAAGATAAAGATCGGCAAATTTATCATAGTGAGAACTCAGGCCATCAAACACATTTTTGCGTAAAATTTCATCATCTGATCCTTTTAATATACCCATACATTTTGCAAGATTATAGCTTTGTGTATTTGCATTTTTATTGGTAGCAGAGATATTTATTAAATTATTTAGATGTCTAAAATTTGCAAAAAGTGGGAAAAAATTTGTGAGCGCTAAATTTGCAAAAAAATCTCTTTCGCTCTTTTTTCGTATTTTGCTCTTACTATTTTTATGCTCTAAATATAGAAATTTTATATGTTTAAATTGAGCGCTTTGAAAAATTTTATCATCACTTTTTAGGCTATCAAATTTATCAAAAAGTATCTCCTTTGCCGTATCAAGTTTAGCTTTTTGCTCTTTTATTTTTAGCTCAAATTTACTAGCTAGCTCATCTTTTGTATTATCGCTACTTTTGCAACGACAAAATGCGAGTAGGCTAGCTGCTTCTTTGTATGCTTCTTCGTATGAGATGATAGCCTTGGTAAGCTCTTTATTGTTTAAAAATTTAACCAAATTTTCATTTTGTGCTTTTAGATTTTCAAACGATGAGGTAAAAATTTCGCTATCAAAATCTACATAAGAATCATCAAAGCTCCATCTCATATTTTCTCCTTAAAATGATAGTAAAAATACAAATATATGGTGGCTTATAAGACCTAAAATAGCTGGCACGCTACATCTTTTAATTAGCGAAAGCGGGCTAATGTGAAGCATACCTGAAATGGCTACCACTACGCCAGAGACAGGTGAAAGTGGTCTAGCTATTGTGGAGGCTTGATGCATAGGAAGTACGAGCATAACAGAGTTGATGTTTAGGCTCTTAGCTATATTTGGCACCATGTTTAAAAGCGGATAAAAGCTTGCACCATTTGAGCCAGCTATGATTGTAACAATGGTTGTTATAAATACAAAAAGTATAGACATGCCAAGCCCTCCAAAACCTATGCTTTTTGCCAAATTTACAATAGCATCAAGCATACCAAGAGCTTTAAAACCTTCAGCAAATATACCAGCTGCCACAACTAGCATAACAACACCGCTCAAGCTTTTTGCCATGGCATTAAAAAATACTTTTAGCCCTTCGCCAAGCTTTTCAAAGCTAAATTTATGCCTAAATGCTTCAAAAACCATAGCAATTATCATAGAAAGGATTATGACGCTTGATATGTTTAGTTTTATAGTTTTTAAGCAATATGGCGAAAAAACTACTACTAAAATCATCGGTAAAAATGGTAAAAGAGCATAGATCATAGGTGCTTGCTCTTTTGGAACATCTACCTTATCGTCAAAACTAATGCTCTCTCCTACATGCTCGCTACAAACCCAACCTTCTTTTTTGTCTAAGTATCTATTCCAAAGAACTAATGCAATGCCGATCACTAGCGCAGTTGGAAGAGCCGCTGGAATTTTATAGATAAAAACATAATCAAGTACCTCAAGTTCAGTTGCTTTTGCAGCAGCAGCTGTCGATGAGCCAAGAAGTACCATTGAGCTAGCTCCACTCATCGCACAAATACTACCAACGCTTAGTTTATTTAGTCCTAGTGATATAAGAACTGGTCCAAGAAGTGCAAGACAAAGCACGCCAAGTCCAACTGCGCTGGTTATTACCATGCTTATAAGTTTTGCTACGCAAAAAGCTATGAATATCATAAAATATGGGCTTTTTATGGCTTTAAACCTTTTTGTGGCGATGCCTACAAAGGCTTGATTTGCTCCGATATGAGTCATATAACTTGCAAAACCGACCATTAACATGATTAAAAGTCCAAGTTGCGAAAAATTATTTGAGAGCATATAGCGGATAAACTCAACTACATCTAGCAAGGAATTTCCAGTGCTCTTTACCTTTTCTGGTAAAAATTTTCCCGTATCAAGAATGACCGAAGAGACAAGCATGATAACGCCAGAGAGCAAGAGAACAAAAGTGGCGTATTTGCCTTTTAAAATCGCCCAGCCTACAACAAAAAGCGTAAGTAAGGCTATGATTAGACCAAGAGTATGCATTTTTGCTCCTTATTAAGATATTTAAAAACCAGAATACAAAAATC
>NZ_CABPUE010000007.1:202803-217097 GCF_902460545.1 Campylobacter concisus
ACTAGCTACTATAAAAAGTATGGTAGAGCTTTTATAAACTTAGAAATATAAATTAGAAAACTTCTTATAGAATTCAAAAATATGCTAAAAGTTACTACTCTAAATTGCTAGCTATGCTAAGACTTTCTAGAGTTTTAACATTTTAAAATTTTTGTCAAAACGCCTTATTATCAATCTAACAGCTTTGCTTATCGCCTAGCTCGCACGCTTTTTTTCGCATTTGCTTTGCCTTTTTCGCGTCTTTTTTTACTTGCTCGTATCTGTTTTCGTTAAAATTTCCCTCATACAGCCACGCCACTCTCGCGCAGCCGCCTACGTAGCCTAGCTTACACGAGTGCTCGTAATACTCCATCATCTCGCCTATATCGCCTCCCGTTCGCTCTATCATCCAGCCCACGTTGTAGCATCCCGGAGCGTATTTTTTATTGCATAGGGTATTGTTTATCGCAAACGACTGCACCTCGTCGCCCAGCTCTTCTTGCATGAAATTAGCTAGTGCCAAGCAACCGGGCAAATAATCGTAAAGGATGCAGCTAGCCTTGTAATACGCGCTAATCTTATTCTCGCGCTCGCTCTTATCCGCGGCTTTTACTAGGTTGTTTTTATAAAGTTCGCCCAGATAAAAGCAGCCCTCGCCGTCTCCTTTGGCGCAGGCTAGGCTAAATAGCCCCTCCGCCGCACCGTAGTCTTGCTTTAAGTTAGCAGCTACCATACCCGCTTGCACGCACTCTTTGGTGGCGTTTAGGTCGTGGTTTTTGCATTTTTTAAGCTTTTCTAGCGTATCTGCGGCTAGCAATGGCGAAAGGCCGGGCTCGCTAGCGAATAAATTTAACGCTACAAAGAGCGCAAATAATAAGATTTTCATTTTTATCTTTTAAATTTACCTAACCCCGCGCTTTGGCGATGCAAGCGGCGACGGCCTGCATCAAGGCGCCGCGAAATCCGCCGTTTTCAAGCGCGGCAAGTCCCTCGATAGTGGTTCCCGCCGGCGAGCAGACCTCGTCTTTTAGCGCGGCCGGGTGCTTGCCGCTTTGGATCAGACGCACCGTTCCTTCTACGGCTGTGCAGACGGCGTCGTAGCAAAGCTGCCTAGGTAGTCCGCCCCGCACGCCCGCATCGGCCGCAGCCTCGATAAAGGCGCACGCATACGCAGGCAGGCTTCCTGCGATACCCGTAAATGCGGCAAACCCGGCCTCGTCTATCTCGTAAATTTTGCCTATTTTAGCGATTATCTCGCGCACGGTCTCTTTCTTAGGCTCGCTAAATCCGGCGTCAAAGCAAAGAGCCGTGGCCGACGCTCCGATACTAGCCGCGACGTTCGACATCGCGCGAGCGATATAAACGCGCTCGCCTACGATTTGCCTAGCGCGCTTTATGTCAAAACCCGGCGCCAAAAGAAGCAAAATTTTGTCCACAAGCTCGGGTGCGATCAGACGCAAGATAGTCTCGTAGCTAGCGGGTTTAGTAGCCAGTACGATCGCGTCCGCTTCGCGCGTTAGATCCGTTTCGTTCGCGGCTATTTTTACGCTAAATCTCTGCCGCAAAGCCTCGTTTTTGCTTCTGGCGCAGGCTAGGATTTCAAATTTCACCTTTTTTTCGCATTCATGCAGGCTCGGGGCTTTATCCGTTTGCGCTAAATTTTCCGCCCCACGCGCCTCGCTGCGGCCGCTGGATTTTCGCTCGTCCTCGGCCGAGTTTCGCACTGTGCCGGCCTCGTTAGATTGCGCTCGCCAAAGCGCCTCTATCATCGCGCCGCCCATATTTCCGCCGCCGATGAAGCCTATTTTTACGTTTTTCATTTCGCCGCCTTTTTTAGAGTGCCGATTTTGACCGCTTTGCCAGCGATCGCCTCGCGTACCGCCGCGCTATCCGCCCAGATCGCGCCCGTGACCTGCCCCGGCGCCAAGGTATAAACGCCGCCCGTCTGCGCCTCGTCGCTAGCCTTAAAGTCGTTGCCCGCGACCAGCTCATAAACGTCCTTCGTGTCGTTTTCAAATTTGATCGCCACTTTTAGCGTCGGATCCATTTTCTGTTTCGCCGCGCCCGCGTACTGCTCGAGTATGTTTTTACTAAGCTTGCCGTAGACGTCGCCGTCTTGGCTTAGATATATCCGCACGGCGCGCTTATCCGAGTTTTTGCCGCCCTTTTCGCCCTTGCCGACGCTAACGCTCATCTCATAGGCGGTTTCTCCTGTCGGGAAGTCCTTAAATTTAGCGTCCGGGACGAAAACCCGCACGTTGTCCGTTACCGTTTTCGTAACGTACGTCTGCGGCGTTATATCCGTTAGCACGATCGTGGATTTCACGTCCGAGCTTTTATCCGAAATAAGCATGGAGATCGGTACGCGAGTAAGCAGCGTCGTCTCGTAGCAGCCGCTAAAAATAAACGCGGCGGCGAGAGTGAAGATAAATTTTAGTTTTTTCATCGGTTTCCTTTAAATTTTCACCGATTCTAGCATAAACTAAACATTTTTGTATTGATTACATTAAAAGCAAAAATAGAAAAGTGAGTATGGTATTTTAAAGCATAAATAGTTTTAAGATTGATAAATTTTAAATGAGAGAGAATGGCTCTATTTCGTCTTGAACAAAGCCAACTTAAATAAATAATGCAAAAAAAGTATGAGAAATTTATATAAATTTATTTGCTGTTTTTAGAGTTTAATTATTAGCCCCTTTACAAAGGGGCTAGATGACAAATTTTGATTAGAGTTTTGCTTTTCTTTTGCGCTCTGTTGGGTCTAAATAGCGCTTGCGAACGCGGATATTTATAGGTGTAACCTCGACTAACTCGTCATCTTCTATCCACTCTAGCGCGCGCTCAAGGCTTAGCTTTCTAGGTGGCACAAGCTTGATCGCATCGTCGCTACCGCTAGCACGCACGTTTGTTAGGTTTTTACCCTTGATAGGATTTACGTCAAGGTCGTTTGGACGGCTGTGCTCGCCGATGATCATGCCCACATAGACTTTTGCTTGCGGATCAAGGAAAAGCACACCACGATCTTGTAAGTTAAATAGCGAATAAGCAAGCGTTACGCCGTTTTCCATCGAAACTAAAGCACCATTTGTTCTGTGCTCGACGGTACCGCTAAGTGGTCTAAACTCCAAAAAGCTGTGGTTCATAACGCCCTCGCCCTTTGTGTCAGTTAAAAACTGACTTCTAAAGCCGATAAGGCCGCGCGCTGGAATCTCAAACTCGATCCTTGTTTGGCCGTCGCCTGTTGGGTTCATAGAGACCATTTCAGCTTTTCTTTTACCTAGTTTTTCTATGACAGTGCCTGTCGTATCATCAGGTGCATCGATAACCAAAAGCTCGTATGGTTCGCATTTTACACCGTTTATCTCTTTTACGATGACCTCAGGTCTGCCAAGTAAAAACTCATAGCCCTCGCGGCGCATATTTTCAGCCAAAATAGTAATCTGAAGCTCACCACGGCCACTTACTTTAAATTTGCCCTCGCCGATATTTTCGTATTTCATCGCGATATTTGTCTTCATCTCGTTTGCAAGGCGCTCATCTATCTTATTTGATGTGACGTGTTTGCCCTCAGTACCTGCCAATGGGCCGTCATTTACAGAAAATACAACGCTAAGTGTTGGCTCTTCGATGTGAAGGGGATCAAGCGGATGAGGATTGTTTGGATCAACGACGCTATCGCCAACGTCAAGCGCATCAAAACCAGCGATCGCTACGATGTCGCCAGTACCAGCTTCGTTAATATCGGTTCTTTCAAGACCCATAAAGCCGATGAGTTTTGAAATTCTACCAGTTGTCTTTATGCCATCAGCCTTTGCGAGCATAACGTTTTGGTTTTTAGCTATCTTGCCGTTAAAAATCCTCGCAATGCCGATCTTGCCGACGTAGTTGTCATAATCAAGTGTGAAAACTTGAAGCTGAAGTGGGTTCTCGTCGCTACCACTTGGAGCTGGTACGTGAGCTAGGATAGTCTCAAAAAGTGGCTGCATATCTTTGTTTTCATCGCTTAGTTTTAGCTTTGCGTAGCCATTTTTAGCAGCGGCATAAACGACTGGAAATTCTAGCTGCTCGTCATTTGCATCAAGTGCGACAAAAAGGTCAAAAATTTCATTTATAACGCGGTCTGGATCGCCTGCTGGCTTATCTATCTTATTTACGACGACGATTGGGCGAAGCCCTAGTGAAAGTGCTTTTTTGACGACGAATTTAGTTTGCGGCATAACACCCTCTTGCGCATCGACAAGTAGCAAAACGCCATCAACCATCTTAAGAACACGCTCTACCTCGCCACCAAAGTCGGCGTGGCCTGGGGTGTCGATGATGTTGATCTTTGTATCTTTGTAGCGAATGGCAGTATTTTTAGAAAGAATCGTGATGCCACGCTCTCTTTCGATGTCGTTGCTATCCATTACACGCTCGCCAAGGTTTTGATGCTCATTAAATGTTCCTGACTGTTTCAAAAGCTCATCAACCATTGTTGTTTTACCGTGGTCGACGTGTGCGATAACGGCTATATTTCGTATCTTTTCCAAATTTTTCTCCGTTTATTAGTTTGCTATTTTTCGTTTGTCAGTTTTAAAATAGGGGCAGATTATAGCTAAATTTTTATAAATTTTAAGCTGATATCAAGAAATTAATTTTTGGAATAGATTTTGCATGTTTGGCATTAAGTTTAAAAATTTGAAAGGTTTAAATGCAAGCTTATACAGCGAAAAATAACGTAGATTTGCTGGCTCCTGCTGGAGGTAAAAAGCCCTCTGTTTCTAAAAAATCTCAAAATAATGACGAATTTTTATCGATGGTTTTAGATGCAGCTGCGAGTAAGGCAAATAGCGGCCAAAAAATCACTGAAAAAGATGTCAAAGAGATAGCAAAAACGGTTACAACTCAAAAAGAGACATTGCAAAAAGCACAAAGCGAAAGCGTGGCAAAAATTTCAACTGCACTTGAAGAAAATTTGGACGAAAATACAAAAAATGAGCTCTATGAAAATGCAAATTTCATGCAGCTTTTGCAAGTTTTAGAAATTCTAAATGGCAATGAAAAAGTAAGTAAATTTCCAAATTTCAGCGACAAAATAGCAAATTTCTTAAGCGTGCCTGAAAACGTTGAAGAGCTTAGCAACGTTAAAAGCGTTAGCGATCTTATCGACCTTGCTAAGAAATTTGATCTTGGCCTTGAAAATATAGAAATTTCAAATGAAGATGTGTCAAAACTAAATGAGATGTTTAAAAATTTGGGCAAGCAGGAATTTTTCACGCCGATAAAGACTGAGGACAAGCCTTTTTACCTAAAAGAGCTAAAAAACGAGGTCGAGCAAACCATCATCAAAAATGAACCAAAAGAGGTCGTAAAGCTTGATACCTTACTAAAAGAGGTAGTGGCAAATCCAACTAGCGAAGTTAAAAATTTAGTAAAAGAAGAGCCTAAAAAGCTAGATAGCGAAGTAAAGCTTGATGATGAGATAGTGGATGTTGAGCCGGACGAACAGCCTAAAGTAAAGGTAAATTTACACGAGCAAAAGGCGCAAAAAGCTCCAACTCTTGAGTCGCTACTCTTTCCTGAAAGAGAACAACAAAAAAATGAGAATTTAGAGAGCAAAGAGACATTTAACAGCGATAATAAATTAGAACTAAATCAAATGGTAAAAGATATCGCTAGTAGTGCTAAACACCAGCTTCAAACAAAGACTGAGATAAAAGAGACGCTTAGTAACTTCTCTTCTACATTAAAAGAGCAGGTGCAAAATTACAAAGCTCCGATCACTCGTTTTAACATAACGCTTAATCCACTAAATTTAGGCGAAGTTGAGATCACAATGGTAAATCGCGGCAATAACTTACATGTAAATTTTAACTCAACCACGGCTACGATGAACCTCTTTTTACAAAACCAAGCTGAGTTTAAAAACAGCCTTGTAAATATGGGATTTACCGAGCTTGAGATGAATTTCTCAGATCAAAACCAAAGACAAGATAAAAAAGAACAAGCAAAGAATAAATATAGCTCAAATCAAAACGATGAGAGCGAAAACACTCAAGCGGAACAAAGCTTGCTTGAGCTAGTAATACCAAGATATATTTAGGAGAGATCATGGCTTCAGTTTCAGATATAACTACACAAACAACACAACAAAAAAACGCCGAGAAAAAGGCAAAAGCAAAGCAAGATGCAGCAGCTGGTACAGGAACTAACCCAAATGCGCAGCTAGATAAAGATGCATTTATGAAGCTACTTTTAACAGAGCTTCAGTATCAAGACCCAACAAGTCCTATGGATACTGAAAAGATGCTTACGCAAACTAGTCAGCTAGCTTCACTAGAGATGCAACAAAATACAAACTCAGCTATGAAAGAGCTTGTAAATCAGTTAAAATCAAATGCAAATGCCTACGCCATATCAGCTCTTGGCAAAATGGTCTCAACTGGTTCAAACTCAGTTTTACTAACAGATGAGCAAAAAACTGTAAATTTTGCACTTTATTTTAAATCAGACCTTGCAAATGGTAAGCTTGAAATTAAAAATGCAAATGGAGAGGTCGTTCGTTCAATCGATATAAAAGATCTAAAGTCAGGAGTTCGCAGAATATCTTGGGATGGCAAAGATGATTCTGGAAAACAATTACCAAACGGCGCATATACAGTTTCTGTTAATTACACTGGAAAAGATGGTAATTCATACAAGACTCAAGTAGGTAGCTATCCGGTTGAGGCAGTAAAATTTGTAGACGGCAAAGCCATGATAAAAATCGCAGGCGAATATGTTCCAATGGATAAAATATCTGAATTTTACGAAGGATAAAAGCCATGATGAGAGGTTTTTACAACGGAATTAGTGGTATTAAAACACAAAGCTTTGGCATGGATGTTTGGGCAAATAATATCTCAAATATCAACAACGTAGGTTTTAAAGCTTCAATCCCTGAGTTTAAAAATTTAATCAATCAACATATGGCTTCCGCTGGAAGTGGTCCAACTAACAATCAAGTAGGTCTTGGGACTACAAAACAAACGACAGCTTTAAAGATGACAAATGGTAGTTTTCAAAATACCGATAATAACTTCGACCTGGCCATAGGTGGTAAAGGCTTTTTTGGTGTCGTTGATAAAAATGGCAAAAACTACTACACAAGAACAGGTAGCTTTGATATAGATGGGGCTGGAAATTTAGTAGATAATAAAGGCAACTTGCTTCTTGGTACTTTAACAAGTTTTACTCCAGTCACCCCAAGTGCTAATGCTCTTAGAAAATATGGTCAAACAAAAGGTACCACGCAGGCATTTACTGCAAAAGAAGAGGATCTAAAACTAGGCGATACTGGCTCACAAAAAGGCATAAATTTACCTCATTTTTTATATATGCCAGCCAAGCAAACAAAAAATATAAATTTAAAAGGTAACCTAGACTCAAGCCTTATAACAGATAAGCGAACAACAGCCATTGATGCGGCAAATTTTAATTATACACTCGATAATACAAATAAAACTATCTCACTAAATGGGCAAATCCCGCTAAGTCAGACAAGATTTGGTGCAAAAGCAGGTGACAGCGTGGTGGTAAAAGTAAAAGACGGTGATGGTAAATTTAGTGAGTTTTCAACCACACTAGAGAGCGATGGCAGCTGGCATATAAACAATAAAAGCCTAAAATTTATGGATTTTGCTAATTTAGATGTGAAGGCTGAAGTTACGTCACTAGTTGAAGTGGCCAATAAAGAAAAACTAAGTTCAGAGATATATAACAGTGATGGTACAAAGAGCTTAGTGACTATAAATTTTACAAAGCAAATCCCTCAAGGTGGTGATCAAACTATTTGGAATGCAACAGCTACGATAACCGATGCAAATGGTGCTGTACAAAATACAGCCATGGGGTCGCTTACATTTAATGGTAGCGGTAGACTTGTGGCAAATACGCTAACAAGTGTTGGATATGTGGCTTTAAATTTTCTTGGCAATGGTGATGAAAATATTTATAATGGCATAACAAGCTCAGCCAATGTCAAAAAAGACTTCGTTATAAAAGCAGATGGCTACGCCGAAGGAAATCTCTCAAAATACAGCGTCGATGACCGTGGTAATATCATGGCAAATTTTGACAATTCTCGCTCACTTATCGTGGCAAAAGTAGCACTTTATCACTTCCAAAACGACCAAGGTGTGGCAAAAGTTGGTGATAATCTCTATGAAGCAACTCCAAATTCAGGCGAAGCATTTTTTTACAAAAATAAAGCTGGTGAGACCATTTATGGTTCACAAATTCTTTCAAATAAACTTGAAATGAGTAACGTCGATCTTGGTCAAGCGCTAAGTGAGGTTATCGTTACGCAAAAGGCTTATGAGGCTAGTGCAAAAAGTATCACAACAAGTGATGAGATGATCCAAACTGCTATTCAGATGAAGAAATAATTTTTATACTAGTTGATGATTAAAAATTTAAATATCAATGATAATTTTAAGAATAGAGTTTGACTTCGTTTATCAAAAACTCATAAACTCTTTGCTGAACTAAAATTTCTTCCTCGCAGCCACTCATCAAGCGACGAAGGTGAGAAAAATCTATCTTTTTGGCGTATCTTTTGTGATCTTTTAGGTCTTTATCAATGCTTAAAAGTAGTGCATCAAGTGTGATCCTATCGTTTCTTTTAACTCTGGCTACATACTCTTTAACAGTTTGGATCAAAAAGTCTTTTCTTGTTTGGTCATTTTCATAAATTTCATTTGTAATGTCATTTAAAACAAAAAAATCATCTTCGTCTGGGTCAAATTTAGCAGAGATCATAGCGGCAAAAATTTTGGCACGAAATTCTAAAGATTTGTGATGATAGATAAAAAAATCTCTAAAAGCTGATAAAAAACGAAGTTTAAACTTTCCAGACATTACTCTACTTTTTATGAAATTTGGGCTGATTATATACTTTTAAAGCTAAATTTTTAAAAATGTAACTATAAAACAAAATTTAAGTATAGTTTCTGTATGATTGCGAAGCTCCTTCTTAGACCTGTGCAATGCTTTTTATGAGCACCGCTTCAGGGTGGGAACACAGCAGAGCACTTGTATTAAGTGTGTGCCGCAGTCATCTGAGAGGGGGTCTTTCTAAACCAAAATGCTCATTAAAATCATCGCAAATTTCTAGAAAATCCACTCCATCAATCTTAGGTTTTTCACTAAAAAATTTATACATATTATTAAAGCCATCAGTTAGCTCTTTTGACTTGACGCCGTAGCTTATAGAAATTCCAGCTTCAATGTAGGCTGAGAGCTTGTCACAGTATTTTAGCGCTTTGCCGTCGATCGGGTTAAATTTATCCTCATTTACGTTTTCCATAGTCCCTTCGTGGCAGATGATCTTGCGCTCATAAGTTCTATTTTCAAACTCATCTTTGATAAATTTCTCGCCATCTTTTCTGATACCAAGGATGTAGCTAAACTCGTCTTTGATTTTTTCAGGCACAAATGGCAAAATCCTCTCATCAATAAGCCTCATCTCATACTCGCTGATGATCTCATTTAGCCCCTTTACACCGTACTTTACAGGGCTTATGATATCTCTTGTGAGGCTCTCTGGTAAGTCGTGAAATAGTGCACAAAAGAAGTTATTTTCTAGGCGTCTTTTGCAAGCTTTTGCTTTTAGTGAGTAAAAATAACTAAGTATCGCAACTACTAGCATATGTCCTAAGACCGCAGTTTCTGGAATGCGAGGCGTTTGTGCCCAGCGTTTTTGAAACCTTAGCCTGCCACTTAGATCAACAAGGCGGGCTAATTTTTGATTCATAGCGATCTTTCTAACGCCAATTAGCTCGTAATAATCCTCCATCTCCTCTTCAACCTTAGCTTTAAGCTCGTCGATGTCGCTTAAAAACTGGCTCGTTTGATAGACGATAGAAAATTCCCACCTAGTGGCAAGATAGCTAGCTGCTTTTAGGATGAGGCGTTCTTTTTCATGCTTTTTATCACTTTTAAAATAACTTTTAAATCTCTCTAAAAACTCCCCATCTTCAATATCTGAAATAAGGCTATCAAGATTACTTAAAACCCAGCTATTTATCTGCTCTTTTTTTGTCTTTTGTATGTGATGAAATACATCTGGTCGTATGTCAGTGACTACAACCCTACTTAAAAACTCAAAAATTCCAGCCTCAATGATATAGTTCATATCGGCGTCTTGCTCTTGTTTTGCTATGAAATAAGCGATGATAAATTTATGAGCTTGCTTATCAAGCTCGACTAAATTTGTCATCTTTGGATAGTCGTTCCAACGTGATATAGATGCTGCTTTAAAGATATGTTCTATAAGCTTAGCACTTATCATTATTTATCCTTTTTGACTACTTTTGGCTTCTTATCATCGGCATAGCTTATCTTTCTAAAGCCTTCTTTGTTTGAGCTTCTTCTTGGCTTGTCATCTTTTTTAAATTTATCATCTCTGCTGCCTCTGCTACCACGATCACTTGTACTTCGTCTCTCACGTGGCTTATCGCTAAAGCTTCTCTCCCTACTTTTTGGAGTAAATTCTTTTTCCTCAGCTGGCTTTCTTACGACTAGATCAGAGCTGATCTCGATAACTGTATGGACATTTCCACGTGGATTAAAGTCGCCAACTATTTTCATAAATTTTGGCTCAAGTTTTTTTTCTAAAACAGAGTAAATTTCATTTATACTATCTTCATGGCTGATGTTTCGGTTCATAAAACTATTTATATAAAGCTTTATCGCTTTTAGCTCAACAACTAGCTTATTTGGAATATACTCAAGGTATATGGTCGCAAAGTCAGGATAACCAGAGCGAGGGCAAAGGCAGCAAAACTCAGGCAGAGTGATCTTTATGACATAGTCCCTTGTTTGCTTATTTTCCCAGACCTCAAGGTCACTCTCTACGTCAAATTCTTTTAAAATTTTCTCGCCGTATTTCATATCTTCGCTCATTTTTTATCCTTTTTTCTTTTAAATATCCAAGTGCTTAACGTCTTTTGCGTGGTCTTGGATGTAGTTTCTTCTTGGCTCGACCTCATCGCCCATAAAGAGATTAAACGTATCAGAAGCGCTTATAGCGTCGTTTATATCTATCTTTAAAAGTCTTCTGTTCTCAGGGTTCATCGTAGTCTCCCAAAGCTGCTCAGGGTTCATCTCACCAAGACCTTTGTAGCGCTGAATATATGCGCCTTTTTTCGCATTTTTCTCTACTTCATCAAGCACGTCGATAACGTCACTATGTAAGTCTAGGCCGCGCTCTTTTATCTTTTGGCTGATATAAAGTGCCTCTTCGTAAAGTGGATTTGTGAATAAATTTTCATTTACTACAAGCTCTTCTAGGCCACTTTCAGTTTGCACATAAATTCTAACCTCATCTTCGCTAACGTAGTGGTTTAGTATATTGTGACCCTCAGCTTTTAAGAAATTCTTTAAAATTTCAAAAATTTCATTGTAGCTTTTTGAGACAATGTCTGGATTTTCTATCATATAGCGGATCGCTGAAAGGACGTTAAAGCGTTTTTCAAGCTCTTTTAATACGCTTCTATAAGCTGCAACGATCTTTAAGAAATCAATTAGATCTGCACTACCGATACCCTCTATATCAACGCCCTCGATACCAGTTTCGATAAGAAATTCATTTAGTGCCTTTTCATCTTTTAGATAAATTTCTTTTTTGCCTTTTTTATAGCGGTAAAGTGGCGGCTGAGCTAGGTAAATGTGGCCATTTTCTACAACTTTATTTAAAAATCTAAAAAAGAATGTTAAAAGAAGCGTCTGGATGTGACTACCATCGACGTCGGCGTCGGTCATAATGATGATCTTATGATATCTAAGCTTCTCAGCGTCAAATTCATCTCCGATGCCACATCCTAGCGCTGTTATCATATTTTTTATCTCATCGGATTTTAAAATTTTATCTAGTCTTGCCTTTTCAACGTTTAGAATTTTACCCTTAAGCGGTAATATCGCTTGAAAAACTCTATCACGTCCTTGCTTTGCAGAACCGCCCGCAGAGTCGCCCTCCACTAGATATAGCTCGCTAATTACTGGGTCTTTGCTTTGACAATCAGCTAGTTTGCCAGGTAGTGTGCCTACGCTCATGCTCTCTTTTTTGCGAGTTAGATCCCTAGCTTTTTTAGCCGCTTCTCTACCACGAGCTGCCATTAGGGCTTTATCCATTATCGCTCTTGCTTCGATAGGATTTTCTTCAAAATACTTTGTAAGCACGTCAAAAACCATCTTTTGAACGATAGGTTTTACGTAGCTTGAGCCTAGTTTGCCCTTTGTTTGTCCCTCAAACTGCGGCTCTGGCACTTTTACGCTCACAACTGCGATAAGTCCCTCGCGGATATCTTCGCCAGTTATCTTTGTATCTTTTTCACGTGCAGCAGCATTTGCTTGAACGTAGTTTGTGATAACTCTTGTAAGGCCTGCTCTAAATCCAGCCTCGTGTGTACCACCATCTGGAGTTTTGATGTTATTTACAAAACTTAGTAAATTTTCACTATAGGTGTCGTTGTAAAGTAGTGCAAAATCAACCATAACATCATCTTCGCCACCGCTAAATGATACTGCTTTACTGACAGCATTTGCCTTGTTCATATCAGTTACAAAGCTCTCAAGTCCGCCCTCAAAATGAAAGCTCTCACTTCTGCCATTTCTTTGATCTTTAAAATTTATAGTTATCTTTGGGTTTAGATAGGCTAGCTCGCGAAATCTTTTTACTAAAATTTCATCATCAAATTCAGTCACTTCAAATATACTATCATCTGGCCAAAACTCGACTTGTGTGCCTGTACGGTTTGTAGTTTTTATAACTTCAAGATCGCTTTGTGGGATACCTTTTGCAAATTCTTGTCTATGAAGTTTTCCATCACGCTTGATATTTACGACTAGCTTTTTAGAAAGGGCATTTACGACAGATACACCAACACCGTGAAGACCGCCAGAGACCTTATAAGTGTCCTTGTCAAATTTACCACCAGCGTGAAGCACAGTTAGAACAACAGTCGCAGCTGAAATTTTTTCAGTTGGGTGCATATCCACTGGGATACCACGGCCATTATCGCTGATGATCGCTGAGCCCTCGCGTGTAAGCTCAACGTCTATCGTATCACAGTATCCTGCCATCGCTTCGTCGATAGAATTATCAACGACTTCGTAGATCATATGGTGAAGACCACTTATGTTAGTATCACCTATATACATGCCTGGGCGCTTCCTGACCGCCTCAAGCCCTTTTAGTACTTTAATATTTTCTGCGCCGTAATTATTTTCCATAATCTTGCCTTATCTTATAAATTTATCGGCATTATTACTGTTGTTAATTCTTTTGAATTTACAACAAATGCTAGTGAGCTTTCATTAAATCCAAGCTCAAAATTTTCATCCTCGATACTACTTAAAAAGTCAAGTAGATATCTATTTTTTATACCTATGAAAAATTCATCTCCAAGCTCTAAACCAGTTTGATAATCTATCGTAGTTTTTGCTTCAGAGTTATCTTCTATAACACTTTCAAATGTTATATTGTCTTTTGCAAAGGATATTTTCATTGTATCACTTAGCATTGAAATAGTTTTTATACCCTCTATCATCTTATCTCTACTTAGCTGAAGTCTTTTTCTAACCTCTTTTGGTATGACACGCTCATAGTCTGGAAATTTACCATTTATAAGTTTTGTGAAAAATTCAAAATTTTGACTTTGAGCGATTAAGATATTTTCATCATAGTAAATTTCTATCTTGTCAAAAAATAATTTTTGTATTTCATTGATAGCTTTTTTAGGGATTATAAGTGAAAATTCTTTTTCAGTTGGTGTTTGAAATCTAAATACACTAAGTCTTCTTGTGTCAGTTCCGACGATATTTATAAAGTCTTTTTTAATATCAAGAAAAGCTCCGTTTAGTTCAAATTTTGGGTTATTACTATCAATACTTGGTAAAATTTTCTTTAAACTTCTTCCTAACATAACAGCATCAACATCAAATTTTGATTTACCATCAATTGTTGGAAATTCTGGGAAATCTTCAAATTTATACATCGGAAGTTTATATTTTGAGTTTTTTTGTTTTATATAAAGATAGTTGTTTACAGTTTCTAACATCACTTCTTCGTCTTTTAGACTTTTTATAATGTCAAGTAATTTTTTACCATTTGCAGTTGCGTAACCTTCATCAACGATTTTTACATTACTTAGCTTATATGCTAGACCTATTTCATGATCAGTTGCTTTTATGTTTAAAACACCATCTTTTGCTGAGATATAAATGTGAGAAGTTATAGCACTAAGATCTCTTTTTTCAAGATATGGATTTGTATTTGTTACTATACTTTCAAGCAT
>NZ_CABPUE010000007.1:217373-219940 GCF_902460545.1 Campylobacter concisus
GTAACTTTTAGACTAAAAATTTCATTAGTTTGTATTAGCTCATTTATCTTTTTAATATTATGACTAACGGCACTGTGATCTTTCATACCAAAATAGTTTGCAATTTGTGGCATTGAGTTTGTTGTAAGCATCTTTGCAAGATATATGATGATTCGTCTTGCTTCTACGATATTCGTAACTCTTGATTTGCTTTTTATATCACTTTGTTTGATATTTAGCTCTTTACTAACTATTTCAACGATAGTATCGAAATTTATATTTTCACGTTTTTCTTTGATTAGATCTTTTAATATACTTTTTGCAAGATCAAGTGTGATCTCTTCTTTCATAAGAGTTTTAAATACGTTTAAATTTATTATAGCTCCCTCGATCTCACGGATATTATCTCCCATGTTTGTAGCTATGTAGTTTATGACCTCTTTATTTAGATCGATTTTATCAAATTCGCATTTTTTGATGATGATGGCTATCTTTGTATCAAGTTCAGGCGGCGTAATATCAGCCATAAAAGCCTTATCAAATCTTGAAATCATCCTATCCTCAAAGCCTTTTAGTGTCTTTGGAGGTCGATCTGAAGTCATAACTATTTGACCATTTTTTGCTAAAAGTTCATTATATGTGTTGAAAAATTCCTCTTGGATTTTATCAGTTTTACCAAGAAACTGTACATCGTCTATTAGTAAAACATCGCAGTTTCTATATTTTTCACGAAATTTTGGCATTGAGTGGTTATTTATGTGACTGGTAAAATCTATCATAAATTGTTCGCTAGTTACGCAAATAACGGTTTTTCCTTTATTTAGGCAATGATTTCCAACTGACTGGAGTAAGTGAGTCTTGCCAAGTCCCGTCGTGCCATATATAAAAAGTGGATTATAAAGTATACCAGGTTTTTCAGCGGCTGCTTTTGCGCTTAAAAATGCGTATTGATTTGAAGCTCCACAGACAAAATTTTCAAATGTGTAGCTTGGATTTAAAATGCTACTTTGTGTTTTTATTTGCTTAACATTTATTTGATTTTGTTTTGATGTCTTGCTACTTTTAGTAGATGAAATTTCTATATTTGGTTTTATGCCCGTTTTAACTTCATATAGATGAGCGATTTTATCAGCATATCTTGTATTTATAAATTTAGCCATCAACTCATTTGGTGCAGTAAATACGATAATATGATCGTCTGAAGCCTTTTCGTTAAATTTTAATTGCTTGATATAACTTTGGTATTCTTCAGGTGAAATTTGTGTTGAAAGATTTTCTAAAATTTCGTCTGCTATCAAATTTTTATGCCTTAAATTTCAAGAATTTTTATAGTGATACTATCTTAATTTTAATAAAACCTTTGTTAAACTCTAACAAACTTTTTCACATCGTGAAAAAGTCGTGAAAAAGTATTGAAAAGATAGTGATGAAAATTTTAGGAATTGATCCAGGAACGAAGAATTGCGGTTATGCGATACTTGAAAAAAATAAATTTAAAACTACTCTTCTTGAAGCAGGACTCATAAAAATAAAACCAAACACACTTCAGTATCAAATCACTGAACTTTGCGAGGGGCTTGATCTCATCTTTAAAAACCATAAATTTGACGAAGTTGTGATCGAAGATATATTTTTTGCTTACAACCCAAAGACAGTTTTAAAACTCGCTCAGTTTCGTGGTGCACTTAGCCTTAAAATTTTACAGCTTCATGGTGATTTTGCCGAGTATACGCCGCTTCAGGTAAAAAAAACTGTCACTGGCAAGGCCAAAGCTGATAAAGAGCAAGTGGCATTTATGGTGAAGAAAATTTTAGGTATAAACAAAGAGATAAAACCGCTTGATATAACCGACGCGATCGCGATCGCGCTAACTCACGCAAATAATTTAAGAATAAGCTAAAATTTTGATAGGAAAAAGATGGCAATAGTAAAAGCATTATTAATTGGCGAGGTAAAAAATTACGGCTCGCAAAGTGCTACAAATAAGCTAAATACACCATGGAGTTCAGCTATATTTAAAGTAGCTCAAAATGGCGAAATTTTCGCAAATAAACTTGGCTTTGTGGGTGATAGTGTCGCTGATACAAAGCACCATGGCAGCCCTGAAAAGGCAGTTTTTGCAAATTCATTTGCAAATTACGCCGATTGGGAGAGTTTTTTAGGATTAAAAAATATGGCTTATGGAGCTATGGGGGAGAATTTATGTGTTGATGGGCTTGATGAGAGCTGCGTTTATTTGGGCGATATCCATAAGGTGGGCTCACTTGTGCTTCAAGTCTCGCAGCCTAGAAAACCATGCTTTAAGCTCTCAAAAAGATGGGGCAATGAAAATATGGCTACTCACATCTTTGAAACTGGCTTAACTGGCTGGTACTATCGCGTCATAACGCCAGGATCGTGCAAGGCAGGTGATATTATAGAAGTTATAGAAAAAGATCCAGTTCATATGAGCATTTTAGAAGTAAATAGACTTTTTTACGCTCCAAATAAAAATTTAAATTTACTAGAGAAATTTAACTCTCTTACCACTCTTCCAAAAAGTTGGTATAGTGACATGGAAAGACGTATTCAAGGTATTTATAGCACAG
>NZ_CABPUE010000007.1:222230-229529 GCF_902460545.1 Campylobacter concisus
AGGCTTATCTGAAATTTTGCATGAGCCTTTAAATTTTAAACATTTTTTACGATAGAATTACCAAAAATTTAAAGGAGAAGATATGCCATTACTTGATAGTTTTTGTGTAGATCATGTGAAAATGCAAGCCCCAGGAGTAAGACTAGCAAAAAGTATGAAAACGCCAAAGGGCGATGATATCAGCGTTTTTGACTTGAGATTTTGCAAGCCAAATGAAGAAATTTTGCCAGAAAAGGGCACTCACACTTTAGAGCACCTATTTGCTGGCTTTATGAGAAACCATCTAAACGGCAACGGCGTAGAGATCATCGACATCTCGCCGATGGGCTGTAGAACTGGCTTTTATATGAGTGTGATCGGCACACCTAGCGAAGAAGCTGTAAAAAAGGCATGGTTAGCCTCTATGAAAGATATTTTAGAAGTCAAAGACCAAGATAAAATCCCAGAGCTAAATAAATTTCAATGCGGTACTTACAAGATGCACTCACTTGATGAAGCACACGCCATAGCAAAGAAAATTCTATCCCAAGGTCTAGTCATCATAAACAACGATGAGATCAAGCTTGACGTTGATGCTATGGGACTAAAAAAGCACTGATTTGAAGCCAATAAAACAAGAAAATCAAGCCTATTTAAAAGAGCAAATTTTAACCTATCTTGGTAACAAGCGCTCTCTTTTAGGCTTTATAGATCTAGGCGTAAAATACGCAAAAGACGAGCTTAAAAAAGAAAAACTTAGCTGCTGCGACCTCTTTAGCGGAAGTGGCGTAGTGGCTAGGTTTTTAAAGCAAAATAGCGAATTTATAGTTGCAAACGACTTGGAGCTTTATAGCTTTATCACAAACTCATGCTATTTGCAAAACGCCACAAACGAGCTAATAAATGAGATAAATTTCTGGCAAAAAAAGCTTGAAAAAGAGATAGAAAATAACCTTTCTGAAGGCTTTATAACAAGGCTTTACGCCCCACAAGATGATAAAAATATCGCTTTTGGTGAGCGGGTCTTTTACACGAGAAAAAATGCTATCTTCATCGACACTGCAAGAAGGCTCATAGATGAGATGTTGCCAGAGGAGATGAGAAAATTTTTCATAGCTCCACTACTTTATAATGCAAGCGTACATGCAAATACAAGTGGAATTTTTAAAGGTTTTCATAAAAATAAAGAGGGTATCGGTCAGTTTGGCGGCAGGGGGCAAAACGCCATCTCAAGGATCACTTCTGATATAAATTTGACTAAGCCAATTTTTTCAAATTTCAGCGTGCCATTTGAGGTCTATCAAAAGGATGCAAATTTGCTCGCAAAAGAGCTTGATGGGCTTGATCTAGTCTATCTTGATCCGCCTTATAATCAGCACCCATACGGCTCAAACTATTTCATGCTAAATCTCATCGCAAGCTATGAAGAGCCAAGTAAAATTTCAAAAGTTTCAGGCATCGCAAAGGACTGGAATAGATCAGTTTTTAATAAAAAATTATCAGCAAGCGAGGCATTTTTCGAGTTGATAGAAAATTTAAAGGCAAAATTTGTTCTGATTTCATTTAACTCAGAGGGCTTTATCAATCAAGATGAATTTGATAAAAATTTAAAGCAGATTGGCAAGGTTCATCTGCTTCGTCAAAAATACAATGCCTATCGTGGCAGTAGAAATTTAAAAGCTAGAAGCATCCACGTAGACGAGCTTCTTTACGTTTTACAAAAGTAAATTTAGCGCTCATTTCATCACTTCTAAATCACAAACAACACTAACTCAAATGTTAGTTTTGCTCATCTTCTGGCAAACATCTCTCAAATATAAATTTATGCTCATCAGGCAAGACATCGTAGATGGCATTTGCTAAATTTCTTATCTCCCAAAGGGCTGATTTTGAGCTGCGAAGTGAGATAAAATTTTGCAAGCTTCTAGCATTTATGCTCCATGTAAGCTCGGTTTTGTAACACTCTGGCAGGCAGTATTTGACGATGTCAAGGCTTTTTGTAGTTGAGGCTAAAATTTCACGTAAATTTTCAAGCGCTCTTATGCTTGCGTTATCCACTAGCTCGTCATTTGTTAGTACGATAAATTTAGCCGCACGCTCAAATTGCCCTACTTCAAATTTTTCCTCTTTTTTTAGCTCTTTTAGCGTGTAGCGAGTCGATTTGACGCTTAAACTTGCCAAGCGATGACGAGCGAGCTCTTGAAGTAGCGCACGAGAGATACCTTGGATGTAGAAGTTGTAGTATAGGTGCTCTAGCGTCGAGGCGTGTTTAAATTTATTGCCCACCCTATCTATTAGCTCAACATCTTTTTCGCCACCATTGTCGCCTTTTTCAAAGCTTTGCCAGCATGTGCGGATCGCGTGTGAGCAGATATTTAGTGGAGTGTGATTTAGTAGTGTTACTTGCATTTTTTCTCTTTTGTAAAATTTTTTAACATTTTACAAAAATAAGGCTGATTTTATTTGTAAATTTAAAGCATAAATTTCAAAGGGAGGCAAATGCTCCCTTTTGTAAAAGTCTTAGTTATTATTGTTTTAATTGAAGAAGTGTATTTAGCATCTCATCGCTTGTTGTGATAGTTTTTGAGTTTGCTTGGAAACCTCTTTGGATTACGATAAGATCTGTTAGCGCACGGCTTAGATCGACGTTACTAGCTTCAAGCTTTGAAGCCGCGATCGTTCCCTTATCGCCTGTGCCAGCTGCACCGATAACTGCTTCGCCTGAGTTTGCGGTTTGTGAAAAGACATTTCCACCCTCGCTTTGAAGACCTTCGTTGTTTGTAAAGGTAGCAAGTGCTACTTTAGCCAGGCCAAAGCTTTGACCATTTGAAAATGAGCCTATTATCGTTCCGGTCTCATCTATTTTTATGCCGTTTAGAGTACCGCCTGTGTAGCCATCTTGTGAGATTGACTCAGTTGATGAGTCTTTATCAAAGCTTGTTAAGCCGTTAAAGTCAGTTCCAAGACCAAAATTTAAGCTAATGTTTTGACCACTTTGTGAGCCGTTGTTAGCTGAAAATGTTATCGTTGCTGGGTGGAAACTTGCGAGTGAGCCATTTGCGTTAAATCTAGCTGTTCCAGTTATAACGTTATCCGGACCTTCGCCTGTGTAGTTTATCTTAGCTGGCTCTGGCACTTGTATAACCATGCTCCACTCAGTTCCACCATCTGTTGTAGTGCCTGTCTTTGTCCATTTGATACTAACTGTGTGTTTTGAGCCAAGTGAGTCAAAAATTTCTGCCGTTGAGCCGTGGCTTGACATCATCATCTTTCCACTTGCTCTTAGAGCTTGGCCCGGGCTTAGTGCGCCATCAAGTGCTTTCATAATAGTTGTAAGTCTAACATTTTCATTTACAGCTGAATTATTTGTACCTTGAGCTGGCTTTGTAAGACCAGTTGTTGTCATATAAAGTGCATGATCTGCTACTTCATTTGATGGATTTTCTAGTTGAAATTGACCTAGTTTATTTACAGTGATCTTTGTACCATCATTTAAATCATCAGCAAGTTTTTTAAGTGCTGCGATACCAGCTGCGTGCTTGTCATCTGGAGTACCAGCTGCAGCGTTATAAGCATTATTATAAGCTGTTTGGCATGTTGTATCAGCTATAGCTGCTCCACCAGTACCCGGAGTTGTATTATGAGCTTCTGTTGCTTTTTTTATAGCATTAGGTACAGCTGAGTTTACTCTTATTTGACCGTCGCCATTGTAGTCAACGTAACTCCTTGCATCTTTTTGCATAGCAGCACGAAGATCTTCTGTTGTAGTTACTTGCCTTTCTTTCGCATCATTGTATTCGTGAACTGCTGTTGTTTGCGAGCTCGTATAGACATATTGATAAGCTGTAATAATATCTCGATTTTTTAAACCGCCATTTGCCACTCCCATTGCTGTCGTTGCTGCTACTAATTCATCACCAGTATTGACAGTTAAGTGAATATTTTTTGTCTCTTTTGTAGTACCTGAATTATTTCTATTTATAAGTGTTAGTTTATTACCTTCTGAAATTTCAGCTCTAACACCAGTTTTATTGTACTGAGCATTGATAGCAGCAGCAACATCACTTATGTTTGTTACATCTCCGGTTATATTTACACCATTTAATGTTATATTTAATTTTTTTGCAGTTCCATTAGTAAGTGAACCAACATTATTTGGTGATCCACTACCTATAGTAAATTTTTCAGTTTTAGCATTTGCATAGCTCACCCAGATACCTTGTCCATCTCTTAAAGCAAGGCCATTTCCAAGCTCATCAAATGTAACACCTAGATCTACACCACGCTCTGTTAAGCTTTGTTCTTTTCTTGAGTTTGTATAAAACTGATCATTATTTACATCATTTTCGTTATGGACTTCATTTGCATTTAAAATTCCGTCATTGTTATAGTCACGTCCGCCAGCAACAGAGTCTAGTGAATAAATAGGCGTGCTTCTTTGTCCTATGGTATTGCCTGAGTCAAGGTTACCTTTTATCTTTACTTCTGTTGTCGCTCTTGCTGGAGTGGTAAGACCCTCTTTGATCACGATATTTTTTATCGGTCCAGTTGAGTCGATAGTGCCAGTCTCTTCATCTCTTGTCCAGCCTTGAACGATATAACCACTATTGTTTACAAAATTTCCAGCTTTATCACGGACAAAGTCGCCATTTCTTGTATAGTATCTTGTAGTTCCACCATCTGGAGATACGACGAAGAAACCATTTCCTTGAAGTGCAAGGTCTGTTTGCTTATCAGTAGATGTTAGTGTACCTTGTGAGAAAATTCTTGTAGTTGAGTTTATAGTCGTTCCTAGACCTATTTGCATAGCATTTTGACCGCCTAGCTGACCTTGTGGAGCTGTAGCAACTCTTGGAGTTTGGCTTAGTATATCAGCAAAATTTGCACGGTTGTATTTATAACCATAAGTATTAACGTTTGCGATATTGTTGCCTTCTACGTCCATGGCTATCTGGTGGGCTTGTAGGCCTGAAACACCAGACCAAAGTGATCTCATCATTGACTTATCCTTTTTGCATTTTAAATTTTTATATTTTTCAAAAGCAAAAGATGTTCCAAAAATTTATATTGATAAAGAGTAGAAGAAATAAAAAGAAATTTGGCGTTAATTACGCCAAATTTTATCCAAGTATCATAGCTCCAACGATTCCACCGATGATAAGTGGGATATTGAAAAATACAAATGTAGGCACACAAGTATCATATATGTGGTTGTGTTCACCATCAGCATTTAGACCACTTGTTGGTCCAAGTGTGCTATCGCTTGCAGGACTTCCAGCATCTCCTAGAGCCGCAGCTATTCCAACTAACAAGATGATGGCTGGTACGCCAAAACCAAGATTAAGACAAAGCGGCACATAGATAGAAGCTAAAATAGGTATCGTACCAAAGCTAGTGCCTATGCCCATTGTGACTAAAAGACCGATAAGTAGCATCAAAAATGCTCCGCCTATCTTGCCACCAGATACCAAGCTAGCATATTTTACAAGCTCATCTATGCCGCCACTCTCCCTTAAGATAGTGCCATAACCTGCAGCAACTAGCATGATAAAAGCGATAAATCCCATCATAGCAAGGCCGTTATCCATGATCTTATCTACTTTTTTGTATTCGATACCGCCAAAAACGACCATAACCAAAAGTCCAAGTAATGCACCAAGAGGTAGTAGCTCAGTATAAATTTGCACACCAAAAGCCACAACTGCACCAGCTAAAACCGCCCACTCTTTTTTAGTCATCTCAAGGCTTTTTGCGCGCTCGATCTCATCAAGCTCTTCTTTTTCAAATTTTGAAGTTTTATAAGCTCTTTTTTTACCATAAAAAAGTATGGCGAGGATAAGTCCGATAAGCATCGAAGCACCGCCTATCCACATAACAGAAGAGATATCAGAAATAGATGTAGTTATGCCGTTATTTGCTAGCTCTTTTTTTAAGATATTGTGAAAAAGCAGACCAAAGCCAACGCTAAGGCTTACGTAAGGCGCTTGCAGTCCAAATGTCAAAGCGCAAGCCACGGCACGTCTATCTATTCCCATTTTGTTCATAATAGCAAGAAGTGGCGGGATCAAAATAGGTATAAAAGCTATGTGAACTGGGATTAAATTTTGAGATAAGCATGCTATAAATGCAATAGTTAGTATAAAAATCACTTTATTTGAGCTAAGGAATTTACTCAAAGCATTTATCAAGATAGCAGTTAAATTTGTATTTGCGATGGCGGCTGCTAAAGCACCAAGTAAAATATAACTAAGCGATGTTTCAAGATTGCCTTGCATACCGCTTATGAGGCTTTGTGTAGTCTCTTTTAGGGCTGTAAAGAGGCTATCGATCCCACCTGCAATACCACTTTCAAATCCACTAAATCCATGCTTATACATTACTCCCGCAACAAGAGCAGAGATAAGGATAGAAAGCAAAATGTTAAAACGCAATAGACAAAGTATCGTCATTACCAAAATGCTAAAAACAACAGGGTTAAATATAAGCATGAGCGTCCTTTTTGTGAGTGTTGAGAGATTATACAAATGTGTGGCTTATTAAATTTTAAAAAGAGTGGCTTAAGTGGGCTTGTGTTAAGATTTTGAGTAAATTTTAAAAGGAAAAAACGATGGATTTAGAGAAAATTTATAAAGAGGCTAGGGCATATTTAGAGGGACATTTTTTACTAAGCAGTGGCAATCACTCGCAGTTTTATCTCCAAAGTGCAAAGGTACTTGAAGACCCAGCTTTGGCTGGAAAGCTAGCTGATGAGCTTGCTCGTGTGATAGAAAAATTTGGCATTAAATTTGATAGCGTTTGCTCGCCTGCACTTGGAGGAATTTTAGCTGGCTATGAGCTAGCTCGTGCAGCAAAGAAGCGATTTATCTTTACAGAGCGAGTTGATAGAGTGATGAGCTTAAGGCGTGGTTTTGAGGTGAAAAAAGGTGAGAAATTTATCGTTTGTGAAGATATCATCACGACTGGCGGCTCAGCACTTGAAGCAGCGCACGTGATAGAGAGCCTTGGCGGCGAGGTAGTTGGCTTTGCAGCGCTTGCGAACCGTGGCTTTTGTAAGGTTGCAAATTTAGACAATGAAGCTAAGCCAAATGCCAAACTACCAAGCAATAAGCCATTTTTTGCTTTAGGAAATTTTGAGTTTGAAATTTATGAGCCTGAGCATTGCCCACTTTGTAAAAATGGAAGCAAAGCGATCAAACCTGGAAGCAGAGGCAACTAAAATTTAATACTATAAATATAGCTATCTTTCTTTCTTAAATTGATCGATAGCTAAAATTTTTAGAAAAATCCAAAATAGTACTCATAGAAAAATTTTAATCAAGA
>NZ_CABPUE010000007.1:231669-264088 GCF_902460545.1 Campylobacter concisus
TTTTATATTGGTATGAATTATTTTTTAGATAATCTTATTTTTTAAGCTACCAAGTGATAATATCTACTCAAAAAGCGAGATGAAGCTATGCAAGAATATGATATTTTAGACGTTTTATCAAACAAAAAGGTCCTTTGCCTTGAAGATGAAGAGGCGATTTTAAAAAATATTTGTGCGTCTTTGGAACTATTTTTTGCCGAGGTAAATGGCGTAACAGATGGCTATGATGCACTTGAGCTAGCGATGAGCGATGCTTATGATGTTTTGGTACTTGATATAAGCGTGCCAAACATCGATGGTCTAGAGATCGCTAAAAAAGTAAGAACTATAAATCAAAAAATTCCTATCGTGATCTTATCAAGCCATGTCGAGCAAGAGTATTTGTGGAGAGCAGTTGAGCTAAAGATCACAAGATATCTTGCAAAGCCATATGATAAAAAATCATTTATAAAAGCCCTAGAAGACGTTGCTTTAGAGCTTGTTGGACGCAAGCCGACTCTTAGGCTAAATGATGAATTAGAATACGATTTTGGTAAAAAAGTACTTTATATAAATGGTGAAATTTCTCATCTAAGTAAGAGCGAAAGCAGGCTTTTAGAGTATTTTTTAAACAACAAAAATCAAACTATAACTTATGAACAAATTTTTGATTATATTTGGGAGTATGAGCAGCCAAGCAAAGAGGCGATAAAGACGATCGTAAAAGAGCTTAGAAGGAAGCTTGGCAAAGATGTAATTAAAAATTTATACGGCGTAGGTTACCTTTGTGAAATATAAATTTCAGCTAATCGTTAGTGTTTTTATCTTTGTTTATCTCTTAATATCCGCACTTGTTTTAAATTTTTATAATAATCTTGCAATGAAAGATGCCAAAAAAGAGGCATATTATGTGCTTGAGAGTATAAATTCTGTAAGAGAATACATTGCAGGCGTTCAGCGTCCGCTAATAGAGCAGCTAAAGCATGATGGCATTATAAAAGAGGATTTTTTTGATGAAAGATTGCTCTCATCTTCATATATAAGCCGTGAAATTTATAATATCCAAAAGAAAAAATACAATCTTGACTTTGACTACAAACTAGTTGCCATGGCACCTTTAAATAAAGCTCATGAACCAAATGAATTTGAAGCGCAGGTATTAAGAGGCTTTAAAGAGAATAAATTTAGTGAGTTTTCAAAGATTATAAAAGATGAAAATGGCTCACAATTTTTTGTAGGGCTTCCTATAAGAAGTCAAAATACATCTTGCCTAGCCTGTCACAATAGTGAAAGTGCTCCAAAACAGATGTTAGATCGTTATGAAATTTCAAATGGAAAAATTTCTGAAGCAAGTGAGATGATGGCAATGCTATCTTTTAAAATCCCACTACGTGCCATTTTTTCTTACCATTTAAAAGAGGTTGTCATCATAATGGGTGCGATAGCCTTTGTATTTGGGATATTTTTGCTACTTGTTTATAAGATGCATAGGCGTGGCGAAGAGAGCAAAAGACAGACTGAACAGCTAATGATACATCAAAGCCGCCTAGCCTCAATGGGTGAGATGATAGGCAATATCTCACATCAGTGGAAGCAGCCCTTAGCTCAAATCAGCTCAGCTTTAATAAATTTAGAACTCTATCAGGAGCGAAAAAAGCTTGATGAAGCAAAAATTTATGAGTTTATAGAAGAGACTAGCAAGCAGATAAATTTCATGTCTGAAACGGTTGATGATTTTAAAAACTTTTTTAAGCCAAATACTTTAAAAAGGGAGTTTAGCGTAGAGGAAGTGATAAATCAGACTATAAAAATTCTAAACGCCTCACTTAAGAAATATCAAATTGAAATAGAGATCGATATAAGAGAAAATTTTACGATTTTTGCGAATTTTAATGAAATAATCCAAATTTTAATAAATATTATAAATAACGCAAAAGATGCATTTAAACAAAGCTATGTAAAGCCAAGAGTAATAAAAATTTATACTTTCATAAAAGATAATCGTAAAAATTTATGCGTGCAAAATAATGCAGGAGCGATAAAAGCTTCGTTTTTAAAGGTTATCTTTGAGCCACACTTTAGCACAAAAGAGTCTGGCAGCGGGCTTGGTCTATATATGAGCCGGTTAATCGCTAGTAAAAATAACGCTCTAATCTTTGCTAGAAATGTAGATGAAAATAGTATTACATTTACAATTAGTTTCGAAAATTTATAATTTATTAAAATTCCCCCTTTTCTACCCTTTTTTGGTGTTAGTATTATCAGTATGAAATCATTTTGATTTTAGGATAAAAATTTAAAGGAGGGCACATGAGAAATCTACAAAAAGCCTTAGCTGGTTTGCTCATGGGTGTTAGCATCTTCGCTTCACAAGCCTGTTGCGAAGAGCATAATATGCAGATGTCCGATAAAGCACGTGATGTTATCGCAAATCCTAAAGGCACACTGCAAAGTAGAGGTGTTATCTCCTTGCAAGACTACGTCGTAGAAGAGCAAGAGATGTATAACTGGTTATTTAAAAACCACCCTATTTTTACAAAGTATGGTGGTAAAACCGTCGGCAAAATGGTCGTTCACGACCGTGGCTTAGAGTGGCTTGCCGAGGGACATGGCTTTGATATGTCAAAGCTTAGTAAAAGAGATGGCGGTAAGGGCTATAGTTCTATGATGTATAGAATTCCAGCCACTTCATCACTTCAGTTTCCTAACAAATTTGTAGGACCAGAAAAGTGCGGTGAGTGTCACCCAGCTCAGTATGAAGTTTGGAGCAGATCTCGCCACGCAACTACTATGCGTTTTCCTGGTGAGCACCCAGAGGTTAATAACAACCTAACTGAGCCAGTATTTGACAAAGATACCGCTTCTATCCTTCCAAAAGGTATTACTCCAGATGTTATCTACGCAACTGTTGGTCACTTAAGAACCAAAATGGGCTACGTTGATGCGTGGCTACTTCGTGGTACTTACTATGTTGAGGGTGGTTTACTAAGAGATGGTACAGGCCAGATCGTGGCTGGTGGTAACCAATGGCAAAGAACATGGGCGTTAAATTTAGACGACGCTACTGTTAAAAAGATAAAAGAGCTTGTCCCAGAATTTCCTGGCACTCTTGAAGAGTATGGCGACAATGGCGGATATGTTAGAGGCCTTGCTTCATACGCCGCAAAGCATAAAAAGTCGATGTTTTTCCAAGCAAACTCATCATATTGTGAGGTTTGCCACCCAGTTAAATTTGACTTTAAGTCAAAAGCAGAATTTTACGCAGCACTTGGTAATGCCAAAGAGCTTCAAAAACACACTATCTCAAAAGGCGTAAGCTGTGAGGAGTGCCACGGAGCTGGCGGTCACCTTGATGGAGCTACAAATTTTAGAACATCAAACTGCGAACGCTGCCACCAAAGATTTAACTTTAGCCCAGATCTAGCTCGTGCTAATCCTCTTAATAATGGTAAGCTTGATCTTTCTTTAAGCTCTAAATTTAAATCAATGGGACCAGGATGTGGTTCTGAAGGTTCACAATCATACTTTACAGCTCACTATGATAAAGGTATGAGATGTGTTACTTGCCACGATCCACACGATAACACAGGCCCAGTTGTAGGCGATAAGAGCGTAACTGGTATGAACTATAACTCAGAACAAGGTTATCTAAGCTCATTCTATACTAAACCAAAAATTAGAAAAGAGTGTAAAGATTGCCACGAGACTCAAGCATATATCGCATCTAAAGCAGATACTCACAAAGACAACACTTGTGCATCTTGCCACATGCCATTTATGATGAGTTGTGAGAATTTCTACGCTGTTCAGTTCCAAGACAACGCTGGCTTTGATACTCAAAGAAGATCTCACATCTGGAAGATCATGGTTGATCCAAAAGAGAAATCTCTAGTACCAGGCGATGCTGCTAAAGGTCCAAGAGATGCTAAAGATTGGCACTTTGAAAGAGATAAAAATGGCCATAACTACGTTGACTTGATGTGGGCGTGCGCTAGAACATCTTGGGCTGATAAAGATATGAAAGATACCAAAGGCTGCCACAGCCCAGTATTATCTGAGCTAAAACCAACACTTCACTTCAAAAACCAAAAACAAGTTTATGATGAAGTTATGGGATGGCAAACTCCAGTTAAGAATGAATTCTCTGAAGTTAAGATTGGTATTGAAGGACTTTACTCACTACTTGAGACTAAAAAACTTGATGCAAGTGATAAAGTAAGAGTTTATGAGCTTATCCAAAATGCTCAAGAGATCATCGATATGGTTGAAAAAGATGGTTCGTGGGGTATGCACGGATTTAAATTTACTAAACAAAAACTCGATGCATCAAAAGAGTATATAAAAGAAGCTCAAAGAATTTTGAATAAAAATTTATAGCATTTAGGGGCTAGTTTTAGCCCCTTTAATCTTAAGGGTCCGATATGAAAAATAAGGTTTTAAAATTTACGCTACTTCTTAGTTTAAGTGCTTCTGGTTTGCTTGCAAATGTAGATTCAAATGAGTCTTATGCCATGGGAGCAACAAGTGGTGGATATGTTTTAAAAGGGTTACTTGAACAAAAACAAATAGGCATTAGCTACGATGCTGAGGCCGTTATCAAAGGTTTTAGTGATGCACTAAAAGGAGAGCTAAAACTAAGCGATGATGAGATAGCAAAGCTACTAAACAAAAGAGCTGAAAATTTAGACAAGATAGTAAAAGAAAAAGAAGCCACCATACTTAAAGAGAATTTAAAGCAGGGCAAGGCTTTTATGGATAAAAATGCAAAAAATAAAAATGTAAAAACGACAAAATCAAAATTGCAATATGAAATTTTAAAATCAAGCAAAAAGGGAGCGACTCCAAAACAAGAAAGTATCATCATAGCAAACTACAAAGCTAGCTTTATCGATGGTAAGGTCTTTGATGAGACAAAAGAGGCTCCAGCTCATCTTTCTATGCTAAATTTGATCCCAGGTCTTGAAGAGGGCTTAATGCTCATGAAAGAGGGCGATAAGTTTAAATTTGTTATCCCGCCAGAACTTGCGTACGGCGATAGCGGCATGGAGGGCATACCTGGAGGCGAGACTATCGTTTTTGAGATAGAGCTTGTTAAGGTCTTAAAGCCAGGTGAGTTAGCCGAGGCTGCAAAGAAAATTCACGAAAAAGAACTAAATGAGGGCATCAAAAAGCCTCATTAAGATATAAAATGGAGTTAAAAATGCAAAATCAAAAAAATAGAAGAGCCTTTTTAAAAAGCATGGTAGTTGCGGCTGCTGGTGCTGGTGCGGCAAGTAGTGGTTTTGCTTTTAAGAGTGAAGAAAGTGTAAAAAAACCACACTTTGGTATGATATTTGACCAAAATAAATGTGTTGGCTGTACAGACTGCGAGATAGCTTGCAGAAAGGTAAATTTAGTCCCAAAAGGACAGATGAGACTTTTTATAGAAGATAAGACTAATCCTAAAAATTTACTCGATAAAAGATTTGTAAGAGTATCTTGTCAGCAGTGCGTCGATGCGCCTTGTGTAGCTGTTTGCCCGACTAAGGCTTGTCATAAAGACGAAAAAACTGGCATACAAACTACAAATATAGATGATTGTATCGCCTGTAAATACTGTATCGTAGCCTGTCCATATGATGTGAGATATATCGATAAGGTTACTCATTCAGCTCAAAGCTGTAATTTTTGCGTAGATACAAATTTAAAGGACGAAAAAGAGCCAGCTTGCGTAGAAGCTTGTAGATATGAGGCGATCGTCTTTGGTGATCTTAACGATGAAAATTCGCACATCAGTAAGCTACTAGCCGTAAAAGATAGCATAAGGCTAAGAGCAGAGCTTGGCACAAAACCAAGCCTTAGATATATTCCTAAAGTAAAAATGGGGGTGTAAGATGGATGGTGCATTAAATTTTACTGCAACATTTTCGCATGGAGTAGAGTGGGGCTGGCCGATCGCTGTTTATCTTTTGCTAGCTGGTATGAGTGGTGGAGCGCTAATCGCTGCCATACTTTTAAAACACTATAAAAAGCAAGAGAGCTTTAGCCCATTTTTTAAGGCTGCTTCGCTTTTAGCATTTGTTAGCATCATGCTTGGTATGGTTTGTCTGATAGCTGATCTTGAAAAGCCACTTTTGTTTTGGAAAATTTTGATTAATTATAATTTCACATCAGTTATGTCTATCGGTGTTGCTGGACTTTGTGTATTTATACCGCTTAGCTTTTTGATGTGCCTTTATGCATTTAATGATGAGATTTCAAATTTCTTAGCCAAAAGCTTAAAATCCTTTAGCACTCTTTTTGCATTAATAATGAAAATTTTAATACCACTTTATCCGTTTTTAAGTCGTATTTGTCTTATTTTTGCTGTAATAATTTGTGCTTATACTGGATTTTTGATCTCAGTTTTGATTAGATTTCCACTTTTAAACACAGCTGTGCTTCCAGCTTTATTTATAGCTTCAGGACTAAGTGCTGGTATAAGTGGCAGTAGCTTGGTCGCAGCAGCTTTATTTAAAGAAGATCCACATTCAAGCGACCTTCATTCGCTTCATAGCGTAGAATTTAGCGTTTTGGGAGCTGAAATTTTACTCATTTTAATGCTTTTTGTATCGCTTTTACTTGGTTCAAGTTATCAGCAAAATGCAGCTGTTGCTTTTTATAGTGGCGTTTGGGCGAAATTCTTTTGGCTTGGTGTTGTGCTAGTTGGCTTTATTGTGCCTTTTGTTTTAAATTTTGCATTTGGCAAAAAAGTAGCTAGCTTAAAATTTAGCTTTTATATCAGTTCATTAGCGGCTGTTATCGGTGTTTTACTGCTTAGGGTGTTTATACTTTATGCGGGACAAACTTATAGCATCTAAGGCAGAGGCGAGCGATGAGAATTTTAAATATCTACCGCTTGTCTTTGATATTATTATTTATTCTTGCTTTTGGTGCAGGACTTGCGACTTTTTTAGAAAATTTTTATGACACACAAACGGCCAGAGTGCTTGTCTATGAAGCGCTTTGGTACGAGTGTGTTATGTTTGCTTGCACTATTTGTTTAGCCATTAGTATCGTAAAAACCAAGATGTATAAAAAATTTGGCGCATTTTTGATACATCTTGCTTTTATCGTTATCTTCATCGGGGCTGCGCTTACAAGGTATTTTGGCGAAGAGGGCGTTATGCATCTTAGAGCTCTGCAAAGCTCAAATGTAATGCAAAGCGTTAAGCCTTATCTTAGAGTCGAAATGCTTGGAGAAAATTTTAGTTATCCATTAAAATTAAGCTTATTTGGTAAAAACGACTTTGAGTTTAAAAATTTTATAGTTGGCAAAGAATTTATAATTAACTTACTTGAGTATAAAAAAGACGAGAAAAATGCTCCAGCTACGCTTAGTTTAGAAATAAGCTTTAACGGCGAAAAAAAGAGTGTTAAGCTAAAAGGCGGAGCTGGATATGAGCTAGAGCCTAGTGTGCTAAGTTTTGGTGGGCAAGAGGTAAAATTTTACTTTAGCTCAAAGGCTTTAATTTTGCCATTTTCATTAAAGCTTGACGAGTTTATTTTAGAGCGATATGCAGGGCTAAATACTCCATCATCTTATACAAGTAAAGTAAGTATCGCTGGCAACAAGTACGACATCTCGCTAAATAATCCACTAACGATTGATGGCTATAAAATTTTTCAGTCCTCATACGATCCTGACGAGCTTGGAAGTGCTTTTGAGATCAGCCGTGATCCTGGCAAAATCCCAACTTACATAGGATATTTTTTGCTTTGCCTTGGCTTTGTGGCAAATTTATTTAGTAAAAAGAGCCGATTTTTTAGGCTACTAAATTTCATAAAAGGTTCGCAAATCGCATTTTTGGCTGTTTTGCTTTTAAATGCTACTCCAAATTTTGCTAATGAAAATAATAAAAATTTAGACGCTCATGCAAGTAAATTTGCTAAAATTTTGACTCAAGCTAATAGTAGAATCGCTCCAGCTGGCTCTTACTCAAGAGCTGTGATAAGTAAAATTTCAACCAAAACTACGCTATTTGGGCTTAGTAGCGAGGAGCTAATGCTCTCTTTTGCCATCTCGCCAAAAGAGTGGATGGATAAAAGAGTAGTAAAGATCACAAGTGAGCGTGTGGGCGAGCTTTTGGGAGTTAATGAAAAATTTGCTAGTTTTAACGATGTCTTTAACGAAAATGGCGAGTATAAGCTGGCTAAATTTGTAGAAGCTGCAAATGAAAAATCCGCCTCAAAAAGAGATAAATTTGACAACGACGTCATTAAATTTGACGAGAGATTAAATATCTTATACCTTGCGCTAAAGGGAGAAATTTTAAAATTTATACCAGCTAAAAATGGCGATAAATTAACGTGGCTAGGCGTAAATGAAGCATTTGGCTCAAGCGAAATTTCAAGCGAGCTTAAAAGCGTTTTAGGCGCTTATATAGAAAATTTAAGCCTTTGTGTAAAAAGTGGTGAGTGCAAAGAGACTGATAGGAATTTGGAGAAAATTTCAAGTTATCAAAGAAACACTCTAGGCTCTCTTGCGCCAAGCGAGGCAAAGGTGGAGCTTGAAGTGCTTTATAATCAAATGGAAATTTTTAAATTTCTTATATATTTTTACATGATTCTTGGGCTAGTTTCGCTCGCTCTTGGCTTTTATAGGCTATTTTCTGGAAAGAAATTTAGATTTGAGAGCGCATTAAGCCTTGCATTTTATTTTGGTTTTACGGTGCATTTGCTAAATTTAGCTCTTCGTGCTTATATCTCAGGACATGCACCTTGGAGTGATGCTTACGAGAGTTTAGTGTATATTTCGCTTGCAAGTGTACTAGCTGGAGTTTTATTTTTTAAACATCGAAGCTTTGCTCTTGGAGCTGCTTCACTTTTTGCAAGTGTGAGCTTGCTTGTAGCTCATCTAAATTTTATAAATCCACAAATAACAAATCTAGTCCCAGTTTTAAAGTCATTTTGGCTTAGCGTGCATGTAAGTGTCATCACCGCAAGCTACGGCTTTTTAGGCTTTAGCTTTGTGCTCGGGCTTCTTGGGCTTCTTTTAATGGCTATAAAAAATCAAAAAAACGAGCAAAAGCTCAGCGAGCAGATAAGATACCTCGCTGCAACTGATGAGCTAAGCCTCATCATAGGACTTAGTTTGCTAACTATTGGAAATTTCCTTGGTGGCGTCTGGGCGAATGAGAGCTGGGGTAGATACTGGGGCTGGGATAGCAAAGAGAGCTGGTCGTACATTACGATAATTATTTATGCTATTGTGCTTCATTTAAGATTTATCCCAAGATTAAAAAATATTTTTACCTTTTTGGTAGCTAGCGTGCTCTCTTTTGGTTCAGTTATTTTTACTTATTTTGGTGTAAATTTCTATCTAAGTGGACTTCACTCATACGCAAATGGCGATGGATTTAGCGTTTCAAATTTGCTTTATTTGATTTTAATGCTCTTGGCTTTGCTAATCGCCTTTGCTTATAGAGGTAAGGATATAAAAGAGATTTAGGAGATATGATGAAAAAGAGTTTGGTTTTATTGTTTGCTTGTTTGGGGCTATTAAATGCTGGCTATATCAAAGAGGCTTTAAGCGTAAAAGATGATCACAACAAGCTAGCAAAAATTTATGAAGATGCTTGCGATAAAGAGAAAAAGGCATCAGGCTGCTACAATCTAGCTGTGCTTTACAGCAGAGGCGATGGTAACGTCAAAAAGGACGAAGTAAAGGCAGCTATGCTTTATGAAAAGGCTTGTGATCAAAATTTCTCTATGGCTTGCAGCAACCTTGGCTACGCCTATGAGAAAGGCAAAGGCGTGGAGAAAGACCTAGAAAAAGCAGTTAAATTTTATGAAAGAGCTTGTAAGGATAACGAGGGTTGCACAGAGCTTGGCTTGCTTTATGCAAATGGTACCGGCGTAACAAAAGATCTTAAAAAGGCAAAAGAGCTTTATGAAAAGGCTTGCAAGGCAGGAGATGGCATAGGATGTAGCAACCTTGGCTATCTATACGCGCAGGGTGAAGGTGTCGAGAAAGACTATGCAAAAGCCAAAGCAAACTACGAGATGGCTTGTGCAAACGAAGTTGGCATAGGGTGTGATAATCTTGGCTTTTTATATGTTTATGCACAAGGCGTTGATCAAAACCTTACAAAAGCCACAAAACTTTATGAGCAAGCGTGTATATATGGATATGAAAAGGGCTGCAATAATTACGCTATCATGCTAGCTGAGGGCAAAGGTGTAAAAGAAGATGTAGAGAAAGCACGTGAAATTTTCACTAAAAGCTGCAAAAATGGCTTAAAAGAAGCGTGCGAGAATTTAGAAATTTTAGGAAAGCATTGATGCTTGATAAAGTTAGCCCAGTGGCATTTAAAGCTTATAAATATAAAAATACTAAAGGAGATAATATGATTTTACGTTCTATCTTGGGTTCAGCACTGTTAGCTACCTTGATTTTTGGTGCCTCGGCAAATGAACAAGCTGTCAAAATGAAACCGATGTTTCAAAGCGTGGATCCTAGCAAGGCTACACTAGTAGGAAGTGGCGAGGATAAAGAGTACTGCGCCGTTTGCGGCATGAATTTAGTTAAATTTTACAAAACAAACCACGTTTATAATGGCAAGCAAGTAGCATCGCTACACTGCTTATACGAGCTCACGGAAGGCAAGATCCCAAGCGAGGCACAAGTCGTTGATACTAAAAATTTAAATTTGATCGACGTAAACAGGGCATTTTACGTAGTTGGTAGTAGCGTCAAAGGCACAATGACTAGAAATAGTAAATATGCCTTCTCAACTGAGGCTGACGCGAAAGAATTTCAAGTAGCAAATGGCGGCGAGATAATGAATTTTGCTAAAGCTTACGAGATCGCTGGACAGGATTTCGAGAGTGATAATAAAATGATAAAAGCTAAACGTGAGGACGGCGTTTATGCACATGGTAAAGAATTTTATGAAGCAAACTGCGACAAAACTGATCCAAAAAGCTTTAAGGCTATTTCTGAGCTAAAAGCTCATCTCAAAAAAGTATGCGACGCAAAAGAGGCTAACAAAGCTCCAGAGTATGATAAACACCTACAAGCTGCCGCTTTGTATCTATGGGATGCTCCGGCAAATTTAGGTACTAGCAACCAAGCTTCAAAACCTAAACAAGAAATAAAAAAACCTGAGAGAATAGTCGTGCCAAAGGGCGCAAGATGTGCGGTATGTGGCATGATTGTCAAAAATTCTCCATGGGCGACACTCATCAAAGCAGATGGCAAGGATTATTATTTTGATGGTGTAAAAGATATGGCACAATTTTATTTTGCGGACGTTAAAATGAAAGATGCTTATGTGAGCGATTATTACACGCTAGAAAAGCTTGATGCAAAAGATGCGTTTTATGTTCATGGTTCAAACGTTTACGGACCAATGGGCGATGAATTTATCCCATTTAAAGATGAAGCAAAGGCATGGAGCTTTTTAAAAGACCATGCTGGCAAAGGTGTCATAAGATTTGACGAGATAAAGAATTTTATTGGTAAATAGTGTGAAATTCCTAGTTTTTTTGGCGTTATTTTTTGGACTCTCTTATACGCTTTTAGCAGCACACTACCTTAGCTTTGATCATAAAGCAAAGCAAGATGAGCTAAGAGAAATTTCTAAGATAACAAGAGCGAATGCTGCTTTTAGTTTTAACCAAAAGGGGCAAAAAGGCTTTGTCTATGATAGGTAAAAATTTTATAAACTATTCTGTAGTTCTGCTTTTTAAAGATAGAAAGGATCACCTTTTTAGCTTTTGCCTCTTTGCACTCATTATCTTTGTGCTAAGCTCGGTACTTTTCATCTCTGGATCGATCCAACATGATCTTATAAATTTAGTAAAAGATAGATCAAGCATCGTAGTGAGCGCGTTTCGTGCTGGCAAAAATGATCTCATGCACCCTGGCTATATCTACGATATCTCGAAGATCGATGGTGTAAGTGATGTAAGGGGTGTAGTTGATGGAGAGTACTACTTCGTGCAAAAGCGTGTTTGGTTTCATCTATATGAAGATGATAGCTTAAAAGAGGATGAGATGATCGTCGGAGAAGGTGTAAAGGCAGCGATGAATGAGCTTTACTACGACGAGAGCTTCAATTTTCTAACTGAAGAGCGCATGATACCAGTAAAGATATTAAAGACCATGCCAGCACAAAGTGGCTTAATCTCAAATAACGCTATATTTTTGCATCCAAATACGCTAAGGGCTATCTTAAATTTAAAAGATGAAGAGTATACAAAGCTCTATGTTGAGGTGCCAAATACCGATGAGATCAGTGAAGTAGCTTTAAAGATAGAGAATTTATATCCAAATTCTTTCGCTCTTAGTATAGAAGATGAGGTGGCTAAAGTTAGGCACCTTTACTATTATAAGGGTGGAATTTTTATGAGCATTTACGTTAGTGTTATGCTCATATTCTTTGTCTTGCTTAAAAACCAAATTTCACTTGCCTATGGTAGTAAAAAGCGCGAAATAGCTATTTTAAGAAGCATTGGTTTTTGTATAAAAGACATTATATTTTTAAAATTTATACAAAATTTCATCGTTAGTGTTAGTGCTTTTTTACTTGGTGTTATGCTGGCTTATCTCTTTGTTTTTGTATTAAACGCTCCACTTCTAAAAGGAATATTTTTAGGTGATGAGCTTTTAAATTTTACAAATTTCACACCTATTTTAGAGTTTGATAAGCTCTTTTTGATCTTTGTTTTTAGTGTGATACCATTTTTGGCGTTTGTGCTCATACCTTCATGGAGAGTAGCAAGTAGTGACATAAATGAGGGGCTAAAATGATAAATATAAGAGGTGTTAGCCTAGTTTATAACCAAAACAAACAAAATGAGTTTTGTGCTTTAAAAAATATAAATTTAGATATTAATGACGGCGAGCTAGTGATACTAAAAGGCATTAGTGGAAGCGGTAAAAGTACCTTGCTTTCGCTTATCGCCCTACTTCAAAAGCCAACTAGTGGAGAAATTTTGATAGATGGCACTAACATCGCAAAGCTACCTGATGCCTTTTGCTCCGAGTTTAGACACAAAAGGCTTGGACTTATCTTTCAAAATTTTAATCTCATCGAGGGGCTAAGTGTCTATGAAAATTTACTAGCTCCATTTGCTCTAACAAATTTCAAGGCAAATGTGCGAGATGAGATGATAAAAAAGGCTCTAAGCCTCGCAAATATCGCTCATAAAAAAGATGAGAATGTATCAAATTTAAGTGGTGGCGAGCGTCAAAGATGCGCGGTAGCTAGGGCTTTATCTATGGATGCTGACATCATCTTGGCTGATGAGCCAACGGCAAATTTAGATAGACAAAATGCACGTGCATTTTTAGGCTTGCTAGAGTCTTTTAAAGCTCTAAAAAAGAGTGTTATTGTCGCTACTCACGATAGCATTTTTGATGAGCTAGGTGCAACAGATAGAGTTGTTAGCTTGCAAAACGGAGAGATAGTATGAGTGTCTTTTTATCAAACGCCGTTATAGCCTTTTTGTTAGCGGAGTTTGTGCTTTTAGTTTTGATGAGTATTTCGCTCTTTTACGTCGTTAGGATCGTGAGGTCGTGGGACTACAACGCACTAACATCGCTTCAATACTCGCTTGAAAAGCAAAACTATCTTGTAAATACGATCTTACTTTTTTGTGTCTGCATAAAGATCGTATTGTTTATATTTTTTGCACTTTGCCTAAATGAACTCTCTGATATTGTACCCGGTGCTATGTGTTCAGCTGGCGTGATCGGCTCAAATAAATTTGGTGGTATATTGATGCTCACTAAAATTTTGCTGATCTTTGGGCTTGGTATCTGGCTGGTTATAAATAAGCTTGACTTGCAGGCTCTAAATTTCCCTTATCTAAAGAAAAAATACGCCATTTTTATCTGCCTTTTTATCATGATATTGCTCGAGCTTGGTATAGAAATTTCGTTTTTTTACAATATCCCACTAAAAGTGCCGGTCTTTTGCTGCTCTGTCACTTTTCAAGCTCCAAAGCTACCATTTGGCTATACAAATTTTGGCTTAGTGAGTGCATTTTATGTGCTCTTTTTTGTCATTTTGGTGCTAAATTTCTTAAAGCAAAGCATGGCAAGCTTTGTGGCAAATTTATTGTTTTTGGTGCTTAGTTACTATGCCATCACCTACTTTTTTGGCCTTTACGTTTACGAGCAACCAAACCATAAATGTCCATACTGCATGCTAAAAGGTGACTATTTTTATGTTGGCTACCTCATCTGGGGCAGTTTGTTTCTAGGCGTTTTTTACGGTCTTATGCCATATCTTGTTGAGATTATCACAAAGACAAACTACTCACACAAGCTTAAATTTTCATCGATCTGGTTAGGTGTTTGCGTGCTGATATGCTCGCTTTATGTACTTAAATACTATTTGTTAAGAGGATTTTTATTTTGATAAAGCAAATTTTTTCTTTGTGTTTGTTAGCTCTAGTCTTAGCCGTGCTAGCCTATAATGCCGACATAAGTGATGATAAAATTTTAGTTTTAAATAACGGCAAATCAGAGCCGATTGAGGAGCTTACACCAAATAAATTTATATGTTATGAGAGCAGGACACTCATCGCTGATAATAACGACACAGCCCAAGCCATCATGCCAAATGGCGACATCTACTTCTTTAACGACATCACAAATTCTTTCATCTGGTATATGGCTGAAAAAGATAAAGATAAGATCAAGCTATATGTCTATTCAAGAGATACGAATCGCTACATCCTAGCGCAAAATGCGTGGTACTCAAGGGTCGATATAACTCCCATGGGATACGGCATAGGAGCGTACGAGTTTCACACATATGGCATAAACGACAACTACTTTAAAGAGGTCTTGCTCTATGCAGCACGAGGTGAGACACTACTAAATCCATATATAAACATTTTGCTTTCAGAAAATAAGATATAAATTTATGAAGCTCTAAATTTATTAGAGCTAATGGTTTGTTTTTAGTATTAAAAGCCTTTTTTTTAACTTTTTATAAACGTCACATCCTGGTTGAAGCCCTAATTCGCAAGCTTTATAAAAATATTCTTTTGCTATGTGGTAGTCTTGTTTTGCGCCTTTGCCTTTTAGATAAAAAGCTCCTAAATTAAAACAACCGCGATTGTATCCATTATTGCAAGCTTTTTCATATAATTCTAGGGATTTACTGTAGTCTTGCTCTACACCTTGACCGTTTTCATATAAAATTCCTAAATTAGAGCAACTATCATTAACTCCATCGTCACAAGCTTGTTTGTATAGATCAGCCGCTCTATAATAGTCTTGTTTCACACCTTGGCCATTATTGTATGAAATTCCTAAGTTGTAACAACTCATACTGTATCTGTCATTGCAAGCTTTTTGCCATAATTGAGCTGCCTTATAATAGTCTTGCTCTACACCCAGACCATTTACATATAAAACTCCCAAATTGTGGTAGGCCTGGGCGATATTGCCATCGCAAGCTTTTTCGTATAGTTTGATAGCTTTGGTATAGTCCTGCTCTACCCCTTGTCCTCTTTCATAAAAATTACCTAGATTATAGCAGCCATTAGCATATCCGCCATCACAAGCTTGTTTATATAAATTGGCCGCTTTATAGTAGTCCTGCTTTAGATATTTGCCTTCTTCGTATAAATTTCCTAAATTAAAACAACCTATAGCATTTTTACCGTTACAAGATTTATTGTATAGCTCTATGGCTTTGTTATAGTTTTGTTCTACACCTTGGTTTTTTATATATAAAACACCTAGATTAGAACAGCTTAGTGCATGTCCATTATTGCAAGCTTCTTCGTATAATCTAGCCGCCTTATTGTGGTCTTGCTCTACACCTTGACCATCCTCATATAAAAGCCCTAAATTATAACAACCAATACTATATTTGGCATCACAAACTTTTTGCCACAATTGAGCAGTTTTATAGTAGTCTTGTGTAGTGCCTTGACCGTTATAGTATAAAAATCCTAAGTTATAACAAGCTTGAATAATTTCACCATTACAAGCCTTTTCGTATAATTTAGCTGCTTTATTGTAGTCTTGTTTTACACCCTGGCCATTTATATACAAAAGTCCTAAATTATAGCAATTGCCATTATTTCCATCATTGCAAGTTTTAGTAAATATCTCGACTGCTTTGTTGTAGTCACCTTTGCTGTAAGCCTCAAGTCCAAGTTCTACTAGATCCTTGGAGAATCCAATAGTTAGTAAGATTGTGTATAAAAGAACAGCCTTTTTCATTTTTTCTTTATTTTTGTAAATTTTTAAATAAATTTGTAGTTATTTTTGTTTGACTTGCCTCCTTTTTAGAGAAAGCAAGCCAAATTTAGTATCTAACGTTATTAACCTTTAAAAAGTCTCTTAGGTCTTCGTATTCGCTATTTTCGAAGTAGCGCCATTTGCCAGGCTTTAGCATATCAAGGCTAACACGCCCAAAACTAACCCTTTTTAGATCCATCACTTCAAGGTCAAAGTAGCCAAAGAAGCGGCGAAGCTCTCTATTTTGCCCCTCGTTAATGATAACCTTTAGTTTTGTATAGCCGCCGCTTGAGCCAAAGACTTTATAGGCTAGAAATGGCTTAAATTCCATTGATTTTATAGTGGTTTTTGCGTGAGCGCCTTTGGTGGCGTCCTTGGCGAAAAAGCCATTTGTCATCGCCTCAATAACCTCTTTCGTTACTTCGCCTTTTACTTTTAGATAGTATTCGCGCTCTAAGTCGCTATTCATGAGCGCTGTGGCGATCGCAGGGGCGTCAGTTAGTAAAAGTAGCCCCTCACTTGCATAGTCTAGGCGCCCTACGCTAACAAATTTTGCAAATTTCTTATCTAATGTGTCGTAGATCGTCTTTCGTCCGCGATCATCTTTTTTACTAACTAGCTCACCCTTTTGTTTGTGATAGACGATAACGGTAAATTCTTTTTTTAGCTTTATCAAACGGCCGTTTATACGCACTTTATCATCTTCATCCACGCTTGTGGCAAGGTCGCTAACCACACGACCTGCTATGCTAACCTTGCCAGCTTTTATCAGCTCATCTGCCTCACGGCGTGAGTAGTTTGTGTTATGTGAGATAAATTTATTTAGTCTTGTTTTTTCCATTTTTATAGTCCTAAATTTGCAAGGTCGTGGATATGTAAAACTCCAACAGGTACGCCATCTTTAACAACGGCAAGAAGCTGAATTTTATATTTTTCTATCAAAGCTAACGCATCCACAGCTAACATTTCCTTATCGTTTATCTCTTTTGGATGCAAGGTTGCAAATTTCATTGCTGGCTCGTCTAGATCAAAGTCTTCTCTCATAAGTGCACGTCTAAGATCGCCGTCGCTTAAAATAGCATCTAACACACCATCTTTATCGACGATTAGGACTGTGCCAAGTTTACCGTGTGTCATCGTATCGATCGCACTTTTTAGGCTCGCATTCCAGCGAACTATCGGTAAATTTTCGCTTCTCATCACATCTTTTACCTTTAAAAATAGCCTCTTGCCAAGGCTGCCACCTGGATGAAAATTTGCAAAGTCCTCTTTTTTAAAGCCTCGCTTTTGCATCAAACAAACAGCCAATGCATCGCCAAGAGCTAACGTTAGTGTAGTTGATGCTGTTGGGGCGGCATTTAGTGGGCACGCCTCTTTTTCTACGTCAATGCTAATAAATGCATCGCTAAATTTACCAAGCGAGCTTGTTTTGCTCCTTGCCATTGCGACGATCTTTACGCCAAAGCGCTTTACGTGAGGTAAAATTTTGATAAGCTCATCGCTTTCGCCACTAAAGCTAATGGCTAACAAAACATCATCTTTTTCTATCATACCAAGGTCGCCGTGCATAGCCTCTGTTGGATGCAAGAAAAAGCTTGGCGTACCAGTACTAGCAAGCGTGGCAGCGATCTTTGCGCCTACATGACCACTCTTGCCCACGCCTGTGACTATGACCTTGCCTTTTGTATTAAATATCAAATTTACAGCATCTTCTATCTCTAAGTTTTTAGCATGTCTTAAAAGCTCGTTTGCTTCTATTTTTAAAACTTCGGCTGCGATTTGGTTGATTGTTTGCATAAATTTCCCTTACATTAGATAGATAATTGGCACGATAGTTGGGTACTTTTTGACCTTTCTAAAGATATGCTTTCTGATCACTTGACGCACTTGTGACTCAAGCAGTCTGCCATCTTTTAAAAGCTCCTCTTTGACATTGCTTAAAAACTGTGTCAAAATTTCTTGCATCTCTTTGCTAAACTCCGCATCTTGTTTATTGCCCACAAGGCCGTAGCTAATGACGCGAGGCTTGTTTATTAGCTTTGCGCCATGACGTGAAATTTGAGCGATTATCATGACGACACCTGCTTCGGCAAGATTTTGTCTATCGATGACGACATCGTCTGAAATTTGTTTATTTATTTGATTATCTATGAAGACTTTACCGGTTTTTACAGTTTTTACACGTTTTAAGTATTTTTGACAGATCTCCATTTGGTCGCCATCACTCATGAGATAGATGTTTCTCTCGTCTACGCCGCAGCTAATAGCTGTCTCTTTGTGTTTTGCGATGTGATTGTACTCGCCATGTACTGGCAAGAAAAATTTTGGTTTTATAAGACGTAGCATCAGCTTTTGCTCTTCTTGTGCCGCGTGACCGCTGACGTGGATCTCGCTAAAGTCTTGATAAGCGACGCTTGCGCCTGATTTTATTAGGAAATTTAATACAGTTGAGATACTGCTTTCATTGCCAGGGATCGCCTTTGAGCTGATTATTATCTGATCGGTTGGCTTTATTTTGATGTATTTGTGTTCATCAGTAGCCATTCTGTAGAGTGCACTCATAGTCTCACCCTGAGAGCCTGTGGTAACGATCAGCACTTCGTTATCTTTAAATTTGCCAACCTCGTTTGCATCGATAAAAATTTTCTTATCAAGCTTGATATAGCCAAGCTCCATTGCAGTATATAAATTTCTCTCCATTGATCTACCGATGACACAGACTTTGCGGTTGTATTTTAGCCCCCACTCGATCGCCTGATAAACGCGGTGGATGTTTGAGCTAAACGTACTCATTATCACGCGTCCTTTGGCCTTTGAGAATATCGTATCAAAGGTCTTGCCAACACTGCTTTCGCTTTTGGTAAATCCTTCACGGTAGCTGTTCGTGCTATCGCTCATTAGACATAATACACCTCTTTCGCCGTAGTATGCTAGTCTGCCAAGGTCAGTTGGATAGCCGTCGATCGGCGTATGGTCGATCTTAAAGTCACCCGTATGGATGATGGTGCCCGCCTTTGTAGTGATCGCAAGTGCTGAGGCGTCGATGATAGAGTGGGTGATATGTATCCACTCAACCTCAAAGTCGCCTATCAAATAAGGTTTGCGCTTTTCGACAGAGCGGAAAAGCGAGCGCTCCTGCTTTAGCCCGTGCTCTTCAAATTTATTATTTATCATACCAAGTGGCAAAGGCGTAGCGTAAATCGGGAATTTAAACTCTTTGTAAAAATATGGCACTGCACCGATGTGATCCTCATGTGCGTGAGTGATGATGACGCCTTTTATTTTATCTTTTATCTTGCGAACGTAGTCAAAGTCAGGGATTAGTATATCCACGCCGTGCATGCTCTCACTAGGAAAGCTCATGCCGATATCCACGATGATCGCGCTCGTGTCGGTCTCAAATATCGTCATATTTCCGCCGATCTCGCCAAGACCGCCAAGTGGAGTTATGCGAATTTTATGTTCGCTTGAGTTTAGATACTTCATCGGCTCCAGACGAAGCTCGTGAACGGCCTTATTTGCCACCATTGCACTTGCGATATCTTGCTGCCATTGTTCGTTACCATTTAGTTTTGCAGGTAAATTTTTCTTTGGCTTTTTAGCTTTTTTAGGCTTTTCTTTTTGTTCTTGTGTTTTGGTTTTTGTTTCTTGTGATTCTTGTTTTTGCTCTTTTGGCTTATTGTTTTCGCCGTTTTTGTTTTGATTTTTATTGTTTCTTGGCTTTTTTGGGCGAGGATTTTGGCTCTTTGGCTCGGCGTGAGTTTTGGCTTCAGCCTGCTCTGCTGCAAAGAAATTATCTATCACACTTTTGCTTGCCAGTGAGGTTTGCTCGGTAGTTTCGCCCTCTTGTTTTGGCTTGTTTTTTGGTCTAAATCTTCGTCTTTTATTGTTTTTGCTTTGGTTAGTTACAACTTTCTCTTCGTTTTTGTCGTTCATTATCTTCCTTTAATCTTTCAAATACTTTTAGATAAGAATCGACATCTAGCTCGTGTGGACGCAAATTTTGAGCTAAGCCTAGGTCTTCAAAAATTTCTTCTAGCGCCTTTTTGTCAAAATTTGTAGATAAATTTTTCAAAAGCGTCTTTCTTGGCGAAGCAAATGCAGCTCTTAAAAATACTTTAAAAGCCTCGTATTGTTTTGCATCTTTGAAAATCCCGTCTTTGCCAAAAATCTTTTTTGTTTTTTGTAGTTTGATGACTGAGGATGTGACCTTTGGAGGTGGATTAAAAAGCTTTGCATCCACGTCAAACAAAAGCTCACACCTGCCTTGAAGTGAAGCGAGGATCGATAAAGAGCTAAATTCTTTATCCTTGCTCTTTGCACTAAATTTAAGAGCAACCTCTTTTTGTATCATCACGATAAGCCCAAGGCATTTTTCGTCATCTATCGCATTTAGGATCATTTTCGTAGCAACGTAATAGGGCAAATTTGCGACCAAAAAGTAGTTCTCGCTACTTAGTCCGCCCTCTTGCTGCCACTGTTCTAATGCATCTTTACAAAAAAGTTTTAATTGTCCATTTTGGATCTCATTTGCAAATTTGGCCTTTAAAATTTGAAACAGCTCACAATCTATCTCAAAACAGGTTGTCTTATAAATTTGCAAAAGTCTAAATGTCAAATCACCTAAGCCAGGCCCAATCTCAACGACGTTTGCTACGTCATTGGGTATCGCTTGGATGATCTTATCTAGTGTCGCTTTGTCCTGTAAAAAATTCTGTCCAAAGTGCTTTTTTGCCTTTATCATAGCCGCGATATTAGCCAAAAATTACTTATACAATGATTACAAGTTTAGTTTAATCATATATAAAATGGATTATAATCACTAAATAATAACGAAATAGGGCATAAATTTGAGCAAGGCAAATACCTTAAAATACTTTTTATTATCACAATATTTGGAGCCAAAAACCTTAGACAAGCCGAAAAAGACAAATACTAAATTTAAAAAATCAATAGACCTTGAGATCGTAAATTTTGATGAGAAATTTCTACAAATTTTAAGGGCATTTGATAGCTCGCTTTTAAAAAATGGTATAGAAATTTCAATTTATGGTGGTATTTTTGAGACTGACTTGCTTGCTATTTATATATCAAAGCTGGCAAAGGTAAAATTTGAAAAAGAGCAAATTTTAGATGAGCTACGATCTGAGCAAACGAGCTTTGAAAAGGCATTTTGTTATAAATTTAAGCTTGCTGGTGATTTGGTATTTTGTAAGGATGACCAAAACTTTGCTTTAAAAGATGTAAATTTAGATGATGATTTAACTCCGTTTTTTACACCAAACTCATCTGATGATCTTTTCATCTCAACAGCTCCTTGGGCAATGGCTCGCCTAAATCATCTAAAAGAGATAAGCCAAAGTGACTTTAGCAAAGAATGTGAGCGTATAAAAGACAAGCTATCTATCTATAAAGAAAAAATGGAATTTGGCAAATATATAAAGCTTATAAACGATGAGCTAAAAAGTGTACTTAAAACACCATTTTGTAATGATTTCTTAAGGCTTGAGATAAAGATCATAAATCCAAATTTTAAAGAAAATGATAGCCTTTTAAATAGCCTTTTTATAGATGATATAAATTTGCTTATAAAATTTTACGAGTCAGGCAGGACGCACGAGCCGACGGATCAGTTTTTAGACGAGGGCAGTGAGAATAAATTTGAAAGACTTGATGTAAGAGATGAGCAAAATAAAAGGCTTGTTAGAGATTTTTTTAAAGCAGAAGAGTATCCAAGATCGGCTTTTGCTAGCGACTTTGCTTTAAATTTCTCGCAGCAAATTGCTGTTAATAACATCATTAAAAAATTTAAAGAAAAAAGTGGTGGAATTTATAGCGTAAATGGCGCTCCAGGCACTGGTAAAACAACGCTTTTAAAAGATGTAATGGCTGAAGTTGTTACGCTTAGAGCGATGAAGCTCGCACAAATGAGTAGACATGATATCTTTGCACCAGTTCGAGATAGTAGCGATAAGGTGCTTTATTTTACTCTAAATAAAGAACTTCAGGGCTACGAGATGGTTGTTAGCTCTTGCAATAACGGTGCGGTTGAAATTTTAAGTAAAGAGCTTAGCCAACTAAAAAGCATCGGTAGTTACGCAGGCGAGATTGATTATTTTAAATTTATAGCTACAAGGCTTCTCTCGGCCGATGAAAAGACAAATTTTGGAGAAAAATCTTTTATCTCAAAACCTGCATGGGGGCTTTTTTGCATACCTCTTGGCTCAAAGCAAAATAAGTCAAATTTTGTTTTTAATGCGATTAATGGCGTAAAGATCGAAAAAACGCATAGTCAGTTTGAAGATATTTCAAAAGAATTTAAAGAATTTATAGAACAAGATGGCTTTTTAATGGGGCTTGGCAAATACTTGGCTACCGGCGAAGGAATTGATGATTACGACGAGGCAAAGGAGAAATTTAATCAAGCCCTACATGAAGTAAATCTACTTTTTAGTGAGATCAGGATCAAAGAAGAGGAGCTAAAAAGTATAAATAGTGAGCTTATAAATATCGATAAAAGACTTGATAACTATAATTCAGCAAGGCAAATAGACGAGCTCTTAAGGCCACTAATAGATGAACTGGATTCGAGCAAAAATGAGCTAGAGCAAAAGGCTACGGAAGCTAACGAGCTAACAAAGCTTATCGGACGAAATGAAATTTTGCAAGAGTATCTGAGTGCGCCTATAAAGCCATCATTTTTTATTTTCCAGCAAATTTTAAAGACGCAAGCTTTTGAAAAATATAATAATGAAGCGCAAAAAGTTAGTGAGATAAATCTCCAAATAGCTGAGCAAAATTTGAAAGCAAATAAGCAAAATAGTGAAAATAAAGAGAAGAATGAAGCAAAATTAAACGAACTAAAAGCTCAAATAACTCAGCTTGAAGAGAAAATTTTAGAACTTAACACCAAGATAGACCATCTAAACAAGCTTAATGATGACTTTGTTAGACGTCAAAAATTAATTGGTAGAAGCGAAGAGCTTGATAGCTTTTTAAATGGTAGTTTTAACCAGAGTAATGAAGAAATACAAAAGAGTATGCCATTTATGATGGAGCGTGATCTTGATGGAAAATCCCACAAGACGAAGCTTTTTAACGCAAGAATCAAGCTTTTTAAAGAAGCGCTTAATTTGCATAAAGCCACTATCTTTGCTTGCAAAGAAGCTGTTAGAACAAATTTACGAGCTCTTAGCGTTATATTTAATGATGAAAAGATGGCTGAGAAAAACGGGCTTGAGGCTAAATATAGACGTGAAATAATAAAAGGATTATTTTTACTAACGCCAGTTGTTAGTTCTACTTTCGCATCTTTTAATAATACCTTTAAAGAGCTACTAAATGGTGATATAGGCTTGCTCTTAATAGATGAAGCAGGGCAGGCAAATTTAACTAACGCATTAGGTGCACTGCTTCGTTCAAACATGGCTGTTGTAGTTGGTGATCCACTTCAACTTGAGCCTGTTGTAACATTACCACCAGCTTTAAATAACGCTATTTTACGCTACTGTGATGCAAAGGATGAGTTTAATCTACTAAAATCATCAGTTCAACTTCGAGCCGATAAAGTACAAAATATTGGTACATATATAAAAGGAGAGGGTAAGTCCATTTGGGTTGGTTCACCACTTATCGTTCATAGAAGGTGCGCTAACCCTATGTTTAAAATTTCAAACGAGACAACATATGATGATATGATGATACTTGGTAGAAATAGTGAAAGTAAACTTAGTGATCCTAATATCAAAACAGAATGGATTGATGTTAGTAGTGATGAATGGATAGGTAACTATAATAAAGCCGAAGGCATGATCGTTAAAGAGCTTTTAGATGGTAAGCTAGCCAAGCTAAAAGATAGTGTTAAAATAATAACGCCTTTTAAAGATGTTTGTAAAAATTTAAAAGGGGCCGGTACTATTCACACCATGCAAGGCAAAGAAGCTGATGTTGTTATCTTTGTCCTTGGAGGTGCTACAAAAGGTGCTAGAGCATGGGCTGCTAGTACGCCAAATTTACTAAATGTAACACTAACAAGAGCAAAAGAGGTTATTTATATAGTTGGTAACCGAGAAAATTGGTCTAATTTGCCATATTTTGAGGTAGCAGCTAGAAAAATAGATAAAGGACAAATTTGAATCATTTTGCAAAACGTATAATCCCATGCCTTGATGTAAAAGATGGCAGAGTCGTAAAAGGCGTAAATTTCGTAGGGCTTGTCGATGCTGGAGATCCTGTTGAGATAGCTAAAAGATACAATGATGAGGGTGCTGATGAGCTTTGCTTTTTGGATATCACTGCCTCTCATCTTGGGCGTGATACGATAGTTGATGTCGTAAAAAAGGTCGCAAGTAAGCTTTTTATCCCACTAACAGTTGGTGGTGGTATACGCACGTTAGATGATATATCACGCCTTTTAAATGCTGGCTGCGACAAAGTGAGCCTAAACTCATCGGCGATAAAAGATCCAAATTTGATTGATGAGGCAGCTAATAAATTTGGCTCGCAATGTGTTGTAGTAGCGATCGATGCTAAAAAGATCGAGAATGGTTATAGTGTTTTTATAAATGGCGGCAGGATCGATACTAAAAAAGATGCATTTGCTTGGGCAAAAGAAGTTGAGTCGCGTGGAGCAGGGGAGATATTGCTAACCTCTATGGACAATGACGGTGTCAAACAAGGTTTTAACCTTGAGCTAACAAAGGTATTTAGCACGCTTTCCATACCAACTATCGCAAGTGGCGGTGCAGGTAAGATTGAGCACTTTAAAGAGGCTTTTGAAGCCGGGGCTGATGCATGCTTAGCAGCTTCGATCTTTCACTTCGGTGAGATCGAGATAAAAAAGCTAAAAGAGTATCTCAAGACAAATAGTATTGAGGTCAGGCTTTGATGCTAGTTATCTCAGCTGGAAAAAACGAAATTTTTGACTTTGCCTTGCCGATGGGCGTGGGGCTAGTCGATATGGCGATAAATTTGACAAAATTTTTACAGAAACGAGCATGTATTGGAGCGGATGAAAAGGGTATAAATTTAAAAAATATCGATCCGCACTATCTTGCAAAGATTGAAGCTAAATTTGCAAGCTCATCAAATCCAGAGCTACAAAATCTAAGCCAAAATTTGTCAAAAAATCCTGAACGAAATTTATATCAGATGCCAGAAAAGATAGTTTTCGTTGGCTCAGCTGGTCTTTATAAAGATGGTGAAATTTTACAAATTTATGAAAGTTCGGTTGGGGCAAATATTGAAATTTCTAGCGTAGAAAATAGATCTTATTCACCGATTGAGTGTGAAATTTCTTCTATCGTTTCACGTGGAACTATCAAAACAAATTCGTCAAATTTTATAACGACAGACAAAAATTTGGCTCATAAGATGTTTGAAAAGGGTTATTTTTTAGAAAATATGGAGTTTTTTTCTGTTCTAAAAGTAGCTCAAATTTTTAAAATTCCAGCTTATGGAATTTTCGTAGCGACAAATTTTTGTGATAAAAATGCACATGCTGATTTTATAAAAAATCACGCAGAGGCCAAGAAAATTCTAACAAAATATATAAAGGAAAATATGTGATAAATTTGCTTGATCTTAGTATCGATGAGCTAAAAGAGTTAGTTTCTCCACCATTTAGAGCAATACAAATCTACGAGTGGATATATAAAAAAAATACAACCGAATTTAGCCAAATGCTAAATTTACCTAAAGATATGCGTCAAGATCTGGCTGAAAAATTTTATATCGATCCTTTAAAATGTGTAAAATTTGAGCAAAGTAGTGATGGTTCGATCAAGTATCTTTTTGAGCTAAAAGATGGGCTAAAGATAGAGAGTGTCTTACTCCCGATGAAAGAGGAGATTAGTGATGAGAATGGAAAGATTAGTCGCCATGCTCGTTATACAGTTTGTGTTAGCTCACAGGTTGGCTGTAAAATGGGATGTGCTTTTTGTCTAACAGCAAAGGGCGGGCTTGTTAGAAATTTGACTGCAGGCGAGATTGTGGGGCAAATTTTATGGATAAAAAGAGAGAATAAGATACCTTATGAAAGACGCATAAATGTCGTTTATATGGGTATGGGTGAGCCACTTGATAATCTTGCTAACGTTAGTAAAGCGATCAAAATTTTAGCACTTAACGAGGGTCTAGCCATATCGCCGCGTCGTCAAACCGTTTCAACTAGCGGACTTGGCAGCCAGATAAAAAAGCTTGGCGAGATGGATCTTGGCGTGTTATTGGCCATATCGCTTCATGCTGTTACTAATGAGCTTAGAAGCCGCCTAATGCCGATAAATAAGGCATATAACATCGAGGCTGTTATGGATGCTGTTAGGGGATTTCCTATCGATATGCGAAAGCGTGTAATGTTTGAATACCTTGTTATAAAGGATTTAAACGATAGCGTGAGTGATGCTAAAAAGTTGGTAAAACTACTTCATGGCATAAAAGCAAAGGTAAATCTTATATATTTTAATCCACATGAGGGCAGTGAATTTGGACGACCTGAGCTTACTAGCATGCTAAAATTTCAAGAATATCTAAGAGATCACGGTGTTACTTGCACGATCAGACAGAGCAAAGGACTTGACATAAGTGCGGCTTGTGGGCAGTTAAAACAACGAAATGAAAATGCAAAATTTAAAGCTATTTCTAGCGATAAAAATTTAAAAACACATTCACTTGAAGATAATAGTAAAGCCAGTGTGAGTTAGAATGAGTGTACTTGATATAACCGAAATAGTCTTTGTTGCTGTTGTGGTTTTACTTGGATTAGGGCTTATTTTAAAAGTTTTAAAAGATGAAAAAGATAGGCATAAATTCTAAGCCTTAATATCAAGATAAAGCCTAGCTCTCATAAATAAATAAAATGGAGTGTTAATTACATAAACTACAAAGTTATCATTATGGTATCTAAATGCGATGAACTTTGGCAAAAGCAGGTAAAGATTTATTAAAAAAAGAAAATTTTAGACTAAAGTAAACCTTCTTTTGCAAGTCTATAAAATTCGCTTTCATCGTCAAATTTACTTTTTATGTTATAAAAAATTTCATCAAATTTAAAAGAAATTTCATCTGAGTGGAGCAAGAGCCTTTTTGCTCCAGTTAAATTTATCCGTTCACGCTCGCTCATCTCTTTGTCTAAAATTTTCTCGATCTGTGGACGTGACAAACCATAAAGTGGTTCGCCGAGTATCTTGTGTTTCACATGAAACAAATGCAAGCGAATTTGATGTTGTCTGCCAGTGAGTGGAATAGCCCGAACCAAAGTTGTATTGATATCGTCAAAATATCTGATCGGCAAAATTTTAGTCAAAGCACTCTTACCGTTTTCGCAAATTTGCATTCGCATTTTCACATCGTCGTAGTTGTTTGCTAGATCCATTTTGGCATCGATCGTAAATTCTCGTTCGATCTTGCCTTGTACCATCGCGACGTAGCTTTTAAAAACCTCTCTGTCTTCAAAAATTTTCTTTAGTTTTATCGTAGAATTTCTGTCTTTTCCAACAACTATCACGCCACTCGTCTCAAAGTCTAGCCTATGCGCCACGCTCGCATCTCTTCCAAAAAGCGTATAAATTTCATCATTTAGCGAGTACTCACAGTGTCTGCCATTTGGGTGGCTTAGTACTCCGCTTGGTTTGTCAAATACCGCAAAGCTTTCGCACTCAAAGATCGGCTTAAGTCCCTTTGGCTCCGCCTCATAGTCGATCAAAAAAATATCGCCACACAAAATGGTATTTTTCTCACTCACGACACTACCGCCACATATCAGCCTACCTTTATCTATGAGGCGTTGCGCTTCTCTCATGCTAAAGCCAGTTTTCATTAAAATTTCATACGCTTTTTGTTTGTCTGCAGTGGCAATAAATTTATTTACGTAGGGCAATGTAATCCTTTTAAAAATGAGTGAGTTAGCTTAAGCACAAATTTATAAGTATATAACCGACATTTCAGCACGGATTTTATATAATCCAAACTTAAATTTTATAAAATTATACGATGTAGTTTTTAGCTTCCAATACTAAAAATTACTTTTATGATAAAGAAAACTAATACAAAAAGGTTCAACAATGGTCGAAAGATACTCGCGCAAAGAGATGGCTGATAAGTGGAGTATGCAAGCAAAGTATGATGCTTGGCTCAAGGTAGAAAAAGCTGCCGTTAAAGCTTGGAATAAGCTTGGCTTCATAAGCGACAGCGACTGCGAGAAAATTTGCAAAAATGCTAAATTTGAAGTGGCTCGCATTGACGAGATAGAAAAGACGACAAAGCACGACGTCATCGCATTTCTAACAAGCGTCAGCGAGAGCCTTGGCGATGAGAGCAGGTTCGTGCACTACGGCATGACCTCAAGCGACTGCATCGACACAGCCGTCGCACTTCAGATGAAAGAGAGCCTAGAGCTCATCATCAGCGACGTAGAGGAATTTATGCAGGCAGTCAAAAACAGAGCAAACGAGCACAAGCATACACTCATGGTCGGCAGAAGCCACGGTATCCACGGTGAGCCGATAACTTTTGGCCTTGTGCTTGCCATCTGGTACGACGAGATCGCAAGGGCGCTAAAGCTCATCAAAGATGCAAAAGATACGATCAGCTACGGTAAACTCTCAGGCGCTATGGGAAATTTAGCCCACGCTCCGATGGAATTTGAAGAGCTAACATGCGAAGAGCTAGGTCTTAAAGCTGCCCCAGCGTCAAATCAAGTGATCCAGCGCGACCGCTATGCCCATGTGGTAAGCGCCATCGCAGTTCTAGCCTCTACTTGCGAGAAGATCGCAGTTGCCATTAGGCACTACCAAAGGACTGAGGTTTATGAGGCTGAGGAGTACTTTAGTCCAGGACAAAAGGGCTCAAGCGCTATGCCACACAAACGCAACCCAGTCCTTAGCGAAAACATCACTGGTCTTTGCAGGGTGCTACGCTCATACGTCACGCCTGCACTTGAAAACGTCGCCCTTTGGCACGAGCGCGACATCAGCCACAGCTCGGTCGAGAGATTTATCCTACCAGATATGTTTATCACGGCTGATTTTATGCTGGTTCGCATCAAAAGTTTGATAGCAAATTTAGTCGTCTATCCAGAAAATATGATGAAAAATTTAAATTTAACAGGCGGACTAGTCTTTTCACAGCGCGTACTTTTGCAGCTACCGCAACGTGGAATTTCTAGAGAGGACGCCTACAAGATCGTTCAGCGCAATGCTATGAAGGTCTGGGCAGACTTGCAAGAGGGTAAAAAAGCGATCGACGAGCAAGGTCACAGCCTATTTTTACAAAATTTGCTAAACGACGAGGATCTAACCAAGAGCCTTAGCAAAGATGAGATCAAAGAGTGCTTTGACTACAACTACTACACTAAAAATGTAGATAGAATTTTTGCCAGAGTTTTTGGTAAGTAATTTAAATGCAAGAAGCAAATTTATGCTTCTTGCTTCAAGACATCGCTTCAAAAATTTTTACAATCATTTTAAAATAAGATCAAATTTTTTAATTTTTTAAAAATAAAATATTATTTCTTGAGTTAAATTTTATATTTAAAAGCACTTTTTAACAAAGAGAGTTTTTATCTCCTTTTGGATAAAATCCCAAATTAAAATTTAACACGGAGAGATATTTTTGAAAGTTATAAAACGTAATGGCAGAACAGAAGAGCTTGATATCAGTAAGATTAAAAAATATACAAATGAAGCCGTTTTTGGCCTTAGCAATGTAAGCCTTAGCGAGCTTGAGGTAGATGCGAAAATCCAGTTTAGAGATATGATAACGACTGAGGAAATTCAGCAAACTCTTATAAAAACAGCAGTTGATAAGATCGACATCGACCGCCCAAACTGGACATTTGTCGCTGCGAGACTATTTTTATACGACCTTTATCACAAAGTATCTGGCTTTAACGGCTACAATCACTTAAAAGATTATCTAGTAAAAGGTGAAAAAGTAGGCCGTATCATCCCTGGACTAAAAGAGAAGTACGATCTTGAGGATCTAAACGCTTATATCAAGCCTGAGCGTGACCTTCAGTTTGCATATCTTGGTATCAAAACGCTTTACGACCGCTATCTCATCAAAGATAAGAATGGCATGCCAATAGAGCTGCCACAGCACATGTTTATGGCGATAGCGATGTTTCTTGCGCAAAACGAGCTAGACAGCCAAGGCTGGGCTAAGAAATTTTACGACCTTATCTCTAAATTTGAAGTGATGCTAGCCACGCCAACACTCTCAAACGCAAGGACTACACGCCACCAGCTAAGCAGCTGTTACGTAGGTAGTACGCCTGATAATATCGAAGGAATTTTTGATAGCTACAAAGAGATGGCACTACTTTCAAAATTTGGTGGCGGTATCGGCTGGGACTGGAGCAAGGTGCGCGCAATGGGCGGTAGCATCGATGGACACAAAAACGCAGCTGGCGGTATCATACCATTTTTAAAAGTAACAAATGACATCGCAGTAGCGGTCGATCAGCTAGGTACTAGAAAGGGTGCGATTGCTGTTTATATCGAGCCTTGGCACATGGACGTGAGCGATTTTCTCGATCTTCGTAAAAATTCAGGCGAAGAGAGACGCCGTGCACACGAGCTTTTCCCTGCGCTTTGGATAAACGATCTATTTATGAAGCGTGTCAAAGAAAATGGCCGATGGAGTCTCTTTGACCCAGCTCAAGTAAGCGATCTTTGCGACCTTTACGGCGAGGCGTTTGAGAAGAGATATTTAGAGTATGAAAACGACGAAAATATCCAGAAAAACACCATCCTTGCAAAAGAGCTTTGGAAGAAAATTCTAACTAGCTATTTTGAAACGGGCATGCCATTTTTATGCTTTAAAGACAATGCCAACAAAACAAATCCAAACGACCACGAGGGCATCATCAGAAGCTCAAATTTATGCACCGAAATTTTCCAAAATACAGCGCCAAACTACTATAAGATCAAGATCACTTACGAAGATGGCAGCGAGGAGTTATTTGACGAAGAAGAAGACGTCACCGTCGATAGCGGCATAACTAAAAAAGCCAAAAAGCTTAGTGCGCTTGATAGCCTAAAAGGCAAGCAAATTTTCATCGTAGAAAAAGAGAGCATCGAGGGCAAAACGGCAGTTTGCAACCTTGCAAGTATAAATTTAAGCAAGATAAACAGCAAAGAGGACATCGAGCGTGTCGTGCCGATAGCTATTAGGATGCTTGATAACGTTATAGATCTAAATTTCTACCCGCACAAAAAGGTAAAACACACAAATCTAGCTTCTCGCTCGATCGGCCTTGGCGTCATGGGCGAAGCGCAAATGCTAGCTGAGAAGAACGTAAAATGGGGCAGCTATGAGCATTTGGCGCTCATTGATAGCATAATGGAAAACATAAGCTACAACGCGATCTACGCTAGCTCAAATTTAGCCGTGGAAAAGGGCATCTATCCAAAATTTGAAGGCTCAAAATGGAGTAAAGGTATCATGCCGATAGACACCGCAAACGAGAATGCAAAGGCTCTTTTAAACGACAAAGGCGGGCTATTTGACGAAAATATCTGTGACTGGGATAAGCTAAGAGAAAAGGTCAAGCGTGACGGCATGAGAAACGGCTACCTAATGGCGATCGCTCCAACTAGCTCGATCTCGATCCTTGTTGGAACTACTCAGACTATCGAGCCAGTATATAAGCGCAAGTGGTTTGAGCACAATCTAAGCGGTATGATCCCAAACGTTGTGCCAAATCTCAGCCCTGACACTTGGCAGTTTTACACGCCAGCTTACGAGCTTGATCAGAGAATTTTGATAAAAGCAGGCGCGATCCGCCAAAAATGGATCGACCAAGGCCAAAGTCTAAATATTTTCATGAGCTTAGACAAAGCAAGCGGCGGATATCTAAGTGAAATTTACACGCTTGCATGGGAGCTTGGACTAAAATCAACTTATTATCTACGCTCAGAGTCACCAGACAGCGAAAAACTAAACGACGTGGCCGACCGCTCGATTGAATGCGAGGGTTGTCAGTAAAATCATATAATTAAAACATTGAAATCTAATTAGTAAAATTACGAAAGGATAAATTTGGAAAATAAAGATATTGTTTTAGCTCAATGGCAAACCTGTGTGGAAATGGCAAATTATATAAGCCAAAGGCGAGATACTTTAAACAATTTGTTTGTAACTCTCAACATGGCAATTTTAACGGCTATTTCAATTATATGGGATTTAAAATCTTTAATTATTTCTTTGCTT
>NZ_CABPUE010000007.1:265877-279441 GCF_902460545.1 Campylobacter concisus
GTTGTCTATTGTTTAAGCTTTCTTGTCCTATACTTTAAAACTCCATATTAAAAAATCGGAAAGAGTGGGCGATGCGTGAAATTTTAAAACGAGACGGCACAAGACAAGAATTTGTAGCATATAAGATAGTAGATGCGATAAAAAAGGCATTTGCAAGCGAAAATGTGGCTTATGACGAGCAAGTTTTTACAAACGTAGTCCAAGATATCTTTCAAAAATCAAGCGCGATAACAGTCGAAGACATCCAAGATGCGATCGAAAAAGAGCTATTTAATAGCGGATATTTTGACGTTTTAAAAAGCTTTATGCTCTACCGTCACACGCATAAGCTTCAACGTGAGCAAATTTTAGGCCTAAATGACGATACGACTTATATAAATTCAACTCAAACGATAAATGAGTACATAAACGGTACCGACTGGAGAATTTCTGCAAACTCAAATACAAGCTACTCAAACGCAGGACTCATCAACAATACTGCCGGCAAAGTCATAGCAAACTACTGGCTAGACGCTGTTTATAGCAAAGAAGAGGGCCTAGCCCACAGAAACGGAGACTACCACATCCACGACCTTGACTGCCTTACAGGATATTGTGCTGGCTGGAGCTTGCGAGCTTTATTAAACGAGGGCTTTAACGGCGTTCGTGGTAGGGTCGAGAGCAAAGCGCCAAAACATTTTAGAGAAGCGCTTTATCAAATGGCAAATTTCTTAGGAATTTTGCAAAGCGAGTGGGCGGGCGCTCAAGCTTTTTCTAGCTTTGATACCTATCTTGCGCCTTATGTTTTTAAAGATGATCTAAGTGACGCTGAGATCAAAAAGGCGATCACTAGCTTTATTTTTAACTTAAATGTGCCTGCACGCTGGGGACAAAGTCCATTTACAAACGTAACTATTGATATCACTTGCCCAAGCGACCTAAGAGATCAGATCCCAACGAGCAATGATATACACCTTTTTTCAAATATAAAAGATGAAAAAATTTTGAAAAAAGCAAACGAGCGTGGCAGAGAAAAACTAATCGATATGACTTATAAGGACTTCGAGCCAGAGATGGCACGCATAGATAAGGCATTTTACGAGGTTTTAACAGCTGGCGATAAGTGCTCACAGCCTTTTACATTTCCGATACCAACGGTAAACATCACAGAGGATTTTGACTGGGATAGTGAAGTAGCGGATGTACTCTTTGAAAATACCGCCAAAATGGGCTCAAGCTACTTTCAAAATTTTATCGGCTCACAATATACTTATGACGAAAATGGCAATAAGATAGAAAACGAAAAAGCCTACAAACCAGGACATGTCCGCTCTATGTGCTGCCGTTTGCAGCTTGATCTAAGGGAGCTTTTAAAACGAGGCGGCGGTCTTTTTGGTAGTGCTGAGATGACGGGCTCTATTGGCGTTGTCACTATAAATTTAGCTCGCCTAGGATACAACTTCAAAGGCGATAAAGTCGCACTTTATAACAGGCTAAGCTATATTTTGGAGCTTGCTAAATCTACACTTGAAAAGAAGCGTAAATTTATCCAAGAGATGTATGACAGAGGGCTTTATCCTTATACGGCTAGATATCTAAAGCACTTTAATAATCACTTTAGCACGATTGGTATAAATGGTATGAACGAGCTTCTTAGAAATTTCACAAATGATAAAGAGAATATCTCAACAAAATTTGGACGTGATTTTGCTATTGAGATGGTTGAGTTTTTGCGCGATAAAATAAGGACATTTCAAGAAGAGACTGGAAATTTATACAACCTTGAGGCGACTCCAGCTGAAGGCACAACGTACCGCTTTGCCAAAGAGGATAAAAAGCGCTATCCAGACATCATCCAAGCAGGTGGCGGGGAGAATATTTACTATACAAACTCAACCCAGCTTCCAGCAAATTTTACAGACGATGCTTACGAGGCGCTTGATTTGCAAGATGATCTTCAGACTTCATACACTGGTGGCACAGTATTTCACCTTTATATGAAAGAAAGGATCAGCTCACCTAAAGCTTGCAAGGAGCTTGTAAAGAGCATAATCTCAAATTATAAGCTTCCATATATCACTATAACGCCTGTGTTTAGTGTTTGTTCAAAACATGGTTACATTGCTGGAGAGCATGAATTTTGTCCGCTTTGCGATGCAGAGTTAATAGAAAAAGAGAAAAACAATTCCAAATAAGGAGAGGAAATGACAGAAAAAGAAATTTTAGAAAAAGTACAAGATAAACGCACAAAATGCGTAGTCTATACTCGTGTTATGGGTTATCATCGCCCAGTTGAGAGCTTTAACCTTGGTAAAAAAGGCGAGCATAAAGAGCGTATTAAATTTGATGAATACGCAAGTTGCTGCAAAAGATAATCACCGCAGCCAATAAAAACATAAAAACTCAAATAAAAAAGGCACAATCTTCTGTGCCTTTTAAATCTCAAAAGGTCCATAAATTTGCATAAAGTCTTTAGTATAACGCCATTTACTACGCTTGATTATCCAGACAAAGTGGCTGCAGTAGTTTGGTTTGCAGGCTGTAATATGCGATGCGTGTATTGCTACAATATAGAAGTTGTAAATTCAAATGGCAATATAGAAATGGATGAGGTTTGTAACTTTTTAGACCGCCGTATAGGCAAGCTAAATGGCATCGTCTTTAGCGGTGGCGAATGCACAGCAAATCCTTTGTTTTTAAAACTTGCAAGAGAGGTTAAGTCAAGAAATTTTTGCCTAAAAGTTGATACAAATGGCTCTCATATTGAGATTTTAAAAGAGGCGATAGGCGAAGGGCTGATTGACTATATCGCACTTGATTTTAAAGCGCCAAAAGAGAAATTTATGGGCGTAACTGGCTCAAATTTATATGAAAAATTTATTAGCACGCTAAAATATCTGCTTGAGATAAATTTTGATTTTGAAGTAAGAACAACCGTGCATGCAGATTTTCTAAACGAAGTGGATATTTCTTTGATGTCTGAAATTCTTTATGACCTTGGATATAGAGGCAATTATTATTTGCAAAAATTCCTTAGCACAGGTGAAAATTTTGGAAATTTAGTTGATGCTAAAAGTAGCTTTGATCCGAAAAAAATCATCTCGAAACTTCCTATCAAACTAAGAAACTTTTAAATTTCTACTCATTATTTTTAACAAAAATTTTTGCTTTGCAAAACTATAATCATTAAAACTAATAAGGAGAAAAATATGCAAAATTTCAGCTTTTTAAACCCTACTAAAATAGAATTTGGTAAAGACAAAGAGCAAAACATCGGCAAATACATGAAAGAATTTGGCGCAAAAAAGACGCTTATCATCTATGGCAGCAATAGGATAATAAAAAATGGCCTTTTTGATGTCGCAGCAAAGAGCCTAAGTGTAAATGGCATCGAGTTTTGCAAGATAGGCGGCGTGAAGTCAAATCCAGTGCTAAGCAAGGTAAATGAGGCTATAAATTTAGCTAACAAGCAAGGCGTCGATAGTGTGCTAGCCATAGGCGGTGGCTCGGTGCTTGATAGTGCCAAGGCCGTGGCTGCTGGAGCAAAATATAGTGGCGATGTTTGGGATTTTTTTACCGGCAAGGATCCAAGTGAAGCGCTTATGATATTTGACATCATAACGCTTGCAGCAACTGGCTCAGAGATGAACGGCGGCTCGGTCGTCACAAATGAAGCTACAAAGCAAAAATTTGCCATGCACGGTGATTGCATAAGGCCAAAAGTATCGGTGGTAAATCCACTACTTCAAGCAAGCGTGAGCAAAGAGTATTTGGTCTATTCTGCTTCTGACATTATCGCTCATAGTATAGAGGGCTACTTTACGGCGAGCATTCAGCCTGAGATCATAAATTTATACATCGAAGCAAACATAAAAACCGTTATGAAAACGACAGAAATTTTACTAAAAGAGCCAGGTAATTACGATGCTAGAGGGGAGTTTGCCTGGGCTGCGACGATGGCGTTAAATGGACTAACTTATGTTGGCACAGCTGGCTTTAGCTATCCAAACCATATGATCGAGCATGCCATAGGTGCGGTGGTTGATTGCGCGCATGGAGCTGGGCTAAGTGTCGTGATGCCAGCTTGGATGAAGTGGCATAAGAGTAGAAATTTAGAGGCGTTTAAGCGTTTTAGCAAAGAAATTTTTGGCGTGGATGACGCAGACGCAGGCATAGAGAAGTTAAAAGAGTGGTTTAGCAAGATTGGCACGCCAACGAGTCTTATTGAAATCGGAGTTGATGATACAAATTTAGACGAGATCATGGCGCTAGTTTATGACTATGCGAAAGGTAGGAGGCTAGAGCAAATTTATACAAAAGAAGCTATAAGTGAAATTTTTGCCTTAGCGAGATAAAATTTATCTAAATTTTACAAAGGAAAGATATGAAAAAGATCGCCCTTATAGCTGGAGCCAGCGGCGCTGTGGGAAGTGAAATTCTAAAAAATTTATGCGAGAGCGAGCATTATAGTAAGGTTATCGCTCTTGCTAGGCACGAACTAGAATTTACTCACGAAAAGCTTGAAGTAAAGATAGTAAATTTTGATGATTTTAAAGATGAGGTGCCATTTATCGCTGATGACGTATTTTGTGCGCTTGGCACGACGATGAAGGTGGCAAAGCACAAGGAGCAGTTTTATAAAGTCGATGTGACCTATCCGATAAATTTCGCCAAATTTGGCTTGGAGTGCGGTGCAAAACGCTTTGTCTTGCTCTCGGCTGCAGGGGCAAACAGAAAGTCAGGCTCGTTTTACCTAAAGGCAAAAGGTCAAGCAGAAGCAAAGATAAAAGAGCTTGGATATAGCTCATTTCATATCGCTAGGCTGCCACTTATCGAGGCTGATAGGAAAGAATTTAGACTTGGCGAGTACATGGCGATAAAGGCGTTTAAATTTATCCCAAAAGGCTTTTTTGACGAGTATCGTCCGATGAAAGCGGCTGACATCGCTAAAGTGATCGTGCAAGTAGCGCAAGATGACCACAGCGAGGGTATCAAAATTTATAGCCCGATGGAGTATGTGAAGTGAAAAGATACATCGCCATCACTGGAGCAAGCTCAGGCATAGGAGCGGCCGCGGCAAAGGTATTTGCAAGGCGCGGGGAGAATTTGATCCTTATTGCAAGACGTGGCGAGCTTTTAGAGGAGCTAAAAAGCGAGATAGCTAAATTTTCGGGTGTCGATGTGGTGATAGAGCTTTGCGATCTCTCAAAGCAAGAAAATGTCCTCTCTCTTTGGTGTAATTTAGAAAAATTTGAGCTAAAAGCGCTTATAAACAACGCTGGCTTTGGCGACTATAACAAGGTCGGCGAGCAAAATCTAGAGAAAGTGACGCAGATGATAAATTTAAACATCATCTCTCTTGTGACGCTCTCAACGCTTTTTACTAAAAAATACAAAGACAAAGATACACAGCTTATAAACATCTCTTCGATAGGTGGCTATAAGATCGTGCCAAACGCCGTCACGTACTGTGCTAGCAAATTTTTCGTAAGTGCCTTTAGCGAGGGACTTTACCACGAGCTAGCACAGGACAAGCAGGCAAAAATGCAGGCAAAAGTGCTAGCACCTGCTGCCACAAAGACGGAATTTGGCATGGTGGCAACTAGCAAAAAGAGCTACGACTACGACAAAGCGTTTAAAAATTACCACACAAGTGAGCAGATGGCGGAGTTTTTGCTTCGCCTTTATGATAGCCATTACTGCGTTGGCGCGGTCGATAGAGATAGCTTTGAGTTTAGTCTAAGTAAGCCAAAATTTGACTATGCGGTCAAATACGAGCCAAAAGATAACTAGGTGCTAAAGCCCTGGTAGCCTACGCCAAGGCCAGTAAAGCAAAAGTAGGACAAAACAAAAAGGCAGATCATGAAAGGCGTTAGAGTTGCTATTTTAGGGGTTTGTTTAGTAGGCGCTTGCTTTGGCGGTGAGCTTAAATTTGATGAAAACAAATTTGAGCTAAAAAGCGTGCAAGTTGGCGAGAGGACGCTTAAATTTAGAGCATATGAAGGCATAGTCTATGTGGCAAAGCCAGTTAGCGACTACGAGGTGCTAAATTTTTATGTGCCAGAGGGTAAATTTGACGATAAAACTACGGCTATTTTTATGCCAAACGCTATCGGCGGCTACATGCCAGCAATGCCTTCAAAGCCAGAAATTCAAAACGAAAAGCCAAATGCCACTCTTGAAGCGCTTCTTAGAGGCTATGTCGTGGCAAGCGTTGGTGCTAGAGGTAGGACGCTAAAAGATGGCGAGAAATTTATCGGCAAGGCACCAGCTGCGATAGTCGATCTAAAAGCGGCCGTTAGATATCTTAAATTTAACGACAAATTTATGCCAGGCGACGCAAACAAGATCATCTCAAACGGTACGAGCGCAGGCGGCGCGATGTCGGCACTTCTTGGCACTAGCGCAAATGCAAAAGAGTATGAGCCATATCTTAAAGAGCTAGGCGCTGCAAAGGCGGATGATCAAATTTACGCCGCTTCAGCCTACTGCCCTGTGACAAATTTAGAGCATGAGGACGAGGCGTATGAGTGGATGTTTGGGGATTTGGATAAATTTGAAAGGATTGATTTTGCAAGCCTTGATGCGAGCTCCTTTAACAACAGAAGCAAAAAGCCAAAGACTATCATAGGCGAGCTAAACGCCACGCAAAAAGAGCTCTCGCGCGAGCTAAAGAGTAAATTCCCAGCCTATCTAAACTCGCTAAATTTAAAAGACGCCAAAGGTCATACGCTAAGCCTTGATGAAAACGGCGAGGGCAGTTTCAAAGAGTATATAAATGCCCTTATCTCAAAGGCATTTACCGCTACAAAAAGCAGCGACAAAAGTACGCTCACGCCTAAATTTATAACTCTTGATACGCAGGGCTGCTCGCTTGGATATACATTTAAGCTTGAAGACTTCATCGCCTCACTAAAGCGTGCCAAAGCGGTGGTTGCCTTTGACGGCCTTGTACTAGAAAATCCTGAAAATGACCTCTTTGGCGATAGCAAAACGCCTGCAAAGCACTTTACTAAATTTGCAAAAGAGCGAAGCGAGGGCGAGATGGCGGATGCTGGCGTAATAAAGATGATGAATGCGATGAACTACGCTAAAAACAAAGAGGCAGCGAAATTTTACCGCATAAGACAGGGCACAAACGACACCGACCTAGCGCTTGCCGTGCCTGCTATGCTCGCACTCTCGCTTAAAAATGCTGGCAAAGAGGTTGATTTTGAAGCGGTCTGGGGACAAGGACATGGCGGCGACTACGACCTTGATGAGCTTTTTGCTTGGATGAAAAGAGTTGAACAGAGATAAATTTAAGGAGATTTGATGATAAAAGAGCTATTTTTTCTATCGGTTTTGGCGGCTTTTGCCTTTGGGGCGGAGGCGAAAGTGAGCTTATACGAGCTACTCGTGACGCCAAATAACAAGAGCTTGCTAAAGCAGCTTGGTAGGGAAAATATCCTTAGCTCAAAGAGCGAGCCAGGCACACAGGCGATCTTTTTTGCGAGTGCAAAGAGTAAGCCAGAGCCATTTTACGTGCTTGAGTTTTACAAGGACGAGGCGGCTTATAAAAAGCATATAGGCTCGGCACACTATAAGAAATTTGCGAGTGCGAGCGCTGAAATTTTAGCTAGCAAAAAGGCTATCAGCCTGAAAAAACGGGTTGCGTTTTCTAAAAATTTAACGACAGAGAGGCTAAAAGATGCCTACTTTCACATCACAAATTTAAGCCTTTTGGCAAAAAGCGATGCGAAATTTGAAAAGATCATCAAAAAATATATGCAAAGAAGCGTAGATGATGGCACGCTAGCCCAGTTTGCATTTAGCCTAAAAGACACACCTAACAAGTGGGTGATGGTTGAAATTTACAAAGATGAGCCTAGCTTTGAGAGCTACCGCCACAGCGAAAACTACAAATCTTACGCCAAAGAGCGAGCCGGGCTGATAGATGAATTTGACGGCTTTGGTCTCAAAAACGAGACCTCATTTAGCAAGATAAAATTTTAGGAGATGTTATGAAGAAAATTTCACTTTTTTTGCGCACCAGCGCTTGTTAGTAGCACGGCTCTTGCCCTTGATAAGGCTGGAGTGAGAGTTTAAAAGATGTGAAATTTTAAACAACGAGATGATAGATGCGGTGTGGAATGAAAAGAACAAAGAGCTTCTAGCTAAGAGTAGACCTACGCTGGCAAGGAATTTTTAGTGTGTGCCTATCCAAAGGTAGCTACATACGTGGGTGGCGACACGAGCAAGGCTAGTAGCTTTGTTTGCAAGTAAATTTAAGGAGAGAAAATGAGTGAAATTTTAGTTGTATCAGGTCACACTGACCTTGAAAATTCTTTTGCAAATAAGATAATTTTGAGTGAGCTAAAAAAGCACTTGCCAGAGGCTAAATTTGACATACTAAGTGAGCTTTATAAAAACTACGTGATCGATGTAAAAGCCGAGCAAGAAAAGCTAGTAAAGGCTGACGTGATCGTACTTGTTTATCCATTTTTCTGGTACGGCGTGCCATCACTTTTGCAAAAGTGGTTTGAAGATGTGCTAGTTCATGGCTTCTCTCATGGCAGTAAGGGAGATAAGCTACGGGGCAAAAAGCTGGTGCTTTCATTTACCTCTGGTGCGCCTGAGGAGCTTTATAAAAAAGATGCGCTTCAGCGCTACGAGATAGAGGAATTTTTGCCGTCACTTAAGGCGTTAGCAAATATGTGTGGCATGGAGTTTGCAGGATATGTTTATAGCGGAGGGTTATCGTATCAGAGCAGGCACGATGAGGCAAAGCTTGCTTTGATGAGGCAAAAGGCGCTCGATCACGCAAAAAGGTTAGGGGAGCTGATAAGCAAAATTTCATGATACCAGCAAAATTTTATAGATATGTTTTTGCGTTTATAATGTCAGCATTTATGGCGTTTTTTATGTCATTTGTGCTGACATATTTAAACCTTGGTTTTATTGATGGCTTTGTTAAAATTTGGCTAATCGCCTATGTAAAAGCCTTTGTGGTAGCATATCCTGTGCTTTTGCTAGTCTCTCCATTTGTAACTAAACTCACACAAATTTTATGCAAAGAATAAAATAATAATATACGTTATCAATAAAAATTATTATTTACTTATTTTAATTATTTGGTTATAATCCGATCAAAATTTATCAAAATAGGAGTTAAAATGAGACAGTACGAAACATACAAATGCGAGAAATGCGGCAATGAGATCGAGGTACAAAAAGTTGGTGGCGGTACACTAACCTGTTGCGGCGAAGAGATGAAATGTGTGACTGAAAATTTAACAGCGGTAAATTTGATGAAGGCATTTGCTGGCGAGTCACAAGCTAGAAATAAGTATGAGCTTTACGGTGATCTAGCCAAAGAAGCAGGCTATCACGCTATCGCAAGGCACTTTTACGAGGCAGCTGAAAATGAGAAATGGCATGCAAGAGCTGAGTTTAAAAAATATCACGAGCTAATGAATGATCCGATCGATAAGATGGATAAAAATTTACTTGATGCGGCAGCTGGCGAAAACTACGAGCATACGACTATGTATCCAGACTTTGCAAAGATCGCAAAAGAAGAAGAGCTAAGAGATGTTGAAAGGCTATTTAATGCGATCGGTAAGGTTGAGGTTGAGCATGAGAGAGAGTATTTGGAACTTAAAAAGATGCTTGATGAAGAGGGCTTTTTTGAGAGCGATGAGGAAGATATCTGGGTTTGTGAAGTGTGCGGACACGTTCACAGAGGCAAAAAAGCTCCAGGTGCTTGCCCACTTTGCAAAGCTCCAAAAGAGTATTTTAAACGCGAATTTCTAGGCTAAAAGCCAAAATAGTCAAGGTGTTTGCCTTGACTATTAATTTAAGTTATAAAATATTATAAAAATGATACAATCCTTTCAAATTTTCACAAGGAGAAAGAGATGAAAAAATCACTTTTAGTTTTAGCTACTCTTGGCTTTGCACTAAGCCTAAACGCTGCAGATCTTACAGATACTTGCAAGTCTTACTTCTCAGACATTGATAAGATGGTTGAAGCTTACAAAAAAGCCGGTCAAGAGCAACAAGTAAAAATTTATGAAGATCAAAAGAAGCAATCAATGGACCAACTTGCTGCACTTCCAAAAGAGCAACAAGACGCTACTTGCAAACAAGCTAAAGAGATGTTTGCTCAAGTAATGGAACAAATGAAAAAACAAGGTCTTTTAAAATAAATTTTTATGGCTAGTTTTTCTAGCCATATCCTAATCCTCTTTTTCTAACTCGTTATTTACGCCTATCTCTTTTACTTCTATATCTTTTTGCTCATCTGGAGACAAGCGTTTAAAATTTTCAAGTCTACTAACAAGACCATCTCTACCACTAAAACTTGATGCAAGGGCGTTAAAATGTTTATTTGCAGTATTTAGTGTATTGCTAAGCCTATTCATATGCTCGGCCACATTGCGGACTTTATCATAAATTTTAATCGCACTCTTTACGATATTTTTGGCCTCTTCATTGCCACGCTCTATGCGCCATAAATTTGCCACTGTGCGAAGAATAGGCATAAGCGTAGTGTGAGATACTAGTATTACGCGCTTTTGAAATGCGTAGTCAAAAAGAGAACTATCAAATTTCATAGCCTCGATATATGCTGGCTCAATTGGTATAAACATCAATACAAAATCAGGACTATCAGGTACGATCTCACCATAATTTTTGCTATTTAAGCTATCTATGTGATTTTTCATAGAAGCAATGTGCTCTTTCAATGCCAAATTTAGCTCCTCTTCATTGCTGGCTGTGATAGCCTTTTCGTAAGCTATAAGTGAGACTTTGGAATCAACTATTAGGTGCTTACCATCTGGTATCTTTACTATAAAATCAGGAATAAGACGTTTGCCTTCTTCGTTCTTGAAATTTTGTTGTGTCGAGTAATGCTCATCTTTTATAAGTCCAGAAGCCTCAAATGTGCGTTCAAGCTGTATTTCACCCCAGTTTCCAAGTGTTTTATTGCTACCTTTTAATGCAGTAGCTAGTGAGTTTGCCTCTTTTGACATTGAGATACCAATCTCACTTATGTGCTTAATCTGCATTCCTAGCGCGCTCATGCCTTTAACTGACTCGTCATGGACTGCATTTACGCGCTCTTGAAAGGTTGAAATTTGCTCCTTTAGCGGCTTTAGTAAAAGATCTAAAGAATTTTGGCTATTTTGTGTGAAATTTGCACTTTTTTCTTCAAATATTTTATTTGCAAGATTAGAAAATTCCAAATTTAACTCATTTTTCACTTTTAATAAATTTGCCTCTTGCTCTTTTAGGCTATTTTCTTTTGCTTCTATTTCATTTCTAAGCACAGCCATATCACGTTTTAATCTATTTTCTCTCTCATTTGCTTCAGCTAAAGCATTTTTATTTTGATTTAGCTCAGCTAGTGTTGCAGCGAAATTTGCTTCGTTATTCTTGGCCCTTTCATTTGCTGTACCGATACTCTCTTTAAGCTCGTTTATCACGCGCTCCATCGCATCTTCAGCTTCGTCTTTTTGTGCTATTTTGGTTTTTAGCGCATCGATCTCACTGATGAGCTCGTCTATTCGCTCGTGATTTGATATAAGCCTTGCTTTTTGCTCACTAATTAGTTGCAGATTCTCACTATTTTTAGATACTAAATTTGTTAGATTTGATGAAATTTCAAAATTTTCTTGCTCTTTTTGCGCCAAATTTCTTTTTAGCTCGAGTTTGTCTCTATTAAATGAATAGATGACAAATATCGCAATCAAAAATAGTACTCCTAAAAATATGGCAGCATAAAAATAGAAATCTTGTTGCATTTAGTATCCTTAAAAAATGAAGAAATTTTTATATTTTTATAAAAGCAAAGAGGCCACTCCTTGCTTTTATAGTAAATTTTATGCTTCTAGCACCGCTCCGTTGCTTGCGTTTGTGACTAGTTTGCGGTATTGCCTTAGCCAGCGAGAAGTTAGTGGTTTATCGACTGGCTTAAATTCCGCTCTTCTCTTTGCGATCTCGGCTTCGCTTAGGCGAACGTTTATCTCGTATTTATCGACGTCTATATCGATGATGTCGCCATCTTGTAGCAAGCCTATCATACCGCCCTCAGCTGCTTCTGGGCTCACGTGGCCGATACTTAGACCTCTTGTTGCTCCGCTAAAGCGACCATCTGTGATGAGCGCTACGTCTGCGCCAAGGCCTCGTCCCATGATGAGTGAAGTAGGGCTTAGCATCTCTTGCATACCAGGGCCTCCGCGTGGACCTTCGTAGCGGATGACGACGACATCGCCTTTATCTACTTTACCACTTGAAATGCCAGCTATGGCTTCATCTTGTGAGTTAAAGCAGACTGCTTTACCACTAAATTTACGCTCGCCAACGATGCCAGCTGTTTTTATAACACAGCCTTGCTCGGCTAAATTTCCAAATAAAATGGCAAGTCCGCCAACTTGTGAATAGGCGTTTTCTACTTTGTGGATAATGCTTTCATCTTTGATATCACTTACCTTTACGCGCTCTCCCAGAGTTTCGCCACTAACTGTGAGATTATCCAAATTTAGCATACCATTATCTCTGCGTGAAATTTCTTTTATAACTGCATTCATGCCACCAGCTCTGCCGACATCCTCCATGTGCACATTTGGTAAGCTTGGGCTGATCTTAGCGATGTGAGCGATATTTTGGCTGATTCTATTTAGCTCTTTGATATCTAAATTTACGCCAGCCTCTCTTGAGATAGCTAGCATGTGAAGGACGGTGTTGCTGCTACCACCCATCGCCATATCAACGACAAGTGCGTTGCGGATCGCTTTTTCATTTAGTATGTTTCTTATCTTAAATTTCTCATCAAGTGCGATCTCGCAGATCCTGCGAGCAGCCTGTCTAATAAGCTCCTCACGCTCTGGAGTTAGTGCTAGGATAGTGCCGTTGCCAGGTAGTGCTATGCCCATCGCTTCACAAAGCGTGTTCATGGAATTTGCCGTAAACATACCGCTGCAACTACCACCACTTGGACATGCGTTGCACTCGATATCTTTTAGCTCAGCCTCATCTATCTCTTTGGTCTCAAATTTACCAACTGCTTCAAACGCAGTAGCAAGGTCGATTGGCTTGCCATCTTTTGTGTAGCCTTTTTTCATAGGGCCACCGCTTACAAACACAGTTGGGACATTGACCCTTAAAGCGCCCATAACCATGCCAGGGACGATCTTGTCGCAGTTTGGCATACAAACAAGTGCGTCAAGTGCGTGAGCGTTCATCACGGTTTCTATTGAGTTTGCGATGATCTCACGGCTAGGTAAGCTATATAGCATGCCGCCATGACCCATTGCTATACCGTCATCCACACCGATACAGTTAAACTCAAATGGAATACAGCCATTTTTGCGAATTTCATCTTTTAAAATTTGTGCGTATTTATTTAAGAAAAAGTGCCCAGGGATAATCTCTATAAAGCTGTTTGCAACGCCGATAAAGGGTTTATTAAAGTCATCATCTTTTAGTCCAGTCGCACGTAAAAGTGAGCGGTGTGGGGCTCTTGTGTAGCCTTTTTTGATTATATCGCTTCTCAAATTTGATCCTTTTTTAAAATTTGAGAGGATTTTATCACATATAA
>NZ_CABPUE010000007.1:279706-286453 GCF_902460545.1 Campylobacter concisus
TTATAAAGATAGTATATAATCACGCAAAAATTTAAATAATACAAAAAATAATAATAAGGAGTAATCTTGGCTAAAGAAGCTGGAGTAGTAAAATTTATTAGTGGCAAGGCGGTCGCTATCGATCAAAACGGAAATGAGAGAGAGCTAAAAGTAGGTGACATCCTTTATATGGGAGAGAGTATCAAGACAAGTGATGCAGCTGACAAAATAACAATTGTTTCAAATAATGGAAAAGAGATTACGATTGTAGGCAATGATACGCTTGCATTAAATCAAAGTACTATAGGCGCGGAAGGTTTGGCAGATGTTAGTGATTTGCAAAATGCTATTTTAAATGGCGGAGATTTAACAAAACTTGAAGAGACCGCAGCTGGTGGAAATACTGCTGCTGGTGGTGGAGATGGTGTTAGTCTAAGTGACGCTAAATTTGCTGAGGGTGGACACTATTCAAACATTAATGCAACATATAGAAATTTAAGTGATACAAACAGAGCTTTTGCATCATACGATAGCCCAATAAGCGGATACAATGGTGGAGATGATACTATAATCCCAAGCAATCCTCTTGTAACTTTTATAAGCGATCTTAATAACGATGGTACTTTAAGCAGGGTTGAGCATGCACGTGATACAAATTTAAATACATCAAAAGTTCTTATTACGATTCCAAATGATGGTACAGTAAGGGCCGGAGATATACTAAATATCACTATAACTAAGCCAGATGGTAATACTGAAAATAAAACAATTCCTATCACTCCAACTATCATAAGCAATGGTTATCAGTTTGATGCTCCAATACAGACTGGTAAAATTTCAAAAGTTGATGCAACTATTACAAATTTTCAAGGAAATGTTAGTGGTAGAAGTGAAGATAGCGTAACTTCAAGTGGTTTTAGTGCTCCAGAGGTTAAATTTACAGAGGATAATGGTCCTGATAATAATCTATTAACATATACTGAAAATGCTAAAGATGGCAAATTAAATGAAACTCCAGTACTTATAACTGTAAAAGATGTGATTGTTGGAGATGTGCTTCACGTGACTTTAACAAAGCCTAATGGTACAACCGAGGTTAGAAATGTATCTATTGATCAAAACATAATAGATAATGGATATAAGATAGATAATATGCCAGTTGAGCACGGTAAGCCTTCAAAAGTAGAAGCTTACGTAGCAGATAGCACAAACAAGATGAGAAGTGCAACTGCAAGTGACTCTACTACTCTTGATGTAAAACCGACTTTGAAATTTACTGAAGATACAGATGATAATATCTATCTATATGATAATGAAAATAAGCAAGATAACGACTTTAGAAGCACGACGGTAGAAATAACTCTACCAAAAGATGTAGTTATTGGCGATAAGATTGTTATAACTTATACCGATCCACTAACTAAGCAAGATACAACAAAAGAAATTTCTCTTACACAAGAGATGATTGATAATCAAAAAGTAAATACCTCTCTTCCGATATTTCCAGATGTAAGAACATCAGCTAGTGTTCATGTGGTAGATAAAAACAATGTTCGAAAAAGTGAAGAGTCAGATCAAGATAGTGTAATGCCTATTGGTAGAAATTTAGAAATGACATTACCAGAAGAAAAGACTCTTCATGAAATTTCAAGACAAGAAAGTACTGATGACAATGAAGTAAATAAAACCACAGCAAGGATTACTCTGCCAAATAAAATTGATAATGGCGATAAGCTTACGCTAACTATTACTGGACCTGATCCTGATGATCCTGTAAATAATCCTTCTAAAACTTATACAAGAGAATTTACTATACATATGGATAGTAAAGGTGTCGTAACTAGTGTAACAGAAAATGGAACTTCTAATGTTTTAACGCCTATAAAAGCAGGTGATAATCAATATATCATCAATGTTTCTGGTATCCAACTAAAGCATGGAGAAGATACGACTATTAAGGCCAAAGTTACAAATTTAAATCCAAATAGACATACATCCATAAATGAGTCAGAAGTATCGGCTAGTTTAGAATATGTAAAAAAACCTGAAGTTATCTTTGGAGAGGCTAATGGCACTAGGAGTATGAGCAGAGAGCAAGCTATGAGTGATCATGATCTTAATAGCACGACAGTCACTATAAAGCTTCCTAAAAATTCAGTAAGTGGAGATAAACTAACTGTAACTATAAAAGAGCCAAATGAAGCTACTGCTAGAGAAATAAAATATACTATTGGAAAAGATAATAATGGTAAGTTCTTTGTAAAAGATAGCGATGGCAATAAAGTAGATACAGAAACAGATGGTAGAAGCTTTAAAATTTCTGGCATTAAGACAGCAACTGGTCTAGAAACTAAAGTAACAGCCGAGATACAAGATAAAGATGGTATTCAGCATGCAGAAGATACAAGCACGGTTACTATCTCAAATATAAACGATATGGCGGTATATTTCAAAGAGGACGCTGACCGTAACGTATCCTTAACGAGAGCAGAGAGTAAAGACGCAGATGGCGACCTACATAAAACTACAGTAGTAGTAAAAGTGCCAAATAACGTTATAGTTGGTGATGTGGTAACTGTAAAAATAGATAATGGCACTTCACCTAAAACTTATAAGGTTACAGGTAGAGATCCAAGCGGTAAAATCATGCTAGAAGATACTTCTACTCATACTTCTATAACTGCAAGTGATAAAAATGAGATAGAAATTCCTGGCGTAGAGATCATTGCTGGCAAGACCATCAATGTAACTACTGAGACCACCGATGCAAGTGGCGGCAAGAAAGCCGAAGCTCAAAATCATAATACTCTTGAAAAGCTTCATGAAGACATGGAGATAACTTTTGAAAAAGATACCAATAATGATGGTATTTTGGGCAGCACAGAGGCAACCGGAGCGACTACTATAGCAACTATCAAGCTTCCTTCAAATTTTGTTTTAGGTGATAAATTAATAGTAGAGTCACATAACGAAGACACGCCAAACAATAAAACAACTAAGACATACGAGATAGTAAAAGATAATAACGGCAAATTAATAGCCAAAAATGGTAGTGAAGAGCTTGATATTACAGATGATGCTGATAGCAATAAAGTGGTCAAATATACACTTGGCTTAACAGAAGATCATAAGACTATCATTAGTGCCAAAGTTACTGATAATACTGGTGCTGATAAGGTTGAGACAAATAGCGATATTACGCTTGATGCTCAAGGTAGCGGTTCTGGAACAGGCTTTAGGCTATTCATTTATGAGGATAAAGATAGAAATGGTGTTCTAAGTAGAGATGAGGCTATGAAGGATGGAAATTTAAATACCACTTCGGCGACACTTCAAATCCCAACCACTGTAAATAGTGGCGATATTATAAAAGTCAAGGTAAATGGTGGAGCAGAGAAAACCTATACCGTTGCTTCAAATGATGGTACAAACGTTACCATAAAAGATGCAGGTGGCAGTATTGTTGCACTTGAGTCAGGAAATAAACTAAAAATTTCTAATGTTCATATAGATAAAGATCATCCAGCAGTGGTTGAAGCTACTATAAATGGAGTAACAAAAATAGCTAAAGCTACATTGGAGTCAGTAGATACTAAAAATTTAAAGATTGAATTTGTTGAAGATAATGCAAGTAGAGACAATGTAATAGATAGAGATGAAGCTATTTTGGACAATAATATAAAAAAGACAATTATAAGCGTTCAGGTGCCGCATAATGTCACAAATGGTGATAAGATAGCAGTAACTATAAAAGAGCCTAAAGCCGATGGTACTACGGCTGATAGGACAATAAATTACACAGTTTCAAAAACTGCCAATGGTAAAATTTCACTTACAGATGATACTACTCATGTTACTACACAGTTAGCAAACAATACTATAAAAATTCCTGGTGTTGCTATGCTTCCAGGTCGCGAAACTAGTGCAGTAGCTACTATAACAAATGGTGCTGAGACTACAACTAGTAGCGAAGCAAAAGCTAAACTTGCACCTTTAAGTGAAGCGGGATTAAGTGTAAGCATAGTTGCTGATAAAAATGATAATGGTATTATCTCAAGAGATGAGTCAGGCAGTAAAATTTCAAAGGTTCATGTTTCTATCCCAGGAAGTGTTGTAGCTGGCGATAAGATAGATGTCAAGATAACGAATCCTGATGGATCTATTGCGACTAATCATTATAAAGTTATGGGAAAAGATGTAAATGGAAAAATTACACTTAAAAATTTAGATGATGGTTCTCAACGCACGCTTGATAGGGATAATCCACTTGATCTTGATGCTACTATCGCAGTTGATAAAGAAACAAAAGCTGAAGTTACTCTAACTGACACATTTGGTGAGAGCAAAACAGTAAGCGATACGGCACATGCTGAAATTGATGCTATAAGAGGCATCATGTTTAATAAAGATATAAAAACCTCAGAAAATGGCGAAAGGTCTACTACAGTTAAAGTTTATCTTAATGAAGATGCTAGAGATGGAGATACGGTAGAGTTTAAATACACTGATCCAGACAACCATGCACTAACCAAGACCGCAACATATACTCTATCAGCTGCAGATATAGCAAAAGGCACATTTGACCAAGAGCTTGATATCAATGCAAGATCAGCCTATGATCTAAATGTTAAAGCCTCGCTTAAAACTTCAGATGGCTTAGAGTCTAAATCTTATGAGCCTTATAAACCACTTCATATAGGCGTTGAAAACTATACGGTTAAATTTGACGCAAGTAAAGATATGAAAGGTGGCGAAGGTCATGATACTTTGGTGTTTGATAAGCAAATAGTTGATCTTAGAGGTATTAATAATCTTGATTCAAAAGTGGAAAGCTTTGAAAACCTTGAGCTTAAAGGAGAAACAAAGATCAAATTTAATGCACAAAATATCCTTGATATCACTGATAATCCTGATACGGTGCTTAAGGTAAAAGGTGGTGATGTTGATGCTAATGGCAATAAAATCACAAAAGTTGATCTAGTTCATAAATGGACCGCAGATCATTCATATGATACTGCTGGATTTAAAGGCTACTCAAGCATAGATCAAATAAATGGAAAAACTATCCATATCCAAATAGACGACAAAATCCACACCGATCTTTAATCCCCAAAATGAGTGCGTAAATTCGCACTCATTTCAAACTCAAACTTACATTATTTTTTAAGTCTTGTTTTACTAATATTTGCTCCTTAAAGGAGAAGATATGAAAAATTTAATAGCCGTTATTATAGTTATTGTTGCACTTGCTTTTGGTGCTTTTAAGTATATAAATTCATTTGTTGCACTTGATGAAAATGTAAATGCAAAGTGGTCACAGGTGTTAAATCAATATAAAAGAAGAGCCGAGCTTGTGCCAAATTTGGTTGAAACTGTAAAAGGCTACGCAGCTCATGAGCAAAAAATTTTTGAAGATGTGGCAAATGCTAGAAGCAAGAGCATGCAAGTAAGCGTTGATGCAAGTGGTCTTAGCGATGAAGCTAAGATGAAAGAATTTATGACAGCACAAAGCTCATTTGGCTTGGCACTTGGTAGGCTTATGGCAGTTAGCGAGAACTATCCAGAGCTAAAAGCAAATCAAAATTTCTTATCTCTTCAGAGTCAGCTTGAAGGTACGCAAAACCGCATAAGCGTAGCAATGCATGATTATATCGAAGCTGTAAAAGAGTATAACGTAGCCCTTAGAAGCTTTCCAAATAAATTTATAGCAAGTGTTTTTTATCCTGAGTTAAAGCCAAAACAAAATCTTGAAATAAGTAACGAAGAGAAGATAAATCCAAAAGTTTCATTTGAGAAATGATGAAGAAAATTTTTGCTCTTTTGTTTTTTACATTTTGCTTTTGTTTTGCCATAAATTTTAACGAGCAGATAAATGATGAGGCTCAAATTTTCTCTAAAAATGAGAAAGCTGAGCTTTTAAGCTTGGTGCAAAATTACGAGCAAAATAGTACGACGCAAATTGCTATAGTGACGCTTAAATCACTAGAAAATAAAAGTATAGAAGAGATCTCTCTTGAAATAGCTAGAGGCTACAAGCTGGGACAAAAACAAAGCAGCAATGGAGTGCTTTTAATAATCGCTCCAAACGAGAGAAAAGTACGTATAGAGGTTGGTTATGGACTCGAAGGTGTGCTAACTGACGCTATATCAAGCCAGATCATAAATGATGTGATAGTGCCTAAAATTAAGCAAGGAGATATGGGCGGTGGCGTGATAGATGGCATAAGAGCCATCATAAAAGTGGCTAGTGGTGAAGAATTTGAAAGTGTGAGTAATGATGAAGAGATACCATTTGGAATAGTTGCCTTTTTTGCCGGCATGATCTCGTGTTTTATCTCTGGCTTTTTAGGTAAATTTTTTATGCGAATTGGCTTTAGCGCGTGTTTTGCGGGGCTTACATCTACGGTATTTGAGCAATTTTTTGGCGTGCAAAATTACTTCATTGTCTTTGCCATTGTGTTTGTAATATTTTTTATTATTTTAAAAAATGCCTTTAAAAAAAATACTCAAAGCAAAAATACATATAGTGGCTTCAGACGAGATAGATCAGACTCAAATAGTAGTGGCAGCAGCCATTCTAGTAGTTCAAGAAGTGGTGGTTTTAGTGGCGGCGGAGGCGGTTTTGGCGGAGGTGGGGCAAGCGGCAGCTGGTAAAATCCCATCAAAGATTAGCTTGTAAAGCTTAAATCCTTTAAAATATATAAAAACTTAGGAGCAAAGATGCTAGCCGGCGAGCTGCTTAAAAGCCATTTTGCTAAATTTGATCTA
>NZ_CABPUE010000007.1:286958-318503 GCF_902460545.1 Campylobacter concisus
AGAGATAGTTGGGACTACTGGTTTTAAAGAGTTTTTTGACGAGAAATTTCAGAGCTTTTTATGCGAGCTTATGCAAAGTAAAGTTTTAATTATTTCTGGCAAAGAGTATAAATTTAGCGAGCTTGAAATTTATACTTGTTTTGACGCAAATACCTACAAAAGGCAGTGTGAGGCAGGAGAGATTTACTTTCACAACTTTGGCTTTGACATATCTTTTAAAAGTGAGCCATCGCTTTATGGTGGCATTTTAGTAAGAAGCCTAAAGCCCTTAAACGGGCAAAATTTTATCTTTGGGCCAAGAAAATGTGCCTTGCATATCTTAAATAGCAAAATGAGCAATTTAAACTTTGATCTAAAAGAGGCTGATTTTAGAAAAGATGGGATTACTTTTACGCCACGTATTAGATCATTTGGCGATGAAAACCAGCAAAAAAATGATTGTCTTAGAGTATTTACTGCTGAGTTTGAAAAAGCCTTAGAGTTTGATGAAAATTATAAAAAGAGATTAAATGCCTATAAAAAGGGGTGAAATTCATCTTTTTATCAGCTTTTGCGGTGAGAAATTTAGCCCAAAAATGCTAGATAAAAAAGATCGCAGAAGAGTAAAAAAATACCCAAATTTAATAAAACAAAACTCATTTAAAATATCTCGCTACTTAAAATTTAAAGCAAAGTTGCGAGGTAAAATCTGTCTTTCTCATAAAGAAAATATCGCAGTTTTAGCCATTTCAAAAGAAAAGATCGGAGTCGATGTCGAAGAGCTAAAGCAGAGAAATTTTGACGCCGTAGCTAGCTTTTGCTTTACAAAAGAAGAGAGCAAAAATTTGGCAAATGAAAAAGATAAAACGCAAAAATTTTATGAAATTTATACTGCAAAAGAGGCAATTTTAAAGCTTAAAAATTTATCGTTTAGCGATCTTGGTACTACCAACTACGATGAAATGGCAAAAAAATACTTAATTATTAATAATTCATTTATTATTTGCCTTGCATTTAAGCAATGCAAAGATATAATTATTAAACTTTTGTAATTTTTAAAGTTAAAAGGTAAAGATTGCTTATAAAAAAAATAGTCATGATCCTTGCTATTTCGCTTTTTGCTCTTGGATGTGCAAAGAAATTTGATACGCCACAGATGGCAGATTTTGACTTAAAAACATTTAAGGTAAGCTCATCAAAAGGTCTACTTTTGCTTTACGTGCAAAATATCAAGAATGAGTATAAATTTAGCCTTGTAAACGCACTTGGCGCGCCAGAAGCTAGGCGAGTTTTAAAAGATGGTAGCTTTAAAAATTTAGGTTTTTTGCCACCAAATAGTGCCTACAATGAACTTTTTATAAAAGTGCTAGAGATGATAAAAGATGAAAAAAATGAGCAAAAATTTATGATAGATGATCAATATTATAAGGTAGAAAGTGTTGATCTACGTTAGCAAACCAGCCATTATTAGTGCAGCAGGGAGCAGTAGTGATGAGAATTTGAGCTCGCTTTTAAGTGGAAAGAGATTTCTAGGCCTTAGCAGTGAGTTTCATCCTGAGAATAAATTTTTAGTAGCGAAATTTGATAAGGCACTGCCAGAGTTTGCCAAGAACACAAAAGAACACTTCAAAACAAGAACCAATGCTTTGCTTCTAAACACGCTTCTTGAGCTTGACGATGAGATAAAAAAGGCTATCAAAAAATTTGGTAAGAGCCGTGTAGGTGTTATTTTGGGTACTACAACGAGTGGAATTGAAGAAAATTTTTGGACTTTTAAAGAGTATATAAGAACTGAAATTTTTGATAAAAGCAAGTTTGGTATAGACAGAAACTGTCTTGCAAATGTGACTGAATTTGTGAGCGAATTTTATGGATTAGAAGGTCCAAGTTTTTGTGTTTCAACTGCCTGTACTTCTGGTGTTAAGGCAATTATTGAGGCGCAAAGACTAATAAAAAGCGATATTTGCGATGCGGTTATATGCGGCGGCGTCGATAGTTTAAACACCTTAACCATAAATGGCTTTAACTCACTTAGCATTTTAAGCCAAAAACCAAGCGAACCCTTTTCTAAAAACAGAGAGGGGATAAATATCGGCGAGGGGGCTGGGCTGTTTTTACTAAGCCGTGATGAAATTTCAGATGTCGTCGTAGCTGGCTCAGCCTCAAACTGCGACGCTTTTCATATGACTCAGCCCGATTTTAATGCCAAAATGGCAATTTGTTGTATAGAAGAAGCTTTAAAAAAAGCTGGCATGGACGGCGTGGACTATGTAAATTTGCATGGCACCGGTACGCAAGCAAATGACAAAATGGAGGCAAAAGCTGTAAATTTAACGCTTGGCTCCGCATATGCTAGCTCGTTAAAGCCGCAGATCGGACATACACTAGGCGCTGCTGGAGCAATAGAAAGCGCCATTTGCACCATGCTTTGCATGGGGGAAAATAGCGTCTTGCCACCGCATGTTTACGACGGAGCATATGACGAGAGTTTGGAAGCTATAAATTTAGTAAAAAGTGGCATGAAATTCGACGTAAAAACAGCGATGTCGCTATCTTTTGCCTTTGGCGGAGATAACGCCGCGATAATATTTAAAAGAGTGAGATGATGATAAGTGATTATTTGCCACACAGCAGCGCCATAACCTTGATCGATGAAATTTTAGAATTTATCCCTTGCGAGAGCATAAAAGTAAGAAGCGTGATAAATGAGCAAAATCCATTTTTAGAAGATGGTAAATTTATGACGCAAAAGGCGATAGAGATGATGGCTCAAAGTCTTGGCATCTACGACTCAAAGATGCGTGAGCTGCGCGGCGAGAAGGCGATATTTGGCTTTTTGCTTGGTAGTAGAAAATTTGAAATTTTTAGGCCATATTTTAAAGTGGGCGATGAGATAGTGATCGTCTCAAAGTGCTCGATCCAAGATGAGAGCGGTTTTGGCGTTTATGACAGCGAACTTTTTGTAAATGGCGAGCTTGGCGCAAGGGCGGTTTTAAACGTGATGAGCCCTGATGAAGAATTTGTAAAAAAGGCACTTAGTGAGTAAGAGAGTATTGATAACTGGATCAAGTAGAGGCATAGGAGCTAGCATCGCTAGGCGCCTTGCTAATGAATACGAAGTGGTGCTTCATGCAAGAAGTAAGAGCGATGAGCTTTTAAAGATGGCTGGCGAGCTTGGAGCTAAATTTATGACTTTTGACGTGGCTGACACTGCGGCAGCTAAAGAGGCGATAGAAGCTGATATGGAGGCAAATGGCGTCTATTACGGCGTTATTTTAAACGCTGGTATAACAAGGGATAATACCTTTGTTGGGCTAAGTGACGAAGAGTGGTTTGATGTGATAGATGTAAATTTAAATGGCTTTTACAACGTCCTAAGACCAGCGCTAATGCCTATGATAAGGGCTAGAAAGCCAGCTAGGATAGTGACACTAAGCTCTGTTTCAGGGGTTATTGGCAACAGAGGGCAGGTGAATTACTCAGCTAGTAAAGCTGGCATCATAGGAGCTAGCAAAGCCCTTGCAGTCGAGCTTGCCAGTAGGGGCATAACAGTAAACTGCGTAGCTCCAGGGCTTATAAAGACAGATATGAGCGAAGAAATTTTAAATAGCGACTTCTTAGACGAAGTGCTAAAGGCCATACCTGCAAAAAGAGCTGGCGAGGCAGATGAGGTGGCAGGACTTGTTAAATTTCTACTAAGTGGCGAGGCTAGCTACATCACAAGGCAGGTTATCGGCGTAAATGGAGGACTTTGCTAATGCGTGTATTTGTCACAGGTATCGGCGCAGTCAGTGCTTTTGGCAACAGCTGGGAGGAGATGAGAGCTAAATTTCTTGAGGGCAAAAATGCCGTGAGATATATGAGCGAGTGGGAGGGCTATAAAGAGCTAAACACGCGCCTAGCAGCACCTATCATAGACTACAAGCACCCGCAGGAGTGGGACAGAAAACAGCTAAGGAGCCTCGGCAAGGTCTCAACTTATAGCGTACACGCAGCTGGGCTTGCTTTAAAAGACGCTGGTTTGCTAAATGGAGAAGGTTTGCAGGCTGCAAATTTAGACCCAAGTGTGCAAGATGGCAGGATGGGCGTGGCGAGTGGCTCAAGCACTGGTAGCACCGACTCTATCCTTGACATGGCAAAGCTAGTTTTGGACATTGATAGCGGTTTTAACGCAAATACTTATATAAAAATGATGCCTCACACCACAGCGGCAAATATCGCGCTATTTTACTCACTAAAAGGGCGCATCATCCCTACATCTTCGGCATGTACGAGCGGATCACACGCCATTGGCTACGCGTACGAGAGCATAAAAAATGGCAGCATAGATATGATGCTAGCTGGTGGGGCTGAGGAGCTTTGCGTGAGCGAGGCGTACGTCTTTGACAAGCTCTACGCGACTAGCGTCAAAAACCACGCGCCAAATTTGACACCAACGCCGTTTGAAAAAGATAGAGATGGCTTGGTACTTGGCGAGGGAGCTGGATTTTTAGTGCTTGAAAGTGAAGAGAGCGCCTTAAAAAGAGGAGCTAAAATTTACGCTGAGGTCGTTGGCTTTGGCTCTACGTGTGATGGCACGCATATCACCAGACCACAAAGCGCTACGATGAAAGCGGCGATGAGCCTAGCACTCCGCGCGGCAAAACTAGAGCCAAAAAGCATAGGCTACGTAAATGCCCACGCCACCGCTACAAAACATGGCGATATAGCTGAAAGTATCGCTACAAACGAGCTTTTTGGAGAGGACATCGCCATTAGCTCGCTTAAAAGCTATCTTGGTCACACGCTTGGCGCTTGTGGTGGGCTGGAGGCGATAGCAAGCATAATGATGATGAGAGAAGAGCTATTTTTCCCAACTATAAATTTAAACATAACTGATCCTGAGTGTGCAAAGCTAAACTATTTAAAAGAGCCAACCCCGATAAAAACGGACTTTGTTATGAGCAATAACTTTGCATTTGGCGGCGTAAATACATCTTTGATATTTAAAAGAGTTAAAAACATTTTTTAAAAAGGATAAATATGAAAAAATTAATTTCATTAGTTGCCATTTTGGCATTTGCTACAAGTCTTAATGCAAGAGATGATGTGAAATATCACTCACTTGATTTTCTAAATGGCCCAAAAGCTAAAAATTTCTTACTTCCAAATGTAAGTATCAGCTTTGGCACAGGCTATAGCGGACAGGTGATTGTAAAAGACCTAACATCAAATAAAAAGACAAATGGTTTTAATAAAAGTGATGAAGAGGCATGCCAAATTGCACTTCTTTCGGCTTTAAAGACTTTCCAAGAAAGAGCATTAAAAGAAGGTGGCACTAAGGTTGTAAATTTAACTGGCTACTACAAAAAACAGCCATTTAACTCAAAAACTCAGTTTCAGTGCGGAAGCGGTGCTTTGATGTCTGGTGTTACTCTAAAAGGTGATATCGCGAAATAATGAAATTTCAAGTTGATTTTTTTGACGCGATAGCTTATGGTGATGTCGGCGAGGATCTGGCTAGATATAAAAAAGAATTTGATCTAGCAAAAATTCCACCAATTCAAAGAAGAAGGCTAAGTAGTGCTGCAAAGTGCGCTTTTAGCCTGCTTAGTGGTTTTGATAAGCTTGATATGCCAGTTATTTTTAGCTCATATGAAGGAGAGATAAATCGCTGCTTTGAGCTAGAGACTACGCTGGCAAAGGCTGAGCCAGTTTCGCCTACTTCGTTTTCACTTTCTGTGCATAACGCTATTTCGTCACTTCTTGGCATAGAAGCTAAAAATCATAATGAAATTCTTGCCATATCGTCATTTAGCCCAGTTGAAGATGCTCTGCAAGCAGCCTTTTTAAGGCTAAATGATGGATATGAAAATGTGCTAATACTTGCCTATCATGAGTCGATAAAGCAGAGTTATTTTGATGAGAAAAAGCCATCATTTATGCTCGCTCTTGTTGTATCAAAGGCAAAAAATGAGAGAGTTTTAACTCTAAAAAGAGAGAAAAAAGAAAAAGAAATTTGCGAAAATTTATTACAAAACTTTATTGTAAATTTTGATCCAAAAATATCAAAAAGCTGGCAAAGTTGTAGTTATTCTTCATCTTGGAATTTTAGCTATGAGCCTTAAAATTTTAAGAGCTGGATTTTTATTTTTCCTTTTTGCGATCATTTGCATAAGCGGGGATTTACTGCTTGTGCCAGTGGTACTTTTGAGGCTAAATAAATTTAAATTTATACAAAATTTATGCCGTGATCTAGTTAGAATTTCTTGGAGATTTTTTATAAAAGTTACTAAAATTTGTGGGCATCTGGACTATAAATTTGAGCTTAGCGAGCTAAAGGGCGACTCAAATTTGGTCATCGCAAACCATCCTTCGCTTCTTGACGTGGTCTTTTTAATTTCAAGACTTAAAAGGATAAACTGCATCGTGAAGAGCGAGCTTAGTAAAAATATATTTTTATTTGCTGCAATTAGAGCGTGCAACTATATACCAAACACAAACAACGAGGAATTTTTACAAAAAAGCGTAGATGTTTTAAAAAGTGGTGAAAATTTATTAATTTTCCCAGAAGGCACACGTACGAAAGATGAAATTATTTTTCATAAGGCAGCAGCTTATATAGGTGTAAAAGGCGCTAAAAATATTGTATGTATTGGCATCAATATGCACCCAAGAAGCCTTAGAAAAAATGAACCATGGTACAAAACGCCAGATGAAAAGATAAAATATCATTTTAAAGAGATAAAAATTTTTGATGTTGATATGTTTTTAAAGGATAGGCCAAGCCCCGTAAGGGCTAGGGCAATGCATGATGAGATAAGTAAAATTTATAAGGAGGAATTTGGTGAGAGAGCTAGTTAATGAGATAAAAGAGTTGATTATCACAAGCTTAAATTTAGAGGATATGAAGCCAAGTGATATTGATGAGAATGCGCCACTTTTTAATGATGGTCTTGGGCTTGATAGCGTCGATGCTTTAGAGCTTGGACTTGCGGTGCAGAAAAAATATGGCCTCGTGCTTGACTCAAAGAGTGCAAATCTAAAAGAGATATTTTTTAGTGTATCTTCTCTTGCAAAATACATTTACGAAAATAGGAAATAACGATGAGTGAAAAAGAAATTTTTGAAATTTTAAAGAAAGCCTTGATTGATCTTTTTGAGATAGATGAGAGCAAGATAAAGCCAGAGACTAGGATATATGAGGATTTGCAGATTGATAGCATTGACGCTATTGATATGATTGACTACATCAAACGTCAAACCGGACATAGGCTGATGCCAGAGGATTTTAAAAACGTAAAAACGCTTGATGATATCGTAAAAGCTGTAGCAAAGAAATTTGAAGCATAAAATAGTAAACCTAGTTCTAATTTTAGTAAGCATCGCTTACCCTTTAGTACTATTTTTTTGGCAAGAAAACGCCACTTTGATATTTGGTGTTTTATGTGTACTTTGGGGGCTTAGAGCCTATTTTGAAAGTGGCAAGAAAAGGCAGGTTTGCTTATCGGCTAGCTTGTTTTTTGCCATTTGCACTATTTTTAGAAGCGTAAATTTAGCACTTTTATATCCAAGTATCGTAAGTCTTGGCTTCTTGGCTCTCTTTTTTTACAGCTTAAAGGGCGAGGCTGTTATAACCAAAATCGCTAGATTAAAAGAGAAAAATATAGATGAAAAGGTCGTTAGCTACACAAGAGGGCTAACAAAAATTTGGTGCTTATTTTTTGTATTTAATGCGGTTTTATCATTTATTTTATCGTGCTTTGAAAATAAATTTTATTGGAGTATTTACTGCTCCTTTGTTTCTTATATTTTGATGGGATTTTTGTTTTTTGGAGAAATTTTATATCGTAAAGTTTTTATTTTAAAGAGGAAAGATGGAGTTTGAAAATAGTCTAAAAGACTTTAAATTTGTTGATATTGATAAAAATTTATACTCACAAGTTGTTATTTTTGGGGCAAATTTAAAAGAGTATGGCCTAGGTGAGGTAGAGATCTATCTAAGCGAAACTTTTGACTTTTGTGTAGCCTTTTTTGGAGTACTTGCGATCGGCGTGAGACCGATTTTGCTTGCAAAGCCTATTTTTAGTAGTGATAAATTTAATATCAATGATGAAAATTTCAAGAATTTTTTGACTCCAGCTAGAAATATAGAGCCAAAATTTGATATAAACTCTACTTTTTTTCTTCAGACTTCGGGCTCGACTGGAAAGAGCAAAAATATCCCAAAAAGACTTGGTGCGATGATAGAAGAAGGGCTATTTTTAAAAGAAGAACTTGGATTTAATGAGAGCGATACATTTTTTTCAAGCGTTTCGCATCAGCATATGTTTGGTCTTACTTTTAAGGTATTTTTGCCCATCATTTCTGGTGCAAAGGTTGTTAGTAGGGAGCTAAATTACCCAGAGGCGATCTTTGAGTTAGAGCTTGAAAATTTAAGTTTCATAACAAGCCCAGTTTTGCTTCAAACGCTAATTTCTAGTCCAAGAGCAGCTGAAATTTCAGGACTAAAAAACATAATCTGTGCTGGCTCGGCACTAAAGAGTGAGCTAAGAGCTAGCATATCAAAACTAAGCAAAACACGCATTATTGACATCTATGGTAGCACCGAAACTGGTGCAGTGGCTAGAAATTTAGGCGATGAACTTTTACTTTTTAGTAAGGTAAAGGCAGGTATTAGCGAGGACGAGGCATTAAACGTGAGCTCGCCATGGTGTGAGTTTTTCCAAACTAGCGACTGGGCACAGATAAATGGCAGCAAGCTCACGCTAAAAGGTAGGATCGATAGGATAGTCAAGCTAAATGATAAAAGGGTCAATCTAATAAGCATCGAAAATAAGATGTTTGAAAGTGGCCTTTTAAAAGACTGCTACTGTGATACGCATCCAAAATTTAAGCGTCTGGCCGCACTTTTAGAGCTTAGTGAAGAGGGTGTGAAGCTCTTTAGAAATAGCGGTAAAAAGGGCGTTGTAGCAAGGCTAAATGAGCTTTTAAGGCCTGAGTTTAAAAATAGTGTTAGGTATTTTAAAATCGTTAGCTCGCTTTGTAAAAACGCTCAAGGGAAATTTCTAAAAGCAAATTTTAAGGAGCTTTTAGAAAAGAGCGAAGAGCCCAGCTGGGATAAAAGTAGCGATGGCGGCGTCTACAAATTTAAAACAAAGCTTAGCCCAGCACTTGGTATTTTTACCGAACATTTTCCAAATTTACCGCTTTTGCCTGGCTTTGTGCAACTAGATTTTGTATTTAAATTTGCAAGAGAGCTTGGCGCAGAAATAGGCGATCAGTGCGTGGTGGAGAATCTGAAATTTTTAAAATTTGTAAGGCCAAATGACGAGCTTTGTATAGAAATTTTGCAAAAAGATGAGAAAATTTATTTTGAGATATTTTGCAACGGCACTAGAAGTGCTGCTGGTAGGATAAAGCTGGGCTTATGAAGACGCTTTTTCTCATACCATTTTTCAACCATCCAGAGAAGATAAAAGCCCTTTGTAAGGCGCTTGCGAGATACAATCTACCCATTTTAATAGTCGATGATGGCTCAAACGAGGCATCAAAAAAAGCGTTGGAAAATTTGAGCGAATTTGGCGTAGAAATTTTAACAAGAGCCCAAAACGGCGGTAAGGGAGCTGCGCTAAAAGATGGCTTTAGACACGCTTTGCAAAATGGCTACACGCACGCATTTCAGATCGACGCTGACTTTCAGCACGACATAAGCGAAGTGGTAGAGTTTTTAGAGCTTAGTAAAAAGTATCCGCATGATATGATCTTAGCTGATCCGATTTATGGCGAGGACGCGCCAAAGTCGAGATTTTATGGCAGAAAGATCACAAATTTTTGGGTCAAAGTAAATACATTTAGCGCCAACATAAAAGACGCGATGTGTGGCTTTAGAATTTATCCACTAAAAGAGCTCGAGTGGGCGATATCTCAAAGCAAGTCAAATAGGATGGAATTTGACATGGAAATCCTTGTAAATGCTGTAAGAGCAGGCATTGGACTAAAGTGGATACCATTAAATGTAAGATATGAAAAAGGTGGAATTTCTCACTTTAAAATGCTAAAAGATAATGTGCTAATTAGTCTTATGCATGCTAAATATTTTTTTAGTTTGGTTCCATTTTTGCTGGGCAAAGTCTTTAAAGGGCAAAAATATGCATGGTGGCAAAAAGGCGAAAGATCAAATGAATTTTTCTTAAGGGTGAGCTTGTTTTTAACCAAGAATTTGCCTATTTTTCTTATAAAACCTATCGTTATGATCGTCGTTTGTTTTTATTATATTTTTTCAAAAATAGAGAGAAAAAATATAAGAGAATTTTTGCAAAACGTAGAGAAATTTAGTGGTAAAAAGCCGGCCACTGGTGTTTTTAGAAATTTTTATGAATTTGGTATTGCGATTTGCGATAAATTTCGTATTTGGCAAAATGGCGTGCTCGAAAATGAGCTGGATTTTAACGAGCTTATGTGGATAAAAGAAGAGTTTGAGGCATCAAAGCGTGGCAGAATTTTGCTAACAAGCCATCTAGGAAACGTAGAAATTTGCAAGACACTTTCGCTTAGATCGCCAAGTTTTCGTATGATCATCTTGGTTTATAGTAAGGGAAATGAAAATTTTTATAAAATTTTAGAGCAGATAAGTAAGGGGCAGATCAAACTAATAAGCGTAGAAAATCTTGATGCAGCAGCTATGCTTGAGCTAAAAGAGGCGGTAGAAAACGGCGTAAATATCGGCATAATGGGCGATAGAACCCCAGTAAATGGTGATAAATTTGTTGAGGTTAGCTTCCTTGGTAAGATGGCTAAATTTAACTACGGCCCATACTTATTAGCTGGCATTTTGGGTGTAAAAATGAGCACGCTTTGGTGCGTGAAAAATGGCGATAAATTTAGTATCGAGCTAAGCGACATCGCAGATGAGATAAAACTAGGTCGCAACCGCAAGGCGAGCGTCATGCCATACGTGCAAAGCTATGTAAAACAGCTCGAAGATCACGCTTGCAAGAACCCATCTCAGTGGTTTAATTTTTTTGATTTTTGGAGATAAATTTGAAAATTTCACACGTTAGCACATTTAAAGTGGCGTTTTTTGATGTTGATAGCATGGAGGTGATGTGGCATGGAAACTACGTCAAGTACCTAGAAATGGCACGCTGCGAACTACTTGACAAGCTGGGGTACAACTACATCGCTATGAAAAAAGATGGTTACGCCTTTCCTATCGTAAAGCTTGATGTAAAATACGTGCGCCCAGTCTTTTTTAACGACACCATCAAGGTCACGACGACGCTTAGCGAGTGCGAAACATTTTTGAAATTTCACTACCTTATAGAAAATGAAAAGGGTGACAAATTAAGCGAGGCAAATACCGCACAAGCTGTCATCGAGATGAAGAGCTTGCAAACTTGCTTTGAGATGCCAGAGGCGCTAATAAAGGCGATTGAAGCTTACACGAAAAAGGAAAATTTATGAAAAAAATAGCTCTTTTTTTGGCCATTTTTATATCTTGCTTTGGCTATGAGCTGGGTGAGCTTAAAAACATAGTAAAAACAGATGGCGTAAGCGGAAATTTCACGCAGACAAAGAGCCTGGCTGGCTTTAACAAAAACATAAAAAGCACGGGTGAGTTTAGGCTAGAAAAGGGCGGACTTTATTGGGATACGCTAGAGCCAATCATCTCAAAGGTTTTCATAAACAAAGACGGTATTTTCAAAAACGAAAATGGCAAGCTTGAAAAGACGAGTGCAAATTTTGACGAAAAGCTATTTCTTGCTATCATCAGCCTAGATGAAAACGAGCTTAGAAAAGAATTTGACATAAAAACAAGTGGTAGCCTAAAAGAGTGGGAGATAGAGCTAAGCCCTAAAAATTTACTCTTTAAACAAATTTTTAAGTCAATAAAGATAAGTGGCGATAAGGCGGTAAAAAAGATCGAGCTTGACGAGATAAGTGGGGATAAAACGATAAATGAGTTTAGTCTAAAATGAAAAAACTAGCCACGATCTTGGCTTTTATATTTGTTTTTTTAGTCTCGCTTGGGTATTCGATTGCGAACCTAAAAAACGTCCAAACTGATATCTTTTCGCTGATAAATTTCAAGGATGCCAAAGAGGCAAAGGTGCTAAAAGAGGTGCAAGATGAAATGGCATCAAATTTTTTAGTGTTGGTAAATTCTAAAGAGCTGGCCAAAAATGTGCAAAGCTTAGCTCTTAAAAGCTCGCTTTTTAAGATCTTTGAGGTGAACTTAGATATAAATTTAAACGATTTAAAAAGTGACATCAACCGCTCAAAGATTGCACTTTTGAGCAGGGCTGATCTAGAGCTTCTAAAAAACGATAAAAACGCCTTTTTTAAAAAGCGCGCAGAGGAAATTTTTAGTAGCTTTAGCTTTAAGCTTTTAAATGTAAAAGATGATTTTTTCTCGCTAAGTAGTGGTTTTAGTGCAAAAAATGGCAATGTGAGCTTAAATTTAGCCGAGCTCATGCTTGAGGTAAAGGACGGAGAGAAGAGCTTTTTCTTGCTAAAAGGTGAGCTAAAAAAGGAAGCTTCGAGCGAAGGGTTAATAAATTTTTATAACGATCTAAATGCGCTAAAAGTCGGACAAAATGAACTTTTTATACACTCAAGTACCATCTATCAGGCATTTTCAAAGCAAAAAAACGAGAGTGAGAGTCTTTATATGAGTGTGGTCTCGCTTAGTTTAACCGCTATATTTTTGATGCTTGCTTTTAGAAATTTGCGAATTTTTTATGTAGTATTTATCGCTGCATTTGGCTTTAGCGTGGCATTTGCAGGCACTTTGCTCTGCCTTGGTGAGCTAAATATCCTTACTATTTTAATAAGCACAAGCCTCATTGGCCTCATGTTTGACTACATCTTACACTGGCTTAGCAAAAACGAGGGCGAAGTGATCAGGGCTAGTAGCATAAAAAATATGCTAAAAATTTTCTTGCTAGGCCTTTTTATCACGCTTAGTGGCTATCTAGCTTTTACGTTTTCTGATCTTAAACTGCTTAAAGAGGTGGCGCTATTTTCGGCGTTTGCACTAGTTGCTGCGTTTTTAGCTAGCTACTTTTTCATGCCTTTAGTTTTTGAAGGGGTGAAATTTTATAGATCAAAGGCTTTTGACGCTTTTTTAACTAAATTTTGTGATCTTTCAGGCGCGGTTGCAAGGCATTTGGGGGTTAAATTTCTAGCTATCTCACTTATTTTGCTAGCTATTTTTCTTGTTTTTGATCTTAAAAATTTATCAAAAAGCGAAAATGTAAAAGACTACTCAAATATGCCAAAGAGCCTGCTAGCAGACTCTTTTTATATCTTAAGCCTAACTGGCAACAACCAAAATACAATGATCGTAACAAGATCTAATGGCGATATTTTGGGAGGTGAAAAGAGCCTTTTAGATGAGCTAAAAAAGAGAAATTTGATAAAAGATGAGAGCTCGCTAAGCGATATGTTTTTAAGTAAAAGCGAGCAGGCTGAGCTAAAAGAGGCCTTTAAAAAGGCACTTGATGATGAGCAAATTTATGTGATTTATGAGAAATTTGGCTTTAGCAAAGATGAAGTACGAAGTGAAATTTTAAAAATTTTGAGAGAAAAAGAGCTTGGCGTGAGTGAAATTTTGGCTCTAAAATCAATGAAGGATTTTAAAAAATTTATGCTTGATGAAAATACAAGCGTAGCTTACGTGAGCGACTTTGTAAAAGGGGCGGCAAGTGATGATGTGCTGGAGTGTCACAACGCTTTTAGTCTAAATTTTGCTGACTCGCTAAATGAGAGCCTAACTCAGGCAAAAGAGCTTGCTCTAAAGCTAAAAATAGCAGCACTTGTGATCGCGTTTTTACTGCTATGGTTTTATTTTAGTGCTCTTATCTCGGCACTTGTGATGGGCATCATCATCTTTGGCGTGCTTCTTACACTGCTTATCTTTGCCTTTTTTGGCGTAAATTTAAGTATTTTTGGTGTCTTTGGGCTCATACTTGCAAGCGCTGTTGGGATTGACTACATGATATTTGCGCTAAATGATAGTCTTAGCGAGAAAGAGCGAATTTATGGGATATTTTGTGCATTTATCACAAGCTTTATCTCCTTTTTTACCCTCTCTTTTAGCCAGACCGCTGCCCTTAGCGTATTTGGATTAAGCGTTAGCCTTTGCGTGCTGATATATGGGCTATGTGCTAGCGTTTTATCTTGTAAAAATATAAAAATTTAGTTTGATTTTTAGACTCCAAGCAGCTTGTCTAGTTTAGGGTTTTTGGTAAAAATTTTATTAACGGCTAGTTTTTGCCTATGTCAGCATTTCATTTGCCTTGTTCTGGACGTTTGAGGCTGAAATGAGATCAAATTTATATGGCGGCTTAAGTAGTGATTTGTCTAGTTTTTTGCAAACGCTGCCCTTTTTAAAAGCTTTATTTGCCACTTTCAAAAATACACTTATGACTTACTAAATTTGCACGGCATGAGGCACCGTAAGCTTGCATAAGAGCTAAACTCGCCACTGCTAATCTCGCTTATAAATTTATCTAGCCCCAAGCTATTGCCATTTTGAGGAATCTTGCCTTCGCTAAGGTCTATGAGCTCATCCACATAGATGACATAGTCGCGTATTTTATGAGCTCTTGTCTATCTTTTGTGACAACTTCTTTACTCTCTTTATCGGCGTATCTGCCAAAATTTTGCTCTGCACCAATGCTAGCGTAACCAAAGGGCGAGTCGCTTGCTTTTATCTCGCCTGCTTGAGCTATAGCACCAAATGCAAATAACGAAGAAATAGCTAGAAACAATATCTTTTTAAACATCTTTAGCTTTTTAAATTTGGCTTTTTATTTTTGATATTTTATTGCGAATGTCGCCGTTAAATTTAGTGCTATTTTTAAAAAGATAAAATTTTAAGCAAAAAATATCTCGCTTTTTAGACGAAGTAGGCATAGATAGGCGCTTAGCACGCTTTGCTCTCTAATGTAGTTGCGATCCCCTTTTAAAAGAAGTCTTTCAACCTCGATGTTGCCGTTTCTATCGCCAGCTGCGACATATACCGTGCCAACTGGCTTGCTAGCTGTGCCACCACCTGGTCCAGCTATACCGCTAATGGCAAGCGCAAAGTCCGCATTTGTCGTGCTTAGCGTACCTTTTATCATCGCCTTTACGCAAGGCTCGCTCACGGCTCCGTAAGTATCTAAAATTTCATCCTCAACGCCCAGCCACTCGTGTTTTATGTAATTTGCATAGGTTACTAGTGAGCCATCAAAGCTAGCTGAGATGCCGCCATATCTTGCAAATTTAGCTGCTGCCAGCCCAGCCGTGCAAGACTCGGCAAATGAAATTTTAAGCCCCTTTTGCATGAGCTTGTTTGCCACAAATTCTATCACGTCTTTTTGTGGGATAAATTTTTGAGAAAACAGCGTTTTTACCCCTTGTAAAAAGCTCTCGATCTGACCAAATTTATTGCTTTTTGCTCTTACTAGTATCAAATTTGGTAGGATCTGCGCAAGAGTGATATCAACCTCATAAGTTTTAGCAAGTGGCATCATAAGGATCCTAGCGCTATCAGCATCGATGTCTATTAGATGAAAGTAGCTAAAATTAGGCTCGTATTCGACTAAAAACTCGCTCAGCTCTTCATTTGGGTTGGCTTTTATGAGATTTATCTGGGCGTTATTTAGGCTGGTTAAAAAGCTATTTTTAGAGTAGTCTAAGCTATCTTTAAGCGCAAGTGTCGTGCTATCTTTTAGCTCGAGCGAGCCCCCAGTTAGCGTCGCTACTATCTTTGCAGCGATGGCAAAATTTTCATCCGAGCCAAAAATGCTTACAAAGTCGTAATCTTTTGATAAATTTTCGATGATAAAAGGTAGCTCTTTGCTATTTTTTGGAGCAAAACTGACCACTCCAAGCTCGCCAAAATGATCCTCGTAACTTTGAAAAATGTAGTTTAGAAATTCTCTATTTATCTCAAGATCTTCGCCTATTATCAAGATACTTTGTCTCATTTTTAAGCTCCTTTTTTTGCCTCATTATACTATTTTTCAGTGTGATTTAACCAGCACAGGTGTAAAATTAGCAAATTTTAAAATCAAGGTAAAAAATGGACTACAAAGAGACACTTTTACTCCCAGAGACAAATTTCCCGATGCGCGGAAATCTCCCACAAAATGAACCACAAAGACTAAAATCATGGTATGAAGAGCGCAAGGTTTATGAAAAAATGAAGAAAAACCGCCAAAAAGCGGTTAAAAACTTCAACATCCACGACGGCCCTCCGTATGCAAACGGCCACCTTCATATCGGCCACGCGTTAAATAAAATTTTAAAAGATATCATCACAAAAACGCACTATTTTTATGGCGAAAATGTCCGCTATGTGCCAGGCTGGGACTGTCACGGCTTGCCTATCGAGCAGCAAGTTGAAGTCAAGCTTGGTGATAAGAAAAAAGAGCTTAGCAAGGTCGAGATCAGGGAACTTTGCAGACAGCATGCGAGAGAATTTATAGATATCCAGCGAGATGAGTTTAAGACTCTTGGCATCATCGGTGACTTTGAAAATCCATACATGACGATGAAATTTGAGTTTGAGGCTGATATCTACAAAGCGCTTTGCGAGATCGCTAAAAAAGGCCTTTTGATAGAGAGAAGCAAGCCGGTTTATTGGAGCTGGGCGGCTAGATCGGCGCTAGCTGAGGCTGAGGTCGAGTACGAGGAGAAAGAGGACTACTCTATTTACGTAGCATTTGAGCTTGATGGCGACGCGCTAGAAAAGCTCGGCGTAAAAGAGGCAAGCGCAGTCATCTGGACAACTACGCCTTGGACACTTCCAGCAAATCAAGCTATTAGCCTAAAACCAGATGAAATTTATGTGCTAACGGCTGAAAATTTGATCTTTGCAAAGCCACTACTTGAAAGCGTAGTGCAAAGTGGCCTAAGCAAGGGCGAGATCAAAAAAGAGTTTAAATCAAGCCTGCTTGAAAACACTCACGCGATAAATCCGCTAAACGGCAGAAAGTCACGATTTTTACTAGGCGATCACGTCATGATGGATGGTGGTACTGGACTTGTTCATACAGCTCCAGGACACGGCGAGGACGACTATTACGTATGTTTGAAGTATGGTTTTAGTGAAATTTTGATGCCAGTTGATGATGGTGGCTGCTATGATGAGAGCCTAAAACATCACGGACTATTTAGAAGCGACGTGGTAGACGAGTTTGTCGGTATGCACATCTTTAAAGCAAATGAGAAAATTTTAGAGCTACTTGGCAAAAGCTTGCTTAGCGTCTCTAAATTTAGACACTCTTATCCATTTTGCTGGAGAACGCACAAGCCTGTCATTTATAGAGCCACAAAGCAGTGGTTTATAGCTATGGACGAGGCTAAACTAGGTGGAGAAACGCTTAGACAAACAGCGCTAAAAGAGCTTGAAAAGGTTAAATTTTACCCAAGCGTAGGCATAAAAAGAATAGGCTCGATGATAGAAAATCGCCCAGACTGGTGCATCTCTCGTCAGCGTGACTGGGGCGTGCCTATCGCGTTTTTCAGAGATAAAGCGACAAAAGAAGTTATATTTGATAGTGAAATTTTAGACCACATCGTGGCTATCTTTAAAGAAAAAGGCGCTGATGCGTGGTGGGCGTTAAGTATAGACGAGCTTTTAGCAAAAGGCACAAAATACAAGGCTGAAAATTTAGAAAAAGTGATGGACATCCTTGATGTTTGGTTTGATAGCGGCTCGACGTGGCATGCGGTCTTGCAAAGCGACAACTACGACGCTGGCAAATACCCTGCAAGCATGTATCTAGAGGGCTCAGACCAGCACCGCGGCTGGTTTCAAAGCTCGCTTCTAGTAAGCACAGCTATAAATTCTCACGCACCTTATGAGAGCATACTAACTCACGGCTTTACAGTCGATGCTAAGGGCGAGAAGATGAGTAAGAGCAAGGGCAACGTCATCGCTCCACAAGACGTAGCCAAAACTCACGGCGTGGAAATTTTACGCCTTTGGGTTGGCATGAGTGATTACTCAAGTGACCTAAAAATAAGCGAAGATATATTAAAACAAATCAGCGAACAATACCGCAAAATCCGCAACACGATCCGCTTCTTACTAGCAAACGTAAATGATCTTGAGAGCCTAAATACAGAGTTTAACATCCTTGATAAATGGATATTAGCTCGTGCTAAAAAGGTCTTTGACGATGCGAGCGCTTGCTTTAAAAACTACGACTTTTCAAAGGGCTTTAACATCCTTTTAAATTTCCTCTCAGCCGATCTTAGCGGTGTATATCTTGACGTTTGCAAAGATAGACTCTACTGCGACGCAAAAGACGCCCCAAGAAGAAGATCAGCTCAAAGTGCGATGGCGATCATCACAAAGGCACTTTTGCCACTCATCGCTCCAACACTTACTTACACCGTCGATGAGGTGATGGACTACGCTCCAAATATCATCAAAGGCGAGGCAAAAGACGCGTTTGACCTAGTCTATGAGCCAATAAAATTTGATCTTAGCTTTGAAGATGAGCTACTTTTTGCCAGCAGGGAGAAATTTAACGAGATCGTGGATGTTCTTAAAAAAGAGAAAAAGATAAAATCAACTCTAGAGCTAAGCCTAGAGACCACAAATCACAACATCACAGGCTACGACGAGCGAGAGGTGGCTGATCTTTATATGGTAAGCTCAGTTAGACCTTATGATGATAGCGAGCCATTAGCCGAGTTTGAGCTAGAGGGCGATAAATTTAAGATCATAGCAAGCAACCTTCACAAATGCCCAAGATGCTGGAAATTTAACGCTAGCAAAGAAGATGCGCTATGCCCAAGATGCGAAGAGGTCATAAGTGCTAAGTGAGCCAGTAAGCGCAACTATCATAATAGCAACGATCGCTGCGGTGGTCGTTGTTAGCTTTTTTGGCATATTTTTGGTTAATAAATTTAAAGGATAAAAATAGTGGTAACTTTAAAAGAAGCTTTGAAATTTTCAGCTGAAGAGATAAAAAATTTAAGAGCCGAGCTTGAGGCAAAGATCATAAAAGAAAAAGAGCTTGGCGCTTATGTCGAGCAGCTAGCAAATTTAGAGATCGCAAAACTAGGCGAGGGCGTGCCTATCGCTATAAAAGACAACATCCAAGTAAAAGGCTGGAACGTAACAAGTGCCTCAAAAATTTTACAAGGCTACGTAGCACCTTATAACGCAACTGTCATCGAAAAGCTACTTGGTAAAAATTTAGCTCCATTTGGCCGCACAAATATGGACGAATTTGCGATGGGAAGCACGACTGAGAGCTCATTTTACGGCAAAACACTAAACCCACTAAATCACGCTCACGTCCCAGGTGGCAGTAGCGGTGGCTCAGCAGCAGCAGTTGCAGCTGGCCTTGCAGTAGCCGCACTTGGTAGCGACACTGGTGGCTCGATCCGCCAGCCAGCGGCATTTTGCGGATGTGTGGGCTTTAAGCCAACCTACGGCAGAGTGAGCAGATATGGCCTTGGCGCATACTCAAGCAGCCTTGATCAGATAGGACCTATCGCACAAAACGTTGAAGACGCAGCCATTTTATATGACGCTATCGCTGGGCATGACGAAAAAGATAGCACGAGCGCAGATGTGCCGTTTGTGAGCATTAGCGATAAGATAGATGGTAACAAAAAACTAAAAATTTGTGTCATCAAAAACTACGTAGAAAACGCAAGTGAGCAGACAAAAGCTGCTTTAAATTTAGCTATTGAAAAGCTAAAATCATACGGACACAGCGTAACTTACACAAATTTTGAGGACTCAAAGTATGACGTCGCAGCCTACTACATCATCGCAACCGCAGAGGCAAGTGCAAATTTAAGCCGCTACGATGGCGTGAGATATGGCAGACGCGCAGATGCTAGAAATTTAAAAGAACTATATGTAAATTCGCGCTCAGAGGGCTTTGGCGAAGAGGTAAAAAGAAGAATTTTACTTGGTACATTCGTATTAAGTAGCGGATACTACGATGCTTACTACATCAAAGCGCAAAAAGCAAGAGCACATATAAAAGCTCAGTATGAGAAAATTTTAGAAGAAAATGACCTTATCTTCATGCCAGTTGCTCCAAGCACAGCTTATAAATTTGGAGCACACAGCGATCCACTTCAGGCCTATCTAAGCGACATCTACACGATCAGCGTAAATTTAGCAGGCCTACCAGCTATCTCTGTGCCAGTTGGCAAAGATGATCAAAATTTAAACGTGAGCGCCCAGCTCATCGCAAAAGCGTGGGACGAACAGACCTTGATAAATGGTGCTAAGAGCCTAGAAAATTTAATAAAAGGATAAAAATATGAAGATAGTAAAGAGAGCTTTAACATTTGAGGATGTGCTTCTTGTGCCGCAATACTCTGAAATTTTGCCAAAGCAAGTTGATGTGAAAACCAAGATCAGCAAAAATGTCACGCTAAATATCCCGATCGTCTCTGCTGCAATGGATACGGTGACTGAGCATAGAACTGCTATCATGATGGCTAGGCTCGGCGGTATCGGCGTCATCCACAAAAATATGGACGTCGAAAGCCAAGCAAAAGAGGTCAAGCGCGTTAAAAAAAGTGAAAGTGGCGTTATCATCGATCCTATCTTTATAAATCCAGAAGCGACCGTGGCTGAAGCTCTAAGCCTTATGTCAGATCTTCATATTTCAGGCGTTCCAGTCATCGACAAGGAGCGCAAACTAATAGGAATTTTAACAAACCGCGATTTGAGATTTGAGACAAATATGAGCGTTTTGGTAAAAGACCGCATGACAAAAGCACCGCTTATCACTGCACCAAAGGGCTGCACGCTTGATGATGCGGAGAAAATTTTCTCTCAAAATAGAGTTGAAAAACTACCTATCGTAGATAAAGACGGCAGACTTGATGGCCTTATCACCATAAAAGATCTAAAAAAACGCAAAGAGTATCCAAACGCAAACAAAGACAGCTACGGCAGACTTCGCGTGGCTGCGGCTATTGGCGTGGGTCAGATAGAGCGCGCTAAAGCACTAGTTGATGCTGGCGTAGACGTCATCGTCATAGACTCAGCTCACGGTCACTCAAAGGGCATTATTGATACGTTAAAAGAGGTAAAAGCAAATTTTAAAGTCGATGTTGTAGCTGGCAATATCGCAAATCCAGCAGCTGTAAAAGACCTAGCAGAAGCAGGAGCTGACGGCATAAAGGTAGGCATCGGACCTGGATCAATATGTACCACAAGGATCGTTGCTGGCGTTGGTGTGCCTCAAATTTCAGCAATTGATGACTGCGCAAGAGAAGCAGCAAAATACGGCATCCCAGTTATCGCAGATGGTGGTTTAAAATACTCAGGCGACGTGGCAAAAGCCCTTGCAGCAGGTGCAGCTTGCGTTATGGCGGGAAGCTTGCTTGCAGGTTGCGAGGAGAGCCCAGGCGAGCTTATAACATTCCAAGGTCGCCAGTACAAAGTATATCGCGGCATGGGCTCAATAGGCGCTATGACAAAGGGCAGCTCGGATCGCTACTTCCAAGAGGGCACCGCTCAAGACAAGCTTGTACCTGAAGGCATCGAGGGCCGTGTGCCATTTGCTGGCAGCATAAAAGATGTGATACATCAGCTAATAGGCGGCCTAAGAAGCGCTATGGGCTATGTTGGCGCAAAAGATATCCCAACTCTTCAAGAAAGAGCCGAATTTGTCGAGATAACAAGCGCTGGACTAAAAGAGAGCCACGTCCACGACGTAGTTATCACTCACGAGGCACCAAACTACAAAGTCAATTAGTGTTAAACCTGCAAACCAAAACTATTAAATTTAACGAGCCACTCTATCTTGAGAGTGGCCGTATGCTATCAAATTTCAAGCTTATTTATGAGACTTACGGCACGTTAAATGCCGATAAAAGCAACGTTATCGTGATCTGCCACGCTCTAACTGGCTCGCACCACGCAGCTGGCACTTACGCAGGCGATGATAAAGCTGGCTGGTGGGACGGGCTAATAGGCAGCAAAAAGGCGGTCGATACAGATAAATTTTACGTTATTTGCGTAAATATCTTAGGTTCGTGCTTTGGCTCGACCTCGCCGCTAAGCGTGGATAGAAGTAGCGGCAAAGAGTATAGGCTAAATTTCCCAGTCCTTGCCATAAGTGACGTTGTAAAGGCGCAAATGAGATTATTTAGTGAGCTGGGCATCACAAGAGCAAGAGCCGTGATAGGCGGCAGCCTTGGCGGTATGCAGGCACTTTGCTACGCTATCGAGTTTCCAGAATTTGCCCAAGATATCATAATACTTGCAAGCACCTATCAGACCAAGCCTTGGGCGATAGCGTTTAACAAAATCGCCATCGAAGCCATTTTAAATGATGAAAATTTTAAAAATGGCGAATATGACGCAGAATTTATAAGAAAAAATGGTCTAAAAGGTATGGCTTTTGGCAGGATGGCAGGGCACATCAGCTTTTTAAGCCCTGATAGCATGGATGAGAAATTTGGACGAAACTACGTCGAGACTGACGGCCTTTACGAGCTTTCTGGGCGCTTTCAGGTGGATCGCTACATGGAGTACAACGGCTACAACTTCCCAAAGAGGTTTGATCCGCTAAGCTACCTATACATCGTAAAAATGATGAACATCTTTGACTGTACAAGACACTATGACAATCTAAAAGACGCCCTTGTGCCAATACAAGCAAACTTACATCTAATCGCTTTCAAAGGCGATCTACTCTTTCCGCCGTGCTGTATGAGAGAAATTTATGACACGCTTTGTGAGATGGGGCGAGGAGAGAATACAAATTTTGTAGAGATAGATAGCAACTACGGCCATGACGCATTTTTGGTCGAGATAGAAAAATTTGATGGATATATAAAAAATATATTAAAAGGATAGAAAATGGAGCAAAAAGAGCAAAGCTTTGAAGAAAAATTAGCCCTAGCAGATAAAATTTTAAACGATCTAAACAAAGATGATGTGAGCCTAGAAAATAGCATAAAGCTGCACGAGCAGGGCAAAAAGCTCTTAAATGAAGCAAGAGAAATTTTAGAAAATGCAAAACTTAGCATAAAGCAGGTGGATGATGAGTAAAATTTGTGCTCTTCAGCTACCAACTCAGCCTTTAAGTGAGGCAAGGCTTGATTATTATCTAAAAATTTGTGCGGACGAAAATGCAAGACTTGTTGTGCTTGGTGAATATGTGCTAAATAGCTTTTTTAAAGAGCTCATTAGCATGCCAAAAAGCCTCATAAAAGAGCAAAGCGAGCGCAAAAAAGAGGCTCTTTTTGCAATGGCAAAAAAGTATGATCTAAATATTGTTGCACCCATTGTAAATCTAAAAGGCAAGGAAATTTTTAAAAGTCTAGCTAAATTTACCCCAACACAAGTAAAGCTATATGATCAGCAAATTCTCATACCTTACGCTCACTGGAATGAGGCGAAATTCTTTAATAACACAAGCGATGAGCTAAATTTGCCTGTCTTTACATATGATAAATTTAAGGTCGGTGTCATGTTTGGCTATGAGGCGCACTTTGATGTGTGCTGGGCGTATATGAGCGCTAAGAAGGTCGATATCGTGCTCGTGCCAACGGCTTGTACATTTTTCTCGCAGGCGCGCTGGGAGGAGCTTTTAAAGGTTAGAGCTTTTACAAATAATGTCTACGTGCTGCGCGTAAACCGCGTAGGAAGCCACAAGAGCGATGATACGCAGTGGAGCTTTTACGGCGATTCGATGCTTATTAATCCGTTTGGTGAGGTCAAAAATAGGCTTGGTAAAAATGAAGAGATGATGATAGATGAGCTTAGCAAAAAGGAGCTTAGCGAGGCTAGAAGCACTTGGGGTTTTATGCAGATAGAGGCTAAATTTAAAAGATAAAATAAGGCCGTAACTGGATGGGAAAGCGAGCTTAGCACTTTAAAGGAATTTTGGAGTGAATTTTGAAACGAAGTGACGTTGAAAAATATATAAAAGATAAATTTGACATTTTGGGTGAGCAAATTTTCCCAAAATATCCAAAATTTAGTGTCTTTCGTCACAAGAAAAACAAGAAGTGGTTTGCACTACTTATGCAACTAAGTGCAAGCAAGCTTGGCCTTGAAAGTGACGAGATGATAGAGGTTGTAAATCTAAAATGCAGCCCAGATCTAGCCATGGTGCTAGTTGATGAGAGGCAAATTTTTAAAGCATATCACATGAATAAAAAGTACTGGATAAGCGTAAATTTAAACTCCAAAATCTCACAAAAAACCGTTTTTGACCTGATAGAAGAGAGCTTTAGCTTAAGTAAATAAAAGCCATTTTCAGCCTTAAATTTAGTAGTTTTTGTTAAAATCACGAAAAACTTAAGGATAAAATTTGCAAGAGCTAAACAACGAGATCAGAAAAGTCCATTTCATAGGCATCGGCGGCATCGGCATCTCAGCCATCGCTAGATTTTTACACGAAAAAGGCCACAAGATAAGCGGTAGTGACATCAAAGAGAGTAAAACGACGCTTGAGCTAAAAGATGAAGGTATTGAGGTCATCACGCCACACTGCAAAGAGGCGATAAAAGACCAAGACTTTGTGGTCTATTCAGCTGCGATAAAAGAGGATAATATCGAGCTAGTGGAGGCCAGACGAAAGGGCATAAAGTGCTTTTCAAGAAAAGAAATTTTGCCTTATGTGCTTGAAGATAAGTGCGTCTTTGCAGTAGCTGGCGCACACGGTAAAAGCACGACTTCAGCGATGCTAGCAAGCCTCATTGAGGGCTCAGTCATCATTGGCGCCATCTCAAAGCAGTTTGGCTCAAATATGCGCTACGCAAAGAGCGATAACGTCGTATTTGAGGCTGATGAGAGCGATTCTAGCTTTCTAAACTCAAACCCATATCTAGCCATCGTCACAAACGCAGAGCCAGAGCACATGGAGCACTACGACTACGATCTAGCTAAATTTTACGCAGCTTACAAGGGCTTTTTGGAGCGCGCAAAAGTTAGGGTGATAAACGCTGAGGACGAGTTTTTAAGCACGCTTAAGCTTGACGCGATCAGGCTTTATCCAAGTACCGATATCACCGAGCTTACAATGGTTGTAAGAGACTATCAGCCATACACCAGCTTTAACCTTAAAAATTTAGGCAAATTTGAAGCCTTTGGCATGGGCGAGCACATCGCCATAGACGCATCTTTGGCCATTCTAGCTGCGATGCACGAGACGCCGCTTAAAGACATAAGAGAAAATTTATTAAATTTTAAAGGTATCAAAAAGCGTTTTGACATACTTAGTGCAAACAAAAATTTCGTCCTAATCGACGACTACGCGCACCATCCAACCGAGATAAAAGCGACGCTAAAATCAGTCTTTGAATACGCCAAAATTTTAGGTATAAACAGCGTTACAGCGATATTTCAGCCACACCGCTACACAAGACTTAGCACAAATTTACCTGGCTTTAAAGAGTGCTTTAAAGGCGTTGATGAGCTTGTCATCTTGCCAGTTTATGCAGCTGGAGAAAATCCGATCGAAGTTGATATGAAGAGCGAATTTAGCGAGTATAACCCGATCTTTACCGATAAGGTCGAGAGGGTTGAAGAGGGGATAGAATTTACAGATGAATTTGGCGTGAAAAACCGCCTAAGTGACGGCATCGTAGTTGGCTTTGGAGCGGGTGATATCAGCGTGCAGCTAAGAGGCGGATATTAATGGATCTAAGTAGTTTCAAGCCTCAAGATGAAAATGAAATTTTAAAAGAGATAAAAGAAAAAGAGCTTAGTGAAGAAGAAATTTCAAGCCTTATAATTTTAGGTAAAAAAGATATCTTGATCGCGCTTGCAAGGGAGCAAAAGCTAAGTAGCACTCAGATAAAAGAGATGCTGCCAAATGCCCCGTATATGGCTGTTTGCTTGCTAGTTGAAAAACAAGATATCAGTGAGGTTAAGGCTGAAATTTTAGAAAAGATCGAGCCTCATTCTGAGCTTTACAAAGAGCTCATCGCAAAATATAAGGGCGTAAAATGGTAAGAAATTTGATAATAATTGCCGGTGTGATGCTGCTTTTTGGAGCGATCTGGGCGATAAAAGATGAAAAGATAAACAAAAAAACAAAGGCTATTGTTAGTGCTATTTTGCTCGCAGTGCTTGTTTGTGGTTATATTTATGAGAGCAATTTATCAAGAAATGAGGACGCCATCTCAAAGCTAGTTAGCGATTTTAAACAGGGTAAAACACTAAAATGTGGCGAATACAACGTGAGTGCTGAGAAATTTAACTACGAATTTGGCACGGCGTCATTTTTGGCTAAAAGAGAATTTAGCGAGCTCTCAAGCGTAATAGTGCCGATAAAAAGTTGTGAGCAATGACTGAAGAGATATTTTTAAAGCTTGATTTGGGCGAATATTTAGAGAAATTTAACTCCTTTTTGGCAAGGCAAAAACCGCTATTTTTACAAGGCGACAGCAAAATCCACTTTGAAAACATTAGCGAGCTTTCAAAGTATGATTTCAAGGCGCCTGACGAGATAAAAGAGCTTGATGACGCGCTTATGAGACTTAGTAAGCAAGCAGTACTTCACATCAGTGAAATTTACGAGTTTGCAAAGATTATTAAGTATTTTTCATATCTAAAAAAGCAAAAATTTGAAGGCAGGCTTGGCGAGTGGATCGCAAAGGTTGAAATCCCTGAAGCGATGAGCCAGATGGCAAACAGCTTTGATGAAAACGGCGAGTTTAGCGACAGCGTGGATGAGAGATTTGCTGCGATAAAGCAGGCTTTTAGCGAGAAAAAGCGCCAGATCGATGCTGAGCTTAAAAAGCTCATCTACTCAAAGCACATCACGCCCTATCTTATCGATACTCAGACGCACTATATCAACTCGCAAGAGGCACTTTTGGTGCGTGGTGGCTTTAATCACGCCTTAAAAGGCACCGTGATCGCTAGAAGTTCAGGCGGCTACTTCTACGTCGCACCTGCAAGCACCGAGCGCCTAAAAAAGGAGCAAAGCGAGCTACTTGATAGAAAAGAAGAGATTATTTACGAGCACTGCAAGAAATTTAGCCTGCAGATGAGCAAGAGCCTACTCTTTTTGAAATTTATAAATAATGCTTTTGATCAGTTTGATGCATATCAGGCGCGTGTAAATTTGGCTAGATCACGTGACTATGAGTTTGTTTTGCCAAACAGCTCGCATGTTATAAAGCTTGAGAAATTTGCCCACCCAGCGCTTAAAAACCCAAAGAGCGTGAGCGTGGATTTTAGTAAAAAGGTGCTTTTAATAACCGGCGTAAATGCTGGTGGTAAGTCGATGCTTTTAAAATCGATCATCTCAGCGACGCTGCTTGCAAAGTATCTGCTACCTATGCGTATCGATGCAAACCGCTCAACGATCGGCTCTTTTAAAGAATTTGACGCGATCATAGAAGATCCGCAAAGCGTGAAAAACGACATCTCGACCTTTGCTGGCAGGATGGTGCATTTTGCAAAGCTTTTTACTAAAAGATCGATCATCATAGGTATTGACGAGATCGAGCTTGGCACCGATTTTGAGGAGGCTGCGAGCTTGTATGGCGTCATGATAGAGCGCCTCATCACTCAAGATATCAAAATGATCATCACGACCCACCACAAGCGCCTTGCGATGTTGCTAGCTAAAAACCCAGAGGTTGAGCTAGTGGCGGCACTTTACGACGAGGCGGCTCAAAGGCCTAAATTTGAGTTTTTAAAAGGCACGATCGGCAAGTCTTATGCCTTTGAAACGGCGGCAAGATACGGCATATCTCAAAATTTAGTGGCGCAGGCTAAGAAAATTTACGGCGAAGATAAAGAGAATTTAAACGAGATCATCACAAAGACGCTAAATTTACAAACCAAGCTTGATGAGGGTATAAAAGAGGTCACGGCAAAAGAGGAGCGGCTGGAGCGCTTGCTTGAGGAGCAAAAAGAGCTAAAAGAGAAAAATGAGATCAAGCTAAATGCGACTATTTCAAAGCTTGAAAAAGAGTATTATGAAGCGATAAATGCGGCAAAAGCTGTTATAAATTTCAAGGACATTAAAGACAAGCAAAGGGCGCTAAACGTGGCAAATGAAAAAAAAGCTGCCATCGTTAAGCCTAAAAAAACTGAACGCGAGAGCCTAAAAGTAGGCGATAGAGTAAGGTATGAAAATATCAAAGGCACGGTTTTAAGCATCTCTAAAAATGACGCAATGATCGAATCAAATGGTATAAATTTGCGCGTGCCACTAGAGCTTTTAAGAAAAAATGGCAACGAAGTAGTCTTGCCTAAAAAAGGTGGCGTGAGCCTAAATGTCGATAAACCAAAGACAGCCTCACTCTCGCTTGATTTGCATGGCATGAGAGCTGATGAGGCGATAGCAAAACTGGATAAATTTATCTCAGATAGTCTTGTTATGGGATTTGACGAGGTTAGCGTATTTCACGGCATCGGCACTGGTAAGCTTGCCTTTGCAGTTAAAAATTTCTTAAAAGAGCATCCAAGCGTGAAAGAATTTTTTGACGCACCGGCAAATCAAGGCGGATATGGAGCTAAAATAGTCAGGCTTTAGCTTTTTCCCAAAAGTTAAAATTTATTTTAAGGTTGATATAATCAGGGCAATTACACAAAACAAGGGAAGTAACTTTTGAGTAACAAGGACGAGCAAACGGGTAAAAATCTAAACATCACTAAAACGATTATAGGTTTAGTGTTTGTTTTGGGAAGTATTTTTTTAGTCGAAAATCTGGCAGTTTTTTATTTTAAATTTAATAATGCTTCTGCTGAAAATGGCTTTAATCTTCGAAAGAAAGTTGATTATTTGACATATCAATATGTTGATTATTTCAAAAATGTCAGCAAATATGATGTCGCAAATTTTCAATCTTACATTAACGATAGCGCTATGGGCGATGTTCTTTTATTAAAGGATGATAATAAAAATGGATACAAGGTCGTAGCATCTTCAGATAAAAGAATAATAAATCAAGAATTTAACGACAAAAGCTGTGGAAATATCTTTGCTCATAATTTTCAAAAAGATTATTTTTGGGCAAAAATTTTGCCAGAAAATGCCGCTCAAGTTTGTATGTTTGTGCCAGTTGGAGAGTATATATTAGGCTTTAAAGGAAAGGTTGATCAACGTATTACTGGTACACATGATGAGTACTTTTTTGAGTGGCTTTTAAACAATATGGCTTTAACATTCATCTTAAGCCTCATTGGTGCAATAGTTGCTTTGTCTACTTGTATATGGTATGCGGTCAAATACATAAAAGAAAAAAATAACTATAACGCATTAAAAACAGATACTAAAAAACAGATAGAAGAGCTTGGAGAAAAGCTTTATATCGATCCGATGACTGGACTTTTAAATAAAACAGCATTGGTGCGTGATATTAATAGCTATGAAAATCCTAAAGTAGTGCTTATAGATATTGACGATTTTGGTAAGATGAATGACTTTTACGGTAAATTTGCATGTGATCAGATTTTGGTAAAGATGGCTGATTTGATCAGTGAATTTGCCAAAAACGAGAATATGAAGGCTTACTGTATAGAAGCAGACAGGTTTGCTCTGGTAGAAGATAGCGATAGCTTTATCGATAGATATGAAGATATGGTTGAAGATTTGATAGAAATTTTTAAAGGCCGTATGCTAAGTATAGTCGATGAAGATGGTAGAGAGATAGAAGGTATCGAGATACATAGCACGATAGGCTTTGCTCTTGATAGTGACCAAACACTAAGAAAAGCAACAATAGCATTAAAAACAGCAAAAGAGCAAGATAAAGACTATGTTTGTTATTTCAAAGGGCTAAATCAAAAAGAGGAATACGCAACTCAAATAGAACGCTCTAAACTGATACAATACGCCACTATAAACAACAATATTGTTCCTTATTTTCAGCCGATAGTTAATGACCAAAAGGTGCCTGTAAAATACGAATGCTTGATAAGACTTTTAGATAGAGGCGATGTTATATCACCAAATGTCTTTTTAGATATCTCAAAGCGTATTAAGCGTTATGCTGATCTTGAGAAACAACTCATTGTAAAGTGTTTTAAACAACTTGTAGAGGATAAGAATTTAGTACTTTCTATAAATTTAAGCAGTAGAGATATGATCGATGGTGATGTTAGCTCACTTGTTTTAAATTTATTGAACAAGCACAATGTTGCTGGTAGAGTAGTATTTGAGATCGTTGAAGATGAAGAGCTTAAAAATTTAGAGAGAGTTTCAAATTTTATCGAGCGTGTAAAAAGTATGGGTGCAAAGATCGCTATTGATGATTTTGGCTCAGGATATTCAAATTTTTCTTACATTATAAAGATCAAGCCTGACTACGTGAAGATCGATGGCTCTATTATAAAAGATATAGACATAAATAAAGATTCACACTCTATCGCAAGTGCGATTGTGGCATTTGCAAAAGACCTTGGTATAAAAACTATTGCTGAATATGTGCATTCAAAAGAGATATTTGAAATCTGTAAAGAGATCGGCGTAGATGAGTTTCAGGGCTTTTACTTTGGTGCACCAGAGCGTGCCGGCTCATAAGGCACCTAGTGGTAATTAGCTTTTTAAAAGAGCTTTTAAGTTTTCGCTCTATCACGCCTAATGATGCTGGAAGCTTAGAATTTATCGCTAAATTTTTGCCTGATTTTGAGGCGAAATTTATAGAAAAAAATGGCACCAAAAATCTCATACTTTCTAAAATTTATGGAGACGGCGAGCATCTAGCTTTTGCTGGACACGTTGATGTTGTACCTCCAGGTGAGGGCTGGGATAGTGAGCCATTTACTCCACTAGAAAAAGATGGCTACATCTACGCAAGAGGCGCACAGGATATGAAAAGTGGCGTGGCTGCTTTTGTTTGTGCTGCTAAAGATGCGAAATTTGATGGCAAGCTAAGCCTCATATTAACAAGCGACGAAGAGGGCGATGGCACATATGGTACGCCTTTAGCACTTGAATATTTACGCGAAATAAATGATTTGCCAAAATTTTGCGTAGTGGCTGAGCCAACTTGCGATAAAGAATTTGGTGATAGCATAAAAGTTGGCAGACGTGGCTCAATAAATGGCAAGATCGTGATAAAGGGCATTCAAGGGCACGTGGCATATCCTGAAAAGTGTGTAAATCCGGTAAATTTAATAGCTCCACTTTTAAATAAGATAGCTGATCACGATATGGACGGCGGAAGCGAGTTTTTTAGCCCAAGCAAGATCGTGGTAACTGATATCAGAGGTGGCATGCAAGTTTGCAACGTCACGCCAAGTGAGCTTAGTATAATGTTTAATGTGAGAAACTCAAATTTAACTGACGTAAATGACGTTGAGGGCTATCTTAGAGAGGTTTTAAAGGGGCTTGATTACGAGCTTAGTATAAAGCAAAGCTCAAAGAGATTTTTAACAAACAAAGATAGTAAAATCGTAAAAAAATTAATGGCCTCTGTCGCAAAAATTACCGGTGTCACACCGGTTCTAAATACAAAAGGTGGCACGAGTGATGCAAGGCACTTTTCTGAATTTGGTGTAGATGCGATAGAATTTGGCGTCATAAACGACCGTATACACGCTAAAAACGAACGAGTTAGCGCCCGTGAAGTAAATAAACTTTATGAAATTTTTAAAGATTTGATAGAAAAATTTTAATCCAT
>NZ_CABPUE010000007.1:320927-323356 GCF_902460545.1 Campylobacter concisus
TTTACATGAAAAATGAACAAAAATTTAATACTTTTTGCACAAAAAAAGTAGGACTTATTGCTAAAGATTATCCATTATTTAGGCAAGATTTAGAAAAATTAGAAAAAATTTTAAAAAAGTATAACGCAGAAATTTTGCTTGAAAAAAATTGTGCTAAGCGTATAGAAAAAAATGGTTTTGAGCTTATAAAATTAGCCAAAGAGTGCGAATTTTTAATCACTCTTGGCGGAGATGGCACGATCATTTCAACTTGTAGAAAGCTAGCTCACATCTCGCCACTTGTCCTTGGCATACACGCTGGTAGGCTCGGATTTTTAACTGACATAATGATTAATGAGAGTGAGAAATTTTTTAAAGACTTTTTTGATGGTAAATTTGAGGTTGAAACGCCTTTTATGCTTGATGTCGTGCTTCATAAAAATGATGGCAAAACTGAGCAAAAGATAGCATTTAATGACGCAGTCATTGTTAGTAAAAATGGCGGTTCGATGACACATATCGAGGCACTTTTAAATGAAAAATATTTTAATTCATATTTTGGAGACGGCGTTATAGTAGCGACACCTGCTGGAACAACGGCATATAACATGAGCGCAAATGGTCCTATTATCTATCCATTAAGCGAAGTTTTTACAGTAACTCCTATCTGCTCGCATTCACTTACACAGCGTCCAGTCGTGCTTACGAAAAATCATACGGTCAAATTTAGAACAAATAGTGATGCGATTTTGGTTATAGACGGCCAAGACCGCTTTGATATGAGTAAAATTTCAGCCGTTAGCATGAGTCTTAGCAACAAAAAAGCGAGGCTGATACGCCATATCGGTAGAGATTATTTTCAAATTTTAAAAGAGAAACTTCACTGGGGTTATAATGATTGATCGAATTTTGATTAAAGATTATCTAAATTTTAAAAATGTCGAGCTAAATTTTAAAGAGGGTCTTAGCGTATTTACGGGTGTTAGCGGTGCTGGTAAGTCGGTGCTAATGAGTGCCATAATGGCAGTTTTTGGGCTAAAAGATAGCGAGGCAAGGCTGATAGAAGCTGACGTGGAGCATAAATTTGAGCTTGATGAGTTTGGCATAGAAAACGAAGAGGTCAATATTTTCAAGCTTTTAAAAGATAAAAGCACGAGATATTTTATAAACCAACAAGCCATCTCAAAGAAAAATTTAGCCCAAGTGGCGCGCGAGCACATCAAATACCTCTCAGCAAAAGAGGTAAATGAATTTGAAAATGAGAAATTTCTAAATTTGCTTGATAGGCTTGAAATTTCAAAAAATGAGAAATTTAAAGAGATAAAGCAGGAATTTGAAGAAGCGTTTTTAGAATTTTCTAAAATTTCAAAAGAGCTAGCCACTATAAAAGAGGAAGAGAAAAAGGTCGAAGAGCTAAAGGAGCTTGCTAGCTTTGAGATCGAGAAGATAAGAAGCGTTGGGCCTAAAAAGGGCGAGTTTGAAGAGCTTATGGAGACTAAAAAAAGGCTTAGTAAAAAGGATAAGATAAATGAGGCGTGGGCTAGGGCTGAGCGGATATTTGAGCTAGAGCACAGCGTAAATGAGGCGCTAAGCATCAGTGACCTTGACAATGGTTTTTTTGAAGATGCGATGAATGAGCTAAGGGTCGCAAGAGATAGCCTAAATATGGAAGAACTCGATGATATCGATGTGGAAAGCGTGCTTGATAGGATAGAGGCGCTAAATGCCATCATCAGAAGATATGGCAGCGAAGAGGAGGCGTTAGAAGCACTTGATAAAAAGGAAAAAGAGCTTGCCAGATATGAAAATTTAAGCTTTGAAAAGAGCGAGCTAGAGAAGAAATTTGAAATTTTAAGCAAAAAGGCAAATGAGCTAGCCAGCGCTTTAAGCAAGGCAAGGAGCGTAAATTTAAAAGAGCTTGAGGTGATGATAAATTCATACCTAAAAGAGCTTTATATGCCAGATATTACGCTGAGTATTGAGGCTAAAAAGCTTGATATTTTAGGCGTTGATGAGGTTTGTCTAAATTTAAATGAGACTTCGCTTAAAAATTTAAGCTCAGGCGAGCTAAACCGCTTAAGGCTAGCCTTCATAGCTACCTCTAGTGAGATCACAAAAACGGGCGGTGATGTCATTATTTTAGATGAAATAGATGCAAATTTAAGTGGAAAAGAGGCGATGAGTATCGCAAATGTCTTGCTTAAGCTTGCAAATTTTTATCAAATTTTTGCTATTTCACATCAGCCACAGCTTAGCTCAAAGGCAAATTCTCACTTTTTGGTAGAACGTCACGGAGAAAACTCGGTCGTAAGAGAGCTCGATAAAGAGGAGCGTGTAAACGAGCTTGCGCGTATGATAAGTGGCGAACATGTAAGCGAAGAAGCAATAAATTTTGCTAAAGGGCTTTTAAAGTAGCTTAATTTAAATTATTAATTTAAGCTTTGTAAATA
>NZ_CABPUE010000007.1:323501-345860 GCF_902460545.1 Campylobacter concisus
GGAAAGAATCCTTGTAGTTGATGATAATAAGGCGTTAGCAAAGCTGATTGTTATGCAAATGGAAAAGACTATTGATGATATGACAATTGATGTCGCATACAGTTTTGCCGAGGCTAAGACATTAATTAGCGAGCATGACAAAGATTATTTTATGACTATTTTGGATTTAAATTTGCCAGATGCCCCAAATGGTGAGATCGTTGATTATGCACTTTCCAAAGGGCTTTCGGCTATCGTTTTAACAGGTAGCATTGACGATGAAACAAGGCAAAATTTTATAAATAAAGATATTGTTGATTATGTTTATAAAGGAAATATGGACGATATCAACTATATCTTTCAAATGATAAATAGACTGAGTAAAAATAGACAATACAAGGTTTTGGTTGTTGAAGACTCACTCCCTTTTAGAAATATGATAAAAAAGATATTAACTAGCCTTCAGTTTAAAGTTTTGGCCGCGGCTCATGGCGAAGAGGCAATGAGTTATTTTGCAGATAATCCTGATATAAATCTTATAATAACTGATTATAGAATGCCAGTAAAAGATGGCTTTGAAGTTTTAAAAGAGGTTAGAAAAGAAAAAGATAAAAATAGTCTTGGCGTAATCGTTATGACATCTCCTAGCGAAAAGACTGACGCATCAATATTTTTAAAAAATGGTGCGAGCGATTTTATAGCAAAACCATTTTCAAAAGAAGAGTTAATATGTCGTGTTAATAATACGATTGAAGCTATGGAAAATATAAACAAGATAGCAAATTTTGCAAATCGTGACTTCTTGACTGGAGTTTATAATAGAAGATTTTTTTATTCTGACGTAGAAGAGTATGTTCAAGCAGCTGAAGAGACCAATGAGCCTTATGCTTTTGCAATGATTGATGTTGATTATTTTAAGAAGATAAATGATAAATATGGCCATGATGGCGGAGATAAGGTACTAAAATCAATCGCAAAAATTTTAAATGACAATACAAAAGGAAGCGATATCGTTGCTAGATTTGGCGGCGAAGAATTTTGCGTTGTCCTTAAAAAAATAAATAAAGAAGAAGCTGTTAAATTTTTTGTAAATTTACGAGCCAAAGTAGCTGAAAATGAAGTAACTATAAAAAAGGAAAAAGTAAAAGTTACTATATCAATAGGTGTATCTTTTGGCAATGGGCATTGCGAGATAGACGATATGCTTGAGGCTTGCGATTCAGCACTTTACACCGCAAAAGAAAATGGTAGAAACAGAGTAGAAATAGCTTTATGATTATAGATACGCATTGTCATTTAGATAGTAAAGTTTATGATCCTGACCTTGATAAAATTTTAGATGAAGCTAGAAATTTAGGGCTAAAAGGCTTTATTATCCCGGGAGCTGATATCAATGATTTACCAAAAGCGGCTAAAATAGCGCATGAAAATTCTGACATTTTCTTTGCCGCTGGAGTTCATCCATATGATAAAGAGAGTTTTAGTATTGAAATTTTAAGAAATTTTGCCAAAGATGAAAAGTGTGTGGCGATTGGTGAATGTGGTCTTGACTACTTTCGCTTACCAAAAGATGAAAACGAAAAGATAAAAGAAAAAGAGGATCAAAAACGTATTTTTTTAGCTCAACTTGATTTGGCTGTTGAGTTAAAAAAACCCGTTATTCTTCACATTAGGGAGGCTAATGAGGACTCTTTTAATATCTTAAAAGAGTATGCACCAAAGCTTGAAGCTGGAGCGATTTTGCATTGTTATAATGCTTCACCACTTCTTTTAGAGCTTTGTAAATTTGGGAATTTTTACTTTGGCATAGGCGGTGTTTTAACATTTAAAAATGCTAAAAATTTAGTCGAAATTTTGCCAAAAACCCCATTTGACAGGATAGTTATTGAAACTGACGCTCCTTATCTCACGCCAGAACCAAATCGCGGCAAGAGAAATGAGCCGGCGTTTACGACATTTGTTGCTAAAAAGATAGCTGAAATTTTAAACCTTGAGTTTGAAGTTGTTTGTGAAAAAACTTCAAATAATGCCAAAAGGTTGTTTAAGTGCTTTGCTTAAATTTTGGGTATTGCACTTGTTTAAGATGCTAGCATCTTAAGTTTTGACACGAAAAAGGATAGAAATGAAAGCAATGCTTAAAATATTTTTAATGTTTGCATGTAGTACCTTGCTACTAGCAAATACACCTGAAAAGAGCTCATACGACACTCAGGTAAAAATTTTAAAAGAGCTAGATATTGACGCTAGCTTTATGAAGACTTCTCACTATGTAAAGATGAGGCAAGGTATCAAACAATCACAACTTGAAACATTTACAGAAGCCCTAAAAAATGGTTATATGTATATACCGATGGTAAAAGAGCAGATCAAAAAATCAGGCGTACCTGAGTCATTCTTTTATCTAGCTATGATAGAATCAGGCTTTTCAAATCACACAGTCTCAAACGCAAAAGCTACTGGCATGTGGCAGTTTATGGAGCAAACGGCTAGACTGCATGGTCTAAAGGTAGGACAGTATGTCGATGAGAGAAAAGATCCAGTAGAGTCTACTATTGCAGCAACAAATTATCTAAAGTCACTTAAAAATCAATTTGGTAAGTGGTATCTAGCAGCTATGGCCTATAACTGCGGCGATGGAGCCTTAAAAAGAGCTATACAAAAAGCCGGTACAGATGACCTTGTAACGCTTCTTGACGCGGAGAAAAAATACCTTCCAGCCGAAACTAGAAATTTTGTTATTAAAATTTTAAGAGCAGCATATACCGCAAAAGACGCAGACTTCTTGATGTCTAAAGATTCATCTTTATTAAATATAAATGGTGGCCTTAAGCTTGTAAAAGTAAAAGTTCCAGGCGGTACAAATTTGGCTCAAATAGGCGATAGTATCGGTCTTAGTACAAAAAAGATGAAAAATAACAACCCGCATTTAAAATTTGTATTTACTCCACCAACTCTAAAAGATTATTATGTTTATATTCCTGAAAATAAAAAACAGCTTTTTGCAGAAAATTTCAAGCCATTTAATGGTAAAAATAATTTTTATGCCTATGTTGTAAAAAAAGGCGAAACACTACTTTCTATCTCTAAAAAAACAGGTGTTAGTCATAGAGCGATTAAAGATTATAATGAGCTTAGCACAAATGCCGTAAGCTATAATCAAAAACTAATTATTCCATTTTCCGCCCAAAATAAATCTCAAAACTATATAGTCCAAACTGGTGATACAATAGCTTCTTTATCTAAAAAATTTAATGTGAGCGAAAAAGATTTAAAAGATGCAAATTCTTTTGCTAGTTCAAATTTAAATGTTGGAGCAAATATTGTCATACCATAAGAGCCTAAAATTTTATATAGGACTAAGTTTTACTCTTCTAGTTACTGGTTGCTCTTGGAGCGGGGCACCATTTACACCAAGTGGTCCAACTAATGTAAAGGGCAACAATTCAGCTTCTATCCAAAAAGCAACAATGAGACCTTATACGATAAATGGCAAAACATACTACCCAACCGTTGTAAGTGTGGGTGATAGGGCAAGTGGCACAGCAAGCTGGTATGGTCCAAATTTTCATGGTAAAACAACCTCAAACGGCGAAATTTATAATATGTACAACATGACTGCAGCACACAAAACTTTGCCGATGAATACGATCCTTAAAGTAACAAATTTAAGAAATCAAAAAAGCGTCATTGTTCGTGTAAATGATCGTGGACCTTTTGTGGCTGATAGAGTTTTAGACCTTTCAAAGGCAGCTGCAACTAAACTTGATATTATCGGTACAGGCACAGCTCCAGTCAGTATGGAAGTCATAGGCTTTAATGAAGATATTAATGCTGTTGCTAGCATTAACACTCAAGTAAAACCAACAAGCACTGGTATAAAAGTGCCAAATCCAGTCTCTCCGACAGCTCCAACTGGAGGCATTATTATTTCGTCAGAGCAACGAGTCGTAGGTGGAGATTTTATGGTGCAAATTGGCTCATTTAAAAACCTTGAGGGCGCAAACAGATATCAAAGAGAGCATCAAAGTATAGATGGCTATAAGTCGGTAGTTAAGACATTTACTATAGATGGATCTACCATTTATAGAGTATTTTTAAATGGCTTTAGAAGTGAGGACGAGGCTAGGGATTATGCAAGAAGCGGTAAATTCCAAGGTGCATTTATAGTAAGAGGTTAGGGCGTGAGAGAAGAAATTTTAGAACTAACTAGAAATACAAAAGAGACACAAATCTCAATGAAGCTTAAAATTTATGGCTCTGGTGTTGCAAAGATAGATACTGGCATAGGCTTTTTTGATCATATGCTTGAGGCATTTACTAAGCACTCTTTGCTCGATCTTGAAATTTCATGCAAGGGCGATACCTATGTGGATTTTCATCATAGCGTTGAGGATGTCGGCATAGTTTTGGGTCAGCTTTTAAAAGAGGCCTTGTATCCTTTAAGTGGCGTTGAGAGATTTGGTGAGGTAAGCGTCGTTATGGACGAAGCTGCTGTTTTTTGTGCGCTAGATCTTAGCAACAGAGCCTACCTTGTCTATGAAAATTTTAATGAAAATGCCAAAGTAGGGGAGTTTGACACTGAGCTTGTGGAGGAATTTTTTAGGGCAGTTGCTATAAATTCTGGTATCACGCTTCATCTAAATCAAATTCGCGGTAAAAACACTCACCACATCATCGAAGCAACGTTTAAATCATTTGCCGTAGCACTTCGTAGAGCACTTGCTAAAAACGCAAGGATAGGCACACCAAGCACAAAAGGCGTTTTATGATAGAGATTATATTTTTAGATGTTGATGGCTGCCTGACCGATGGCAAGATCATATACAATGCAAATGGTGAAGAGCTTAAATTTTTTGATGTAAAAGATGGCTACGCGATAGAAAGCTGGCTAAAGCTTGGCAAAAAAGTAGCTATCATTACTGGCAGAAAGTCAGCCATCGTTGAGCGAAGGGCTGAAGATCTAAAGATAAATCACGTCTATCAAGGTGTTGGTAATAAATTTGAAGTGGCGAGTGAGATATTAAAATTTGAAGGGCTTAGCTTTAAAAACGCAGCAGCTATAGGCGATGACTACAATGACTATAAAATTTTAAATGCAGTTGCTTGGAGCTTTAAGCCAAAAGATGCGATAAAAGAGCTTGATGTAAAGACAAAACTAAAGCACAAAGGTGGCAATGGCGCGGTTAGAGAGATGATCGAGCTTATTATAAAATCAGAAAATTTATATGACGAGTGGTCTAAGCGTTGGTTGTAAAAATTTTCTACTTCGTTGTGGCTATTTTTAGTGTCGTGATGATATTTTTGGCGGCCCAAGATCCATATCTTGCAAATGTTTTAAAGATTGATACAAAGATATCAAATATGCAGATAAATGACGTGATAGATTATGAGATAAATTCCACGAAAATAAGCGGAGTCTACGAGGCTGATGAGCTAAATAGATACAATGATAAAGATGAATTTTTGAGTTTTAAAGCAAAAATTTTAAGAGGAAATTTAAAACATTTTCTAAGCTCAGACAAAGCAATCTCACAAAATGACGAAATCATCTTTCAAAAGAATGCAAACTATGAAAACAACGATAGTTTGAGATTTATAAGTGACGAAGTGATATATGGAACAAAAACAAAAATAGTAAGATCTGAAGCAAATTTCACGCTCATAAGAAATAATGATAAGGCGCTGGGTGAGAGTGGAAGCTATGATCTTGCTAAAAAACAAACGCAGGTAAAAGGGTTAAGGGCATGGGTAGAAGAAAATCAGCGATTTTAGCGGTGATATTGGGTTTTACATTTTTAAATGCAGAGCAAGTTGAAATTACATCAAATGATTTTTTTGCAGATGAGAATAAGCAAACTAGTGAATTTATAGGTAATGTAAATATCAAAAAGGGTTCATTTGATGAGCTTAAGGCAGATAAAGTGGTCGTCTATTTTGACAAAAAACGCCAACCTATAAAATATGTGGCCACTGGCAATGCTAGAGCAAAAATTTTTATAAAAGATAAGCACTACGACGGCAAAGGAAATACTCTTACATACGAGCCAGCAAAACAGATCTATACTGTTAGTGGAAATGGCTATTTGCATGAAGTAGAAACTGATAAGAATGTTTATGGCGAAAAGATCGTTGTTAATCAAAAAGATGGCACATATAGTGTAAACAGTGATGAGAAAAAACCTGTTAAATTTATCTTTCAGGTAGAGGAAAAAGATAAGTGATAAGGCCACTAAGTGCTAAATTTATCACATCAAGTCCAAGTATAAAAGAGGCCCCAAGCTTCGTAACAAGCGAAGTCGTCTTTTTAGGCAGATCAAATGTTGGTAAAAGCAGCCTCATAAATACACTTGTAAATCAAAAAAATCTAGCCAAAAGCTCATCGACTCCTGGTAAAACTCAGCTTATAAATTTTTTTGAGGCCGAGTTTTGTGAGGAAAAAGAAGAGGGCGAAAAAGATAAATTTAAGCTTATTTTGGTTGATTTGCCAGGCTTTGGCTATGCAAAAGTGGCAAAGTCAAAGCATGATGAATGGCGTAAAAATTTAGATGAGTTTTTGAAATTTAGAAGCGACATTAGACTTTTTATACACCTAATTGATGCTAGACATTTTGATTTAGACATAGACGTAAATGTGGATGCTTATCTAAAAAGCTTTTTAAGAGCTGATCAGAAAATTTTAAATTTATATACAAAAAGCGATAAGCTAAATCAAAGCCAAAAGAGTGCGGTAATGAAATTTGATCCAAGCGGCATCTTGGTCTCAACTCTTAATAAAAGCGGTATCGAAAAGGCTAGAGAAGCTATCATAAATAACGCTCTTGGTAGATAAAATGCAAACCATAAGCAGCTTAGATATTAAAATTTTTAAAGAATTTTGGTGGGCTGTTTTTTTATTCTCATACGAGATCGCAACTACGCAATTTGGCTTTTTGCCGCCACTCATTGGTATTTTTTTTACTTATATGATTTTGGAGTATTCAAGAAAACAAAAGCAATACGACGAGTTTAAGCACAATTGGTACTTTGCGATAATTTTTATAATATTTGCTGAGCAAATTCATGGATTTCATCTTTTTTCAACGATTATTGCATTTTTGCTTTTTTATAATTTTATTTTAGACTGGCTATATACCACGATGAAGTGGCGAAACTGTCTACTTATCATCTTTGTAGCAGCTGGATATACTTTAACATTTCTTGTAAATAATCTATTTGCTTACGTTTTAAATGAGCAAAATTTAACACTTTCGTCTGAATATCTATTTTTTATAGCATTTGAAAGTATCCTTGCTATCGTTCTTTTTAGGGATAAAGTGCTATGAGAATGCGCATCGTCTTTAGTGTAATCGCTCTTTTTTGGATTATACTTTTGGGACGAATTTATCACCTAAGCATAAACTCAAATACCTACTACAACGAGATCGCGGAGCAAAACGCGATAAAGACTATTTATATTCCGCCAGTTAGGGGCATCATTTTTGACGCACATGATAAGCCAATGGCTGTTAATCGTCTTGGCTTTTCAGTATCCATTAGACCTCATTTAAGTGCTAATAAAAAGGTAAAAATTTTAGATGATGAGCTAGCTTACATTGGCTCACTATTTAGTGATCTAAATGTCACAAAGCTTAAAAATGAATACATAAAAAATGACTCAGCTTATAACCAGGATTTTATAAATGTGGTCGAATTTATTGATTATGATAAATTTTTACCATTTTTTGCATCACTTTCTTTGCGTGAAAATTTAGAGATAAGACCCGCTTCAAAACGCCACTATCCATATAACGATCTGGCTTCTCACATCATCGGCTATGTCGGTAGGGCAAATCAAAAAGATATGGATAATGATCCTTTGACAAAGCTTACAAATTATATCGGAAGAAGTGGCGTGGAGCGGTTTTATAATCCGATCTTGCAAGGAATTCAGGGATTTAAAAAGATAAAGGTAAATGCCTTAAATGAAGAGATCGAGCAGATAAGCTATCAAGCACCACAAAGTCAAAATATCAAGCTTGCAGTCGATCTCGAGCTTCAGCAGTTTGTGGCTGATGTCTTTGGTAAGGATGCAGGAAGCGTTATCGTTATGAGTCTAAAAGATGGTGCTATCATAGCTGCTGGTAGCTTTCCAGAGTACGATCTAAATCCATTTGTACTTGGAATTTCTCAGCCTGAATGGGAAGAGCTTGTAAAAAACGTCGATCACCCTTTTACAAACAAGCTAATAAACGGCCTTTATCCGCCAGGTTCGGTCGTAAAAATGGGTATGGCACTTGCGTTTTTGGATAATGGCATGAGTAAATACGATAGCTTTTTTTGTAGTGGCTCGTATGAGCTTGGAGGACGTAAATTTCGCTGCTGGAACTCTCACGGACATGGAAATGTTAATATGAATACGGCAATTAGAGAGAGCTGTGATGATTATTTTTATAAAGGTAGTCAAAAGATAGGCATAGACGCTATTGTGCCGATACTTGAACGTATGGGTTTTGGTAGAAAAACCGAGGTTGATTTGCCAAATGAGTTTGTGGGGACTTTGCCAAGTAGAGAGTGGAAGATGAGGAAGTATGGTAAAGCGTGGTTTCAAGGCGAGACCCTCATCACCTCTATCGGACAGGGAAATTTCTTGGTCACGCCTATGCAAGTGGCAAAATATACAGCAGGCCTTGCAACTGGGTTAAATGTGACTCCACATTTTTTAAAGAGCATTGATGACAAGGATGTTGATTTTACACCAACAGATGATGCTTTTACGCCGTTTGAGAAGTCGCAGTTACCAGCCATTAGGCATGCAATGTATGAAGTGGCAAATCACCCAAGAGGAACGGCAAATAGGCATTTTATTGGAAGCCTAGTTAAAGTTGCCGCAAAGACTGGTACTGCCCAGGTCGTTGGAATTTCTCAAACTGAAAAGAAACGTATGAAAGAAGAGGATATGGCGTATTTGCAAAGATCCCATGCATGGATGACTACATATGCGCCTTATGAAGATCCGCAATACGTCATCACAATGGTTATCGAGCATGGTGGCCATGGCGGAAGTGCGGCTGGGCCAAAAATCGCTCAAATTTATAATAAACTCGTTGAAATGGGATATATAAATTTAGAAAAAATCCAAAGCGATCAAAATAAAAAACAAGATAATAAGAAAAAATAAGATCACTAAAAAGCCGTGGTAGCAACTACTTACTTAAAATTTTTACCTTGTGCTTAGTGCGTTTTTAGCTAAATTTATCAACTACTTTTTAATCCTCCTTATTAAATTTTGGCAAGGTTGACTGAGAATTTATGTTTTTGGTAGCTAGCAAGAGTCTAAGCGTTGATATATCTTTAAATTCGTTAAATGCTCTTGCTTAATAATTTGCCACTTTTAGAGGATCATAAGGAAAATTTTTGATTTTTATATGCGATTTTATCAGTGGCGTTTGCCTTTTTAAAGCCATTTAGCCTTAGCCTGCAGCTATCGCAAAGTCCGCATGCCTCGTCCCCGCTCTCGTAGCAGCTCCAGGTTAGCTCTAGTGGCGAGCCAAGCTCAAGCGATTTTGCTACGATGTCAGCCTTGCTTAAATTTACAAGTGGAGTAATTATCTCACACGAAAAACTAGGCGATGTGCCTAAATTTATAGCCTCGTTTATGCTTTTTATGAAGCTTTCTTTGCAGTCAGGATAGCCTGAACTATCTTCTTCTACGACTCCGATATAGATAGCTTGTGCATTTTCTTTTTCAGCAAGTGCGGCAGCGACCGAGATAAAAATGCCATTTCGAAAAGGTACATAGGTATTTGGTACGTCTTTTTCTACTCCATCTTTTCTTATTTGCAAGCTTTCATCAGTCAAAGAATTTCCGCCTATTTGGGCAATAAAGCTAACATCCAAACTCATCTTTTTTGTAATGCCTAATCTTTCACAAATTTCGTTAAATGCACGTTTTTCACGTTTCATCGTTCTTTGGCTATAGTCAAAATGAAGCGCTACGATATCATATCCAGCCCTTTTTGCCATTACAGCACAAAGCGTACTATCCATACCGCCGCTCATTATACAAACTGCTTTTTTCATATTTTGCCTTTTATTTTTGCTAGAATTATACAAAAAGTTACTAAGGAAAGAGCCTAAAATGATACTTTGTGAAGAGAGCTATCCAAAAATTTTAGATGAAATTTGTGAATATTTGACACTAGGAGAAATCGAGCTAGTCTTTGTCGATAAAGAAGAAATGAGAGAACTAAATAAAACTGAGCGGGGCATCGATAAAACGACAGACGTTTTAAGCTTTCCGCTTGAGCTTGTCATTCACGCCCCACTTGGCTCAATCGTTATAAACAAAGATATGGTAAAAGAGAAAGCAACTGAGCTAAATCATAGTGAAGAGGCCGAAACCGCACTACTTTTTACGCATGGATTACTTCATATCTTGGGATTTGATCATGAAAAAGATGATGGCGAAATGAGAGAGAAAGAGTGCGAGGTTATCAAGAAATTTGAGCTGCCTAAAAGTCTAATCGTAAGAAGCGAGGATGTTAGGCTAATCGATCTTATAAATAATAAAAATTTAAAAGAGTAGATTTTCTTCAGATGTTTTGTGAAGCTCTTCTAAAAGCTCCTCTTTTTGGCATAAAATCAATATATAGATAAAATTTTTAAGCTTTTTTATCTCGCTTAAATTTTTAAAGTAGATTGCATTTTGTACTTTTAATAACGAGCCTTCTGGCAAGCAAATTTTTATCTCATCAGGGCTAAATTTTTTATTTAAAAATATACTTTGGCTTATGAATAAATCTTCATCGCTTTCAGTAATTATGGCTCTAAAGCTATTTCCAAAACTAGTAGGAATAAAATTTTTATCTATAAAAATCGGGTCAAAATGCCCGTGAATCCTACCTTCGTAAGGCTTAAATGAAATTTTATTGCTATCAAGAAATTTTAAAAGCCCATAAAACATCCCAGCAAAAACTCGTGGTATGTTTAAGTTTTGATAGTATGTTTGCTTAAAGACCGTATTTGTAAAAAAGATCGAGCTTGGATTTATCTCGTGCATAGTAGTATCTGTGTAAATGGTCTCAAAAAGAGGTGATATGCGCTGAAGTGTTCTTGTATCATCGCCAAAAAAGATATCAAAGACCTTTGCGTGAAAAATTTGATTAAAAAGCTCAGTGATATTTTTTGACATGACATGTGCGTTAGAGCCAAGCTTTGATTTTTCTAAAAAGTCATTTATAAAAGGATTTACGGCGCAAAATTTTAAATCTTTATGAGTAGCCTCAAATCTCATGAGCTTTATCATGGCGGTCTGTAAGCTACTAACTTTTAAAAAGGCGATCTCTTTGTCGATAATTGGCACATTATCTTCGCTAATTATGGCGTATGCACCTTGTTTAATCGCTGTTTCTATGTCGCTATCGTTCGCGTTTAAGCAAATATACGCAAAGCCACGTCTTACATGCTTTAGCTCAAAAACAAACTCGCTTACGCTAGTTATCGTCGGTGCATTTAGAGCCTCGGCATTTATTAGACGAGTTAAATTTTCTATTGTCATTTAGCCAACGATCGCACCGTTTTTAACTTTACCTTGCGTACCAAGAAGCGTTAGCGAGCCATCAGATGCGCTTAGGATCATGCCTTGAGAGACATATTTTTTCATCATCGTTCGCTCTTTTAAATTTGCTAAAACGCAAACTTGCTTGCCGATAAGCGAGCTAGGCTCGTAGTATTTTGCTATGCCAGATAAAATTTGACGCGGCTGCTCCTCGCCAAGATCTATCTTAAATTTAAGCAGTTTCTCACTACCCTCGACTCTCTCGCACTCGAGTACTTCACCTACTTTTATTACCACCTTTACAAAGTCATCAATGCTAATGATTTCGTCCTCTTTTTTCTCCTCTTTTGGCTCAGCTTTTACCTCAACCTTTGGCTCATTTGCCTCGCTCATTAGCTCTTTTTCTATTCTTGGGAAAAGTGGCTCGGTAGCTTTTGCCACAAAATTTGAAATTTCATTTTTCAAAACAAGGCTTTCATAAGATGCTGTGTCTATGCTAAAGCTAAGCGTGTCAGCTATCTTAGCACAAGTTTTTGGCATGGCTGGACTAAGCAGTATCGCCACTTTTGCAAGTAAATTTGCGCAAAGTGCCACAAGCGCGTTTGCCTCGTCAGTTTTGCCAGCTTTTACAAGTAACCATGGCTCATACTTCGCAACGGCTGCATTTGCAAGCGTTACGACCTTCCAAAGATCCTCTAAATAGCGATTTGTTGCTAAAATTTCTAAATTTTTTATAGCTTCATCAAGGTAGCCTTTTGCTTCATCAAGCTCAGCTTTGTGAAATTTGAGCACATCTTTTGAGCCGATTTTATAGTCGCTATACTTTGCGCTCATGCCAATAATGCGGCTTAGCAGGTTGCCAAGTCCGTTGCCAAGTTCTGAATTTATGCGCTCGATCAAAGCCTTTTGGCTGTAATCGCCATCTTGCCCAAACGGCACCTCTCTAAGCAAAAAGTATCTGAAATTTTCAAGTCCGTAAGCATTTGCAACCTCTCTTGGGTTTATAACATTACCCTTACTTTTGCTCATCTTTTCGCCATTTATGGTCCACCAGCCGTGCGCTGCTACATGTTTTGGTAATGGCAATCCAAGACTCATCAAAAATGCCGGCCAGTAAACTGCGTGAAAGCGTAAAATATCTTTGCCAACGATGTGAGTAGTATATGGCCAAAGATCCATTCTAGCGTCATCTCTTGAATATCCTAGTGTTGTTAGGTAGTTTATAAGCGCGTCAAGCCAGACGTACATAACGTGCTTTTCATCGTTTGCGCTCTTTGGTAGCTTTATGCCCCAGTCAAAGCTGGTTCTAGTTACTGAAAGATCTTTTAGTCCACCTTTTACAAAGCTTACGACCTCGTTTTTCTTGCCTTTTGGGATGACGCAAAGCTCGTCATTTTCGTACCATTTTAAAAGCGCGTCTTCATATTTTGAAAGCTTAAAAAAGTAGCTCTCTTCTTTGACTAAAGACGTCACTCGGCCGCAGTCTGGACAGTGATTGTCTTCTAGCAGGTCTCTTTGATTAAAAAATGTCTCGCAGCTAACGCAGTAAAATCCCTCATATTCGCCTTTGTAAATGTCGCCATTTGCTTGCATCTTTTCAAAGACATTTTGCACGGTTTGTTTGTGCTCTTCGTCGGTCGTTCTTATAAAATGATCATAGCTTATCTCAAACTCATCCCAAAGTGACCTAAATTTAGCGCTAATCTCGTCGGCGTACTCTTTTGGAGTCTTGCCTCTAGCACGTGCTGCTTGCTCGATCTTTTGTCCATGCTCGTCTGTGCCAGTCATAAAGTAGGTTTCTTTGCCTTGCAAGCGGTTAAATCTAGCAAGTGTATCAGCGATGATAGTCGTATATGCATGGCCGATGTGTGGCACATCGTTTACGTAATATATCGGGGTCGTTATATAAGCTTTTTTTTTCATATTTTTCCTTTAATTTTAAAAATCAAATCCGCCATCGCTGCCAGTATTGCCCTTTGACATCGAGTTATAGCAGCTATTTACATACTCTTTTCTTATCTCACAGTCAAAAAATACTTCGCAGTTAAAGCAACTTTTTTGCCCTTTTTGGCTTTGGCACTCTTGCAAAATTTTTGCTTTTTGCTTTAAGGCTAGCTCAAATGCGTCAAGTGGCTCGTTTGCTTGTGTTTCTTGCATTATTTTTGCTCGTAAAATTTATGCAAAAGAGAAATTTCATCACGTGAGCCAAAAAAGCATGGCGTTGTTTGGTGAATTTTTTCTATTTTTATATCAAAAAGTGTTTGGTTTTTGCCGTTTGTCGTTGCGCCCTTTGCGTTTTCATATATGAAGGCAAATGGCAACACTTCAAAGACTACTCTTAGCTTACCATTTGGATGATCGCTCGTTGCTGGATAGCTAAAAAGGCCGCCACCTTTTAGCAAAATTTGATGTAGGTCGCTTACCATCGCACCTGAGTATCTTAGTCTGTAGCCTTGGTTGAATAGCTCGTTTATAAAATTTCTATGCGTTTGGCTCCAGCCTTTTTGCGTGGCTCCCGTGGCATTTAGCTTTCCCTTTTCTTTTAGCTCAAGCTCTTTTACAAATTTAAACTCGGCATCTTTACCAAGTCTATAAAATTTAGGCAAAGCGCCCTTTTTCTCAGCAATTACAAGCTCAAGTCTTGGACCATAGATGCTGTAAGCTGCGGCTATTAATTTTTCTGGTTTTACTTCATTTTCGTAGATGCCAAAGATCGAGCCAACGGCAAAATTTACATCAACTAGGCTTGAACCATCAAGTGGATCGTAAGCGATGATAAATTTAGCATTTTTGTTTATCTCTAACTCATCCTCTTTTTCCTCGCTAATTAGCGCTTTTACGCAGTCTAGCTCACTAAATTTCGCCGTGATGATCTCATCGCTTTTGACATCAAGCTTTAGCTGTGTGTCGCCGGTTGCGTTTTCGTGAGTTGTGTAGCCAAGATCGGCGTATTTTATCACTTCGCTTATCTCTTTTGCGATCTCTTTTATGGCGTTAAAAATTTGATTTAATTCTTGCATTATACAGCCTTTGCATTTTTGATTATCCACGCACAAATAGCGTCTATATCGTCTAAATTTATATTTTTTATCTCGTAAGGAATTTGTTTTTTGTATGTTGCGATCGCATCTGAAAAGCTAAGATATTTTTCATCTATTTCATCTTTAAAAACACTTAATCTTGGTAGTGGAAGCGTCTTTAAACCCTCGACTAAGAGTATGTCAAACTCACCTAGCATTTTAATGACGTCACTAATTTCTTGTGGATTTTGTGAAAAATAAGTTGTTCTAGTCGGACTCATCACTACCACATCTGCCCCAGTTTGTGAAAATTTAAAGCTATCCTTGCCCTCAACGTCAAATTTGGCCTTGTCGCCCGGGTCGTGTTTTACTATCGCGACTTTCAAACCATCATCTATAAATTTTTTTGCTACCTTTAAAATAAGAGTCGTTTTTCCGCTATTTGAAGGGCCAGAAAAAGCGATAGCAAGTCTTTTCATAAGAACCTTTTTTGTTAAAATTTCTCGCGATTATAACTTATGTTGGCTTTAAAATTTATGAGTGAAATTTAAAAATTAAAATGCTAAAATGGCAGAAATTTTAGAAATTTAAGAGTTTTTATGAGTAAATTTATATCGTTTTTTGTATTTATTTTGATGATATTTGGCTGTGCTGGTGAAAAAGTAATCGTGCATGAGCCGTTAAAAAATGAGCTTTTGGCCTATACAAGCAAGAGCGAGATCATTGATGGCACTGATAGAACGCTAATTGTAGCAACTTATCTAAATCCTATTTATAACTCAGATTTAGATGCAAGCAAAGAGCACTTTTTGCTGGCCATAAATCCAAAAGAGCACGCTAGTGAGCTAAATAATATCAAGGTAAACAACGACTCAAATGCCACAAATGCAAGGATGCTTGATGAAAATGATAAGATGCTAAAATTTGCTGGATTTTCGATGCCTTGGGCGCTCTATTATGAAGTGACCGCACCAAGCAAGCAAAGCGATGATCTCACTCTTAGTTTCGAAATTTATCAGTCAAAGCCGGTTTTGTTAAATTTTCGAAAAGTTGCGAAATCTTTATATTGGAACCAGTAAGCGCCATATAGATCACGTAGTTGGCAAGCACCTTTTTGCCGTAGTTTCTAGTCTCTGCGACTGGGACAAGCTCGATCGATAAAAATGGCTCAAATTTTCCCTCTTTAAACATATCATCTCTTGTGATAAGCTTTTTAGTAAAGCCAATACCGCCGTTGTACGCGTATGCGGTAAAGAGCGGATGATAGAGAAATTTATCAAGATAGTTTAGGTGATGGTTTGCAAATTTAAATGCAATATCTGTTTTAAAAAGATCATCCTGGTCAAAATTTGGGATTTTTAGCTCTTTTTTACCGATCGCATTTGCAAGAAATGGCATAAACTGCATCATTCCAAGGGCGTATGAAGTAGAAACTACGCTTGGGATAAAGAGACTCTCTTGTCTAGCCAGAGCGTAGATCATTGACTTTCTCTCGTTACTGATGCCATCAAGCTCAGGAGAGCTTGGCATCAAAAAGTATTGTTTCTCCCAGCCATGCGCCTTTTGCATGAAGTATGCATAGGCACCAATGCTTTCATTTGTATAAAATTTTTTCGCAAATTCGCTTGCTTGCGTGGCATTCATATCTTTTGCAAGGGCTACAGTTTTGTTCCATAAAAACGGATCGCTCACGTCAAAATTTTCGATATTTTGCTTATTAGGCCTTGGCACGATGACTTCAAGTGGTTCGCCACCGATCAAATCTCTTGCGTAAAGCGAGTAGATATTTGCATCCTTGCTGGCACCTAGCTCTTTTAAAAAGCTTTCGTTTTTACTTATCTGGTACTGCCAAAAGGTCGCATTGTCTCTTTGCCAAGCTCTTTCAAATGTACTCTTGGCTCTTGCAAAAAGACTAAAAGCGATATCGTCTTGTCCTAGTAAAATGGCATTTAATCCAAGCGTAAAAGCATCATTTTTCTCAGTGATGGCTGGATCGATGCTTAGCAAATTTCTTCTAAAACCTTCATATTTTTTATTAAGAACAATATCGTTTAATAAATTTGTAAAGCCCTTTTGAGAGTATAGCTTGGTCATGAAATTTGCATCAAAGCTTTCGCTAAAAAGTATACTTTTATTTTGCGGGCTAGAGGCGTTAAATAGTTCTAGAAAGCTCTTTGTATCATTTAAATTTGCAAAAGCTTTAGCCGGATTTACTTCATTTAATGCGAGTAAAATTTTTGATTTTTCTGGATTTGTCTTTGCAAGATTGGCTGCTAAAATTTCACGAGTATGATTGTCAAGCTTTAGGCTAAAAGCAATAGATGTTAGTAAATTTTGGCAGGTTAGATTTGCCTGGGTGATATTTTTTGCATTTATACCAGGACATTTGCTAGGAGCTGCTTTCGGAGGTAAAATTTTATCGATTGATTTTTGAACAAGGCCTGCTTTTCTAAACACATCACGCGAAAGATCTGCGATCTGCTCTTTTGTATAGCTGCCCTCGTTAATAAGACGGTTGATGTAGTAGTCTTTTGCTAGGCTTTTTGGCTCTTTTTTTAGCTCTTCGTAGGTGTAAATTTTACCCAAAAGAGCAACACAGGCAAGAGAGAGAATACTAAAGTGACGCAGCAAAACCAAACAAAAGCCTTATTAAAAATTGATCTAAAAATTGAAGCGCTAAAAGTACTATAAGCGGAGTAAAGTCAATACCACTAAAATTTGTTTTTATATAGCGTCTAATAAAGCTATAAACCGGCTCAGTTAGCCTATAAAGTAGCTGCACGACCGGCGAGCTAGGATCTGGCCTGACCCAGCTAATCAGAGCTGCTGCGATGATGACCCAAGTATAGACCGTGATAATAAGGTGCAAAATGTTTGCAATCGCTGAAAATAGAGTGGAAAGTATCATTTTTGCTCCTAGATTAAAATTTTTGCTAGATCATCTTTGATGAGCGGATAGAGCTCGCTTAGCTCAGGGCCGTGAAGGTCGTTTGTAAGCAGCGCACGTAGTGGCATGAAAAAGTTTTTACCTTTTAAATTTGTAGCATTCATAAGCTCTTTTTTAAACTCATCAAAGCTCTCGCATGCCTTTAAATTACGAGCTGCTTTTTTGATGATCTCAAATTCGTTTTTATACTCTTCTGGAGCTATTTTTGGTGAGTATATAGCCTCAACTTTTGCCTTTATCTCAGGCACTAGAGAGCTCTCTTGAGTGTAAAATTTAACTAACTCAGCCTTACTCTCATCTACGCCAAAAATTTCTTTTATGCGCTCTTTTGAAGCAAGCTTGATGTGTTCTCTATTTATCTGCTCAAGTTTTTTCACGTCAAATCTAGCAGGTGAGCGTGAAATTTTAGTTATATCAAACCACTTTACCGCATCTTCGATCGTAAAAATTTCGGTTGGAGTTTTGTTGCCAAGAAGTATCAGATAGTTTGCGATCGCCTCAGGTAAAAATCCCTGCTCAAAAAGCCATTTTACGCTTGATTCGTTCTCGCGTTTGCTCATTTTTTTACCCTCTATATTTAAAAGGATAGGCAAATGCGCGTAGTTCATCTTGCCAGTGTAGCCAAGGCCTTCTCGTATGAGATCTTGCTTTGGTGTATTGCTCACGTGATCCTCGCCACGTATGACAAAGGTCACGCCTTCAAGCATATCATCAACTGCACAAGCAAAGTTGTAAGTTGGAGTTTTGTCCGCTCTCATTATGACAAAGCTATCAACAGCGTCTGGCTCGAAGCTTAGCTCGCCTTTGATCGCATCTGTAAAGCTCATAGTGCGTGTTGGCTTTTTCATGCGGATGACAAATGGCTTCTCGCAGTTTAAAACTTCGGCGTCACTTAATCTCTCGCAGGTGCCGTCATATCTATATGCCACGCCTTGTTCTTTTGCTTTTTGTTTTTTTGCCTCAAGCTCTTCTTCGGTGCAAAAACAAGCAAAGGCCTTTTTGTCAATGAGGAGCTTTGAAGCTAGCTGTCTGTGGAATTTTAAATTTTCACTTTGGATGTAAATTTGCTCTGGCTTTATACCAAATTTGCTTAAAATTTCTAAGATATCTTTCTCTTTTCCTTCAATATTTCGCTCTTTGTCTGTATCTTCTATACGTAAAATAAAACCACTTTTATCCTGCAAAGAACAAATATAATTAAAAATAGCTGCACGTAAATTTCCTATGTGCATATCTCCTGTTGGAGAGGGTGCAAAACGATACATAAGCTCATTCCTTACGTTAAATTTTGAGTTTGGATTATAACACCAGCTTGATAAATTTAAAGTTATGTAATTTGATTTTTTTAGCCGAAGCAAAGCATTTCTTGAATAAAATCCGAACAAAAATTTAACATTTTTAGGAGAAACAATGAGTTTTATAAGCGAATTTAAAGAATTTGCGATGCGTGGAAATGTCATAGATATGGCAGTTGGTGTTGTTATAGGTGGCGCGTTTGGAAAGATCGTTTCATCACTAGTTGGTGATGTTATCATGCCAGTTGTTGGCGTTTTAACTGGCGGTGTAAATTTTACTGATCTTAAGCTTACACTAAAAGAAGCGGTAGATGGCGTACCTGCTGTTACGATAAACTATGGCTCATTTATACAAACAATGGTTGATTTTTTAATAATTGCATTTTGCATTTTCTGCGTTATCAAAGCTTTAAATACACTTAAAAATAAATTACCAAAAGAGGAGCCAGCTCCAGCAGAGCCTGAAACTCCAGCCGACATTGCACTTCTAACTGAGATTAGAGATCTACTTAAAAAATAATTTCATAAATTCAAAGGGAAAATTCCCTTTGAAAATCTATTAAAATTTATCTTATTTTTATATGCTAAAATGTTTTTTATTTTAAAAAGTGAGTAAAAATATGATAGAGAAAATCCCATTTTTTCAAGGCTTAAACGAAGAAGATTTAGCCAAACTTGAAGCCATAAGTGTCGTAAAAAAGCATAAAAAGGGTGAATTTTTATTTATAGAAGGTGAGGAGCCAAAATGGTTAATATTTTTAATAAGCGGCTCTGTTAAGCTTTATAAAACCACGGCAAACGGAAAAGAAATTTTTATTCATCAGTTAGCACCTATGAATTTTGTAGCTGAAGTCGTAAATTTTGAAAATATTGTCTACCCGGCTAGTGCCATTTTTACCATATCTGGCGAGGTATTAAAGATAAATTATGAAAAATTTGCAGCAGAATTTTTAATAAAACCAGAAATTTGTATGAAATTTTTAAAATCAATGTCTGAAAAGATAAGAATCACAACAAATCTACTTCATCAAGAGTTAATTTTAAGCTCAGAAGAAAAAGTGGCTAGGTTTATTTTAGATCATGAAGATTTATTTAATGAGCTAAAACATACAAAAATTTCATCAATACTTAATATGACTCCAGAAACTTTTTCAAGGATTTTAAATAAATTTAAAACAAATGGTTTGGTTAAACTTGACGAAAAGAACCAAATTTTGGAAAAAGATGTAGGTGGACTGCAAGAAATTTATTCTTATTGAAAGTTAATATCAAATAAATATTTTTATTTACTTAAAGAAAAAATTTATATATTTTTTGATAGTATTCACTTAAAATTTTCGTAAAAATTTACGATATATTGATAAATTCAGGAGGAGATTTTGGCTGAAGTTAAGAAGAAATTTTTTGTTTGGTCATCTGTTATTATCGGCATTGTGATCGGACTTATTGCGTCTATGGGTATTGCTGATGCACTTCACGCGACTGGTAGTGGCTACATCTGTACTATTTGTCACACGATGGATCCTATGAATGCTGCATATCATGAAGATGCACATGGCGGCAATAACAAGCTTGGCATAAAAGCTGAATGTTCAGCCTGTCACCTAAATCATACAAGTGCCTATACCTATGTACTTACAAAACTTAAAGTATCGATAAATGATGGTTATAAGACATTTTTTACAGATACAGACAAGATCGACTGGCGTAAAAAACGCGAGCATGCATCTCACTTTGTCTATGATAGTGGATGTTTGACTTGCCACTCAAATTTAAAAAATGTTATTCAAGCTGGTAAATCATTCTTACCACATAGAGATTATTTCGTTCTTGGAAATCCTAATAAAAAATCATGTGTTGACTGCCACGAGCATGTTGGTCACAAGAATTTAGGACTACAAATCGATAAATTTGAAGCAATTAAAAAACAAGAAAACAATAAAACCAAGTAAGGAGGAGAGATGTTTAAAAAGTCGCTAATGTTATTAGCCTGTCTAATGTCTTTTGGCTTTGCCGCAAACATGGATGCAAATAAATCTGATGCTTTAAACCTTAATGTTGTAAAAAACATTAAAGTTGCTCACAAAATGTCAGACTTATCAAAAAGCTGTGTTGAGTGCCACGCTAAAGAGACACCCGGCATAGTTGCCGATTGGAAAAATAGTCGCCACGCTCACGTTGGCGTAAGTTGTATGGATTGCCACTCTGTAAATGCAGATAATCCTATGGCTTCAGTTAAGGTGCATCCAAAAGATTCTAACAACCACGTATCAATGCTAGTTAGCCCAAAAACTTGTGCTAAGTGCCACGAGAATGAGGTTGAAGAATTTGTTAAGAGTGGTCACGCAAGAGGTGCTATGCAAATGTATGCTAACCCTGCGATGGTAAAACTAATGTATCACTATGAAGGTATGGATCATCCAGAATACAAAATGGCTCCAGACGCTACTGGTTGTACACAGTGCCACGGAACCGTCATCAAACTAGACGCTGATCACAAACCTACAAAAGAGACTTGGCCAAACTACGGTATAGGTAATGTTTATCCTGATGGTGGCGTAGGCGGATGTAAATCATGCCACAGCGCACACACATTTAGCATAGCTGAAGCTAGAAAACCAGCTGCTTGTGCATCTTGCCACCTTGGACCTGATCACCCAGATATTGAGATCTTTAACAACTCAATGCACGGACATATCTATAATAGCGAAGCTCACAAATGGAATTTTGATGCTGCTCCTGATACATGGGATGTACCAGACTTTAGAGCTCCAACTTGTGCAGCTTGCCACATGAGTGGTGTTGGTGAAACAACAACAACTCACAATGTTTCAAGAAGACTAAAATGGAACCTATGGGGCGTCAGCAGTAAGCTAAGAACAGCTGGTGATGAACAAGCTGCTGTTGTTTACGAAAAAACTGGCAAACTAACCATAGGAACGCCACTTGCAGGTCATCCAAATGGACCAGAAGCAGCAAGAGCTGAGATGAAGCTAGTTTGTAAAGCTTGCCATACATCAACTCATACAGATAACTTCTTCATTATGGGTGATAAGCAAGTAGAGCTTTATAACGTTTACAATGCTGAAGCAACTAAGATGCTTGAAGAGTTGAAAGCTAAAAACTTACTACTCGCAGACGCTTGGGAAGATGAATTCCAAGATGTTTACTATCATATGTGGCACCACGAAGGTCGCCGTATGAGACAAGGCGCTCTAATGGGTGGTCCTGACTATTCACACTGGCATGGAGTATTTGAAGTTAAGAACGACATTAGAAAACTTCGTGAGATCTATAAACAAAGAATTGAGACTGGTAAAGTTAAATAATTCTTTATAAGGTGGGTTTTCTCCCACCTTACTTTCTTAAATAACTATTAGATTTACTCAACTTAAATCATTTTTTATACGTTCAAAACTATACAATTTTTAAGACTAATAACATTAAAAGTAAGATATTAATTTTTATAGTACAAATTTAAAAATATAAAATATAATTTTTTATTTTTACAAGGATAATTTTTGGGACTTTTGAGAATTATTATTGGAGCATTCGTATTTAGTTTTCTTATAAATTTTTATT
>NZ_CABPUE010000007.1:351317-358383 GCF_902460545.1 Campylobacter concisus
GAATATCCTACATTATTAGTATATTAAAGTGGGCTCCGATACAAAGAAGTTTCATTGCTATAACCGCTTCAAATTCAAATTTATCAACCGCTGTTTCCACAAAAGCCTACCACCAAAACAATGGAAGGCTTTCTAAACAATTTATCTAAATTTAAAACTCCCTTTTAAACCTACTTTTTCTCATTTTTAGTATCAAAACAGTATCACTAAGGAGCTTTTTGCTTCCGTAAGCCGTTGCAATATTGTATTTTCAACGGTTTTACAGCAGAAATATTTTTGTTACTCTATTCCCACTCTATCGTTGCAGGTGGCTTGCTTGAGATATCGTAAACTACGCGGTTTATGCCGTTTACCTCGTTTATGATGCGGCGGCTTACGTTTTCAAGTAGATCATAAGGAAGCCTTGAAAAGCTTGCGGTCATGCCATCACTCGCATCTACTACACGCACACAAACAGCGTTTTCATAGGTGCGGTTATCACCCATTACTCCGACAGAATTTACATTTAAGAGCACGCAAAACGCCTGCCAAGTTTTGTTGTACCAGCCAGTACTTTTTAGCTCGTCACGTAAGATCACGTCAGCTTTGCGAAGTAGCTCTAGGCTTGGTTTATTTACTTCGCCCATTATGCGGATAGCAAGGCCCGGTCCTGGGAAAGGGTGGCGGAAGACTAGATCGCGGCTTAGTCCAAGCTCAAGGCCTAGCTTTCTAACCTCGTCTTTAAAAATTTCTCTTAGCGGTTCTATCAGCTCAAATGTCATCCAATCAGGCAAACCTCCAACGTTGTGGTGACTCTTTATCGTCTTACTTGAGCCAACTACGGAGCTTTCGATGATATCAGTATAAAGAGTGCCTTGAGCTAAAAATTTCACATCACCATGCTTTTTAGCCTCTTGCTCAAAAATTTCTATAAATGTCTCACCTATGATCTTGCGTTTTTTCTCAGGATCTACTACACCAGCTAATCGTCCCAGGAAGGTCTCACTCGCATCTATGCTAACTAGCTCAACACCAAGCTTTGTTCTAAATGTAGCTTCAACTTGCTCTCTTTCGTTTGTTCTAAGAAGTCCGTTATCAACAAAAACAAGGATCAAATTTTCAGGCACAGCAGCTGCTAAAAGTGCTGCGGTCACAGAGCTATCCACACCGCCGCTAACTGCGCAAAGCACCTTGTGAGTGCCTACTGTTTTTCTTATCTCTTCTATCTTGTTTTTAGCGAAGCTTCCCATGTTCCATGTGCTCTCGCAACCGCAGATATATTTAGCAAAATTCTTTAAAATTTGCGTGCCATACTCGCTGTGTTGCACCTCTGCGTGAAACTGGATTGCATAAAATTTTCGTTTATCATCGCCAAAAGCACAATAAGGCGAATTTTCACTAACAGCGATCACTTCAAAGCCCTCTGGCAAGTCTTTTACATAGTCACTATGACTCATCCATACGATTTGTTTTGAAGGTGTATCTTTAAATAGCTCATGCTCTTTAATAACGTTAAGCTCTGCCTTGCCGTACTCTTTTTGATCAGCCGCCAAAACCTCAGCCCCATGCGTGTGAGCAAGTAGTTGCATGCCGTAGCAAACGCCAAGTATAGGGATATTTAGCTCAAAGACGCCGTTATCGCAAAAATAAGCATCTTTAGCATAAACACTAGCTGGGCCGCCACTTAAAATGATACCCTTTGGCTCTTTCGCCTTTATCTCACTAAGCTTTGCATTAAATGGCAAAATTTCAGTGTAGACGCCCTCTTCTCTTAGCCTTCTGGCTATTAGCTGAGTGTATTGTGAACCAAAATCCAAAACTATAATCGTATTGTTCATTTATAACCTTTTAAAAATAGATATGAAAAATTTCAAACTGCACATACCAAACAATGATCGATACGATATATCCTAGAACCACCATCCAAGCGTATTTCATATGTGCACCAAAGGTATAAATTCCTTTTAATTTACCCATTACTCCAACACCAGCTGCTGAACCAAAGCTGATCATCGAACCACCGATACCAGCAGTTAGTGTCACTAATAGCCACTGACTCATCGCCTCGCCTGCATCAGCTCCCATTGCTGGATTTGCTTTCAAAACAGCTGACATAACAGGGACATTATCAACGATCGCTGAAAGGAATCCAACTCCGATATTTACAGCAGTTGAGCCAAATTTATCATAAAGTGATACAGCGTAATTTAAAAATCCAGCAAAATGAAGAGCGCCAACTGCAGCTAAAATTCCAAAGAAGAAAAATAGTGTGTTGTTTTCGATCTTTGACATATAGTGAAATACATGCATTGGCTCTTCATTTTTGTGAGCTTTTTTGAAATAGTAAGTATAAAGACTAAGTAGTGAGAAACCAAACATCATTCCCCACATCGCTGGCAAGTGGAAAAGCTGATGCATCATAACTGCACAAAAGATAGTAAATGCGCCTATTGCAATAACTGCTTTGCCACCTTTTTTCATAACCACTTTTGGCTCGTTTGCCACATCAAAATGTGGTGCAGTACTTGGCACCACGCGAGAAAGTAAAAATGCTGTTACAAGCCAGCCAATAATAGATGCTGGGAAAAGTGCGAAAAAGTCTAGAAATGGTGACTTACCTGCTGCCCAAACCATAAGCGTAGTGATATCACCAAATGGACTCCATGCTCCACCTGCATTTGCTGCAACGACGATATTTATCGCGCCAGCTACTAAGAAATTTGTATTATTCCTATCTATCGTTAGAAGAACGGTTGAAAGAATAAGCGCTGTTGTTAGGTTATCAGCTACTGGGCTTATGAAAAATGCCAAAACACCAGTTAGCCAAAATAGTTTTCTATAAGTATAGCCTTTTGATACGAGATTATATTTAAGTGCATTAAATACGTCTCTTTCGATAAGTGCTTCGATAAATGTCATCGCCACCATCAAGAAAAATACGATCTGAGCGATCTCTAGAATCAGGTGATTTACCTCATGTTCAAGCGAATGTACATCCATGCCATTTATAAGCATGTAAACACCGATAAGCAGGAACATAAACGTACCGATAAAGATAGCAGGTTTTGCTTTGTCGATATGGAAATTTTCTTCTGCTGCTATAAAAAAATATCCAACAACAAAAATTATAAGCGATAAAATTCCTGCCCACGTAGTAGTTAAGTCAATAGCTGCGGTTTCTCCATCAGCACCAAAAGCCATCGCGAAAAACAAGCCTAGAAGTCCAAAAAACCTCATTATACTCTCCTTGTAGAATAAAAAATCTTGGTATATTACTTAAATGAGCCTAAAAATTAGGTTAGTTAAAATTATTAAGCTTACATTACATTTTTATTTAAATACGAAAATTTTACTAGATTTTGTTTATCTTATCAGTTTTCTTTTCTTTTACGGGAGCATTTCCATAAAATGGATCATCTTTATAGCCACAACCGCTAAATGCAAAAAGAGTAAAAATTAAAATAAAAGATGATAAGATAAGCCCATGAAAAACGCTAAATTTTTGATAAATACTATTCACGAAAATCCTTTGTATAAAGAAAAATTAAGCATGGCAAATGAGTGCCAACAGCTTTTAGAGCTTATGGGGAAAGCAAAACGATTTTATATAGCTTTTTGCTACGTTAGAGAAGGTGTTTTGACCTTTGTTCTTACTCATCCCACTGGGCTTTTAGAGCTTAGGCGTGATAGTAGTATAAATGATATAAAAAGGTTATTAAAAACCTTTTGCAATTTTAATAAAAATAGCGTTTTTAACAGCATTCTTACTCCAAAGCCTATTAACGAAATCAACTATACAAAAAACAAAAAAGAAGAAAATATAAGATTTGTCGTGAGCAAATTTTTAAAATTTTTTAATCAAAAAGAGCAAAGTACCATCTTTTATACGCCATCTAGCAAAGGTGAGTTTAAAAATTTAGCAAAAGACGAGCAAATACGCCAAAAATTTGAAGAGCTAAGAGAAATTTTGCTCAAGAAAAATGAGCAGGCAAGATGCTAATAGACGAGATAAGAACGCTTCCAAACGAGCCTGGCGTATATCAGTATTTTGACGCGCAAAATAGACTCTTATACGTTGGTAAGGCCAAAATTTTAAAAAACAGGGTCAAAAGCTACTTTAAATTTACCCCAAGCCTAGCTCCGGCTGAAAAACTAAGCCCAAGAATTTCAAAGATGATAAGCGAAGCTGTGCATCTTGAATACATCGTCACTCCAAGCGAAGCAGACGCGCTCATACTTGAAAATTCTTTCATCAAGCAGCTTAAGCCAAAATACAACATCTTGCTTCGTGACGACAAGACCTACCCTTATATTTTTATAAATTTAAATGATGATTTTCCAAGATTTGAGATCACTAGAAAGGTGGTAAAAGGCTCAAATATACGCTACTTCGGGCCATATTTTAGCGGAGCTAACGAGTTACTTGAGGCTCTTTATCTAAATTTCAACCTCGTTCAGAAAAAGTCCTGCATTAAAGGTAAAAAAGCCTGCCTTTTTTATCAGCTAAAACGCTGTTATGCCCCGTGTGAAGGCAAAATTTCAAAAGAGAGCTACGCTAAGATCGTAAACGATGCTATCGCAGCCTTACAAAATCCAAATTTGCTCATCACTCGCCTTGAAGAGCTCATGCTAAACTACGCCAAGGCCGAAGACTACGAGCAAGCAGCCGCGACTAGAGATAAGATACAAACACTTAAAAATATGCAAACAAAGGTTGAAGTTGATCTTGCTAAGCTTGAGGACTTTGAGGCCTACTCGGTCGCTTGTGTGCATGATATGATCTGTGCGGTGAGATTTAGCGTGCAAAATGGCAAGATAACTGGCGTAAAAACTGACATCACGCAGGCCAAAAACGCTCAAAAAGATGAGATAAACGAAGCTTATAAGCAGGCTATTTTAAAAAGCTTCATAGCTGGGCAGCCGATTATTAGCACCAAAATTTATGTGCATGAGAGCTTTGAAGATAGTGAGCTGGTGGAGGAAATTTTAAACGAGAGATTTGGGCGTAAATTTAGTATCACTTGCCCTAAAATTGGCGATAAGCGAAAAATTTGTGAGATCGCTACCAAAAACGCTGAAGTTAGCATTGAAAAATATCTAAAAACGCACGATAACGTGCTATTAAACGAGATAAAAGAGTACTTTGACCTAGCTCACACGCCTTACGTGGTCGAGGCTTACGACAACTCGCACCTTTTTGGCGAGGCAAGTGTCGGAGCGATGGTGCGCTATGAGCATGGCGAGTGGGTAAAGCAAAACTACCGTCACATGCACCTAAGCTCTAAAAACGACTACGATCAGATGAAAGAGAGTTTGACAGCCAGAGCGCTTAGATTTGACAAGCTTAGCCCACCTGATCTTTGGGTTATTGACGGAGGCGAGGTGCTTTTAAATTTAGCCTGCGAAATCCTAGCAAGCAGTGGCGCAAATGTCGATGTGATAGCCATTTCAAAAGAGAAGATTGATGCCAAAGCTCACCGCGCAAAAGGCGAGGCGAAAGATAAAATTTACACAAAAAATGGCAGCTTTAGCCTAAGTACGAGCGATAAAAAGCTTCAGTTTTTCCAAAAAATGCGTGATGAAAGCCATAGATTTGTCATTAGCTTTCACAGAAAAACAAGGCAGAAAAACGATATGCAAAGATCAATTCTAAAGCAAGCTGGCGTTTCTGAGGGCAGTATCGCGAAATTAATTAGCTTTTACGGAAGTTTTGATAAAATCAGCGAAGCGAATTTAGACGAAGTGGCAAAAATAACAAATAAAAGCGTAGCAGAAAAGCTTGCAGTGCTCAAAGAAGGAAATTTGAAGTGATAATATATGATGAAAATTTAAAAATATCTGCGATAACGCAAGATTCACTTGAGCTATTGGGTTTTGATAGTTTAGATGACTTTTTGTTGCGATACAAAGATATAAGCGAGCTAGTAATAACAAGCCAAGAAAGTACAAGCTACAGCTTCTTGGAATTTTTACAAAATACGAAAGATAATAGTGCTAGAGTAAATTTAAAAAGAAAAGATGGTGGTGCGATCTTACTAGAAGCGAGATTGCAAAATGCCATTTTAAAAAATGGCGAAAAATTTTTTATCGTGCTTTTAGAGAAGCAAGACATAATAAACAACCAAAATCTAATAGCAGCAGTAAAAGTAAAACCTACATTAAGACTACCTGTTTTTAAACTAAACGCATGGTATCTTTTTGACACGCAGACACAATCACTTATCGATGATTCTTGGTTTGAAACATCGCTTAAAATACTAAATTTAAATAAAAAAGATTTTGCATCCTACTTAAATATCTTTTTGCATAACGCAAGAGAAATTCTTATCCAGATCCAATCAGCCATAATCGCGAAAGACGAGATAATGCTCAAAAAATATGTAGATGAGATAAGGGAAGCTGCATTAAATTTAAAGCTTAATAACCTTGCAAATGAGCTTAACGCTTTTTTAGATAACAATCAAAATGGAAAGATGAAAGAGATGTCTCTTTTTACCAAAAGACTAATTGAGATAGAAAATATCGTCAAAAAATATAGCAAAAAGAGTATCTATGAAAAATAATAAATTTTATATATTGTTAGCGCCAATAATAATTTCAGCGATCTTTTTCGCTTATAGCGGAAATGAAAGCTATAAAAAATTTACAGATCTAAAAGATCTAAATGAAAAACTATATAAACAATCCTTAGTATTTCAAACTATAAGATCTGTAATACAAGAGCACGATACGCTAATAGGCAAAAGCCAAGAAGATATAAAAAAGTTGCGAGATAGCACCTTAAAAAATACACAAAAATTTATAAATTCTATAAGAAAAGACGATCGCATCGAGATACGAAATGTAAATAAATTAAAAGAATTGCTAGCAAATCTAAACCAAAATGATAAATTTGATGAACTATTTTATGAATTTTTCCAAAATATAAATGGAGAAATAGATAGCGATTTTAAACAAGACTTAGACCGAGACTTTCCGCTTATAATAAAAGCTTATGTCGCAACTTTAAGTAAAATTTACAATCAACTCTCTTTAGCAAACAACACTAAATACTATGTAAAAAATATCTTTATAAATGGCCCTTTAT
>NZ_CABPUE010000008.1:0-15503 GCF_902460545.1 Campylobacter concisus
CATTTAATTTGTGCCATTGTATTTATAGGATACGTATTTTTCGATGTTTGCATATATCCGTTTGCTAAAAAAACGGTTGATACTAAAACCCTTGAAATAGTTAAAAAAGCCTACACAAAAGGCAGCGCAAAGGTTTTTGGCACAGCATTTTTATTGCTTTTAATAAGTGGCGCTTATATGGCAAAAGACTATTTTGGAGGCGAGCTTGGCTGGTGGCAAAGTAACTTTCAAAAGCTACTGCTTATAAAAATTTTTGTTTTACTCGTAATGTGCCTTGTAACTTTTATCTCTGTTTTTAATGTAGTTATTTTAAAAAAGCCTGATCCATTTGGTAAATTTTCACATTTAATAGCTCTAGTACTTTGCCTAATAATGGTCATTTTAGCAAAAGTAATGTGGTGGGCTTAAAAATTTAGCTAGCAAATCTAAGCAAATCGCCAGCTAGAAGTTAAAAATTCTTTAATCGATACTCTTTAACTTGTCTTTATTTAGCCCTTCTTCTATGCGTTTTATCTCTTCGCTCCCGTCTCTTACGACGTTTTTGTCAAATTCCAAGTAGTCATTTATCTTTTTTGGATATTCAACGTGACTTAGGATAAATTTAAAGACATTTAGCCTAGCCTCTTTTTTGTTATCGCTTGAGACGATGACCCATGGTGAAATGCTATTGTGAGAGGCTAGAAGCATCGAATATTTAGCGATAGAGTATTGATCCCAAAGTTCTTGTGCTTTTTGATCAACGGGTGAAATTTTAAACTGCTTTAATGGATCATTTTGCCTCTCTTTGAAGCGTTTTTTCTGCTCATCTTTTGTGATTGAAAGATAAATTTTAAAGAAAATTATGCCGGAGTTTATGATCATCTCTTCAAATTTTGGCACTTCACGTAAAAATTCCTTATGCTCTTCTTGCGTGCAAAAGCCCATTACCGGCTCAACGCCAGCTCTATTGTACCAGCTTCTATCAAAGATCACGATCTCTCCAGCACTTGGTAGATGAGTCACATATCTTTGAAAATACCACTGTGTTTTTTCGACATCACTTGGCTTAGCAAGCGCCACTATACGGCAACCTCTTGGATTTAGATGCTCAGTTAGGCGTTTTATTGTTCCGCCTTTACCAGCTGCGTCGCGCCCTTCCATTAGCATAAGTACTCTAAGGCCTTTTTCTTTTACGTAATTTTGAAATTTTAAAAGTTCAATTTGAAGTAGTCTAAGCTCTTCCTCATAGCCAAGTTTCTCGCTTTTTTGGTGTTTTTTGTCTTTTGACATCTTTGCTCCTTTAAAATTTCACATATTTTCACGATTTTACAATAAAATAGAATAAATTTAAGAATTTAGACTAAAATCATCTTTTTTAATTTAGCAAGGATTAGTATGTTTTTAAAATTTCTTTTTTCGCTTATTTTATTTGCAGGCTCGCTTTTTGCCGAAGTTTTAGATGTTAGTAAAGCCTTTGTTTTAACTCCAAGTGTTGATAGTCAAAATGTTGAAGTGAAGTTTAACTTTGGTGAAAATATCTATCTTTATAAAGAGAGTTTTGAGATTAAGCTAGCTGGCAAAAAGATAAATGAGCTATTAAATTTGCCAAGTAGTGAAAATACAGGAGAATATGAAATTTATCCAAAAGATTTTTCGATTTTTATCCCATTAAATTTGGTAAAAGAAAATCTTTCAAATGGCAAAGCAATACTTGACATTAACTATCAAGGCTGTGCTAAAAACGGCATTTGCTACCGTCCGCAAAGTAAAATTTATGAGATAACTGACCAAGCTGGAAAATTTAGTATCGCTACTTTTAAAAAAGAGCAAAAAAACGATACCGACAGCTTTGCTGAAGAATTCTCTAGCGAGCAAGATATCGCAAATGGGCTTGGAGATAAAAATTTCTTTATCTCGCTTCTTACTTTTTTTGGTTATGGTCTCTTGCTTTCACTCACGCCTTGTGTCTTTCCGATGATACCGATACTTTCAAGCATAATCGTCTCAAAAGGTGCTAATTTAAATGCAAAAAAAGGCTTTTTACTGTCATTTATCTATGTTGTCGCGATGAGCATAGCTTATGCACTAGCTGGAGTGGCAGCTAGCCTACTTGGCTTTGGTATCGCAGGCGCTTTGCAAAACATCTATGTGCTTGGCGCTTTTGCAGCCATTTTTGTCATTTTAAGCTTTAGCATGTTTGGATTTTATGATATAAAATTGCCAGCAAAATTTGAAAATTTGATAAGTAAAAAATCGCAAAATAGTTCAGGCTATGTTGGAATTTTTATTATGGGTTTTGCTTCAGCTCTCATCGTATCACCTTGCGTTGCAGCACCATTAGCTGGTGCGCTTCTTTATATTGCCCAAAGTGGAAATATCTTTTATGGTGGCATTATGCTTTTTGCCATGGGGCTTGGCATGGGAGTGCCACTGCTTATTATTGGGCTAAGCTCTGGAAAGCTCTTGCCAAAACCTGGTAGTTGGATGGATGAAGTGAAAAAATTCTTTGGTTTTTTGATGCTCATCATGGCGATTTGGATCCTTGCGCGTGTGCTTGGAGAATTTTTTGAGCTATTAGGATATGGCATTATAGGTGTTTTTATGGCAGTTTATTTTGGGGCATTTGAAGTAGCAGAGCAAAGCTGGGCTAAGTTTAAAAAAGCGTTTTTTATCCTAGTTTTTATATATTCAGTTATGCTAATAGTTGGTTCATTTTTGGGCTCAAAGGAGGCTTTTTCTCCGCTTTCTGGACTAAATTTGGCAAAAAGTGATAGTGCGTTAAAATTTAATTCCGTTAAAAATTTAGATGAACTAAATGAGATAATAAAAAACTCAACCAAACCTGTTTTAGTAGATTTTTATGCTGATTGGTGTGCAAGCTGCAAAGAGATAGAAAAGATCACTTTTAAAGATATTGACGTTATGAATGCTTTGGCAAATTTTGTACTTATTCGTATTGATGTAACAAATGGTGGATCACAAAATGATGAGATGCTAAGAAATTTTGGGCTTATTGATCCGCCTGCACTCTTGCTATTTAGTGGTGGAGATGAGCTAAAATTTCTTAGAACTATCGGTTTTATAGATGCTAAAAATTTTCTAGCAAAGCTTGAGAAAATTAAATAATCTTATCCTTGCTGTTACAAAGATCATTTAAGATACACTCATGGCAAAGCGGTTTTTTGGCTTTACAGGTGTAACGTCCAAAGAGCACCATGGCTTGATGAAGCTTGCCAAGATCTGTTTTAAAGGCATGGCTAAGATCAGCTTCAGTAGCTTCTGGCGTTTTTGCATGGCTAAGATCAAGCCTGTGTGCCACTCTAAAAACGTGTGTATCAACAGCCATAACATTTGCATTTGTAGCTTCTAAAAGCACGACATGAGCGGTCTTTTGTCCAACTCCAGCAAGCGCTTTTAGCTTCTCTTCATCAAGTGGAATTTCTCCATTATAAAGCTCAACCACGCTGTTTGCCATTTTGATTAAATTTACCGCCTTGTTATTAAAAAAGCTGCATGAATTTATCATTAGTTTTAGGCTCGCTAAATTTGCACTAGCTAGCTCATAGACGTCTTTATACGCTTCAAATAAGGCTGGAGTTATTAAATTTACTCTTTTATCAGTACACTGGGCTGAGAGCATGACGCAGACAAGTAGCTCATATAAATTTCTAAATTTAAGCTCGCTTTTAGCGTCTTTAAACTCTTCTAGAAGTCTTCTTTTTATCTCTAAAATATCTTTTTTTGTTCTCATTTTCGTATTTTACCTTATTTTCTTAAGTTAAATGAAAAGTTATCGCTTTATTTGATATAATCTTGCCCATAAAATCAATTTTTTAAAGGATTTATATGAAAAAATTTTTGTTTCCAGCAGTTTTAAGTTTAGCTGCAGCTATCACTCTAAACGCAGCAGTAGTTGCAACAGTTGATGGTGATGCTATAAGCGATAGCGATATCTCAGCACTTTTATCAGCGGCTATGCCAGGTTTTGACGCTAGCAAGCTTCAACCAAATGAGAAAAAACGTATAATCGACGATCTAATCAACAGAAAACTTCTTTTAAAAGACGCAAAAGCGACAGGCATTGAAAAAGATGTTGATTACATCAAGGCTGTAAAAGCTGCACAAGAAGGCATCGCAGTTGAGCTTTATATGAGAAAACTATTTGACGGTATAAAAGTAAGCGATAACGATTTAAGAGATTTTTACAACAAAAACAAAGCTAGCATGAACCAACCAGCTCAAGCAAGAGCAAGACATATCTTAGTTGAAGATGAAAAAACAGCAAACGACATCATCGCTCAACTTAAAAATTTAAAAGGCGAGGCTCTAACTAAGAAATTTGCAGAGCTAGCAAGCCAAAAATCAATCGACAAAGGCTCAGCAGCACACGGTGGCGAGCTTGGCTGGTTTGGTCAAAGCCAAATGGTAAAACCTTTTGCAGACGCAGCATTTTCAATGGCTAATGGCACAGTTTCAACTAAGCCAGTTAAAACTCAGTTTGGTTACCACGTTATCTTAAAAGAAGATGGCAAAGCTGCTGGCACTGTAAGTTTTGAACAAGCAAAAGCGGAGATCGAGCAAGCTGTTAAAATGGAGAAATTCCAAGCTGCTGTTAGACAAAAAAGTGAAGCTCTACGCCAAAAAGTAAAGATAGAATATAAGTAAAATTTGGAGGATAAAATGGGCGTTTTAGATATCGTAAAACCTGGTGTTTTAAGCGGAGATGATGTAACAAAACTTTATGCTTATGCCAAAGAGCAAGGTTTTGCAATACCTGCTGTAAATGTCGTAGGCAGCGACTCAGTAAATGCTGTTTTAGAGGCAGCAAAGGTTGCTAACTCGCCTGTTATCGTTCAGTTTAGTAATGGCGGTGCAGGTTTTTACGCTGGTAAAGTCTGCGAAAATGCAGCCGTTCTTGGTGCGATCGCTGGAGCAAAGCATGTTCATTTACTAGCCAAGGCTTACGGTGTGCCAGTCATCTTACACACTGACCACGCTGCTAGAAAGCTTTTGCCTTGGATAGATGAGCTAGTAAAAGCAAGCCATGAGTATAAAAAAACTCACGGCGTGCCACTTTTTAGCTCTCACATGCTTGATCTTAGTGAAGAGAATATCAATGAAAATTTAAGCACGTGCGAGAAGTATCTAAAAGAGCTTAGCGAGCTTGGCATCAGCCTAGAGATCGAGCTTGGCGTCACTGGCGGCGAAGAAGATGGCGTAGATAACACAAGCGTTGATAACGCACTTCTTTACACTCAGCCAGAGGACGTCGCGCTTGCTTATGAAAGACTAAGTAAGATAAGCGATAAATTTAGCATCGCAGCTAGTTTTGGTAACGTTCACGGCGTTTATAAACCAGGCAATGTCGTACTAAGACCAGAAATTCTTAAAAACTCACAAGCCTATGTCGCTAAGAAATTTAACACAAAAAGCGACAAGCCAGTAAATTTTGTATTTCACGGCGGAAGTGGCAGCGAGCTAAAAGATATCAAAAATGCTGTAAGTTACGGCGTTATTAAGATGAACATTGACACCGATACTCAGTGGGCTTTCTGGGACGGCGTGCGTGAGTATGAGGCTAAAAATAGAGCATACTTGCAAGGGCAGATCGGCAACCCAGAGGGCGATGATAAGCCAAATAAAAAATACTACGATCCAAGGAAATGGCTAAGAAGTGGCGAGGAGAGCATGGTTAAGCGTCTTCAGACTGCTTTTAGCGACTTAAACTGCCTAAATAGGAACTAATCCTATGCAAAATCAAAATGATTTTAGTGAGCTAAGCGTGCCAAAAGAGCGCCAAGCTCACTCTTTCTTTGTCTTTTTTAAAGTTATCTTTATCCCTTTAGCTATCTATATCTTGGCGATACTAGCCTATCTTGGCGTTATAAATTTTCAGATGAAGCTTCACACCATCGTGATGATGGGCGTTATACTCTTTGTCGCTTTTATATTTTCACGCCACAGCGCCTTAGTAGCTTACTCAAATTTCTTAGCAAATGCCAAAGACTACAAGGTAAGGCTAAAAGAATTTATCATCGCTCATCTCTTTGAAATTTCAAGCGTCAAAAAGGCAAACGCTAAATTTGAAGATTTTTTCGAGAGCTATACAAGAAATTTTAGAAATGACAACCTAGCAAACATCGGCCAAGCAGTCTTTCCTATGCTTGGAATTTTGGGCACATTTATCAGTATCGCTATCTCTATGCCAAGCTTTAGCTCAAGCACCGCAAACGGACTTGAAAAAGAGATTGCTATACTGCTAAATGGCGTGGCTACGGCATTTTATGTATCGATTTACGGCATATTTTTAGCGCTTTGGTGGATGTTTTTTGAAAAGATCGGCATTAGCAAATTTGAGAGATTTTACAGCGAGCAAAAAGAGCTAAGCCGTGAGTTTTTCTGGCAGGAAAATGAGCTAAATGCAAATTTCATGAAAGCAAGTGTAGGCTATTTTAAAGATAGTCACGATACCTTTAAAATGGTGCTTGATGATAAATTTGTAAAAGTGCTAAGCGAGCAGACAAATGAGAAATTTAACAGCCTAAAAGAGCTTTGCGAGGTTGAGAAAAATATCATCAATCAAAGCAAGGCCGAGCTTAGTGTAAGTTTAAAAATGCTAAATGAATCTGGGCTAAAACAAGATGAATTTGTAAAAATCCACTCCGATATATTAAAGGCGGTTGGCGCGTTTTCTAATGCCTTTAAAGATATGGAGGTTAAAATTTTAACCGAGCATGCAAAGCTTGGCGAAATTTTTAGCAGAAATTTAAATGCCACAAAAGAGAGCCAGCTTAAATTTGAGCAGACTATCAAGAGTTTTGATGCCATTTTAAAAGAATTTTCTCTCTCTTTGATGAAAGAGCAAAACGAAGCATTAAAGACATTTAGAACCTCGCTCGTGGAGAGTGCTACGATATTTAAGGCAGCGTATGAGCAAGAGGGCAGGAGCTTGGAGCGCGAAAAAGAGCGCGAGAGCCTCATTGCTGAGCTTAAGAAGAACATAGACGAGATCGATAAAGAAGCAAATTCTGTAATAGAAAAAATCGAAAATCTAGTGCAATGAAAATAGACAAAAATAACGAAGATCAATCGAGCTTTTGGGTTTCGTACGCGGACTTGATGGCGGGTCTGCTCTTTGTTTTTATGCTGCTAATCGGCGCTGTCGTCGTAAAATACGTCCTAACTCAAAACACCCTTGAAAATAAAGAGCAAGCCATCATCACAGCTTTAGCAAATTTAAAAGACGCCCAGGGCAAGAATTTCACCCTCGAAGAGCTAAATGACGCCCTAAAAAGCGAGCTTTCAAAGATAAGCGACGAAAACATAAATTTAAAAAAATCAAATGAAATTTTCGTCATCCAAATAGACGCCCTAAAAGAAAAACTAGCCCAGCTCATAGATGAAAACAAGGACGCAAATGCGAGCATAAAAGAGCTAAATGCCAGCATTTTTGACCTAAATCAAAAGATGATCGTGCTAAATGATGAAATTTTATCAAAAGATAGGGCGCTTAGCGACGCAAATGAAAGCAGCGAGAAAAATTTAGCCAAGATCGCCTTTTTGCTCGAGCAAGTGAGCAAAAAAGAGGCTAGATATGACGAGCTTTTAAGGGATCTAAATGTCACTCGTGATAGGGTCAAAAACCTAACCGGCATAAGGGTAAAAGTGATCTCAGCCTTAAAAGATAGACTGGGTTCAAGCATCGAGATCGATCCTAACTCAGGCGCGCTAAAGCTTAGCTCATCAGTGCTTTTTGACAAGGGCAGCGCGGTCTTAAAAGAAGAGGTTAAAGAGGAGCTAAAAGCCACACTTAGTAAGTATTTTGACGTGCTTTTAAATGATAATGAGATCGCCTCAAACATCGATCAGATCGTGATCGAGGGCTTTACTGATAGCGATGGAAGCTACATTTACAACCTAGAGCTTTCACAAAAAAGAGCCTACGCGGTGATGGAGTTTATAAACTCATTTAGCGATGATGCGCGCCTTAGAAAGTTGCTTGTCGCAAGTGGGCGAAGCTACAACGAGCTAGTTTTTAAAGATGGAGCCGAGGACAAGGACGCTTCAAGGCGCATAGAGATCAAATTTTCACTCTCAAACAAAGAGGCTATCAACGAGATAGAGAAATTTTTGGAGTTTAAGGGTGATTGATAAAATTCGCTTAAGAGGGCGAGAGTTTTGGCTTTTAAGAGATGATCTGCTAGGCGAGTTCAACGGCAACAAAGCAAGAAAACTAGAGTATTTTCTAAAGGCCGATCTTGGCGGCATCAAAGCCATCGTATCTCATGGCTCAAGCCAGTCAAATGCTATGTATAGCCTAAGTCTTTTTGCCAAGCTAAAAGGGCTTAAATTTTACTACGTCGTCTCTCATCTAAGCTCAAATTTAGAGCAAGATCCAGTTGGAAATTTCAAATTTGCACTTGAAAATGGCATGGAAATTTTTGTAAAAGAGGAGCGCGAGAAATTTGCTAAAGAGCTAGCAAAGAGCGAAAATGCGCTCTTTATAAACGAGGGCGTGGCGCAGAGTGAGGCTGAGCTTGGCTTTATCACGCAGGCACGCGAGATCAATGAGTGGAGCAAAAAAAGTGGCATAAGGCCTGATATATTCTTGCCATCAGGCACAGGCACAAGCGCATGCTATCTGGCAAAGCATACCGATCTTAACGTTTTTACAACTCCTTGCGTGGGGGATGGCGACTATCTAAAAAAGCAAATTTATGAGCTAGACAAAAATAGTAAAGTGCAAATTTTAAATCCACCAAGGAAGTATCATTTTGGGAATTTATACCCAGAGCTTTATGAAATTTGGCTTGAAGTGTGCAAAAGCGGTGTAGAATTTGACCTAGTGTATGACCCTGTTGGCTTTATCACGCTTTTTGCAAATTTAGATAAGCTTGGAGCTGAAATTTTATATATCCACCAGGGCGGAATTTTAGGTAACATTACACAAGGACAAAGATACGAGAGAAAATTAAAATTAAAGGAGCATAAATGAAATTTTTTCATAGTAGTGACGCTGATTTTGAGAGTAAATTTTTACAGCTTGTTAAACGAAGTGATAATGACATGAGTGCTGTAATGCCGGTGGTTGCTGGAATAATAGATGAGATAAGAAAAGATGGCGATAGTGCACTTTTTGCGCAGATAGCTAAATTTGATAAATTTAGCGTTACAAGTAAAAACGACATAATAATCGACGTTAAAGAGATGGAAGCTGCCTATAATTCGCTAGACAATGCTTTGAGAGTAGCTTTAAATTTAGCCCACGATAGGATAAAAAGCTACCACGAGCGTACAAAGCCAAGCGACTGGACCTACAAAGACGAGCACGACATCTTACTTGGCGCAAAATACACCGCAGTTGATCGTGCCGGCCTTTACATCCCAGGTGGTAAGGCGGCATATCCTAGCTCGCTTCTTATGAATGCGATCCCAGCGATTGTAGCTGGCGTAAAAGAGATCGTTGTCTGCACCCCAGCACCAAATGGAAAGGTAAATCCTCTGCTTCTTGCGGCTATGCACCTTTGCGGCATAAAAACAGCCTTTAAAGTAGGAGGCGCAAGTGCCATTGCGGCGATGGCATACGGAACCGCAACAGTACCAAAAGTTGATGTCATCACAGGACCTGGCAATATCTACGTAGCGACTGCTAAAAAGCTAGTCTATGGCGACGTAAATATTGACATGATCGCTGGTCCAAGTGAGATAGGCGTGATCGCTGATGATAGTGCCGATCCTCGACATATAGCTATCGATATGCTCTCTCAAGCCGAGCATGACGAGATAGCAAGTGCCTTTTTGATAACGCCAGTGGAAGCCTTTGCAAGGGCTGTGCAAAGACACATTGAAGATGAGTTAAAGACACTAAAACGTGAGCCGATCGCAAGTGCAAGCATAAGAAATAAAGCCGCAATAATAGTAGCAAAAGATCTAAAAGAGTGTTTTACTCTCATGAATGAGCTCGCAGTGGAGCACCTAGAGATCGCTACAAATGACGCTTTAAGCTATATGGATGAGGTAAAGCACGCGGGAGCTATATTTTTTGGACACTTTACACCTGAAGCAATGGGAGATTATATAGCTGGGCCAAATCACACATTGCCAACTGGCGGAAGTGCAAGATTTTACTCACCGCTTGGAGTTGAAAATTTCATGAAGCGAAGTTCGATCATTTCAGTGAGTAGAAAAGGTATCATGCATCTTGGCAAATCATGTATGCAGCTAGCCGAAGCTGAAGGACTAACCGCTCATAAAAAATCAGTTGCAGTGAGGCTAGAAGAGTAAATAAAAATGGATTTTATAGAGATTTTGCAACTCTTTATAGAATTTATAGTAGAATCCATAGCGAATTATTAAAAAGGAGTTGTTATGAAGTTAGGAACTTATACTGCAAACCAGGCTTCAGGAAACTATTATTTAGATCAAGCAAAAAATAGTGAGAAGAAAGCGTTAAATGCTATCTCTGCAAATAGCGAGATCAAAGCATCAGGTGCAAATTTACAAATCGCAGAGAGTTTGCTTTCACAAACAAATGTCTTGAACGAAGGTTTGGCAAATGCAAACGATATGATCGGTATGCTTCAAATCGCTGATTCAACGCTTTTAAATTTAAGTAAAAGTACAGATAGAATAGGCGAGCTTTCAAGTAAGCTTACAAATCCTACTCTCTCAGCAAATGAACAAAAAGGCATAAAGGGCGAAATCAACGCACTAAGAAATGCTATGAATGATAGCGTAAAAGAGGCTAAATTTAATGGCAAAAATGTATTTGATGCTGAGCTTGGATTTTTTACAGGCGAGAGTACAAAAAATATAAATTTGGGCACAAATGCTCTTTTAAATGTAAAAGATGACGGCTCAAATACAGGTGAAATTTTAAAAAATATAAATTCACTTCGTTCAGAGATCGGATCAACACAAAATGCTGTATTTAGAGGCATAAATGCTCTAGCCGCAAGAAGTGTGGCAAATGCTAATAGCGTAGAAAATCTTGATAGTAGCGACATCGCAAAGAGCTTGGAAGAAAATTTACAAGCAAATTTAAAACTTCATGCTGCGAGCTTAGCTAAAGCCCATGACACTACGAGTTTGGCCGCAAAACTAGATAAACTTCTAGCTGAATAAATTTTTACCGGTCTTGCGCCGGTAAATTCTTTTTATCTAACTTTATTCTTTAAAAAATATTAAGTTTTTTGTATTTTTATTTTGGGCCGATCTAATGGCTAAATGAGGGCTGAATCTAACCTTTCAATAAAAAATCAATGTAGATTGTTAGTGAAATTTGTTGCTAAAAAATTTTTAAATTTTATAAAGCTGAAGAGAAAGTCTTAAGGAAAATATCCAAAAGAAAAGGGCTTTTAGCCCTCAATGTAGTTTTTAAGTTTTCTACCAACTTTTGGGTGTTTTAGTTTTTTGATAGCTGAGCTTTCTATCTGGCGGACACGCTCGCGAGTGACGTTTAGAGCCTTTCCGATCTCTTCGAGTGTGCGGTCACTCTCATCCTCAAGCAAGCCAAATCTCATTGAGATGACAGCTTTCTCGCGCTCATTTAGCTGTGAAAGCACGTCATCGATTTGCTCTCTAAGGTCACTTTTTAAAATTTGCTCTATCGGAGAAAGTGAACTTTTATCCTCGACAAAATCTCCAAATTTTCCATCCTCTTCGTTTGCGATTGGAGCTTCGAGGCTGATAGGCTCTTTTGTGATCTTGATGACTTGTTTTACCTTATCAACACTTAGTCCAACCTCTTTTGCGATAACGCTTACATCAGGCTCTTTTCCCTCTTCTTGGAGGTATTTGCGGTTTATTTTATTGATACGATTTATTGTCTCTATCATGTGGATAGGTATCCTGATTGTTCTTGCCTGATCTGCGATCGCACGCGAAATAGCCTGGCGTATCCACCATGTGGCGTAGGTTGAAAATTTATAACCTTTTCTATACTCAAATTTATCAACCGCCTTCATAAGGCCGATGTTGCCCTCTTGGATGAGATCCAAAAATGGTAAGCCCCTATTTGTATAGCGTTTCGCGATACTTACGACTAGACGGAGATTTGACTTAGCCATTCTGGCTTTTGCCTCGTCAGAAATTTTCTTTCCACGTTTGATCTGCTCTAAAATTTCTTTTAGCCTTGTTGGCTCAAGATCAAAGCCTTGCTTGCTTGCCTCTTTTGTAGTAAATAGCTTTTTGATCTCGACATAAGTTGAGACCATCGTAGCTTCTGGCACGCGAGCTGCGATCTCTTCTTTACTAAGCTTGATGATATCTTTTAGTATGCTTTTATGATTTTTCTTAAGCTCATCACTAAACATTGGCAAGCGATACTCCAAGCGTTTTAGCTCTCTATCAAATTCATCGTCGCTTTTTAGCGCTGTCTCCATTGATTTTACGATCTCACTAATTAACTTGCTTGTTGGGCCAAGATCCATTAGCTTCTCTTTTAAAATTTTCTTTTTAAATGCAAGAGTCATCTTTGAAGCCGTGTCATCGCTCTCAACTTTATCTTGTTTGTTTGCAGTCTTTAGCCACTCTTTTTTTGCCTTTTCGAGGGCTTTAAAACTCTCTATAACTTTTTCAGCACGTTTATCGTTTTTGGCTGATTTTTTAGGAGCTTCGTTCTCTTCATTCTCTTCATCTTCCTCGTCTATATCCTCTTCGCTCTCTTCATTTTCTTCGTTTTCACTCTCGTCTTCAAAGCTCTTAAAAAGCTCTTTTACACGGCGTTCTCTATTGATGAGTGGCTCTTTATAGTCAAGTATGAAATCGATCAAAAATGGCACAGAACAAAATGCATCGATAATGATATCTTCGCCAAGTTCGATCCTTTTGCTGATCTCTACCTCTTCATCTTTTGTAAGAAGCGCGATCTGACCCATCTCTCTTAGATACATCCTCACTGGACTATCTGATCTTGACCACTCTAAAAGGTCGCTCTCGCCAGAAAGATCGAGATCCTCGTCGATATCTTGATCACTTTTTTGAGCATTTTCTTGACGTTTTTTAGCATCAGCTAAATTTCTAAGCTTTGCAGCTTCAGCAGATGTGATGAGCTGGACTTTATTTGTTTTTGCTAGTTGTTCTATCTTTTTTACTATCGTAGCAGTCGGAGCTTTGTCTAATAATTTTACTAATTTTTCGTATGTCAAAAAGCCTTTTGCATTTTCAGCGAAAAGCTCTTCTATCTGAGAAAAAGAGTCTTTTGCGGCGCTCATAAATTTCCTTTCGAATCGTCTAATTGTGATTTAAGTGTTGTTTAAAAGAAAGTGGATTATACCCAAAATTTTTTAAAAGTGTATAAAAAGAAAGTTGGAACGATGATTGCTTAGTAATTCTAAAAAATCAAATTTTGATTAGGAAAATTTATGCAAAATGGTTATTATCAAGCTACTGCTGGCATGGTAACGCAGTTTAACAGATTAAATGTGATCTCAAATAACCTTGCAAATGTAAATACGATCGGCTATAAGCGAAATGATGTAGTTATCGGTGACTTTGCGAGAATTTTTAAAGAGACGCAAGATGAGCTTCCTCTTAAAAATCACACAAAAGATGGAGCTAAATTTTTAAATAGGACGCTTGACCGCGTACCACAAGTGAGCGAAGAGTACACCGACTTTAGTGCCGGTGGCTTTAAATACAGCTCAAACACGCTTGACTTTGCGATAAAAAGAGATGACGCATTTTTCTTAGTCGATACTCCAAATGGCGTAAAACTTAGCAAAAATGGCTCTTTTAGTCTTGATGGTGATGGTTATATCGTCACAAAGGAGGGCTATAAGGTGCTGCCAAGCGGCTACGAGGCACAAAATCCTGGCCAAAGAGGTATCCAAGTACCACAAGGAGAGGTGCTAACTGTTGATAAAAATGGAAATTTATACTCAAATAACAATCAATTTTCTAAATTTTTTATCGCTCAGCCAAGAGAGATAAGAGACCTAAAAAAAGTCGGAGATAATCTCTTTGAGAGTAGAAATTTTGACGACATTACGGAGCTTGACGAGGCTGATAGTGTGATGCAAGGATATGCCCAGATGTCAAATGTAAATCCAGTTTTAGAAATGGTTGGTCTAATAGAAACCCAGCGCTTAGTTGATATGTATCAAAAGGTTATGACAAGCCACATGAACGATCTTAACCAAGATGCTGTTCAAAAACTAGCCCTAAAAGCTTAATAAAAGGATAAAACTATGATGAGATCACTTTACACTGCGGCCACTGGTATGATAGCTCAGCAGACGCAGATAGACGTAACCTCACACAACATCGCAAACGTAAATACTTATGGATACAAGAAAAATAGGGCTGAATTTGCTGATCTTATGTATCAAGTCATGGAGTACGCAGGCACGGCGACAAGCCAGACTACCACAAGCCCAACAGGCATCGAAGTGGGTCTTGGCGTGCGCCCAACGGCTATAAATAAAATTTTCTCTCAGGGCTATTTTAAAGAGACTAGCAACAACCTAGATATGGTAATAGCTGGCAATGGATTTTTTCAAATTCAACTTCCTGACGGCACTACGGCTTATACTAGAAATGGTGCTTTTAAACTTGACGCAAATGGTACTATTGTAAATAGCGATGGCTATCAGCTAATCCCTCAGATTACCGTACCTGCGAATGCGACGCAAATTTCTATCGGCACAGATGGCACCGTATCAGTACTCCAAGCAGGTGAGAGAGAGATGGCTCAGATAGGTCAGATTGAGCTAGCAAATTTCATAAACCCAGCTGGCCTTCACTCAATGGGTGATAACAACTACCTGGAAACAAGCGCTAGCGGTAACGTGGTGGTAGGCGTGGCAGGACTTGACGGACTTGGTACGATAAGACAAGGGTTTGTTGAGATGAGTAACGTTCAGCTAGTTGAAGAGATGACCGATCTTATAACTGGTCAGCGCGCATACGAGGCAAACTCAAAGGCTATAACTACGAGTGATTCGATGCTTGAAATAGTAAATGGGCTTAAAAGGTAGGTAGTATGAACGCGACTCTAATTATTGTTGGGCTTATACTACTTTCTTTCATGCTTGAGGTATTTTGCTTTTTAAACAAAACGCCAAAAGGCAAGGACTCGATAAAACAGACGCATTAATTTGGGCTAAATAAAAATTTGGCACATTTTGTCTAAAATTTCTACTTTTATGAGTAAGAATAAAAGCAATTTTTAATTAATTAAAATTTTTAAGCTACTGCAAGCTTCATCCAAATCAAGCTCGCAGGCTTTTTTGTAGTAGTTTTTTGCTCTATTTTTATCTTTTGGTATACCAGCATCTCCAGCTTCGTAGATGAGTGCAAGGGTGTAGCAAGCAAATGCATTTTTTAGTTCGCAAGCCTTATTATAAAGCCTAAGCCCTTCTTCTTTTTCTTGTGCTAGGGTGTCTTTTTGTAGATATATATTTCCTAAAAATAGACAGCTATGTGGATTGCCTAGCTCACAGGCCTTGTTTGCCATAGTTGCCATTTTATCGCTCTCATTTTTATTAAAATAGATATATATAAGATCGGTGCAGCTTTCTATG
>NZ_CABPUE010000008.1:17383-18543 GCF_902460545.1 Campylobacter concisus
GCTTTCTATGTTGTTTAAAGCGCATTCATTTTCAAGCTTAGTGGCATCAAAATTTTTACCCCAAGAAAATAAAATACAAAATAAAAGTAGAATTACCTTTTTCATTTTTTAACTCCAAAAATTTCTATCATTTTATAAAATTTAACTCTATTTTTACTCTAAATTTTTCAAATTTTGCTAACATTTCGGCTTTTATCAAGGCAAAAATTTGACATTTAACTACGTTTTTAAACTATCCATTCCTATTTTTATGGGCTATTTCCCGCTTGGTGTCGCCTTTGGCGTGCTGGCAAAAAGCATGGGAGTTAGCGCATTTATAGCTGTGGCACTTAGCACATTAGCTTATGGCGGCGCAGCGCAGTTTATGATGCTCTCGCTCTTTAGTGTTGGCACGAGCTACATTGAGGTCTTTATCGTGAGCTATCTTGTAAATTTGCGTCATACTTTTTATGGAATTTCACTTTTAAAAGAGTACAGCGGTATCAAATTTAAGCTTTTAAACATCGCTTTGCTAACAGATGAGACCTTTGCGATATTTAAAAATTTAAAGCTAAAAGATGCGAGTGATCGAAGTTTTGTCTTTGCCTGGCTAAATCTTTTATCTTGGTCTTACTGGGCAGCTGGGACGCTGCTTGGAGCGATACTTGGTGATTTTATAAAGACCGATACAAGGGGACTTGAGTTTAGCTTAACAGCGCTTTTTACAGTAGTCGTCATCGAGATGTTTAAAAATGACAAAAACTACCGCGTGCTCTTTGCTGCGGTCTTTTTTGGCGTGCTTGGAGTGAGCCTCTTTCCAGCTAAATTTGTGCTGGTTGGCTCGATGGCACTTTGTTTTGTATTTTTGCTTTTGTTTAAGGATAAAATTTGATAAGTGCAAGCTCAAGTGAAATGGTGCTTTTTGTGGCGGTGCTTTTAAGTGCTCTAGCTACTTTTATAACGAGAGCAACGCCGTTTTATGTACTGAAAAACTATAAGCCAAACCCTTATTTAGACGCCATTGAGAAGCATATGGGTATGATGATAATGGTCGTTTTGGTCTGCTATGGCTTAAAAGATACGAAATTTAGCGAGTTTCCTTATGGCTTAAGCGAGATAGTAGCAGTTTTTACAGCTATTTTGATGCATTTAAAATTTAAAAATACCCTTCTTAGCATAGT
>NZ_CABPUE010000008.1:18717-35605 GCF_902460545.1 Campylobacter concisus
TTTTGATAAGAATTTTTTAAATAAATATAAAATTTAGAAGTTAATAATTTTTTTAAATAAATGGCATTATAATGACTTTGCAAATTTTAATGCAAAGGAGCTAAAATGCGTTTAATCTTTAAGGCGGTGTTACTCATGATTTTAGGTGCTACTTTAGCGGTTGCTAAGCCAACCATCTACATCCTAGCTACTGGTGGAACGATAGCAGGAAGCGGCTCAGGATCGCTTGATTCGAGCTATACTTCTGGAACTGTTACGGTCGATAAACTAATCGCAGCCGTGCCAGATATCAACAAGATCGCTACCATAAAAGGTGAGCAAATTTCAAATATCGGCTCACAGGATATGAACAATGAAGTTTGGCTAAAGCTTGCAAATAGAATCAACGAACTTCTAAACAGTGGCAAGGCTGATGGTATCGTCGTTACTCACGGCACAGATACTATGGAGGAGACAGCTTACTTTCTAAATTTAGTAGTTAAAAGCGACAAACCAGTTGTGCTTGTAGGTGCGATGAGAAATAGCGGCTCACTAAGCGCAGACGGTCCACTAAATTTATTTAACGCTGTAAACGTAGCTATTAGTAAAGATAGCGTAGGCAAGGGTGTTGTGGTCACTATGAATGACGAAATTCACGCTGCTAGAGAGGTAACCAAAACCAACACAACAGGCGTTGATACATTTAAATCACCAAACAGCGGTAAGATCGGCACAGTCTTTTATGGCAACGTAAAATACTATATGAATCCGATCAGAAAACACACAGCAAGCTCAGCATTTGACCTAGAGGGCGTAAAAGAGCTTCCAAGAGTTGATATCATCTACTCTCACGCAAATGACAACCCTGACTTTGTAAATGTAGCTGTTAAAAATGGAGTAAAAGGTATAATTAGCGCTGGCCTTGGCAACGGCAACCCTTACTTTAGCGTGCTTGACGCACTTGGCGAGGCTTCAAAAGCTGGCGTAGTGGTAGTTCGTGACTCACGTGTAGGAAGCGGCGAAACGACTATGAACGGCGAGGTGAACGACGCAAAATACGGCTTTTTAACAAGCGACAACCTAAACGCGCAAAAAGCTAGAGTGCTTTTGATGCTTGCGCTTACAAAAACAAGCGACAAAGCCAAAATTCAAGAGTATTTCTTAACTCACTAAAAAAGAGGCGGCTTAGTCCGCCTTTTAAATTTAAGCTATAAATTTGATCGCAGGATCAGATCTATAGCTTAAATTTTTATATTTGTTAGCTAAATTTTAAGGCTTTTTATGGACTTCTTACTCTTTTTCGCCACGCTTGCTCCTATCTCGCTAATGCCAGGCATCAACATGACCTATGCGATGAGTATCGGTATGAGTTTTGGCTACAAGTACTCGCTTATTATGATGACCGGACAGCTTCTTTCGCTTGCTTTCGTGGCGTTTTGCTGTATGCTTGGTGCGGGCGCTGTGCTTCATCATTTTGAGTATGCATTTAAGGCGCTAAACATCATCGCAGGGCTTTATATGCTCTATCTTGGCGCGATGCTTCTTTTTGGCAAGGGCGAGCTTAGCGTAACAAACGTCTCAAATTTACCAAGCAAAAAGCAGATGTTTATAAACGGCCTCATCGTTTGCGTCACAAATCCAAAGGCATGGATATTTTTCTCAGCCTTGCTGCCTACATTTTTGGACAAAGACGATCCCTTTAGCCTAACTCGTATGTGCTTGATCACGGCAACGCTCGTTTTCATCGAGTTTTGCTCGCTAAATATCTATGCGCTTGGCGGAGCTATGCTAAAGAAATTTTTACAAACGCACCTAAGGCTGCTTGAAATTTGCACCGCCATTATCGTCTGCACGATCGGCGTACTTTTACTTTTTAGATAAATTTAGCCTCTTTTTATATAGCTTGGCTAAAATTTGCTCGGTTTGCGCTACATTTTTGGCAAAAGGAGAAAAAGATGAAAAAATTTCTATTTATACTTACAAATCAACCATACAACGGTACCGATAATGCTTACAACGCATTAAGGCTAGCTAAAACGCTAAAAGAAAAAGGCGAAGAGGTTAGAATTTTTCTAATGAACGACGCAGTCGATCTTGCGCGAAATAGCACAAAAAAGCCGGAAAACTACGACGTAGATCTAGTAGCGATGTTAAAAGAGCTTTACGCTAGCGGTGCTATGCTAAAGGTTTGCGGTAGCTGTCAAACGAGGTGCGGTTTGCATGCAGGAGAGCCTTACTTCGAGGCTGAGGTGAAAGGCAGCATGGATATCTTGTCCGAGTGGGTTAGGCAGTGCGATCAAGCGATGACGTTTTAGAGTAGGCGAAAGAGAATTTATGAGCGTAACATTTAAGGTAAAAAATAAAAAGAAGCTTTTGGGCGGATATGAAAAGGCGCTAAGCGAGCGCGAAATTTCAGAGTTTATAGAGGGATTTTGCTTTTTTAATAGCCAAAACGACGAGCCGAGCGAGCTTTCGCTAAACGAAAACGTGATGATTGCTGGCGTATGGCAAAAGAGCGCTCGCGGCTTTGAACTAAACTATGAAGACGGCAAATATATCGTCCGAGTCTGTACTCCAAGCGGCGTTGGCGACTGGCAGACGGCGATTTTGTTTCTTTCTAAAATTTCAGCCAAAACCGGCTCGAAAATAGAGCGCGACAATAAAGAAATTTACGATAGCGAGCAAATTTTAAAATTTGATTATGAAGCCGACATAATGTGGGGACTTGAGGCTCTAAAGGAGGCAAAAGAGAAAAATCAAACGCTTTATATCTCTGGCCTGGAGCGCGACGTGGCGTTTGATGCGGTTATGATAGATGAAATTTTTGCAAGCGCCGGCCCTGCGGCTAAATTCGATGAGATGATGAGGCAGGTGCAGTATCTTGACGCTTATAGCGCAAGAGAGAATTTATACGAAGATAAAGACGGTAGCGAAATTTTTGGCGCGTATACGCTTAGCGAAAATTTACCGACTATCTTGCCTTACGCTCCATCCCCTTCGTGGCAAGCGCAAGAAGTTCTAGGAGAGCGCAAGGTCTCGCGCTGGATACTTACGCTAGTAGTCGGCGTAGACGATAGGGACGCGCACGTGCTCGGCGAATGTGAATATGGCGCTTTTATGGCAAATCTGCCAAAAGAAAAATATCGCTTCATAGACGCCGCAAATATACTAGTTGAGCCGCTTAGCGAAGAAGAGATGAGAGAAATTTTTAAAAAGGCAAATGAGGCTTAGGCTTAAATTTGATAAACCGCCCGGAAATGAAAATTGCCTCAGGCTTGCTTAAAAATTTAAATCGGTTTCAAGCGCGGATTCAAACTCGTAAAAGATAGAATTTACCGGTATTGCCGCTTTTTGGCTAAATTAGGCGAAATTTTAACCCAAACTAATCTAGGCTTTGCGTGATTTGAAAAAGGATAAAAATGAAAATTTTAAAGGCTATTTTAGCGGCGGTATCGGCGGTTTGTTATCTAAACTCGACCGTTTTACCGCAAAACGACTGGAGCAAAAGAGAGCTAAAAGGCGAGGTAAAAAGCATGACGGCTACGGAGTATGAATACTCTATGGACGGCTCCGGGACGCTAGAAAATACGCGCTTAAAGCGGACGGAGTTTAACGAAAACGGCTATATAGTGCAAGAAACCGAGCATATAAACGGCGTACCGAACGGCTCGGTTTTGTTTGAGTACGGCAAAGACGGGCTAGTGCGCAAAAAGTATCAAGATAGCGCCGTTTATCTCTACGAATACGAATTTGACGGCGAAAATTTAGTCGCGACGGCCAAAGAACAGCACGTGGAGGATAAATTTTATCCCCGAATGGAGAAAATTACCTACGGCAAGGACGGCAAAATGATCGCTAGAGCGGCGTATTCGGGCGGGACGCTAGTGACGGACGATAGCTACGTCTACGACGAAAAGGGCGTTTTAACGCGGATAGAAAATAATATGGAGCTGCGCCACGGCATAGAGATAAGCTTCGAGCGCAAGCCAAACGGCGAATACGAAAAAATCACGCAAGCCCCGGGCTCAAAATGGGTTTATTACTACGCCGCAAACGGCGACGAGATGGAGTATACGTCGGTAAATTACTTCGGTTCGCAGGCAAAAATCGGGCAAATCTTGCAGTTTAAGGATATAATCAGGGACGAGCGGGGAAATTTGACGCATAAAACCTCGGTCAAATTTAAGCCCGCGGACAAATACTACGAAAACGGCGACATAACGGAAATCGGCCTATATAAAAAGCTGGAAATCAGCTACGAATACTACTAAAGTAAATTTTTGAGCTAAGGCTATTTTTCCGAAAAAATTTCGCCGTTTATTATGGATTTAACCGTTAAAAATCCGACTATCAAAATCGAAGCGACTAGAGCCGCAAAAGCGCCGACGCCTAAAACTAAGTAAAAATCGCTTTGCGTAATTTCGTAAGCTTTTAAAAACGCTATGGAGCTAGCGGCCGTCGGGAAGGTAAAAGCCCACCACGATAGGGCGAATTTGAGTTTAATAAATCTTTTATACGAAAAAAGTATAAGCGCGGCGAAAAATACGTTTATATTAAGCAGTATCGCCGCAAAAGCGTCGAATCGCTCGGTTAATTTTACGTATCCTAAAAACGCCATAGCCGGCGGCGCTAGCGTAATGACTAGCGTCGGGACGAATTTGTCGGCTAACTTATCGCAAAAAACTAACCTATAAAATATAACGGCGAATAAAATAATCCAGAAAAATAGCCCCAAACTAAAATAATACCAGATCGCTTGAGATTTTTCGGCTATGATCGGGATTAGCAAGTTGCCCACTACGGGGATAAACCATGCCGGATTTAGCGTCGCGATATCGAATTTTTCGTCGATCCAAAAAGAAATTACGTAAAGCGTAAAAATCGTCTGCAAGCCTAAAGCCGCGTAAAAAAGCGAGTAGTATAGTAGCGGCGCGTCTTTGTAGGCTAGAGCTAAAAGAAAAAGCGAAATAATAAATCCGCCGAAAAAATTTATCTTTATAGGGTGCGAAAATTCGGCCTTTACTTCTTCTTTAAATTTTAAAAGCTTAAAGAGGTAAAACGCCGAAAGTAGGCAAAATACCGTGCAGTCTAGCGCTCTAAGCGCCGAGAATATCTCGCCGGGCAAATCAAATATCTCGCTTAATTTCTTATAAGCCGCGCAAAGCCCTCCAAGCCCCATAGTACCGGCAAAAAGCATAATCGGAAGCGATTTTATTTTGCTTTGTGAGTCGTTTTGCTTAACGTCGTGCATTGTTTTTCTTTTCGTATTAAATTTTTATGCAATATTACCTATAATAAGGTTAAATTTTTGTAACGAAGTCACGAAAGGGCAAAATGCTAAGCGAAGAGTTAAAAGAAATTTTGCGCGAGAGGTTTACGAATAATTTCGATCTAGCAAGCGAGGATCTAAATGTGATCTTTGCTAACGCGTATCTAAAAACCGTAAAAAGGGGCGATATATTTTACTCCGGAAACGATTGCTTAGGATTTATCCTTATACTAAAAGGCGTTTTAAGGGCGTTCGTGTCGTCTAGCGCAAAGGAAATAACGATATTTAGACTAACTAAAGACGAGAGTTGCGTGCTGTGCGATACGTGTTCTATAAATTCGCTAGAAAATAAAGTAAGCGTCGAAATCGAGCAAGATAGCGAGATCATCGTTATTCCGGCGCGAATTTACAAACCTCTTAAAGAAAAATATCCGAGCATTTTAAATTTTACTCTAAAAATCGTAGCCGATCGGTTTGCCAGAACGATAAACGTTATGGAACAGGCTTTGTTTTCGCCACTTTCGGCGCGGATTATGAATTTTTTATCCCAAAGCATCGAAAACCTAAACGAAAATTTTATAAAAATAACTCACGAAGAGCTGGCGAATCATCTAGGAAGCGCTAGAGAAGCGGTATCTAGGGTGCTAAAAGAGCTTGAGAGAAGCGGGCAAATAACGCAAAGCCGCGGCGAAATAAGGCTTGTTTCTTAAGATTCTCGTTTTAAGGTAACTTTGTTACGGAGAGAGCGGCCTTTTTTATGTAGCATTTCATAAACTCGTTTGAAAGGAGAATTTATGAAAGGACTGCAAAGAAGAGACGCTTTAAAGCTAATGGGGGGCTGCGGGACTAGCCGCTGGTATGAGCGGTTGCTCGGCAACGGGCGACGAAAACGACGATATAAATTCTAAAATCGTCATAATGGGCGCGGGACTTAGCGGTATCGCGTTGGCGGCTAAACTTAGAAGAGATATGCCTAACGCCAAGGTAATTCTCGTGGATAAAGACGAGAAATTTTACTATCAGCCGGGTTTTACGCTAATCGCCGTCGGAATTTACGAAGCTAGCGACGTCGTTTACGAAAAAGCGGATTATATCCCGCAAGGAACCGAGTGGATACGCAAAAACGTATCGGAGATAAAGCCCGAAGCCAATCTGCTCGTCTTAGACGACGGGAGCGAGCTCGGGTATGATTATCTAATCGTAGCAAGCGGCGTGGAATACGATTTTGAAGCCGTTAAGGGGCTGAGCTTAGAGGATATTAACGATACGAGCGGCAATATATCCTCCGTCTACACCCTACAAGGCGCCGTAAAGAGCAACGAGCTGATGAAAAAATTCTCTCAAAACGGCGGCTCGGCTGTATTTTGCGATCAAAAAACCCCGATGAAATGCAGCGGCGCTAATAAAAAAGTAACATGCATGAGCGAAGATAGGCTGAGGTTGGCTGGCAACCGCGATAAAGGCAGCGTTAATCTTTACGTCGGCGGCGGCAAGCTTTTCGGCGATCCGACTTATGCCGCGGCGATGACTCAAATAATGATAAAAAGAAAGATAAAATTTAATCTTCGCCACCAAATCGTAGCCGTCGATAAAAGCTCAAATACCGCTACTTTCGAGTTTTGGACGGCGTATAGGCAAAACGGCGAAGATAAAATCGCGTCCGAGCTAATCGACGTAAAATACGACTGGCTTCACTTGCCGCCTAAGCAAAAAGGAAGCGAAATTTTAGCTCGCGCCGGCCTAACCAAAGAGGGCGACAAGCTAAATTTTTTAGCCGTCGATAAATACAGCCTGCAAAGCATTAAATTTAAAAATATATTCGGTATCGGCGATATTTGCGGATTTGCGGCCGGCAAAACGGGGGCTAGCGTTAGGAAAATGTATCCGATCTTAGCTAAAAATTTAGCCGATACGATAAAAGGACGAGAACCTAGCGAGAAATTTACCGGATATACGGCTTGCCCTTTTATTACCAAATACGGCAAGGCCATAATGGTAGAGTTCGACTGGGAGGGAACGGCTCCGACGTTAGAGTGCTTCGGCGCTACTAGAGAGAGCTATATGAGTTGGCTGGTTAAAATTTACGGATTTAAACCTATGGTTATGAACGGAATGCTAAAAGCTTTAGCTTAAAGGAGATAAAAATGAGCGTTTTAGATAAAACTATACGTTTGATTATAGCGGCGATTTGGTTTTTTATTTTCGGATTTATTTGCGACTGCTGGTTGTGGACGGTCGGGCTAATTCCGCTTTTAACGGGATATTACGGTTACTGCCCGCTTTATAAAATTTTTAAAAAAAGGTAAAATATGGTAAGCGTAAAAAGTAGAATTATTAGGGTCGTACTGGGGCTGATTTTTACGGTAGCGGTTTGGTATTTTTACGAGAGCTACTGGGCGTTAATCGGGTTAATCCCGATTATCGTCGGCGTTACGGGTTTTTGCCCGGCGTGTAAATTCTTGGGCAGGTGCTCTTTAAAATTAAAAAAATAAAAGGGGCGTTGTTTAACGCCCTTTGCCTTGCCCTTTAGCCGTTTAGGCCGCAAATTTTATTCGCCGTTTGATGAATTATTTAGCTACTTTTGGCTAAAATCTCGAAAATTTAAAAAAGGCGAAACGATGAATAAAGTTTGGAAATTCGGCGACAATATCGATACCGATATAATTATCGCCGCCAGATACTTAAATACTTCCGACGAAAATATCTTAGCAAAACATATAATGGAGGATGCCGATCCTAATTTTAGCTCCAAGATAGATAAGGGCGACATTATCGTAGCGGGCGAGAATTTCGGCTGCGGTAGCTCTCGCGAGCACGCTCCTATCGCGCTTAAAGCTGCCGGTGTAGGCGCGGTGATAGCTAAAAGCTATGCGAGAATTTTTTATAGAAATAGCTTTAATACGGGACTTTTGATACTCGAGATCAAAGAAACGGACGAGATAAACGAGGGTGATGAGCTAAAAATAGACGTAGATAACGGCGCGATCGTAAATTTAACCAGCGGCAAAGAGTATAAATTTAGCCCTATACCGCCGTTTATGCAAGAGCTTCTAAACGCCGGCGGACTTATAGAATACGCAAAAGTAAAGTTGGATTAAATAATGAGAGAATATAAAATTTGTGTTATAAAAGGCGATGGCATCGGCCCTGAGATCATAGATGAGGCGATAAAAATTTTAGATGTTGTTAGCGCTGAGTTTGGGATAAAATTTGAGTACGACTACAAGCTTATGGGCGGTGCAGCTTATGATGTATTTGGCGTGCCTTTGCCAGATGAGACGCTTAGTTCTGCTCTAAGCTCTGATGCTGTGCTTTTTGGAGCGATCGGCGGCGAGAAGTGGGATAGTTTGCCAAGACATCTAAGGCCAGAGAGTGGGCTTTTAAAGATTAGAAAAGAGCTTGAAGCTTATGCAAATTTACGCCCCGCCATTGTTTTTGATGAGCTAGTGGATGCTAGCACGCTAAAACCAGAGGTTTTAAGAGGCGTTGATTTTGTCGTGGTTCGTGAGCTGACAGGTGGACTTTATTTTGGACAGCCACGTGAAAAAGGCGAAGATAGAGCGTTTAATACGATGGTTTATTCTAAAATGGAGATCGAACGCATCGCAAAGATCGCCTTTGAGACGGCTATGCTTCGCAAGAAAAAGGTCTGCATGGTCGATAAGGCAAATGTGCTTGAGACAAGCCAGCTTTGGCGTGAGGTGACTAGCGAAGTGGCAAAGGGCTATCCTGAAGTAGAGCTTAGCTTTATGTATGTGGATAATGCGGCGATGCAGCTAGTAAGAGCTCCAGCAAATTTTGACGTCATCCTTACTGAAAATTTATTTGGCGACATCTTAAGCGATGAGGCGAGTATGGTCTGTGGCTCGATAGGACTTTTGCCAAGTGCTAGCATGGGTGGCAAAGTGGGAATTTATGAGCCGATACACGGCTCAGCTCCAGACATCGCAGGGCAGGGCATAGCAAATCCGATTGCGACCATTTTAAGTGCAGCGATGATGCTAAGATACGCATTTAGTGAAAATGAAGCCGCAGATGCGATAGAAAATGCTGTGAAAGAGGCACTTGCAAAAGGCTATAGAACAAAAGATATCGCTGCTTTTAACGCAGTTGAAATTTGCTCAACTAGCGAGATAGGCGATGTTATCGCAGGATTTATCAAAAAATGAAAAACACAATCACTGAAGCACTGATCTACGAAGCTCAGGGGCTAAAAGATGATGCACTTGAAATTTATAAAAATATCTTAAAGCAAGATCCATCAAACAAAGATGCCCTTAGCGCGATAAACCGCCTGAGCGGACTTCGTAAAGAGCGAGCAATAAAAAACGAGCAGATGAAAGAGTTTTTTATAGCGATGAAAAGTGATGAAGAGATAAATGAATTTAAAAGGTGGTTGATAAGATTATGAAGCTTGATGATATCGCTAGAATGGCAATCAGTGAGGTTAGCGCTGAGCTTGAAAAAATAGAAGCACTGCAAAATAAAAAGCAAGAAGAGCTCGAGCGAGAGAATTTAAAAAAAGAGCTTTTGGCCATAGAGAATAATGAAAATGCGCTAAATAATGAGCTAAAAGTTGAGGCAAATTTACAAAACGAGCAAGCATTTGAGGTAAAAGAGGAGCCAGTAAGTCCAATAAAAAATAGAGAGGTGAGCGAAGAGAAAATTTTCTTAGCAAATCTTGCTGAACGCATAGAAGTGCTTTTTGAAGGGCTTAAACAAACTAGTGAACAAAATCTCGCTTCAAGGCTTGAGCTAACGACAAAATTTTTAGAATTTACCCTTGCAAATATCGAAAATAGACTCCAAAATCTCTCAAAATAAGCCATTAAATGGCTCAAAAAATGAGATAAAAATCAAAAATGAAATTTATAAAAATAGCGAGCTAGACTTTTTTAGGTCGCTATTTGCTCCATTTACTTCACGTGTCTATCTAGTTGGTGGCTGCGTGAGAGATGCGTTCTTGGGGCGAGAAATTTATGATTATGACATCGAAGTTTATGACATTGAGCCTTTAAAATTTAATGAGCTAATGGCTAGCATAGGCGCTAGCGGTGTTGGTAAAAGCTACTTCATTTACAAATACAAAAACTACGACATTGGGCTTCCAAGAAGCGAGAGCAAAACTGGAAATTCGCACAAAGACTTTGCGGTAAGCTATATTAATGATCCCAAAATGGCGAGCCTTAGGCGAGATTTTAAGATAAATGCCATGATGATGAATATCTTTAATGGAGAAATTTTAGACTTTTACGGCGGAAAGCAAGATTTAGCAAACAAGATATTAAGGCACATTGATAGTGAAAAATTTAAAGAAGATCCACTAAGGGTGCTTAGAGGAGTGCAATTTAGCTCTAGGCTTGATTTTAGCATAGCTGATGAGACGCTAGCTCTTATGAAAAGCCTTAGTTTGGAGCATCTAAGCAGAGATAGGATAAATACTGAGCTTATTAAATTTTTTCGAGCAAAGCATCTTGAAAAGGGAGCTTACTATCTTTTTGAACTTGGACTTTTTAAAGAAATTTTTGGTACACAAATTTCTATGGACGATGAGTTTTTAAGCGATCTTAAGAGTGCTAGAGAATTTATGGATGATGAGAGATTATTTTTGTATCTATTTTTTGGAAAATTTGAGTCTAATGCAAAAGAAATTTTAGAGAAAATGCGTCTACCAAAGAGCTACTTTTCTATCTTAAAGCAGCCTTATTTTAAGGACATGCCAAGCGATAAAGAGCTAATGCAAATAGCTTTAAATATGCCCATAAAATCATGGCTTGGAGCTTATAATAAAGAGCGGATAGAGCGTGCCAAGAAGCTTGGAATTTATGAGGCAAAATTTGACGCGAAAGTCGATGTGACAGAAATTTTATCAGCTGGTTTTAAAAACGAAGAGATCGCAAAAGAGATAAAACGTAGACAAGAGCTTGAAATTTCAAAATATCTAAGCGAGCATAAGCCTAGAAAAGATTAGTCTTTAAAACTCTTAAAAGCCCATTTTGGCTAAAATAGGCTAGTTTATAACACTTTTTAAGGCAAAGAAAGCTTATGTTTAACATAATCTTAGTTCATCCTCAGATACCGCAAAATACTGGAGCTATCGGTAGAATGTGCGTTAATGCAAATTTAAAGCTACATATCGTTAAGCCAACGGTCTTTGATCTGAGTGAAAAGGCTGTTAGACGAGCAGGGCTTGATTACTGGAAAATTTTAAATCCAAAAATTTGGGATAGTTTGGAAGAATTTTTAGAAGCAAACTTAAGCCACAAGGATAGATTTTTCTTCGCTACCACAAAGACAAATAGGCTTTACTACGAGGCCGAGTTTAAGCCAGGAGATTTTATATTTTTTGGTGGCGAGAGTACTGGGCTGCCAAGAGAATTTATGGATATAAATTTTAAAAATGCCATAACCATACCTATGGGAAAAGAGGGCAGGAGCTTAAATTTAGCTATGAGTGCTGGCATTATCGCGTATGAGGCGATCAGGCAAAATATCACTGAATTTGACTTTAGGAGTGAGATTTGAGAGTAGTTTTTGCTTTGGTTTTTACCATTTTAGTGGCATTTGCGAGTGAAATTAGCATCGCAACTTATAATGTGCAAAATTTATTTGATTGCAAAGATGATGGTGGCGAGTATCTTGATTTTAAAGTAGGCGTATCCAAATGGGACTGCGAGGCAGCTGATTCAAAACTACAAAGGACAAGACAAGTCATAAATGCACTAAATACCGACATTATCGCACTTCAAGAGATCGAAAATGAACAGGTTTTAAAAGCTCTAGTAAGTGATAGCGAGTATAAATTTGTTAGTTTTACAAAGGAGAAAAACTCACCTATTGGGCTTGGGCTTGTTTCAAAGTTGCAGCCAAGTGGTAGTGAAATTTTTAAAGTTTCAAACGTAAAGACGAGAAATATTCTAAAGGTTATTTTTGAGACGGAAGGTAAGAGATTTAGCATATTTGTAAACCACTTTCCAACTTATAAAAATGGTATAAATATGCAAAAAAAGGCTGAAAAAACGTTAAGAACGGCTCTAAGTAAAGAGAAAAATGCGATTATTTTGGGTGATTTTAACTCGCCCTTTGGACAAAAATCCATCCTAAATGACATCATTGCAACGAGAAATTTTTATGATCTTTATAAAGAGCTTGAGCCAAAAGATAGATATTCTCACGCAGTGCATGGCAAAAAAAGAGCGATCGATCATGTTTTGCTTTCACCTAGTTTTATGGAAAATGGCGATCTAAGCTATGTTGGTGGTAGTTTTGAAGTCTTTAAACCAAGCTTTGCAGTTGATGAAAAAGGCTTTGCAAAGAGTGACCTTTATTCGGATCACTTTGCATTAAAGTTTAAAATTTCAACTGATCCAAGCCCAGTGAAAAAAGGATTTGTAAGTAAAATTTTTAAAAAAGATGAAAACAATGCCAATAAAAAAACAAGCGAACAAAGCTATAAGACGGCTGATGTGGATACGCTTTTTGATCATCCAGAGGTAGTGCCAGTCGTGATTGAAAAAGCGGTTGTTATCTTAAAAGATAAGCATGGCTTTATTATCTCGAAAAATCACCGCGGAATTTATGTCTATGATCCTAAAAATAGCGTTACTGTAGGCGAAGAGCTAGATATTTTAGTAAGGCGAATGAAAATTTATAAAGATGCGCTTGAAGTCAGCTCTTATGAGATCATAAATGAGTATGGCACAAAAGATATTAACGAAAATTTACTAGATGCATCGCAATTAAGCGAAGCTAGAAGTGGCGATGTCTTTGCTAAAATTTCGGGTAGACTAGAGAGGAGGGGCTATCTGCATACACCATACGGTAAGATCAGGGTTTATAGTAAGAAAAAGCTAAAAGATGGCGAGTATAGTTTTGAAAACGCGAGAGTTAAAATTTACAAGAGAGAAAACCAAATCGTTGTGGAGTAGAGAGTGCAAATTTTAGATATTTTTATGATTACGGCGTTTGTTTTATTTCTTGTTTTTATGATAAGAGGCGTCGTTTTGCAGTCACAAGAGAAGGAGAGAGTAAGAAAAATGGTAAGAGAAAAAAGAGAAAATTTTAATAAAAAGAGTGAAATATGAAAGAGTTATTATTAGAAATTGGAGTTGAGGAGCTTCCAGCGATACCGTTTTTAAGGGAACTACCAAATATCAATGCTAAATGGCAGGCTGTTCTTGAAAAATATAACATCACAAGTGAGTTTAAATTTTATTATACGCCGCGTCGCTTGGTCTTTTTTCATGAGAAATTTCCACAATCTCAGCCTGATAGCGTGGCTAGCTTTATCGGTGCGCCAAAGCAAGTAGCGCTAAAAGACGGAGCTTTCACAAAGGCTGCGCTTAGCTTTGCAAACAAATGCGGCATAAGCGAGAGCGAGCTTAAATTTAAAGAGATAGACGGCAAAGAGGTGCTTTACTACGAAAAAGAGGTAAAAGGCGAGCCGGTTGCTAAGATAATGGGCGAGATGGTTGAGGAGTTTTTAAAGAGTCTTAACTTTGGCAAGTCTATGCGCTGGGGCAACGGCGAGTTTGAGTTTATCCGCCCGATAAGATCGTTTTTGTGTTTGCTTGGTGATGAGGCCATAAAATTTAATAAATTTGGCGTAGAGAGCAGTGATTCAACCTATCCGCACAGAAGTATTAGCTATGACAAGATAAAAATTTCAAACATAAAAGAGTATTTTGAAGATTCAAAGAAGCGTGGCATCGTGCTTGAGGCAGATGAGAGAGAAAAAATAATCCTTGATGAGTTTGAAAAAATTAGCCAAAAAAGCGGGCTAAAGATCGAGATCGATAGAGATCTATTGGCTGAAGTTGTGGCGATCACCGAGTATCCGACAGCACTTCTTGGCTCGTTTGAAGAGGAATTTTTGGAGGTGCCAAGCGAGGTCATCATTACTTCCATGAAAGAAAATCAGCGCTACTTCCCAGTCTTTAAAGATAATAAGCTCGCAAATGGCTTTGTAGTCGTTAGTAACGCCATAACGCAGGACTACTCGCTCATCATCAAGGGCAACGAAAAGGTGCTAAGAGCAAGGCTAAGTGATGCGATGTTCTTTTGGCAAAGCGACCTAGCGCACGAATTTAGCCCAGAAAAACTAAAAAATATAACTTATCTAAAAGAGCTTGGAAGCATCTACGAAAAAGAGCTTAGAGAGCTAAAAGTGGCCAAAAAACTTGCTAGCAACTACGATGAGCTACTTAAAAAAGAGGTTGGCGAGTACGCGGCTAAGCTTGAGCGAGCTGTGATGCTAAGCAAGGCCGATCTTACAACGCAGATGGTTTATGAGTTTACCGAGCTTCAAGGCATCATGGGTGCTTACTATGCAAAGGCTAAAAACGAGGATGAAGACGTCGTTTTAGCCATAAAAGAGCAGTATTTGCCAGACGGCGAGGAGGCGCAGTGCCCAAGCAAGGTATTTAGCTCGGTTGTGGCGCTTTCAAATAAGCTTGATACACTAATGGGACTCTTTAGTATCGGCAAAATCCCAAGTGGCACCAAAGACCCATACGCTCTAAGGCGTGCGGCAAATGGCGTGATAAAGATCGTTTTGGCACATAATTTGAAATTTAATGTAAAAGAAATTTTAGAAGATATCGCAAAAGACTATAAAAAATTTGACGTTGAAGTGCTTATAAATTTCATCCTTGATAGGCTTTACACTTTCTTTGACGCAAATGCTTCTATCGTAAAAGCGTGCATAAAAAGCGGTGAAAAGGACATCTTGGAGCTAACTAAGATGATAGAGGCGCTTGCTAAAATTTCAAGCGAGCCAAATTTTCGGGAGAATTTCTCGACATTTAAGCGCCTTGCAAACATCATAAAAGATGATAAATTTAGCAAGGTCGATGAGAGCCTCTTTGAGATAGATGCTGAAAAGGCCTTAAATGATGCATTTAAAGCGGTCGATAAGGGCCTAGCGTATGAGCCAAGGCTAAAAGCGCTATTTGCCCTAAAACCACAGATTGATGAGTTTTTTGACAAAGTTATGATAAACGTTGAAAATGAGAAAGTGCGAAATAATCGCATTGCTATCATTGGTCAAATTTATAGCGAGATACTAAAAGTAGCTGATATAAAAGAGATCAGCTTTTAAATTTGCGCCAGCTTCAGGCTCTTGCCTAGGCTGGCTTTTTAAAATTTATATTCCTAAAACTACCTAAAAATATCAAATTCTGGCTCATAAGCCTTAGTTTTTACCCCAAAATATCCAAGAACTGAGCTAAAGATAAAATCATGCGAAAGACTTTCGTTTTTTCTAGCTTTTAGCCTTTTTAAAAGCCCACTATCGCTTGAAAAGACGATGGCTGGGATGTGTTTTTGCTCATCTGGAGCGATGGAATAAGGCAGACCATGTAAATATATACCGTTTTCACCTAGGCTCTCCCCGTGATCTGAGAAAAAGAACATGGTGACTTCAAATTCATCTTTTCTTGCTTCAAGGGCGTTTATTAGCTCGCTTTGTAGATAGTCCTCATATAAAATAGTGTTGTCGTAGGTATTTGCTATCTCATCTGGCGTGCATTTGTTTAGCTCGGCAGTATCGCAAGTTGGGGTAAATTCTTTAAATTTACTTGGGTAGCCTTTGTAGTAGATAGGGCCGTGTGAGCCTTGTAAGTGTAACACGATAAAGGTAGTAGAATTTGTATCTTCTATGACCTTTTTTGCTTCATTAAATATCGCTTCGTCAAAGCCTTCTGCTCTGTGATCTGAAGTGTAGTTTTGATCAAGATTATCGCAAACACCCTTGCAACCGCCGCTATTATTGCCAAAAAAGTATGTCTTTATGCCAAGTTTATTGATGATATCAACTAAATTTTCACGAGCTTTTGCTTCGCGGTTGCTAAAATTTTCTCGCTTTAAGTCTGAAAATAAGCAAGGCACACTAGTTTCTGTGGCTGTTCCACATGAGTAGAAATTTGTAAAACTTACCACGCCTTTTTGTTTAGTAAATTTATTCGTATCGTTTTTGGTATAGCCATTTAGTGAGTAGTTTTTACTTCTTTGCGTCTCGCCAACTATCAAAACTAAAATTTTCTTTTTGTCATCAGCTAGCGCCGCATCATCTGCTACATAGGTAAAAGGTAGTGGTTTTTGTATGAGCGATTTTACTAGCTTTGCAGCCGAGTAGATGGGATAGTATGGGAGCAATGCGGTTCTTAAATTCGAATGCTCTCTAAAAAATGGTATAAAAATTTTAGACGTTAATGAAAATATGATAGCTATCGCAACTATAGAAAATGAGATAATTTTTACTCTTGATTTAAGCTCATTTTTGAAACTACCATAGTTAATTTTTACAAATAATACATATACGCAAGGTAAGATGGTTGTAAAAATTATCCAAAAAATTAAACCTATACTAAAGTAACTAAAAGCTTCTTTGGTATCGGTGTGTAGGACATTTAATAACATATCTTTATCTATAATAACACCATATGCTTGCATAAAGTAAGCAGATATGCCACTTGCTAAAATCAAAATAATCGCAACTGGCTTTAGTGAAAAAGGCAAAAATAAAATACAAAAAATACTAGCGAAAACCAAGATAAAGACAATTGCAAATATAAGAAAAAAGAATATGGAAAAAGAGAGTTGATTATTTTGTAGAAAGCCTGAAAAAACGCCCTTGTATAA
>NZ_CABPUE010000008.1:35832-65680 GCF_902460545.1 Campylobacter concisus
AAATGGCTAGAAAATTTAAATAAAAAATAAGATTATTTTTTCTTGCCTTTGGAGTTTTTTGCTTCAGTTTTTTTGACTTTTGCATTCTCTTTTATGCTAAGTTTTTCTTTAACTTTTTGCATATCGTTAAAACCAATACCTTGGACTTTTTCAAGCTCATCGATGCTTTTAAATTTATGGGCTTTTCTGTATTTTATAATGTTTAACGCTTGACCTTTACTTAGCCCAAGCCCCATTAACTCGTTTTTGCTGGCCGTATTTAGATTAGCGCCATATGCAATACTTGCGACTACTAAACAAAGTAAAATTTTAATCCTCATATTATCTTCCTAAAATAATAATCCATCATTTTCTTGATCTTGTATGATATCATTTGCTGGTATATTTTGAGGTAGTGGTGAGTCGTTTGTGTAGTATTCGTCACTACCACCATAATAGCCTTTATAAACACCATCTGGCTGCTCAAATGCGCGTCTTAAAGTAGGATAAAGCTTAATGTAACCTTCCATAAATTTCTTAAACACAGGTGCTGCTGTCCTGCCGCCGCCTTCAATCTTTTTCATAGGGCTGTTGTCGTCATTTCCGTACCAGATTATCGCTTCGATATCGGGCGAGTAGCCACAAAACCAAGCATCGATGTTATTATTTGTTGTGCCGGTTTTGCCTGCTATTTGGATGCCATTTATTTTTGCGTTGCGTCCAGTGCCGTTATTTACGACATTTTGAAGAAGTGTCGTCATCAAAAATGCTTGTTCTGGTTTTAGCACTTGCTTTCTTTGTGGTTCATAATCCATCGAGGCCCCAAAGCTATTTTCTATATGCTTAATAAGTGTCGGCTCAACCATCTCGCCCTCATTTGGAAACATCGAGTAAAATTTCGCGAAATCAAGTGGAGAAATCCCAAAACTTCCAAGTGCGATAGATAAATTTTCTGGGATATCGTTAAAGCCCATATCTGTAAGTTGCTTACGAACCGAGCTAAGACCAAGATCGTTTAGCAAATTTATGGTTGCGAGGTTACGCGACTGGGTTATTGCTGATTTTATAGTGATGTAGCCTTGAAAACCGCCACTATAATTCTTTGGTGTCCACTCTTTGCCATTTCCCATGTCAAATGTCCTGGCGATATCAGCCACTTGAGAAACGACTGAGTAGCCACTATCAAGAGCGATTTGGTATATAAACGGCTTAAAGCTAGATCCTGGCTGGCGCTTGCTTTGAGTGGCACGGTTATAGCTACTTTTTGCGTAGTCAATACCGCCAATTAGTGCCAAAATTTGACCACTTTGTGGATGAGTGACTACTATAGCTCCATTTAGGATTTCTGCATTTGCTTTTTTATCGCGCTTTAAAATTTCATTGTAGCCATAGACTAGAGCTTCTTGAGCGATCTTTTGAACATTTAGATCAACTGTGCTTTGTATCTTATAGCCACCAGTTTTTATATCGTCAAATTTCTTAGAGGCCTCTTTTATTATCTCATCGACTACATAAGGGGCTTTATTTCTTGTGAGTGTATCGTCAAAGACTGCTGGCTCTTCAAGCACGCCCTTGCGGTACTCGTCCTCATTTATCCAGCCGATGCTATACATTCTCTCAAGCACTCTATTTGCACGGCTAAGCGACAAGTCAAGGTGCTTTGTAGGATCATAGGTGCTTGGAGCCTTTGGCAAGCCAACTAGCATGGCAACCTCTTTTATGCTTAGCTCATTTAGCTCTTTTCTAAAATATCCCTCAGCTGCTGTTTTTATGCCGTAGTAGCCATGTCCAAAATAGACGTGATTTAGGTATCTTTCGATGATATCTTCTTTGCTAAGCTCGCTTTCAAGCTTCATGGCAAGCACGATCTCTTTTATCTTTCTTGTAAATTTCTTCTCACGGCTTAGAGCTAAATTTTTAATGAGCTGTTGTGTTAGTGTTGAAGCACCCTCGACCAGCTTTCTAGCTTTAATATCTTTTATGGCAGCTCTTGCCATGGCTTCTACGTTTATGCCGCCGTGCTCAAAGTAGCTCGTATCCTCGATAGCCACGAGTGCTTCTATGACACGCGGCGGGATGTCGTTATATTTTACGTAAATTCTATTTTCTTCAAAGATATTTGCGATGAGCTCGTTGTTTCTATCAAAAATTTGTGTCGCAAGCTTTGGCTTGTAGTCGATGATGGTATAAGCGTCAAATCTCACCTGCGAATAAAAGTATAAAAACGCTCCACCAAGTGCGACGGCAACTACAAAGATAAATGCCAAGATATATTTCATAAAAATGCCTTTAATATTTTTAAATTTAGCCCCATTGCCGTGCTTGTTTCGCCGTGTTGGGAGATGATATATTTTTTATTAAAATTTTCTATCGTCATGGCTCCAGCCTTGCCTTGCCACTCATTATTTTTTATGTATTCATTAAGGTCATGCTCGTTAAATTTTTTAAATTTATACGTAGTCTTACTTACGTTTATAAGCTCAAATTCACCTAAAAATATCATCGCTGTATAGACGCTGCATTCGTTGCCACTTTGTAAATTTAGCATGGCAATCGCTTCTTTTTCGTCCTTTGCTTTACCTAAAATTTTATCTCCACACGCCACACAGCTATCTGCAAAGAGCAAATTTTTAAGACCTATATTTTCTTTTAAAAATTGTTCTTTTTTGGCTTTTACGACATTTTGGACATAAATTTCAGGCTTTACGTTCTTTTCTATCTTGCCCTCATCAAACTGGAAAAAAATTTGAGTGAAATTTATACCAGCTTCTTTTAATAAATTTGCCCTTGTTGGTGAGCTTGAAGCAAGTGTTATCATAAAAATACCTTATAGCTTATACCAAGATAAATAGCTGCTAGGGAAGCTAATAAATTTAGCGGTGTGAAGTAATAAATTATAACGATCAAACTCTCATTTAGCTCGATCATTTCATGCGATCTTAGTGCTTTTAAGGCCTTTTTGTATCTATAAAATATATAGCTTAAATTTAATAGCAAAAATAGTTCTATTGCGCATTTTGTTGCCACCATTGCACTTGCCATAGGATTTGTCAAATTTGCATCATAAAATCCAAAAATTATAACTATACTTGTCGCTATCACGCAAAGGATTAGTATGAAAATCGCAATGCCAAAGCGTCTTATAATGTGAAATAAGATGTGATAGCGTTCCTTGTCTTCAAATTTATTTTTTATAAAGTAACTTCCAACAAGCACAAGACCGGCTTGTAGCCCCACAAAAAGAGCTACAAAGCATACATGCAAAAATAGTACTACTTGGTCAAATTTTATAAAAGCTATATCGTAATGACTCATTTTTCTAAGGCTTGCCTTGCGTACTCAAGTGAGTCTTTTATCGCATCTTCTATCATTGATGCATCTTTGCCTCCGGCTGTTGCAAAGTCATCTTTGCCACCGCCATTGCCACCTAGGATTTGCGCTGCAAATTTTACCCAAGCACCAGCTTTTATAGGAGCATTTTTGACTCCAGCTGCAAGAGAAATTTTGCCACTCTCATCAGCTTGGACTAGCAAAATAGCAGCACTTTCATACTCGTTTTTAAACTCGTCTATCAAGGTTTTTATATCTCCACCATCTACGCTTGTGACGCAAAGCTTGGTTTTATTTATATCTAAATAGACTAGCTCATGAGAATTTTTAGCATTTTTTAGTTTGTCTTTTAAAACTCTTAGTTCATTTTTTAGCTTTTTGATCGCATTTAGTGGCTCAGTGCTCTTTAACTCATCTTTTAGCTCGTCAAGTTCAGCTCTAAATGACTTTGCTAAATTTAGCGCAGCCCTTGAGCAAACAGCCTCTATACGCCTAACGCCAGCACTTACACCACTTTCTTTTATGATGAAAAACGATCCGATCTCGTCTATATTTTTTACATGTGTGCCGCCGCAAAGCTCTTTGCTGACGTCGCCAAAGCTAACGACTCTTACATCATCAGCATATTTTTCATTAAATAGTGCGATAGCTCCGCTATTTTTAGCATCTTCAAGCTTCATAAGTTCTGTTTTTGAGTTAGCGCTATTTAGTATCCACTCATTTACCAAATTTTCGACCTTTGAAATTTCTTCGCTAGTAAGTGCTTTTGGATGAGAGAAGTCAAACCTTAGCCTATCTGCCTCGACGTTTGAGCCAGCTTGAGCGATATGCGTGCCAAGTACGTTTCTAAGAGCTGCATGAAGCAAGTGTGTGGCGCTGTGGTGACGTGCGATCTGGGCTCTATCGCTGCCAACTTCAAGCTCTACTTCATCGCTAACTTTTAGCGCTGTATTAGTTTTTACTAAAGATAAATTTAGTCCATGAAATTTTTGCGTATCAAGCACATTTGCTTTGCCTACTATCTTACCGCTATCGCCGCACTGACCACCACTTTGAGCGTAAAATGGAGTGACATCAAACATCACCCAACCCTCTTTGCCAGCGTCCAGGCTATCTACATTTTTAAATTCCTCATCAAGTAGGGCTAGAATTTTACTTTTACTTTTAAGCTCTTCGTAACCTATAAATTTATTCTCGCCAAATTTCTCAAGTAGCTCTTTAAAATCGCCCTTCGCACTCTTGTCGCCACTGCCTTTCCAAGCAGCTTTTGCACGTGCTTTTTGCTCGCTCATAAGCTCATCAAACCTTGCCTCATCGACTTTTAAGCCTTTTTCTCTAAGCATATCAGCTGTTAGATCAAGCGGAAAGCCAAATGTGTCATAAAGCTTAAACGCAGCCTCTCCGCTAAAAATTTCTTTTGTATTTTTAAGCTCGCTCTCAAATAGCTCTAAACCACTCGCGATAGTCGCTAAAAATCTTTCTTCTTCAAGTTTTATCTGCTCTTTTACAGCCGCTTTTTTCTCATTTAAATAAGTGTAGTGCTCGCCCATAAGCTCGCAAACTTTATCGACAAGCTTATACATAAATGGCTCTTTTATGCCTAGCAAGTATCCATGGCGGATCGCACGGCGTAAGATACGGCGAAGCACGTAGCCACGGCCTTCTTTGTCAAATGTCGTGCCTTGAGCTAGCAAAAATGTGACAGAGCGGATGTGATCGCTTATGACGCGGTAGCTAGCGCCACTTTCATAGACGTATGGCTTGCCACAAAGCTTTGCTACTTCGCTAATTAGTGGCATAAAAAGTGTGCTGTCGTAGTTGCTAAATTTACCCTGCAAGATAGCAGTAACGCGCTCAAGTCCCATGCCAGTATCAATGCTTGGCTTTGGTAGCGGGCTTAGTTTGCCATCCGCGCTTCTTTCATACTGCATGAAAACAAGGTTCCAGATCTCTAAAAATCTATCGCCATCGCCGCCCATGTAGTCCTCAGGCGTATTAAAGTGTTCAGCGCCTTGATCGTAAAAAATTTCACTGCAAGGGCCACATGGTCCAGTATCGCCCATCTGCCAGAAGTTATCGTGATCGCCAAAGCGGTAAATTCTCTCTTTTGCGATGTGAGTGCTCCAAATTTCAAACGCTTCATCGTCGCTTTCATGAACGGTTACATAAAGCTTATCTTTTGGTAGTTTTAACACCTCTGTGACAAATTCCCAAGCGTAAGCGATCGCCTCTTTTTTGAAGTATTCGCCAAAGCTAAAATTTCCTAACATCTCAAAAAATGTGTGGTGGCGCGCTGTGTAGCCGACATTATCAAGGTCGTTGTGCTTACCTCCAGCTCTTATGCAGGTCTGACAGCTAGTGCGGATAGGTGGTGTTGGGCGTGGCACTTCGCCTGTGAAAATGCTCTTAAACGGCACCATACCGGCATTTGTAAAAAGCAGTGTTGCATCGTTTGGCACGAGTGGTGCTGAAGCTACTACTTCGTGACCTTTTGATTTAAAAAAATCAAGATATGCCTTTCTTATATCTAAATTTTGCATTTTTATCCTCGTTAGTTTTAAATTTTGCTCGATTTTAGCTAAAAATCGTTTGTAAATTTATAAAAAAACACAAAATTAATTTTTGCTTAATATATTTTATAAATTTATTTGTTTAAAAGCGATTTGCAATTAAAATAGCCTAAAAATTTATAACTAAAAGGTCTTTAGTGAAACTCAGAATTGGCATTGTTGGATACAATCTGGTTGGCAAGCGGCACTATATGGAGCTGAGGCGTTCTGACAAATTTGAAGTTTGTGGAGTTTTTGATAAAGAAAATAGAGATGATGCTTGCAGAGCTCCGTTTTTTGATGAGTTTAAAAAATTTATAGAAGTAGCCCAACCGCAAGCTGTCGTACTTTGTTTGCCTCAACATGAGATTGTAGAGGCCTTTTGTCAGTGTGCAAAATATTGTCAAAATATCTTGATTTCAAGGCCGATATTTAAAAGTGTAAGCGAGCTAAAAGAGATAAAATATGCTTCAGTGGTAAATAAAGTAAGAGTTTGCACTGGCGTTGATGAGCGCTTTAACCCAACCATTGTTTCATTAAAAAAGGCACTTTTAAAAGAAGAAGAAATTTATAGCATTTCAATTGCGCATTTTAAGCCACTTTGTGAGGGAAATATTATAAATGAGCTTTCACTTTGCGATATAGACCTTGCGAAAAATTTAGTAGATAGTGAAATTTGCAGCTTTTTTTATACTCAAGCAAATAAAACAAATACCAAAATATGCGATAATGTTGGAATTAACATTAAAATGAAAAATCAAATTTTAGTAAATATTACCGATTCGTTTTGTGGTTCATTAGAACGTTTCAAAATAGAAGTAAATGCTAAAGAAGGTGTTTATTTTGGCGATCTTATTGATTACAAACTTCACAGGGTAAATGAAAATGGTCAGATGAATTTAAAAACCGATCCTTTAAACAATGAAATAAAAGCCCAATATGATGCCTTTTATGACCTTTGTCAAAGCGGCGAAAACATCGAACTTTCAAACATTGATGATGCGATAAAAATTAAGGAGTTGTTTTGATGAAAAAGGCACTTTTGCTTTTAAATATGGGTGGAGCAAATAGTCTTGCTGATGTAGAAATTTTTCTAAAAAATATGTTTAATGACCCTTATATTTTGGGTATAAAGAATAAATTTTTAAGAAAATTTGTAGCTTTTATGATCACAAAAGGTAGACTAAAAACGGCTAAGCATAACTACGAACAAATAGGTGGCAGATCACCTATTTGCGAGCTTACGGCTAAGCTTTGCGATAAAATTTCAAGCTTACAAAATGAGTTTGATGCAGTTGATTTTGCGATGAACTATACTTCACCATTTGCAAAAGATGTGCTTAAAAAATACGAAAATTTTGATGAGATAGTGCTTTTGCCACTTTATCCTCATCATTCACAAACTACGATAACTTCGAGTTTAGATGATTTTAAAAAAGCAAAAGATGAGCTAGAGATAAAGGCTAAAATTTTGCTTTGTGGGCCATTTTACGATGATGAAATTTACAATAAAATCATAATCTCACACATAAATGAAGCCATAAATAATATAGATATAAGCGATGTGGAGCTTATCTTTTCGGCTCATTCGTTGCCTCAAAAAATTATCGATAAAGGCGATGTCTACGAAAAGCATATAAATGAGCATGTGCAAATTTTAAGTAAAATGATAAAAGATAGCGGATTAAACTTCAAAGAGATAAATTTAGCCTACCAATCGCGTCTTGGGCCTGTAAAATGGCTAGAGCCTTCACTAAATGAAATTTTGGCAAAGTGCAAGAGTAAAAAGGCCCTTATCTATCCACTCTCTTTTTGTATAGATAACTCTGAGACCATTTTTGAGCTAGTTATTGAGTATGCAAAGATCGCAAAAGAGCTAAATTTTAGCTTCTACAAGGTTGTTTGGTGCCCAAATTTTAGTGATGAGTTTGCTAGTTTTATCTTACAAAAAGCAAAAACAGCTAAAGAGATTAGCTTTTAGGAATAAATCTTGCTTATAAAATATATCTCAATACAGTAAAAGGAGATATATGAAGGTACAAAATAACGACATAATCGATTATCTATTGCAATCAGGTGCAGGCAAAACTAAAGATAAAAAAAATAGTTTTGATGAAATTTTAAGCCTTGCTATGGATAAGATCGCAAGCGATGCAAAAATTTCAGATAAGATTGAACAGTTTAAAAAAAGGCTTACTGAAATCGGCGCAGTTGGTTTTATAAGCGAGCTAAATTCTAACAAGATAGAAGAGAAAATAGCTCAAAAGAAAAAGGAGCTAACAGAACTTCTAGGCATAGATGATCCCGCAAAAACACAGGATCAAAAAAATGAGCTGCTTAAAATAATGGATAAAATTTTAAGTGATTACCGCAAAGAGCTAAATGTAGCACTTGCTAATCAAGCTCTGCTAGAGAAGCAAAAAAATCTTAATAGTAAGAGTAGTAGCTCGGTTAATCTAAGTTCTGTTTTAAATGAGCTAGGACTTGCTTAAAATTTATATAAAAGATATTTAAGCCAATATAACTTTGCCAAAAATCTATATTTTTACGGCAAAGTTATGCCAAATTTTATAGCAGCCCCGTATATTATTGCGCTAATTATTCCAGCAAAAAAACCAGCCACCATATCATCGCCCATTACGCCAAGGCCACCTTTTACATTGCGGTCGATCCTGCCTATTATTGAAGGCTTTTTGATATCAAGCACTCTAAAAAGCACAAGTGAGAGTATGAGTTGAGAGATCGTGGCTCCACTAATGGCAATAGCAAGCCAAACTCCAGCAACTTCGTCTATAACGATAAAACTTTCGTCATGAGAATTTACCTTTTTTTCAAAATCATCTATAACGCTAATGCTTACCAAAAATAGCAAAATACTAGCTAGAAAAAGCGTGGTTGATGATAAAAAATAAAGCACAAAATAAGCTACTACAGCACCAGCGATAGAACCCCAAGTGCCAGGTGCTTTTGGTAAAAGTCCAAATCCAAAAAAAGTTAAAAATAGTTTTTGCATAAAATTCCTTAAGTCATCGATGATGTTTGATAAAGCTTCATAAGCTCTTCGTAAAAGTCACGGTCAGTTTTGTTTTCAAGCAGTCCTGAATTTACAAAAAGATCATCACAAAGCTTTTGCACGTCTTTGAAGCGATTTGTAAAGAGTTTGCTTAAAACTAGTGCAGAAATTTCTGGCCTCACAAGAATGGCTGGTGGCATAATGCCGTTAAATAGCAGCTCCTTGATAACATCTGGATGATATTTGATCTGATGATGTTGTCCGTGTGGGCAACTTTTGGTGCTAACTAGCGTCTTGCATTTGTTGCAATAAACTAGCTCTGGTAGTACGATTACCTCTAAATTTAGGTCGTTTTTATAAATATCAAGAATCGTATGAGCTTCATTGTGATCAAAAAACATTCCAATTCCTGAGTGATTTTGTCCGATGACTAGCTTATTTGCTCCAAATCTTGAAGCAGCGATACACTCAAGTGTTGGGTTTGCATGTGAGCTAAAAAGAGTCGTGTTTTTTAGAGCAAAGACAAAGACCTTTTTTGTTGGCAAATAATTTTGTATAAAATAGTCTAACACTTGCTTTCTAATCTCGTAATCAACGTGCTTTTCTTCACGTGTTCGTATTAAAAAAATGATTACTAAATCAGCCTTGTCAATAGTCATTCTAACAAGACGCTCGTGAGCTCTATTAAATGGATCAGCCGTTAAAAAGACCGCCGTTATCTTTTTAGCGCCATCTTCTTTTATTAGATCATTTAGTGCATTTTTGCTTATTTGCATACTTTCATCATAAAGCTCAAATTTGCCACTAATACCGTATTTGCCTAAATTTAGCTCTTTATCATTGCTAGCTTCGTTTGCTAAAAATATATTTTTAGCTCTCATGTTCTCGTCAAATTTAAAGACCTTGGCAACATTGATGTGCCCAACAATCTTACCATCAAGACTTAGATTTACCTTTTGTCCAGGAGTAAGCTTGCTGGCAATATTTTGATTTAGCTCGCCAAATGGAGCAAATCCAAAAGAATACGGCATCGGCTCACCATTAAAATAGCCTTTCTTACTCACCTCTTTTATCTGTTCATCATCCATCAGCGAGTCATAATCTGAGAGAATTTTATTTTTTATTAGCTCCAAAGCACCAAAAACTTCGGTATTTATAGAAATTTCACTATTTTTTCTTGCTGACGTCATATTTCTTTCTCTTTTCCCAAAGTGATTTTCTAGAAATTCCAAGCTTCTTGCTAAGTTCTGTATCAGGGAATTTATCTTGATAATTAACGATTATGTACTTTATATATTCATCTATCGTAACGATCTCATCGATATTGAAATTTTTATCGCGTCCTGAAAGCTCAAGCTCGTCAAATGGTGCTTTTTGTGCAAAATCGCTAGTTGATATCGCGACCTTTTTCTTTTTGCAAATTTCTAAAATTTTCTCTTTTTCTTCTTGTTTTAGCTCCTCTAAATTTGTCATATAGATTAGCTCATCACCATTTTTGGCTAGTGCCTTTTCAAGCTCAGAGAAACAGGCTTTGCCTAAAAATAAAAATGGTAATTTGCAAGCTCTTACGTAGCTAAATATAAATTTATCGCTGTATCCGCTTTTGCTTGATTTTAAAAGCAGTGGAAATTTTATCTTTTTTGCCTCAAAGCTAGAAATTTCATACTCTTTTAAAGCGTAATTTACGTAACTTTCATAGTTTTTGATCTCATTTTTGAAATTTCTAAATTCCTCAAAATGCTTTATCTTTCTAACTAGCTCTTCTATCATAAATGGCTTTTGGATGTAATCAACCGCACCTGCTTGGATCGGTTTTAGCACGGTGTCACTATTGATATAAGCGATTAGTAAGATGATGATAGAGCTTTTAAATTTTTCGATAACAGGGTAAAAATCCTGGCCCGGAAGTGTGGTAGAAAGTAACATTACATCAAAATTTTCAAATTTCAATGCCTCTTTTACGCTTTTAGCGATCTCGCAGTCGTAGCCAAAATCAGCTAGCTTACTGGCCATCGAACCAGCTAAGTAAATTTCATTTTCTACTATTAAAATTTTCATATTTGCTTCCAGTTGTAAAATTTAAGGCTAGCACTTGCCATTACGGCGATCCCTTCGCATCTGCCAACAAAGCCAAGCCCTTCAGTAGTCGTTGCCTTTACATTTATACGGCTCTGGCTTAAATTTAGAGCTTTTGCGATATTTGCCTCCATTTTTGACTTTAGTTTTGAAATTTTTGGTTTTTGCGCCATTATCGTGATATCAGCGTTTGTTAGCATAAAGCCCACGCTTTGCACCCTTTTGTAAACTTCCTCAAGTAAGTAAATGGAGCTAATATCTTTAAATTTAGCGTCCGTATCAGGAAAAAGCTCGCCTATATCGCCAAGCCCAGCAGCTCCCAAGATAGCGTCAGTTAGCGCATGAAGCGCCACGTCGCCGTCACTGTGAGCTTTTAGCCCAAACTCATAGTCGATCTTCTCGCCACAAAGAATCAAAGGACGACCCTTTTCAAACTCATGCACATCAAAGCCGTTTCCCACAAAGACTTCATTTTCGGGCTCTTTTAAAGCAGAAATTTTGGTAAGATCCTCTTTGTAAGTGATCTTTCTTGCCATCTCATCACCTAAAATTTGCCATACGCTTGCGCCAATGGCTCTCATGGCCGAGCTATCATCTGTGTAAATTTCACCGCTACTGAGAGCTTTTTTAAGAAGTGCTGTGCGAGAAAGTTGTGGTGTTTGGATAAGTTTTACCTTATCTCTATCAACCACATTTTCGCCAAGATAAGCGGTGTCTGCGATCTTTAGTGCTGGAACCACACAATCAGCCTGACTTGCTGCCTCTATAATCTTGTGAAAAAGCTCGCTTGATATGCAAGGGCGAGCGATGTCGCTAACTAAGACAAATTCGCTATTTACTAGCTCAAGTGCGTTTTTTAGGCTATCTTGTCTAGTTTCGCCGCCATCAACAAATTTATAATTTGGAGCAAATTTTGACATATATTTGCACTCTTTACTAACGACGACAATATCTTTAAATGTGTAAAAGTTACTCAAATTTTTAGTGGCAAATAACCAAAGAGGATCACTTCCTATTCGAAGCCATTGCTTCTTTACTGGTAGCTCAAAACGGCTAGAATTTCCTGCTCCAAGCATTATAAGTGATATATCAAGCAAGATAACTCCTTTGAAAATTGTTACAGAATTATACATCTCAAAACTTCAAAATTTCTTTTTAAAAAGTAAATTTTTAAAAGCTTATTTAGTTAGTTTAAATCAAAAAAGGACTAAAATGAGGTTTTTAAAAATCAAAAAAGGCCTTATATGAGAGATAAGACGCAGATGTATTATGCTAGGCACGGCGAGATAACGCAAGAGATGAGCTATGTGGCAAGGATCGAAGGGCTTAGTGAAAATTTAGTGATGGATGAGGTGGCAAAAGGTAGCATCATCATCCCAGCAAATATAAATCATAAAAATTTAAAGCCAATGGGCATAGGCAGAAAGCTAAAGACAAAGGTCAATGCAAATATCGGCAATTCAAGCCTAAGTAGTGACATTTGCGCTGAGCTTAGAAAACTTGAAATTTGCCTCGAATTTGGCGCTGATACGGTTATGGATCTAAGTACGGACGGCGATTTAGACGCTATTAGAAGTGCGATCATCGAGCATTCAAGCGTGCCAGTTGGCACAGTGCCTATGTATGAAATTTTAAAAGAGGCAAAAGAGGTTACAAATATCACAAATGAGCTCATTTTAGAGATACTTGAAAAACAAGCAAAGCAAGGAGTTAGTTACTTTACGATACATGCTGGATTTTTGCGTGAGTTTTTGCCGCTTGTCAAAAAGCGCAAAATGGGCATAGTAAGCCGTGGAGGTAGCCTAAGCGCCAGCTATATGTCAAAGCTGAATAGGCAAAATCCTTTTTATGAAATTTTTGATCAAATTTTAGAAATTTGCGCAAGATATGATGTCTCGCTCTCGCTTGGTGACGGCCTTCGTCCAGGATGCCTTTTTGATGCGACAGATGAGGCGCAGCTTAGCGAGCTAAAGGTGCTTGGAGAGCTTACACTTCGTGCGTGGGAAAAAGATGTGCAAGTGATGATAGAGGGTCCTGGCCATGTGCCATTAAATCAAATTGAGTATAATATGAAAATCGAACAAGAGCTCTGCCATGACGCCCCATTTTACGTGCTTGGGCCGCTTGTCTCAGACATAGGTGCAGGATACGATCATATCACGTCAGCGATAGGTGGCACGATGGCGGCATATCACGGCGCTAGCATGCTTTGCTACGTGACACAAAAAGAGCACCTTGGCTTGCCAAATGAAAATGACGTAAGAGAGGGCATCGTAGCTCACAAGATAGCAGCTCATGCCGCAGACGTCGCACTTGGCAAGGCGGGAGCGATAGAAAAGGATCACGAGATGAGTGATGCGAGATATGCGTTTGACTGGAACAAGCAGTTTGAGCTTAGCTTTGATCCAAAAAAGGCTAGAGAACTTCACGATGAAAGCTTGCCAGAAGACGCGTTTAAGAGCGCTCATTTTTGTTCGATGTGCGGACCAAAATTTTGTGCATATAAAATTTCAAAAGATCTAGAAAAAGGAGAAAAATGTTAAATAAAGAAGAGGTCTTAAATAGGCTAAAAGGTGTTATATATCCTGGTTTTGAAAAAGATATAGTTAGCTTTGGCTTTGTAAAAAATGTAGAAATCGGCGATAAAATTTTGATAGATGTCGAGATAGTTAGCTCAAGCCCAGAGGTGGCAAACGAGCTAAAAACAGACATCAAACGTGTCATGGGCTCAAACGAGTATGTGCTAAATTTGATCCAGCCAAAGATACCTGAGGAGAAAAGTAACACTCAAAGTGGCAAAAACATCGCGCCTCAAGTTAAAAATTTCGTAATGGTAAGCTCAGGAAAAGGTGGCGTTGGTAAATCAACCACGACTCTAAATTTAGCCATCTCAATGGCAAAACTAGGCAAAAAAGTGGGAATTTTAGACGCTGACATCTACGGACCAAATATCCCAAGAATGCTTGGCGAAGTAAATACTCAGCCACAAGTCGTTGGTAACAAGCTAAAACCGATACTTAGCCACGGAGTTGAGATGATGAGTATGGGCGTTTTGATGGAAGAGGGCATGAGCCTCATCTGGCGTGGCTCAATGATAATGAAAGCGATCGAGCAGCTGCTAAAAGACGTGCTTTGGAGCGAGCTTGATGTATTGTTTCTTGACATGCCTCCAGGAACGGGTGACGCACAGCTAACTCTAGCTCAAAGCGTGCCAGTAACTGCAGGTGTCTGCGTCACAACGCCTCAAGTAGTAGCACTTGACGATAGCAAACGTGCGCTTGATATGTTTGAGAAGCTCCACATCCCAATCGCAGGTGTGATTGAAAATATGAGCGGTTTTATCTGCCCAGATAACGGCAAAGAGTATGACATCTTTGGCAAAGGCACAACTGAAGAGGTAGCAAAAGCTTACAACACGCAAATTTTGGCTGAAATCCCTATCGAGCCAGCTGTTCGCGTGGGTGGCGATAATGGCAAGCCAGTTAGCTTTTACGAGCCAAACTCAGTCACTGCAAAACGATACGAGAGTGCGGCTGCTAGACTTTGGGAAGTGATAGAGAATATAAATAGTGATGGTGGGGCCGATAACTCAGCGATCCAGCCCGTAAATGACGGCAAGAGTGCTTGCTCGAAGTAAAATTTACAAAAGATAAAATTTAGAGCAAATTTTAAAATTTGCCAGTTTGAATTTGGCTACCAAAATTTGGCTTTGCTTGATGCAGGGTTTAAATTTTGTAGCCAAAATGCAATCATTTAAATTTAATAGGAGAAAACATGAAAGCGATCGTAACCGTAGTCGGAAAAGATAGAGTCGGCATCGTTGCTGGCGTCTCAGCAAAGCTTAGCGAGCTAGGGCTAAACATAGATGATATCTCACAGACTATTTTAGATGAGTTTTTCACGATGATGGCGGTGGTTTCAAGCGATGAAAATAAGGATTTTACGGTCCTAAGAGAAGAGCTTAATAAACTTGGAGAGAGCCTAAAAGTAAAGATAAATATCCAAAGTTCTGCTATCTTTGATGCGATGCATACAATCTAAGGAAAAACAATGGACATCAAAAATGTAAACGAAACAATCTCGATGATCGAAGAGCAAAATTTTGACATCAGAACGATCACGATGGGCATTAGTTTGCTTGACTGTATCGATCCTGATATAAACAAGGTTTGCGACAAAATTTACGCAAAAATCACCACTAAAGCCAAAGACCTAGTCAAAGTGGGCAATGAAATTTCTGCTGAGCTAGGCATACCAATTGTCAATAAAAGAGTGAGCGTGACGCCTATCTCGATAATCGGCGCCGCAACGGACGCAAAAGACTACGTGATGATCGCAAAGACGCTTGATAGAGCGGCTATTGAGGTTGGTATTGATTTTATAGGTGGTTTTTCAGCTTTAGTTCAAAAGGGATATCAAAAGGGCGATGAAATTTTGATAAATTCTATCCCGCAAGCACTTTCCCAGACTTCAAAAGTATGTGCAAGTGTCAATGTCGGCTCAACGAAAACTGGCATAAATATGAGCGCGGTACGTGATATGGGACGCATTATAAAAGAGACGGCGGCAGCATCTCGGATGGGTTGTGCTAAGCTTGTCGTCTTTGCAAACGCAGTCGAAGACAATCCTTTCATGGCCGGTGCATTTCATGGCGTGGGCGAGGCCGATGTGGTGATAAATGTGGGCGTTTCTGGTCCAGGAGTAGTAAAAAGAGCCCTTGAAAAGGTGCGTGGCGAGAGCTTTGACGTGGTGGCTGAGACCGTTAAAAAAACGGCGTTTAAGATCACGCGTATCGGCCAGCTAGTTGGCCAAATGGCGAGCGAGCGACTTGGGGTTAAATTTGGTATCGTTGATCTCTCTCTTGCTCCAACACCAGCTGTGGGCGACTCGGTGGCTCGTGTGCTTGAGGAGATGGGACTTGAGGCTGTTGGTACGCACGGCACGACTGCGGCGCTTGCTTTGTTAAATGACGCAGTAAAAAAAGGTGGCGTCATGGCGTGCAATCAAGTGGGCGGCTTAAGCGGTGCATTTATCCCAGTTTCTGAGGATGAGGGTATGATAGCGGCGGTGCGCGCGGGATCACTAAATTTAGAAAAACTTGAATCGATGACCGCGATATGCTCGGTTGGTCTTGATATGATCGCTATACCTGCGGACACGCCAAGCGAGAGTATAGCTGCGATGATCGCTGATGAGGCGGCTATCGGCGTTATAAATCAAAAAACAACGGCCGTTCGTATCATACCATTAGGTCGTGAGGGCGATATGATCGAGTTTGGCGGCCTTTTAGGAAGAGCGCCTGTGATGAAGATAAACAAAGCCTCAAGTGCCGACTTCATCGCTCGTGGCGGACAAATTCCAGCTCCAATTCATAGTTTTAAAAACTAATCTTCGAAGTCCGCTTTAAATTTGCGGACTTTTTCTTAAATTTATCCTAATCTTTTCAACTGCTTTTAGTTAAAATAATAAAAATTTTAAGCCAAGGAGCTAAAATGAAAATTTTATCACTGCTTACGGCGCTACTTTTTGGAGCGGTATGTGGCTTTGCAAATGATGGCAAAGTAAGAAGTATCGACATCTACGTCACGCCATACTACTCAGCAAATGCTGGCAAGGTGGAGTACGTCAAGGTCTATGACAAGATAGATGAGCTTTTAAAAAGTGGCAAAGAAGAGGACTTTAAAAAGGCTGAGAAGATCGTGCAAGACGCCCCACAAATGGTCTCTCCGATAACTCTTTTTGTCCTTTCAGCTCGCGCATACGATCTTGGACTTCGCGATGATGCGGTATTTTGGTTTTATGCGGCAAAAAATCGCGCGATTTTACTAAGAGGCGTTATAGACATGGAGGGCGAGAAATTTACTGACGTGGTGGCTGCGATAGGGGCGTTTATGAAGCTTGTTGGCGACGTGGTCAATCCTTATGCATTTTGCGATATCAAAAAGCAACAAGAGATCGCTGATAAAGCACTTGAATGGACTAAAAAAAATGCCTATGAAGCGATGTTCTCGCCAGAATTTAGCTCGCCTCACGAAGATAGAAAAGCAGCCCTTGCAAAAGGCATAGAAAAGCTAGAAGCCCGCAATAAAAAAGAGAAAGATTACTTTTTAGATAAAGATAATCTTGCTAACTTTAAAGCTATGCGCAAGCAAAATGGCACTGATGAGAAATTTTGCTTCTAAATGGCGAGAAAAACTGAAAATTTGCTTGTAAATTTAACTTTTGCTTTATGCTAAAAGGGCAAATTTACAAGCTACCTCTATTTTAGATGATAAATTTTAGCTCATTACAAATCTGCTTAAATTTCGCTCTTTTTCGTAAGAGTAGCAAAACCATAAAAATGAGAATAAAAAATGACTTTAAAATTTGGCGAACTTGAAAAAGTAGCAACGGATGAGGGCTTTATTTGGTACGCGGAGACGGAGCTAAAAAGTGAAATTTTTGGACAGATACTCTTTTGTCTTATCTCGGCAAATAGGGCAGACGTGGATGATGAGACGATTTTGCTTGTGCAGCGTATCGCTCAGGATATCGATCGGTACATAAAAGAGGGGCTTGCCTTTTTAAAAGATGAGCTTAGGCGAGGGTGCTTTTTGAGCAAGGACGAGCTTAAATTGCTTGACGTGCCAGTCTGTGACTTGCCTTTTAGCTCGCCTCAATGCACCTTTTATGCGCATGATAAGCAGTGGCTGATGAGATTTGCTGAGGGCGAGCTTGATATTTGTGAGCCTTTTGGTATTGGGGTGATTTTTGAAGGTGAAAAGCCACTTCGTTTAGAAAATTTAGAGCTTAGCCAGGAGTGCTAATCGCGGATAAATTTTGCTTTTAAATGGTGAGATAAATTTGGTTGCTGTTTTAGGTTTTTGGCCCAAAACAGCAAAAATTTGCATTTATGCGTTGCAGCAGCAATAATCACTTGGATCTTTTTCTTTTGTGATCCTAGCTCTTAGGTCGTGACGGATGATCTCTATCGACCAGAACCATATCATGTGGCCGACAAATTCAGATACATGCTCGTACCAAGGGAGTGTCCAAAGTGGTGGAGTAAGCCCTAAAATAGGTAATGTGATCACGTGAACAGCGATATTTACGATAATGCCAACTAGTAAGCCTTGCCATATTGTAATCTTTGGAAATTTCTCAGCCAAAACACAATAAGCAACCGCAAAAACGATCGAAAATAATATATGCGTCATCATTACGTAGTTAAACGCATGCCCTGCAAACTCGTAAATGGCGGCATTTGGATCGGCTACGCCCAAATAATCTCTTAAAAATACATAAGGCGGATTTAAGAAATTTCTAGAGCAATCGATCGCATCGGCTGCTCTAATGGCACTCTCTGGTCCGCAAGCAGCGTTAAACATATCCATCGGACTTCTTGGAGGAAGTGGGAATTCTGCTCCCCATTTGACAAAAGCTGAGACAATGCCAGCGATAAGGCCGATTAACGCAGCCAGAGCAAATCTAGGTTTTGTTACTAAATTTGACATTTAAACTCCTTCTTTAAATTTGCAAAATCTTATTGCAATTTACTTTATGATAAGATTAATCATTATTAAAAATATAAAAATATTTAAAAATTTTAATGGACTTAAAATCATAAAATTTTTAGCCATTTTTGGCTAGACTAAGAAAAAATTTAAAGGAGAATAGATGTCTAAAGAGTTTAAAGATGCAAATGAATTTAAGGAATTTTTTGAAGAATTTAGAAAAAAAGATGGCTATAAAGATCCGCTTGCTTTTGGTATCGCAAGAGTCGATCGTGGACAAAAAAATACAGATAAAATTTTGCAAGTGACTTTTGCTGTTGTAAATTACAAAGAGAGCTTTTTAAGCGCAGCCGCTTATATCTATGCTTTGCAAAAATGTGATGTTAAGGTTGATTTTAACGGCTCTGAATTTGTAGCCGATCTTACACCAAAAGTAGTGAAAAAAGCCAGCAAGCTCTTTAGCGTCTTTGAAAAAGAGATAAGCTCTCATAAAAATGTACAAAATTTGCATGCCATAAAAATAGCATTTGATGACGATCTTGAACTAAATGAGAATAAATTTAAACTTGTGTTTTTGTTTGATGATGCAAAGCCACTTAGCGTAGAGGCCGTATATCTCAAGCTTTACTTGATCTCGCTTGGCAAAGTCGCACCTAGAACGATCGTGCTTGATGGAGCTTTTGGTGTGTTACCAAATGTTGCATGGACTAGCCAAAATACGCCAATCGAGCTTGAATGGTTAAGAGAAAATGAAATTTCTCTAAAGATGTTTGGCGAATATCCAGCGATCGTTAGCGTCGATAAATTCCCAAGATTTTTAAGCCATATCATCCCAGCTGATAATACGAGAATTTTAGACTCAGCCAAGGTTCGCATGGGTGCTGCCGTGTATCCTGGCACAGTCGTTATGCCAGGTGCTGCTTACATCAACTTTAACGCAGGTACAACTGGTGGCGTGATGGTTGAAGGTAGAGTCAGCAGCTCTGTCGTAGTTGGCGAGGGTAGTGACGTAGGCGGAGGGGCAAGCATACTTGGCGTGCTAAGTGGCACAAACGGCAACCCTGTAAGCATTGGCAAACACTGCTTGCTTGGCGCAAACTCAGTCACAGGCGTACCTCTTGGCGATAACTGCATAGTGGATGCTGGCATAGCAGTGCTTGAGGGCACAAAGGTCTATATCTCTGCAAGCGAGTGCGAAAAGCTAGCTAAGCTAAATCCAGAGTTTAAATTTGAAGCTGAAATTTACAAAGCACTTGAGCTTGGTGGGCTAAATGGACTTCATTTTAGACAAAATAGCCAAACAGGTCAGATCACTGCAAGTGCGAGCAAAAGGGCGATCAAGCTAAATGAGGCACTTCATTAAAAGGAGCTAGCATGAAAGTTGGCATTTTGATGTTTGACAAGCTAAATCTACTAAGCTTTGCTAAAATTTATGATTTTTTACATAAATTTGAGGATTTTAATATCAAGACTTACGCACTAAAGCCTGAAATAGTCGATGAATTTGGTATTAGGCTTCATCCTGAAATTTATGCCGAGAGCCTTTATGGTGTTGATATGTTGGTCGTGCCAGACGGAGTTGGAGCACTTGGATTAAGATACGATGAGATATTTTTAAGTTGGGTTAAAAGCTCAGCGAGTGCGAAATTTAAGATAGGTTTTGATCTTGGCGTGCTTATCCTTGGTGGTGCTGGATTTTTAGAAGACAGAGAGGCTTGCATAAGGGGCGGATACAAAAACGCCCTAAGTGACTACTGTGATGTTAATGATGCTAAGATGTGCGAAAGTAGGGGTGTCATAAGCGTTAGTGAATTTGATGATAGAATCAAAGAACAGCTGACAACGATACTAGGTAAAGATAAAATTTAAGAGTTTTTGAGCCTTAAATTTCTTAGTTTAGTGGGTTAGAAAAAAGGCTTTTTGTTAAACATCTCCTTTATCCTTAAAAGAGAAGATGCCAACAAGATCGACAATATCCACTTTTTAATTTTCAATATCGCACATTATTTCAACATACTCCAGTGCGATATTCTTATCCTTTTTACTTAACTCATTAAGTTTTTAGTTACATCAAAAATGATATCTATGCTACCATTTTTTATTGTCATAGTAAAGTATAAAATTTTAAACTAAGGCTAGATAAATTTTAGCTGGGTTGCGCTCTTACAAGAACAGCATTTCATAAAATTTAGTACAAAATATCAACTAAAATTTAGCTAGCCAGTGTTTGCTGGCTAGTTAAATTATTCTACAGTTACGCTTTTTGCAAGATTCCTTGGCATATCGACGTTGTTGCCAAGTCTAACAGAAATTTCAAGTGCAAGTAGCTGAAGCACTAGCATCATCTCAAAAAATTCGCTCATATAGTGATCTTGCGCGCTTGTTTTTACGTAGTCATCGCTTAGCTCAAACTCAAGTGGACTTATAGCTAGGATGTAAGCATCTCTTGCGGCAAGCTCTTCTACATTGCTCTTTGTCTTTTCATAGAGTAAATTTTGAGGCATAAGCGCTATGGTAAATAGCTTCTCATCTGCAAGTGCGATAGGGCCGTGCTTCATCTCGCCTGATGGATAGCCCTCGGCGTGAAGATATGAAATTTCTTTAAGTTTTAAAGCACCTTCAAGCGCAAGCGGATAAAAGATGTCTCTGCCGATAAAGAAGAAGCCATGACCGTGTAAATAATGCTTACTTAGGCGGTGAAGCTTCTCTTGAAGAGAGTTATTGATATTTAAAATTTGTGGAATGTGAAGAAGCGTTTTGATCTCGTGATCAAGCTCTTTTTTGCTGATAGAATTTTTAGCTGCTGCCATTTGAAGCACAAGCATCCAAAGTACGATGATCTGTGTTGCAAAGGCCTTTGTGCTTGCCACACCTTTTTCGATGCCAGCGCGAGTTAGAAGCGTATTATCAGCTAGCCTAACGATAGATGAGTTATCGACATTGCAAATCGCAAGTGTCTTTAGTCCGGCCTCTTTTGCGATCCTAAGAGCCTCAAGAGTATCAGCCGTCTCGCCACTTTGTGAGATGACGATAAAAAGCGAGTTTTTGTTTAGATAAGGCTTTCTATATCTAAATTCGCTTGCTACTTCGACTTTTGTTCTAACTTTAGCAAGCCTTTCAAAAAGATAGCTTGCAACAAGCGCTGCGTGGTAGCTCGTACCGCACGCACAAAGCACGACATCATCGATGCCTTTTAGGTATTCATCGTCTAAATTTTCAAGGGTAACTTTGTGGTTTTTAATCCTGCCCATGATGGTTTCAGATACAACTGCGCCTTGCTCGTAAATTTCTTTCTCCATAAAAAATGTATAACCTTCTTTTTGGGCATAGCTCTTATCTTTTGGCAGTGCGTTAAATGTTATGCTAGCCTTTTTGCCGTGTTTAAAAACAGCTATCTCGTCTAAGCTCACGTAGCCGTAGTTGTTGTCATCAAGATATGCTACTTCTGTTGCATTGCCAATTAACGGCGCATCTGACGAGGCAAAATATAGCTCTTTTTTGTCGCTTTTGCCTATCGCCATAGGAGCAGCATCTTTTGCGAAAAATATCTTATCAGGTGCAGTTTTGGTGATAAGTAGCGTCGCATAAGCACCTCTTAGCTTTGCGATAGTCGCCTCATAAGCCTTAAATGGGTCTTTTTTCTCTTTTAAAATTTCTTCAAAAAGGTGCACGATCACTTCGGTGTCGGTTTGGCTGACAAATTTCACGCCCTTTGCCTCAAGCTCATCTTTAAGCTCTTTGTAGTTTTCGATGATGCCGTTGTGAACGACAAATGAGTGCTCTCCAAGGTGTGGGTGAGCATTGATCTCAGTTGGTTTGCCGTGAGTTGCCCAGCGTGTGTGACCTATCGCCACGCCAAAGCCCTCTGATGTAAAGTCCTTTGTCTTTAGGGCTAAATTTTCAAGCTTGCCAACAGCTTTGAAAAAGTCGATCTTGCCATCACTCATCACAGCCATACCAGCGCTGTCGTATCCGCGATACTCAAGCTCTTTTAGACCGCTTAAAATGACCTCTTTTTTCTCTTTATCTCCGATGTATCCTACGATTCCACACATGTTTTACTCGCTTATTAATAAATTTAATATCTCTTCGCCTTTACTCTCAAGTCGCTCGTTTTTCTCGATCAAAAAGAGATTTCTCGTTCTATTTTTAACCGTCTGAATTCTAGCACTCGTGACTTGAAAATGAAGCCTGTCAAAAACACTCATCACATAAGCCATTAGCCCGCGCTGATCTTTTGCGTTGATGCTAAGTTTGGCGTAATCTTTTGAGTGATTTAGCTCGAAGTTTATCTCATCTTTGTTAATATTTGGTTTCAAAGGCTCTCTTAAAACCTCACTATTTAGGGATTTTAGGGCTAAAATTTTAGTATTTTCAAGCTCATGATTTTTTACATTTTGGTTAAAGTCAAGCCTGATATAAAATTTCTTCTCAAATAGCTCAAATATCTCCATATATGCAAGGTCAAATTTGGCAAATTCATAGAGCAGGGCGCTTAAATTTAGGCTCTTTTTTGTATAGATCTGAATGCTTAAATTTTTAGAGTTATTTATAAAAATTTCTGTCGCATCTAAGCTATCTGCAACCTTGCTTAAATTTATGATCTCACTCGCACTATATTTTATAAAGACAAGATTTGATGTGATTTTAAAAATTTTCTCTTGCAAGCTTGGTTCAAGCGCCAAAAACTCGCTATTTCGTTTTATAGACTGCTCTTTTTTTACGCGCCTTGTCGCTTCGTCAAGTAAATTTTCATCGCTAAATGCACTAAGAGAAATTTCATAAAGTTCCCTTAAAAGCTTTGCTGTGTAGGCGTTATAGAGCTTCTCGTTTGTCGCATTTATCACGCAGTAGCTAAGGATGTAAAGCAGTTTTAAAACTTGCTTGTCGCCAAGCTTTGAGATAAAAGCAAATATAACACGTTGGGAATAAATGTCCTCTCTGTTTGAGACGTTGCTCATTAGCGTGTGGTATTTTATCAAGATGACGCCGATATTTACGGCTTTTTGACTTAAATTTAGCTTGTTTGCGTAGGCTCTAAAGATATTTGCGCCGATATTTGCGTGATCTTTGCCAAGCCCCTTGCCAACGTCGTGCATTAAAGTCACGATCTTTAGCATTGTTTTACCCTCCAAGCAAAGCTCGGTATAGAGATTTTTTATGAATTTATCTTTTATATTTTCAAGAAATTTTACACTTAAAATGCTATGCTCATCGACCGTAAATTCGTGATAGCCGTCGTACTGAGCTAGCTGGCTGATGTGTTCCATTGGTTTTATTAAAATTTGTATCATTTGCGCATCAAGCAATGACTTTAAAATAGCGTAGGAATTTTTTCTTAAAAATATCTTCTTAAACTCACTTATAGCACGCTCTAAGCCACTTTTTGTGATGATGGCTCGCTTGATGTAAAAGATCGCACTTATATCAAATTTATAATCAACATCTTTTAGTTCTAAAAGCTCGGTTATTAGATTTTCAATGAGAGCTGGCTTTTTATGAAGCGGCACGTAAATAACGCCATTTATCTCGTAAAAGCCATTTTTTAGCCTTGCAAATTTTCTCTGATCAAAATTTAGCTCACTTTTAAAAAATGGCCTGCAAAGAGAAGCGACGATAAACCTCGAATAAATAGCGACATTATTCATCGAGCTTAGCATTTTTTGGCTAATAACGCTTTCGTTATCTTGAAGCTTTTTGGACTTTGTTTGCATGAAATCTGTCGTGATCTCAACGCTTGAAGCGCTAAAAGTATCAGAATTTTGCGTCAAATTTAAGGTGGTTAGTAGGCTTAGTAAAAAGTCTACATTTAGGTTAAAGCTAGCGATCTCTTTTTCATTCATCACTTTTAGGGCTTGTGATCTAACTGAAATGTCGCTATCAAGGCAGTTTAGTATACAGTTTAGGTGATAAATTTCATCTATCCCGCCAAAGCCACTTTTTAGATTTGGCTCTTGGGCTAAGTAGCTGATGCTAGAAAATGGCAAAAATACCTTTAAATGGTAGTTTAAAAAGGCTTTTTTATCAAATTCTTTTATCTTTACGATCTCGCTTTTTACTAAGCGGTAAAGACTTTTTGAGCCACAGATATATCGAAGCTGCGAGGTTTCACTCTTAAATTTCAAGTCATCTTTGAAATTTGGAAAAATTTCATCTACTTCAGCGCTTCTTACGGCAAAGTTGATGCCAGAGCTGCTTAAAATTTCTATAAATTCTTTTAAGAAATTTTTTGTGTTGTAGCCTTTTAAATTTTTATAAACTAGTAAAATTTCTAGCTCACTATTCGCACTTATTAGCGTCTGAGCGTACTTTCCAGTGGCTAAAACGCTAAAAGCAAAGCTATCATTTTGCGGGATAAAGTCATCGAAAAATTCCCGCATAGTTTCATTTAAATAAGATTTTATAAAATCATCATATTCTTTGGCTAAGAAATTTGCAAAATTTCTACCCTGATTTTTTTGAAAATGTTTTGGTAAATTTGCTTTAAAATCAAGAAATTTCTCTTTGATTTTTAAATAATTATCGCTATTTTTGGTACTTTTATCAGACAGCATTTAATGTTTCCATTGTTAAAAATATCTTGGCAAATGTTACATAATTTTTGCAAAAACAAAGCTTTATTTGCTTATAATGAAGCCTTAAGTTCAGCTTTAGGACGATATAAATAATGAATCTATTACAAAAACTAGAAAGTGGCGAGAGATTAAGCAAACAAGAGGCTTTTTCGCTTTATGAGCTTGATCTTTTTACCTTGGCTAAATTTGCCGATAAAAAACGTAGAAAACTGCATGGCAACAAGGTCTTTTTTAATGTAAATCGCCATATCAATCCAACAAATATGTGTGCTGATATCTGTAAATTTTGCGCATTTTCGGCTCACAGAAAAAATCCAAATCCATACTTAATGAGCCACGAAGAAATTTTAAAGATCGTTGATGAGAGCGTGAGCCACGGCGTAAAGGAGATACACATCGTATCAGCTCACAACGCAAAAAGTGGCTGGCAGTGGTACTTAGAAATTTTTAAAAAAATAAAGGCAGCTCATCCAGAGCTTCATGTAAAGGCGATGACGGCGGCTGAGATCGACTTTTTATCAAGGCATTACGGCTTAAGCTACGATGAGGTGATAGAAAAGATGCTTGAATACGGCGTAGATAGCATGCCAGGCGGTGGGGCAGAAATTTTTGACGAAGAGGTTAGGGCTAAAATTTGCAAAGGCAAAGTAAGTAGCGAAAACTGGCTAAAGATCCATAAAATGTGGCACGATCACGGCAAACAAAGCAACGCAACAATGCTTTTTGGTCACATAGAAAGCCGCGATAACAGGATCGATCATATGCTAAGGATTAGGGACTTGCAAGATGAAACTGGTGGATTTAACGCATTTATCCCGCTTGTCTATCAAAGAGAAAATAACTACTTAAAAGATGTGAAATTTTTAGGATCAGCTGAAATTTTAAAGACTCTGGCGATCTCACGTCTTGTGCTTGATAATGTCCCACATATCAAAGCTTACTGGGCTACTTCGACACTAAATTTAGCGATGATAGCTCAGGAATTTGGTGCTGATGATCTTGATGGCACGATAGAAAAAGAGAGTATCCAAAGTGCGGCTGGTGCAAATAGCGCAAACGGCGTTACACTAAAGACATTTTGCGATCTCATAAAGACATCTGGTTTTACGCCGGTTGAGCGTGATAGCTTATATAACGAACTTAAAATTTACTAAAAGGAGCTTGGGGTGAAATTTTTTGACTTAGCACAAAACAAAACGAGTGTGAAGCAGGAATTTGGAGCGGGACTTACGACGTTTTTGGCGATGATGTATATCGTGCCGGTAAATGCGATCATTATGAGCAAAACTGGTATGCCTTATGAGGCATTAATCACGGCAACTGCGCTAATTACCATATTTTCTACTATATTAAATGGTCTTTGGGCGAACACGCCAGTTGCGATGAGCGTTGGTATGGGACTTAATGCTTATTTTACATTTGGTCTTTGCATCGGCATGAAAGTCCCTTGGCAAACGGCTCTTGGCGTTGTTTTTCTAAGCGGCGTAATATTTGTCGTCTTGTCTTTTACAAATTTTAGAATGTGGATAATTAGATCCATCCCACTTGATCTAAGAAGGGCGATAAGCGCTGGTATAGGCACATTTATTAGCTTTGTGGCGTTTCAGCAAATGGGCTTTATCGTAAATAGTGACGCAGTTTTGGTTGGTATAGGAAATTTCAAAGATCCAAACGTACTTCTTGGCGTTTTGGGACTATTTTTAGTTATTTGCTTTTGGGCGTGGAAGATAAAGGGTGCGTTTATCCTAGCTGTGCTTGCTACTTCAGTGATAGCTTGGGTGCTTGGTATCGCTCCTCATCCAACAGAAATTTTCTCAACTCCAGCTTCTATCTCTCCGATATTTTTAGAGCTTGACATAAAAGGCGCGCTTAGTCTAGCCTTGCTTCCTGTTGTAATCACATTTTTTGTGACCGATCTTTTTGACTCGATAGGCACACTAGCTGGTGTAGGCACGAGGGCTAGAATTTTTGATGAAAACAAAAAAGATGGCGTCGTAAAACTTGAAAAAACTCTTGAAGCTGACGCTATTGCTACGGCAGCTGGCTCACTAGCAGGCGTAAGCACGACCACGTCGTTTGTCGAGAGTGCGAGCGGCGTAGAAGAGGGCGGTAGGACTGGTTTAACAGCTGTCTTTTGCGGACTTTTATTTATACTTACACTCTTTATGTTGCCGCTTTTTAAAGCGATCCCTGGCAATGCCATCTATCCGATCCTTGTAATGGTTGGCGTACTTATGTTTGCTGAGCTTGCTAGTATAAATTTTAAAGATCCAGCCATCGCCGTTGCGACATTTTTTATAGTCGTGCTCATCCCACTTACTTATTCGATCACAAACGGCCTTGCTTTTGGTTTTATGTCATACGTCATAGTTAAGCTCATAAAAAGAGAATTTAGCGATATAAATTTAGGCGTAGTCGTGCTAGCGCTCATTAGTTTTATCGTATTTTTAGTGCATTGATAAGGATGAAAAATGATATTTTATAGCTACGATGAATTTGCTGTTGATACTAAAAAGATGGCAAAACAGATAAAAGATGAATTTGATCCAGAGGTGATACTAGCTGTGGCAAGAGGCGGTCTAACGCTTGGCCACTCGCTAGCTGTTGCGCTTAATAATAGAAATTTATTTACCCTAAATTCTATCCATTATGAAGATACAAACAAGCTTGATACGATTAATATCTTTAACGTGCCAGATCTTAGCAAATACACTAAAATTTTGCTCGTCGATGACATCATCGATAGTGGTGAGAGCATGGTCGAGATAAAAAGAGAACTGCTTAAGCGTTATCCAAATTTAGATATAAAAATAGCGACCGTTTTTTATAAAGAGAAGGCTTTGCTTTTGCCAGAATTTAAGGTAAAAGAGGCTCACGATTGGATTGAGTTTTTTTGGGATATACATATTTAAGGAAAATTTTTGCTAGATAAATTTAGAGAATTTGTTGGACATCATGTCGCTTTTAGCGTATTTTTGATATGTTTGATTGATTGTATATTTTTACTTTATACGGCAAATTCTCTTAGCATAAGTTACAGTGAAGCTGAAATTTTTTTTAACAAACAAAATTTTCTTAGCCATGTTTTAAAATTAAGCGTTCAAATTTTTGGTCAAACAGATATTGCTCTAAGATCTGTGATGATCGCGTTTCATGTCATAAGCGTCGTTTTAATGTATAAGGTAAGCAAATTTTACATTAAATTAGAGTTTGACAGATTTATTGCGGTATTGCTTTTTATCTTACTTCCTGGCACGATAGCTTCGGCTCTTATTGTCAATAATGCTGGGCTTTGCGTTATGCTGGCGCTTCTATGTATATACTTTTTCCATATTAAAAATAAAATTTTATTTGTAACATTTTTTTGTCTTTCTTTTTTTATAGATGGCGATTTTTTGATATTTTACGTAGGATTTTTTATATTTGCACTTTACAAAAGAAAGCCGCCTCTTGCTTGGCTAAGTGCTATTTTGTTTTTACTCACGCTTTACTTTTTTGGTTTTGATACAAATGGTAGGCCAAGTGGGCACTTTATCGATACTTTTGGTATCTTTGCCGCTGTTTTCTCGCCATTTATTTTTATATTTTTTGTCTATACGATTTATAGAATTTGGGTTAAGGAAAAGAAGGATCTTTTATGGTTTATTGCGATTTGCTCATTTTGCTTTTGCATGATAGTCTCAGTGCGCCAAAGACTGGAGCTTGAGCAGTTTTTGCCGTTTTGCGTGATCGCAACGCCACTTATGGTAAGAGTTTTTTTTAATTCGTATCGCGTAAGATTGCCAAAATTTAGAAAAGGCTATAAAATTTGCACGACCTTAGTGATGCTTTTTTTAGCCTTAAACTGGTCGATGATCGTATTTAATCAAATTTTTTACCTATTTTTAGATAACCCAACAAAGCATTTTGTCTATAAATTTGATGTTGTAAAAGAGCTTGCTGATAAATTAAAAGAAGCGGAAATTAAGGATTTATACACTGATAATAAAAAGCTTGCATTAAGACTTAAATTTTATGGTATAGACGTAAGAGATGAGTCTAAAAATTTATTAGTAAACGCCGATCTAGATGGAAAATCAAAATTTTGCATAGAAAAAATGGGAAAAGTAATCGCAAATTTTGATGTAAGAGGCAGGTAGATGCATAAAAACAAGGGTTTTACTGTTATAGAGCTTATATTTGTAATCATTGCCGCTGGCATACTTGCAGCAATGATCATACCAAGACTAGAAATAAACGGAGCCAGAGAGGCAGCCACGCAGATGCTAACGCATATAAGATACGCCCAGCACCTTGCCATGCAAGATGATAAATTTGTTCATTCAGAAAATGAAAAATTTTGGTTTAAAATGAGATGGGGGATAGCTATTAATGATACTAGTTTGCAAGAGTGCTCAGTAGATGAGCCTGGAGTTAAATCTTGGAAATATAGTATTTTTTATGATAAAAGGGGTAGTGGTAATAAATTTAGCGGTAATTTAAATTCCAAAGAAGAGGTTGCCATCGATACACAAAAATCAAACAAATTCTTAAGTGCGGGCTGGAGAGGCATTCCTCAGTCCTATTGCAATAAAATTAATATAGATTTAAATATTGAAAAAAAATATGGCATAAAATCAGTTAAATTTGTCGGTAGTTGCGGAAAAGGCAAAATGCAAACTATTGATTTTGACGAATTAGGTAGGCCCATGAGAGTGGTAAGTGTTACTAACAATAAAGGAGCGAAAAGACCTTATTCAAGACTATTGAAAGGTGATTGCAAGATAGTTTTAACAGATAAAAATAACAATGTAGCCTCTATAAATATAGAAAAAAGAAGTGGATACGCATATA
>NZ_CABPUE010000008.1:72052-80036 GCF_902460545.1 Campylobacter concisus
AATATCGTGGCAATCACCAACTGCTATTTATGCAAAACTCAAGGACTATTGATCTGCTTGATAGTGATATGAGCGTTGATGAGTTTAAAGAGGAGTGGGCTAAATATGCACTAAAAGAGCGGTTTAATATAACTTTATCTGGCGAAGATACCAAAAATGCTGTCAATATACTAAAAGAGATGAATGAAAAAGGTTTTCAGGATATAGAGAGCGTTGAAGAAGAAAAAGACGACACCAAAGAGAAAAAATTTACTCCTATACAAGTTACTAAAAAGTCTCAAACCTATAAGTTTGAAGCCGATGAGAGATTTAAGGAGCTTTATAAATTTATAAAGAGTGAATTTGATAGTGGCAAGAGTATGTTTGAAATTTTAGAAAAAGTAGCAAAGCTTAAAGTGGATAAGAGGGCATAGGTATTTTATAAGCAAAGAACGGAATTTTTATAATTTAAATTTCAAAGAAAAAGCATAGATATCCTAAGACTTATGCAAAAGATAAAAAATATGGCTTAGCCAGCAAAGTATTGATATTAAGTTGCTGGTAAGATAAATTTACATCCACTCAAGCACTTGCGTGATATCTTTGGCGTAAAAGCACTTTAGACCTTGCGTATCAAGCGGTTTGTTTGGGATGATGGCGTTTTTAAATTTCTGCGTTTTTGCCTCTTTTAGGCGCTGATCGAGGTTGAAAATTTCTCTTATCTCACCGTTTAGGCTTAGCTCACCGATGAAGACGCTATCCTTGCTGATAGGGCGGTTTTTGAAGCTGCTGATTATCGCTGCGATGACGGCTAGATCGGCCGCAGTCTCGCTTATCTTAACGCCACCTGAAACGTTTATAAAGACGTCGTAGTGCCCAAGTGGAATTTCAAGCTTTCGCTCAAGTAGGGCTAGCAGCATATCTAGGCGGTTTCTCTCAAAGCCAGTCGAGCTTCGCTTTGGATAGGCGCTTTCACAAACGAGCGCCTGAATTTCGATGCTAAGCGCCCTTGAACCCTCCATTATGATGGTGATCGCACTGCCACTCATCGCCCCGCCACGCGTGAAAAATTTGCTTGAGACCTCATTTGCGCTCACCAGTCCGTGCTGGCTCATCTCAAATATACCAACCTCGCTCGTCGAACCAAAGCGGTTTTTAAACCCACGCAAAATTCTCAGCTCTCTGCTCGCGTCACCCTCGAAATAAAGCACCACATCGACCATATGTTCAAGCACTCTAGGCCCTGCGATTGAGCCCTCTTTGGTTATGTGCCCGATGATGAAAACACAGATATTTTGGCTCTTTGCAAGCCTCATCAGCTCAAATGTGATCTCACGAACCTGCGTGATCGAGCCTGGCGCGGAGGTTATATTTTGGCTATAAAGTGTTTGTATGGAGTCAATGACTAGCACCTTATAATCGCTCTTTTGCACCTCTAGCAGGATATCTTCTAGGCAAATTTCAGTTAGCAGGTATAAATTTTTATCCACAGCATTTAGCCTATCAGCTCTCATTTTTATCTGGCTTTGGCTCTCTTCGCCGCTTACATAGAGCGTTTTTTTGCCGTCTTTTGCTAAATTTGAGCCAATTTTTAGAAGCAGGGTTGATTTGCCAATTCCCGGACTGCCACCTATTAAAACAAGCGAGCCCTCGACCACGCCACCACCAAGAACAAGGTCTAGCTCGCTATCTTTGGTGCTAAATCTAGTGAAATTTTGAATTTCAACTTCGTCGATGCTTATGGCTTTGCTGGGTGTGCTAGCGCTTTTTGCTATCTCTTTACTTATCTTTATCTCTTGTTGGCTAAGCTCGACAAAGCTATCCCAAGCCCCACATTGTGGGCATTTGCCCAGCCACTTTGCTTGTTGATTACCGCAGGCTTGACACTCAAAAACTGGCTTTGCTTTTGCCATAATATATCCTTTTTAAAATTTCAACTACTATCACTCCAAAAGCCGCTCCGATCATGTCAGCTACGATGTCAAGCAGGCTAAAGCTCCTGTTTGGTAAAAATGCCTGAACGAGCTCTATTTGCACGCCAAAGGCTAAAAGTAGGGCTAAATTTTTTAAAATTTTAAACTCATAGCCAAGGTAGAGCAGTATATAAAGGACGAAAAAAGCTAAAAAATGGTTTGCTTTGTCCCACGAATTTTCGATGATCGCAGGACTTTTTGGAGTAAATGCAAGAAAATCAATCGCCAAAAGAGCAGCGAAAAAGCAAATTTTACTAAGAAATTTTACCCTACTCAAAAATGGCGTCCATCAGCTCGTCTAAAAACTCGTCTGGGTTAAATTTGATGATATCGTCCATGCTCTCGCCAACGCCTATATAAAATATAGGTAGCTCAAGCTCCCTTGCCACGCCAAATAGCGCTCCGCCCTTTGCAGTGCCGTCAAGCTTTGTGATGATGACGCCATCAAGCGATACGATCTCGTTAAATGCCTTTGCCTGCGCGACGCCAGCGTTGCCCTGCGTGCCATCGAGGATGAGGATCTTGCGGTGAGGCGCCTTTTCGTAGGCTTTTTTGCTGATACGAACGATCTTATCAAGTTCGTTTGCTAGATTTGTCTGGTTTTGAAGCCTGCCAGCCGTGTCTAGGATGACGCGGTCGATGCCTTTTGCAAGGGCCGAGCTGATCGTATCGTAAGCAACAGCTGAAGGGTCGTGACCTTGCTGGGTGGCGACTATTGGCACATTTAGTCTGATTGACCATTGGCGAAGCTGCTCGATCGCCCCAGCTCTAAATGTATCGCAAGCGCCCAAAATGACGCTTTTGCCATTATTTTTATATAAATTTGCTAGCTTTGCGATGGTTGTCGTCTTACCAGCACCATTTACGCCGAGGATAAGATTGACAAATGGCTTATCAGGCTCGATCACACGCTCATTTTCGTAGATAAAATAGCTACTCATAACGCGCCTAAGATCAGCTCTGCTCACTTCATCTTGTGGCGGTAAGTAGTATAAAATTTCTTCCACGATCTCGTAAGCTACGTCGGCCTCAAGTAAAATTTCTTCTAAGCTCTCTTTGTCTATCTTTTTTGACTTCTTCGCTGAGCTTATCGCTCCAAAAGTCTTCTCAAAGCCTTTTTTTAGAAAATCAAGCATTATTTTGTTGCCCTATTTATGTCATTTTCAAGCATCTCTTCAGGTACAAGACCGATGTAGCCTTGAACGTAGTCACCATTTGCTTTAAAAAGTGCTGACGCAGGCAAGCCTTTTATGCCGCCCATCGCTTTTTCAAATAAAAAATTTCCCTCGCCGACTGCGACTTCGTATTTTATTTTATATTTTTGAGCAAAATCTTTTACTTCATCTTCACTTTTGTCTTCAAGTAGCACACCAACGATATCTAGTTCGTTTTTAAATTTCTCGCTTAGGTTGTTTAAGTGTGGGATCTCAGCCTTGCAAGGAGGACACCAAGTGGCAAAAAATACGTAAAGAGTTGCTTTTTTACCATCTTTTACGTCAAAGCCATTGCTTCTTTTTGTAATCTGCATAGTTGTGCCACTTAGCAGCTTTAGATTTATCTCTTTTATCTCGTTTTCTTGGGCACTTTCACTCATTTTTGGAGTGAGTGAGTCTTTGCTTAAATTTTCATCTTTGCTAGCATTTTTATCTAAAATTTTGCTTTGCGTTTGTTCGCTTGTGTTTTGCTCTTTTTTTTGCTTGTTCTCGTTGCCGCATCCAAAAAATGCAAAAATGCAAAGTGATGTTATAATTGCTCGTTTTAATGTCATAACTTTCCTTTTGAATTTGAATAAGATTTCAGGATTATACAAGAAAGAGTATAAAATGAGCGTTAATTTAGAAAAAAATGAATTTAGAAAAAATGCAAGAGCAAATTTAATGAAACTTACTAAATTTAAGGCCAAATGCTCGCACTATAAAGCTACAAAAACGCTTTTGAAATTGATAAATTTTACAAATTCTAAGAAAGTACTGTTTTATTTGCCACTTAACTACGAAGTTGATGTGCTTAAAATAAGGCGAAATTTATCACATAAATGTGAAATTTTTGCCCCTTTTATGGTAGGTCTTAGCTTAAAGATGGTAAGATTGCGACTGCCACTTATAACTTATAAATTTAATGTCAGACAGCCATCTGGCAAAAAAATGGATAATGTTAGACTTGATATGGCGGTAGTTCCAGCGATTGGGGTTGATGGAGCTATGGCAAGGATAGGGCATGGAAAAGGATTTTATGATAGATTTTTTGACTCTTTGCCCATTAAGCCAAAACGGATAGTTTTTCTTGAGATAAAAGACTTTTACACCAAAGATGTGCTTTCAAATGCACAAGATGTGGTAGCAGACTTTTATATAACCCCAAACAAAAATTATATAAAAAGAGGAATAAATGATAGAGGTTTTAATAGGCTTAGGAGCCGGTGTGGCGGGCGTTGGAGCAGGGTATCTATACGCCAAAAAGATAAATGATGCAAACTACAACATATTCTTAGAACAAGCAAAAGCAAAGGCAAAAGCTATTGAGTATGAAGCTGAGCTAACGCTTAAAAATTCTAAAATTTCAGTACAAGAGGCTGAATTTGAGGCTAAAAAAAGATACGACGACAAGACGACAAAGCTTCAAAAAGAGTATGCAAATAAATTTGATGAGCTAACCAAAAAAGAGAAAATTTTGCTAAATGAGCAAGAGCTTTTAAACGAGAGTAAAGAGCTTTTTGAAAAAGATAAGCAAGACGCAAAGATCACTTACGAAGAGGGTTTAAATTTAAAAGCGACTTATCAAAACAAAGTAGAAGAAGCAATAAGAGTGCTTGAGCACGCTGCTGGCTTAACAGAAGAAGAAGCAAAAGAGGTCGTGCTTAAAAAGGTCGAGGAGAAGTCTCGTGCGGATATTGCTCATATCGTTAGAAAATACGAAGAAGAGGCAAAAAGAGAGGCTAAAAAGAGGGTTAATTACATATTAGCGCAGGCTACGTCAAGATTTGCTGGAGAATTTGCGGCTGAGCGTCTGATAAATGTCGTAAATATTAAAAACGATGAGCTAAAAGGTAGGATCATTGGCAAAGAAGGACGTAACATCAAGACCCTTGAAATGGTGCTTGGCGTTGATATCATCATCGATGATACCCCACACGCGATCATCTTAAGCAGCTTTAACCTTTACAGACGTGCGATCGCTACAAGAGTGATCGAACTCTTGGTGGAGGACGGCAGAATTCAGCCAGCGAGGATAGAAGATCTTCACAAAAAAGTGACTGAAGAATTTGAGCAAAGCATACAAGAAGAGGGTGAAAACATCGTCATGGATCTTGGTCTAAATAAAATTCATCCAGAGATAGTAAAACTAATAGGCAAGCTTAAATTTAGAGCGAGCTACGGTCAAAATGCCTTGGCTCACAGCCTTGAAGTAGCTCACCTTGCTGGCATCATCGCAGCTGAGTGTGGCGGAGATGAGAAGCTTGCAAAAAGAGCTGGCATACTTCACGATATCGGTAAAGCGCTAACTCACGAGTATGAGGGCAGCCACGTTGATCTTGGAGCTGAAATTTGCAAACGCTACAAAGAGCATCCAGTTGTCATTAACGCCATCTACGCTCACCACGGCCACGAAGAGGCAACAAGTATAGAAAGTGCGGCTGTTTGCGCAGCTGACGCACTAAGTGCAGCTCGTCCAGGTGCAAGGCGTGAGGTGCTTGAGAGCTTCTTAAAGCGTGTTGAAGAGATAGAAAATATTGCAAAAAGCAAAGATGGCATCAAACAAGCTTATGCGATAAATGCAGGCCGTGAAATTCGCGTCATAGCAAATGCTAAGCTCATAAATGACGACGAGGCAGTGCTTGTAGCAAAAGAGATAGCTCAAGAGATCGAGAGCAAGGTGCAGTATCCTGGTGAGATAAAAGTAAGCGTCATCAGAGAGACTCGTGCTGTTGATTTTGCAAAATAACGGCAATATATGAAATTTCTTTTTTCAATTTTATTATTTTTTTCACTTGGCTTTGCCAGCGAGGAGCTCGTGCTAGACTCGGCAAACTCGTTTATAACAACTATGAGAGGCGCTAGAAACGCCCCTATAAAAGAGCTAATCGAGCAGTCAAAAGCGACGATCATCTTTCCAAGTGTTAAAAAGGTCGGTTTTGTAGTTGGTGGCATGGGCGGAGATGGCATCATGGTTGTTGGTAACATTAACTCGCCAAGTGAAATTTTACCAGTTAGCATAAGTGGCGGCAGTATCGGTATACAGCTTGGTTATGAAGATAGTTCACTTGTACTTTTTATATTTAAAGATAGCATTATCCACGATATTAAAGATGCCAAGATCACGCTTGATACAAAGCTTTCAGTAGCTTTTGGTGACATTGGACGCAATTACAGTAAAGTAAGCGATTTTAAATTTTCAAGTGATATCTATGCTTATGCTGCAAATGATGGGTTTTTTGCGGGAGCTAGCTTTGGTGGAGCAGTCATCAGTGTAAGAGAAGAAATTTTAAAGCAAAGTGGCTATGCCTATGAACAGCTAATAGCCTCTGCATCTAAACTTTTAGGAGATTAATGCAAGATATCATAAACTCAGTTTCAACGTACGGCTATATTGTATTGTTTTTTTATAGCCTTGGTGGCGGTATGGTTGCATTAATCGCCGCTGGGATATTAAGCTTTGCAGGCAAAATGGACATCACTCTTAGCATAATTGTCGCTGCTGTGGCAAATACAATCGGCGACACACTAATTTTTTATGTTGCAAGATTTAATAAAAACTCATTTATGCCTTATATCAAAAATCATAAAAGAAAGCTTGCTTATGCAGGAATTTTGGCCAAAAAACACGGTGATAAGATAATATTTATCAAAAAATTTATCTACGGAGTTAAAACTTTGGTTCCTATCGCGCTTGGACTTACGAAGTATTCATTTTATAAATTTAGTATTATAAATTTGATCTCGTCAGTACTTTGGGCGGTCATTATCGGATTTGCTAGCTTTAAAGCGGGTGATTATTTTGTAGGTGCAAGCGACTATCTTGGCGAGCATGGATATATTATGCCTCTTGCTATGGTTTGTTTGTTGCTTGGAATTTGGTTTTTTTTACAACATATTACAAAAAGGAGAAAAGCATGAAAAAGGTGATATCTGCTTTAATCGTAGTTATCGTGGTAGCCATTGGAGCGATTTATTTTGCTTCAAATGAGGTGGAAAAGAACTATCAAAGGATAGTGAATGATCTAAACAATATTAAGGGCTTTAAAATTTCTAATAACAATTACAAAAAAGGTTTTTTTGGCTCAAAAGGATCATTTGATTTTAGTGTTTCAAAAGATCTTTTGGAAAATATATTTGGTAAAAATGTAAATGAGGATTTGGTTTTTAAAGTAGAAAATGAAATTTCTCATACAGCGCTTGCTTTTATAGATGGCTTTGAAATAGACTCAAAAATTTCTATTCAAAACGATATGATTAAAAACATTATCGCAACATTTATGGGTTCAAATGTTATTGCAACAACTAAAACAAAAGTTAGCTTAACTGGCGATAAAGATGTGGATATTAAATTTAGCAATATTGAATTTAATGATAAGCAAAAAACCGCCGTTAATACAAAAGATATAAAGATTGGTATGACGCTTGATTCAAAAGATAGTATAAACAGCTTAAAGGTTGAAGCAGACAAGATTGTTTTGAAAGATTTTAGTGAGTACAACAAAGTTGATCTAAATATCGAAGGATTTTATGTTGACTCAAGTTATAAAGAGCCAGTTAAGATTTCAAAAATTTTAGAGAGTCAGCTTGTACCTTATCTAGCAAAAGTTAAATTTAAAAGGGTGTCTTTCGCATCTAATGATGTAAGTAATATTTTGATAGATGACTTTAAGTATGACTCAAAATTTGAAATCTCAAATGATCTTGGAAGATCAGACGATGTTATAAAAATAGGTATAGTAGCAGTTGATAAAGTAAAATATACAGATTTTGTCTTTGATAGCAAAATCGCAAATATCAATGTGCCCGCATTAAATAATGTATTAGACAAGCTTAATA
>NZ_CABPUE010000008.1:87595-90129 GCF_902460545.1 Campylobacter concisus
AAAAGATAGATAAGAAGCAAATTTTAAATAAGATGGTTTAAATTTAAAGGATCTAAGATGATAAACACACTTGGTAGCTACCACTTAAATTTAGAGCAGAACATAAAGGTATCAACCAAAGTTTCTACCAACCAAACCAGCTCAGAGGTTTTAGGCTACAAGGTAGATAAGGATGGCTACTTTACAGATGAGTTTAATAAACAAGCTGGCATCCCAAGTGATTATAAAATTCACTCAAGCACGCTGGAGTCGTTAGTAAATGTTGCAGAGGGGACATCGTTTTTTAGTCGCACCTTTAAAAGCATAGATATAGCAAAGACTGCTGGCAATGCCTACAAAATCCTCTCACAAGTAGTTGGCGAAGATACATTAAATTCAAAGGATAGCTTTAGCTTAGACGAGATAAGAAATTTCCCTCAAGGCTTTTCTTATAACCGCCAAAGTATGCAAGTAACTAAAATCCATAACTCCATTCATGAATTTGGCTCGGCTGCGGCTGATTTTAACGGCAAAGAGTCAAATAAGCAGATGATAAGCACGCTTTTTTTCAACCCAAGCTTTAATGGTGGAGATGGCAGGCAGCCACTAAAGCCAACAACAGATATCTTTAACAATAACAATGGCGGCAAAGAGAGTGTAGGCAGTGGTGTTTTTATCGATCCGCATGGAGAGAAATACACTAATAAAGATGGCTCTATAACTAGAGGCGGGCTTTTAGCAGCCGTCATAAATAGCAACCTTGACGTCAAAGAAGGTGAAACCACCGTTTTTGGAAAGAAGCAAGGCTTTGATAAGAGCGTAGATAGTAAAGAATTTAGTAGGGCATTTGAGCTATTTGAGCTTATGGGTGAGATGAAATTTGGAGCAAATTTCAACAAAGCAAGCGACTCTGATCTAGCTGGTATGCCTGAATACATGCAAGAGTATGTTAAGTATAAAAGAGACCTTGTCTATGTAGATCTAACGACTGGGTTTGTTGGTAAGTATTCAGATGAAGAAGACGAACTATCATTTAAAAAGATGATGGAGCATAATCTAAAAATGCTAAAGCTACTCTTTGGTGAGATAGATAAAGATGGCAAAAAGAGCAAAGACTTTATGGATAGCTTTTTAAAATTTAGCATGCCGCCTTTAAATTTAGTAAAAGAGCTAAACGAAAACCCAGCTGGAAAATATCTAGTAGATATGCTTGGTATAAAAAGAGATGTTGATATAAAGGCGTAAGGGGGAGTTAAAATGATAACTAGCATAAACGGACCTAGCAACACACCGATACAAGATAACACTATCCAAAAAGAAAATGCAACAGAAAATATAACCAAAGAAGGTAAGCAAGACAAAAACGCTACCGAAGAAAAATTTGACTACTCAAAGAATCTTTTTAAACCCTGGAGCGAAACTATAAAAGAATTTATAGATATAGACAAAAGTAAAGAGGGCTGGATAGCAGATACTATAAATCGAATTGATAATATGCTATCTAATTACACCATTCAAGAAAGACGAGCTCTATCAGCAAAAAGAGAGCCAGAAAACATGGAAGAATTTAGAGTTCGCGAACTCCAAGATTACATGGACTGGTTGCTTTCTAACTCAGTAGATGGCAAGCCAACAATATCTGGGCTAATGGTTGGTCTTGGCACAGCAGAACAAGAGGCTGAGCTAGAAGATTTTATGAAATCATTTTCTGAAGACACAATGATGAGTAATGATGGTGCTGCTTTGTTTGTTAGAGCTGATCTAAGTATAGAAGAGTTTAAGAAGCTTTATAGAGAAGACGTAGAAAAAACTACAAAAGAGCATAAAGAATTTCTAGCAAAACTGCATAAAGAAGAGCAAGAATACAATGCAAATTTTGCCAAAGAGCAAAGTGAGAAGAAATTTAAACCTATGCAGGTTAAGAAGAAGTATGAAACCTATGATATAAACAAGGATCAGAAATTTCTATATGCAAGAGAGCTTTTAAATTTCAAAGAAAAAAGAGGCATAGATGTCTTGGAGCTTATGCAAAAGATAGATAAGAAGCAAATTTTAAATAAGATGGCTTGATGGATAAAGTAGAACGACCTTGTCATAGGGGTAACTTAGTAGCGACTATAAAGATGAATTTAAACCTTTTTATCGACAACCTTTTTACCATTTTCTTCAAGCTTTTGCATGATACGAAGCACATCAATACCTCGTTCTCTCTCAAGCTCTTGAAGCTTAAGTAAAAACGAAAATTTCTCATCCTTAGTAATGTCATAAGTTTCAGTATTTTTGCTTTCAGCTTGTATAGGAGTAAATTTTTTCTCTTTGGTGTCGTCTTTTTCTTCTTCAACGCTCTCTATATCCTGAAAACCTTTTTCATTCATCTCTTTTAGTATATTGACAGCATTTTTGGTATCTTCGCCAGATAAAGTTATATTAAACCGCTCTTTTAGTGCATATTTAGCCCACTCCTCTTTAAACTCATCAACGCTCATATCACTATCAAGCAGATCAATAGTCCTTGAGTTTTGCATAAATAGCAGTTGGTGATTGCCACGATATTC
>NZ_CABPUE010000008.1:96651-124893 GCF_902460545.1 Campylobacter concisus
CGCTCTACCAACTGAGCTAAGCGACCTAAAATTTAAAAAATATCTGGCGACCCTTAGAGGATTTGAACCTCTGTTTCTACACAGAGAAAGTAGAGTCCTGAGCCACTAGACGAAAGGGTCATAAACCCAAAAATGGTGTCCTGCGTTGGATTCGAACCAACGGCCCCCTCATTAAAAGTGAGATGCTCTACCGACTGAGCTAGCAAGACATTTGCTTAAAAAAGAATTGAGATTATACAAAAAACATTATTACATGTCAAGAAACAAGAAAAAGTACCTAATACTTTCTATAATAAAGGCTAACTTTAATTTTTAACAACATAAGATTATCTAAAACTATAAAAAGAATGGTGCGGATGAAAGGACTTGAACCTTCACGCCGTGGGGCACCAGATCCTAAGTCTGGCGTGTCTGCCAATTTCACCACATCCGCACAACAATAATAAAGTGGTACGCCCATCAGGATTCGAACCTGAGGCCTACGGCTTAGAAGGCCGTTGCTCTATCCAGCTGAGCTATGAGCGCATAAAGTATTTTAAGTGGCGCGCCCGATAGGAGTCGAACCCATAACCTACAGATCCGAAGTCTGTCGCTCTATCCAATTGAGCTACGAGCGCCCAAAATGGGGTGAGTGATGGGAATCGAACCCACGACCCTCAGGACCACAATCTGATGCTCTAACCGACTGAGCTACACTCACCATTTAACATGGTCGGGGTGAAAGGATTCGAACCTTCGGCCCTCTGGTCCCAAACCAGATGCGCTAACCAGACTGCGCTACACCCCGCCTGAGTCGTGTTTGTAAGTTTATGCCACTACCTCATTAAAAAGTCGTATTTTAACTTGTTTTTTTTATAAAGTCAATTAAAAAACACTTAAATTAATAGAAATTATATATAAAAGATAATTCAATCAAAAATATTAATTAATACTTCGCCAAATACTTAATTTTTTACACACGCAAGCTTTTTATACTTCTCTATTTTACTACCTAGCTATAAAGTATGTCCTTTATTTCACGGATTTTTAAGTAGCTTGACACGAATATTTTACACTGATATTACAACAAAACAAACATCGATCTACTATCTATTATGCATTTTATGCTTATCAAAATTTTACCTTCAAATTTCAACAGATTTATCTTTTCGGGCTAAAATTTTTTGATTAACATTTTATCCATCATGTCATTAGCTTTTTCATCATCGTAAAAATATTATTTAGCTAACACTTTCTTTTTAGCATAAATATTTATACTTTCCACTGCCAATGAAAATGCCATCGCAAAATATATATATCCCTTTGGAATATGAAATCCTAATCCTTCAGCAACGAGCGTCATACCCACAAGCACCAAAAATGCAAGTGCTAAAATTTTTATAGTTGGGTTATTATCTACAAAATTAGAAATACCTTTTGACGCTATCATCATTACACCAACTGCTAAAATAACAGCTATGATCATTATCTCTATATGCTCAGCCATTCCAACAGCCGTTATAACACTATCAAGAGAAAAAACAATATCCAAAACAGCTATCTCACTTACAACGACCAAGAAATTTGCATGTGATTTTTTACTATTTTTATGTTCTTCGCTTTCGCCAGAAACACTAGAATGTATTTCAAGGGTTGATTTTACAAGTAAAAATAGACCGCCCAGTATAAGTACCACATCTCGGCCGCTTATGCTAAATTCTGCGATAGTAAAGAGTGGCTTCGTAAGCTTCATGATCCAAAACAATGAAAGTAAAAGTAAAATTCTAGTCACCATAGCTAGCCCTAAGCCAACAATCCTACCACTGCCACGCTGCTCTTGAGGTAGTTTGCCTACTAAAATAGCGATAAATATAATGTTATCTATGCCTAAAACTATCTCTAAGCCAGTTAACGTAAGTAGTGATATCCACGCTTCTGGCGAACTAAACCATTCAAACATTTGCTTCCTTTGTTAAAATTTTTATTATGCTATCAGGCAAAATTTCATGCTCTATCGCATGGATTTTACTCTCCCAATCTTCTAAGCTCATATCATCTTCTCTTTCAAACGCTCTTTGTGCGATGAGTTTACCTCCGTCAAGCTCCTCACTCACGTAGTGCACGCTGACACCACCTATCATCATCTCGCTCTCAAAGCTCTCTTTTATCGCATGAGCACCTTTAAAAAGTGGCAATATGGAAGGATGTAAATTTATGGCTTTTATCTGTGATGTAAAAACAGGAGTTAATATCCTCATAAACCCAGCAAGCACCGTTAGTTCAGCGCCGCTTTTTAAAATTTGCTCTACAACTGCAGCGTCAAATTCTTCTCTATTTGCAAATTTGGCACTCTCTATTATCATCGTATCAAGCCCAAATTTCTTAGCACGCTCGATGCCAAACGCACCAGGTTTATTGCAAATACAAAGGCAAACTTCGATTTTTATGCCATTAAAAATTTGATTATGAACTTTTTTAAGTATCGCTTCTAAATTTGAGCCACTACCGCTAAAAAGTACGGCTATTTTTTTCGTAAGCATTTTACTCCTTTTATAATATCTATTGGGCTAAGCGCATAGCTATTTTTTTTGAAATTTTTAAGGCTAAGTGCATGAGCTAGTGTAGCCGAGATAGCAGCACTCAGTGGCTCGTAGCCTTGAGATAAAAGAGCAAGTACAAGTCCGCTTAGCACGTCACCACTACCACCTTTTGCAAGTATATTTTTACCATAAGGCATGATATAGATTTTTCCATCTTTAGCAATTATTGTATTTGCGCCTTTTAGCACAAGTACTGCCTTAAATTTCTCACTCCAAGCCTTTGCATAGGCGTATCTGTTCTCTTGCAAAGTTTGCACATCTATATCGGCCATTTTGCAAATTTTTAAAAGCGAGCAAAATTCCTTTGGATGGGGCGTCAAAACATAGTTTTCATTTAGTAGATCAAGCACTTTTGCGCTGTAAAAAATATCAGCGTCAAGCACTAGCTTTTTACCCTTTAAAATTTGTGCATCAAGCTCTTCTATGGCTTTTTTGCCAAGTCCTATACCAACGGCTCCGGCATTCATTTTTTCGCTTATCTTACTTGTTCGCATGATATGCGTTGGTAAATTTAAGCCCTGCTCGCCTATCACGCTAACTAGCCCAGCCCCAAAGGCAAATGCCGCTTTTGCGCAAAGTTTGCTAGCTCCTATGTGCTCGCCAGATATGATAAATGCGTGGCCAAAGTCGCCCTTATTTACGCACTGATTTTTTCTATTTGGAAGCACGAGGTCGCACTTTTCAAGCAAGTGATAGTCGCTCTTGCACTCATAGTTTTGAGCGCTTATACCAAGATCAGCGACCTTTATCTTGCCAACAAAGTCTTTTGCAGCGTCGCTATAGAGCCCAAGCTTTCTAGCTCCCATTGTGATCGTGATGTCCGCTTTTACGCAAGCACCTAGCATCTTGCCGTCACTACTTAGCCCACTTGGCATATCACAAGCGATAGTGTAGGCAGAGCTTTTGTTTATCTTTGAGATAAGCTCTATGTGATTTTCGTCTAAATTTCTATTTAAACCAGAACCAAAAAGCCCGTCTATGACGCATTTTGCGCTATTTAAGCTATTTTCTGCGTCTTTACTCTCTCGCACGCCAGCAGATTTAGCTCGCTCAAGCTGCTTAATGGCTAGTGGCTTTAAATTCTGACTAGCTAAGATAAATTCGCATTCAAACTCGCCCTCTAACATCCTTAAAGCACAAAGCACGTCAGCACCGTTATTCCCACCACCGCAAATGCCAAGCACCCTCTCGCCTTTTTTAAATTTCTTACGGATGAAATTTGCTATGCCAGCGGCAGCGTTTTCCATTAAAAGCTCTTCACTAAGGCCAAATTTCTTGCTCGCTCGCTCGTCTAAAATTCTTGTATCTAAATATAAATTTTTCATCTTCATGCCCTAAAACTAAGCGCCTCTAAGATGTGGGGCTTTAAAATTTGCTCACTCTCATCAAGGTCAGCGATACTTCTAGCCACTCTAAGTGTCCTTTTTATGCCTCTTTGAGAAAGATTGTACTTCAAGGCTGCCTTTTGTAAAATTTCTCTTGCTTCATTATCTAATAGACAAAATTTTTCTACTTGTGCGTCATTTAGCTTGCCGTTTAGCTCATCTTGACCGCGTTTTTTTTGAAATATAAAGGCTTTTAAAACCATATCACTCATCTGCTGTGAGCTCAAACTCGCCTTGTCGCCTGGCGAGCTCTCGTCCATGGCAACTTTTAAATCAATGCGGTCGAGCACTGGAGCTGAAATTCTTGATTTATAGTTTTTTATCTCATTTTCGCTGCACTTGCAATTTAGATTGCGAGAGAATAAATTTCCACAAGGACATGGATTTTGAGCGGCTACGAAGATAAATTTAGTCTCATAAGTCACTTTTGAATTCACTCTTGCGATATGGATTTGATTGTCCTCTAGTGGCTCTCTTAGGCTTTCAATCACCTGCTTTGAAAAGTGAGGAAACTCGTCAAAAAATAGTACCCCGCCATTTGCAAGCGCGATTTCGCCGATCTTTGCGACGTTTGAGCCTCCTCCAAAGATCGAGCTTTTAGTCGAGGTGTGATGGGGCGAGCGAAAAGCTCTAATACTTGTAAATTCGCTATCTTGAAGATTTAAAGAGCGGTAGGCGGCAGACTTTAGCACCTCTTCTAAGCTTTGTGGCGCCATGATATAAACTAGGCGTTTTGCACACATGCTCTTGCCACTACCTGGGCTGCCTTCAAATAAAATATTGTGCATGCCAACAGCTGCAATAATGCAGGCTCTTTTGGCGCGATCCTGACCCAAAACGTCCTTAAAATCAAGCTCAAAGTTTAAATTTGGAACGTACCTTTTGCCAAAAATTTCTATCACGTTTGAAAATAGCTCATGTATAGCGTTAAAACGTATGCTTTTTGCAAATTCTGCGTCATTAAAAAACCTAATCGCTTCCTCTAGAGTACTAACCGCATAAACCTCTAAATTTGGGATCATTGAAGCTTTTTGTGCTATCTCTTTTGGCACTAAGACTTTTACGTTTTTTACTTGTGTGCTTAAAAAAAGAAGGATTGAGAATAAATTTGCTGTGCTTTTTACGCTTCCATCAAGCCCGAGCTCACCAAAGACAAAAATTTTCTCTAAGCTTTTTGCCTTTTGAAGAGCTATAAGAAGAGCGATAGCTAGGTCAAAATGTGAGCCACTTTTTGGCAGATCTGAAGGGGATAAATTTATGGTAATCTTTTGTGCTGGAAAAGAAAAGTCAAGTGCTAGAAGTGCTGCTTTTACGCGTTCTGTGCTCTCTTTTATGCTTGTGCTTGCAAGCCCAACGATGCTAAAACCAGGAAGCCCGCGAGAGAAGATAGACTCAACGTCAATTATCTTTAGTCCATCGCCGTAAGTAGCACATCTTAAAGACTTCATGAAGCTTTTTCTTTTTTTTGCTTTTTGTATTCCTTATCAAATTTTTTGCGTTTATTAAAGCCGATTTTTTCTATAAAAAGATGTCCATCTAAATGATCATTTTCATGCTGGATAGCGATAGCTAAAAGCCCATCAGCCTTTAAGCTTTGCTCTTTGCCAAAGCGATCTTGATATTTGATAGCCACAACTTCATTTCTTTTTACATCTTCATAATATCCGGGCACACTAAGGCAACCCTCTTGATAGATGCATTCTCCTTCACGTAGTTCAAACTTTGGATTTATGATTTCGATTAAATTTTCTTTATCTTGCACGCCCTCGTCATTGGCTAGATTTATAATAAAAATTCTTTTTGCGACACCTATCTGAATAGCAGCAAGGCCGATGCCCTCTTTTGCAATCATCGTATCATACATATCATCAAGTAGTTTGTGAAGTTCCTCATCAAAAATTTTAACCTCTTTTGAGACTTCATAAAGTTTTTTATTTGGATAAGATAAAACCTCTAAGATCAAGCTCAAACTCCTACTTATTCACCCAAAAATATAGGCTGCTCATCATCTTGTGTTAGTATTAGTTGATCTAACGAGTAAGAGATTAATTCTTCAGCGCTTCTTGTTTTTGTTATCATGCTTGAAACCACTTGGATATCAAGCTTGCACTCTTCACCATCTATCTTCCAAGGTATAGATGAAAGCATATTTAAAATTCTGCTACCAGCTTGTTTAGTGCCATTTTCATCAGTATATTTCATAACCATAGCAAAACAGCCATCACCGTAATGAGCTACTATATCGCTTCTTCTAGAAGTTCTTAAAAGAAGCTGCGATATAGCTTTATACATATTGTTTCGCTCTTTTAAATTTTTTACACGATTTGTAAATCTGTCTTTTGCTCTTACTAGTAAAAACGATGCGTTATAGCCATATCTCTTAACAGCTTCTACTTCACTTTGTACTGTGGCTACTATAAATTTTTTATTATAGACGTCATATGTCGTATCATAAATCGACTGCTCTTCAATAGATTTAAGCATTTTAGCTACTTCGTCATAGCTTACTTTAATGACATCAAGATGCTTATCCATAAGGCTGTTTAATTTTATTAGGTCATGATTAAATGCGCTTAAAACATTTTGAAGAGCTAGGATATTTGTATTATTTTTGAGTGCATCCATGCGCTTTTGTACTAGGCCTCTCATAATGCCTAAATTTTTATAGATTAGCACCACGGCTTGAAGCATGCTTTTTATCTGGATAAATCCTTGCTTTATCTCTTTTTCAATAGAGATATTACCATTTGTAGGCACTGAGATTTCAGAATTTGCGACTATAATATCACCGATCTCTTTTCTAAATTCATCAGGCTGTCCATCAAGCATTTTCTCAAAATAAATAGAGTAATTGTTTGGCGTAGATGGAACATTATCGTCGCTTAATTCATGCAAAACATTTTCTGAAAATCTGTAGATATCTACCCTTTCTTTTTCTAGAATATGTTTTACCTCAACCGCTTTTTTCTTAGGGTCTGGTGCATTATCTATCTTTATCACTTTGGGCCTTATTTAAAACTTTTCTCCAAAATTTTATCAACAAGTCCGTACTCTTTGGCTTCGGCCGAACTCATAAAGAAGTCACGTTCAGTATCTTTTACGATCTTACTTAGCTTCTGACCTGTATTTTTGGCCAAAATTCCGTTTAAAATCTCTTTCATACGCAAAATTTCACGAGCTTGTATCTCGATATCAGTCGCTTGCCCTCTAGCGCCGCCAAGTGGTTGGTGTATCATGATGCGAGAATTTGGCAATGCGTATCTTTTACCTGGCGCACCACAGCTTAATAAAAATGCACCCATACTAGCAGCTTGGCCGATACAGATCGTGCAAACATCTGGCTTTATGTAGTTCATCGTGTCATAGATACTAAAGCCACTTGTTATCACGCCACCTGGTGAGTTTATATAAAGGTAGATATCTTTGTCCGGATCTTCAGCCTCTAAAAATAGAAGCTGAGCGACGATAGAAGCAGCCATGCCATCTTCTATCTCGCCACTTAGCATAACGATCCTATCTTTTAAAAGACGGGAATATATATCATAGCTTCGCTCACCTCTACTAGTTCTTTCAACTACGACAGGAACGTAATAGCTCATTACTCGGCCTTCTCTTTTTTACTTGCTTTTTTTTCGTCTTTTTCTTTGTTGAAAAGCTCGCTAAATAGCTTCTCTTCGATCATTGACATCTTTATAGCTGGAAGCATGCCTTGGTTGCGGTACATATCAAGGTGTGTTTTTGGATCTTGTCCGCTTCTATACGCCTCAAAATAGATCGCTTGAACAACCTCTTGATCGCTTACTTTCACGCCTCTTACGCGAGCTAGCTCATCGATAATGAAAGTTAAACAAACGCTATTTTCAGCGTCTTTTCTAAACTCGTCACGTTTTTTAGAAAGAGCGTCTTTGTCCTCTCTAAATTTTTTCATATCATCTGGAGTAAATGAGCTCCATGCGTTTCTAAACTGCATATCGATCTCTTGCTCTACAATATTTTTTGGCACGTCAAATTTAAATTTCTCGACCGCAGCTTCAGCAAATTTTGGCTTAAGCTCATCATTTATAAGTTTATAAATTTTCTCTTGGCGGATTTGCTCTTTTATACGCTCATCAAGTAACTCTTCAGTTGGTTTTTCTTCATTTGGAAGTAGAGTTTTTAACATCTCTTCATCTAGTTTTTCAGGGATCTTTCTCTCTTGAATTTCATGAAGTTTGACTTTAAAAATAGCGTCTTTACCAGCTAAATGTGTAGCGCCGTAGTTTTCTGGGAATTTAACCTCGATATCTTTTTCGCCACCAGATTTTATGCCTACCATACCATCTTCAAAGCCTGGGATAAATTGATTTGAACCGATCTCAAGCACATAGTTTTCAGCCTTGCCACCATCAAATGCAACGCCGTCAACAAAGCCTTCAAAGTCAAATTTGGCAAAATCGCCAACTTTTAGGCCTCTTTTACCATCAATTTTCTCAAGTGGGGCTATCATTTTTAAAAGTTCAGTTTTTTTCTCATCGATATCTTTTTTCAAAACACGTGGGTTTGAAAACTCAGGTATCAAGCTCTCATAGCCGCTCACATCAACACTTGGCTTAAATGAAACTGTTAGCTCAACATCGATCTTGCCATCTTTTCTATCAAATTTTGAAACGATAGGCTCGCCGATAAGATCGTCATTTTTCTTGCCTGCTTGTTTTATAGCCTCATCAACAACATCTCTTAAGACATCTTGCTCAGCGTCGTTTGTTAGCTCTTTCTCATAGCGTTTTAGCACAATAGCAACTGGCACATGGCCTTGTCTAAAGCCATCTACTTTCATAGTTTTTGCTGCTTTTTTTGCTAGTTTTTCTACGCTAGATTTTATAGCATCCGCACTTATAGTCGTGCTTGCTAAGGTATTTACGCTATCTAGAGCTTTTGTTTTGATTTCCATCTAATTCCTTTATGAATACAAATTTTTAGCTCAAAATATAGCAGAATTTTCCTTATTTCATTGTAAATTTGTAAATTTTTATAGATATAAAAGGCGTTTTAACGTAGAATTTGGCGATAAAATTATGGAGAAAATTTATGCAAGAGAGTTTTGAAAATTCAGTTAAAAATATGCTAACTATCATCGGTGAAGATCCAAACAGAGAAGGGCTTATAAAGACGCCTGAGCGTGTCTTTAAAGCGTTTAAATTTCTAACTAGCGGGTATAATGAAGATCCAAAAGAGGTTCTTGGTGATGCACTTTTTACTAGTTCAAATAACGAAATGGTTTTGATGCGAAACATCGAATTTTACAGCCTTTGCGAGCACCATTTGTTACCTATTATCGGCCGAGTGCATGTGGCTTACATCCCAAATGGCAAGGTCGTTGGCCTTAGTAAAATTCCACGCATGGTAAATATCTACGCCAGGCGCCTACAAATTCAAGAGCAGATGACCGAGCAGATCGCAAAGGCGCTTGAGGACGTTATCGCTCCAAAAGGCGTTGGAGTTGTCGTCGAGGCAAGGCACATGTGCGTTGAGATGAGGGGTGTGGAGAAGATAAACTCGACTACCACGACCTCGGCGCTTAGGGGCTGCTTTATCAAAAATGCAGACACAAGACGGGAGTTTTTCTCGCTTATAAATTCGCCTAGGGAAACGCATTTTTGAGTTTAGAGCGTATAAATTCAAGGCTTAAAGAGGGCATGAAGCTCTCAAATACCTTCGGCGTCATCACAAAGATCACAGCTACTACGATAGAGATCACTGGACTTCGCCCAAGTATCGGCGACATCGTGCGCATAGTGGCAAAAGACAAGAGTAAAAACGGCCTTGGCATGGTCACGCAGATAAAGACAGATGGCGCTTATATTAGCCCATTTGGCTTTGTCGAGGGCTTTAGGATAGGCGATTTCGTCTATGAGAGCGATCAGGGCATGAGCATACCAGTGGGGCCAAATTTACTAGGCCGCGTGGTAGATCCATTTATGAAGCCAATCGACGGCAAAGGGGCGATTGATACGACTGAATATATGCCGATCATGAGAGCGCCCATAGATGCGATGAAAAGGGGTCTTATAAACGAGCCTTTTAGCGTTGGTATAAAGACTATAGATGGGCTGCTTACCTGCGGCAAAGGGCAAAAGCTGGGGATTTTTGCAGGTTCAGGTGTGGGCAAATCAACTCTCATGGGCATGATCGTAAAAAATACGCTAGCCCCCATAAAAGTAGTCGCGCTAATAGGCGAGCGTGGCCGTGAGGTGCCTGAATTTATCGAAAAAAACTTAGGCGGCGACCTAGAGGGCACGGTCATCATCGTAGCGACCAGTGATGATAGCTCGCTCATGCGAAAATACGGCGCATTTTGTGCGATGAGCGTGGCTGAGTACTTCAAACAGCAGGGCAACGACGTGCTTTTCATCATGGATAGCGTCACGCGTTTTGCGATGGCGCAGCGTGAGATCGGCCTTGCGCTTGGCGAGCCACCGACCTCAAAGGGCTATCCGCCAAGCTCGCTCACACTCTTGCCACAGCTAATGGAGCGCGCCGGCAAAGAGGAGGGCAAGGGCAGTATTACAGCGTTTTTCACCGTGCTAGTTGAGGGCGATGATATGAGCGACCCGATAGCCGACCAAAGCCGCTCTATCCTAGACGGCCACATCGTGCTAAGCCGCGAGCTAACGGACTTTGGCATCTACCCACCTATCAATATCCAAAACTCGGCCTCGCGTGTCATGGGCGACGTGATCGGCAAAGAACACAAGCTAAATGCGATGAAATTTAAGCGCCTCTACTCGCTTTTAAAAGAAAATGAGGTCTTGCTTCGCATCGGCGCATATCAAAAGGGCAGCGACAAGGAGCTTGACCTTGCGATCTCGAAGAAAGAATTTATGGAGAGCTTTTTAAAACAAAGCTCGGAAGAGGCCTTTGCGCTTGAAGAGGTCGAAGAGCTGCTTGATAAGATCAATCAGTAAATTGTTTTTAAAGCATTGAACGTAGTGCAAAACTATGGAAATAAATTTTTATTATTGCACCATTCATCAAAATGTTTACACTTTTGCCTAATATTATCTATGCCGATATTTTTAGCTATGGTGGCTCCATGTAATACTTTTCTGTATTTTGGTAAATTTAGAATTTGACCCAATCTATGAGATGGACTGGTATTATAAGAATTGTTAATTTCTTCTGGGTTTGGACATTGATTAACTATTGCTGATAAAGAGCTTATTATTTGATCTGCTCTTTGATTCCAGTCGGGATCTGCTTTTGCTATTTCATTTATATCGCTAAAAAGTAAGCTTTCAAATTCATGCGGTTGTATATACGGAAAAAATCTATTATTAGAAAAAATTGAATTTATATCATCTCTAAATTTTTCCTCCAAATATTTAACTTTTTATATATATCTGGGATTTCGTTTAGTTGATTGTGGCCGGGAAAATTTGTATCAAGAGCATAGTAGTCAAACATAGTGGTTATATGTGCGGCTACGTCATATTTGACAAGCCTTAATATAAAATTCTTTACTCTATCATATGATAATGCTCCACCTTTTTTGTCTACGAGCAATGGTTGAATAGTAACTATTTGTGGATCAAAATAAGGAGCAAACACCTCTTTTATAAAATTTTCTTCGGTTTGGCCTTCGCATATTATATATACTCTTCTCATGGCCTACCACCTATTAAGTTACTTTTCCAAATTTCACCCATCGTATAGTCTTGTAGCCAATCGCCCAACTCTTCTTCTTTTAAGCGCCTAAAAACCGTTTCTTTATTTTTTCTATCTACTACTATAATATCCTCTGGAGTAAAATAATTTATAAGTTCTACCGACTGAGATGAGATAATTATCTGCTTTCTTTCGGCAACTCTTTTAATGAGCGTGCTTAGAATATTTATTGCAAACGGATGAAGCCCTAGTTCAGGTTCATCTATAATAATAGTATCCGGCATTAGCTCAAAAGGCTGCAATAAAAGAGTAGCTAAGCATATAAAGCGCAATGTTCCATCTGAAAGCATATGAGCTTTAAATGGAGTATCCGGATCTGACTTGTCATACCATTCAAGCTGTATATTTTCAGAGTTTCTAAAAATAAATCCACCAAAAAAAGGAGCTACTTCTTGTATTATTGAAACTATTTTTTCATAATAATCTAAATATTCATCTTTTAATCTTTTTAAATACGCGGAAATATTTTGAGCGTTTGCTTTAAATATTATATTGTCGTTAGCTTGGCATACACCTTTTATAGGTGATGTTTCTCCGGTATCATGAAAATGGTATAGTTTCCATTTTTGAATACCATCCAAAGAGTATTTGGCTACTCTTCTTGATCGTGCATATGCTTCTGCTTGAGATAGATTACTTTCAAAAATATTTTCTCCTATTGTATATCCGTATTCGAGAAATCTAACATGCTCTCGTTGTATTAGCAACTGATTATTCTGCGTTGGGACTAATGTAACGTCATAACCGTTTGATCCGAATTCAAATTTGAGCAATATTTGATTTGTAATTTTTCTTCCAAAGTATAAAAAGCTGTCAGGACCTTTATCTAAGGTATGCTCTTGGAGGCGCTTATATAACATGTAGTTAACCATTTTAAAAACGGATATAAAATTACTTTTACCTACTCCATTTGCACCTATTAATATATTTATATTCTTTAACTCAAAATCCCTTAATGATTTTATGGATTTATAGCCTTCTATAGTAATTTTTTCAATTTTCATAATTTAATCAACCTATCAATTATCATAGCTTCCAAATCCCATCTTTTTATCCTCGCCAAAACTTGAGTTTAGCTCACGCTCTATCGTCGTTTTAAAGTCCTCAAAGGTAAAGATCCCATCATCTTTTATAGCGACTTTTAGTGCAGTATTTTTTAGCGCAAGGACGATCTGTGCGCCACTTAGGTTAAACTCAGCCAGCCTTTCTACGCTAAAGCCATCTTCAAAGCTCGCATTTTCAGGCAAAATTTTACGCCAAATGGCAAGCCTGCCGTTAAAATCAGGCTTTTTAAACTCGATCTTATAATCAAACCTTCTAGAAAATGCGACATCAAGACTTTGCAAAAAATTTGTCGTAGCGATCAGCACGCCCTCAAAGCGCTCGATCTGCTCTAAAAAGATATTTTGCATTTGATTATGCATCTTTTCAGCCCCACTAGAGCTCTCCACTCTCGTGCTTAAAAACTGATCGGCTTCATTTAGTAAGAGCACTGGCTCACTGCCACTTTTTTTGCAAATTTCTTTGTAAGTGTCAAAAATTTTCCTTACATTTTGCTCGCTCTCGCCGACATATTTGCTTAAAATTTTTGAGCAGTCAAAGCTTAAAATTTGCTTCTTTAGGCTCTTTGCAAGCCCGACGGCGCTCATCGTCTTACCAGTGCCAGGCTCGCCGTAAAATATGATCTTAGCGTCTATGTTTTTTCTAGTTTTTATGCCCCAGCTGCTAAGTCTAGCGAGCACTTTTTTATCGACTTGCTTTAGTATTGTACTTAAAAGCTGCTTTGTTTTTTCGTTTAGCACGACATCTTCTAGGCTCGTTACTGGCTCTATTAGCTCAAAAATTTCTTGCTCTTTTACTAGGCTTTCGATCTTGATTTTCTTGCTGTTTTTGTCATTTTTTGGATGCATTATGCTTTGCAAAATTTCTTCGTTTATAAAAAAGCTCTTGCTTACGTTGCCATAAGCGTTTAAAACCTCGTCGTAGTCGATTAGTGCGCCCTCGATGAGCCTTGAGCCATCCTCTAAAAGAGTGCGATTTTTGATGCGTTCAAGCTCGTCTTTGCTTATTAGTCCAACTAGTGTGTTTAAGTCACGGCCGTTTTCAAAGTCGCCCGCGTACTCCTCTTTTAAAAGGGCTAAAAATATGATCTGCTCTTTTTCGTCAAGCGAATTTTCTTTAAAAATTTGCTCTATCTTTAGACTGATCTTGCTTAGTTTTACACGCTCATTTATACGCTTTGTAAGCTCAGAAATTTGTTCATTTATTCGCTTTTTTGCATCACTTGAGCCATCGCCAAAAATAGCAGCCTTTGAGTAAAGCTCCACCTTTAAAAACTGATCTTTTAAATACTCCAAATGATCCTCATATGGCGTAAGCCCTGGTAAATTTATATCAGCGTTGCCATCTTCAAGAATTTTTAAAAATGTGGCTGATAGAGAAATTTCAGAATGAAGCAACGAAAGAAGCCCTTGCGCTGAAGCCCTTTGTGTGCTCTCAGGTATTTTAAAAAGACTATAATTTTGTACAATCCAACCGCTATCAAGCAAATTTTTTATAAATTTTAGATACAAAAGCTGCTTATCATTTTGTGTGCCAAAGACTGCTCCAAGTAGCTCAAAAACACTCATATTAGCTGTTCCTTGCACATAAGCTTTACTTAGATATTTTAAAATTTCTCCCTCTTCGTCGCCGCACTTTATCAGCTCGTAAATTTTGCTTTTTTTGAGGTCCTGGTTTAAAAAATCAAGCAAGTATTTCACTAAAATTTATCCTTCATCTGCTCTATTTGCTCTTTTAATACACGTTTTAACACCTTGCCAGTGGCATTTCTAGGCAACTCTTCGGCAAAATAGATACTCTTTGGTATCTTGAAATTCGCTAAATTTTTCTTCAAGTGCTCTCTTACCGTCTTTTCATCAAGATCCATGCCCTCTTTTACTTGTATGAAAGCGACAACCTCTTCATCAGCATGTACGTCTTTTACACCAATGACCGCTGTTGCTTCGACTGCTTCAAGTTTATAAATAACCTCTTCGATCTCGCGTGGATAGATGTTAATGCCCTTTGATATGATAAGGTCTTTTTTACGATCAACGATATAGATAAAGCCCTCTTCATCGACTTTGCCAAGATCTCCGGTCTTTAACCAGCCGTTTATTATGGTCTCATCAGTGATGCTTGGCATACCATAGTAGCCTTGCATGACGCAATCACCCTTTATGATGATCTCGCCGATCTGGCCAACTGGAAGCTCCATCATCTCATCATTTACGATCTTTACCTCATAACCATCAAGCACAGGTCCTACACTTAAAAGCTTTTGTTTATCATATAAATTTGCAGCTACGACTGGTGAGCATTCACTAAGGCCATATCCCTCGACAAGTGTTGCACGTGGAAATTTCACTCTAAAGTCATCTATCGTCTGCTTTGCAAGCGGAGCCGCACCACTTACAAATAATCTAATGCGGTTAAACCATCTAAAATACCAAGGAATTTTTGCCTTACCGATAGCTGTATAGATGGCTGGAATTCCTAAGAATACAGTTACACGCTTTAGCAAAGTTTGCTTTAACACATTTGAAAATGGAAATACTGATTTTACAAGAACCATCGAAGCGCTCGCAAATATCGGAAGCAACACCATTGCAGTTAGCGTAAAACTATGAAACATCGGCAAAAAGACTATGAAACGATCGCTTTTTTTCACTATGAAACGATCATGAGCTCCAATTAAATTTGAAAAGATATTTTTATAGCTTATCATCGCACCTTTTGGCTTGCCAGTAGTGCCTGAAGTGTAAATTATATGCATTAAATCATCTATTGCCGGATACTTTGTGATACTAAGAGCATATTTATGATTTAGAGTTTCTGTAAAATTTATGTTTTTAACGAGCCCATTATTTTCATAGCCTTTACTCATATCCTCTTTTGAAATTTGAGGTGTTGAAGTGAGATACGCGCTCTCGCCATACTCTTCATCAGTGTCTATATATTCATCTTTTGAGGCACTTTGAAGTTTCTTTGGTATTGCTCCGATCCAGATTATCTTTCTTAAAATTTCAAGCTCATTTAATGCGATTAACTCTTTTGCAAGCGAGCTAGACGCAAAAAGCACCTTTGCGCCGCAATCATTTATGATATATTCAAACTCGTTTGCTTTTAAAAAAGTATTCATAGGCACTGCGATACCGCCTATTGCGGTTATCGCAAGGTATGAAATAATAAATTCTTTCGAGTTTGTAACCGCCATAGCTACTTTATCACCAAATTTTACTCCAGCAAGCTGCAAATAAGCCGCCACTTTATCGACATTTTGCTTTAATTCGCGATATTTTAGCTTCTCTTTTTCTTCAAAAAGAACTACTTGATTTGGATTTTCCTTTGCTACTTTGGTTAAAATTTCATAAAAATTATTATAAGAGTATCGCATTATTGACCCTAACTAAAATGTATATTTAAAAGTCGTACCAAGGATTTGGATCGTACCAGTATCAAATTCCCCTGACATTTTTGTAGCAATACTGTTGGTAATACCTGTCGCACGCTTCTTATCACGGTGTTGATAAACATATCCAAGTGCCATTTCAAGATTTGGTGTAAATTTATAATTTACTCCAAAAGAATACACTTTAGATGTAGTATTTGGAAGCTCTAAGCCAGTATGCTTGCTACTTGTAATGTCTTCATCATAGGCAAAGCCAGCCATTAGTCTAAATTTTTCATTTACGTCGTAGGCAAGACCTAGTCTATATGTATTTGTATCTTTTGCATTTTTTATGACTGGATCGTCCATGAATCTTGCAAAAGCTGGATGCGAGTGAGCTGGGCCTTTATCCATGTATTCAAAGTCATAGCCTTTAAATTTAGACCAATACGTCCTCTCAAAAGCTAGCAAAAGAGTAAAGTCGCTAAATTTATATCCAGTTGCAAGCACAAGCTGAGCAGGAAGTGGGATCTCGACTTTTGTTTTGCCATGGTAGCTTATAGGTAGGTTATAAAAATCAGCATCTGTATGGCCTTTAAGTTCTAAATTTACATTTGAGCGGTAAGTAACGGCAAAGCTTAAATCCTCAATAGGTCTATAAGTAAGCGCAACATTATAGCCATAGCCCATACCATCGCCTTTTATCTCTCTGTAGCCTATCTGTCCAAAGTCACTTGCTATCTTACCTTTGGTGTAAACACCTCTAGCGCCAAGAGCAACGGCAAGCTTATCGTTTATGCGGTAAGCCACGGTTGGATTTAACTCAACAACTTGCAGCTTAAACCTTTTAGCGGTAAATGCAGTAGCTGGATTCTCCCATGATACACCAACAGCAGCAGGAACGGCAAGAGCTAAACCGAATTTCCAGTTTTCATAAATTTCTGGCGTTACAAAACTAAATGTACCAGCTAGCGAGTCAAATTTTTCTGACCTGTAGCTTTTGCCACTATCACTTTTAAACTCAAGCTTATTTATATGAAACCAGCCAAGGGTACTTTCTATGTGATGGCGTCCATCTAAAAACATCATATTTGCAGGGTTAAAATATGCCGCATCAGCCCCAAAACTAAAGGCTACGTTACTAGCAGCAAGACCTAAAGAATCAGCACTTTGCTCAGGAACTTTATAACCTCCAGCATTTAGCAAAGTAGATGTTGCAATAATGCTTAATAGCACTTTTTTCATAGTTTTTCCTTTTCGAAATTTCTTAAAATTTTTATCTCGTCTTCCCAAATACTCTCGTCAATCGTCTCTAATATTAAAGGAATTTCGCCTATTTTATCATCATTTATTATATTTTTAAAAGCACTAAATCCAAGCTCACCCTTGCCAAGACTCTCATGTCTATCTTTTTTCGAGCCAAGCCCAAATTTTGCATCATTTAAATGCATGCCAGATAAAAATTTATAGCCGATGATCGCATCAAATTCCCCCATCGTCTTGGCGTAGGCCTCTTTGCTTCTTAGATCATATCCAGCAGCAAATGCGTGACAGGTATCAAAGCAAACACCAACTCTGCTCTCATCGTCTACTCGCTCTATCAAATAAGCGATCTGCTTAAAACTAAAGCCTAAATTTGAGCCTTGTGCGGCTGTATTTTCGATGACTAGCTTTACGCTACTTGTGCGCTTAAGTGCCACGTTCATGCAGTTTGCAATATTATCTAAGCACTCTTTTTCGCTTATTTGTTTTAGATGTGAGCCTGGATGAAAATTTAAAAGCTCTAGCCCAAGCTTACTGGCGCGATCTATCTCATCTACAAAGGCTTCAAGCGACTTTGCTCTTGCCTCCTCATCTGGATGGCCTAAATTTATCAAGTAACTACTGTGTGGCAAAACATGCTTTGTGCTTATGCCAGAAATTTTTAGGTTTTCTTTAAACTGCTCTATTTCACTAGCACTTAGCTCTTTTGCATTCCACTGGCGTTGATTTTTTGTAAAAAGCGCAAAAGCATTTGCTCCTATTTTTGCAGCATTTAACGGAGCGTTAAACACGCCTCCAGCAGCACTTACGTGAGCTCCGATGTATCTCATTTTAACTCTTTTATTATCACTCTTATTTTGTTTTTGCTATCTACAAATTTGACGTAGTTGTCGCAAACCTCGTATTTTATAAAATATGAACTTAGATCTTGACTAAAACCACACTCCGTATTTATCAAGCCTTTGCCGTCGTAAATCTTTTCTTTTTGCAAAATTTCCTCAAAAAGGCTCTCATAGTGCGAAGCTAGAAAAAATTTCTCATTAAACTCAGTCTTGTTAAAGCAAGCATTATTTATGCAAATTTTATCTCTTATGTTTATGTTTGCGGTGTTTACGCCAGAGCTATAAATTTGCAAATTTAGCTCATTTTTATATTTATGAAAAAATCCAACATCATTTATCTTGATCATCGGAGAAAATAAAGTAACTTGAAAAGCTTGTGAATTTTGCGGCGTTTTAGTAGCCACGCAACCTGTAAAAATAAAAACAGACAACAAAGTAAATAAAAAATTTTTCAAAAAATTTTCCTTATTAATCTAAAATTAAGTATAAAAGAAATATAATCCCAACTTCATAACCGACATGTGGCCCATTCGTCTAGCGGTTAGGACATCGCCCTTTCACGGCGGTAACACGAGTTCGAGTCTCGTATGGGTCACCACTTCTAAAAATCAAAATCTTATCCATATAAGCTTTAAAATATAGTTAATCTTAAATATTATTTTTAATTGTTATTTTAAATTTTACTGGACTGTGCCGCTTTCAATTAAATGCGTTATTAAAATTTTAAAACCTAGAAAAATTAATATCGCTCCTCCCAGAAAGAGCGCCTTTTTCTCTAAAATTTCACCCATAAATTTACCTATATAAAAAGCAATCAAACTTAATGCAAAGCAGACTACACCGATGATGAGCGAGCTTTGAAAGATATTTATCTCTTCAAAGCTAAGTGTGACGCCAACGGCAAGAGCATCCACACTAGTGGCAAATGCCCCATACAAAATGGTCTTAAATCCTATCTTAAGATACTCACACTCCTCTTTGCTACAGGCCTCTTTAAACATTCTAAAACCAAGAAAACAGAGTATAAAAAATGCGATGAAATGATCAACCGAGCTTATAAATTTTGCAAAACTAATACCTAAAAGATAGCCAAGAAGTGGCATAAGAAACTGAAAAAAACCAAGCATAAAAGCAATAAATAAAATTTTATTAAGAGCTAAATTTTTATACCTTGCACCATTTGCCATATTTAGTGCTGCACTATCCATACTAAGAGCGAAGCTAAGAAGTAAAAGCTGCATAAATTCCCCTCAAAAAAGGGTGAATTTTAATGCAAAAATATTAAATTTATTTTAAGCGTTTAGATATTTTTTGTATGATTTTGCTTTAAACTTAAAAAAGGAGAGAAGATGAAAAGATCTCTTGTTATTCTTTGTGGCGCGCTTGCTTTAAATTTACAAGCAGCAAGCATGGATGATATGATAAACAAAGGCGTGAAAATCGCCACTCACGCATCAAGTGGCGACTATAAAAGCTTAGTTAGCGAGGCACTAAATGCCGCTGTGAGCGAGCTTTCAAAAGAGGGCTTTATAAACAACGCCACAGCTAAAATCCCACTTCCAAAAAGCCTTGAGATGGCGTCAAATTTAGCCAAAAAAGTGGGCGGCGAGAAGTGGGCGCAGGACCTTAGCAAGTCGATAAACAATGCTGCGACCACGGCTGTGCCAAAGGCTGCTGAAATTTTTAGCGAGAGCATAAAAAATATGAGCGAGGCTGATGTCAAAAAGCTCTTTAATGGCGGCAGCGATAGCGTTACGAAGTATTTGCAGCAAAGCTCCAGCCAAAAGCTAAAGGCGGCATTTACGCCGATAATTGAGAAAATGATGAGTGATAATAGCTTTGCGACTGCCTATAATGGGCTAAATTCTTTCATCGGTGGCTCAGCTAAAAACAACGAAACGATAAAATCAGTCAAAAGCCTAGCTAAAAATTTAGGCGCAAGCGAATATGTGCCAGATGATGGCGAAGACCTAAACGCATATATCACGAGAAAGACGCTAGATGGGCTATTTAATGTGATGAGCGAGAAAGAAAAGGGGCTAAGAAGCGGCTTTAGCCTAGATAGCGGCAAAAAGGTGCTTGACTCGATCTTTAAATGAAAAATTTAAGCGCTCAAAACAAAGCCGACATCGCTCTTATCGTAGTTGCTATCGTTTGGGGCGCTACGTTTTTACCCATGGCAAACGCGCTAAAGACAAATGGCGTCTTTGTCATGCTCTTTTGCCGATTTTTTCTCTCGGCTATCTTTATGGGCTTTGTCGCGCTTAAATTTACTAAGAAATTTGACAAAAAGAGCGTCATCTGCGGTGTTATCCTTGGCTCGGTGCTCTTTTTATCATTTGCCACGCAAACTTACGCCCTAAAGCTCACTTTTAGCTCGAGTGTCGCCTTTATCACGGGGCTTGAGTGCGTGATAGTCCCTTTTATGGCGGCTATCTTTTTTAAAAATAAGATAAGTATTTTTGCAATTTTAGGCGCTATCGTCGCTATTTTTGGGCTTTGGCTCTTAAGTGGCGCCACGCTCTCACTTGGGAGCGGCGAGGCACTAGCGCTTGTCTGCGCGATATTTTACGCACTTTATACTACACTAAATGGCCACTTTGTAAGAAAGAGCGAGCTTTATTTGCTTGTCTTTGTGGTCTTTCTCACCGTCTCTTTGCTCTCGTTTGTCTTTGCGTTTTTTGAAGGTAGCGTTGTGCCAAAATTTGATAGGGAATTTTTCATAGCGATATTTATCACGACGGTGATTGGCACCATATTTTGCTACTTTGTGCAAACGATCGCTCAAAGATACACGACCGCTAGCAAGGCGGCCTTGTTTTTCTGCCTAGAGCCAGTCTCTGCTGGGCTAATAGGCTACTTTTTTGCAGGCGAGATACTTAGCATCTGGCAAATTTTTGGAGCCATGCTCATCATCTTTGGCGTCATTTTTAGCGAATTTGGCAAGCAAATTTGCTCTAAATTTAAGCTCTAAAAGACAAAAAGCTTCATCTGTGAGTCAATTTTCTCATCTATAAACTCGCCATCAAATCTCTCTTTTAACATCTCTAAAACCGCCTTTTCATCGTAGTTTTTAGCTCCGTTTATCTCAAGGTGCCAGCAGATATTTTCAGCTGCTTCTTGCACACTTCGTCTAGCGATCCTAGTTTCGTTTAAAATTTCACTCTTATAAGCGATGCCTTGCTCATTTAGCCACGCTTCAAGCCTATCTACTACGTTTTTTTGAGAGAGCACGCGGCCAAATTTTTCAAAAAATGGCTCAAGTAGATCAGAGCTTCTAGGTTTGTCCCAGCCAAGATAGAGCTTTTGCTTGGCGCAGTTTTGAAATTTAGCAAAATCTTCATCGCTCGCAATGGCCGGGCTCATCGTGCAAATGGCGATATCAAAGTGTTTAAGGGGCTTAAATTCTCTCCACGAGCAAACTTCGCTGGTTAAATTTGTTACGCCAAATCTCTTTGCGTCCTCGTTTAAAATTTCTATCATCTTTTCTGAGCTATCAATGCCTGTTATATGTTTAGCCGTTTTTGATAAAAATATGCTCCAAACGCCCGTACCACAGCCGATATCAAGGATATCTTTGCCACTAAAATCAACTCCCCAAGCTAAGGCTTTAGCAAAAATTTGTTGCTGAATAGCACTTACTTTGCCATCAAACCTTTGATAATTTGACGCCTTTTTATCCCATAAATTTTGCATTTTAGCTCCTTATTTTTGGTTATAATTCTAGCAAAAAAGGTCAGAAATGAAAGATTTTATCTACAAAGCAATAATCCCACCACAAGCCATTGATATGCACGGACACATGAATAATGTCTATTATTTTACTCTTATGCAAGAGGCTGCATTTGCACACTCTGCAGCGGTTGGCGACACGGTTGAGGCGCAGTATAAAAGAGGCGAGATCTGGCTCATTAGAAAAAATGAAGCCAAATATATAAAAAGCGTAAAATTGATGGATGAGATAGAAATTCATACTTACACACAAGCTGAAGGCAAGGCGACTTCTTGTAGATACTTTGAGTTTAAAAAGGATGACGAGCTAATAGCAACCGGCAAGACCGAGTTTGTCTATATCGATCTAAAAACAAATCGCCCAAAAGCCATTCCGGCTGAGATAATCGCTCTTTATTCGTGATCACACTCATCACAAACGCCTTTTATCACGGCGCTTTTTATATTTTTAGCGACATTTAGATGAGGCATATCAATGTTCGTGACTTTATGACAGACATCGCAGATAAAGTACGCTTTTGCCTCATTTGCTAGTTCATAGTAGCTTTTATGATTATTTTCGGTTTTTATGACAAGGCCTTTTTTTTCAAAAATTTCTATACTTCTATAAAAAGTGGTTTTATTTGCATTAAGGCTTTCTAAAATTTCATCATAGCTTAATGGAGTTTTGGCATTTTGCAAAATTTCAACGAGCTTTATGCGAAAAGTAGTTGCTTTGATACTATGCTCTTCTAAGAAATTTCTTGCATTCATCCTTACCCTTTTTATTTTTTGTATATTAACGCTAAAAGTTTTAAATTTCATTTAAAAAGCACTATATTTAGGCTTTTGTACTTTAAGTTGCAACCAAGTTGCAATCTGCTAAACTTCCGCAATATTTTTTCAAACAAAGGAGAGATGGTGAGAAAGATTTTTGTTTTTTTAGCAGTTTGCGCTTTGTCACTTTTTGCAAAGCCAGTTGTTACGACTAGTATATTGCCTACAAAATTTTTTGTTGAGCAAATCGCTGGTGATACACTAAGCGTAAATACAATGGTTGGCAAAGGTGCTGATCCGCACACTTATGAGCCAAAGCCAAAACAGATGAAGGAGCTTGAAAAGAGCGAGCTTTACTTTGCTATTGGCATTGAGTTTGAAGATACTTGGCTAGAGCGTTTTTCAAAATCTTTTAAAAATTTACACATTGTAAAAACACAAGAAGGCATCGAAAAGATAGCTATGAGTGATGAACATGAACATCATGAACATCACGAGCATCACGAGCACAAGCACGAGGGCGAGCATAAACATGAGCATCACGAGCATCATGACCATGACCACGAAGCTGGCGAACATCATCACCATCATCATGATGGCCTTGATCCACACATTTGGCTTGATCCGGTTTTAGTAAAAACCCAAGCTGATAATATTGCTAAGGCGCTAATAGAGAAATTCCCGCAAAACGCAAAGCTCTATGAGGAGAATTTGGCTAAATTTAAAGCTAGTCTTGACGAGCTTGATAGCTTTATCAAAAATACTCTAAAAGATGTTAAAACTCGCGAATTTATCGTATATCACCCATCTTGGGGATATTTTGCAAAACGCTATAACTTAGAGCAAATTGCCATCGAGATAGAGGGCAAAGAACCAAAGCCAGCTGAGCTAAAAGAGCTCATCGAAGAGGCTAAAGAGCACGGTGTAAAGGTTATTTTCGTGGCTCCGCAGTTTCCAACAAAGGCTGCGAATTTAGTAGCAAAAGAGACTGGCTCAAAGGTCATAAGCATTGATCAGCTCCCAGAGAATTGGCTAGATGAGATGAAAAAAACAGCAGAAATTTTTGCTAAGAGTCTATAAAAATGTTAGCACGCCTGATTGTTATTTGCTTATTTGCTATAAATGCCTTCGGGTGTGCTCTTTGCTCGCTTTATAGCCCGACCGCTCACGTGAGCGTAAAATTTGACTCAAACGAAAACAATATCACTACAATTGCTTTTTCATGGACATTTTCGCAAAATTTCTCAGAGCTTATGAGGCAAAATTTTGACCTAAATCAGGATGAAAAGATAGATGAAAGTGAGATCAAAAAGATCCGCTTAAATTTACTTGATTATCTTGTGCCAAGGCACTATTTAACGAATATTGAGTACTTTTACAAAGATGAAAATGCTACAAAGCTTGAGCTAAATTTAAAAAAGTATAAACTCTATTTTGATGAGGGTAGATTAAAATTTGATGTTAGTTTTAAGACAAATTTGCTTATCAAAGATGGCTTTGTGGTGTCTGTTGAAATGGACGATAAAGAGGGATATTTTAATTTTAAATTTACGCAAAACAACGCATTTTTGGTATCAGATCAGTTTTGGACGATACCAAATCCAAATGCAAATTTAATATTTTTTACATTTTCAAGTAAAGCTGCAGCCAAGGCTCATAACGAAAAACCTGCATTAAAAGAGCTTCTAAAAGAGCCAAACTCAGTAAATTTTGAAGATGAAAATTTAAGCCAGATCGATAAGATCGATGAGGCTAAGTTTGATCTTGTTTCAAAAACAAGTCTAAGCATGCTTGATAGATTAAAGCAAATCCTAAGAAATTTTGATCAAAAAAGTCCGCTAACTCTGCTATTTTTAGCGCTCATATCATTTGGTTATGGCTTTTTACACGCTGCATCTGCGGGGCATGGCAAGGTGCTTACAAGCTCTTATTTTGCCGCAACTGGTGGAAGCTACACCAAAGCCTTTTTCTTCTCTTTAAAGATCGGATTTTTACATGTTGTGGGTGCGTTTATTTTTGTGCTTGCTAGTTTTATGATATTACGTGAGATCAGTAGCGATCTGACAAAAGATACAGCAAGCGTTACGACAGCATTTTCTGGAGTTATTATCTTTTTTGTAGCGATTTTTATGCTTTATAAAAAGGTCAAAATTTATCTTTCAAGCAAAAAAGAGTTAAATAAATTTTATATTTTTAGCTCAAGTTTAAGCCAAAATTTGAGTAAAAATACAAAATTTACTAGCGACTGCGGCTGTAATATCTGTACTACAAAAAAACCAAAAAACAAAGAAGAATGGCTAGTAGCAGCTGCTGCGGCACTTATTCCTTGTCCTGGCACGATACTTGTCTTTGTGCTAGCAAACGAGCTAGGCAGCTACTTTGCAGGCGTTATAAGTGGCCTATTTATGGCACTTGGCATGAGCGCAGTGATATTTTTAGCGGCTGTTTTTGGAGCCAAGATAAATGAGAGCACAAACATTAAGTTAAAAAAGTTTAAAATCTATGCCGAATTTATGGCTCTTAGCGTTATGCTTTGGCTTGGACTTTTTATTTTTACTACGACATTTACGCAAAAGAGTCTGTTTTGAAAGAAATTATAAAAATTAGAAATTTAAACTTTAGTTACGATAAGCAAGTGGTTTTAGAAGGTATCAATTTAGATTATAGTAGCGATGAGTTCTTAGCTATCATCGGTCCAAATGGTGGTGGCAAAAGCACACTTTTAAAGCTTATCTTAGGACTACTTAAGCCTCAAAGTGGCGAGATAAAACTCTTTGGAAAAGAGCCAAGCGAAGTCAGTAAATTTATAGGTTATGTGCCTCAAAATTTTCTCTCAAATCAAAGCTTTCCAATGATGGTTTTAGAAGTAGTTTTAATGGGGCTAATTGATAAAAAAATTTTTGGTTTTTACTCGCGAGATGAGAAACAAATGGCTCTTGGTGCCCTTGAGAAAGTTGACATGAAAGAATTTGCAAGTGCTAGAATTGGTGAGCTAAGCGGTGGCCAAAGACAGCGTGTATATATCGCAAGAGCGCTTTGTGCAAATGCAAAGGTCCTCGTTTTAGACGAGCCAACAGCCAGTATCGATACAAAGGGTCAGGCTGAAATTTATGAAATTTTAAAAAATATAAATGCAAGTGGTGTTGGCGTAGTTTTGGTAAGTCACGATCTAAATATCGTGCTAAATTATGCTACAAAAATCGCCTATGTGAGTAAAAATTTACATATTCATAAAACTCATGAAGATACTGCAAAAAGAGAATTTATAGAGCATTTAGCAAAATCTCATAGCCATTTTTGCGATGTCGAGATCGCACTTGGCGAATGTGAGTGCAAAATCAAAAGTAATGTTTTTAAGCTAAAGAGATAAAATGAGTGAAATTTTAGAGTTAAATTTTATGCAAAATGCCTTTATTGCTGGCATTTTAGTTAGTATCATTTGTGGACTCATAGGCTCACTCGTTGTTATAAATAAAATGACTTTTATCGCTGGCGGTATCGCGCACGGAGCGTATGGCGGCATCGGACTTGCCTTTTTCTTCTCGCTTGAACCACTTCTTGGCGCTAGCATATTTTCACTCTTTTTAGCCCTTATAATCGCCACTATCACGTTAAAAGATAAAACCAACATTGACTCAGTTATCGGTGCTATTTGGGCATTTGGTATGGCTATTGGTATCATTTTTATCGATTTAACTCCGGGATACAATGCCGATCTTATGAGCTATCTTTTTGGCTCTATCTTAGCAGTGAGTGGGCAAGATATAACATTTATGAGTATTTTAGATATCTTATTTTTAGCACTCATTGCCCTTTTTTATCGTCAATTTGTAGCTATTAGTTTTGATGCAGAATTTGCAAAGCTGCGCGGCGTAAATACAACATTTTTTCACTATTTATTAGTGTGCATGATGGCACTTTGTGTGGTGGCTACGATTCGTGTTGTTGGGCTGATTCTAGTCATCGCTCTTCTTACTATACCGCCATATTTAGCACAAATTTTTGCCAAAAGACTGGGGCTGATGATGCTAATTTCTACTGTCTTTTCAGTCGTTTTTTGCTTTAGCGGTCTATTTATAAGCTTTTATTTTAACCTAACAGGCGGAGCTAGCATAATCTTAGTTGCTTCACTTTGCTTTTTTGCTTTTTGTTTTAAATTTAAAAGCTTACGTCAGTAGCCCCTTCTTAACTGATAAAGCGTCCAAAAGACGAAGCAAATGGCTGTGAGATAGACACTAAAAAATAGAGCCAGCCATATAAATTTTATCTCAAGATCAAAATAAAAAACTACAGCGTAAAAAAGTGATCCTTGAAGCACAAATTGCCTAAATCCATTTAGTAAAAAGATGGCCACTGGGCGTTTTACGGCCTGAAGAGTGCTGCCTGAGACATTTATCGTGCCATAAGCTACGTAAGCAAGAGAATTTATACCAAGATAAAGCCCTGCTATCTCCAAAACTGCCGGCGTATCATCAAAAATTCTTATCATATCTTCACCAAAAAATCTAATAAAAACGCAAGCGAATGCACAATAGATAAGCAAAAAAAGAAGCGAAATTTTATAGCATTGCTTAGCTCTTTTAAAATTTTTAGCGCCATAGTTTCTTGAAACGATACTTAAAACTGCTGCGGCCATACCAATGGTAGGCAATACCAAAATTTGCTCTATCCTTAAAGCTATACCATATCCTGCTACGGCATTTACACCATAGTAGCTTATAAATTTTAAAAGTACAAGTGAGCCAAGCGACATCGATAGATAGTTCAAACAAGCTGGTAGAGCTTGCTTTGTAATCTTTGCCCAAATGCTAAAATTTGGCACAAAATAGCTTAAATTTCTTGGCTCGATCATCTTAGCTTTTTTAACTTTTGCAAAAAGGTAGATCATGCCCAAAAGCTGAACACTAGCTGTTGCTAGAGCAAGTCCTTTTACGCCAAGATCCAAAATGAATGCAAAAAAGTAGCAAAAAAATGCATTGATAAAAAGACCATAAAATAGCCAATTGCGGTAACTTTTTGTATCTCCAAGTGCCACAAGCACGCCGTTTAGAGATTTGATAATCAAGAAAAATGGTGCAGCAAGAAAGATAACACCCGCGTAATCAAGCGCCTCTTTTAAATAGTGATGATTAGCCCCTAAAAAAGTGAGCAAGTTTGGTGCTAAAAAATAGCCACAAAACCCCATAAAAATAGCAAATGCTAGCACAAAGATAATTCCATTTGCCGCATAAAATTTAGCCATTTTTATCTTTCCTGCTCCAAGGCTATTGCCTATTAGCGCAGTTAGTGCTGAGCCAAAACCAAGCCCAATGCCTACAATACTTAGATAAAGCAAAAAGCTCATAGCCATACCAGCTACGGCAAGGGTAGAAATTTTTGCTGCAAAAAATGTGCCGGTGACGTTATAAAGAGTATTAAACATCATTGCGGTGCCAGCTGGAAGTGAGAGCGAGATGATGAGCTTGTTTAACGGGTCTTTTAGTAAATCCATGGTTTGATTTTACGTTTTTTATCTTTAAAATTTGTAAAGGATAAAATCAATTAAATTT
>NZ_CABPUE010000008.1:126567-132976 GCF_902460545.1 Campylobacter concisus
TATGTATATAAATTATTTGTGTAAAAAATTTGTATTTCTATCAGTCTTTGTTGTATTAAAAATTTAGTAAGCCAAAAATTATAAAAAGCAAGGAAAAACCTTGCTAAAAATTTTATTTATATTTTATGCCCATGCCGCCAAATTTAAGCGTATTAGCTGTCTTATTGTCACTACTTTCGATTAGAGCTTTAACATCTACTAGTCCTGGCAATCCCCAAACTTGTTCACAAAGACCACCTGTTTTTATAGTAATGCCTATTTCACCACTAGTGTTATTTCCAGGACGTACCTCTAAACACTCATCATTTTTTGCTTTTACTGGTATTTTTACATTTGACATTTTTTTGACAGCTTCTTTAATATCCGAATTACTAGCAAATTCGCCTTGTGAAGTGTAGTAAGAACCCAAATCAGCAATAAGTGTTTGTATATTTGTAGCAGTTTTTGCTATCTCTGCATCATCCCTTGTTGCAGCTAGTTTTGGTATAGCAACCGCAGCTAATATACCCAATATAACGATCACGAAGATCAACTCAATCATCGTAAAGCCTTTTTTCATGACTTCTCCTCCCTGAAATATAAATATTTTCTAAATCGAGCGAATTGTATCATAAATTTCAAAAAAACAATAAAATAATGTACTATATAAAAAATCAAAAATTTGCCGATATAAAAAAGAAAATTAAAAATTAGGGGCGTTATGAAGGGCGTTATACTTTGTCTATTTATCATCACGATTTCATTTTGCAAATATGAATCCTACAAACCTCTCACAGTAGTAAAATATAATGAAGAAAAGGCTTTGCTTGGCAAAAAACTCTTTTTTGACAAAAGACTAAGCCCAAATGAAAACTACTCTTGCCAAACTTGTCACAACTTGTATTGGAATTTAAGCGGAAGCAACCAAGATAGCATGAAAAAAGGCACTTTAAATCCTCCAACCATATTAAATGCTGCAGCAAACTATCTATTTTATAGCGATGCAAAGATTAGCAATTTAAAAGATCAAATAAAAGAGTCCATAACTTCTAGAATAGAACTAAACTCAGATAACGATAAGATAGTGGATTCTGTAAATAACATCTCTGAGTACAAAATTTTATTTAAAAAAATTTATAATGACGGCATTAATTTTGATAATATTGCAGATGCAATAGCTGAGTTTGAAAAGGCTGTCTTAAGTGTTGATTCGCCATTTGATCGTTTTATATCAGGTGATAACAATGCCATAGATGATAGCGCTAAGAAAGGATTTGAGATATTTAATAATATAGGCTGTGCCGCTTGTCATAATGGTAGAAATTTGGGAGGAAATTTGACACAAGATATTGGCCGAGAAAAAATTTCTGCCTTAGATACAAGCAAAAGATTAAGAAGAGTGCCATCACTAAGAAATATTACAAAAACTGCTCCATATTTATCTCATGGAGAGATAAATGATCTAAAAGAGGCTATAAGCTTTATTGGTAACTACCAGTTAGGATACGTTCTTAGCAAAGATGAAATTGATGCTTTATACTCATTTTTTCTGACACTAAATGGTAAAAAGCCTAGGATACTAAATGAGTACTAAGCGAATAAAAACCATACTTAGCGTCTTAACAGCTATATTTTTCATTAGTGCATTTTTTATATATAAAGCAAATATAGCTATTGGTGCAGCTCATAAATTTGATGACGGGATTTTAAATCTAAAATTTATAGACAATGAGATAACTTTTTCTTTAAATAATATTTATGATATCTCAAACTACGACAAACTCAATGCTGACATAAATTCTTTTGATACAAATTTGAGCAACCTTTCAATGCTTAGTGATGAGATGCTGTTGTTTCATCAAAATGAAATAACAAAAGATCTACAAAACATAAGAGATGTATTTAGTAAAAAAGTATTTTTTTTACAAAGATCAGCTTATGTAAACTCATCTATAGATTCTTATATCCAAATAAGTCAATATGAAATACAAAATCTCGCACTTCCAAATAAGCTTGAGCCTATATTTTATGCGACAAAAGGTGCTTTGATGCTTAGTCCTGAAGTAATAGATGAAATTTCAAAGCAAATAAAAATGTATAAAAGCGAGTATAAAGATAACCAAAAAGCTCAAAATGTATTAGACAAAATACTTTATGCGACTCAAGCTACAAAAACTTTACGTACAATCTCAAATAGTGTAAAAGAGCTACATCTTGATAATCTGATAGAAAATTTTAGAAACAAAATCCTAGAATTTCACTCCGATGAGGTGAATAACGCAAAAATAGCTCAGACAATCTGCTTACTTACATTTATAATATTTTGTGCATTTGGCCTCTATCAAATCAAAATAGCCTCAGAGCGTTTAAGGCAAATAAAACTCTTAAGATCTACGGTTGAAAACGATCATAGCTCTGTTGTCTATTGCGATAAATATAATAGAATTTCATACGTAAATAAAACCTTTGAAGAAAAAACTGGCTACAAGCTAAAAGAAGTAATAGGCAAAAACCCTAGAATGCTAAAATCATATATGCACCCGCAAAGCTTTTATGAATCCATAAAAGATGCTCTGCAAAAATCTCTACCTTGGGAGAGCGATGAGCTTATAAGTAGAACAAAAAGCGGTGATTTTTTATATGAAAAGGTAAAATTTTCGCCATTTTTCTTTAAAAATAAATTTGAAGGCTACATAGCGGTAAAACTTGACAGGACTAAAGAGACGCTAATACTAAACGAGCTAACTCAAAAAAATGAACAAATAAAAATACAATCTTCAATCGATAAGCTAACAGGCTTTGGTAACTACTTTGCTCTAACTGAAATTTTAGACGCGCAAAAAGATGGAGTGCTCATTTGCTTAAGCATTAAGAATTTTAAAATTTTAAGATTCTTTTATCAAACTAAGATTATTGATGCAATGCTAAAAGCAGTAGCTGATACACTAAAGCTTTGCATAGATACTTCTGAGATAAAAGCAAAGCTATTTAGATTTCAAGATGACGCATTTTATATGTGGTATGAAGGCGATAATATCGTAAGAGATATTGAGTATATAAGAGAATATTTTGGCTCAAATAGGATAAATGTCGCTATTGATGAAAAATTTGAAAACTTACCAGGCATAAAGATGGTATTTGGTGTTTCATTGCCAAACGATACCCCACAAACTAACCGCCTAATGCAATCAGTCCTTGCAAATCAGCTCGCAATAGAAAATGGTAGCAATATTTACTACTATCTAGAAAATGACGCTATCGAGATGAAATATCACAAAAACCAGCTGGCAGTTCAGCTAATCGAAGATGCGTTAGAAAATGATAGAGTCATAGTAGAAGCACAAGGTATCTTTAACTTAGAAGAAAATGAGACTGAAGCAAAGTATTATGAAGTTTTGGTTCGTATAATAGATCAAAATGGCAAGATACACTATCCGGGCGAATTTTTAGATATTGCTATGAAAACGCAACTATATCCGCAAATAACCAAAAAAGTGATAAGTCTTGCATTTGATCTAGCTAAAAGATATCCAGATTATATGTTCTCAATAAATTTATCAATTACCGATATTGCTGATGCTAGTATGAGAGAGCTTATAGAAAGCAAGCTAAACGAGTGCAAAGATCCTAATAAAATTTGCTTTGAAATGCTAGAGAGTGAAGAGCTTAGCGACTATGTTGCGGTAAATTCTTTCATAAAACGCGTCAAGGGCTATGGATGTAAAATTTCGATTGATGACTTTGGCTCAGGATACTCAAACTATTACCGAATTTTGGAGCTTGATATAGATACCATAAAGATAGACGGCTCGATAATCAAAAAGCTTCCATTTGATGAAAATGCTAGAGTTCTAGTAGAAACCATCGTAAGCTTTGCAAAAAAACAAGGCCACAAAATAGTAGCCGAGTTTGTAAGTTCAGAAGAAATTTTAAATCAAATCAAAAATTTTGAAATACCTTACGCACAAGGTTTCTTACTAGGCAAGCCTCGTAGAATGGAATAGTGGCTAAATTTCTATATCTATGCCAACCGGGCAGTGATCGCTGCCTGTGATCTCTGGCAAGATAAATGCGTCTTTTAGCCTATCTTTTAGCCCCTGTGAGATGAAGAAATAATCAATCCTCCAGCCGACATTTTTCGCCCTTGCGTTAAAGCGGTAGCTCCACCACGAGTAAGCGTCCGCAACGTCGCCATTTACGGCTCTAAAGGTATCTATAAAGCCACTTTTTAGCACCTCATCTACCCACGCGCGCTCGATAGGCAAAAAGCCAGAAGTTTTGGCATTTGCCTTTGGATTTTTAAGATCGATCTCGCGGTGAGCGGTATTTACGTCGCCACAAAATATCACCTCTTTGCCACTTTTTACAAGCTCTTTGCAATAAGCTAGAAATTTCTCGTAAAAGTCCATTTTGTAAGCTAGCCTCTCGTCGTCCTTTTGGCCGTTTGGAAAGTAGATGTTAAAAAGCACGATATCATCAAATCTATGCTCCAAAACTCGCCCCTCCGTGTCGTCAAAAAAGGCCGCTTTTTGCGTTTGCATGTCAAATTTAGTAAGGCTCATCACACCAGAGTAGCCAGCCCTTGCGCCTGAGTTGACACTGATATCTTTAAAGCCAAGGTTGTAAATTTCTTTTGGCACATCATCTTCTTTGACCTTGATCTCTTGCAGTCCCAAAAAATCAGGCTTAACCTCATCAAGCCAGCCAAAGCCATCTTTTGCCACGACTGCGCGCAGCCCATTTACGTTCCAGCTAATAAGTTTCAAATTTCATCCTTTTTTTAATTATAATTATGCCAAAAATCACAAAAAGGAAAGTTATGAGAAACCAGCCAACGTATAAATTTTTTAAAAATTTTGGCTACGCAAGAGAGGGTTTGGCTGAAATTTTTAAAAACGAAAAGAGCTTTCGCATAGAAATTTGCATATTTTTGATAGCTGCGATTTCGCTATTTTTTTGGAAATTTGACCTTATTTTTAATCTATTTTTGATCTTCAGCATGGCATTTGTGCTAGTTTGCGAGTGCCTAAACTCAGGTCTAGAGCGAGTGACTGATCTTGCAAGCCCAGACTATCACGCCCTAGCAAAAGCAGCAAAAGACGCTGGAAGTGCTGCAGTGATGATCGCAAATTTCTTATGTGGCGCGCTTTGGTGCGTGGCTGTGTGTTATAAAATTTGGGGCTAGCGTGAAAGAGCAAATTTACAAAGCGCTTCTTAGCGAGAAAAAGGTAGAGATCATAAATTTACTTTGCGAGCTAAGCGATGAAAATGGCTTTGTCATGCTTAAAATTTCAGAAATTTGCGAGAAGCTAAATGTGAGCAAACCAACCGTGATAAATACGTTTAAGCTGCTTGAAGAGAAGAAAATTTTCGAGCGAGTGAAAAACGGAGTTTATAGATTTAAAAATTTATAGTGGCAAGCAAACGCCTGCCACTTTTTTAGCCGATAGTCTTAGCAGCGATTATGCAAAAAGTCAAGCAGTAAATTATCGCGACGACCCTAGACGGCTAGCGCTATGAACGCCACCTATGATCTCACCAGCTACAGTTTAAGAGTTTATGACTTGGGCTTTGTGTTGATATTTAGCCCGCCCATTGTATGGTGAACCTTTGGTATGCCACACTCTGCATAAAATAGCAGATAGGTTATAAAAGTAAAAAAATAATATAAATTTTCTTATAAAATTTTTAAGTAAATAGCTTTAAAAATATTCACTACGACTTCTTTAAATTTATAAATTAGTTAACGAATTTTAGAGTATTTTAGATTTTAGCTTAAGAATAGAATTTAATTTAGAAGAACGGAGCAAAATTGCTCCGTAAATTATTTAACACCAACTATGATTTGAGTTGCTTTAATGATCGCAGTTACTTTATCTCCTGCTTTTAAAGCTAGACTGCTAACTGACTCTCTTGTGATGATAGCTGAAATTTTGCTGCCATTTAGATCGATAATAACTTCAGCATTTACAGCTCCGTCTTTTATCTCGCTTATAGTACCTTTTATTTGGTTTGTAGCGCTAAGCTTGATGCTGTCGTCTTTTGAAACAATAATACTTGAAGCTTTGAATAAAAAGATAGCTTTTTTGCCAACTTTAAGATCAAGACCTTTTTCACTATCAACTGTAACAGTTGCTTTTAGCACCTCACCGCCTGCAAGCTTAGCAGATATTAGCGAATTTACCGCACCTGTTCTTACCTCTGTGATCTCAACATTTAATTGATTTCTTGCACTTATTGACATTTTGTGTCCTTGTTTTGAATTAAATTATGGTGAAATTGTAGAGTAGAATTATTAAGCAAAACTTAAAAACTATTTATACAAAATTATAATATCAAAAATAAAAATTTTATACTTTTAAATGCCATAGAAATCGCTATTTGAGAAATAAAATCTAAAAATTTAATTTATATTATTTTGAAAAAAATG
>NZ_CABPUE010000008.1:134053-154242 GCF_902460545.1 Campylobacter concisus
ATATCTATTTTTGTAAAATTCTTGTAAATTTGACTTTAAAGCTTGGTAAATTTAAAAGTATTTTAAGTTAAAGCAATATTTTTAGGTAAAGAAATAAATTATAAAATTTGAAATAGAAATTTGAAAGTTTAAATGCCAGCTTCTAGCATAGCTTCTGCTTGATAATGCGTAATAAGTGGCTCGATGATCTCGTCAAATAATCCCGCAGCCATAATCGCATCAAGGCGGTAAAGTGTTAAATTTATACGGTGATCGCTTATGCGGTTTTGCGGATAGTTGTATGTCCTTATCCTACCAGAACGATCTCCGGTACCAACTTGGCTCTTTCGCTCACTAGTCTCTTTTGCAAGTCTCTCTTGTTCTTGAAGCTCATAAAGTCTAGCCTTTAGCACCTTCATTGCAGCTTCTTTATTTTTGTGCTGACTCTTGCCATCTTGGTTTGTTACAACAAGGCCAGTTGGTATATGTGTGATCCTAACGGCACTATCGGTTGTATTTACCGACTGACCACCGTGACCTGAGCTTCTCATCACATCGACTCTTATATCATTTGGATTGATCTCGATCTCACTATCCTCGACCTCTGGCATAATAGCTACAGTCACAGCTGAAGTGTGCACCCTACCCTGGCTCTCGGTCTCTGGCACACGTTGAACTCTGTGTGTACCGCCTTCAAATTTTAGCCTCGAGTAAGCACCTTTACCTTTTATAAGTACGATGATCTCTTTAAAGCCACCAGTATTGCCTTCGCTTTGACTAACGATCTCAAATTTATATCCACGAAGCTCTGCATATCTAATGTAAGCATTAAAAAGATCCCCAACAAATAGCGCGGCCTCATCACCACCAGTACCTGCACGAATTTCTAAAAATATATTTTTATCATCGTTTGGATCTTTTGGAAGAAGTAAAATTTTTATCTCTTCTTCAAGCTTTTCTCTTGAAATCTCTAAATTTTTAAGTTCTTCTTTTGCTAGTTCTCCAAGCTCAGAGTCCTCAAGTAGGGCTTTATTTTCGTCGATGTCTTTTAAAATTTCTAGATATTTTGTTGAGGCAGATGCGACTGGCTCGATAGATGATTGCTCTTTTGAGAGCTTTGTCATCTTTTCGATATCGTTTGCTATATTTGGATCGCTAAGAAGCGCAGAAATTTCATTATAGCGATCCAAAAATGGATGAAGTTTATCAGCAAACATTAAATTTTATAAATTAAGCAGCTTTTAGAGTATTTACTAATTGTGCAAGGCGACTAACACGGCGAGCAGCAGTTTGTTTCTTCAAAAAGCCTCTACTTACGAAGCTGTGGATGCTTTTGTTAGCGACTTTTAAAGCTTCATTTGCAGCATTTAGATCTTTAGCTTCTACAGCTACACGCACTGCTTTTGTTATATTTTTAAGTCTTGTGCGGTAAAATCTATTTCTTTCTGTTCTTTTTATAGTTTGTCTAGCTCTTTTTTCAGCAGATTTATGGTTTGCCATAATATACCTTTTTGAATAATTTTAGTCGGTGATTATATTAAAGATATAATAAATTTAACCTTAATTTAAGTCATCCTTAATGAAAGTAAAATTTTAGATTTTAAATTAGGTAAATTCTGATAAAATAGCACAATTTTATAATAAAAAGGATAAATTTATGAAACTATTTGGAACGGATGGAGTTCGTGGAAAAGCTGGCGAGAAGCTTTCAGCTCAAACATCTATGCGTCTTGCAATGGCAGCTGGAATTTATTTTAGAAAAACTTCAGCGACAAATGTGATTTTGGTTGGAAAAGATACTAGAAAAAGCGGTTATATGATAGAAACTGCCATCGTTGCAGGGCTAACTGCGGTTGGCTACAACGTCCTTCAAATAGGCCCTATGCCAACACCTGCGATCGCATTTTTAACAGAAAATATGCGCTGTGACGCTGGTATCATGATAAGCGCATCGCACAACCCATACTACGATAATGGCATCAAATTTTTTGATAGCTTTGGCAACAAACTTGATGAAAAAATAGAAGCTGAGATAGAGAAAATTTTCTACGACGATGAGCTCATCGCAAACGCTCAAAAGACGATGACGGAGATCGGAGCAAACAAGAGAATTGACGACGTTATCGGCAGATATATCGTACAGATCAAAAATTCATTCCCAAAAGAGTTAAATTTAAAGAATTTACGAGTAGTTTTAGACGTGGCAAACGGAGCTGCTTACAAGGTCGCACCAACTGTATTTAGCGAGCTTGGAGCCGATGTCATCGTCATAAATGACGAACCAAATGGTAGCAATATCAACCAAAACTGCGGCGCACTTCACCCAGAAGATCTAGCAAGCGAGGTAAAAAGGCTTCGTGCTGACATCGGCTTTGCATTTGACGGCGATGCTGATAGGCTTGTAGTAGTTGACGAAAACGGCGAAGTTGTGCATGGAGATGCGATACTTGGCTCACTAGCAGCATTTTTACACGAGCAAAAGGCGCTAAAAGGCGGAGCCATCGTGGCTACGGTGATGAGTAACGCCGCACTTGATGACTACCTAAAAGCTCATAAGATCAAACTACTTCGCTCAAACGTAGGCGATAAATACGTGCTTGAGATGATGAAAGAAAATGGTATAAATTTTGGCGGTGAGCAAAGCGGTCACGTGATATTTAACGACTACGCTAAAACTGGCGACGGCCTTGTTACCTCGATGCAAGTTGTCGCGATGATGCTTAAAAAAGGTAAAAAAGCTAGTGAAATTTTTGGCGAGCTAAAGCCATATCCACAAATTTTACTAAATTTAAAGATCACAGAGAAAAAGCCGCTTGATAAGATAGAGGGTCTAAAAGAGCTTGAAGCTAGCCTTGCAAAAGAGGGCATAAGATCGCTCTTTAGATACTCTGGCACTGAAAATTTGATCAGACTTTTGCTCGAGGGCAAAAATCAAACTTTAGTTGAAAAACGCATGGATGAAGTTGAGAAATTTTTTGTAAAAGCCCTAAATGCGTAAAAGCTTAGTTAAATTTTTCATCGCATTTTTTATCATTTTTATCGTTGATCAAGCGATAAAGATGATATTTATAGATGGTTTTTCGTGGGACGGAGAGTTTTTTTCGCTAGTTATTACATATAATAAGGGTGTTGCATTTTCGATGTTTGCCTTTTTAGATGAGTGGCTGAAATTTATCCAAATTGCCCTCATTTTAGGCGTTTTTGTCTATCTGGTCGTTGAAAAAAAACTACTTTGCTCGCATGCCATTTGGCTTGGAGCTTTGCTAGGAGCTGGTAGCTCAAATATCATAGATAGATTTATCCATGGCGGCGTCGTGGATTACGTCTTTTGGCATAAGTGGTTTAACTTTGCGGTCTTTAACTTCGCTGATGTGATGATCGATCTTTGCGTGGTGATGATCCTTTGGCAAAGCTTTAGAAAAAGGAGAAAGAGTGGGAAATAATATCTACGTCGCATACGCGCTTTGGCTACTTACTGGCTGGCTTGGAGCGCATAGAATTTACCTTGGTAAATTTATCACTGGCTTTTTGATGATGGGACTATTTTTTATCGGTTACTCTTTGCAAATCATCCTCATTGGCTACTTATTTTTGGCTATTTGGGGCATTTGGTGGATCATCGATGCATTTTTGGTTGGCGCTTATGTCGAGAAAAATTTACAAAAGGCCGAGCTAAAAGAGAGAGTAAAACTAAAAGATAAAGAAGAGGACTTAAAAAGGCTTTACGAGCTTTTTGAGAGTGGTGCGATCAGCAAGGCTGAATTTGAAGCTAGAAAAGAGATACTTTTTAGATAAGGAGACGTTATGGCAGAATATTATCTTTACTTAAAATACCTCCACTATTTGTTTTTCATCTCGTGGATGGCAGTGCTGTTTTATCAGCCAAGGCTCTACGTTTATCACGTAGAAAATATGGATAAACCAGACTTTGTAAAAGTGGTCGAAGTGATGGAGTATAAGATGTATCACTACATCGGCTGGGTCGCGCTCATCGGCTCATTTGTCACTGGTATTTTGATACTTATTGCAATGCCTGATCTTATAAAAACTGGTCACATCCACGTCAAAATTTTAGTTGTCATCTTAATGGCTATCTATCACCTAGACCTTGGACGCTACATGAAGCAGCTCAAAGAGAAACGCTGTAACAAAAGTGGCATCTTCTTTAGAGCTTATAACGAAGTGCCAACTATCGCGATGCTCATCATCATCTGGGTCATGATAGTAAATCCATTTTAAAGGAATTTGATGAAGAAATTTTTAGCATTTATCGCTTTGCCAGCGCTCTTGCTCGCGGCTACTCAGTATTTTGAGCCGATGCAGATAAAATTTGACAACAGACTCTACTCGCTAGCAAGCTCAGCCAAGCCTGTGCCAAATTTATTCACACAGGAGTACTTGCTCCCTGGTGAGAAACTAGATAGTTTTAGCTACATGCTCTCGCTAAATACCCTTAAATTTGACGCTACACCAGAGCAAGCGGTCGAGCAAAAGATAAATGATCTAAAAGAACTAAAGGCAAAAGGGCTAAAAGTAGCTTATAAAAAGGGCTCGCTCGCAAATGAAATTTATCTTGATATCACGATATTTTCAAATTTAAATGGCACTCCAACAGCCGAGCACTCGATATATCGCTACACCAAACAGGGCGGAAATTTAGTCCTTTTTACCATCCAAAGGCGTGCTTATAAAAAAGAGGGCATTCAAAGATTTGCTACAAATTTCACGATCGAGTCGCAAGATTTTAGCAAAAAAGCCCTAGCCACACCTTTCCCACAGATCGTTAGTAAATAAAGAAATTTGAGTGTAAATTTAGCCTTTGCACTCAAATTTTAAAACCAGACTTAACAAATTTATCTAAAAATAAAACGAATAGTTATATGATAAGAAAAACTCAAAAAGGATAGCCTATGATACATAAAATTCTTATCGCAAATCGTGGTGAGATCGCAGTTAGGATAGTCAGAGCTTGTAGGGATTTACACATCCAAAGCGTAGGAATTTACACAGCGCCAGACAGCGAGTGCTTGCATGTCAGGATAGCCGATGAGGCCTATCAAGTGGGCGAAGATCCAATCAAGGGCTATCTTGACGCCAAAGCTATCGTAAAGCTTGCTAAAGAGTGTGGGGCTGACGCGATACACCCAGGATACGGCTTTTTAAGCGAAAACTACGAATTTGCAAAGGCAGTTGAGGATGCTGGGCTTATCTTCATCGGTCCAAAGGCCGAAGTCATCAAGAAAATGGGCGATAAAAACATCGCTAGATATCTGATGAAGAAAAACGGCATACCAATAGTGCCAGGCACTGAAAAGCTAAATGATGAGAGTATGGACGCCATAAAAGAGCACGCTAGACGCATCGGCTATCCAGTCATCTTAAAAGCAAGCGGTGGTGGTGGTGGCCGCGGCATTAGAGAGGTTTGGCAAGAAGAAGATATGCAAGATGCCTTTGAGTCGTGCACCAGAGAGGCCAAGGCATACTTTAACAATGACGAAGTTTTTATGGAGAAGCTTGTCGTCAATCCTCGCCACATCGAGTTTCAAATTTTAGGCGACAACTACGGTAACATCATCCACCTTTGCGAGCGTGACTGCTCTATCCAAAGGCGCCACCAAAAGATCATCGAGATCGCACCTTGCCCTTCGATCAGTGAAAATTTAAGAAAGATCATGGGCGTGACTGCGGTCGCTGCTGCAAAGGCTGTGGGTTACTCAAACGTCGGAACGATCGAGTTTTTGCTAGATGACTACAACAACTTTTACTTCATGGAGATGAATACCCGTATCCAAGTGGAGCATGGCATCACTGAAGAGATCACCGGCCACGACTTAGTCGTTAGGCAGATAAGGATCGCTGCGGGTGAAATTTTAGAGATCGAGCAAAGCGACATCAAGCCGCGCGGCTACGCGATAGAAGCAAGGATAACGGCTGAAAATGTCTGGGAGAATTTCATCCCAGCACCAGGCACGATCGAGGGCTACTACCCAGCCCTTGGCCCATCTGTGCGTGTCGATAGCCATGTCTATAAAGACTACACCATACCGCCATTTTACGACTCACTTATCGCAAAGTTGATCGTAAAGGCGACCGACTACGATCTAGCGGTAAATAAGCTTGAAAGAGCACTTGAAGAATTTACCATCGAAGGCGTGCGAACGATCATCCCATTTTTGCTAACAATCAGTAAAAGTAAGGAATTTAGAAGAGGATTTTTCGATACTAGCTACGTTGAGAAAAACTTAAAAACTATCCTTGAAAGCACCTATGACGATATGAATAAAGAGCCAAACGATGATCTAGAAGAGGTCATCGTAGAGGCGATAAAAAGATATAAAAAGAAGAGATAAATTTATCTCATTGCGGCTTTGGCGATAAATTTCGCCAAAGCTAAATTTTCGCGCAAACTGCGTGCGTCTTAACTCCGTCAACTACCACAGCGTAGAGCCTGCCACCGCTTACTAACATGATCTGATCTGTGCTAAGTAAATTTCTCAAACTCTATCTTTTTTAGTAGCAAGCCATTTTTAGTGCTTATCAAAGCTGGCTTATTTTTGTGGTTTGCGAGTAGAATTTAACCATCGACTCAAGGAAAATACTCCGTGCCACTTGTTTTAAATTTAAATATCACTTCGCTACTTTTCGCCTCAACGGCATAGAGATATCCGCCATTACTAGCGGTGCCAAAGTAAAGCACCCCTCACGCAGGTAAACTGGCGTGTAGAAATATACGCCAAGATTTAGCCGTCAGATGGTTTTGCCTATCCTTGTACCCTGCTCTTTAGGCGGCACACCCTCATTTAAATTTTTTATCTTTTGCTCCACTTTTGAGTGCTGCTCCGCTCAAAATTTCTTTACACTCCACTATAAGTGGCGAGCTCATTCGTACGCAAAAGCCCTCAAGTTCGTATATTTTAGCATCGTCATAAATCTCTTTTATGGGCTACGCGACTTTAACAAGCTAAGTTATATCATCATTAATCTTTATAACATCTCACATTTAGTGATTGCTAGTTTTCTTAGTTATCTCCGCCAGCTTCTTAAATTTATGAAGATCGTAGTCTAAATTTGGCAACAAATGGGTCAAATTTAAAAGCGTGCTGAAATAAATTTGATAAAATTTGCCAAAATTTAGCAAATTAAAGGACTAATATGTTTTTAAAGCTAGATGAAATCGCTCAAAAGTTAGATCAAATTTTCTTGCCACTAGAGCAAGAGGGTATGACTGGCATGAGACTCTTGCTTCAAAATGATGTTAAAGCTACCATACAAGCACTTAAAAACGCACAAGAAGCTCTTGGCGTAAATTTCCCAGCTAAATTTATAGAGTTTCTAAGTAAATTTGACCTTGGCAACTTTGAAATTTGCAATGTCAAATTTGGCTCTAGAGGCGACTATGCAAGCGAGATAGCACGACTAAATAGCGTAGATGAGTACGGCGGCAAATGGTGGAGTGGCGAGACTCGTCCTTTAAATTTGATAGTTTTTGCCGTGGGTGATCCGTGGATATTTTTGCTTAATTGCACGAGTGGTGCAGTTCATGCGTGGCTACTTGGAAATAAAAAGCTTTGCAGCAGGCGCGTTGCGAGTGACTTTGAAAAATTTTTCATAGCGCTTGCTAGCATCGATATAGCAAGGCTAAATGATGAAGCTATGCCATTAGCCGAGCAAATCCTAAAATTTGTTAAAGCAGACGAAAAAGCACTTCCTTTTTGGCAAGAGATAGCGCAAATTTAGTAAATTTAGGCTCCACTCAGCCTAAATTCTCTTTTATAAATTTATCCTAGTGATCGAAACAAAAATCACATTTTATAAATTTAGTTTCGATATGTAACGCTCATTGCCTAAAATAAAAATATAAAAATAAATTTAAATAAAAATTTTTTCTAGGAGAGTTAATATTCAACTACAAAAATTTGACGAATAGGAGCGAAGATGAGCGAGTACATCGAAAAAACGATGGAGTGGATAAAAAGAACCAATCCGGGCCAAGGCGTGTTCGTACAGGCTGCGACCGAGGTGCTAAACAGCCTCGAGCCGCTTATAAAAAAAGAGAGTAAATACCAAAAACACGCGATCCTAGAGCGTATCGTGATACCCGAGCGCACGGTGATATTTCGCGTTACCTACACGGATGACGACGGCAGACCGCAGGTGCATAACGGCTACCGCGTGCAGTTTAACTCAGCCGTGGGCCCATATAAAGGCGGCATCAGACTGCATCCTAGCGTGGATCTTGGCGTGCTTAAATTTTTAGGATTTGAGCAAATTTTTAAAAACTCGCTCACGGGCGTAAACATCGGCGGTGCAAAGGGCGGCAGCACCTTTGATCCAAAGGGCAAGAGCGAGGGCGAGATAATGCGCTTTTGCCAGGCATTTATGACCGAACTATACCGCCATATCGGCAACACCGTAGACGTACCGGCAGGCGACATCGGCGTGGGCGCGCGCGAGATCGGCTATATGTTTGGGCAGTATAAAAAGCTCACGGGCAGATTTGACGGCATACTAACGGGCAAAGGCCTAAACTGGGGCGGCAGCCTAGCGCGCACGGAGGCGACCGGATACGGGCTGGTATATTTCACGCAAAATATGCTGCAAAAAGCGGGCCTTGGGCTAGAGGGCAAAAAATGCAGCATAAGCGGTAGCGGAAACGTCGCCATCTACACGGCAGAAAAGCTCTACCAAGTAGGCGCGCTGCCTATCACGGTTTCTGATTCAAACGGATACGTTTACGACGCCGAGGGTATCGATCTAGCGGTGCTTAAAGAGCTAAAAGAGGTTAAACGCGCGCGCCTTAGCGAGTACGTCAAATTTAGACCAAATGCAAAATACGTAAGCGTGAGCGAGTACAAAGAGGGCAGAAACGGCGTGTGGGACGTACCGTGCGACGGAGCGTTTCCGTGCGCGACGCAAAACGAGCTGCACCTAGCCGACATAAAGACGCTCTACGCTAACGGCTGTCGCTTCGTGGCTGAGGGCGCAAATATGCCAAGCACGCTTGATGCGATAAATTTCATGCTAGCGCAAAAGGATTTTTGCTTCGCTCCGGCAAAGGCGGCAAACGCGGGCGGCGTCGGCACGTCAGGCCTTGAGATGATGCAAAACGCCGGCATGACTTCGTGGAGCTTCGAGGAGGTCGATCGCAGACTTCATGGCATCATGAACCACATCTTTGAGCTAAGCTACGAAACGAGTAAAGAGTTTGGCAATGAGGGCAACTTGGTGCTTGGCTCAAATATCGCTGGCTTTAGAAAAGTGGCCGATGCTATGATAGATCAGGGATATGTGTAGGGCTGATTTTGCTCTTAGCTCTATAAATTTACGTCCAAGTTAAATTTGGACGTAAATCAATATGAAGTAGCTTTGGGTTTTCAGCTAAAAGAGAGTTTTCTTTTGGCAAGAGATAATTAAAAAATTTTATAAATTTAAACTATAAACAAGCGAATTTTTTAGCAAATTTATACAGCTACTAGGCGAAAATTAGTTTATAACTCTCGCACAGGCACCATTAATTTACAACTCGAAAGAAGTTATCAAATTTACTCTTTCAGGCGAGCTCTTGCCTAGTCGAATTTCAGCAAAGTGCCCATGTAATGGTTGATATAAAAAGGATGGAGCAAATTCTAGTAAGAAAAATTAAAATTTGCTACATTTAATCCACGAACAAGCAAATTTATCGTCAAATTTGGTCGCCACATAAAACCAAGAGTAGTCAAAGCTTTTTGTAAAAAAGTATTATTAAAGCGATATCCCATTGCCAAATTTAGCTAGATATTAGGCAAAATTTAGCTTAAAAATACTCACGCAAGCACTCAAATTTTGTAAGCTCACAAGAAATATTTTCAGCACAACATCCATACGAGCGATAACAAAGCGGGTAAATTCCAGCAAGTAAAGACCAAAATTTACTAAATTTAAACCACATCCAAATTTTGCCTATCAAATTTAACCATAAGGTATATCAACCCTGCAAACGCCTTTGCATAAATTTAACACATATAAAAATGATATGATTTTTGGAAAATAATTATTTATAAGTTTTTGTATTAAAAATTTAATGTAACAAAGAGCAAACCCTAGCCTGCTCTTTGTGAAAATTTAACCCTTTTTTGGAGTTACAAGCATATTTACATAACGACCTTCTATTATAGGCTCTTTGTCGCGGTCAGCCTCATCCTTGATCATCTCCCAGACCTTCTCAAGCATGGCTACGCCAGCCTCTGGGGTGCTCATCTCGCGACCCTTTAAAAATACACGAAATTTAACGTGTTTGCCATCTTGCAAAAACTCGCTTGCGTGTTTAACCTTGTAGTTTATATCGTTTTGGGCGATCTTGACAGAGAGTTTTATCTCTTTTATCTCGATGGTTTTTTGCTTTTTCTTGGCTTCTTTTTGCTTTTTCTCTTGCTGATAACGGAATTTACCATAGTCCATTATCTTGCAAACTGGCGGCTTCGCATCTGGCGCTATAAGCACTAGATCAAGCCCAAGCTTATTTGAGATCTCTAAAGCCTCATCTCTTGAGATGACACCGTATGCTGTGCCATCATCCCCTACACATCTTACCTCTCTCGCCCTTATGTCCTCATTGAGCAATACTTCATTTTCCTTACTCAAAAATGTACCTCACTAAGTTTCTCCTTTGTTAAATTTATAAATTCCGCCAAGCTCATATCACTCTGCGTCCTAGCCTGTCTGTCGCGTAGCGCAACGCTCTTATTCGCTACTTCGTTGTCACCTAGCACGACTATCATGGGCACCCTTTGTTTTTCTGCCGTTCTTATTCTCTTATTTAAACTCTCATTTTTACTTGCGATCTCGCTATCGATATTGATCTTTCTTAGCTCACGTGAAATTTCTTTTGCATAGTCTAAATGCGCATCGCTAATAGGCACGATGACGACTTGCGTAGGAGCGATAAAAAATGGTAGCTCACCAGCAGTGTGCTCAAGTAAAATTCCTATAAATCTCTCAAAACTGCCAAGCAGTGCTCTGTGGAGCATTACGGGGCGCTGTCTTTCGTTATTTGCGTCGATGTAGCCTAGATCAAAGCGCTCTGGCAAGTTAAAATCAACCTGGATCGTGCCGCACTGCCACTTTCTCTTTAGCGCATCGGTAATTTTGATGTCGATTTTTGGACCGTAGAATGCGCCGCCGCCCTCGTCGATTCCGTATTTAAAGCCGTTTTCGTCAAGCGCTTCTTTTAGCGCTTTGGTCGCAGTTTCCCAAATTTCATCCCCACCGATCGCTTTTGCCGGCTTGGTTGAAATTTCCATCTCATAGTGAAAGCCAAAATTTTCCATTATCTTGCCAGCAAATTTTAAAATTTCTAAGATATTTTCTTTTATCTGGCTTGGCATACAAAAGATATGTGAGTCATCTTGTGCAAATTCGCGAACTCTGAAAAGTCCGTGAAGCACGCCGCTTTTCTCATGACGGTGCACGACGCCGTACTCGAAAAATTTAAGCGGTAAGTCGCGGTAAGAGCGGATGTCACTTTGATAAACTTTGATGTGACCAACGCAGTTCATCGGCTTGATGCCATACTCTGTCTCATCGATCGTTGTAAAGTACATATTTTCTTTGTAGTTTGCGTAGTGGCCGCTTCTTCTCCACACGTCAGCCTTTAAAAGCTCAGGACCACGCACTGGCTCGTAACCGCGGTCGCGGTGAGCTTTGTATAAGAGCTGCTCTAGTTTTGATCTTAAGCGTCCGCCATTTGGTAACCATATCGGCAAGCCGCCACCCACTTCTTCATCAAAAGTAAATAGTTTCATCTCGGCACCAAGCTTTCTATGGTCACGCTTTTTAGCCTCTTCGATGATACGGATGTGCTCTTTTAAGCTCTCTTTATCTGCATATGCTGTGCCGTAAATTCTAGTTAGCATCTCACGGCTCTCATCGCCTCCAAGATAAGCCCCGGCCACGCGTGTTAGTTTGAAAAATTTTAAAAATTTAGTATTTGGTACGTGTGGTCCACGGCAAAGATCTTCAAAATCGCCTTGCGAATAGCTACTCACTTCGCCATCTGGAATTCTTTTTAAGACCTCTTGTTTAAGATCATCGTTTTTAAATTTCTCACTCATATTAGCTTTGGTTGAGCAAGTTTTGACGATGTCAAATTTCTTCTCAGCAAGCTCTTTCATCTTATCTTCGATCGCTACTAGATCGCTCTCGCCTAGCTTCGTGCCCTCATCATCAACTCTAAAATCATAATAAAACCCATCTTCTACATTTGGTCCGACAAAGAATTTTGCCTTTGGATAGAGTGATTTGATAGCTTGTGCCATGAGATGCGCACAGGAGTGTCTGATAACGTGTAGTGCTTCTTTTGAGTTGTCAAAATAGACAGGCTCAGCACTACTCTCACGCCCTGCGATACTTTGAGTATCGACTATTTCGCCATTTAGTTTGTATGCGATGATATCGCTCATTGTTTTTCCTTATATCAAATTGTCTTTTTTACGATAAAAGAACGATTAAGGATTTTATCTAAATGGGCTTTAAGCTAAACTTAATATTTACTAAGCAAATTTTTATAAATTCTTTTTAAATCGACAAGCTTTGATATATAAATTTATTTATAAAATATATATATTTATATTTAAATGCGTAAATACCTAAATTTAAAGCTTTTTATTTATATAATTTATTATATTTTAAGATTATGCCTGATAATATTTGTTCTTGAAATGAATTTAGCAATTTCTCGTCTTTGCATTATTTAAATTCATTTTTCTCCCGACAATATTTAGTGCTAGGAAGTGGTTAGCCTAGCACTTTTTTATTCTGCAAAATTTATTAGCGTTGGTCGTACTATCTTCGTATAATCTTTTGTATTTAAAATGATCGATCTGTCAAGTAGTCCTGCATTAAATGCGATCTCATCGTTTCTTTGTAGCAACCTTTCATCAACTACAATGTGTAAATTTTTATGAAAGCTAAACGGTGGCACTGAACCAAAAACACAATCTGTCAATGCCAAAACTTCATCTGGACTAGCTAGGCTTGCTCTTTTGCCATCAAATTTTTGTGTCAAGCTATCAAGATTTGCTTGCATATCGGCTGGCAAAATAGCCAAAATATAAATTTTACCAGCCTTCATCGCTGGCTTTTCATCGCTTAGCAAATAATCATTTAGCACATTTTCATCTTTAAAAATTTGCCTAAATTTTTCCTCATCTACCCCTTTTATAGAGCAAACCAGAGCCTTTGCGCCTTGGCTCATCTTTGTTCCCCTAAGTTTTGCCACCTCTTCTGAAGTGGTCGCACTCTCATGATTTAGTACTTTAAATTTGGCTTCATTCTTGCTAAGAAGCTCATAGATCTTATTAAAAATTTGCTCAGACACAGCTCTTTCCTTTGGATAAATTTTAGTTAAAATTATACCGCTAAAACTTACAAAAGGCAGGAAAATGCAGATAAATTTAAATGATATAAAGATCGAGCCAAGCTGGAAAGAGGTGCTAAAAGATGAGTTTTTGAGTGAAAATTTCGTACGTATCAAAGAAAATTTCTTAAAAGCAAAGAGTGCTGGCACCGTCTATCCACCAAGTACGCTTATATTTAATGCATTTAACCTAACGCCTTTTCACTATGTCAAAGTCGTAATCCTAGGACAAGATCCATATCACGGCGCAAATCAAGCCATGGGGCTAAGCTTTTCAGTGCCTAGTGACGTAAAAGTCCCACCAAGTCTTGTAAATATCTATAAAGAAATTTACGCTGATCTTGGCATAAAAGAGCCAAATAGCGGCGATCTAACAAAATGGGCAAAACAAGGCGTACTGCTTCTAAACTCAACTCTTAGCGTTAGCGCTGGAGCGGCAAATTCTCATGCTAATTTTGGCTGGCAGGACTTTACTGACACCGTAATAAAAAAGATTAGCCAAAATTTACAAAATGTAGTTTTCATGCTTTGGGGCAACCCAGCCAAAGCAAAAGCACCGCTTATAGACGCCAGCAAGCACCTCATCTTAGAGGCAGCACATCCAAGCCCACTGGCTCGTGGCGCGTTTTTTGGCTGCAGGCACTTTTCAAAGGCAAATATCTATCTAGCAAACCACGGCAAAACGCCAATAGACTGGGATCTAAACGTAAAAATTTGATCTACTTTTTTAGATCATTTAAAAGCTTGTTTGTCTCTTCAAGCTTTCTTTTGCAAAATTTCTCATCTTTGTTTTGCAAAATTATGGCTTCTTGGCCACTTTGTCTTTGTTTAAACTCATCAAATTTAAGCTCAAAAAGCCTTAACGCCTTTTCATCATTTGCAAGTCGTTTGCTCTCTTTGGCATAAAACTCGTCAAGATAGAGCCTGCTTTGCTTGATATATTCATTGCAAACATCGTTTGCATGGACTAAATTTACGCCAAGCAAAATGGCAAAAATAGCTATTTTTTTCATGTTTTTCCTTGAAATTTTTGCGTTATACTAGCCTTTAAGCACTTAAATTTTAAAATATTTTGCAAAAAAAGGACAAAAAATGAGACGAAAAGATAGAGAGCTTGGACGTGATGAGGCGCTTGAGATCATCGATAACTGCGAATACGCCGTGATCTCATGCGTGGATGATGAGGGAGAAATTTTTAGCGTGCCTATCTCGCCAGTTAGAGTTGGTGAAAGCATTTTTATACACGGAGCTACCGCTGGCTGTAAGGCAAAACTGCTTCAAGATGGACGAAAAGTAGAGTTTGTCTGCGTTAGTTTTAACAAAGTCCCGCATCTAAGCGAAAGCGAGCTAGATACGATAAAAGGCGATGGCAAGGCACTTGGAGGCAAGGTCTTTACGACTGAGTACAAAAGCGCCATTGCAAAAACTAGAGTTTACGAGATCACAGACGAAGCTAAAAAGTATGAAATTTTAAAAATTCTTAGCCAAAAATACACTGCCTACGCGATGAGTACATTTGACGTGGCTGCGGAGTATGGGCTAAAAATCATAAAAATTTACGAGCTAAAGATAGAGAGCCTTAGTGCTAAGGCCAAAATTTTACCAAAACCAACAAAGGAATAAATTTGAGCTCGCTTGCACTGATGTTTAGACCAAAAAATTTGGATGAAATTTGCGGCCAAAAGGCAGTTAAAGTAGCATTTTTAAAATTTATAGCCTCTAGCAAAATCCCACACTCCATCTTTTATGGTCCAGCAGGTTGTGGCAAGACGAGCTTTGCAAGGGTAGTCGCAAGCGGCGCAAACTACGACTTTTACGAGTTTGACGGCGGAAATTTAAAGATAGATGACTTTCGCAAAATTTTAAAAAACTACGAAAACGCCCTAAATAAGCCACTCTTTTTCATAGACGAGATCCACCGCCTAAGCAAAACCCAACAAGAAGCACTGCTAATTCCCATGGAAAACTACAAAGCCCTAGTTATCGGCGCTAGCACCGAAAATCCCTTTTTCACGCTAAGCTCAGGCATAAGAAGCCGCTCGATGCTCTTTGAGTTTAGGCCGCTTAGTAGTGGCGATTTTGAAGAGCTTCTTGGCAAGATCAGAGAGCAAATTTCTTTTAGCATAGATGATGAAGCCAAAGAATATTTATTTAAAAGTAGTGGTGGTGATGCAAGAGCTATGCTAAATTTGCTCGAATTTGCCATCACGCTTGATGAAAATGTGAGCCTAGAAAATTTAAAAACACTTCGTCAAAACGCCCTAAAAGAGGGGGCAAAAGAGGATGACACGCACTATGAGCTAGCAAGCGCTTTTATAAAAAGCCTGCGTGGAAGCGACGAAAACGCCGTTATATACTACTTAGCAAGGCTGATAGACTCTGGCGAGAGTGCGGACTTTATCGCTAGAAGGATGGCGATATTTGCCAGCGAAGACATCGGCAACGCAAACCCAAATGCGCTAAATTTAGCTGCCAGCACGCTTAGCGCGGTAAAAGAGATAGGCTTTCCAGAAGCTAGGATCATACTGGCTCAGTGCGCCATCTATCTAGCTAGCTCACCAAAGTCAAACTCCAGCTACAATGCGATAAATGCCGCCCTAAAATACGTGCAAAGCGAAGAAATTTTAAAGATTCCACCATATCTTAAAAATCACACAAAAGAGAACAAAGGCTACCTTTATCCGCATGATTTTGGCGGCTGGGTCGATCAAAAATACCTAGAAAAACCGCTCGTTTTTTATAAAAGCAAGGGCATTGGCTTTGAAAAAACGCTAAATGAGTGGCTAGAAAAGATAAAGTCAAAAGGCTAAATTTAGGCTTTACTCTGTCAGATTTATGGAGTAAATTTTAAAAGAAATACAAATGAACGAGCAAAATTTAGCGTATATCGCAAATTTAAAGATAGAAGACGTGCCTTGGGGTAGATTAACGACAGCTTATGACAGAGCAAGCGAATTTCCAGAAATTTTTAAACAACTTTGGGCGGCGATCGGCGAGAAAAATTTGACGCAAAGTTTGGCTACCGACAAGTCAAATAGCGAACAAAATATGGCAAATCCAGCAAATAACAATGAAGCAAAATTTAACGCCAAAGCTACTTGTAACGTGCTTTATAAGATTTTTAGCAAACTAAGAGCCAAATATGTTTTGCCAAGTTATATCCGCGCAATAAAGATTGCAAATTTCGTGTAAAAGCCTCCTAAAACACGCAAAAACCTAATTTTAAAATCTAAAAACCAAGAACCATTCTAAACCTTCATTGTGGGATAAATTTAGAAATTATCAATCAAAAAACGCCTTAGAGCACAAAAATATTGGTCGCAAAATCTTGCTAGTAAAAACAAGTTCACTACGAGTAAGCCGAAACTAGCGCAAAATTTTAATCCAAGCTAAAAAATTTTTCTTATTTATTCTAATTTTATATTTTTTTAAATATACTCGCTCTCTAAACTACACCAATGAAAGTCAAGAAAATGCCTACAAATTTTGCTGAAATTTTAAATAATTGTGTTGAAAGTATAAATTCATTTCTTTGGGGTCCATACTTCCTTATCGCCCTACTTTGCGGCACTGGACTATTTTTTACTATTAGGCTTGGATTTGTTCAAATTTTTAAGTTTAAAATGGGTCTAAGAGAACTTTTTGGAAATTTCTCACTTCACGGCGAAGCTGCTGGCAAGGCTGGCATGAGCCAGTTTCAAGCAGTTGCAACTGCGATCGCCGCACAAGTTGGCACTGGCAATCTAGTAGGTGCGACAACAGCTCTTATCATGGGCGGTCCTGGAGCGATATTTTGGATGTGGTGCGCTGCATTTTTAGGCATGGCCACAAATTTTGCTGAAATTTGCCTAGCTCAAATTTACCGCACAAAAGATGATAGCGGGCACACGATAGGCGGTCCGGCATTTTATATAAGTCGTGGATTAAAGGGGAAATGGGCAAAAATTTTAGCTGGATTTTTCGCTATCGCTATTATCATCGCACTTGGCTTTATCGGAAATATGGTGCAAGCAAACTCGATCTCAGACGGCTTTAAAGGTGCCTTTGGTATACCTCAGTGGATAACTGGAGCTTTTTTAGCAATCGTCTGTGCAGTCATCTTTATAGGTGGCGTAAAGGCGATCGCAAGAGTAGCTGAAAAGATTGTGCCTTTGATGGCTTTGCTTTATGTAGGTGTTGGACTAATCATTATCGCTTTAAATTTTCACGAAATTCCAGATGCAGTTTTGCTTATCTACAAAGCAGCATTTGATCCCTCAGCTGCGTGGGGTGGAGCGACTGGAGCTAGCATAGCAGCTGCGATGAGATACGGCATAGCAAGAGGGCTTTTTAGCAATGAAGCCGGTATGGGCTCAACTCCACACGCACACGCTGCAGCTAATGTCAAACACCCAGTCGATCAAGCAGTACTTGGTATAATGAGCGTATTTGTAGATACTTTTATCGTTTTAAATATCACCGTTTTTGTAGTACTTACCGCAAATGTCATCAGCTTTGAAAACGGCAAGGCAGTCTTTACAGGTATCACCTTAGTGCAAGAGGCCTTTTCGTCGCACATATTTGGCAAAACTGGCGGTTATAGCTTTGTAGCGATCTGCCTATTTTTCTTCGCATTTACGACCATACTTGGATGGTACTACTTTGCAGAGATCAATGTGCGCTACCTTTTTGGCGCAAAGGCGGTCAGAGCTTTTCAAATTTTAGTAGTTGTTTTTGTATTTTTGGGAAGCTTGCAAAAAGTTGATTTTGTCTGGAGTCTAGCAGATATGTTTAACGGCTTGATGGTCGTACCAAATTTAATTGCCATCATCATTTTAAGCCCTATCGTGGCAAAGCTTTTAAAAGATCACGATGCTGGCAAAGAGTATGATGTGAAAGATTATTTGAAATAAATCTTCACCACATCTTTAGAAAATTTACTAATAATTAATTTTTAAATCTCTTGTTTAGGATGTTTTGTTAGAAGTGGTGGCCCCGAATGGACTTGAACCATCGACCACTACCATGTCAAGGTAGTGCTCTACCAACTGAGCTACGGGACCAAAGATTTGGGATTATATTTTATTTTCTATTTTATTTAGCTTAATTCTTTAGTAATTAAATTTATTTATAAGCAGTAAATGCAATGGAAAAATTAGAATTAGCTGGCACTTACTTTGTAGTTATCGGTAAAGATGAAAACTACCCGGTCAATATCGGCAACTCACATGCCGTCATAAAAACTCCTTTATAGCGATAAAGAGCTAAAATGTGTAAGCTGTCTCTATGATGCAGGTCACAGCACTGGTTTTAGAAACTACCTTGAGTACTGGAAGCCTTCATATAAAATTTACGATAAGAAGATGCTTGAAAAGAGGATAGAAACTAAGCAAAAATTCTTCAAAGATGAGTTTAAGCCTACAAAACATGAATAGGAATTTTTAAAACAAAAGGCCAATAAGAACAATATAAAAACTAGTTGGTGGACTAGTGGGTTAGAAGTCTAGCTTAAAAAACTAACCAGCTTGTCTTAGTTTTTATTATTTAAATCACGATAAGTTTGCTAAAATCCAGTCAATATAAATTTTTAAATTAAAAATCTAAAAATGGCAATGTGCTATTTCCCAATAATAATCTTTGCAAGTCTTTCATTCTTTTCATTTATATTAAATTTTACTTCAGCTATTTTTCTGCTTTCCATACCCATTTGGACTATCATTTCTGAATTTTGTATAAAATAAATCATCTTTTGTGCCAAAATTTTACTATCAAATGGTGGCACCAAGAATCCATTTACTCCATCTTCAACAGTTTCTTTACATCCTACGCTATTTGTGGTTATTACTGCCCTTCCTATCGCCATAGCTTCCTGTGTACTTCTTGGTACACCTTCTCTGTAATACGAAGGCAAGACAAGAATGGAACTATTCACTATCCGTTCTTTTATATCATTTACAAAGCCAGGATATATAACTACGCCACTATCAAGATAAGGTTTTAGCTCTTCTTGCGTTAATCCAAATGGATTGTGCTCATCAAAACTACCAAATATATAAAACTTTACATATTTATATTTTTCTTTTACGATTTTAGCTGCCTCTAAATACTCAAATATTCCCTTTTCTGCAAGAAGTCTTGCTATAAAAATAAAACTTATAGGATCAGTAGGTGCTTTAGTATATGAGAATTTATCAAGATCAACACCTATACCGCCTAATATATTTATGGACTTTACTTTTATATTGTATCTATCAATCAAATCCTTTTTATCGTCATTATTTAAAAATATAAGCTCGTCAAGAGATGGTAGTGAAATTTTATACAAAAGAACTTGTATAGTTTTTATAATTTTCGCCTTTTTTGTTTGCCCATTTTTATGAACCGTAAAAGCTCCACCAAGCCCTTCTATCATGCCTACTATTCGTGGTACTCTTGCTATTTTTGCGGCTATAGTTGCAAAAATAACTGGTTTAACAAAAAAAGAAAAAATCGCATCTGGTCTATGCTGCCTAAATAGCTTAACCAAATCATATGTAGCAATGAGATCTTTAAATGGATTTAGACCTTTTGTATTTAAAGTATAGTCAAGAGGTGTTGCACCCAATGAGATTATTTTTTTTCTACTTTCTTCATTGTAGTCACTAACTAAACAGTAGACATCATGCCCTTTTGATACAAGTAGTTTTATAAGCTCTTCTCTAAAATTTATCATCATAGACGAGACATTACCAATTATAAAAATTTTCATAGCAACTCCAATCATATGAATCTAAAAATTTCTAAGCCTAATAAATACTTTTTTTGCAAAAACAAAAATTTGCGGGAACCCTATAAAAAC
>NZ_CABPUE010000009.1:0-27071 GCF_902460545.1 Campylobacter concisus
CTTAAATTTTTCTTAAAAATATATTTATATATGCAGAGAGGAAATTTTAAAGAATTATTACTTAATGCGATGAGAAAATTTTAAATTAGAAGCCGGATTTTTAAATTTAAATCAGTTAGGCATTTAAAACGATTTTAAAGGCTATTAAAGCCGCATAGATAAAAAATAAGAAAGAAATAGGGGAAAAAGCTTATTTTTGATTGTAGAGCATTTAAAAGGCATTTGTGAGCGTTTTTGAATTTTAGCATTTTTCGATTTTTTATATATCACTTTTTAAAAGTTTTTTAAATTTAACAAATGATAGACTGATGAAAAATAATCTAGCAAAAGGATTTAAGGTGGCAGAAGAGCTGACGCAAGAGCAAATGGCTGAATGGGCATATTTAAGCGAGGACGAACAGACGCTTACAGCTTCGAGTATACATAAAGGGGAAGAAAACGAGCCGCAAACGCAAAATAAAGATATAGACGACACGAGAGACAAAATTTTAGATTGTCGAGAAGCCATAGAAAACACCGGATTGTTTAAAAGCAGCGAAACAAGCGCAGTAGCTTGCGTAAGAGAATTTTATACCGCATACGGAACGGACGACGATAGCAAGGTTCAAGAAGCGATCAACGATATTTATAAAACCAATATGAGTCTAAGGGATGTGACCGAAATAAAAGAGCTCACCCTAAGAGAAATGAATATGGACTTAAAAGAGGACTTCGACAACGGCAAAGAATACACCATACGAGACATTAACAAAAAATTTGCCTACGAAGTAACGGGAGCTGCAAATTTAAGCAAAGACGCGCAGCAAGCCGTAGAAATACTAGGCGAAAAAGAGCTGTTAGATACGAGAATCAGGGAAAGACAGGCGGAGCTGGACGAATTTAAAAGCCCGAAAGCAAAAAGAGAATTCGTAAAAGACAGATTGGACGGCGTAGAAAAAAATGAGTCCTTAAAAGAGAGTCTGCAAATTTTAAAAGAGAAAGAAAAAATAGAAGAGCAAATCAAGGCAAAAGAAGAGCAAATCGCCAAAAAGGAAAAAGGGGAAGAAAAAGAGCCAAGCCCCGAGCAAAACGAACCACAGCCGGGCAGAGAAAACGGCGCAGAGCAAGAAGACTGGAATAAGAGAGCCGACGAGCTAGAAATGCAGCACGAAAAGGAGCTCGAAGACCTCAAAGATAAGCAATCGAAGCTTGAAGCGAATTTTCAAAAATCGATCGACAACCTAATGAATAGCGATGGGATAAACGGCATTATAACCGCGCTGCAAGAGATGGACAGAAGCCTTGAGATGATGCTAAAACAGGGTAAAGAAGAAAGCATCGCCAAAGATCGCCAGCGCCAAGAAAAGCTTGATCTAGCCTTTGACAGTCCTAAATTTAAAGAGGCTGTCGGCGATTTGGTAAAAGAGGTCTATACGCAACGCAAAAAAGTCAAAGGCGGTTTTAAAGAGATGGAGAACGAGCGGGCTAATTACGCTAAATTACAAACGACCTATGAAAAAGAAACCAAAAAAGGGCTTGACGTCAAAGGATACGAAAAGCTAAAAAAGATGATGGGTGACATCGAAAAAGAAACGCCGAATTTTAAAGACAGCTACCCTAAATTTTATCAAAAGGTAAACGATACGCTAGTGCAGACCAAAGACAAAATTTTAAACAAGGCCAAAGGGCAAGAAAATGAAAATGACAGAGGCAGGAGCCTATAATGAGCAATATAACGCCAAAACAAAGAAGAAACGTGATTGAGGGTGACTTGGAAAATTATGTCAAAAGCGAAAACGATTTTTTGAGCCTAAGAAAGAGCTTTATAGACTTAAATTTTAGCCTAGCCCTAGCGTGCGAGCACGACGAACAAAGGGCAAAAAAGTACCTAGATGCAGCCAGAGAGATACAAGGACTCGAAGATAAGCAGGACAAGAGGGGAAAGTGGGAAATAAACGAGGATAACAACAAAAAAGTGATGACCCCGCACAAGGATGACGAAAAATTTCAAACCAAATTCGAAAAGGAAAACCCGCTCCTTTTCAGGCAGCTACAAAACGAGCTAGAGCTCATGAATAACGAAGCAAGGTTATACGAAAAAATTAAAGACAACAAAGACAAAGGCATAGATAAATTAACGCCGCTTTACGTAGAGTTGCAAGAGGGGCAAATCGATGTAAAAAGAAAACACGGAGACGAGGTGGGCAAGCCGATAGATACCGATAGATTTAGGTATAGCTATCCAAACGCTACCAAAACGCTAGAACAAACCATCGAAAAATGGGCAGAAAAGGAAACTAAAAAAGAAAATACCGAGCAGAAAGGAAGAGAGATATGAAAAAAACATTAATATCTATTGGTGCGGCAACGGCGCTATTTTTTAGCAGCGCAAACGCAGGAGGCGTTCCGGTTATAGACGTGGCCGCGATAGCTCAAGCGGTAATGGGCTATACTCAAACGCTAAAAGACTATGCTGAGCAAATCAAGCAGTACGAGCAAATGGTCAAAGATACGCTAAATTTTGAAAAACAGATGGCCGAGCTCGGCATAGATATGAACAGCATCTACGATATACTAGGCGATGCGCAAAGCATGATCAGTCAAATGCAAAGTATCTACGATAACGTCAAAAATATCCCCAATGACATAATGGGCGATATAGCGAGAGTGCAAAACGCGTGCTCGTTTTTGGAAAATAATAGCCAATTTTTCGGAATGACGCTAGGAAAAACCAAGAGCTCAATCAAAAGCAAGGTTAATCGCTGCACTTACGCATTGCGAGACGGCGCAAATTTGAGCAAAAGCATAGACGAGCTGACCGAGCAGATGAATAAAGCCGTCGATCCTATCCAAAGAGCGAACTATCAAGCGCAAATCAACAACATAAAAAATGCCGAGAAATTCCTGCAAGAAAGGGATAATATCGAGAAAACAAACGCCTTGTTAGCCTTTGAAGATACCTTTCATAGCGACGATAAGACCAATCCTTACTCAAAAGCGAAAATGAACGACGATTTAAAGCAGCTTTCAAAGCAGCTGAGCAAACCAAACAACCAAAAGCAAGCTCAAGCCCTCACGAACTCGATACTGCTTAAAATTTTAGAAAATTTGCAGCACCAATACGAGCTGAATATCAACTATACCAGCACGATGGCTACTAGCAAGCAGCTAAACGAAAGCGGCAGCAATAAAAATTTAACCGAAGAGAGCTTTAATCAGTCGGTCGTAGAATATAAGCGCAACGACGCCATATTTGAGCCAGAAACCAAGCAGCTCCCGAAAGATGAGCTGGGACTACCAAAATTCGTATATTTCAAATAAAGGGGAAAGAATGAAAAAACTAGTTTTTAGTTTGATCGTAGGTGCAATTTTTGCGGCAAGCGGCGCGACCGCAAAAGAGACGAGCGCAAAGGATACGGCGACAAAGACGTCTGCTCCAAAAGAGCTCGGCGACGTATTTACCGGCGATAAGAAACTGGCATGCGAAGCGGTGCTATGCCTCGCAAGCGCTACTCGCCCGCCGGAGTGCGCCGCAAGCCTTAAAAAGTACTATTCGATTACGGCTAAAAAGGCGCATAAGCAGGCTCAAAAAAGACAAGCATTTTTAGATCTGTGTCCAAGATGAAAGAAAATCTAGTCGAGCTCGCGCTCGATGAAATTTTAAAAAATAACGGCTACTTTGAAAAAAGAGACAAAAGTAGCCGTAACTACAAAACGCTTACGAACGACTACGGAGATACGATAGTCGTATCGCGCCAATCAAACGGCCACTACTTATATTTTAATCCAAATGACAGTACCGATCGGGGCAATATTTACAGCTTCGCTAAAAATCGCGGAGTAGAAGTAAAAGATTTAATAGACGAAGACAAAATAAAAGATATAAAGGAGTTACAAAACAATACTATACCAAAAGCAACTACTAAAAAAATCGATAATGAAATAATAGAAAAATTTAAAAAATTAGATAAGACGGATAAAAATTCATTTTTAATTAGCCGTAGGAAGCTAAGCGGAGAACTATTGGCACAATTTAGCAGCCTAAAACAAGACAGTAAATACCAAAACGCGGTCGTACCGACGTACACGTTAACGTCAGTGCAAACGGACGCCGGCACGAAAGAGTTTTTAAAGCAAAGCGGAACGATAAGCTATCTCTCAAAGCCCTTAACACACGATCCGCAAGGAAAAGCATACGATAAGCCTATCAAACAGCTTTGCAACGGAAATAAGGGGCTAGAAATTTTAAAAGCCGATAACGCACATAAAAGCCCCAAAGAATTTAAAAATATAATAATCAGCGAGAGCATGATCGACACGCTATCGTTTTGCGAGATGAAAGGGATAAATTTGCAAGAGACGCTGCTATGCTCGACCAACGGGCAAATATCGACATCGCAAAAAGATGCGATTAAAGCGCTTCGCAAGCTCGCCCCGGATGCAAAATTTACGCTAGCGTTCGATAATGACGATCGCGGCAAAGAGTTTGGCAAGATCGTAGAGCAAATAGTGCCGAATGCTGACAGGCAAATGCCTATATTAAAGGACTTTAACGATGATTTGGTAGTCGGCAAAGCATTGGGGCTAGCAGCGCGCAATATCAACAAAGAAAGCATTTTAAAGCCTTTGAGCGAGCTTGGCAAGAAAGTAGAGTATTTATCAAAGAAATATGATTTTTTAGAGCCTTGCGCAAAGAATGAGCGCGTAAACGAGCTTTTAAGATTTAATCCCTCAAAATTTAAAGAGATAGCTCCAAAGGTGCAGCGGTTACCCGGAATGAGAGAATGCTTTAAGCGACTTGATCTTGTCGAAAGAAAAATCGGCAGGGAGTATTCTAGGGCTATATGATTTATATTTTACAAAATCTCGCTCATAACGTCCCGCTGCCGGGTTAAGTAAAGCGGTAGCTCTCAGATGTTCGGGCGGTTAAATTTTAGGCTGTCCGGATTGGAATTGGTAGCACGGCCAGAGCGGTGAAAATTTGGCTTGCTTTTTAAAGTTTAAGGTTTGAATAAGCTTTTGGAATTTATATCTTATCCCCTTTATTTGGGGGTTTGATAGAGATTACGGCAAGTGAATTTTTTACAAAATCTCGCTCATAACGTCCCGCTGCCGGGTTAAGTAAAGCGGTAGCTCTCAGATGTTCGGGCGGTCAAATTTTAGGCTGTCCGGATTGGAATTGGTAGCACGGCCAGAGCGGTGAAAATTTGGCTTGCTTTTTAAAGTTTAAGGTTTGAATAAGATTTTAAAAATTACATTTTAATTCCTATTCTTGGGGGTTTGCTCGGATTTGGGATGAGTAAAATTTTTACAAAATGCCGTTCTTGTTGGCGGTCTGCACTAAGGTGCTGCCGCGCCGAAGTCGAGCCTAAGGTCTCGGCTTCTATGGGTTTAAGCGGGGGCACCCCGCAACGCCCCTCCTAAATACAGAAGCTGCCGCCAATGACGGCAGCGGGAATTAAAAAAGGGGAAAGAAAATTAAATTTAGGCTTAAATAATGCTTAGGTTTCTAATTTATTTTTAGGTTATTTTTGCTTTTTTGCTATTTTATATTTTTATATATTTTAATTATTTGATATTTTATTATTTATTATTTTATTATTTTTTAAGTTAAAAAGTGGTATAATCGTTTTATAAATTAAGAAGAAAGGAACTTAAAAAGATGAAATTAACGAATGCGATTAAACTACTTAGCCAATACGGCGAAGTTAAACAAGATGAAACCGGAGCAAGAATTGAAATAGACGGCTGGACTTACGGCGCTAGCACGAATTGGAACGAGCAAGAGGTTCTATTTTTATATTGTGAATGCGGTACAAACACGCGGGATAGGCACTTTTATTCATATAACACGCTAAAAGGACTTAAAGATTGCATGGATAGATACATCCGGGCAACGGCATAGCAAGAGGATTACAATGAAAATTTATTTAACGGAAATAGACTACGCCCGTTTAAATTCTTCGATGGATGAGGGGCGATACTCCTTAAAAAGGGATGGTGAATACACGGAGGCGATAAAGCTTAAATTTATAGGCAACGCGACGAACGTTGAAAGCTATGGCGTATTTTTTAGCCACGATCCGTTTAAAGTTTTTATTTTAGATAAGCTGGCGCAAACGTTTAGACAGACCGATGGTTGGGCGCCGCGAAACCTTTAGGGGTCAAATAGACGAAGGGCAGCATGAGTCAATGAACAAGAACTATAATAAATTTGAAAGGGCACACGATATAATGGCGGAGCTAATCAAAGCCCCACTCCCTCTTGAGCCGGTGGAGCTTGGCAACATTAGCGACAGGGAGCTTGGCTTTTTGAAGAGTAGCGTAGAGATGATGGCGGACTACTTGGACTCGCTGGGCTTTGATTTCAGAGGCCACAAAGAGGAAGTCCTGATGCCGATTTACGAGGAGTTCGAGAGGCGGCAAAAGTAAATAGCAAAATATGCTATAATTTGTAAAAATAAGGATGAAAAATGAAGAAAATTAAACTGCTGACGGCGGCTGTTATAGCCGGGCTTATGTTGGCAGGATGCGGTGAAGATGATGGGCTTGTAAAGCTAGAGAATGCAAATCCGGCAATAAAACAAGCAAATTACGATGCAATGGTCAATAAGCTAAAAGAGAGAGTTAAAAATGCAGATTTTGAATTTTATCATGCACAGACCTTATTTAATGGCGAAAATTGGAAAAATTATACATCAGAGCAGGGCTTTGCCAAATTTACAAGATGGAAAGCTCAAGACGACCTCATAAACAATGAGAAACTCGTAGTAGTAGTCGTAGATAAAAATAATAAAAAAGTAGGGTCGGCATACGAGGTCGAATGTACAAAATGGGGCAAATTTGAGTGCGATCCAGAATATATAACGGTTCTTGAAAACGGAAAAAGATAGAAAAAGGAGAATCCCCAATGAAGACGACGTTACCCGATTTAACCAAAGAATCGATACTCGCATATCTATCCGAGCTCAAGCCGGGTCTTGAAAAAGACGGCATCCAAAAGATAGGACTTTTCGGAAGCTATGCCAAAGGTTATGCGGGTGAAGACTCGGATATAGATATAGTCGTTTTGGCCGACAAAAAGGACTTTTTGGATAGACTGCACGCGTTTAAAGCGCTTGCGTATTTAAATGATTTAAAAGAGCAGATCGCGGGCAAATTTCATAAATCGGTAGATATTTGCGATTTCTATTCTGAACAAAAAATGCAAGACGACAAGATAGTGAGGGGAGCGATTTATGTCTGATAAAAAAATTATATATCGATTAGAACTGGCGGTAGAAAAAATAGATCAAGTATTTGAAATTTGTAAGCCCAAAGGCGTTACAGCAGCACTAGAAGACGAGCTGCTTGCAAAGCCAGCGATAATGAAACATATCGACGTCGTATACCAGCAATTTAAGAAGCTTGAAGAAGCGCAGGAATACCATATATTAGATAAATTTAAAAAAGAAGATATAAAAGGGATAAGAGATATCAGAAATTGGTCTTCTCACAATTATGACAATATACAAAACGAGATCATAGAAGACGTTATACGCACAGATCTTCCTAATCTCAAAGAAAATCTTCAGAAAGTCATAAAAGAAACGAAGCAAGAGCTGTGCGAAGATTTACAAAAAAAGATCGATCGCTTCGTTAAGAAGCAGAATATTTTAACCCCGCAAGCCAAGAGCGATCTTGGGGCAGATATTCAAAAAGGCTACAACGACTTACGAAAAAATGGACTTGAGCTTGATAAATCATATGCAGACAAGCTCAAGGGCATCATCAAAAGCAACTCGAACGAAAACGTAAAATAATTTTGCGTTTGAATTTTTAAAAAGGGGAAAATAAGCTTCCTTCCCTTTCTAAATTTTAATTTTTTTATACTTCTTTTTACATAAATTTAAAAAATATGATATTTCTAATTTTACTATATTTTAATGAAATATAATTTTATTTTTAAATATTTTATTATTTCTTAAATATAATCTACTCTCGACCGCCAAGTTCATTATTAAATTTATTTTGATCCGCCGGGCGAGAACCCTGAGTTTTAGTCTTACCGGATCGTTCAGCCAAGACGTCTTTATAAAGCCTCTTTTCGTTTTTGATTTTTACTAGACGATCGTCAGGCTTAACGCCCAGCACCGATACGCCTTTAAAATATTCTTTGAACAAAAAACCGTCCTTATCGATTTTATCGCTATTTAAAAGCTTTTTGCCGACGTAGTCGAAGCGTTTTTGACAAATATCCGCGATAAATTCCTTATTGCTTTTTAGCCTTTTTTCAAAAGCGGTAGCCTCTTCGCCGATTATGCCCGAGTGCTGCAAGACGTAAAGGTTTTTATCTAAAATTTCAAGCTTTGCGGTTAATTTAAAAAGACTTTCGTTACGCCCGAGCATGCGAGTAACTAGCAGGCTATCCTCGAAATACTTCCTAGCCGCATCGTCCTCGCGGCCGCGATGAATAGCGATAGCGCGTCGCACTTTTTTATAATTTTCGACATCGGCCTTGCTCGCGCCCCTATTTTTCGGATAAATTTTATTGTAGTTGTAGCTAAAATTTTCAAGTAAATTTAGCCCTGCGGAGTGGTCTTTATAGTGAGCCAATCGCATCTCGTTAAGCTGCGTAGCTTGACTGGAAATTTTATTTATTTTGTCGATTTCAGATAGCACGGCCTTGCTCTTTTCTTTGATGACTCGGTTACTTTCTTTTAACTCACGAGCGAGCTTATACGCCCGTTTATTTCGCTTTTTAGTATAAAGCATAAAGAGCCGTAAGAGCTCTTCATTATCTTTTTTAAGCGCGGCAAGTTCGTTATTCATAGCTTCAATTCGCCCTGCCGTAGCGTCATAGCTTTGCTTATTTTTATCCTGCATTTTTGAATAATAGTCGTTTATTTTATCTTTTGCCGTATAGTCGTCCGCTTCCAGCTTCACGGCGGATTTTACTTTGTTAAATTCGAGCTTTAAATCCTTTTGCAAGAAATTTTTATTCTCGTATTTTAGCCCACGAGCTCCGAGAGAGTAAGCGAAATTCGTCCGCACGTCGTCAAAAAACTCTCTGATTTCGCTTCTGCTATCAAAGTGGATTTTTTTATTGGTAAAGCTATTTCGTTTATTTAAAACCACGTGCACGTGCGGATTATTCTGATGGGTGTGTAGCACGAAAGCATACTTGTGTCCGCTAAAATTTAGACCTAATACGTTATGTACACTCTCGCTCAAAGCTCTTAATTTTTGCTGATCGTCGCAAGGCTCGTTGATAGAAAAAATTAGATGCCACGCGTCCTTCGAGTTTGTATTATCGCCGAAATCCTTGCCCCAATCTTTTAAAACTTCATCGCTGCCTACTCTCTCCCCTTTTTCATTGATAGCCGCGCCGTCGAGAGAGTTTTTAAGAGCGTAGTCGATACAACGCTTGATGGAAGTTTTAGGCAAATTTGAAATCATCTTTACGACTGATTGCTTGGCAAAGTTATTTTTAGGAAAAGGAATATGCGAGCGAGAAAATCCTACGCCGCTTCCAAAAGAAACGTATTTATGCTCCGATTTTGCCGTACGAGTATAGCCGGCTCTGATAGCTTTTAGTTCTTCGAAAAACGCATCCCAATCGCGTCTTGCCAAATTCTCTCCCTTTTAAATTCTTAAAAAGTATTCATAGCTTTTAAAGATATTTGCAAAAGATGTTAGTGTAAGTAGCTTTAAGAAAAGATAATGCCAGAAGTAAGGCAGGATAACCGCCTTTATATATCACTTTTTTAAGTTTAGCCCATTTTACGGCGATAAAACGCCTAAAAATTGGGAAACTAAACTTAAAAAAAGCTGTGATTTTCGGTAATTTTGCAACTACCGAAAATAAAATAAAACGCAGAGCATTTTATTTTTGAGAAAAAGCAAGTAGGTTTTAAAGGGGAAAGCGTAAAAAGAGCGCAAAAATATTTGAAAAGTTAGAACTATATTCGCAATGCGTAAAAATAAAACAAGAAAATTTTATTCGGATAAGCTTATGAACAAAATATAAGAAAGAATTAAAAATATCTAGCAAAAGTATTCAGAGATAAGTAAAACGAAACGGAAGAGAAAATTTTTAAAAGAATTTGTAAAATTTTTGAAAAGCGTAATTTTGTAAAAAGACTTTTTTAAAAAAATAATCGCAAAAAGCCTATAAAATAATCAATATGAAAAAGTAAAAAAGTAAATAAATACTTATAAAATCTTTAAAAGAATTGCTTGTATATCCTTTAAATCGCTATTCACAAAATCACTTTTACAAAATCTCGCTTTTCGAAAAATAGTATAGTGCTAGAAATCGAAAATATTCTAATCAAAAAGGAGCAAACAATGAGAGAAGTCTCAAAAAAGGCGAAAAGTATTTTTTACTTTTTAATGTTCTTGCCGTTTCATTTATTCGGAGCGGGCGGCCAAAACGTTTTAAAAACTTTGGAAACAAAGGCAAACGAACAAATCACTGAAGCCGGCAGTAGTGCCGCAAGCGTTATCAATACGGTAATCACCGTATTCGGTATTATTTGGGTCGTAGTATTCTTAACGATAATGTTCGTAAATATCGAGGCTTTAAAAAATAATATAAAATTGCTACTTGGTATCGCGATTATTCTTGGTATTGCATACGGCTTATCTGCCGCAGCAATGTAAAAGGTAAAAGTGAATGATAGTGACCGACTGCTATATGGACTTAACCAAAAGAACGAAAATCATAGGTCTAACAACCACGAGTCTATTCACGATTATAATCGCTGGATTTATCTCGTGGTTTATCTTGATTTTATATTCGCTAGCAGTCGTTGCTATTTTATACTGCTTCTTCTTTATTTTAGAATTTTTTGATGAAGACATATACGATATCATCGGTTCTAAAATGAAAATATCGCAAAACAAATTTTATGCATAGGTTAGAAAATGGCTCGCGGAATAATAGGCGTAATCAAAGAGTGGAATCAAAACAAAAAGAAAGAAAAACTAAAAAGAGAGCTTGGCATTGACGTAAGCCAAGAAAAACCAAGCATTAAAAATAAAACGGAAAACGACGTTTTATCAAAAATCAATAAGATCAATAAAAAAGCGGATGAAATTTTAATGATAGCAGAACCGCAGATTTATACACTGGCAAAGGAAAACAACATCGCCTGCAAATACGGCGAGAATATAATAATCACCAAAGACGGCAACGCAAGTATAGCAGTAGAGCTAAAAGGGGTAAGCTACGCCGGAATCAGCCTAGACGACGAGACGGACTACCTTTTAAACCGCGTTATGTTTTTTACGACTTTGAAAGATGACGTAGAAATAAATTTAATCATCAAAAAAACAAAGCAAGACGACAAAGAATATACAGACAAAAATATAAATCCGTATGCGAACGAGATCATAAAAAAATGGGAAACCGATCAAGATATATACGCTATAAGATACTTTTTAATAATTTCTACGATGACGAAAAATATCACAGGACTACTGGAAAGCTTTAAAACCAAAATGACTAGCGAAGAGGGCGACGAAAGCAACGAAAGCGCAAAATTAAAGCAGAAAATCGAGCTTTTAAGCGATACGTTCTCGAACATCAAAAACTACTTCTCGATTTATCAGCCAAGACAACTAAGCGGCGATGAGATCATAAATTTTTATGCCACGTATTCAAACGCGAAAGAGACGAACCTTGCATATACGAATGAGCTGATCACAGATAGTTACATAAGCTCATACGTCGAATTTAAAAAAGACTACATAGAGTTTTACCGCAACGACGGCACGACCAAATACGCTAGATTTATCAGTGTAAAAGCCTACGAAACTGAGCAAATCAAGTCGATCATCACCTCAAATTTAATCAAAAGCAATAACGAATTTATGGCTATGATTTATCTAAAAGCCTACGAAAAGCGCAAGGCGATCAAGAAGATAAAGGACACCAAAGCGTTTGCGGTAGAGCTAGTCCGCCAAGAGCTAGATCAGTTAATGGAGCTAATCCAAGCCGACAGAGAAAATTTAGTGGAAACGAGCTTTTCGGTATATTGCCTAGCCGATAGCCTCAAAGAGCTGGAAAACCGCTCGAATGAGCTAAAAAATATCCTAGAAAATCAAGGATTAAATGTTGTCCGAGAAACGCTAAATCAAAAAGCCCTTTATTTTAGTTTCTTTCCTAGTCGCGGAAATTTAAACGCTAGAAAGAAAACGCTAAATATCAGCAACTTAGCCACGATCGCAAATTTTGAAAACGAAGTAACCGGATTTAACCAAAACGACTGGGGTGGCGAAGCGATAACGACATTTAAGCACCTAAACGGCACGCCGTATTTATTCAATTTTCACTGGCAGCCAGACGGCGATCGCCCAGCCGGGCATACGATGATAGTGGGCGGAACCGGAAGCGGAAAGACGACGCTGGCGCAATTTTTAATGACAAATTTATTTAAATACCCGATAGATATATTTGCAATGGATAAGCTACGCGGTATGTATAACTTCACGAACTACGTAGACGGCGAATACCACGATAGTGAGAGCGATGGCTTTAAATTAAATCCGTTCAGTCTAGCCGACACGAACGAAAATAGAGACTTTTTAAAATCATGGCTACGCTTTATGGCCGAAGTTAAAAACGACGAGCATGAAGCCATAAACGATATTAACAATACGATAGACCGTATATACGACATGAAGCAAGATGGTCAAACGCTAACGCTAAGCGATTTTATTATATCGCTTCCAAGCGACAATAACGAGAAATCAAGACTAAAAATCAGATTTGATAATTATAAGGGTTCGATATTCGACAACAAAGAAGACGCCCTAAATTTTACCAAGCAGCTATCAGTGTTAAATATGGATGGCATACTGCAAAACAAAAAAACCGCCGGACTTACGGCTATATATATTTTTCATAAACTAAAAAATAAAGCCAAAAATAGCGCGGATAAGCGCGGCTTCTTTTGCTTTATAGACGAGTTAAAGGATTATTTGCAGGATGAGACGATGCAAGAAAAAATCCTAGAAGCAATCCTGGAAGTTAGAAAAATCGGCGGAGTAATGTGTATGGGCTTTCAAAATATGAGCTTATTTAACAACATTGAGCGCGGCTCGTCTTTTTTGGACAATATCGCAAATTTTGTCATATTTCCGACCAATAGCGAAGAGACGCTGGCGGAGTTAAACGCGATGATAGGATTAACGCCGACGGAAGCCAAATTTTTAAAAGAGACAAACTCGAATGCGAGGCAAATATTGCTAAATATGAAATTAAGAAACGAGAGCGCAAAGCTGGATATAGATTTATCGAGGCTCGGAAGCTACTTGCGAGTATTCTCGTCAAGCTCGGACAACGTAATGCTTTTAAAGCAGCTTAAAAACGATAGCCCGATTCACTGGCGAAAACATTACATAGAATTTAAAGGGAAGAGGAGTTAAAGATGAAAAAGATTGCAATCATCATGGCGGCGTCGATACTAGCGGCGCTTTTAAGCGGATGCGCGGATAAACCTAGCAAAATAGAAAGAATAAGCCCCTGCGCTTGTTACGATTTTATAAAGGTGGGTTAAATGGCGTTTGAAGAGAGAAAGATCGACCCAAATTTTATTTTTAGAGCCGAAAGAAACATTAAAGCGTATATGTTTTATACGATCATAGCCCTCGCGGTCGTAAGCGTAAGTCTGGCGGTAGCAATAGCGCTTTTAACGCCGTTAAAGGAAACAAAGCCGGTTTTACTTAAATTTTCAGACGGCGACTCCCGCTTCGTGACTATAGACGATACGAGCCTAAATGTCCGCAGCAACGAAGAGCTGCTAAAAAGCATTTTAGCTGGATACGTTAAAAACAGAGAGATGATAAATCGCATAGACGATGTCGAGCGCTACAACGAGATACGCACGCAAAGCAGCAGGCAGGTATGGGAAGCGTTTCAAAGTTTAGTAAGCGATCCCAACTCGATTTATACGACTAAAAATTACTTCCGCAACATTCAAATTTTAAACGTAGCCGTTTTAAGTCAAAACGTAGCGACGGTCGACTTCCAGGCCGAGATCACGAATCCTACGCGCACCGAAGTAAGCTATAAAAAATACAGAAGCGCGATAGAGTACGACTTTCGCAACCAAAGCGGCACATACGCCGATACGATGAAAAATCCTACCGGTTTTATCGTAAGTAAATATCAAATAACGCAAATTTTGGACGAAAAGGGCTCAAAATGAGAAATTTAATAAAACTTTCGATCGTCTCAGCACTTGCTTTAAATTTAAGCGCGGCCGAGCCTCAAGAGGGACTAAGCGAAGAACAGATGAATCAAATCCGCGCCATTATGCGCCAAACTCAAGAGCTGGTAAACGAGCAGCAGCAAAACGGCTCTATGGGCGAAGATATATTTAACGATAAAAACAAAGACGTAAACAACAATATACAATCGAATTTTAAAATAAATCCGCTCGGACTATACAAACAAAGGCAGCAGCCGCAAGGGGCAAAATTTAACGACCCTAACGGCGGGCAAATTCCCGAACAAGACGTAATAGACTTCGGCGGTGAGCCCGATGGTTCGGATAGGCAGATAGGTAAAGACGAGCTGGAGCTTATGAAAAACGCCATCCGCAATCAAGATTTAAAGGCATTGCAGCAAAAATTTCACTCAAAGAAATACAGTGGATACGAAAATACGCAAGTAGTCAAATATCAGCCCGATAAAACCATCAAAATTCGCACGCGCCACGCAATGGCCACTACGCTGATATTTGATAGCGAGATAGATAATTTCGTGCTAGGCGACCAGACCGGCTTTAAAATAGAGCAAATCCCAAGCCAACCTAATGCTATCGCAATAATCCCGCAACTAATCGGCATCGATACTAGCCTAACGATTTTTACGGGTGATGGAAAAATCCATACCTTTTATATTTTTTCGACGGATTATAAAAATTCAAGCGACCCAAGCTTCATAGTTCGTATAAAAGACGGCGAAACGCAAAAAGCTAAGCTTGCTAAGCTTGAAGAGGATGGCAAGGAGTATTTAACAATAAAAGACGGCATAGCCGAGCTGAAAGTCAAAAAGAGCGATATTTACAGCGGATATACGCAAAAAGCCAAAAAAGAAAACGAGTGGCTGCTATCGGCTGAAATTTTTAGCGATAAGAAATTTACGTATTTTAAGTATTCCAAAGACGAAATGCCGCAAATCCCTACTATTTACGCAGTCATTGATAAACAAGATAGCCCGGTAGAAACGAGGGTAATAGGCGATTACATAATCGCAGAGACTATAAATCCGAAATTTACGATTAAAAGCGGCGATAGCTACGTATGCGTAGAACGCAAAGAAACGCAGGCCGAAAAACTAAGAAAAGAGATAAGAAAAAATTTAAACACAGATGAAGAGGCCGTAAAACAAAGACAAAAAGAGAATAGCAAAACAATAACGAAAAACCAAGAAAAATATAACGAATCCACAAAGAAAGCAAGAGGATTTTAGAATGAAAAAGGGGAAGAAAACGCTGCTTTTAAGCCTTGCGACGCTTAGTATAATTTCCTCTCCCCTTTTGGCGGAGGAAATTTTTAACGAGGCGGCCGGGCAAGAGCAGCAAGACGAGCAAATAAGAAATTTACAAAACCAAAAGAATCTGAATCATCTTTTTGAAAATTCAAAATTTCCGGTCGACGATTACATTTATAAAGCCGGAAAGAAAATGCCGAGCGAGGACGGGCAAAATTTAGGCGAAATTTTAAAGAAATTAGAAGAACTCGAAGCTAATAAAAAGCAATCCGGGCAGATCGCGCCAGGAGTGCCGGCCGCTACGCCCGAAGATATGACGAAAGAGCAAGAGCAGATGGCGCAGCGCGCTAGAGATAAACAAGAAGAGCTAAAAGCCAAGCAAGAGAGTCTAAAACAAGAAATAAGAAGAGACAACCAGGCCGCCTACGAAAACAAAATGCGCGAGCTAATAAGAGCTCAAATTTTAGCCAATCGCAACAACGAGATAAAAAACGTAAATCAAAACTCATTAAAATACGGCGCCGATGGCTTCTCAAATCAAAAAAGCCTAGATGTCAGCACGAATGAACACAGACTATACCGCACTATTAGAGCCGGGCGGCTGATCCCGGCAATTCTAACGAGCGCGATAAGTTCGGATTTGAGCGGAATAGTAACGGCTCAAATAGAGCAAGACATATATGCTGCTATGGGGCGAGCGGTGCTGATCCCTCGCGGAAGTAAAGTGATAGGCTTTTACACCAACGACACCAAAATCGGGCATGAAAGGCTGGAAATCAGGTGGCGCGAGATAATCACGCCGCAAGGCATTAATATAATGCTAACAGATGCAATGGCCGCCGATAATATGGGAATGAATGGAGTCGTAGGAGCGATAAATAATAAATATTGGGAACGCTACGGCATAGCCTACTCAATTTCAACGATTACGAACGCTTTGCTTTTAGGTATAGCCTCAAAAATGGGAAATTCAAACAACTCTTACGCCACCGAAATTTACTCAAATGCTAGAAGCGACGTAAGCAGCGTAGTGCAAGACATAATCCAGCAGCAAAGCCAAATCAAGCCAACCATAGAAATCAAAAGCGGAAGCCGTATATTTTTAGTGCCTACAAATCATATGTGGTTTGCAAAACCAAAAAACGGCGAAGTGATGATGCAATATTTTAACGATTAAAGGGAAAGCCGATGCAATACGAGCAAATCAAAAGCCAAGTTAAGACTGAGCTACAAAATAAAAAAGCAAACGATAGACTACTAAAACGCATAGCAAATCAGCTAAAAATTACCGAAAAGGCTGAGGCAAACGCTGCAAAAGAAAGGCAGAAGCTAGAAAAGCTAGTGCAAGAAAAAAACGATTTGGTAAGCACGAGCACAACAGAAGCAAGCCAAGAAGAGTAAAATGAGTGAAAGCATAATTTTAAATAATATTTTAGGCGTTTTAAAGCCGTATTTGACCCTGCGGGCAAACGAACTAATATTTAATCGGCCGTGCGAAATAAACATAGACTACGGCGACCACTGGGAAATAGTGCAAGACCCAAAGCTAGATATAAAATTTCTAAATAATTTTTTGATCGAGCTGGCCACTAGAAGAAATCAGCGCTTCGATGAAACGCATTGCCACCTTTCATGCGAACTGCCCGATCCGTTTTTACGTTACCGAGTCCAAGCGCAGCATAAATCAAGTCTGTTTAATAGCGATATCGCAATTTGTATAAGGATACCCAGCAAAGAGGCCTTTAAATTAGAAAGTTTTACCTTAAGTCAAAACGTGATAAACGAGGGCTGGACTTATGAAAAAATCAAAGAGCTGATCCGGGATAAGAAAAACGTACTTTTAAGCGGCGGAACGGGAAGCGGGAAGACCAGCTTTTTAAACTCGTTAATGGGAGAAATAGACCCGGGCGAGCGAGTAGTCACCATAGAGGACAGCCAAGAGCTTAGGGTAGAAAACGTAAATAAAACGCAGCTGGCCGTACCCAAAATCGCCACCGAAATTTACAGCTATCAGGTAGCGATCGATAATGCGATGCGCTTACGACCCGATAGGCTATTTTTAGGCGAGATAGACATCCGCAATACCTTTTCGTTTTTAAGGGTAAACAATACCGGGCATGCCGGAAATTTAAGTACCTTGCACGCAAATAATCCCAAAGACGCCATAAAGGCCATTAAAACCAATATTATTTTAGGAGGTGGCCTATCAAGCGTGGACGATCGCATGCTAGATAGCCTTATCGTTACGGCGATCGATTACATTATCCAAATAGCCAGGGTTAAAAATCAAAGAGTCGTGACGGATATCTTAAATTTAAAAGAACTGGACATTGCAAAGATCGTAGCATGAGAAAAGTAGCCGCACATTTTATATATTTTACCGAAGCCGACGCAAGGGTACTAAAACGCATATCTCAAAGACGCAATGAAAGTAAATCGGCAGTAGTTCGAAAGTTGATACATGTAGAAAAATACGCTGATGTGCTAGAACAGATAGAAACGAACAACGAAATAATAAGCGAATTCTTACGAGAATTCGGTCGCTTGGGTGTAAATTTAAATCAGATTGCCTATCATCTAAATGCAAACATTACCGGCCCAGAAGAAGCCAAAAACGACCTAGAAAAAAATATGCGGGGCTTCGCAATAGTCATAAAAGAATTAAGCGCAAAAATGGAAGATTTAAAAATAAAAATAGATGTCAAACATACTAAAACGCCGAGCAATGAGGAGGCAAAAGGGGAGGAAAATGGATAGTTCAAAAGAATTTACCGCTAAAAGATGGGCTTGGGCTTTCTTCGTTTCGCTCATAATGGGCGTAGTGCTATATTTGGCGGTAGTCAAGGTTATTTTTAATCCGGATTTGATAAAAGTACCCGCAGTGGCGTATAAAATTTTAATAAATATAGGCGCGCCGACGCTAAAATTAAAGGCTTACGTTGCATTATTTACGCTGATCGCCCCGTTTTTGGTAGTCTTTACGTGGTGGCTATTGCCGTATTTTAGAGACGGCGAAGATTATGGCTCAGCAAGGTTTGCGACGCCCGAAGACTTCCCTAAAATGAATATAAACTATAAAAACGGCTTGGTGCTAGGATGTCACAATATAGATAGCGATAATCCGCAGTTTTTAAGGGCTACGCAGCCGCTCTCAACGCTAGTGGTAGCGCCTCCTGGAAGCGGTAAAACGGCGGGTATGATCATTCCAAATTTACTAAGCGTACCGGCTTCTTGCGTAACGCTAGATATCAAAGGCGAACTATATAAAAAAACAGCCGGGTATAGGCAAAAATATTTTAACAACGAAATTCAGCTATTCTCCCCTTTTAGCTGGGATAATACGCTATTTTTTAACCCGTTCGATCGTTCAATCGTTAAAGACATGGAGTATATACATATCAAAAAATTGGCCGAGCAGATAGCTTCTACCATTTTCGTAGGCGAAAAAGGCAGTGAAAACGATCACTGGATAAAATCGGCAAGAACGATGTTTGTATTTTTCGCCGAATACTTTATGCAAAAAGACAAACACGCTACGCTAGCCCAACTTGCACAAGCTCCAAAAGCCGATTATTTCGAGTATTTGGACGAAAAATTCGGCGAAGAGGCAATGAAAGAGATAGACGAGGACGACCCGGACAAAGAAAGAGAGAGAGACTATGACGTAGATACTTTTAAAATTTGGCTAAAACAGACAAGCTTTGACGAAGGTATCGACGAAAGCACGAGAAATCAGGCTAGAGCGTATGCAAGAGCCGCAGATAATGAATTTGCAAGCATAAAATCGACATACGATACGTTTATGACGGTTTTTAGCAATCCGCAAGTAGCCAACGCAACCAGCAAGATGAGCTTTACGTTCGAGGATTTAAGAGCGAAAAGAATATCAATGTACGTAGTCGTTCAAACCGAAGATATCGAAATTTTAGCTCCTTTAATTCGTATTTTTATAGAAACATTATTTAAGAAATTAATGAGCGGAGAAGAGTGCAGCGATCCCGAGAGATTTATATACTTTTTCGGGGATGAGTTCGTGCGCTTCGGCAAGATGCCGTTTTTATTAGAAGCCCCCGCACTTTGCAGAAGCTATGGACTTTTACCGGTTTTCGTTACGCAAAGCTACGAGCAGATCAAAAAATACTACGGTGAAGACGATATGAATATCGTAAAAAATAACAGCGGATATCACGTAATTTTTAACATGAATAGCGACAAAGACGCAGAGGATACGAGCAAGTTAATCGGCGACTACACAAATATCAAAATCAGCAAATCGCAAGGTAATATGGAGCTGTTTAAAAGCAATATCTCAAAGAGCAAAGAAGCCAAAAAGCTAGTAACTGCCCAAGATTTGAAAAACCAAGATAGTAGCGATATTTTAATTCTCGTTAAAGGCTTTTACAAGATGCCCATCAAGGCAAAAGTGCCTTATTGGTTCAAGATGGCACAGTGGAAAGGGGCGGATAAGCTAGAAGTTGAGGCAAAGGACGACCAAAGCGAAGCTGCCGTCAAGCAAGACGCCTATACGGCCAAAAAAGGGAGCGAAAAAGAGGCAAAAGGCGAAGTAAATACGGCACAAAACGACTCAAGCGAGATCAAGCCTGCGGATGATAAAAGACAACAAAGAGACGAGCTGCTAAAAGCTCTAAAAATTAAAGTGGATAGGGAGTAAAATTTTATAAATTTTTATAATAAATTTAGCAAAAAATTTAAAAATATAATATTTTTATTTTTGCTAAATTTAAATTATATGTAATTTTATTTTTAGATGTTTTATTATTTTTTAAGAGCTCTAATCTAAATTTTTATCAAAGATTTAAATTAGAGCTCAAAGCTCTAAAATCTACCCTAAGGAGTAAGCAATGACCTATGCAGAAAAGCAAGAGCAAGAAAAAGCATACAAAGAGTATGAGAAAAATCTTGCCGAGCGATTTGCGACAAGCGAAGACGGTGAGTTTGAAATCAGCGATGGCGAGAGCAAGGAATGGGAATATTTAAATAAGTCCCACCAAAGCATGGAGGTCGCCGATCAAGACGAGCCCAATACCGACTCATAGCCCAAAAGCTATGAGTAAACGACAGACGTAAGGATAAAAAATGGCAACGGAACAAGAGAAAAAGAGTTGGGAGCAGATGAGTAATGCCGAGAAAAAAGAGAGCTTCGATAAATATATGAAGTATAAACTTTTTGAAGCTCATAAGACCGCAAAAGCGGATTGGCAAAGGGATATGAGCAAGGAAGAGGTGGATAACACCATGCCTTACAACGCCTTAACCGGCAAAACGTATTCAAGAGAGACCAGCATGCTTTTAAGGGCGGAGATGGCCATAAAAGGCTACGACAAGGCTCAATTCGTAACGATGGAGCAAGGCAACGCGATGGGCGGGGTGCTAAAGCTCAAACACGACGAGCAAACCGGCGAAATTTTAAAAACCAAAAACGGCCTACAAGCGAGAGTGGATGGCGTTAAAATGCTTTATATCGCAGATCACGAGCTAAGGCCAAAACTGGACAAAGACGGCAAAGAGGTTATAGCAGCAGTCAAAGACAAAGACGGCAACGTTAGACTCGATGAAAATACCGGCAAGGCGATCACGTACGTAGTCAAGGAAAAAATCCCGATAAAGCCGCGATTGGAGACGAAAACGCTCTATCACGTAAGTCAATTCGACGGGCTAAACGAAGAAAAAATCAAGGAGCGGGATCTAACTGCCATCCAAAACTACCGAGAGGCGGCCAAGAACCAAGCATACGAAGTCAGAATAGACTACAGCAAGACATTGGGGATAGGCGGAAATTTAGCAAAGCAGCTAGACAACCTAACTATGGCTCAAATCAAAGGCGTAGACTACTATAACCCGGCACAAAGGCTTGATATGTCCAAAGAAGCTGAGAAAGCTAAAAAGCTGACTAGGCAAAAAGATAAGGGCATGGAACAAGGCAGGTAAGCTAAACCAAGCTTAGGGTAGACGGGGCGAAAGCCCCGAATTTAAAGGAATTAAAATGTTATTTGAATTTTTGAATTTTTTAGGAGTCGGCGACGGAATGACCGCCAAAAAGCAACCGATAAGCGCGGATGATGTAAGTATAAAAGAGGGAGCTGAAGAGTTTATCATCGAGATGCAAAGCCCGTATTTTCAAGAGGAGATCACGACAGAGACGATAATGAAAGACGGCAAAAAAATAGAAATCAAAAAGATAAAAATCTCAGAGCCGCTAGATAACAATAAAGCACTAATATCGATAAAAACCTATAAAAAAGATATAACGAGAGCATAAAATGGCACAGCAGCAAGTAGCAAAAACGCTTTTAACAGATAGCAATTGGATAAACAAGACTCAAGCAGTTATGCAAGAAAACGTGATGAGTTTATTTGAAAAATTTTATCAAGGAGCTCACGATTTAGTTTATTCGACCGCCACGACGACGATCGTAATCTTAATAGTCGTATTTTGGCTGTTGGATAAGCTAAAAAACGGCTATCCGACGCGAGAGGAGACGTTTAACGCTATAAAATATATAATCAAGCTTTGCTTTATTTTTGCCGTTCTTAGCTCGTTTGGCGCATATACCGGCGCCCTATACATCCTAACCATACCTGAAAATATGATAACCGCGACTGTAAGCTCGATTTTTCAGAGTCAAGATTTCGGAACAATCGTGACGGAATCGGCCAATAGAGTGGATAATTTAAGGGCTTTAATGTGGGAATATGGAACCAAGACCTATTTAAAATCGCAAGAATGGTCTATGTTGGGATTAAGTTTTAATGGCCCGACGGATTACATAATGGCAAGCGTCGTAACGGCATTTTTAATGATCCCATTTTGGATATTTTACCTAGTATTTTTTATTCTACTAATCGGCATTACGATCGTTATATTTTTTAGTAAATTCGTAGCGTTTTTGATATTAAGCACGCTGCCATTGGTGCTGCCGTTTTTGATTACGCCGCGCTTTTTGCCGTATTTATGGAGCTGGTACAAGTTATATCTATCATACGCCATAATAGCTCCTTTGGCATTTATAGCCCTAAATTTAGCAATGAATCCGATCATAGAGCTTGAGAAATATCAAAACGTCATAGGTGAATTATTTATAAAGCAGTTTGAATACTTGATAACCGGTGCGATCACTTGCATAACTGCGCTTTTCATAATCAGAAAAATACCAAATTGGATAAATGCGGTACTAGGAACACAGATGGAAAGCGGAGCAGGCGGAGTAGTTGCAGGCGCGGTAGCAGGCGGCATAGCCGGAAAGACTTTGCTGGGCGGACTAGCTAGAAAAGCGACCGGCGGCAGCTTTATCGGCGGAGCGTTGCAAAGCTTCGGCAAGGCCACCGGCGGAAATGCGGTAGGGCAAATCACGAAAGCCGGAATAGATGCAAGCGTAAATCTTGGAAAAGATATAGGCAAGGGTACGAAAATGCTAGGAAAAGGCGTATATGATGCTTATAAAGTATTTCGCGGCGGATACGCGGTGCCGTAAGGCTAAAATTTAGAAATTCTTTTAAAAGGGGTAAAAATGTTCGCACAAGCTACAATCATAGGAAATTTAACCAAAGATATAGAGCTCAGATACACGGCAAGTGGTATGGCCATAGGCAATACCGCAATAGCCTCGACATACAAATTTAATGCAGCAAACGGCGAGAAGCGGGAAGAGACGTGCTTTATAGACGTAACTTTTATGGGTAAAAGCGCGGAAATAGCCAATCAGTACCTGGCTAAGGGTTCAAGGATATTTATCGAGGGACGGTTGAAATTTGACCGATGGACGGATAATAACGGACAAAACAGAAGCAAGCATAGCGTAGTCGTCGATAAGATGATAATGCTCGATACCAAAGATAGGCAAGAAATCGGGCAAAACGAGCAAACCCATTCTGCGTCGCAGATAGACAATGAATATATCGATAACGCGCAAGATGCGCCGTTTGAGCAATAAATTTAACTAAGGAGCGAAAATGAGCAATGCCGTAATCATCATTGAAAGCCCAAACAAGTGCGATAAGATAGAGCATATAACCGGCGCAAAGGTTTATGCTACCAAAGGACATTTTAAAGAGCTTGCAAAGGAGATAGTGGCCGATTATACCAGCTATGAGCCGATATTTGAGATGAAAGAGCAAAGCAAGCATAGAATGAACGAAATTTTTAACTATTGCAAAGACAAGGACGTCATCATAGCTACCGACCCGGACAGGGAGGGATACGGCATAGGCTACATGGTTTACGAGACGATTAAAAATATCGCTAAAAGCGTAAAGCGCGCCGAGTTTCACGAAATAACCGAAAGCGGCATCAAAAAAGGGCTAGATAAAGCCGTGCCGTTTGCAAGTTCAAATTTAAAGGAATTCGATAGCTTTAAGGCGCGAGCGGTAGGCGATAAGCTGGTGGGCTTTATCATGTCGCCCGCTTACATCAACAAGCTCAACGATAAAAATTTATCCGTCGGCAGGGTTCAAACGCCTGCGCTCGCCCTGATCGTAAAAAGAGAGCTTGAAATAAAAGAGTTTTTAGCAAGCCCGGCATCAAAACAGATCGACTACAAAATCAAAGCAAAGCTAAAAACGAGAAGCGGCGTAGATTTTACGGCCGTAAACGATAATATTTTTAGATCAAAGGACGAAGCGAACGCAAAAATCGCCGAACTTGGCGATAGCAGGGCGAAAGTATATCAAATAGATACGAAACAAAGCCAAATAAAGCCGCAAGCTCCGTTTAGAACCAGCCAAATGCAAGAAGCGGCGAATAAGAGGCTGGGGTTTAGCTCGGATAAAACCATGAGCCTAGCTCAAAAGCTATTCGAAAAAGGTCTTATAACGTATCATAGAACCGACAGCAACACTATATCGGACGAGTTTATAAACGAAGTAGAAGCTAAATTTAAAGGGGAGGAGTGGTACGAGAAAAAAATATATAAAGCCGGCAGCCAAAGTCAAGCCGAAGCCCACGAAGCGATCCGTATAAGCCACGTACATGGTTACGGCGAGATAGATGAGATCGCCGGGCGCGAAAGCCTAAGCGACGACGAAAAATCGCTTTATGAGCTCATTTTTCTAAATTCAGTCCTAAGCCAAGCCAAAAATGCCGTAAACGAGAACAAAACATACGACATAGACGTCAAGGCTCTAAGCTTTAAGGCCAAGACCGGCAAATGCATTTATAAAGGCTTTAAGGGGGCTTTGAAAGAGCAAGCGGACGATGAAGACGAACAAGATAAAGACGTAGCCCAAATAGAGCTAAATTTAAATCAAGGCGACGAAGTCGAGGTGCTAGGCTTCGAGCTACAAGAAGTTAAAAAGCAAGCTCCGCAGCACTACAAGGAAAGCAATTTTATCTCCCTTTTAGAAAAAGAGGGCATCGGTAGGCCAAGCACGTATGCTACGTTTCTGCCTACGCTTTTAAAGCGGGAATTCGTAGTTATCGAGACCAAAGGCAAAAATCAAAACATAGTGGCCACCGGTAAAGGGATAAGTTTCATCGAAAGTGTTAAGGCAGATGACGAGTGGATCACGCAAAGCGAATTTACAAAGCAAATGGAAGGCGTGCTAGACGAGATAAGCGACGGCAAAGTAAATTATCTCGATTTTATAAAGCCGCTGCACGAGAAAATGGGCTTTAAAGAGCTAAATAGCGGTGAGACCAAACCTCCGAGCGAAGCCCAGCTAAATTTTGCGAAAAGTATAGCTTCGGATTTAAAAATAGCATTGCCGAACGGCATAGAAGCAGACTGGAAAATTTGCTCGGATTTTATAAATAAAAATAAAGATAAAGCCATCCGCCCGCCGAGCGACAAACAAATCAAACTAGCGCAAGATCTAGCAAAAGACAAAAAGCTGGAGCTACCCAAAGGTTACGACACCGATCTGAAAATTTGTAAGGTGTTTATAGAAAAGGCATTGAAGAGGAAATAACATGGTTGTGGACAACACCGAAATCTTTTTTCGTGTTTGCCGTAAAGCGACAATCGATAAAGAGCAAGATATAGCCGGGATTTATTTCGGTAAAAAATATAAGGATACGTTAAACCCTGTATTTTTTGATATTTTTAAAAAATACAGGAGAAACTTAGAAAGTCGTTATGAGTGTATTATCGGCAAAGATGAATTTATATGCTTTGCAACGAAAAATAAGAAAAAATTTATTAAAGAGTTTGGTAGCGTACGTTCAGAACTCATTTCATTTTTAGAGCCTTATTTAAATGATCCAGAAGCTGATTGTTTTGAAATTTGCTTTTTAAAATCGTATTTCGATACAAAAAGCAAAACGGAACAAAAAGGGAAAGAATGAGCCAAATTTCAACCCAAAACGAGCTGGTCGGGCAAGGCTGGATGGCGGATAAAGAAAAGAGAGCCAATGTATATTTTATGAAAGCCAAATACGAGATCGACGACGAGTTTTATACTAGCTTTGACGAGATCAGAGAAGAGCTGCAAGATTACAAAGCGCACTTTAAAGACAAAATCGTGGTCTGCCCGTGCAATGACGGCAAAAATAGCAACTTTTATAGATATTTCGCCTTAAATTTTAAAACTTTGGAGCTAAAAAAGCTGATTACGACGACGTTTAACATCAACGAGCTAAACTCGAAAGGCACGAAAATAGAGATCACGAGTGACGGCATGAGCGAAACACAGTTGCGAGGTCGGGGCGACTTTCGCAGCGACGAAGTAAAGGAGATAATCGCGCAGGCCGACATCGTCGTAACCAATCCGCCCTTCTCCCTTTTTAGAGAGCTTATAGATATAGCCCAAAGCGGTCAAAAGAAATTTTTAATCGTAGGCGGAACGTATTCGATTACCTATAAAAAGATATTTGAGCTATACAAAAATAACCAAATTTGGCTAGGAAATCACCAAGTAAATATTTTTACTCGCCCGGACGGCAGCAAAAAGCGATTTAGCAACGTATCGTGGTTTACGAATTTAAAAAGCACAAAGCATCAAACCGGTGTAAGACTAATGAAGAAATATAAAGGCAATGAGCACGAATATCCGGAATACGATAACTACAAAATCATAGAAGTGACCAATTATAAAAACATACCAATCGACTATGATGGCATAATCGGCGTGCCCCTTACGTTCTTTTTACGACACAACCCTGCGCAGTTTCATATATTAGGCTGTGATTTTGAGATCAAGGAAAAATACCCCGAGCTAGTCAAACAAGACTATGCCCAAAGCAACACGAAATCGGCCGTCCTAAACGGACAAGAACTATTTACCAGGATAATAATTCAGCGAATCAACGGCCTTAAACCGAGAACTAGGCTAATAAATCAAATTTAGGGAGCAAATTTATTAAAATCATGAAGAAGTCAAAGAAAACAGAACTATTTAACAGCCCCGCCAAGCGATTTATGTGGGTATTTTTAGCCATAAATTTGCTAGGCTTTGGCACGAATGCAGTTTTATATTTCTTAAAACTACCCAATAAGGTGGAAACAATCCTAAACGCGGACGCGTTCTTTATAACGCTAGCCGCAATCTGCTACATCGCATTTAACGCAATGCTTTATTTTATCATAAAAATGCACTTCTTACTATCGACTAGAAAAGAGTAGAAATTTATAAAATCTTATTGCTATTTTTATGT
>NZ_CABPUE010000010.1:0-2439 GCF_902460545.1 Campylobacter concisus
GTTACAATCATTTACATGAAAAATGAACAAAAATTTAATACTTTTTGCACAAAAAAAGTAGGACTTATTGCTAAAGATTATCCATTATTTAGGCAAGATTTAGAAAAATTAGAAAAAATTTTAAAAAAGTATAACGCAGAAATTTTGCTTGAAAAAAATTGTGCTAAGCGTATAGAAAAAAATGGTTTTGAGCTTATAAAATTAGCCAAAGAGTGCGAATTTTTAATCACTCTTGGCGGAGATGGCACGATCATTTCAACTTGTAGAAAGCTAGCTCACATCTCGCCACTTGTCCTTGGCATACACGCTGGTAGGCTCGGATTTTTAACTGACATAATGATTAATGAGAGTGAGAAATTTTTTAAAGACTTTTTTGATGGTAAATTTGAGGTTGAAACGCCTTTTATGCTTGATGTCGTGCTTCATAAAAATGATGGCAAAACTGAGCAAAAGATAGCATTTAATGACGCAGTCATTGTTAGTAAAAATGGCGGTTCGATGACACATATCGAGGCACTTTTAAATGAAAAATATTTTAATTCATATTTTGGAGACGGCGTTATAGTAGCGACACCTGCTGGAACAACGGCATATAACATGAGCGCAAATGGTCCTATTATCTATCCATTAAGCGAAGTTTTTACAGTAACTCCTATCTGCTCGCATTCACTTACACAGCGTCCAGTCGTGCTTACGAAAAATCATACGGTCAAATTTAGAACAAATAGTGATGCGATTTTGGTTATAGACGGCCAAGACCGCTTTGATATGAGTAAAATTTCAGCCGTTAGCATGAGTCTTAGCAACAAAAAAGCGAGGCTGATACGCCATATCGGTAGAGATTATTTTCAAATTTTAAAAGAGAAACTTCACTGGGGTTATAATGATTGATCGAATTTTGATTAAAGATTATCTAAATTTTAAAAATGTCGAGCTAAATTTTAAAGAGGGTCTTAGCGTATTTACGGGTGTTAGCGGTGCTGGTAAGTCGGTGCTAATGAGTGCCATAATGGCAGTTTTTGGGCTAAAAGATAGCGAGGCAAGGCTGATAGAAGCTGACGTGGAGCATAAATTTGAGCTTGATGAGTTTGGCATAGAAAACGAAGAGGTCAATATTTTCAAGCTTTTAAAAGATAAAAGCACGAGATATTTTATAAACCAACAAGCCATCTCAAAGAAAAATTTAGCCCAAGTGGCGCGCGAGCACATCAAATACCTCTCAGCAAAAGAGGTAAATGAATTTGAAAATGAGAAATTTCTAAATTTGCTTGATAGGCTTGAAATTTCAAAAAATGAGAAATTTAAAGAGATAAAGCAGGAATTTGAAGAAGCGTTTTTAGAATTTTCTAAAATTTCAAAAGAGCTAGCCACTATAAAAGAGGAAGAGAAAAAGGTCGAAGAGCTAAAGGAGCTTGCTAGCTTTGAGATCGAGAAGATAAGAAGCGTTGGGCCTAAAAAGGGCGAGTTTGAAGAGCTTATGGAGACTAAAAAAAGGCTTAGTAAAAAGGATAAGATAAATGAGGCGTGGGCTAGGGCTGAGCGGATATTTGAGCTAGAGCACAGCGTAAATGAGGCGCTAAGCATCAGTGACCTTGACAATGGTTTTTTTGAAGATGCGATGAATGAGCTAAGGGTCGCAAGAGATAGCCTAAATATGGAAGAACTCGATGATATCGATGTGGAAAGCGTGCTTGATAGGATAGAGGCGCTAAATGCCATCATCAGAAGATATGGCAGCGAAGAGGAGGCGTTAGAAGCACTTGATAAAAAGGAAAAAGAGCTTGCCAGATATGAAAATTTAAGCTTTGAAAAGAGCGAGCTAGAGAAGAAATTTGAAATTTTAAGCAAAAAGGCAAATGAGCTAGCCAGCGCTTTAAGCAAGGCAAGGAGCGTAAATTTAAAAGAGCTTGAGGTGATGATAAATTCATACCTAAAAGAGCTTTATATGCCAGATATTACGCTGAGTATTGAGGCTAAAAAGCTTGATATTTTAGGCGTTGATGAGGTTTGTCTAAATTTAAATGAGACTTCGCTTAAAAATTTAAGCTCAGGCGAGCTAAACCGCTTAAGGCTAGCCTTCATAGCTACCTCTAGTGAGATCACAAAAACGGGCGGTGATGTCATTATTTTAGATGAAATAGATGCAAATTTAAGTGGAAAAGAGGCGATGAGTATCGCAAATGTCTTGCTTAAGCTTGCAAATTTTTATCAAATTTTTGCTATTTCACATCAGCCACAGCTTAGCTCAAAGGCAAATTCTCACTTTTTGGTAGAACGTCACGGAGAAAACTCGGTCGTAAGAGAGCTCGATAAAGAGGAGCGTGTAAACGAGCTTGCGCGTATGATAAGTGGCGAACATGTAAGCGAAGAAGCAATAAATTTTGCTAAAGGGCTTTTAAAGTAGCTTAATTTAAATTATTAATTTAAGCTTTGTAAATA
>NZ_CABPUE010000010.1:14740-17167 GCF_902460545.1 Campylobacter concisus
GGCGCTCTACCAACTGAGCTAAGCGACCTAAAATTTAAAAAATATCTGGCGACCCTTAGAGGATTTGAACCTCTGTTTCTACACAGAGAAAGTAGAGTCCTGAGCCACTAGACGAAAGGGTCATAAACCCAAAAATGGTGTCCTGCGTTGGATTCGAACCAACGGCCCCCTCATTAAAAGTGAGATGCTCTACCGACTGAGCTAGCAAGACATTTGCTTAAAAAAGAATTGAGATTATACAAAAAACATTATTACATGTCAAGAAAAGGATGTTTAAAATTTGTTTTTAGCTAACATGGTTGCATGGTTAGGTTGGCATCAATAAGTTTTCAAAATAAAATATATTATAAAGCCCACTTGTAAGATATGCGGACACCAAATGGATGAATATTGGATTTACTAAGACATGTTTTTATTATAAAGTTTTTCTTATTAAGTATCTTACTTTTTAGCCTCATGTGGACAGCTATTGCCACACAATAGATGATGCGTGATTCGTGGTAAAAATTGTGAATAATATGGATCAACGATATTGTTTGTACATATGGCTAAATAAATTATTTTGAAATAATAAATTGATGCTATAGAGTTATTTAAAGACAGTATATATTTGAGATATCCACCTGAATAAATTCTAATTGTCTCGTGTAAGTTAAACCAAAATTATAGATAGTACTTGAAAAATATTTTAAATTGCAGTCAATAAATAAAAATCTATAAGAACATAAATCTAGGATATTTAAGATTAGGATTAAACCCCATTAATAGGGGTTTAATAAATTAAATAATTATAGTCCATCAAAAGGATTTGAAACTACATCTTTGCGATCTACTATGTAAGGTATAATAGCTGCATGACGAGCTCTTTTGATCGCTTTTTCTACCATCTCTTGATGTCTTTTTGATGTGCCAGTTAAACGTCTTGGCATGATTTTAAATCTCTCTGATAAACAATACTTTAAAAGAGAAGTATCTTTATAATCTATAAAATCAATTTTTGCTTCTGTAAATTTGCAATATTTACGTGAATATTTTCTTTTTTCTGCCATTTTCTATCCTTTAAATTAAAACGGTATTTCGTTGTCGCCATCAAAATTATCGGCGTCAATGTTTATATCAGGGATTTTTTCCTCATAGTACTCTTCTTGTACTTTTTTATTTTGTGGTTGCATTTGCTGTCTTTGTGATGCTGAATTTTGATATCCACCATTACCATAGCTATTATTTGAACCATTATTTCGTTGTTGTGAGTACGAACTATTTTGATTAAATCCACCTTGACTTTGTCCATTAGCTCCGCTATTTCCGCCAAGCATCTCCATATTTTCAACTACGATTGAGTGCTTTGAACGGTTTTGTCCGTTATTGTCGGTCCATTGATCAAATTTTAATCTTCCTTCAACCAGAAGCTTGGAGCCTTTGCTTAAATATTGATTTGCTATCTCAGCTGATTTGCCAAAGAACGATATGTCAATAAAGCATGTCTCTTCACGTTTTTCGCCGTTAGTATTAAATTTTCTAGTAACAGCAATACCGGAATTTCCTATAGCAGATCCACTAGTAGTGTATCTTAGCTCGATATCTCTTGTTAAATTCCCAACTAGTACTACTTTATTGAACATTTTTTATCCTTGATTATTCTTCTGTAAAAGTTTGCTCGTCTACTTTTTCAACTCTTGGCTCACGCGGTGCTCTTGGCTCACGAGGCTCTTTTTTTATGGTTTGTTTGATACCTTTGCAAAGTCTTTCCCAAGCTGCGATTTCGCGTTTATTTTCATATTTAACGCTTAAAAATCTTATGATATCTTCAGTGATCCTTACATTTCTTGTAAGCTCTGCAAGAAGTGCTGGTGGAGCTTTGTAATAGATAACAAAGTATGTTCCACGCTCGTATTTTTTGATGGTATAAGCTAGCTTTCTAGTGCCCATCTCAACAACAGTAGCGATCTCGCCGCCGTTTTTTGTTATAACTTCTTTTACGAAGTCAACTTTAGCTTTAACTTCTTCTTCCGTTAATGTTGGCTTAAGAATAAATAAAAGCTCGTAATGTTTCATTTCTTCTCCTTATGGATATTTAGCTCACTTTGTGAGCAAGGATTTTGCTTTAAGCAAGGGTGGATTTTAGCTTAAAGTTACTTAATATTTGCTGTTGATATAAGATGTTGCAAATTTAAAATAGTTGATAATACAAAAATTTCTTTGTCCATTTTTGTGTTTGTTTTTAGCTCCAACTCGGCTAAATTTAGCGTTTTAAATATTTCCAAATAGGTATTTAAATTTAGTTTTAAGCTATTTGCTTTTAATAAATTTACAACATTTACAGGCGGTTGATAACCAATTGCCTCATCTAAATTTAATCGGCCATTTATCTTGATGTAAGAGTAAATTTTAAATAGCCTAAAAAATGCTTTGTAAAGTGAGTTTAGA
>NZ_CABPUE010000010.1:17202-44168 GCF_902460545.1 Campylobacter concisus
TTAAAATTTGGATCTTCTAGATAGGTAAAAAAATCGTTTTTTATGTCTTTTAGGGCCATAAATTTGTTAAAAAAATCATCAAAATTTATCCCACCAAGCCCAAAAACCAACCTTTTCACATCATCTTGTTCAATGTGTGTGTTTAGGCTCTTTAACTTTGTTAGCTCGCTTGCTGCAAGGTATAAATTTTCATTATGCGTAAAATAAAGCTCATAAAGTGCGTTTTTGGTTATGTTTAGGCCTATTTTAGCTGAGTTTTTAGCTAGTAAATTTATCGCTTCATCTGGAGTTGAGGGCTTGAAAAATCTGGCAAAATTTGTCCCAAAAGCCTTTTGCGTATCAAAAACTAGTTTCATATCGGACTCATAAAGCTCAAACAAAAAGTAGTTGTCCTGGCTTTTTGAACAAAGCGAGATGAGCTCTTTTAGCTCTTTTGCTGGGATCTTTTTGTCGCTTTTTATATAAAGGATATTTTTACCTCCAAAAAGCGACTGCTCGCTTAGGTGAGAGCTTGCTTGCGCGTAGTTGTACTCGTCAAAATAAAGGCTTAATAAATTTGCGTCTTCGCTTGAGTAAAAGCTCAAAATTTCTTTGCCAAAAAGTTCGATCTGAAACTCATCCGCTCCAAAAAGCAAGAAATAGTTGCTTAAATTTGCATTTGCTAAATTTAGCTCCAAATCTTTTCTATACATCGATCTTTCTTACCACTTTTGCAAAAATTTTAGCGCTTGCGATATCGGCCTCTGTGATCTTTACAACGAGCTTTTGAAGTAAATTTGCGCTGTATCCAGTTATAAAAATCCTAGCTCCAACAAAATAATCATCAAGCTTAGCAACCAAGACATTTTGGTTTTCGCTCACATAGCAGCGCACCTCTTTGCCGATGTTTGCGGCCGCCCAGCGTGCAAATTTCCTATCCATAAAGTCGTAGGCTACCTTGTCAGCTTCTCTTTCAAGTTCGCTTAAGGTTGCGCAGGTGCTTTGGATGTTTAAAAGCAAAAAGTTGTAAAGCTTCTCATCTTTTGAAATTTTAGCCTTTAAAAGTCTGTGTAAAATGAGATCAGAATAGCGTCTAATAGGGCTTGTAAAGTGCGTGTATCTATCAAATCCAAGCCCAAAGTGACCTAAATTTTCACTTGAGTACTCAGCTTTTTTTTGAGACTTGATGATGAGTTTATCTATCTCCTCGCGGTTGCCCAGTTCATCGGCTTTTATTTGGATCTTTTTTATCAAATTTGCAAGGTCGCTCTCGTAGGTAAAGTCAAGCCCCAAAAGTTGCAAATCTTCAAGCAAGGTATCTATCTTTTTAAAATCAGGCGAAGCGTGGTTTCTAAAAACACCCTTTGTGATGAGCTTTGCGGCGGCTTTATTTGCTAAAAGCATGCAGTCCTCTACAAGTCTATGTGAGTCGGAGTCACTTTCAAATCTAGTTTGTAAAATTTGACCCTCTTCATCAAGGCTCATTCTAAGCTCTTTTGTCCTAAAGTCAAATGCGTGCAAAAGCCTTTTTTTGCGAAGCTTTGTGGTGAGTTTAAAAAGTGGCTTGATCCATGAAATTTCACACTCTCTTTTGCCTTCTAAAATTTCATCGATCTCGTCGTAGTTAAAGCGCCTTTTTGAAAGGATGATCGCTTCAAAAAGCTCCTCTTTTTTTACCTCATTATTCGCATCAAGTGAAATTTTAAAACAAAATGCAAGGCGAGGCACGTTTGGTTTTAGCGAGCAGATATTTTCACTAAGCGCGCGTGGCAACATCGGTACTGAGATGTGCGGAAAGTAGATCGAAAAGCCTCTTTTTTTAGCTTCACTATCAATGGCGCTATAAGCAGTCACATACTCGCTTACATCAGCGATTGCGACGTAAATTTCACGCTTTTTCTCATCGAAATATATGGCATCATCAAAGTCTTTGGCATCGACTGGATCGATCGTACAAAACTCTAAATTTCTTAGATCAACTCTGTTTGGATACATGCTAGCGTCTACTTCGTCGCCAAAAGCCTTTGCCTCAAGCTCGCAGGCCTCACTAAATTTATCATTTTTATTATAAATAGCAAGCGAAATTTTCTCATCGCTTAATGGATCTTCTAAATTTCCTAAAACCTCGACTATTTCGTTATTTAGGTTGTTTACCTTAAGCAGCGTCCCAAGTGGGAGCATCTTTAGGCTTTTTTGAGTCGCTTTTAAGGTCGTGCTTAGCCCTGTTTTTAAATTTACCCCTAAAATGGCCGCCCCAAAGCGTTTTGTGTAGACCACACTTGTCTCATTTGCAAGCTTTAGACTCATCACTATTTTAGCACTCTGGCGTTTTTTCTTAAGTGGCAAAAGTTTTGCAAGTACGATATCGCCAAGGTGAGAATTGTTTAAATTTTTATTTTCTACGATGATGTCTTGCTTGAAGCGTTTATCAAATGGCATGATAAAGCCAGTTGCGTTTTGACTGATGTCTAGCTTGCCACAGACGTAGCCATTGTTTAGGTAAAATTTATCTTTATGGGAGCTTACGGCACCAAGATTTAAGAGATTTCGTAAAATCTCTTTATCTTCGTTTGAAACTTCTTTTTCCTTGATGCCAACTAGTAGTGATGTTAGAAATTCTTTCACAAATTATCTTTGACTTTAGCGACAGCCATTAAAAACGTATCATGTCCAAAGCCGTATTCGTCAAGAAGAGGTAGGGTATTTTGTATGCTTATATCATCAAGTTGATTAAAAATATTTACAGCTGTTTTTATCACTTTTAGGGCTTTTGCGTAATCTTTTATATGATCAGGTGCCTCTTCTGGATTATTTGAATAGAGTATTGAACTACTAAGCTCTGTCTCAAGGTTCCATTGTTCAAAAATTTTAGCTGTAACTTCTTCATTTGACATATCTAAAATTTCTGTTTCAAATAGGGCAAGATCGATTGGGCTAGATATATTTTTAAGTTTTTCTCTAAATTCGACGTCTTGCTTATTTTCAGCTAATTCATGAGCAAGAACTATCTTGCCAATCTCAAGCATAAATGAAGCTGGAGAGAGAATTTCTAAGCTTTTAGGATTAACTTTAGAATGCCAATTGTACATTAGTGCATTTTGTATTATCGAGATATTTAAAAAATCTTGTGTAGTAATGCCATAAGGCTCTAAATTTATAGAAAAGCTCTTTTTAATCGTACTTGAAAGCGCAAAACCTCGAATAGTAGCCATACCAAAAAGAGAAATAGCTCTTGCTATAGTTGTGATCTCTTGAGAAAACCCATAAAGTGGAGAGTTTGCTGAACGCAAGATATTTGCCGTTAGCATCGGATCCTTTTCGACCACTTTTGTAAGATCACTTATTGAGCTATTTTCGTCCGCATGTAAGCGTTGAATTTGTATAACTGTGTCATCTAATGGTGGAAGTGCTTTGATTTTTTTAAAAACTGATTCATTCATTGAGTTATCTCTTTTTTTGAAATTTCAGCGTATTTTATCAAAATAAATTATCATAAAACTTAAAAAGAGTTTCTATATATTTCAGCCGAATTTTTGCTGGCTAAAGTTATAATTTTGCCAAATTTTAATAATAGGAGTAACAATGGCTATAAATGTTTATTATGATAAAGACTGCGATTTAAGCCTTATTCAAAGTAAAAAAGTAGCAATCATTGGCTTTGGCTCACAAGGTCATGCACATGCTGAAAATTTAAGAGATAATGGTGTAAGCATTGTGATTGGTCTTTCAAAAGGTGGCAAAAGCTGGGCAAAGGCTGAGGCAAAAGGCTTTGAGGTAAAAACCGTAAGCGAAGCTACAAAAGGCGCTGATGTGGTTATGATTTTAACCCCAGATGAGCTTCAAGCAGAAATTTATAAAAACGAGATCGAGCCAAATTTAAAAGATTACGCTGCTATCGCTTTTGGACATGGATTTAATGTGTATTTTGGTCAAATCAAAGCCCCAGCAAATATAGACGTCATTATGATCGCTCCAAAAGCACCAGGACACACAGTTAGAAGCGAATTCGTAAGAGGTGGTGGCATACCTGATCTTATCGCTGTTGAGCAAAATGCAAGTGGAAAGGCTAAAGAGATCGCTCTAAGCTATGCTTGCGGTATAGGTGGCGGTAGAACCGGCATTATTGAGACAACATTTAAAGATGAAACTGAAACAGATTTGTTTGGTGAACAAGCAGTACTTTGTGGTGGTCTTTGCGCGCTAGTAAATGCTGGTTTTGATACGCTTGTAGAGGCTGGATATGAGCCTGAGATGGCCTATTTTGAATGCTTGCACGAGCTAAAACTAATCGTTGATTTGATGTATCAAGGTGGCATGGCTGATATGCGCTACTCTATCTCAAACACAGCTGAATACGGCGATTACGTAAGCGGCGTAAGAGTAGTTGGCGAAGAGAGCAGAAAAGCTATGAAAGAAGTTTTAAAAGAGATTCAAAATGGCAAATTTGCAAAAGACTTTATCCTAGAGAGAAAAGCAGGATATGTTAGAATGAACGCTGAGCGCGGTATAGCTGAGAGAAGTTTGCTAAATCAAACTGGCAAAAAACTCCGCGCGATGATGCCTTGGATAACTAACGGCAAACTTATAGATCAAAATAAAAACTAAGCCTTGAGCGAAAAAAAGACTGCAAAGAAGCGACCTACAAAAAAGAGTGCAGGTCGCTCTCACAATAAAACCTATCTTGGTATCGGCATTATCGCGACTATTTTGATAATAGCACTTAGCGTAGCCCTTAGTATAAAAAATAATAGTGCAGAACAGATAAGCAAAGCAAATGAGCCAAAGATAGAGAAGCAAATTTCTAAAAAAGCTGAGCCAAAGGTTGCCAGTAAAGAGAAAAAACAAGAGTACGAAAAGAGAAAGTATCCTCTAAAATTTGATGAAGATGAAAATTTAAGTAAAATTTTTACCGATCCCAAGCATAAAAGTGAGCTTGCTTTAAATTCAAAAGTTGAGCCAAAAGAGCAAAAAAAGATAGCTGAAGTAAAGAGTGAAGCCAAGAAAGAAGAGATAAAAAAAGAGCAAAACGATACTAAAAATTTACTTGCAAGTTATAAAAATACAGAGCCTAGTGTAATAGAAAATGAACAAAAGATAGAGCCATTTTATAGCTCAAAAATCGAACAAAAAACCGAGTTAAAATCTCAAAATTTTGAAGTAAAAGTCGATCAAAATAAAAGCACTGAAATAGAAAAAAAAGAGAAATTTAAAAGCGAGAATATAAAAGTCGAGTCAGCTAAAAAAGCTGAAATTTTAACTACCAAAAAGATAGAAAAAACAAAATATGAAGAAAAAAATATAAAAAAAGATAGCTTTGAAGCGGTACCTTTTACGCCAAACGCTAGCATAAAAGGGCGCGCAAAGCTCGTTATCGTAATAGATGATGTAGCGACATTTGAACATGCAAGTATGATAAAGTCGCTTGGCTTAAAAATTACGCCGTCTATTTTTCCAGCGACAAAGACTCATCCAGATACGCCAAATATCGCAAGAACATTTGAGTTTTATATGATACATCTTCCGATGCAAGCAAAGCACTTTGATAGCCCAGAGATAGGAACTCTTACTATCAACGAGAGTTTTGAGAGCATGCACGAAAAGATAAAAAAGATACGCAAAGACTTCCCGCGTGCAAAATATACAAACAACCACACAGGATCGCGCTTTACAAGCGATTTTGATGCTATGGATAAGGCTTATAGGGCGCTGATAGAGCAGGGTTTTGTCTTTGTTGATAGCAAAACTATCGCCCAAACCGCAGTCGCAAGAGCTGCAAAAAAACATAATCAGCCATACATTTCAAGAGATATATTTTTAGACGACGATCCATCGGCTAGTGCTGTTAGACGTGAGCTTGTGGCTGCTGTAAATTTGGCTAAAAAAAGAGGCTATGCGATCGCTATCGGGCATCCAAAGAAAAATACGATCACAGTAATAAAAGAGAGCAAAAATAATCTTTTAAAAGATGTTGATGTGGTTTATCTAAAAGATATTTTATGAGACTTGACTTTATCCCAGAGCCATTAAAAAGACTAAAAAATCCACCAAAACAGCTAAATTTTATCGGAGATACTTCACTTTTATCTTTGCCAAAGATCGCAGTTGTTGGCTCAAGAAAGGCAAGTGTTTATACAAAAGAGTGCGTCACAGCACTTTGCGCAGCACTAAAAAGTGCAAACGTCTGTGTGGTAAGTGGTGGAGCAATCGGCGTTGATATCGCGGCTCATAAAGCTGCTATGCCACGAACAATTGGCATTTTTGCGAGCGGACTTGAGACCATCTATCCAAGCCAAAATAAAGTGGCGATAAATGAAATTTATACCAAAGCCTTGGCTCTTAGTGAGTATGACGAAGGCGAGCCACCACTTGCTTATAGATTTTTGGAGCGAAATCGCATAGTTGTTGGGCTTTGCGAAGCTTTAGTCGTCGCTCAAGCTGATCTTAAAAGTGGCTCTATGCAAAGTGCAAGGCTTGCAAATGAGCTTAAAATTCCAGTTTATGTACTGCCACAGCGCATGGGCGAAAGCGATGGGACAAATTTTTTGCTTGCAAATAAAAAAGCTGAGCTTATTGATGACTATCATAAATTTGCTTCACTTTTTGGCGAGATAAAAGAGCAAGAAAAGACTAGTGACGAGATCTTAAAATTTTGTAAAAATGGTGTAAGTCTTGATGAAGTTTTGGCAAAATTTGGCGATATCATCTATGAGTACGAGCTTGAAGGGTTGGTTGAAATTTCAAATCTAAGAGTAAAGAGCTTGCTATGAGAGAGAAATTTATGGCGATCGATGTTGGGCTAAAGCGAATAGGACTTGCCTTTGGTTTTGGCGAGATCGTGACACCGCTTGAGCCAGTGCTTAGAAAAAATAGAAACCAAGCCGCAAGAGATGTGAGCCAAAAGGTAAATGAATATGCCCCAGATACGCTAGTAGTGGGTGTGCCAATTGGCGGTAGTAGCGAAGATGAGATGAGAAGACGCATCGAGCATTTTGTCTCACTTCTTGATGTAAAGGCAAATATTGTCTATCAAGATGAGGCCTTTAGCAGCAGTGAAGCTAGTGAAATTTACACCAATACAAGGCGAGATGGTAGGCTAGATAGCATTTCAGCCACTATTATTTTAAAAAGATATCTTGGGATAAATTAAAAAGTAAAAATCGGTCTATTTTTCGAGCGAATTTTTAAAAGCTAACTGAAAGCTATCTGTGCTAAAAGGCTGCTTTAATACTGTGACATGATTTGGCAGATCGTTAGCTGACTCATCGTTTTTACAAATGGCTACAATACGAAAATTTTTAATATTTTTAAACTCAAGTATATCTTCTAACATCGCTTCATTTTTTAAAATTTTACTATCAATAAAAATAACAAATGGGGTAAAAATAGAATCTTTTATGTGTCTCATTAGATTGCTAAGGTCGTTTTTGCCGATAACTTTTAGACCTAAAAAATTTATCTGAGCACTAATGGTGTCAAACAAAGCATCGTCATCGCAAGCGATCAAGATATTTGTATTTGTTTGATTTTTGATATTTATTTGTTTTTGGATGGCTCTATCGCCTGTTAGTGCCGCGCTAAAAGATATTAAAAATTCTCCATCATTATGAGAGATCATAGATTCATTTGCTTTTTTTAGATAGTTATTTATCTTGCTGAGGTAGTAGTGACTTGGCCTCATTACGCTATGGCTAGATTTTATCTTAATGTCAAAATGCACAGATTTGGGACTATAATTTTTAAGTTGAAAGAGAATGTAAATGTCTGCATATTCGGTAGAGTAAAGGAAAAATTTGCAAATATTTTCAAGTGTTTTTATAAGATTTGTAGCATCAAATTTTAAAAGCCTTGGATAACTTGGATCGTAGCTAAAAATGATGGAATTTTTAGTATCTTGCGCATCTTGGTATATAGTACTAAGAAAAATTTCCATTCTGTTTATGATATCGATAGGCTTATCTTTCATATTATCAACATCCCGTCGCCGTATGAGTAAAATCTATACTTTTCATCAACTGCCGTTTTATAAATTCTCATCGTCTCTTCAAGCCCTATGAAGCTAGTAACTAGCATTATTAGAGTCGATTTTGGTAGATGAAAATTTGTAAGAAGGTAGTTTTGCCTAATTGGTTTATTATTTAGGTTTAAAAAGAGCTTGCAAAAGCCGCTTGCTTGCTTGCTTCTTGCAAATTCTTCAACGCATCTAGTAACCGTCGTGCCAACGCCAAGGATTGGTTTATTAGAATTTATAATCTCTTGAGCTTGCTCGCTTAGCTCGTAAAATTCTGAGTGCATTTTGTGGTCATTTATATTTTGGCACTCCACACCTTTAAATGTCCCAGCGCCAACATGAAGCGTAATGTAGGCGACTTCATGCTTTGTTTTTATCTGCTCTAACATTTGCTCACTTATGTGAAGGCTAGCTGTCGGAGCTGCCACAGCGCCACTATTTTTGGCAAATATGCTTTGATACCAGCTCTCATCATCCTTTGTATCGGCTCTTTTTATATACGGAGGAAGTGGAACGTGGCCGATTTTTTCAAGCTCACTAAAAAGGCGAACGTTATCAAGCAAAACGCCATTTTGCGTAAAATTTACCACTCTTGTGCCATCGTCATTTAGCTCAAGCACATTGACTTTTAGATTATCAGGAAAATTTAAAACGCTACCAGCGCTTACTTTACCTCTTATATAGACGCTAAATTTATTCTCGCCTATGGGCTGATTTAGCATCACTTCGCAAGCCCCGCCGCTTTCTTTTTGTCCTAAAATGCGAGCTTTGATAACTTTTGTGTTATTAAAAATGACCGCTGCATCCTCTGGGATGAGGCTGGAGAGATCTTTAAATTTGTAGTGTTTTATCTCTTTTGTATTTTTAAAATAGACAAGCAATCTTGCCTCTTCTTTTGGCAAAATTGGCTCTTTCGCGATGAGCTCTTCTGGCAAAAAATAATCATAACTTGAAACGTCGTTTATGTTACTCATCGCTTGCTACGTCGCTGTCTCGTTCTTCTTTTTCGTCTTCATCGTCGCTCTTGTTAGCTCTTTTGGCGACGATTATTGAAATTCCATAAAGTCCGATGAGTGGTAGCGCCATTAAGACTTGACTTATCACATCAGGTGGTGTAACGATGGCTGCAAAGATAAAGATGATAACAACAGCGTATCTGAAGTAATCTTTTAGCATCTTGTCATCGACAAGTCCGATCTTTGCTAAGAAAAATGTAATGACTGGTAGCTCAAATGAAATTCCAAAGCCAATCAGTAGTTTTGCAAAAAAGCCAACATACTCGCCAATGCTTGGTAAAGCCGTAAAGAGTTGGCCACCAAAATTTACCAAAAATGCAAAGCCAAGTGGGATGACCACGTAATAACAAAACGCCGCCCCGCACGCAAACATAAATGAAGCTGAGATGACAAATGGGATCACATATTTTTTTTCATTGTCATAAAGCCCAGGGGCGACAAATAGCCAAAACTGCCAAAAAATGATAGGTAGCGCGATCACGACACCAGCAAAAAATGCAACTTTCATCGCTGTAAAAAATGGCTCTTGAATTTGAGTAAATATGATATTTGAGCCAGCTGGCAAGACCTGTTTTAGCGGTTCGCTCATCCATGCAAGCAGTGGGTTCCAAAACGTAAAGCAGATGCCAAAACAGACAAAAACGCTTACTATGCTTATAAAAAGTCTCTTTCTGAGTTCGATTAAATGGGGTCTTAGCTCTTCAAACATTACGCCTCTTTTTTATCGTTTAAGATCGCATCTTTAACTAAATTTGTTGGATTTTGTATATTTTCTACCGTTTTTTTGGTATCGCTTACGACATTTTGTATATCGTTAGTGATATCATTTGCGCTTTTTTTGATTTCGTCAAGCTCCTCAAAAGTAAGCTTTTTACGCACACTTTGCGTACTTTTAGTTATGCTTTCTTTATATTTTTGAGCATCTTCTTTTAGCTCAGCTATCTTCATTTCTTGATCAAATGTTGATTTTGCGTCATTTATGCCTTTTTTAAACATTTTTAGAAATTTTGCAATCTGAACCATCGCGCTTGGCAGCTTGTCAGGACCTAAAACTAACACTGCAATAATGGCGATAACTAAGATTTCAGAAAAACTCATTCCAAACATTTTTGCCTCTATTAAATTTTATTTAAGCTTTGTATTTTATCTTGACTTTGCTCAAAATTTTATAAATTTAGTCCTCGATAAAGAGTGCGATCTCGTCGCTTAGTAAGAAATTTGGATTGTAAAATTTACCATTTTTAAAGAGCAGTTTTTCATTTTCTACAAGTGTATTTGCTCTTTTTATCTGAGCTTCACTTAGGCGTCCAGCCTCCACGCCAACTATGCTTCTAAGCCCTAAAAATATATGCTCTCTTAAAAGCTCGCTTTGGCTTAAAATTTCTTTTTCTCTATATGTTGGTTTGGCGATGTAGGCATCTATGCCGTTTTTGGCGTAGTATCTAGTGCCGTCCACGAATCCTACGCTAAAAGCACCTACGCCAAGGTAGTTTTTGCCCTGCCAGTAGCCAAGATTGTGCTTACAAATTTGCCCGAAATTTGAAATTTCATACTGCTTAAAGCCAGCAAGCCCAATTTGTTCTATCATAAATTTAGCCAGGCTGTCGCTATCTTTTTTATAACTTTTTTTACCAGCAAATGGGGTGTTTTCTTCAAGAGTGAGCGAGTAGGCGCTTAGATGCGTGATAGCAAGACTTTTTAAATTTTCAGTTTCAGCCAAAAGGCGCTTTTTAGTGTCAAATTTGGTGTCGTAGATGAGGTCTAAATTTATATTGCTAAAGCCAGCTGTCTGGGCATTTTCAACTGCTTTAAAAATTTGCTCCCTGCTGTGAATGCGCCCAAGAAATTTTAGCTTATCTTCAAAAAAACTTTGAGCGCCAAAGCTTATGCGATTTGCGCCTAAATTTTTAACATACTTTAGCCAAGTAAGACTTGCTGAGTTTGGGTTTGCTTCAAGTGTGATCTCGGTTTCTCGCGTGCAAAGAGGCGTTAAAATGCTAAAAATTTCATCATAAAATTTAGCATTTACCGCGCTTGGTGTGCCGCCACCAAAAAAGATGGTTGAGATTTCTTTTACGTTTTGGCTTTGTAGCTGAAAATTTAGATCAAAGCAAAGTGCCTTAAAATATGCGCTAACCTTGTTAAATTCGTCGTCACTTGAGCCAAAAGCACAGTAAGGACATTTGCTTTCGCAAAATGGCACATGAATATAAACTTGCAAATTTCTCTCTTTAAAATTTTGGCGATTATAAGAAATTTGGCATTTATAGCAGTTTAAAAGTAGCTTTTGGTCTTTAAGAGTTTGCTTGGCAAAAAGCCAAAATTTATCTTAAAAATTTTTGCAAAATGTGCAGTATTTGCGTAGCCTACGATACTTGCGGCTTCTTTTATGCTGATATCATTTTGCTCTAAAAGAGTAAAAGCCAGCTTTAGGCGCTCTTTTGCTAAGAGCTGATAGATCGTATCTTTGAAAAATAGCTTAAAATTTTTCTTTAGCCAAAAGTCATTTGTGCCACAAAGATGGGCTAGCTCCTTGATGCTTGGAGGATTTTGCATGCGACTTAACAAGATCGTTTTAGCCTTTAAAAGAGTTTTTTCTTCATCGCTGCTAAGTGAAATTTCGCTCTCTTTTTGTATTTTACTTTTATAAATAAGCTCTAAAATTTTTGACTCAGTAAAAATTTCTCTCATCGCGCCTTCATATAAATTTGTCGTATCAAGTTCATTTAAAACACAAATTTGAGCTAAATCTTTTTTGTATTTCAAAAGCTCAAATTTATCATCAAATCTAAGCCCAGCAAATATCTCAAGCTTGTTTGCATAGCTTTCATCAAAAAGTAGTGTTTTTGTCTTATAAAATTTATTTTGATACTCAAAGACACCTTTAAAATCGTCATTAACAAGCCCAATGCAAAATTCATCTTTGTTTAAAATATACTCTTTTCTATCAAGCTTAAAGCAAAGATCGTTTTTATCCTCATTAAACATTAAAAATAGATATTTTTTAGACTTGTGACGATCTCTTTTTATCCTGCCATTACATAAAATTTCACTTTTTAGATAGCTGATACCGCTACTTTGCTTGAAAAACTCTACGCTCACTTGTTTTTCCTTTTGAGATATCTTGCTAGTCCCATATTTTTTGTCTAAATTTATCATTTTATCCCTCAAGCGTTAAATTTAATCCCTTTAGCGTTACGTATGATATTGATAACGATTATTTAATTTTAGTAAAATGTGCATTAAATTTTTATAAGGAGTTTTTGTGAAAAGTGCATTAAAAATTTCTATTTGTGCGGCAATTTTTATAAATTTACCGCTTTTTGCAAATGAAGATAAGGTTCTACCAGAGGTTAAAGTAGTGAGTGCGACAGGATTTGAGCAAAATATCAAAGACGCACCAGCAACGCTTAGTGTTATAACCAAAGAGGCATTAGAAAAGAAAAATCACAAAGATATCGAGAGCATGACCAAAGATATCCCAAGTCTTTTTGGGACAAGTCCCGCAGCGGCAAATAGACGAGGAATTTCTATACGTGGATTCTCTCCAAGATTTACTAAAATTCTAGTAAATGGCATGCCAGTACCAGGCGATAACGCCTATAAAGGACTTAGAAGTGTTGGAGGCTCATATAGTTTCATTCCGCCAGCAAGTGCGATAAGCCGTATTGAAGTGATACGTGGACCTATGAGCTCGCTTTATGGAAGCGATGCACTTGGTGGAGTTATAAATATCATTACAGATGAGTTTAGTAATGAATTTGGTGCAAATCTTGGCTCAAGCTATAAATTTGCAAGAAATAAAAATATAAGTGGCGAGCTTTACAATAGCCTTTATTTGCACTCCGGACTAATTGATGATGTTTTAAGTGTTTCTGTTTATGGTAAAAATTTAAATAAATCAGAAGATAAAATTTCTTATGCAATCAGAGAGCAAAAGGATAGAAATTTTGGTGCAAAGCTATTTTTTAAGCCAAATGAAAATAATGATCTTACGCTTGAGCTTGCAAGAAGCGATGTGAAATATAAAAGAACTAAAGGCAAAACACTATCAACTGGTACTAACTCGGTTGCTAGCGAGAGAATAGAGGGAGATATGATAAATTTAAGCCACGAAGCAAGGCCTGATAATATCTTGCTTCAAAGCTATTTATCTTATGGCAAGCTAAAAGAGACAGCTCAACAAAATTTGACGTTAAAGACTCTAAATTTTGATACAAAAGGCTCATATTTTACCGATAATAATGCCTTTACATTAGGACTAAACGCTAAAAAAGAAAAGCTTGACGAAAAGGCTACCACAGCAGATGCGGCAAATGTAAAAAGGTATGATGTTTCGCTTTACGGCGAAGATGATTATCATCTTACAAAAGACTTTATCTTAAGTACTGGTATTCGTTATAACTACGATGAAAACTATGGATCGCACGTTTCACCAAGAATTTATGGCATCTATAGCTTAAACGACTTTTTCGCCTTAAAGGGTGGAGTTAGTACAGGTTATGCAACACCCGATATCAAGCAACGCACACAAGATCTTGCGTTGCCATTTGCTGGAGGACGCGGAGCACAGCTTGGTAGAAGCAGCCTTAAGCCAGAGACAAGCGTAAGTTATGAATTTGGTGGCGTTTATAATAATAATGAAGGTTTTGAAACGTCTTTAACTGGCTTTTACACAAGTTTTAAAGATATGTTAAGCTATAACCCTATCTGCTCAAGAGGCAGCGTTTGTATGCATAAAGGTAAAATTTATCCAAATGGTATTTGGGAGAGTATAAATATCGGCAAGGCTGAAATTTACGGAGTTGAGCTAACAAATGAGTGGCAGGTGACAAATGCTCTTAGACTAAATCAAAGCTATGTTTATACAAAATCAAAACAAAAAGATGGACCAGAAGCTGGTAAAACCTTAAACAACTATCCGCTTCATACATTTAAATTTGGAGCGAACTACGAGCTAAATAGATGGCTAAATTTCTGGTCACAGATAAATTACTATGGTAGAACTAAAAACTCTTTTAACTATGCTAATGATATGAGAGCTTACGTTATTGCGGATCTTGGCATAAACTACAATGTAACTAAAAATTTCAGCCTAAACCTAAGCGTTTATAATCTCTTTAACGAGTTTTTTACGACAAGATCAAACGGATATGATATCTTAATAGCCGATGGGCAAAAGATCGAACTTGGCTTTAATCTAAAGTTTTAAAATGTTTAAAATTTGGCGGAAATTTCACTTAATTTTAGCTCTTATCTTTGCTTTGCCACTTTTGATAATCTCAATTAGTGGAGCGATTATTTCGTATCACGATGAGATAATTGAAGTTTTTAGTAAAGATGAGATAGATATAACGACTAATAAGAGTGCTTTAAAAATAGATGAAATTTTAAAGGTCTTTAGTAAGACCATGCCAAATTTTAACCTTAGTTATATAAAGATAAAAGGCGAGGCAAATAGAGCTTATGTAGTAAGTGGCACAAGTGAGAGTGGCGAGTTTAAGTCGTTCTTTGTAGATCCATATACGGGCGAGGTAGTCTCTGAAAATAGTGTGGAAAAATTTATAGGGCTAGCTTTAAATTTACATAAAAATCTAGGACTAGCTCTATTTAAAAATGAAAATTTATCTAAATTTGCAAGCGAGATAGTGGCGATTTCAACGCTTGCACTACTTGTGGTTTTATTAACTGGAGCGTTGATACAATTTTGGAGATTTAGAAGCAAATTTATTAGCGCCTTTAAGCTAAATCTAAAGGCAAAGAAATTTACATTTTTATATTCCTTGCATGGATTTTTAGGGCTTTATTTGGGAGCCATTTTGCTTATTATCTGTGTTAGCGGTCTATACTTTTCTTATGAGAGCTTTGCTAAGGTTATAAATCAAATTTGTGGCGAAGAGAAGGTCTTTAAAAAGCCAAATTTTACTAGCAAAAATGGCTTTAGCCTAAATGAAAAGCAAAAGGTAGAAAATCTTCATAAAGCTTATGAAATTTTTACCTTAAAATTTGGAAATGAGTTTGATGCTTTAAATTTTATCCTCAATAAAGATGGCGTAAAATTTATGATCTTTTACTTGCCAAAAGGCGCTAGTGAGAGTGATGGCGTTAGGCTTGTAGTCGATACGGCAAGTGGAGAAATTTTAAAAAATACCATGCCAAAATCTTTTGAAATTTATAAATTTATGCTTGATTTGCACGCTGGATATACATTCAAAGAGGCTGGAAAATTTATCTTTTTTATGGCTTCTTGTGGAGTTGGCGTGCTACTTTTTAGCGGCTGTGTGATTTACTACAAACGGCGTAAAAAGTAGTTTTATTTATCTATCTCTTAACTCTTTTTAGTTATTATCCCAAATAAAATTTTTGGAAAAATCATGCAAAAAAAATACAGACCAAATGTGGCAGCTGTTATTTTGTCTAGCTTGTATCCATTTAAATGTGAAATTTTAGTCGCAAAAAGGGTGGATATGGACGATATTTGGCAGTTTCCTCAAGGCGGAATAGACGAAGGTGAGAGTCCAAAGCAGGCCTTAAAAAGGGAGCTTAAAGAAGAGATCGGAACTGATAAAATCGATATCTTAGATGAGTATCCGCAGTGGCTAAGCTACGACTTTCCAGCAAATGCGGCAAAGAAATTTTATCCATTTGATGGACAGACGCAAAAATATTTTTTGGTTAGACTTAAAAATGGTGCCAGCATAAATTTAAAGACAGAGCATCCAGAGTTTAGCGAGTATAAATTTGTAGATTTTGGTAGAAGTTTAGAGGGAATAAATCACTTTAAAAAGCCTATTTATGAAAAGGTTTTGAGTTATTTTAAAGAGAAAGGATATTTTTGATGTTGATCGTTCAAAAATTTGGCGGAACTAGCGTAGGAACACTTGAACGCATCGAAGCTGTGGCAAATAGAGTCATTGAGACAAAAAATAGCGGTGCAGACGTAGTTGTGGTAGTTTCTGCGATGAGCGGAGTTACAAATCAATTGGTTGAATATAGTGAGTATTTTTCAAAACATCCAGATGGCGTCGCCACTGATATGCTTTTAAGCTCTGGAGAGCAAGTAACGACTGCGCTTTTAACGATCGCACTTAATGCAAAAGGCTATGCATGTGTGGGTATGACAGGTGCGATGGCAGGCATTATTACTGATGATATTCATACGAAAGCAAGGATCGAAAGGATAGAGACTGCTAGGCTAAAAGCCGAGCTAAAAGCTGGCAAAATCGTAGTTGTAGCTGGCTTTCAAGGTATAGATGAAAAAGGTAATATCACAACCCTTGGTAGAGGCGGTAGTGACCTTAGTGCAGTTGCATTAGCAGGGGCGCTTGATGCTGATCTATGCGAAATTTTTACCGATGTTGATGGCGTTTATACGACAGATCCAAGGATAGAAAAAAAGGCAAAAAAACTTGAGAAGATAAGCTATGATGAGATGCTAGAGCTCGCTTCTGCTGGCGCAAAGGTACTACAAAATCGCTCAGTCGAGCTAGCAAAAAAACTAAATGTAAAACTCATTACAAGAAGTAGCTTTAATCACAACGAAGGTACATTAATAGCAAAGGAAGATGACAATATGGAAGCAGTTTTAGTAAGCGGAATAGCACTAGATAAAAATCAAGCAAGAGTAACTCTAAGGGGCGTAGTTGATAAACCTGGCATCGCAGCAGAAATTTTTACAGCTTTAGCTCATGAAAACATAAACGTAGATATGATAATCCAAAACGTAGGACATGACGGCACTACAAATTTAGGCTTTACAGTGCCACAAAATGAGCTTGAACTAGCAAAAGAGACTATGCAAAAGCTCTCAGCTGCAAAACATATAGAATTTGATGACGCGATCGTAAAAGTTTCAGTTATTGGCGTCGGCATGAAGAGCCATAGTGGCGTAGCATGTTTGGCATTTGAAACGCTTGCAAAAGAGGGGATAAATATCCAAATGATCTCAACAAGCGAGATAAAAATTTCAATGATCGTTGATCAAAAATATGGTGAGCTAGCAGTTCGCGTACTTCATGATGCTTATAAGCTAGATAAATAATGCAAGATTTTATTCAGTGGACGTTAAAGGCTATTAGGGACGAAGGCCCTTTGATGAGCTGGATGGAGGAAAGGCGTGTTGAATGGACGCCTTTGCTCGCATCTAGGCTTAAATTTTTACTTGAAGGAAGGGCTTTTATAACTATAAGCGATGAAGAGCGAAGATGGTTTGAAATTTATCTTTTAAAAAAGATGAACCATTCAAAAAGTATAAGGCCATTTTTGCCATTTTTTAGCCTAAGATCGCTTTATCCATCGCTTGATGAGATAGAGACAAATGAGCAAAAACAGCTTCTAAAAGATATGCTCAGTCTTGCTTTTCCAAACGGTTACTTGTTTTTTTATATCGGAAAGAGCCTTGATAGATATGCGAATTTAGCCAAAAGTGATGAGGATAGTTATATGTGGCTATTTGACGAGCAGGCACAAAATAGCTTTACTCTTAGCTCAAGCGATGAAAATTTAGACATTAAACTAATAAGTCTTTGCAAAATTTTTGATAAAAGCATCGATGCTGCGCTCTTTGCCAAGGTGATACTCTAAATGCTTAATAAAATCGTCGTTACAAGCGATTTTGAAAGTTTAAAAGCCAAGCTTGAAGATGAGTTTGGCATTAATAATTTAAGATTTTTTATAAGCGATGATTTTTTGCTAGAAAATGCAAAGGAGGTCATCGCAGAAGCATACATTGCTGAAAAAGATGAAAAAATTTTAGTAATACATGCTAATTCTTTTAGGACAGAAGCTCAAAACGCACTTTTAAAGATCATCGAAGAGCCTCCAAGAAATATCAAATTTATAATAGCAATGCAGAGTAAAAATTTACTTCTACCAACGATTAGATCAAGAATGCTCATAGAAAATAATCTCACCAAAAAGCCAAAAATGACTCTTGATCTAAACTTAAAATCGCTTAGCTTAAAAGAGCTAACAAGCTTTATCGATCAAAAGATCGTAGACGAACAAGCTCAGAAATTTGGCAAAAACGAGCTAAAAGAGCTTGTTGGCGTTATCGTGACAAAGGCGGTTGATGCTGGGTATAAATTTAGCGGCGATGAGATGGATTATTTTTTCTCGCTTATCAAGCTTGCCGATCTAAACGCCAAATCTCACGCCGTGCTAACGCCACTACTGCTTACTATATTTCAAAAAGGACGACGTTGAAAATTTATAAGATAAATAACAAAAGTAACTTTGATGAAATTTGCAAAGCCATCTCGCCAAGCCCTGCTGGTGTGAAGCTCATGCGCGAAAAGAGCGAGATAAATTTTATATTTATAGATGAGATAAAAACCCCAGCGGCAAATATCCTAAAGCAAGACGCCCTAAGCGTTGGAGCTGAGCTTGTGACGCATAGTGATACGATTTTAGGTAAGCAGAGTCTAAACAAAGCCTTACTAATGGCGACGAATGCGCAGCTTAGGCAGCTAGCTAAAAAGGAGAAGTTGCAAGACTTTGGGCTTAAAAATTTAGCAGCCTTTTTAGAGACAAAATTTATAAAGCCGACAAAGCCTCTTATAATGGGCGTTGCAAACATAAACACAGATAGCTTTAACGAGCAAAGCCGCATAAATACGCAAAATGGTATCTCAAAAATAGAATACATGATAGAAGCGGGTGCAGACTATATCGACCTTGGTGGCGTTAGCTCAAGGCCAGGGAGCCAGTATTGCGGACGTGAAGAGGAATTTAGACGCATAAAGGATATCGTGGAGGAAATTTACAAGCTAAATTTACACGAAAAGGCGAAATTTAGCCTTGATAGCTTTGATCCTTATTGCCTTGAATTTGCTCTAAATCATGGCTTTAAAATGATAAATGACATCACGGCAAATATAAATTTAGCCCCACTTGCTGCAAAATACGATGCTGAGTTTTGCATGATGCATATGCAAGGCGATCCTGCGACTATGCAGGTCGCACCAAAATATAACGACCTAATCGGCGAGATAGCGGACTTTTTTGAGCAAAAGATAGCCCTAGCAAAGGAGCTTGGCGCTAAAAAGCTTGTGCTTGATGTCGGTATTGGCTTTGGTAAGACGGCCGAACAAAATTTATTGCTTATCAAGCATTTGGAACATTTTTTAAAATTTGACTGCCCGCTATTAGTTGGTGCCAGCCGCAAATCAGTTATAAATCATTACAGTCCAAGCGAGGTTAAAGACCGCTTACCAGGCTCACTTTATCTGCATCTAAAGGCCTTCGAAAACGGCGCTCAGATCATTAGGACGCACGATGTGGCCGAGCACAAGCAGCTTTTTAATATGCATGAGGCGATGAGTCAAGCCACACTTTGGTAGGACGAGGCTAAATTTTGATAAAAGAGGCCAGATGAGAAATTTACTTCCGCCACCTTGGATCAAATTTCCAAGTATGGATCCATTTTCTATCGGCTGGAGGATGGGCGCTGGCGAGGATTATAAGTTTAAATTTAATGACTGGCTAAAAACACTTAGCCAAGATGAGCAGCGTGAATATCAGCAACTATTTGCTGAGCCTTCAACGTGGCGCGGATACTGGAATGAGAGGCTAGGCTCTGATGAGAGCACGCTTTTTATCAATGGTGATTTTGTTACGGACCTTTGGGAGCGTGAGCCTAGATATGAGTTAAAGTGGCTTAAAAAGCGCTATAACGCTGGCAAGGCGGATAAATTTCTTCTATTTTGGGGTCATCAAAAAAGTGCAAATTTAAGCGCAAGCTGCCTTAGTCAGTGGTATAGCTCTAGTTTTTGGCAAGATGAAACTAAATACATTTGCGCCGAGCAATATATGATGGCTAAAAAAGCCGAGTGTTTTGGCGATAAAGAGGCTTTGGGGCAAATTTTATCCGCCAAAGATCCAGCGCAGATGAAGGCGCTTGGCAGGCAGGTGCGAGGCTTTGACGCTAAGGTCTGGGACGAGGTCAAATTTTGCGTCGTGCTAAATGCGAGCTATCTAAAATTTAGCCAAAATGCCACCTTGCGTGAGTTTTTACTTTCAACTGGGAGCAAAATTTTAGTTGAGGCAAGCCCAGTTGATAAAATTTGGGGTATAGGTTTGGCTGCAAGCGATGAAAATGCGCAAAATCCTATGAAGTGGCGAGGGCAAAATTTACTTGGCTTTGCGCTGATGAGGGCTAGAGACGAGATAGCAAAGGTCTATAAAAATGTCCATTTATGTGACGCGAGAGAGCTAAATTTGGATCATTTATAAAGTATGTTTAAGATAAAATGCGGTGTAAATTTGGAGCAAAAATGACAAAACAAGAGTATGAAAAAGCAGTAGATACGCTAAATGTGTGGGCTAAGGCCTACTACGACGAGGACGAGCCACTTGCAAGCGACGAGGAGTATGACGCGCTATATCATGCGGTTTTAGCCTTCGAGCAGGCAAATCCCAGTGAAATTTCGCTATTTTCGCCAACTAAGCGAGTGGGCGGAGGCGTAAAAGAGGGCTTTAGCAAGGCAAGCCACATAAAGCGCATGTGGAGCATGGAGGATATCTTTAGCCTTGGCGAGCTTGATGCGTGGCTAAAGCGTGGCGATAAAGAGAACTTAACCTTTGTTGCTGAACCAAAATTTGACGGAGCGAGCCTAAATTTACTCTACGAAAATGGCGTTTTAGTTAGGGCGATAACCAGAGGCGATGGCGTTACTGGCGAAGATGTGACGCAAAATGCAAAGACGATAAATTCTGTTTTAAAGAGCATTAACTACAAAGGGCTCATTGAAATTCGTGGCGAAGTCGTCATAAGAAAAGATGACTTTGAGCTTCTAAACGCAGAGCGCGCAAAAAATGGCGAGGCGCCGCTTTCAAACCCTAGAAATGCAGCTGCCGGAAGCCTAAGACAGCTTGATAGCGCAGTCACTGCAAAAAGAAAGCTACTTTTCATACCTTGGGGTGTGGGCGAGCAGAGCCTTGGGCTAAAAGATCACAGCGAGGTGATGAAATTTGTGCGAGATCTTGGTTTTGAAAGAGATGATTTTTTTAAAATTTTAAAAAAAGATGAGCTCGAGGCTGCGTATAACGAGCTACTAGCCAGCCGTGAGGCAAAGAGCGTGATGATGGATGGCATGGTGATACGAGTAAATGACCTTGCGCGCTGTGAGCAGCTAGGATATACGGTTAAATTTCCAAAATTTATGGTGGCGTTTAAATTTCCAGCCATTGAAAAGGTGACTAGGCTAAAAGACGTCGCGCTTCAGGTTGGCAGAAGCGGCGTAGTAACACCTGTTGGTGTGCTTGATGAGGTAAATATCGATGGAGCTAATGTAAAATCCGCCACGCTTCATAACTTTGATGAAATAGATCGCCTTGGAGTTATGAAAAACGACTATATCGGCATTATCCGTTCAGGCGATGTCATACCAAAGATCACAAAGGTTTATAAGGATAGGCGCGATGGCAGCGAGCAATCGATAGATAGGCCAAAATTTTGTCCAGTTTGCGGCTCGCACTTGCTTGATGAGGGAGCATTTTTGAAGTGTCAAAATTTAAGCTGCAGGGCAAGAGTAGTTGGCTTAATAATTCACTACGCATCGAAAAAATGCCTAAATATAGACGGCCTTGGCGATGCGATCGTAAATTTGCTATTTGATAAGGGGCTGATTTCCTGCATAAAAGACATTTACGGCCTTAAATTTGATGATCTCATTGCGCTTGATGGTTTTAAAGAGAAAAAGGTAAATAATCTTTTAAACGCTATCGAAGCTAGCAAAGGTGCGGAGCTAGCGCGCTTCATCACGGGGCTTGGCTGCGAGCACATTGGCGAAGTGGCAGCTAAAAAGCTAGCAAGTAGTTTTGGGCTGGGCTGGCTTGATACTAGTTTTGAAGAGCTTGTCTCGCTTGAAGGCTTTGGCGTGGAGATGGCAAATAGCTTGATAGACTTTGCCGAGGTAAATAGGGACGAAATTTTAGCTCTTAGTCAGATCGTGCAGCCAAGCGTAACGCAGGCGCAGAGCATCTCAAACGCGCTAAGTGGTAAAACGGTCGTGATAACCGGCACGCTAAGCCGGCCAAGAGATGAGATAAAGGCTGAGCTTGAGAGTTTTGGCGCAAAGGTTTCAAGCTCAGTTTCTAAAAAAACGGACTTCGTCTTAGCTGGCGAGGAGGCTGGCAGCAAGCTTGAAAAAGCAAATGAGCTAGGCGTGCTGGTGATCGATGAGAGCGAATATGAGAGGCTAAAACTTGAGGTTTGATAACTACGTCGCAAGCGTTTTAAACATCAGTAGAAACAAGGCGAGCGAGCTCATTAAATCTGGCAAAGTGCTTGCAGATGGCGAGATTTGCACTAAGGTCTCAAGCGAGGTTAGCGAGGCTAAAATTTCGCTACTTGATGAAATTTACGTTGGGCGAGGGGCGCTTAAGCTGAAAAGCTTTTTGAGGGCAATGAAATTTGATCTAGCTGACAAAAATGCGCTTGATATAGGTAGCTCGACTGGCGGATTTATGCAAATTTTGCTTGAGCGTGGCGTAAAAAGCGTGACTGGTGTGGATGTTGGAACTGATCAACTTGACGCTAGCCTAAGAAGCGATGAGCGAGTAAAAATTTATGAAAAGACCGATATAAGAGAGTTTGCCAAGCAAGAGCAAGATAAATTTGATCTAATAACCTGCGATGTTAGTTTTATCTCTTTGGCTGAAATTTTACCAGCTATAGGCGGGCTAGCAAGTGAGAATTCGCTCATCATCACGCTTTTTAAGCCACAATTTGAAGTGGGCGTCGGCGTAAAACGAAATAAAAAAGGCGTCGTCACTGATATGAAAGCTATAAATTTAGCGATGAAGAGGTTTGAAGTGATGGCTAATGGCCTAGGATTTAAAATGATAGCTTGCAAAGAGTGCGAAGTAAAAGGGAAAGAGGGAAATGCCGAATTTTTCTACGCTTTTAACAAAAGATAATATCACTGCCGTTGCGATTGGGCATTTTGACGGCGTGCATAGAGGACACAAACAGCTTTTAAAGCAGCTAGGCGAGTTTGGCGGACTTGTCGTGATCGATAAAAATAAAGCCAACATCACGCCAAAGCTAAAGCGAGCGGAGTACTCAAACTATCCTTGCTTTTTGTATTATTTTGACACCATTAAAGGGCTTAGCGGTGAGGAATTTATCACATTGCTAAAACATGATTTTAAAAATTTAAAAAAGATCGTTGTTGGCTTTGATTTTAGATTTGGCAGAAATAGAGCGTGGGATAAGCACGATCTGAAAAGAATTTTTGATGGCGAGGTAGTGGTCGTTGATGAGGTTTGTTATGACGGCATGGGCGTGCATAGCTCATCCATCAGAGAGCTGATACGCCAAGGCAACATCGAAGAGGCAAACAGGCTAATAGGCAGGGAGTACTCGATCGAGGGCAATGTGATAAAAGGGCAGGGTATCGGCGCAAAAGAGCTGGTTGCCACGCTAAATTTAGATATAAAAAGCTATCTTTTGCCGCGCGAGGGCGTCTATGCGACAAGAACGAGGATGGGCTCATACACCTATGGCTCGGTCACTTTTATAGGCAATAGACTCAGTACGGATGGAAATTTTAGTGTCGAGACGCACATCTTAGACGAGGTCGCGCCAAAAGTAACAAAACACGTTGCCGTTTGCTTCATAAAACGCCTAAGAGATAATAAAAAATTTAATAATCTTAGCGAGCTAAAAGAGCAGATAAAGCGCGATATAAACGAGGCTAGAGCTTGTGTTGGCGTGTGCGATCTCTTTCTTGGAGAGACGATGAGATACTTTGACGGATACGGAGCTGGTATATGAGAGATGAAATTTTTAAAGAGCCTATAAGCAAGCAGTTTGAGTTTGATGACTTTGTGGCGAGCGTTTTTGACGATATGATCTCGCGCTCGGTGCCGTTTTACGATGTGAGTTCAAATCTAAACGCAAAACTGCTAGCTAAAATTTTGCCAAAAGATGCAAGTGTATGCGACCTTGGCTGCTCTACGGCAAATAGCCTGCTTTTGCTAAACAACCTTAGAAACGACCTCGTGCTAAGTGGAGTGGATAACTCTGAGGCGATGCTAGCAAATGCAAAAAACAAGGCAAAGGCTTATGGGGCTGATATAGAATTTATTTTAGATGATATTTTAGAGTGTGAGCTAGAGGGCTTTGACGCTGTTTTGGCAAACTACACTTTGCAGTTTATTAGACCACCAAAAAGGGCTGATCTAGTGCAAAAAATTTATAACGGACTAAATGAAAATGGAGTTTTTTTGTTTAGTGAAAAGATCATCTTTGAAGATAAAAAGCTTACTAAAAGTGTCATAGAAATTTATGAAGACTATAAGCAGGCACAAGGCTACTCACGCTATGAGATCGCCCAAAAAAGAGAGGCACTTGAAAATGTGCTGGTGCCATATACCGAAGAAGAAAATAGAAGCTTAGCCCTAAATGCTGGCTTTAAGCGAGTCGAGAGCACATTTAAGTGGGGAAATTTTATGAGCTTTTTGGCGTTTAAATAAATTTAAAAATATCTGCTTTTGTATTTAAATATAAAATTTAACCACAAATAGTGAAGTTAAAATTTAGATTTTTGGCTTCGCAATGTCAAAATTTTTAGATTATGAAATTTGGTAGTAAAGAAATTTAGCGGGAATTTCCCGCTAAATTTACTCATTTATCGCTGCGTTTCCGTGATGGTGGAAGTCGTCGTAGATGATCTTTGAAGTTTGGAATTTTATGCGTTTTAGTTCGCGAACTCGTAAAAATTCTTCTTCATCGATCTTTTTGATCTGAATAGCTGCTTTAAATGTCGGAGTCTTACTGATGTAGTCCCAACCGCTGCTTGTTAGCTCGTTGCATGAGCTCTCCCAGTAGTGAAAAGTCATCTGTATGATACCATCAGGAACTATATCTGTAACCTCAGCTTTTACGACGATGTAGCCGTGTCTACTCCATGCTTTAATAAAGTCACCTTGCTTGATACCATATCTTGCTGCAAGCGACGGACTCATCTCAGCGATAGGTCCTATGCTGTCGCCACCTTCTTCGATCGCTTTAGAGCGCCTTGTCATGGTGCCAACGGTGTATTGATAGACTTTTCTAGTAGTTAGAAGCTGTATCGGATACTCAGCGTCGGTTTTTTCATCAACTGAGCCAGCCATGATAGGATACTCAGGCGACATATTCATCTTTTTAGCAAATTCAAGTTTTGCTGGCTCGATCTCATCGGCATTATCAACAAATAGGCATGGCACAAAGCGACCTTTACCATCAGGTGTGAAAAATTTCTTATCAAGATACAAGCTTTGACCGCCCATGCTATCTTCTGTTGGGCATGGCCAGTGAAGTCCGTGATATTTTTTGATGCGGTAGTAGCTCATGCCACCATAGCGTCTAGGGTCGCATTTTCTTACTTCTTCCCAAATTTCTTCTGGTGAGTTGTAGTTAAAGCCCTCAGTTGCGCCCAAACGGCGTGCGATCTCACAAACGATCCACCAGTCTTGTCTAGCATCACCTGGAGGTGTGATAACAGCTTCGTTGTGCTGTACACGGCGTTCTGCGTTGGTATAAAGGCCTTCTTTTTCGCTACTTGCAACACCTGGAAGTACGACGTCAGCTTTTAGAGCAGTTTCGGTCAAAAATAGATCTTGAACCACGTAGAAATCAACATTTGCAATGCCTTTTAAGAAGTGGTTTGTATTTGGCTCAGAGATGACTGGGTTTTCTCCGATAGTCCAGAAAAAATGCACTCTGCCATCAAGTATTGCATCAGGTACCTCTGTCTTGTGGATACCTATTTTTGAGTTTAAAAATCCAGGCTCAAGGTGCCACATTTTTTCAAACCAAGCTATTTGCTCTGGGTCGGTGACCGAGCCAAGATTTGGGAAGATGTTTGGCAAAACGCCCATATCACAGCATCCTTGAACGTTCTCTTGACCTCTAAGTGGCAAGTCGCCTGTGCCAAGCTCACAGATATTACCAGTGATCAAGAATAAATTTGACACATCGCAAACTCCGCCAACGCCGTGGTTGAAGTGAGTTACGCCCATGCCGTGAGTGATGACAGCTGGCTTTGTGGTGGCGTACATTCTAGCAGCTGCTCTTATATCCTCTGGATTTAGCCTTGTGTATTTAGCCACGACCTCTGGAGCATAGTCTTTTACAGCTTCTTTGACATACTCAATGCCGATTGTGTGATCTCTTACAAATTCTTCATTTACAAGACCTTCTTCGATGATAGTGTAAAGAAGTGCGTTGATAACAGGGATGTTGTGCTCAGGCTCTAGCTGCAAGTGGATGTCGGCTCTACTTGCAAACTCAGTCTTGATAGGGTCAATAACGATCAGTTTTGCACCACGGTTTAACGCTCTTTGGATGTGCATAGCTGCGATTGGGTGGCCATTTTCTGGGTTTGAGCCTATCATTAATATACAGTTACTATAAACTCCGATCTCTGTAAAGCTATTTGTGGCAGCTCCGTTTCCGATTGTTTTAGCAAGTCCTGCTACTGTCGGAGCGTGTCAAATTCTAGCACAGTGGTCGACGTTGTTTGTGCCAATTACTGCGCGCATTAGCTTTTGTGCGACATAGTTGTCCTCAAGCGTACAGCGTGCTGAGAAATTTCCTGCTAATGAGTCAGGGCCATATTTCTCTTTGGCTTCTTTTATTTTTTCTACAACAAGGTCAAGTGCTTCGTCCCAGCTGGATTCCTCAAAATCACCATCTTTTGAAAACACACCGTTTTTCTTTCTAATGAGTGGTTTTGTGAGTCTATCTGGACTTGCAACATAGTCCCAGCCGTAAAAGCCTTTTAAACATAAATTTCCTTGATTAACTGGATTGTCTTCAACGCCAGTTGCGGTACGAACGACGTTATTTTCCACATGCAAGGTAACCTGACAGCCCGTCCCACAATAAGGACAGATGACTTTGCCTTCTTTCATCATTTTCTCCTTTACTATGCAATATTTGCATATTTCTATATGAGTAATATTACTAGCCA
>NZ_CABPUE010000010.1:44490-60304 GCF_902460545.1 Campylobacter concisus
GAGTAGATAAATTAATACTAAAGATGGAAAAATTTAAAATAGACTGTAAATTTTTGAATAAAAATATGGATGAAGGAAATTTAATAAGGAGAGCAGATTGCTCTCCGATGGATTATTTATCTCTTAAGCCAAGCTCAGAGATTAGTTTTGAATATGTAGTGTAGTCTTTATTTTTAAGATACTTTAAAAGTCTTTTTCTTTGACCAACTAGCTTTAAAAGACCTAAGCGTGATGAAAAGTCTTTTTTGAAAATTTTAAGGTGTTCTGTAAGTTCAGTTATTCTAGCTGTTAAAAGAGCTATCTGAACCTCTGGAGAGCCTGTATCTCCCTCTTTTCTAGCGAATTTCGCAACTATTTGAGCTTTTTTAGCCGAATCCAAAGCCATAATGACCTCCTGATTGGTGAATTTTGGAAGAGCGATTATAGCATTTAAAACATAAAGTTAGATAAAACTGCGCTTTTTAAAAATTAATGAAAAATGCAGTAAAAATTTAATAAAATTAGGGCTATTTAAAGACTTAAGGAAGATAAATGCTTTTTACAAAGGCAAGCGAATACGCTCTACTTTCACTTATTTTAATATCTCAAAAATCATCTCCAGTTGATGTTGATACGATCTCAAATGAACTTAAAATTTCAAAAAGCTTTTTAGCCAAAATTTTACAAAATCTTGCAAAAGATGGAATTTTAAAGTCGTTTAAAGGGGCAAATGGCGGTTTCGCGCTAAATAACGAACCTGAAAATTTAAGCATAAAAAAGATAATAGAGTGCGCTGAAAAACGTGAACTTAACGTCTTTGAGTGCTCATCTTCTGCAGATGGCTGCCCGTCAAATAAAGCCTCAAGCTGTCAAATTTGGTCGATGTTTAGTGGCCTTCAAAGCAAGATCGACGAGATGCTTGACGCTATAAAACTAAGTGACATCGTTAAGAAGTAAAGTTGGCAAAGCAAAAAAATAACATATTAACTCTTGTAGCGCCGTTTCTTGCGCCAATTGTTAAGTTTAAAAGTCTTAGCATCGTTGGTATCATTGTTGCCATCCTTGCTATCATCATCGTACCGCTTCCAAGCGCGGTGCTTGACTTTTTCCTGGCACTTTCTATTTCTATTTCTGTGCTTATAATCTTAATTTCGATTTATGTGCCAAAACCAACTGATCTTAGCACATTTCCGACGCTAATTCTTATCGTTACGCTTTTTCGCCTCTCGCTAAACATTGCAACCACGCGTATGATCTTAAGCGAGGGTCACAACGGCCCAGAAGCGGTCAGCGAGATCATCTCAAGTTTTGGAAATTTCGTAGTTGGTGGCAACTTCGTTATCGGCACCATCGTCTTTTGTATATTGGTGCTCATAAATTTTATGGTCGTAACAAAGGGCTCAACACGTGTAAGTGAGGTGCAAGCACGTTTTACACTTGATGCGATGCCTGGTAAGCAAATGGCTATAGATGCGGACCTAAACGCAGGTTTAATTGATGAAAAAACGGCGCGCGAAAGACGTCAAGCCATCATCGGCGAGGCAAATTTCTACGGCGCGATGGATGGTTCATCTAAATTTATAAAAGGTGACGCCGTAGCTGGCATCATCATCACTATCATCAACATCATCGGCGGCTTTGCTATCGGTTCGTTTCAACACGGCCTTGATATGGCGACATCGGCTCAGTACTATACGATCCTAACTATCGGTGATGGCCTTGTGAGCCAGATCCCAGGACTTATCACTTCAACAGCAACTGCCATCATCATAACAAGAGCTAGCAAAGATGACGAGGACTTTGCAGAGGGCACGTTAAATCAGCTCTTAGGAGACTATAAAACCTTGCTGATAGTGGGCTTCATACTATTTATGTTTGCCCTTGTGCCTGGGCTTCCGACTCTTTCTCTTGGCTTTATTGCAGTGCTATTTCTAGGACTTGGCTACATCATCAAGCAGACCAAAGATGGCTGGCTAAATTTAAGCCTTGCTTCAAAAGACAAAACAGCTTCTAAAAAAGCTGGAGCCGCTACGCAAGGTGGAGCAGGGGCAGCTGCTAGTGGTGCCACTACTAAGGTGCCAAAGAAGAGCGACGAAGAGATCGCAAGAGAAGAAGAGACAAAGATAAACGACATCTTAAAGCTTGAAATTTTAGAGCTTGACCTAGGATATGGTCTGCTAAAGCTAGCTGATGTGGATCTCATTGAGAGAATTCGTGCTATGAGGCGAAATATCGCTTCAAGTCTTGGCTTTTTGATGCCAAAGATAAGAATTCGAGACAACCTTCAACTACCGCCAAACGAATACCGCTTTAAGCTAAAAGGTATCGTGATCGGTCAGGGTGAAATTTATGCTGATAAATTTCTAGCGATGGATAGCGGTTTAGTTAGCGAAGATATCGAGGGAATTCCGACAAAAGAGCCAGCTTTTGGGCTGGACGCACTCTGGATCGATGCTAGCGTCAAAGAGGACGCCATACTTAGCGGCTACACGATAGTTGATCCTGCAAGCGTCATCTCAACGCATATGAGCGAGCTTATCAAGCAAAATGCGGCTGAGCTTCTAACTCGCCAAGAGACGCAAAATTTATTAGACAAACTAAAGATCGACTACCCAGTTGTGGTTGAGGATACGCTAAGGATCGCACCTATAAATTTGATCCAAAAGGTTTTAAAAGCGCTGCTTAAAGACAATATCCCGATAAAAGATCTGCTTAGCATACTTGAAGCCATCAGCGACATCGCCGAGGTTAGCAAAAACCTAGATATGATCATCGAACACGTACGTGCAGCGCTCTCACGTGTCATTACTTCGCTTTATGTTGATGAAAAAGGTCAGCTAAATTTTTACATTTTAGATAGTGCTGCGCAGCAAAAGCTTATGGATGCGGTGCAGTATAAAGACGGCGCGTATCACCTGATGATAAATGTGGCTCAAACTTCATCGATCGTTCAGGCTCTAAGGCATGAAAAAGAGAAACGTCCGATGAGTCAGCATGGCGAAATGGTGCTTTGTGTGGAGCCAAGTCTAAGAAAATTTATAGCAAATATCTGCGCAAATTTTGCCATCGACATCGTGGTGCTAAGCTTTGCTGAGATCTCGGCAAATACGCCATTTGAAACAGTTGGCGTCATAGAAATAGAAAATTTATAAAGGAAAACGATGAAAATTTATCACCTCTCACACACCGATCTTGACGGATATGGCGCGCAATACATAACAAATTTTTACCTCAAAGATGTGAAATTTCTAAACTCAAACTACGGCAGAGAGATAGATGATAAATTTGCTCAAATTTTAACTGAGATAGATGCCTCGAATGACGATAAAAACGTCATCTTGATCACTGATCTAAATTTAACTCCGGCTCAGTGTGAGAGCTTTGAGAAGATGATAGATGGTAAAAATATCAAGCTATTTTTGCTAGATCATCACCAAAGCGGTGCCGAGTGCGCGAGCGCTTACTCATGGTATTTTTTGGATAGTTCAAGGTGCGCCACAAAGATCACTTACGACTTTTTTGCAGGTATTTTTGGCAAAAATAAAGAGCTTGAAATTTTTAGTGACGTCGTAAATGCCGTGGATATCTGGCTAAAAGATGATAAAAATTTCGAGATGGGTAAAGTTTGCTTGGGGCTTGTGGCAAACGCTAAAGAGATAAATAAGGTGATGTTTGAAGCTGAAAACAATCTATATATGGATCACATCTTAAAAGAAGCGAGCAAATTTTTTAACGAGAAAAATGACTATATAGGGCTTGATATGCAGGTGCATGCCATTAAAAAGTTATTTTTCAAAGAGGACAAAGATGACACGCTAAGCAATCTGATCTCAAACTACGTCGTAAAAAAACTTAGCGAAAATAAAGAGAAATTTAGCATTACTTATAAAGATCATAAAGGAATTTTAACCTACAATGTCGGCAACGTTTCAGTTATTGGCAACGACTTTTTAGTGGCAAATCCTGAATTTGACTTCTTTATCGACGTGACAAATAAAAAAACGCTAAGTTTTCGCGCAAATGGCAAGCTTGATGTTAGCGCCATGGCAAAGCACCTAGTTGGCGGCGGCGGACACGTGAACGCAAGCGGCGGACTATTTGCAAATTTCAAAGATAGCTTTAGCTATGAGCCGATTAAAGCCCAGATAATTGATCTAATAACTAAAAAAACACAGGAGGAAATATGAAAGAAGAAGAGGTAAGCGTAGAAGAACTTAGCTATGAGCTTAGTATGGTGCTTGAGGCGATGTTTTACTATGCTGGAGTGAAAAAAGACAAGCTTGAAGAGGCGGCAAATCTCTATGTAGAGTGCATCGACGATGCGTTAGAAAACTCTGACGCTAGCGGTAGCGACGAAGTCATAGAGATAGTTGAGTATATGAAAAAACATTATTCGAAATTATTTAAATAAGGAAAGAAAATGAAGAAAATTTTAGTTTTAGTGGCAGCAGTTTTTGCGTTAAATGCTATGGCAAGTGAAAATTTAGACAAAGCAAACGAGCTTTATGCAAAGAAAAATTTTAATGAAGCTTATCTTTATTTTAATAAGGCTTGTGGAGAGGGCGAGAAAAAAGCTTGCACGATGAATGCGATCATGCTATTTAACGGAGACGGCGTAGCAAAAGATAGAGTTCAGGCTGAGAAAATTTTTACAAAAATGTGTGACGAAAATGAGGGCATGGCGTGCGAAAAACTAGGCGAAATGATCGCTTATGGCCTTGTAAAAGATAAAGACGCAAACGAAGCAAAGAACGAAGAAAAAGCAAAGGCTTTATTTAAAAAAGCTTGTGATAACGGCTACCAACCAGCTTGCGACTTTGTGACAAAATAAATTTAAGAGGCTTAAAATGGGCTACAAACATAAAGATTTGATAGGAACTAGAGAGCTTAGCAAAGAAGAAATTTTATATTTTTTAGAGGCGGCAAAAGAGTTTAAGGAGCTAAATTTAAGCCAAGTGAAAAAAAATGACTATCTTCGTGGAAAGACCACGATCAACGCATTTTATGAAAACTCGACAAGAACTAGAACATCCTTTGAGATCGCAGCAAAGAGGCTTGGAGCTGATACGATAAATTTCAGCTCATCAAGCTCGAGCGTAACAAAGGGCGAAAGCCTAAATGACACGATGAATAACATGGCTGCGATGAGAACTGACATCATCGTGCTTCGTCATCCAAGCTCTGGAGCGGCAAAATTTGCAGCTGATAGGACAGATGCTAGCATCGTAAATGCAGGGGACGGCACAAATGAGCACCCAAGCCAAGCCTTGCTTGATCTTTTCACACTAAGAGAGCATGGCAAAATTTTAGATAAAAATTTAAACGTGGCGATCATCGGTGACATCGCTAGAAGCCGCGTGGCAAGGTCTGACATCTGGGCGATGAAGAAATTTGGCATAAATTTAAAGCTATTTGCGCCAAGGATGATGATGCCAAAAGATGCTGAGGTTTTTGAATCTCAAATTTGCAAAAATATGGAGGAGGCTTGCGAGGGCAGTGATGTCATCATCATGCTTCGCATCCAGCTAGAGCGTGGCGGTGCGGACGTAGCATTTCCAAGCTCGAGGGAGTACTCGAAATTCTTTGGACTAAATAAAAATAGGATAAAGCTAGCAAAGCCTAACGCGATCGTGCTGCACCCAGGACCGATAAATAGGGGCGTGGAGCTAAACTCAGACGTGGCTGATGGCACGCACTCAGTCATACTAAATCAAGTTGAAAACGGCGTTGCTATAAGAATGGCGATACTAAATACGCTTGCAAAAAATAGGGGCTAAAAATGAGAATAGCAATAATTAACGGCACTATCGTAAATAGCGACGAGAAATTTAAGGCAAATATCCTAATAGAAAACGGCAAAATAGCCAAAATCGGAAGTGAGAAATTTGAGGCTGATAAGGTCATCGACGCCACAAATAAGCTCGTCATGCCAGGACTTATCGACATGCACGTGCATTTTCGCGATCCTGGTCAAGAGTATAAAGATGACATTATATCAGGCTCGCAGGCAGCAGTGGCTGGAGGAGTGACAACCTGCCTTTGCATGGCTAACACAAACCCAGTAAATGACAACGCCTCGATCACAAGAGCGATGATAGAAAAGGCTAAAAACTGCGGGCTGATCGATCTTTTACCAATCGCTGCTATCAGCAAAGGGCTTGGGGGCAACGAGATCGTTGAAATGGGCGATCTTATAGAAGCTGGCGCAGTTGCATTTAGTGATGACGGCCTACCAGTGACTAGCTCAAGCGTGATGAGAGCGGCACTTGAGTACTCAAGCATGTTTGGTAGCTTTTGTATAAGCCACTCAGAGGACTGCTCGCTTTGCAGACAGGGCGTCATGCACGAGGGCAAGGTCTCGGCCATACTAGGACTTCGCGGCATGGCGAGGGAGAAAGAGGAGATCGCAGTGAGCCGTGATATGCTACTTGCAAAGCTCACTAAAGCGCACATCCACATCGCTCACGTAAGCTCGGAATACTCGCTAAAGATCATCGAAATGGGCAAAAAAGAGGGCATAAACATCACATGTGAGGCGACACCACACCACTTTAGCTTTAGCGACGATGAAATTTTGAAAAATGCCTACGATACAAATTTCAAAATGTCGCCACCACTTCGTGAGATAAGCGACGTAAAAGCAGTGAGAGAAGCGCTAAAAAGCGGCCTTATAGACGTCATAGCAACCGATCATGCCCCGCACCACACAGACGAAAAGATAGTAGAATTTGACAAGGCGCCATTTGGCATCATCGGACTTCAAACCCTTGTGCCACTCACTCTAAAGCTCATAAATGAGGGCGTTATAAGCCTAGAGCGCATGGTTGAGCTAACATCTACAAATGCGGCTAAGATGCTAAATTTAAAAGATAAAGGCAGGCTTGCTGAGGGCATGCTAGCTGACATCACGGTGATAGACCCTGAGATCGAGTACATTTATGATGAAAAGATAAACCGCTCAAAATCGGTAAATTCTCCACTCTTTGGCAAAAAACTAAAAGGCGCAGCAACTACCACGATAAAAAGTGGCAAGATCGTTTATGAGTTTGGTAAATAGTCTAAAATTGCTCGCGTTTGCGGGCAAATTTGCTTTAGATACTTTGAGATATAAAATTTGCTAGAAATTTCTAGCAAATTTTACTTTTTTATGAGTTATATTTTTTAACTATACCGCGAACGACTTTTTCTATAAAAAGCGCAGAAGCTACTTCGCAGTGCTCTCTTGTAGAGTGAGGTGAGTAGATGTTTGGTCCAATAGAACATGCACTAAGACCTGCTTTTTTCTCCAAAAGCACTCCACACTCAAGTCCAGCATGCACAGCTGTTATCCTTGCATTTGGCTTGTAAATTTTAAGCTCTTCTAAGATATCGTTTGCAAATTTATCATTTATAGGCTTCCAAGCTGGGTTTCTGTCTTTACTAATAACATTAAAACCGACCGCCTTTGCAAGCTCTGAAATTTCAAATTCCATCCTATTTAGGCCGTCTTTACTCATTGATCTAGCAAAAAACTCCACTTCAAGCATACCATCATTTTTGATCTTTGCAAGTGAGAGATTGACGCTATCTTGTGGTATGCCTAGCTCGCAGTTATAGGCTCTTACACCTTGTGAAAATGAGTTAATAAGAGCTAAAATTTTCTCACCATTTTCTAAAATTTCTTCACCAGTGCCAAGCTTTTTCACGCTTAAATTTTCGCACTTGCTCTTTAACTCTTTATCGCTTAGAACCAGTGCGGTTGCGCCGCTTGGGATAGAGTTGCTTCGCTCGCCACCTTCAAATTTAACAAGCTTACAGCCATTTTTAGTCACAAATGCCGCCAAAATCTTGATCGCATTTGGGATATTTTTATGTATCTCGTTGCCAGAGTGTCCGCCAGGAAGCCCACTTACTTTTACTTCATAAAGCGTGCTCTCTTTTGTTTTTTTGCTATTAAGCGAGATAGTGGCAAATAAATTTACACCGCCAGCGCAGCCGATAGTGACTCTATCGTCCTCTTCGCTGTCTAAATTTAAAAGCTTATCGGCTTTGAGATCGCCACTAAAGCCAGTGGCTCCGATCATGCCGACTTCTTCATTGTTTGTAAAAAGGCACTCAATGTCGTCAAATTCGCTTATCATCTGCATCATGATAGCCACGCCGATGCCATTATCTGCGCCAAGAGATGAGTTTTTGGCTCTCATGTAGCCATCATCGCCGTAAACTATCTCGATCTTTGGAGCATCGCCCATGCAGACCATATCGTAGTGGCTTTGCAAGCAAATTTTTGGTTTGCCTTTAAACGCATGAATGTTGCCAAAGTTATCGACTGTAACCTCACAGCCCTTATCTTTTGCATAGCTAGCTAGAAAATCACGCATCTTATCGGTCCCATAACTGCAGTGTGGTATCGCAGCAAGTGTCTCAAATTTCGTTAGAACTTCGCTCTTTGACATATTTGCCTCCGTAAATTTATTTTATCTCGCCCTTATAGCCAGTCGCATCGACTGCTTTTAAAAGCTCTTTTTCATCGAGCTTATCATCTGCTATAACGACAGCTTTTCGCTCTTTTAGCGATACATCTGCTTTTTTTACGCCCTCAACGCTAAGAGCAGCCTTTCTAACAATCGCCGTGCAAAGCGGACAGTGCATGCTAGGTACTGAAATTTCTATCTTTTTATCAGCGTAGCAACTAAGTGCAAGAAGGGCTAAAACTAAAATTTTACGCATAAATTTCTCCTAAAAGCTCTGGGTATGTAAGGAGTAAAAGCAAAATCACTCCAAAAAGTATATATATAAGTATCCATTTTTTCTTTTTATAGCTTAGGTTGCAGCTTTTTGGCTTGTAAAATAGACTAATTCCTGAAATCACAAAGCAAATGACCGCCACGACGCTTAAAGGGACGCGGTACTCATATAAATTTTGTGTCCAAGATAGAAATGAAAAAGAAGTGCCAAAAAGCAAAAAAAGAAGCGCTGGCAAGCAGCACAAGGTAGCACCGATGGCGCTACCTATAGATGTTAGTATCAGCCAAAATGCTCTCATTTTAGCTCTGTTGAGACGTAGTCGTAGCTAAATTCTTTTGGCGAATAGTAGTTTTGTGTGTTGCCATCAACCTCAGCGTATGGATAGCCAAAGTTATTTAGCGGAGTTTGCTCTGGGGTTGGCTTTAAGATAAAGTCGCGTCCGTAGTTAAAGCCTATCCAGCACATCTCCCAGTTACCAAAGCAATACTCTCTTACAGCTTTGATCTTAGCGTCGTCGTTTGTTAATTTCTCGCCCAGTCTTACCTTCGTGACATCCGCTGGATCAACCGGTATCCAACCATAGCCTTTTAGGTAAAATTCAGCCCTGCAGTGCTGTCCGCCTGAAATTTTAGCCACGCCATCTTTTGCGCTACCCATCTGATCTGAAAATCTAGACTGGCCAACTCTGATACCAAAAATTTCTCTTGCTGGGATGCCAACTGATCTGCAAAGCCCCACAAAAACAGAGTTTATGTCGGTGCATTTGCCAACAAGTTTGCCACTTTCTAGTATTGCTTTAACATCACCTGTGCCACATCCAAGGATGCTGTTATCGCGCTGCATAGTATTTGCAACCCACGTATAAATAGCCTTTGCGCGCTCCAAGTCTCCCTTTAAATTTCCAATTATATCTAGCGCTTTTGCTCTTACGACGCCGTCAGTTGGGATGTGTGAAGTTGGTTTTAAAAACTCCAAAACAGCAGGATCTACCTTCTCGTTTGGATCGTAATTTACCTTGCTAAAGTCAGTGTTGCGCTCTGTTGTTTGGATTTTAAACTGCACATTTAAGATAGGTCTTGGCTCATTTTCTTCAAAATCAGCATACATTGTAGGTATTAGCGTATCTGAAATATAGACGTTTTTAGCGGTTGTGTTTATGACGTAGTCTTGGGTTAGTTGCTGATAAGTGGTGCTTAGTGGGAGTGGTAACCAAATTTTTGAGCTTTTGCCCTTTTCAAGAAGCATATGTTTGAAATTTACGTCGAAATTTCTAACTACTGGGTTTGCTGGCTCGTCGCTAGCTAGAGTGACACTTGGAAGCAGACTCGCTGCACCTAAAAAACTACTGAATTTAAAAAAATCTCTTCTTTGCATAAAATGCCTTTTTGCTTAATATTAGCCAAACTTGGCTCTAAAACTGCCTGCTATTCTAGCATAAAATTTTTATTTATGATAAAATCCGCCACATGAAAAAGATTATATTTTTAGGCTTTATAGCGCTATTTTGCAATGGTTGTCTTTATATGAACGAGCGTGGAGTTTCGACTCAATATTATAATGATTGTAAAGAGTATTATGACGCGACTGGCACCTACCAAAAAGAGTGTCCGCACAACATCGTCGACTGGAAATAGCGTGGATCTTAGCAAATTTAACGAGCAGCAAAAGCAAATTTATAATAGGATAGAAAATTTAGCAAATTTTGACTGCGAGCTTGAGCTAAAAGATAGTGTAAATGTGAAATTTAAAAATTTAGACCAAGCTAAAAAAGATGAAATTTTTGATCTCGCCCTTAGCCTAAAGCCTTGGCGAAAAGGGCCATTTTTGCTTGATGATATATATATAGATAGCGAGTGGCAAAGTTTTATTAAATTTAATATCCTAGCTTCCCACCTAAATTTAGCTGGCAAAAGCGTGGCTGATGTGGGTTGCAACAATGGATATTATATGTTTAAGATGCTTGAATACGCCCCAAAAAGCATAACTGGCTTTGATCCTAGCGTGCATACATATTTGCAGTTTGCTTTTTTAAATAAATTTATCCGCTCAAATATCGCTTACGAGCTTCTTGGGGTAGAGAGCTTGCCAGAGTTTGGAGTAAAATTTGACACCATTTTTTGCCTTGGCGTGATATATCACAGAAGCGATCCCATAAAAATGCTAAAAGAGCTAAAAATGGCTTTGAATCCTGGAGGCGAGCTATTTTTAGATACTATGTATATTGATATGGAGGGCGACTTTGCGCTAAGTCCAAAGGATAGGTATTCAAAAATTCCAAATATCTACTTTGTACCGACACTCTCGGCACTTCAAAACTGGTGCGAGAGAGCTAAGTTTAGGGATTTTACCCTGTTTGAGACAAAGGCGACTGATCTAAACGAGCAGCGAAAAACGCAGTGGATAGATGGTGAGAGTCTTGGGAATTTCTTAGATCCAAATGATAATACAAAGACCATCGAGGGCTATCCAGCTCCAAAAAGAGCCTACGTGAGAGTTAAAATTTAAGGATAAAAATGGCAGAAGAAAACATCTATGATATAAAAGATGAATCACAAATAATCTTACCAGAAGATGAAAATCCATTAAGAAACGAGATCAAAACCGCTCCACTTACAAAGCTAAATTTTAGTGGAACGGCATTTTTACTTGAAAAAAATCACGCAAAGACTAGATTTTTTACTACGGATGATATGGTGTGCGATACTGAGGGGCTTGTTCACAGTGGATTTATTTTTATGGGTGCAAATCATGCCGCGCTTTTAGCCATTAATGAAGAATTTTGCGTTAGTATCGGGGCTAGGATAAATTTCTTTGGACCGCTAAAGCTTGGCGACGTGGTGGAATTTGACGCGCAAGCAAGATTTGAAGAGAGCAGAAAAAGAGAAGTAAAAGTGCTTGGATACGTTAAAGATATAAAAATTTTTGAAGGAATATTTCAACTTGTCACACTTGAAGAGCATATCTTCTTGGCTCAACAAAAAAATATCCAAAAAGAAGCTGCTATAAGGCAAAAAAAAGAGCGAGAAGAAGCTAAGGCTAATAGCTAAAAGTAAGTAAAAATTTTTGATTTTTAACCCCAAATAAAACGAAATTTTAAAAAGACAATCTTTATCTCATTATCCTATTTTGGTAAATAATTGGTAACATTTTTTAAAATTTTAAGGAAAATTAAGCAATAAAACTAATTTTCTATGATAATATCCTTCCAAAACTTTTTATCAAAAGGAGATTTAGATGAAAATTACAAAAGTTAGCTTAGCTGCTTTGGTTGCTTTAGGTGCATTTTCAAGCGTTGCAAGTGCAACTCCACTTGAAGAAGCTATAAAAAATGTAGATCTTTCAGGATTTGCAAGATATCGTTATACAAATGATAACCGTGATAGAAAAGCTGATACAAAAGCTGGTACAAATGATACTGCTGGGCATGCGTTTAGAATGCAAACATCATTTAAAGCTGCAATTGATGATAACTTCTTTGGCGTTTTAACACTAAGATATGCCGCTACAGATGGTTCTGGTGACAACAATGAAAAAAGAGATGCTAATGGAGGAATAATTGATGGTACAGATAAAACAAATACAACAAATTCTTTTGGTGTATATGAGATGTATCTAGGATACAAAGTATCTAACACTACTATTACAGCTGGTAAACAACTTATCAAAACTTTCTATGATGATGGTGATATAGCTGGCACTGGTCTAAAAGCGGTAAGTACAGATGTGTCTGGCCTTACTTTAACAGCTGCTGCTTATGATGCATTAGAAGATAGCACTAATGAAATTGATGGACCTTTCTTAAAAGAAGTAACGGATGGTACAAAATTCCATGACGCCCCTGCTAACCTCTATTATTTAGGTGCAGTTGGTAGCTATGATCCAGTATCATTTAAGGTAGCTATTGCAAATCTACAAGAAATTGCTACACTTTATGGTGCTGAGGCAGCATTTAGTTTTAATGTAACCGACGATATAAACCTAAACCTAAAAGGTCAATATGTTTATAGCGATTCAGATCACAAAAAAGTAGCTGATGCTGATTTTTGGGCTGTTCAAGCTGGAACAAAACTATTTGGTGCTAAATTTAATGCTGGCTACTTAGAATTTGACGCTAAAAATAAAGATAATGATGCTAGAAATAGTGGTAAAATCGCATTTACATCAATCGATGCAAATGGTCAGCTAATCAACCCGACTAAGATCTTAAATGGTGTAATGAGTGGTGGCAAACAATACTACAATAATATCAAAGGTGACAACGATTACTGGTTTGTTAATGCTGGATATGACATAGATAAATTTGGCTTTGGTGCTGGATATACTCAAGGTAAAGGCCATAGCTGGGATCTTGGCAAAGAGAGAGCAAAAAGAAATGAGTGGTATGCACAAGCTAGCTACAAATATAGCAAAAAACTTAATTTCCTAACTTGGTATGCAGCTGCTAAGGATAAAAAAGATAGCGAAAGCTTTAAACAAAATCGTATAAGATTTGAAGCAAAATATAGCTTCTAAAAACATTTATCCGAGCGAGCTTTCGCTCGGATCTTTTCAAAATTTAAATAGACCCCATACAAAATTTCTCTATCTTTTTTGATTGACTCTTAGTTTTATAAAAAAATATAAATTTTTAATAGTGATTAAGTGTATTTTCTAGAAGTTTGAAACTTGAAATTAATACCACCGAAATTTTTAGCTATTTTTTACTATACCTATCCAATAACCAATATTGTTTTGCTCAGCCTTTAGTGTACTGCCTTCTCCGTGCCCTGGATAAAGCGTGAAGTTACCTTTTAAATTTTTACATTTTCCTAGACTTTTTAACATTTCATTTTTATCTGAAAAAGGAAAATCCCAGCGTCCTATGCTTCCTCTAAATAAAAAATCCCCACTAAACATCATGTCATCTATCTCTATCATCGAGCAGCCTGGTGTATGTCCTGGAAAATAATGAAATTTGATGCAAAAATCATCAATGTTAAAATTCTCATCATTATCAATCAAAACATCTGGAGTAAAAGTACTTTTCATATAACCAAAAATATCACTCTCACACATGAAAGCATCAAATTTGTTAATATAAACTGGAATTTCTAGCTCATCTTTTAACTTACCAGCATCAAAAATATGATCAAAATGCCCATGAGTACAAAGGATGGCTTTTAAATTTTTGGCATTTTGTAAAACCCATTCTTTTGCCCCATCTCCTGGATCTATCACTAAAGATGAATCATTTTTTGTAACGATGTAACAATTAGTGCCAAAATCTCCAAAACTTTTGTGTATTACTCTCATTTTTTACCTTAAATTTATTATTTCTTAAAATTTTACATCTTTTTACTTAAACTTAAAGAAAAATTTTAAATTTACTTAGTATAATTTTTGCAAAAGGAAGCAAATATAGGCAAAGGAAGAATGAAGGAGTATCAAAAGATCGAAGAAACTTTAGTTTTTAGCTTAAAAGATAAAACTAAAGATAAAAATTTGTTGCTGGGTGTTAGTGGAGGTATTGATTCTGCTGTGGTAGCGACTTTGTGTGCAAGAGCAAAACCAAATGAAACTCATGCACTCATTATGCCAACAGCATCATCAAACAGACAAAATATGGATGACGCCTTAAATTTATGCGAAAAACTAAACATAAAATATAAGGTTTTATCCATAGAGGGTATTTTAAATGCCTTTTACGAAACGATAGATGTAAATTTAAGCAATTTAAGAAAAGGGAATTTAGCAGCTAGAGTTAGAATGAGCTTGCTTTATGATTATTCATCTAGTATAAACGCTCTAGTTATCGGAACAAGCAACAAAAGTGAGCTTATGCTTGGATACGGTACGATATTTGGGGATTTAGCATGTGCGATAAATCCTATCGGAGAGCTTTACAAAAGTGAAATTTTTGAATTTGCAAAACATCTTGGGGTTGATAAAAATTTTATCAACAAAGCACCTTCGGCTGATTTGTGGGATGGACAAAGTGACGAAGGCGACATAGGTTACAGTTATGCTGTTATTGATGAGATTTTAGAAAATTTAGAAAATAACAAGGAGCAAGTCATCAAAAAGTTCGGATTAAAAGCAGTATCGGATATAGAAAATAGAGTTGTTTCAAACAGGTTTAAACGACAAATGCCGTTGATAGTGAAAATTTAAAGGATTAAAGATGAGAGAGATTCCGTTTTATAGACCAACTATCACTGAGCGTGAAAGTGAGCTTATTGAGGAGGCTTTGCACTCTGAAAATACTACTAATATCGTTGCTAGATTTGAAGAGAAGTTAAAAGAGTATTTTGGTGCAAAATTTGTAGTTACCACAAATAATATCGCAGCCGCACACCACTTAGCACTAAGCGCGCTTGATACTAAACGCGGAGACAAGGTCATTTGCTCCATAAATGCTTTTCCTAGCATTGCACAAGCTGTTAGACATTTTGATGCTGAACCTATTTTTGTGGATGTTGATGAAGAAGATTTTAACATCTGCCCAGACGCCCTTGAGAAAGTGCTAAAAGAGCAAAATCACAAAAAATTAAAATGTGCTTTTATCTCTCATATCGCAGGTCAAAGTGCTAGGATGGATGAGATAACGGCGGTTTGTGAGAAATACGGTGTAAAAATTTTAGATGATGCAAATCGCGGTATGGGACTAACATACAATGGCAAAAAAGTTGGTTCAGACTCCTTTTTGTCATGCTTTCAAACACATTCGCGTGTGCAAAATCCTATATCAACGGTTGGATTTTTTACGACAAATGATGAGGAAATTTATAAAAGAGCAAAACTACTTCGCAACTATGCTCTTGTAAATGGCATTGATAAATTTGGTAGCTTGAGTTATATTTATGATGTCGTAGATATTGGCTTAAAGTATGATATAAACTCGATAAATGCAGCATTTTCTATTGCACAGCTAGAAAGAACAGACAAGCTCATACAAAGAAGACAAGAGATCGCAAAAATTTATGATAAAGAGCTTGGCGAGTGCCACAATATAACAATCCCTGTCAAAAAACGTGAGCACATTTACACTCAGTATATTATTAAGATAAACAAAAATCGTGACGGCTTTGCCAGAGAGCTTTTGGAGCACGGCATTCACACATCATTGCAC
>NZ_CABPUE010000010.1:60734-64710 GCF_902460545.1 Campylobacter concisus
CTAAGCTTTATCTATTTTTTTATTGTTATTTTTAAGAAATTTACTGCTAGAAAAATAGACTTTGGCATAAAGGTAATAAGTGTTGGAAATTTGACACTTGGAGGAAGTGGAAAGACTCCACTTTGCGTGGCAATTGCTAAAAATTTCGAGGGCGCTTTTATCATCCTTAGAGGTTACAAAAGAAAAAGCAAAGGCATGCAAGTTGTCGCTCGAAATGGCGAAATTTTACTTGACGTAGCAGCAAGTGGCGATGAGGCGATGATATATGCCACAAGTCTTAAAAACGCAAATGTGATAGTAAGCGAAGATAGGAAATTAGCTATAAAATATGCCAAAGAGTATGGCGCAAAGTATATTTTGTTAGATGACGGATTTTCTAAATTCGACATAGCCAAATTTGACATTCTAGTACGCCCAAACCCAGAGCCAAGGCTAAAATTTTGCTTACCAAGTGGAGCTTATAGATATCCATTTAGCTTTTATAAATTTGCTGATTTTGTGGCGATCGAAGGGCAAACTCATTTTAGAAAGAGTGAAATTTTAAATAAAAGTGAAAAAATGGTTCTAGTTACCGCCATAGCAAACCCAGAGCGCCTCAAGCCATTTTTTGATGAGTGTGTAGCTTGCGTCTTTTTTCCTGACCATTATGATTTTTCAAAAGATGAGTTAGAAGAGGTTTTAAAAAGATATGATGCGACCTCGCTTTTGATGACACAAAAGGACTATGTAAAGGTAAAGGACTTTGGGCTGAGAGTATCACTTATAACGCTTGAAGTTACGCTAAGTGAAGAGTTTAAAAAGGTTTTGGCACAGCAAATTTAAGTCCATTTTGTTATAATGAGCCACTTTCTTAAAGGAAATTTTGGATCAAAATGAGAATTTTAATCACCTCGGTCGCAAAGAAAAAAGAGGCAAAAAAACTAAGTAAAAAGCTCGTAAAAAAGAGCCTTGCAGCTTGTGTGAGTAGCTTTAGCGCAAAAAGCATTTATCTTTGGCAAGAGAAGCTTTGCGATGGAAAAGAGCAAATTTTACTCATAAAAACGGACGTGAAATTTAAAAAGGTGGCTAAATTTATAAGAAAGCACCACAGCTACGAAACCCCAGAAATTTTGGCACTTAAGCCAAAAGAGGTATTTAAAAAATATGAAAAATGGATAAAAAAATCAACCAAAAAAGGTAAAAAATGAGACTAACACCAACTAGAAGCGTGAAAGATGAAAAGGTAAAAAATGTAAATTTAAGCACAGCCATGCTTAGCCCAAGCTCCGCTCACGGCGGACTTTACGCGCCAAAAAAGCTTCCAAAGATAACAAAATCAAAGTGGCAAGAGCTCTCACAATTAAGCTACGAGAAACTCGCACTTCACATCATCTCTCTATTTAAATTTGACGTGCCAGAGGCTTTTTTCAAAAAGGCGGTTAAGAGATACGCGAGTTTTGACGATCCAAAGCACCCAGTTATTTTTAAAAAAATAGATAAAAATTTATATGTAAATGAGCTATATCACGGTCCAACTAGGGCTTTTAAGGATATGGCGCTTCAGCCTTTTGGCTCACTTCTTAGCCAGCTAGCAAAAGAAAGAGGCGAAAAATACCTTATCATGTGTGCAACTAGCGGCGACACAGGTCCTGCAACACTTCAAACCTTTGCAAACGACGAAAATATCAAGGTCGTCTGTCTCTATCCAGATGGTGGCACGAGCGAGGTTCAAAAGCTACAAATGCAGACTATGCAGGGTGAAAATTTAAAGGTTTTTGGTATAAAAGGCGACTTTGACGACGCTCAAAGGGCGCTAAAGATGTTGCTTGCAAATGATAAATTTAAATCTGAGCTTAAGAAAAAGCGCCTTAAACTAAGTGCGGCAAACTCGGTAAATTTTGGCAGAATTCTCTTTCAGATCATCTACCACGCCTACGCCTACGCAAATTTACTAAAGCAAAAGGCGCTTAAGGCAAATGAGAGCTTTGACATTATCGTACCAAGTGGAAATTTCGGCAACGCTCTTGGGGCGTATTACGCTAAAAAAATGGGCGCAAAGATCGGTAAGATCAAGATCGCCTCAAACGCAAATAACATCTTGACGCAGTTTTTTACTACCGGCGTTTACGACCTCAGGGACAAAAAGCTAGTTAAGACGATAAGCCCAGCCATGGACATTTTGATCAGCTCAAACGTCGAGCGTTTGCTATTTGATAAATTTGGTAGCGTTAGAACTAATGAGCTCATGCAAAGCCTAGCTAAAAATAAATTTTATAAGCTTAACAAACAAGAGCTTGAAGCGCTAAAAGAGGACTTTGAGGCTAGCTGGTGTAACGATAAAGAGTGCGAAAGCTACATCGCAAAGCTCGTAAAGGGCGGCTACGCGATCGATCCGCATACTGCTACTTGCTTTAAAATGGTGGAAGCTAGCCGCATAAATGTCATCACATCGACCGCACACTGGGTGAAATTTACGCCAAGCATGATCAAAGCGTGCCAGATCAAAGATACAAAAGATGAAAAAGATGCGCTGGCAAAGACTGCTAAAATTTTAAATGACAGCGTACCAAGCTCGATAAACTCGCTATTTAGCGCAAAAATTTTACATAAAGATGTTATTAGTGAAGATGAGATAGACAAATGTGTCTTAGAATGGATCGAGCAATGATAATCATCCCAGCCCGCCTTGCTTCGACAAGGTTTAGTAACAAAATTTTAAAAGAGATAAATGGCGTGCCGATGTTTGTGGCGACGGCTCTTAGAGTAAGCGGCGTGGACGATGTGGCGGTTGCGGTGGATGAGCAAAGCGTGCTTGATATCGCCAAGGCTCACGGTATAAAAGCTGTGCTAACTAGCAAAGATCATCAAAGTGGCACTGACAGGATAAACGAAGCAGCACAAATTTTGGGGTTAAGCGAGAGTGAGATTATTATAAATGTTCAGGCTGATGAGCCATTTATTGAGCCTGAAAATATCGCTAAATTTAGGGCTTTTTGCGAGCAAAATAGGGAAAAAGCCTTTATGTTTTCTTGTTATAAAAAGATGGATGATGAGTTTGCGGATGATAAAAATTTAGTCAAGGTGGTGACTGATTTTGATGGCTATGCGCTTTATTTTTCAAGATCTAGGATACCATTTAACAGAAGTGAGTGCAAAAGCTATAAAGCGCATCTAGGCATCTATGGATACAGCGTAAAAAGCTTAAAAGAGTTTTGCGCTCTTATGCCTTCAAGCCTTGAAAATACCGAAAAACTCGAGCAGCTACGCGCCTTAGAAAATGGTAAAAAGATAGCGATGCTAGAGGTTGAGAGCCAAAGTATCGGCATCGATAGCGAAGAGGATTACCAAAGAGCGCTAGCTAAATTTGGTAAGAAATAAGTCGGCAAATTCTCTTTAAATAAAGTCAATATTTAAGGAGAATTTATCTAAATTATTAACCTTTAAATGCAGCAAAAATTGTTTTCTGCTCAAATAATATAAAACTAATTTTTCTTGATTTTTATTTTTTTAATTCTGTCTTTAACTACGTAAAATTTTAAAATCGCACTCGAGTAAAAGTCTTTATAGAAACCTAAAAATTTAGGCTCTTTCTTGGTGCAGATAGCTGCAAACACGCTCTCAAGATCTATTCTTTCTTTTTGTGTCAAATTTTCCATCTATTTTCCTAACAACTTTCTCATCTTATTGATAACAAATAATATTTCATCGTCGTCAAGCTCACAAAGAAGTTTGCAAACTGCAGCAGCAGCTTGTGGCTTTGAGTTGCCAAGCCTCCAATCTTGATATGTTCTCATTGGTACACCAAGCTCTTCTGCCATTTTTGCTTGTGAAATTTTCTTACCGATATTTTTTGCCTCAACTGCATTGTGAAGCAAATTAAATATATCACTTGTTTCAATCATTAAAGTATTATACGGATTATTTTATTAAATATACATAAAATAATATATAAATAATAATAATACGTATAAATAAATTAAAATACATTATATATTAT
>NZ_CABPUE010000010.1:64766-68414 GCF_902460545.1 Campylobacter concisus
GTAAAAACGTATAAAATATTAGAACTTAGAGGTAATATAAAAGACCTTTAAGTTTGTTTAATTATTTTTTGTAATTTTATTTTCGAAAAGGCTTATACAATTAATATTAAAGAAGCTTAGTTATATAGACTAAAGATATATAAATAAATTATTTTAACTTAAATACTTGACATTGATAAACTAAAGTTGTATAATCCGCTTAGCAATTAAAAAGAAAGAGTGCTAAAAGTGAGTAAAACAAATAAACGTGATTTGATACTAAATTCTATCATCGAGGCTTATTTGCAGGACAATATGCCTATTGGTTCAAATGAGCTTGGCTCTCGTATGAGCGCGGCTATTCCAGCTTCTACGATACGTGTTTATTTTAAAAAGCTTTCAGACGAAGGCGAGATCACCAAGCTTCATATAAGTGGCGGTCGGATACCAACAATCGCTGCGATGAGAAGATATTGGAGTGAAATTTTTACTATAAGTGATATAAATCTGGAGATAAATGATGCCGAAGAACTGAAAAAGTTATGCGATGAATTTGAGCTTTATTGTATGATTTTTGGCACGATCGATAAGGAGTTGCTAGAAATTTTAAATTTAAACGATAGATATATGATCTTAAATTTTGGCGAAGATGAGATCGTTATTAAATTTGATGCTAGGACGTATAAATTTTTAAGTAATCTTGCTGGAGTTAGTTTAAACAAACTTGAGCTTATCTGCTCTCAAGTTGGTTTAAGCGAACTAAAAAGTAAAATAAGAGAGCTTAAAAGGACTAAAATTTACTTCCAAGAAAATGAAATTTTAGCCTTTGATATGTTTAAGGATAGACGTTTTAAGATGGTTTTTGACCCAAGTTTTAGTCTGCAAATGGATGAAAAACTTACATTTTCTCCTATGTTTGATGAAAATTTTATGGGGCTTAAATTTAGTGCTAACTATCTTGGTAACGAAGCACAGATGATCTGTGCTGGCAGTATTTATACTGACTATGTAAAATTTATAAATCTAATAAAGGAGGCTGCGTGAGCGAAGAGGTAAAAGAGCAAAACCTACCTGAGGTTGAGCCTGTGCAAGAACTAGCTAATGATAGCGTAAATTTGGACGCACTTGGTGATATTTCAAAGGTTGAAAAACTTGAAAAAGAGCTCGGGGAGATAACTGATAAATATTATAGAGCAAATGCTGAGTTTGAAAATATCAAAAAGCGATATGAAAAAGAGAAGACAGACGTTGCAAACTATGCAAATGAGAAATTTGCTAGGGACTTACTACCAGTCATAGATGCTCTTGAGATCGCTGCAAATTTTGATCCAGAGGATGATGAATTTGCCAAAAAGATCAAAGAGGGCATTTTGATAACTATAAATCAGTTTAAAAAATGCTTTGAAAAGCATGGTGTAAGCGAGATACCAACTGACACTGAGTTTGATCCGAGCGTGCATAATGCTGTTTTAAGGGTCGATAGCGAAGAGAAGCAGAGTGGTCAAATCGTGCAAGCTTTGCAAAAAGGCTATATGATAAATGGTAGGGTTTTGCGCCCAGCTATGGTCAGTGTAGCAAACTAAATTTATAAAAATAAAATCTAATAAAAAGGAAAAATATGTCAAAAGTTATAGGTATAGACTTAGGTACAACAAACTCTTGTGTGAGCGTTTTTGAGCGTGGCGAGAGCAAGGTTATCCCAAACAAAGAGGGCAAAAACACAACTCCATCAGTTGTTGCTTTCACAGACAAGGGTGAAATTCTAGTAGGTGACGTTGCAAAACGTCAAGCAGTTACAAACCCTGAAAAAACGATATATTCTATCAAACGTATCATGGGCTTGATGAGCAATGAAAAAAATGCTGAAGAGGCAAAAAGTCGCTTACCATATCATGTCGTAGATAGAAATGGTGCTTGCGCAGTTGAGATCGCTGGTAAGGTCTATACTCCACAAGAAATTTCAGCAAAAATTCTTATCAAACTAAAAGAAGATGCTGAAGCATATCTTGGAGAGAAGGTAACAGATGCGGTTATTACTGTGCCAGCTTACTTTAACGATAGCCAAAGAAAGGCTACAAAAGAGGCTGGAACGATCGCAGGACTAAACGTACTTCGTATCATCAACGAGCCAACAGCAGCAGCACTTGCTTATGGTCTTGATAAAAAAGAGGCTGAGAAAATTTTAGTTTATGACCTAGGCGGTGGTACATTTGACGTTACAGTGCTAGAAACTGGTGATAATATCGTTGAAGTTTTGGCAACTGGCGGTAACGCATTTTTAGGCGGTGATGACTTTGATAACAAGATAATCGACTGGCTAGTAAGCGAGTTTAAAAATGAAAATGGTATCGATCTAAAAGGCGATATCATGGCACTTCAACGCTTAAAAGAAGCTGCAGAAAATGCTAAAAAAGAGCTAAGCTCAGCTCAAGAGACTGAGATAAATTTACCATTTATCACAGCTGATGCAACTGGTCCAAAACACCTTGTCAAAAAGCTAACTCGTGCTAAATTTGAAGGTATGATCGACTCACTTGTAGGCGAGACTATCACTAAGATAAATGAAGTCATCAAAGATGCAGGTCTAAGCAAGAGTGACATCAAAGAGGTCGTAATGGTAGGTGGTTCAACTCGTGTGCCACTCGTTCAAGAAGAGGTTAAAAAAGCATTTGGTAAAGAGCTAAATAAGAGTGTTAATCCAGATGAAGTCGTAGCTATCGGTGCTGCGATCCAAGGTGCAGTTATAAAAGGCGACGTTAAAGATGTTCTACTTCTTGACGTTACTCCACTTAGCCTTGGTATCGAAACACTTGGCGGCGTGATGACCAAGATCATCGAAAAAGGCACAACCATACCAACTAAGAAAAGTCAAGTTTTCTCAACTGCTGAAGATAACCAAAGTGCCGTTACTATCATGGTTTTACAAGGTGAGCGTGAGTTTGCAAGGGACAATAAATCACTTGGAAATTTCAACCTTGAAGGTATCCCAGCAGCTCCAAGAGGTGTTCCTCAAATAGAAGTTGAGTTTGACATTGACGCAAACGGAATTTTAACCGTTTCTGCAAAAGATAAAGCAACTGGCAAAGCTCAAAATATCACCATCTCTGGATCAAGCGGCTTAAGCGAAGAAGAGATAAACAACATGGTAAAAGATGCTGAGCTTCATAAAGAAGAGGACAAAAAACGTAAAGACGCAGTTGAAGCTAGAAACCAAGCTGATGCACTAGTTCATCAAACTGAAAAGAGCATGAGTGAGCTTGGCGAGAAAGTTCCAGCTGAGGATAGAAGCAACATCGAAGCTGCGTTAAATGACCTAAAAGAGGTCTTAAAAGATGAAAATTCTTCAAAAGAGCAAATCGATGCTAAAGTAGAAGCTCTAAGCAAAGCTAGCCACAAACTAGCAGAAGCTATGTATAAAAAAGATGAAAATGCTGGAGCAAACGGCGGAAACAACAAAAAAGACGACGACGTTATAGACGCTGAAGTCGAGTAAAACTCCTAGAGCAGGGCACTTGCCTTGCTCTTTTATAAATTTATCTTCATAAATTCTTAAAATTGATTCAAAATAAGCAGTTTAAATAGTTAAAATTTATATAATGCCAAACAAAAAGGCTAAAAATGTACTTATTTTTTTTGATTACTCATTTAATTTGTGCCATTGTATTTATA
>NZ_CABPUE010000011.1:0-6590 GCF_902460545.1 Campylobacter concisus
TGAAATTTTGCTTTTATTTATAAAAATATTATCGATTTTATAAATGAGGTTGCTGCTTTTATGACTAAGATGCAAAAGATAAATATAAAAATTTTAATATTAAGTACGACTATTGTAGTGTGATTTAAAGCTAATTAAAATATTCAAAATACAAAAGGACGTAAATATTTGGTTTGGTAAAAATTCAAATGAAGCCAGTAGCAACTTATTTTAGTATTTACTCCCTCGGAAGTCCGTTTTTATCAGACTTATCGCTGATTAGCTTGCCCGCTTCGTCGTATTTTTTGGCACGGATGAGCCTGCCGCGCTCAAACTCGCCCTGGGCTTCGAGTTTGCCATTTGCGTAGTAGTGGCGCGCCTCGCCGACCTCCAGCCCGTCCTCAAACATCACTCTGGCTTTTAGCTTGCCGTTTTCGTGATACTCCTCATATAGGCCGTGATAGCGCCCGTTTTTAAACATCACTTTTGCCGCCAGCGCCCCGCTCTCGTAGTAGTCCAGCCCTGCGCCCGTTTGGCGGCCGTCTTTGTACTCGTATTCGCCTCGCAGCTTGCCGCTTGGGTAGTATTCGCGCACGACGCCGTCTTTTTCGCCGTCTTTGTAATTTTCTACCACGCGCGTTTTGCCGTTTTCGTAAAATCGCTTCCAAACGCCTTGTTTGCGGTCGTTTTTATACTCGCCCGTCTCCTCTACGGCGCCACTTTCGTAGTACCACGTCTCCGCGCCTTCTCGCTTGTCATTTTTGTAGGTTCGCTTGCCGCGGATTTTGCCGCTTTTGTAGTAGTCGACGTCCTCGCCGTTTCGCAGCCCGCCGACGTATGGACTGCGCGCGCTAACCTCGCCGCTAACGTAATAGTCGGTAAACACGCCATTTCGCTTGTCCGCCTTGTAGGTGCCCTCCTGCTTTAACGCGTCGCCCTCGTCAAAGTAGTAGCGGCGATAACGCCCGTCGCGGACGTCATTTTTATATTCGCTCTCGCCCATCAGAGCGCCGCTATCTGCATGGTAGTGCTTAGCCGTGCCCTCGCGGACGCCGTTTTTTAGGGGGTATTCGTTTGAGGGCTTGTCCCTGCCGTCAAAATAGTCCCTGTATCGCACCGCCGTGCCGCCCTGTACGTCTATCTCGCGTATAAGCGTGGGCGGTAGCGGTTTTAGCCTCGGATAGACCATGCCCATCGCATTTACGTCATATAGGTCCTCGACGCTGTATCGAAGCATCTTTAACGTACCGTCGTAGAGCTTGCCTTTTACGTAGTAAAGCCCGTTTTTTAGGCTTGCTTCGGGCTTCATTACGATTTTTGGCTCTAGTGCTTGCGCACCGATGGCTAGAAGTGGAAGTAAAAATAGAAATTTTAGGATTTTCACGGTTTTCCTGCTTTGTTTTATTTGGGTAATTTTAAATTTTGAAACTAAATTTAAGGTGAAGGCGCGGTCGTTTTTGTTTTGAATGAGTTAAATTTGAGAGCTCTTGCTAAATTTAACCGTTTTTTAACGCTTCGACGACGACCATCCACTCTTGCGCGAGCCTTTCAAGGCTAAAATTTGCGTTTGCCGAGCTAGTCGAGGGTAGCTTGACGGGCGGTTTGCCAGTTGCATTTAAAATTTGAGTTTTTAGATATTTTTCGCAGATTTCGTGCGCTTTGCCGCCGTTTGCGTAGACTTGCGTGATATTTGCGGTTTTAAAGATCGGCTCTAAATTTGCAGGCGCGACGGCGGTCATTTTAGCGTTGCTCGAGCCCTTTATTTCGCACGAGATCGCAGCGTCGTAGATAGCGATGTGGTGAGCAAGTAGAAAATTTATCTTTTCGTCTGTGCTTTCTGGTAACGGAGCATTTAAAATCCCAGCCAGCACCCGCCAAAAACGATTTTGCGGATTTGCGTAATAAAAGCCAGATTTACGAGAAACTACGGAAGGGAAGGAGCCGAGGATTAAAATTTTAGAGTTTTTATCAAAAATCGGTTTAAATGGACTAATTTGGTTCATCTATATCTTTTAAATTTTAGCCATTCAAACCATTTATGATTTTATAAAAAATTACTCTTTTTGGTTTGGATTATTTGAAATTTTATCGTTAATCATCTTTTTTGCATTCATTGCAATATCGGTGATTTTCTTATTAGAGTCACTTAAAATTTCTTGTATTCTAGCCGAATCATCTTTTTTAAATATTTTTAAATTTTCACTAAAGTCCTCATCATTAATGTCAAAATAAGCGACTGATTCAAAAGATAGTTTTGAGGCTATTAGGACTTGCGGGAACGCATTTTTATAAGAATTATAGCTTTTTACCTCAGCATTGTAGCTTTCACGTTTATTTAGGAGTTCGCTCTCGATTTTTTCTAACTGCGACATTAGCATTTGATATGTTTCGTTAGCCTTTAGTTCCGGAAAGGCTTGAGCCAAAGCAGCTACTTTTGCGACTCCATTTCCAGAAACGCCAAGTTGAATCATTTGTTCGCTACTTGCATAATCTTTGGCTATATCTATTATTTGATTTGATAGATCTAAACGTTTTTTGAGCGTAGCTTGGATATTTGCGAAGCTCTCTCTGATGTTTTGCATCATTAATTGTAGTTTATTGTATATTTTAATAATATAAGCCGCTAGGGCAATAACAACAACAATTATAGTAATAAGCATCTTTGCTCCTTTTTACTTGTTTTAAGATATACGATTTTGACTTTTTACGACTTAATTTCACTTTAAGGATTTAGAAACTTGCTTATTTTTTTGTGGGTTATTTTATTTTTTAAGTGAAATTATCTAAAAACAAAATTCTCCCACATGATAAATTTAAGCGGGAGAATTTACTCTTTACTCGGCTACGCTGCCGGCAGAGGCATCCTCGGCGCTTTCAGGCGCGCTAGACTCGATCTCGTCGCTAAAGTCAGCCAAGCTTAGGCGTTTTAGCTGACGGTAGCGTCTTTGTGCGTCGGCCTTGTTTTTAGCCAGCAGCTCGTCCGCGTGCTGCGGATTGGTTTTCTTAAGCGAGTTGTAGCGAACCTCGTTTAGCAAAAACTCCTCGTAAAGCGACCAATCAGGATCTTTTGAGGTCATTTTGAGCGGATTTTTGCCCTCTTTGATTAGGCGCGGATCGTAGACGTAGGTCGGCCAGTAGCCGCATTTGGTCGCTAGCTCGCCTTGACCGCCCGAGAGCGCCATGCCGCCTTTTATACCGTGCGCGATACACGGCGAATACGCTATCACGAGGCTAGGTCCGTCGTAGGCTTCGGCTGCGGCGATGGCTTTTATCGTGTTTGCCTGGCTGGCGTTTGAGTTGATTTGAGCTACGAAGATATTTCCGTAGGTCATCGCGATGTAGCCTAGATCTTTTTTTTGCATCGGCTTGCCGCTAGCGGTAAACTGCGCTATGGAGCCTGCGCGGCTTGATTTTGAGCTTTGGCCGCCGGTGTTTGAGTAGACCTCGGTGTCAAGCACGAGCACGTTTACGTTCTCGCCGCTAGCTAGCACGTGATCAAGCCCGCCAAAGCCGATGTCGTAGGCCCAGCCGTCGCCGCCGATGATCCACTGGGATTTTTTGACGAGATATCTTTTTAACTCTAAAATTTCTTTTACGCCCTCTACGCTTAAATTTTGCTCCAAAATCGGTGTTAAAATTTTAGCGATTTGCGTCGTTTTCTCGCCGTCGTTTTTGTGTGCGATCCAGTCGGAGTATAGCGCGGCTAGGGCATTTGGCGCGGCGTCTTTGGTGCGTAGCATGACGTCTTCGATACGGTGGCGCAGCGTCTCTACCGCGACGTTCATACCCATGCCAAACTCCGCGTTATCCTCAAATAGCGAATTCGCCCACGCTACGCCCTTGCCCTCTTTGTTCGTCGTATAAGGCGTCGAAGGCGCGCTACCGCCGTAGATCGAGCTACAACCGGTGGCGTTTGCCACGATCATACGGTCGCCGAAAAGTCTCGTAACAAGCCCGATATAAGGCGTCTCGCCGCATCCGGGACACGCACCGTGAAACTCAAATAGCGGCTGCGCAAATCCCACGCCCTTGACGCTATCTTTGCTCATCAGATCGTCTTTGTAGGTTACTTTTTTAAATAAATAATCGGCGTTTTCCTGCTCGTGTCGCTCCATCTCCTCGGCTAGCGGTACCATGACGAGCGATTTTTCCTTGCTCGGGCAAATTTGAGCGCACAGCTCGCAGCCCGTGCAGTCAAGCGGGCTAACTTGGATTTTGTATTTTAGCCCTTTTACCTCTTTGCCTTTGGCGTCTAGGACGTGATCTTGCACGGTTTGCGGCGCGGCGGCGAGCTCGTTTTCGTCGATTAGAAACGGGCGGATCACCGCGTGCGGGCAGACGAAGGCGCACTGATTACACTGGATGCAGTTGCCCTCGATCCACTTCGGTACCATTACGCCGATACCGCGTTTTTCGTATTGCGTCGTGCCTGATTTAAAGTGTCCGTCCTCATAGCCCACAAATGCCGAAACGGGCAAGCTATCGCCCCTGGCGGCGTTGATAGGCTTGACGATTTTTTCTATAAATTCGTCGCCGACGTATTTCTCCTCGTTAGCGGCGTCATCCGTCAAATTTGCCCAGCTAGGATCTACTTCGACCTTGACCAGCCCATCCGCGCCCATATCGATAGCCTTGTAGTTCATCTCCACGATCGCTTCACCCTTTTTGGCATAGGCTTTGTGTGCGTACTCTTTCATGTATTTTTGCGCGTCGGCAAATGGGATGATGTCTGCAAGTTTAAAAAACGCCGACTGCATGATGGTATTCGTGCGGTTTTTTAGCCCGATCTCGCGAGCTAGCTTAGTGGCGTTGATGATGTAGAAATTTACTCTTTTCTCAGCTAAAATTTTCTTTACTTTATTAGGTAGTTTAGCGACCGTCTGCTCGGCGTCCCAGATCGAGTTTAGCAGGAACGTTCCGCCCTCGCGGATACCGTCTATGACGTCGTAAATTTCAAGATACGCCGCGACCGAGCAGGCTACAAAGTGGGGATTTGAGACGAGATAGGTCGAGCGGATCGGGTTTTTACCGAAGCGTAGATGCGAGCGCGTGTAGCCGCCCGATTTTTTACTGTCGTATGCAAAATACGCCTGCGCGTAAAGATCGGTTTTATCGCCGATGATTTTGATTGAGTTTTTATTCGCTCCAACGGTACCGTCCGCGCCAAGGCCGTAAAATAGGCACTCTTTCACGCTTGCGTCGCTTAGCGAAATTTTCTCGCCGACTTTTAGCGAGGTGAAGGTCACGTCGTCCTCGATACCGACGGTAAAGCCGTTTTTTGGCTCGCTTAAATTTAAATTCTCAAAAACCGCCAGCATTTGTGCAGGATCGACGTCCTTTGAGCTTAGGCCGTAGCGTCCGCCCACGATCACGGGCTGATTTTTGTGTCCGTAAAACGCAGCCTTGACGTCCAGATATAGCGGCTCGCCGAGGCTTCCGGGCTCTTTCGTGCGGTCTAGCACGGCGATCTTTTCTACCGTCTCAGGCATTACGTCAAAGAAGTATTTTAGGCTAAACGGGCGGTATAGATGCACTTTTAGCACGCCTACTTTTTCGCCTTTTGCGCGCAGGTGATCGACGACTTCTTCTAGAGTTTGCGTTACCGAACCCATCGCAACCACGACGCGCGTAGCGTGCGGATCGCCGTAATAATTAAACGGACGATAGTCTCGTCCCGTGATTTTTGAAATTTCTTTTAGATACTCGGCTACGATATCAGGCACCGCGTCGTAGTAGCGGTTAGCTAGCTCGCGCGTCTGGAAGTAGATATCGTCGTTTTGAGCTGTACCGCGAGTCTTCGGGCTTTCAGGGCTTAGCGCCTCGTCTCTAAATTTTTGCAGCGCCTCGCGGTCAAGAAGCCTATCAAAGTGCGCATAGTCAAGCACCTCGACCTTTTGTATCTCGTGGCTCGTGCGAAATCCATCGAAAAAGTGTAAAAACGGCACGCGACCCTTGATCGCCGCTAGATGCGCGACGCCCGCGATATCCATGACTTCCTGCACAGAGCCGCTTGCTAGCATCGCAAAGCCCGTTTGGCGACAGGCATAAATGTCCTGATGATCGCCAAAGATAGAAAGCGCCTGAGCCGCGATAGAGCGCGCGCTCACGTGGATGACGCCCGGCAGTAGCTGGCCTGCGATTTTGTACATATTCGGGATTTTTAGCAAAAGGCCTTGCGAAGCCGTGTATGTCGTAGTTAGGGCGCCTACTTGCAGCGAGCCGTGCACAGTGCCCGCCGCCCCGCCCTCGCTTTGCATTTCGACTACTTTAACCGGCATGCCGAATAAATTTTTCTTGCCCTGGGCCGCCCACATATCGGTGTAGTCAGCCATCGGCGAGCTAGGGGTGATCGGGTATATGCCCGCAACCTCGGTAAATGCGTAAGCCGCGTGCGCCGCAGCCTCGTTTCCGTCCATAGTTTTCATTATTTTAGCCATTTTTCCGCCTTAAATTTTCTTACGATTTTTAAAAATCTTTTATTATAGAGCTAGTTTCCAAAATCTACTATTAATCTATGTCATTAATAAATTCTGAGAATTTTGCCTTTTAAATTACTAACTTTAAGCAAAATTCCATTACCTTAATGAAAAAATTAAAGGATAAAATTTGAT
>NZ_CABPUE010000011.1:8533-14606 GCF_902460545.1 Campylobacter concisus
AATGAAAAAATTTAAGGATAAAATTTGATAAGTGTTCATAGGGTAGCCTATTTAAGGGTTATAGCTCTTGCTTTTTGTGCTTTTATATTTAACACTACTGAGTTTGTCCCAGTGCCACTTTTAAGTGATATTGCAAAAGACTTTGATATGAGCACCGCCGATACTGGTCTTATCATCACGATTTATGCGTGGAGCGTCACTATACTCTCTTTACCGCTTATGCTTTTAACTGCAAATTTAGAACGAAAATCTCTTCTTTTAAAAGTTTTTATCGTATTTGTTGTAGCTCATATGCTTTGCGCCTTTGCTTGGAATTTTAAAATTTTAATTATTGCTCGGTTGATGATAGCTATTGCCCATGCCATTTTTTGGGCTATCACTGCTTCACTTGCTGTTAGGCTAGCTCCGATAAATAAAAGCTCGCAAGCTCTTGGATTGCTAGCTCTTGGTACATCACTAGCGATGATACTTGGTCTGCCACTTGGAAGAATTTTAGGTGACGCACTTGGCTGGCGTGTGACCTTTGGACTGATCGGAATTTTTGCTGTTGGTGTTGGAGTTTGGCTATATAAAATTTTGCCACTTCTGCCAAGTAAAAACTCAGGCTCACTTAAAAGCTTGCCAGAGCTTGCAAGAAATGGCCTTTTAATGGTCATATTTTTACTAACGGCAATTATCATAAGCGCGCATTTTAGCACTTATAGCTACATTGAGCCATTTGCAAAAGATATCAGTGGCTTTGATGGAAAATTTATCACAATATTCTTGCTTATATTTGGCGTTGCTGGTGTAGTCGCAAGCCTGCTTTTCTCTAAATTTTATAAGCTTATTCCAAATGCATTTTCTGCAATTTCTATTATGCTTATTTTATGTTGCTTGCTTTTGTTAAATTTTATTGCTAAAAATGAAGTTTTAATGCTAGTTTTGGCCTTTATTTGGGGGCTTGGCATAGCTGGTGTAAATATGAGCTTTCAAATAAAAGTGCTAAATTTAGCCTCAAATGCAACTGATGCCGCAATGGCGATATTTTCGGCTATTTATAACATAGGCATCGGAGCAGGGGCGCTAATAGGGCATCAAACGATAGTTCATTTAGGCGAGCAAAATATCGGGAATGTTGGTAGTTTTTTTGCCGCAAGCGGACTTATCATATTTTTGTTTGCGGTATCTAAGGTTAAGAGAATTTAGATGTTTAAATATTCTAAGCAAAACGTTACAAATTTCTACATATAAGTGATAATAAATATCATAACTAAGAAAAATTTTAGTTAAACTTCCTTATAATCATTATCAGAAAATGAATAAATTTTAGGAGCTTATTATGTCAGTTTTAGTTATCGGTGCAGATGAGATAACGCCTATCAAGGCAGTTTTACATGATTTGGGAGCTGAGAAGATAGAACACTGGGATGCTAGAAATGAAAACCGTGTAAATCGCAAGCCAATCCCTCAAGATACTGAGTGCGTGGTGATGCTAACTAGTTTTTTAAACCACAACACGATGAAGACTATTAAAACTCAAGCAAAAAAGAGAAATATTCCAATTGTTTGTGCAAAAAGAAGCGTTAGTTGCGTATTTTGCGAGTACTGCAAGGTCTTTGGGCTAGATAAGGAATTTGGATGCAAAGAATAATCAATGAGATTCGGGCTTTTATCAGATATTGGCGAAATAACTCCAAATATTTTTGCAAAGCTTGATAGGCTTTCACGTGCAAAAATTTTTATTGCACTTTATAATTCTGGCGTAGAAAGTGAGCTAAAAATACCACTTTCTTACGCTAAATTTCTAAATTTCAAAGAAATTTTTGAGGCTAGGATAAATTTCCTACTTCGTGAGAAATGTTTAAATTTTAAGCCAGCAGATCGCTTTTGTATTTCATCAAATATCATCATAAATGCTTATTTAAAAGGTGACTTTTCAAAGATAAAATTTATAGCAAAAGAGCCAAAAATGGTGGCTGCAAAGATGATAAAAATGCTTTATGTAAGTGGGAAATTTGAGTTTTGCATGGATGCGGCACAGATGTTTTGTCAATTTGTTTATGATAAAATACGCCTCCGCCATCAAGACAAAGAGGTTGTTCTAAATGGCGGTGTCATTTCGGTCAAAAAAGATGGTAAAAATTTACTCAGTGTCATGCCAAGCTTTAAAAAAGTGAGCTTTGATGATATGAGAAATTTAAACGACGATATAGATAGAGCTGTCGGTGTGCTTGGTCACGAGTGCGAGATGGTTTATATTGTTTTTCCTAGAAATGAGGAATTTAGGCGACACGTTGAGGTTAGGCACTGTTGTGCGAGAGGTTTGATCAAGCTTGTGCCTTATACGATTATTAGTAAAATTTTTTAAAAAGGATAAAAATGATAGGTATAGTTTATGGAAGTAGCATGGGAAATACCGAAGATGCAGCAAAACTTATAAGTGAGGGTCTAGGCCTTGAAAATGAGCTTTTAAACGTTGCTGATGTAGACGCAGCGAAACTAAATAGCTTTGATAAGCTCATCCTTGGTACATCAACCTGGGGTAGTGGCGATCTTCAAGATGACTGGGATGCGTTTGACTTTAAAACATTAAATCTAAGCGGAAAAACAGTCGCTGTTTTTGGTATGGGTGATAGCGAGAGCTACTCTGATGAGTACTGTAACGGCATGGCAAAGCTTTATGATGAGGTCGTAAAAGCTGGCGCAAAGGTAGTTGGTGAGGTTAGCACTGATGGCTATACATTTGATGGCTCTGATGCTGTTAGAAATGGAAAATTTGTAGGTCTAGCACTTGATGCTGATAACCAAAGTGACAAAACTGAGGGTAGAATTTCAGCTTGGATCGAGCAGATAAAACCTCACTTTGCTTAATGTAATTTTAGCTAGATTTTCTAGCTAAAATTTTCATATATCCATAGCTGAGATGAAGCTTTTTATTCTTTCGTTTTGGCTATTGAAAAACTCATCTACCAAACCATCAAATGCGATCACACCTTTATCTAAAAACAAAATTCTATCAGCTATCTTTCTAGCAAAATTCATATTATGAGTGACAATGATCATAGACTTTTTCTCTTTTGCAAGAGATAAAATAACCTTTAAAACTTCGGCTTCAAGCTCTGGATCAAGCGCGCTTGTAGGCTCATCAAGCAGTAAAAAGTATGGATTTACAGCCAGGGCTCTAGCGATGGCTACACGCTGTGCTTGTCCGCCAGAGAGCCTGTTTGGATAGGTATCTTCTTTGTGGCTAAGCCCCACTTTAGCTAAAAGCTCTTTTGCCTCTTTTATTGCTTCGTTTTTATCCTTTTTTTGAACGTAGATTGGAGCTTCGGTGACATTTTGAAGTGCTGTTAGGTGCGGGAAGAGGTTAAAGCTTTGAAAGACCATACCTGTTTTTTTGCGAATTTCTAAAAGCTCTTTTGAGCTAAGCTTCTCTTTAAAATTTACAGCTCTGTCATCTATCTCTAAAACTCCACTTTGTGGGATCTCAAGTAAATTTATGCATCTAAGAAGCGTTGATTTGCCACAACCAGATGAGCCAACGATCACGGTCGTTTGTCCCTCTTTGAAGCTTGTGTTTATGTTATCTAGCACCAAATGATCGCCGTAAGATTTGCTTATATTTTTAAAATTTATAGCCATTAGACATACCTTGAGACAGCTTTTTCAAGCCTTGATTGAAGATAGGTTAAGAGTGTGCAAACCACCAGGTAGATAAGTGCTGCTAGGATGTAGAGGATGAGTGGCTCAAAGGTCCTTGCTGCGATCCTTTGAGCGACCATAAACATATCTACCATCGTTATAGAAGCTGCTAGTGAAGTATCTTTAACAAGGCCTATAAATGTGTTAGAAAGCGGTGGCAACGAGATCCTCACCGCTTGAGGCGCGATGATACGCTTTAAAATTTGATAGTGCGTCATGCCAAGCGATGTGGCAGCCTCCCACTGACCTTTTGGCACAGAAAGTATGGCAGCCCTTACAGACTCGGAGGCGTAAGCGCCTACGTTTAGGCTAAATGCTATAGTAGCAGCACTCCAAGTATCAAGCGTGACTCCGATGCTAGGAAGCCCGTAAAATACGATGAAAAGCTGCACAAGAAGTGGCGTGCCGCGAAATATCCAAACATAGGTGGCAAATATAAATTTTAAAATTTTTATATTTGAAAGCCTTGCTACTGCTGTGATAATGGCGATGACAAGCCCTAGTGAAAACGAGAGTAAAGTAAGTGGGATCGTCACTTTTAAAAGCGCGATGATCATCGGTAGCGTCGAGCTTGAAACAAGCTCGATCACTCTATCTAAATTTTCCATTTTTGTCTTGTTAATTTATAAATTTATTTTGAGACGTCTTTGCCAAAGTAGCTTTTTGAGATAGCTTCTAGTTTGCCTTCTTTTGAAAGTTCGTTTAGAGCATTTGAAATTTGCTCTGCGAGTTCGGCGTTGTCCTTTTTAACAGCTGCTGCTGTGTAGTCTTTTTCATCAAGTGAGGCGGCTATCTTTACAGGTGCGTTTGGACGCTCTTTTATGAAGTCGTAAAATACGATGTTGTCTCTTACAACAGCATCTACGCGTCTTGATATAAGAAGCTCCATACTTTTAGCATAGCTATCAGTCACAACTAGCTCAGCACCGTATTTTACGGCGACTTTCGCCCAGTTGCTAGTTGCTGAGTCGGCATCTTTTTTGCCTTTTAGATCAGCAAAACTTTTGATGTCGTTATTGTCTTTTCTAGTGATGATAGCGCCAAATGTCACAGTATAAGGCACTGAAAAAGCATATTTTTTCTTTCTCTCATCGGTTATACTTACTTGGTTAAACACAACGTCTGCTTTGCCAGCGTCAAATGCTGCTAGCATCGCGTCCCATGGGGCTGTTAGAAACTCAACTTTTAAATTTAGCTTTTGTGCTACCGCTCTTGCGATATCTACGTCGTATCCTACTAGCTCATTTTTGTCATTATAAAATGTAAAAGGTGCGTAAGTGCCTTCTGTTGCTACTGTTAGCACGCCATCTTTTATAGTTTTTGCTTGCAAATTTAGAGCCATTGCAAGCACTGCTACTACTTTTAATAAATTTGTAAATTTCATTTTGATCCTTTATTTTGAAATATCTTTTCCAAAATATTTCATCGAAATTTCGCTTATCTTACCCTCGGCTTTTAGTTCATCAAGCGCTTTGTTTATCGCCTCTAATAGCTCAGTGTTGCCTTTTTTAACGATTGCAGCTGTTGGCATCGGCTCGTTGCTTGTGTATGCGATTTTTAGTGGCGCATTTGGGCGTTGTTTGATGTAGTCAAAAAATGTGACGTTGTCATTTATCGTATCGTCAGCTCTTTTTGAAATGATAAGCTCCACGCCTTTGCTAAAGCCATCAGCTACGACCACTGTTGCGCCGTTTTTCTCGGCTATCGCTGCCCAGTTGCTAGTTGCAGAGTGCACGCTTTTTTTGCCCTTTAGATCAGCAAAACTTTTTATGTCGTTATTATCTTTATGCACGACAATTACCGGATATGGCATAGTGTAAGGCACGCTCATACCATACTTTTTCTTTCTATCTTCGTTTATACTAACTTGATTAAATACAACATCGGCCTTACCAGCATCAAAAGCCGCAAGCATCGCATCCCAAGGGGCTGTTAGAAACTCAACTTTTAAATTTAGCTTTTGTGCTACCGCTCTTGCGATATCTACGTCGTATCCTACTAGCTCACCCTTTTCATCATAAAATGAGTAAGGTGAGTAAGTACCTTCAGTTGCGACGATAAGTTCGCCTTTTTTGATAGTTGAAGCATTTAAATTTAAAGCTAAAAAAGCACCTGCGATCAAGCCAAAAATGGGCTTAAAATTCATTGATTCTCCTTATTTAGAAATATCTTTGCCGAAGTATTTAAGCGAAATTTCGCTTAAAGCTCCTTCTTTGCTAAGCTCATTTAGGGCAAAATTTATCTTAATTAGTAGCTCTTTGTTACCTTTTTCTACGTTATAGCCCATTTTGTTCACTATTTGTATGGCGTTATCTTTTATGCTTGCTAGTAAAATTTTGTAAAGGTAGAATTTAGCAAACAATCGCACGAATTGCACCAAATTTAAAAA
>NZ_CABPUE010000011.1:15793-28111 GCF_902460545.1 Campylobacter concisus
AAAAAATAAAATCAATAGCAGAATTTGCAAAAAAAATTTTCAAGATTTATACAAATGTCAGTTGCAACTGCGACCTGGCGACCTGGATAGTATTTTGGCGCTATTTTATCACAAAAAAGAGAGCGGCACCTCACTCCGCTAGAAGCGAGACCGCTAGAGCTTTTACGCCCTTAAAATCAACCTTGCCACTTGCAAGTGTTGGGATATCATCAACGATGAAGATATAGCTTGGCATCATTATAGGAGCAAGGCTGCTCTCTTTTAAAATTTGTTCAATATTTTCAGGCTCTGTGCCACTTTTTACTAAAAGTGCGATCGCTTCGCCCTTTTTGCTATCTGGCACGTTTGCGCTGCTAAATACAACATCGCCCCCAAGCACCTTTGCAAGCTCTTCTTCGACGCTTCCAAGACTTATCATCTCGCCGCCTATCTTGGCAAATCTTGAGTATCTATCGACGATAAAAACAAAGCCGTTTTCGTCTATGTGGCCTTTATCGCCAGTTTTATAGTATCTTACGCCGTCTATATGCGTGATGACATCGTTTGTTTTAGCTTCGTCGTTTAGATAGCCTTTCATAACTTGCGATCCGCCGATGACAATGAGTCCGTCTGTACCAGTTTCTAGCTCTTTAAGAGTCTCTGGGTCGATTATCTTGATGATGGTGCCAGGCAGAGGCATACCAACGCTACCAGGTCTATTAAATGTAAGCTCTTTTAAGCTCTCTTTTTCTAGGATATTTGGCATATTTACAGCAGCTACCGGCGCCGTTTCGGTCGCGCCATAACCTTCATAAATTTCTATGCCAAATTTGAGCCTAAACTCGTCTTTTATCTCAGGTTTTAGCTTTTCAGCCCCAGCTACGACCATTCTGGCACTTTGAAACATCAGTGGATGAAGCTTTTTGTTTCTGGTGTAGAGCCTAAAGAATGTCGAGGTACCAAATATGATGCTAGCGCTGTGTCTTGCGGCCATTTTGCCGATAGTCGCTCCATCTGTTGGGTCAGGCACGCTCACCATTTTTATACCCTCGCAAAGCGGCATGAGCGTTGTGACTGTTAGTCCAAATGAGTGAAATACTGGGAGTGAGTTTAATATCACGTCATCTTTTTTGAAATTTAGAAGTTCGCTTATTTGCTTAATGTTTGCAAGTAAATTTTTATGACTTAGCTCGATGCCTTTTGGCTCGCCCTCGCTGCCGCTACTAAATAAAATAGTGGCCGTATCCTCTAAGCTTACACGCTTAAAATAGTAAAGCTTAATAAGCCAAACTGGGGCAAAAAAGGCAGTTAAAAGCGCTAAAAATTTCTCTTTTTTTGAGACACTAGCTGAGAGATCTTCTGCAAATTTAGCCTTTCCGCTCATCGCATCTTTTAGATCAAAGCCCTTAAGTGCTAGCTTTTCAAGAAATTTGCTAGAGGTGATAACTGTGTTTATATTTGCCTTTCTTAGGGCGTGATTTAATGAGGTAACATTAAGCGTGTAGTTTAAATTTACGCTCACTTTGCCCATCGCAAGAAGCACTATATTGACGATAGCTGCGATGCTTGAGCTAGGTAGCAAGATGCCTATATTTTTCTCATCTTTTAGCTCGCGTTTGAAAATTTTGATAAAGACTAAAACAGCTGTTATAAATTTCAAGTTGCTTAAATTTAGTCCAGTGCTGTCGCTCACGCACTCTTTAAATTTATCCTCTTTTGCGTTATTTAGCCATTCGCTCGTTAGTGGTTTTTGCCTTGAGATAAAGCTCTCCCACGATGAAAAGCTAAGCTCAAGCACCTTTTGCTTCATCTTTGCAGCGTTTATAAATGTGGTTATCGGCTTGCCAAAGGCGACGATGATGTCGCGTCTGCCGTTTTTAGAAGTGAGGTCTTTGTAAAATTTACTAGCCCTTGAAAAGCTTGAGCCCCAAAGGCCACGAAGATAAAATGGCACGATGCAAATTTCTTCTAAATCTCTGATGATAAGTTCAAAGCCCTTTTGAAATTCATTTATCTGGCCGTTGTAGCTGATGTGGCCCTCTGGGAAAAGTGCGACCACTTCGCCATTTTTTAGGCACTCCCTAACTAGCTCGATCGACTCTTTGCTAGCCCCTGCGCCTATTGGGATCACTTTAAAAAATTTGAAAATTTGCTTTAGATACCATTTGTTATAGATCGTTCTATACATGACAAATCTTATGCCCCTTGGGCTTGCAGCTTGAAGCACGAGCCAGTCGATCCAGCTGATGTGATTGCCAAGAAGTAGCGCGCCACCACTTTGCGGTAAATTTTGAAGTCCTTCAACAAAAAAGCGGTACTTTGTCTTTAAAAATGGCAGTAAAAGTAGCCTTGTAAAAAGGTGCGGAAGCTGCAAAATGGCGTAAAAACTGCCGATTAGGCAAACAAGTGCTGTAAAGACAAAAAGTCCGGTGGTTGAAATTTCAAAATATACTAAGCCTATGCCAATAGCTAGAAAAAGCAGCATTGAGACGTTTTGTAAGAAGTTATTTGCCGCCATTATCTTGCCGGTGGTCTTTTGCGGGGCAAAGTACTGGATCATCGCATTTAGCGGCACTATAAAAATTCCACCAAAAAAGCCAAATGCAAATGAGCTAAGGCTCACTACGCCGATATTTGAGCCAAATACGAAAAATAAAAGTGAGAAAAATATACCCATGGCACCCATCGGCACGATACCAAGCTCGATGTGAAGCTTTGACATAGAGCCAGCCACGTATGATCCAAATGCGATACCTATGGCGCTTGCTGCTAGAATTGCTTGCACCGCTAGCGAGCTGTCGTCGTTAAAAACGGCTTTGTAATGAGCTGGGAAAGCTGCGATGATGATCTGAGAAATTCCCCAAAATATACTAAGTCCAGCGATGCTTAGCCAGATATTTTTATCTGACCTTACTTCTTTTAAATTTTCTCTTAAATAGCTAAGGCGAATATATTTTTTAATATCAAAATTTTCGCTTGTTTCGTCTTTTTCATCGATGCAAGGTAACTTATAAGCAAAATACGCTTCAAGTGCGCTAAAGATCACTAAAAAGATACCAATAGGATAGACGCTTTTTAAAATTTCTTCTGAGTTTTCACCTTGAATGTATAAATTTTCAAATATAAATGAAAATAAAAATGAGCTAAAAAGTATCGCAACGATGGTAAGCGCTTGGATGATGCCATTTGCTGTGCCAAGGCGCTCAGGGCCGACTAGGGCTTTGATGATGCCGTATTTTGCTGGTGAGTAGATCGCACTTTGGGCGGCTAGTATGAGCGTTAAAGCAAAGGCTACGCCAAAAGCGCCCGCAAGATAGCTAAAAAGCACCGCGACGCTGATAATAACGCCAAAAATGGCACAAATTCTTATGACCTTTATTTTTGCGAATTTATCGTTTATAAAGCTTGAGGGCGAAAATAAAAAGATAAATGGTAGCAAGATCATTGCGTTTATGACGGCTGTTAGGATAAAAAGTATGTCGCCATCATATGTTTTTAAAAGAACATTTTGTATGGTGATTTTGTGTGCTAGATCGACGCTTGCATTTAAAAATGCGATCGCAAGGTAGGGCAAAAAGCCAGCAACTTTTAATAAACTCATCATAGAAATACCTTTGTGATTTTAAAAATTTTGTAAATCTAACAGCAAAATATTTAAAATATTATTAATAAAAAACTCTACATTAAATTTGGTAATAAAAATTTTTAAAAAATTTAAATTTTATATGCTTTTGGATAAAATTACGCAATCAAAAATTAGGAAAAATTTATCATGAACTATGAAATAATCGTCGTTGGCGGCGGACATGCAGGCATTGAGGCAAGTCTAGCGGCTGCTAGAATGGGCAAACAAACTTTACTGATCACGATCTTAGCCGAGCAAATAGGCGCCGCAAGCTGTAATCCAGCCATTGGGGGCCTTGCAAAGGGACATCTTGTAAAAGAGATCGACGCGCTTGGTGGCCAAATGGGGCTAACGACTGATGCCGTTGGTATCCAGTTTCGCGTGCTAAATGAGAGCAAAGGCCCAGCAGTACGTGGTAGCCGTGCTCAGATCGATATGGATAGATACCGTGTTTATATGAGAAATTTGCTTTTAAATACGCCAAATTTAGAAATTTCTCAAGAGATCGCCACTGAAATTTTAAGCCAAAATGGCGAAGTAATGGGCGTTAAAACCCACCTAAATAATATCTATAACGCAAAAAAAGTGATAATCACAACTGGTACATTTTTAAACGGGCTAATTCACGTTGGATTTAACAAGCTAGAAGCTGGCCGTGTGGGCGAGCTAAGTGCAAAGGATCTAAGTGGCAGTCTAAGAGAGCTTGGGCTAAATTTAGGCAGGCTAAAGACTGGAACATGCCCAAGGATCGATGCAAAAACGATAAATTTTGAAATTTTAGAAAAGCAAGATGGCGACGCAAAGCCAGTTGCATTTAGCTTTAGAACTAAAAATTTCTCACCAACACAGCTACCATGCTACATCGCCTATACAAATGAAACCACGCATGAAATAATTCGCTCAAATTTTGACAAAGCACCACTTTTTACAGGTCAGATCGAGGGCATTGGGCCAAGATATTGTCCAAGTATCGAGGATAAGATAAACCGCTTTGGCGACCGCGACAGACACCATCTTTTTATCGAGCCTCAAACACTTGAAGCTACAGAGTACTACATAAACGGCTTTTCAACGAGCCTGCCTTATGAGGTGCAAGTGCAGATGCTACGCTCCGTAAAGGGTTTTGAAAACGCCAAAATCGTAAGGCATGGATACGCTATCGAATATGACTACGTCGAGCCAACACAGCTAAAACATAGTTTGGAGACAAAAAAGGTAAAAGGTCTTTATCTAGCTGGACAGATAAACGGCACGACAGGATACGAAGAGGCGGGCGCTCAGGGGCTAATGGCTGGTATAAATGCAGCGCTTTCGCTTGATAATAAAGAGCCGCTTGTTTTACGCCGCGATGAGGCGTATATTGGCGTTTTGATCGATGATCTTGTCACAAAAGGGACAAAAGAGCCATATAGGATGTTTACGAGTAGGGCAGAGTACCGCTTGCTTTTGCGTGAGGAAAATGCCATTTTAAGGCTTGGCGGATATGGCCATGAGCTTGGGCTTCTTGATGATGAGACTTTTAGTGAAATTGAAGCTATCAGGCAAAATTTAAAAGATGGGCTTGCTTACCTTAACAATACGCAAATTACGCCGAGCAAGCAAAATTTAGAGCTTTTAGCTAGCCTTGATGAAGAGCCAATAAGCCAAAATGTGAGCCTTCAAAAGATTGTCGCGCGCAAGAGCTTTACAGCTGAGAAACTAAGAAAGCTTGATGAGAAATTTTCAAATTTAGATGATGCGAGTGTGGATCAAATTTTAACCGAGTGTAAATATCAGCACTACATAAATGAGCAAAAAAATCAAATAGAAAAAATGAAAGATATGATGGATGTGAAAATTCCTGAAAATTTTGACTTTAGAAGTGTGAGCGGTCTTAGTAATGAAGTGGTTGAAAAGCTTGAGAAATTTGCTCCGCCTACGCTCTTTGCTGCGAGTGAAATTTCAGGTATCACGCCAGCTGCGATTGATATCTTACATATTTATATAAAGATGAATGAGAAAAGGCTTGGCTGATTTTGATTTTTGGTTTAGTTCAAAAAGCCATAAAACTTAAAAATTTTTATCTTAAAATCAAAATTTACGTTTAAGTTAAAATTAACATTATTTTTGCAGATTATATTTATAAATTATACTTTTTTAATTTTTTGAGAGTATAATCGTTAAGAATTTATTTATAGAAAGGAATTTAATGTCAGTAAAGCAAGAAAGACGTAGCTTTATCGGCCTTGCGTTTGGTGCTGTGGCAGCTGTCGGCGGCGCTATGTCACTAGTGGCTGTTAAAAAGACTTGGGATCCGCTTCCAAGCGTAAAAGCTGCTGGTTTTACAACAGTTGATCTAAGTCCGATCAAAGATGGAGAAATGAGGCAGGTTGAATGGCGTAAAAAGCCTATTTTCATCCTCAAAAAAAGTCCTGATATGGCTAAAAATGACAAAAGAGATGTTGTCGTAGGGGATGCTAGATATGTAGTTCTTATCGGACTTTGCACGCATCTTGGTTGTATACCTGAGTATAAAGCAAGCAAACAAATGTTTGTATGTGCCTGTCATGGCGGCGAATTTAATGCCGACGGAATGCAAACATACGGACCTCCTCCAAGACCACTTGATATACCACCATTTAAGATCGATGGAACCAAGCTAGTTCTAGGCGAAACAAGCCCAGAATACGAAAAATTAGTAGCAAAAGCTTAGGAGGATAGCAATGTCTTTAGCTCATAAATCAACTGGCGTTATTGACTGGCTTGATCAACGCCTAGCTTTTACAAAACTTATAAAGGTTCTAGTTAGCGAATACTGGATTCCAAAAAATATAAATTTCCTTTGGGCAATGGGCGTTATTTTAACAACGCTTTTTATGCTCTTAATCGTTACTGGTTTTTTACTTTTAATGTATTACAAACCAGATGTAAATTTAGCATTTGATAGTGTAAATTATACTATCATGCAAGAGGTCGAGTATGGCTGGCTTTGGCGTCACATTCACGCAGTTTCAGCTTCTACGATATTTCTTATTATGTATATTCACTTGCTTACTGGACTTTACTATGGTTCATACAAAAGAGGCAGAGAGGTCATTTGGATAAGTGGTATGGTGCTATTTATCTGTTTTTCAGCAGAGGCATTTAGTGGTTATATGCTCCCATGGGGACAGATGAGCTACTGGGCGGCGACTGTTATCACTCAGCTTTTTGGCGGTGTGCCAGTTATTGGCGATGCTTTAGTTGAGTGGATTAGAGGCGATTACGCAGTTGGTGACTCAACACTTACTAGATTCTTTATGCTTCATGTTTGTCTATTGCCACTTGTAACGATAGCTGTTTTGGTTATTCACTTCTACTCTTTAAGAGTTCCACACGTTAATAACCTAACAAGCGAAGATATAGACTTTGAAGTAGAGGCACAAGAGTATCTACACGGCGATAGAGCGAAATCTAAAGTTATACCATTTTGGCCAGGATTTTTAGCAAAAGACTTTATGTATGTATCATTCTTTATGATATTTGTCATCTATCTTGTTTGCTATCACTTCAACTTTGCAATGGATCCTATCAACTTTGAGCCAGCAAATCCACTAAAAACCCCACCACATATCTATCCAGAGTGGTACTTCTTGTGGCAATATGAAATTTTACGTGGCTTCTTCTTTGATATCGCTGGAATTTCAGCTTACAACATCGGTCTTATCGCATTTGCATTTGCAGGTGTTGCGTTTATGCTTATACCGCTTTTTGATAGAAGTGACCTTGTGGCTCCAGCTCACAAAAGACCACTATTTTTCGTATGGTTTTGGGTCTTAGTTGTCGATCTTATCGTTTTATCGATATATGGCAAACTCCCAACAGGTGGCATCAACGACTGGATAGGTTTTTACTCATCGTTGCTATTCTTGTTCTTATTTATAATTGCATTGCCAGTTATCACAATACTTGAAAGAAAGAGGGGCTAATTATGAAAGAGCTTAAAATTTTTGCCATTGTTGTTATTCTTTCAGGTGTTTTATATTGGGGTATCGAGCCTTATGCTCACACAAAGCTTCACCCTCATACTGCAAATGCCGAATATAACTTTTCAAAAGAAGATACTGACTATGCAAAGCACTTTTTAGAGCAAAAAAAGACAGCACTTGAGACTGCTAAGGCTAGTGGAAATAAGGCAAGTATAGATGCGGCTACAAAAGATGTAGAAGTAGCACAAAAAATTCTTGATGACTATACAGCATTTTGGAATGACATTAACTCTATTGATCTTACAAAAGGTGACGCCACAAAGGGTGCTGATACTTTTGTAGCAGCAGGATGTACAGGATGCCACGGTATAGAAGCAGCAGGTATGCCAGCTGGTATGGATGCTGAGACAGCTAGTCAAAGCTTTGGTGTAGTACCACCAGATCTTAGTACCGCTGGTAAAATTTATGATGATAAATTCTTGGCCGCACTCATTAAAAATCCAAATATGGCTTTAAAGCTAACTCATAAATTTAACGACGAGCATCCATTCCCGATGACCGCATTTATGGGTGCTGGTGGTGATATAAATGCTGAGACTGCCGATATAGTAGCTTATTTGAAAAAGGTATCTGCTGATTATGAAAAGGCAAATAATAAGATCACTGAAGAAAAGGTTTTCGCTGATGCATGTCAAAGATGTCATGACATAAAATATGACAAAAAATATGCATTTAGCAACAAAGTAAGCCTTGCTGCTTATATGGGCTCAAACCCACCTGATCTATCGATGATGATCCGTTCAAAAGGCGATGAGTATTTACATAAATTTATAAACGATACTCAAAAGATGCTACCAGGTACTGCAATGCCAAGAGTTGGTTTAAATAAAGCCGCTGAAGACGATGTGGTAGCTTATATCCAAAAAATAGGTGACAAGAAGAAGGCTGAGCGCGAGAGCACAGGGCTTTATGTCATGATCTACTTCTTTATATTAGGAATTTTTGCTTGGCTTTGGAAACGCAAAGTTTGGAGTGAACTACACTAAAATTTAAGAGCCTCTTTGGCTCTTAAATCCTCTCTGGTAAATTTACATATATAAATAGGTATTCTTTAAATTCGTTTTTGTAAATTTGATCAAATACTCTTATAAATTTTAAAATTTCATTCACTCGTAAGAGCTGACTACTAAAATCTAGCTTCACTTACCGCTTAACTCAAATTTTAGAACCGAAATTACTCATTAAAGTTTGATTGAAATTAACAAAACTGCATGCAGTGCTTTAGCACTAGAGTATGCCCTTTGAACGTGTCAGGGAAGAGGAATTGTTAAGGGAGAAGGGAGTTCTTTTGCTTTGCTAGTTCGCAACTGCAAGCAGACCGTAATTCAAGCTTCTTCCCCCTTAACAAAGAAAAAACTTTAAATTTCTAAAAATATATTTTGCAAATTTTAAAATTCCATTCGCTTGCAAGAATTGACTACTGATTTTTGTATGTTTGCATTTACATTTTTGGCTGTTAGGATAGGATGATAAAAGGCATTATTTAAACCGTTTATAGAATCTCCTGGATGTAAGATAATATTTCCTAAATCAGCAAGTCCTTCAAATCCGCCTAGACCATACATGGTTGATTTTGTATAATCTAATATGTCGGGGTTTGTTTTAATATACAAATTATCTTTGTAAAAGTCTGAATTGTCATATGCCTTTGAAGCATACATATACCTATCCTCATATTGCTTCTTATCCGGATTAAAGGCATTTGTATTATCTAGGCTTGTATTATAAAAGCTACTTTGCTTTATGAAATTCGTTGCTAGTTCTATATTGTAAAGATCATTTGAGCTTAGGCTTCGTCTATATGTTTCATTAAATGATTTATCCGTTAAAGATACCGCTGCTTTTGCTAGGATAGATTTTGCTTCATCATCGCTATAAATTTTATTTGTTGTAGTTTGAAGCTTTGATTTAAAGCTTGCTATGTTATTTTTATTGTTTATAAAGTCTATCTCTCTTTGATGAAGCTGCCTATTATAAGTATCTGCACTTGTGGTTATTTTATATCCTGCGTTTGCTCCTTTATCTGCATTAGTGTTATTTAAATTTGGAGAAACTCTACAACCAGTTACAATAAAAATGATAAGTGCTAAGATAAATTTATGAATTTAGTCATTTTCTAGTCGTTGTCCTTTATATGCCAAAAAATAATTTTGCGGCACAGAAAATAAATTTGGATAATCAATTCTTATTGCTTTTTCATCAATCAAGTATTCATTAAAATCTGCAATAATTAAACTAGAAATATATCCTACATTATCCAAATCATCATCTGTAATATCTCCATTATATATAAATAATAATTTTATTATGTCGTTTTCCAATGTCGCATATTTTGTGTAGTTTCGCCATTTAATGCTCTCTTTGTGGATGATAAAATTTTAGTAATTATTTCATTCATACAAATCCCTTATCAATTTAGATTACTAGGAACAATATGGGCACCATTTTACCATAATGAACTATTCCTTTTGTGGTAGACAATTTGTTACCATTTTCATCTATATAATAACCAATTACTTTTCCAAAATCTATTCTTTCTTTTGAACCAGCCAATCCGATTTCTACACTATTCACCTTTTGACCTGTTCCAAATTTTGGCAAAAGATTTTCTACATCTTCTGTTAAAATACTTCTTGTTACGCCACTTTGATTGGCTGTTTTATATTCATTGGTTCCTTGTATATGTTTGTTTTGTTTATTTATATCTATCTTAACACTCTTACCCTCAGCAACAATTATTCCGTCATTGCCATTAGAATTTAGATTATTATTTGTTGTTTTATCTGCCGTTGTATCTTTTTTACTTAAATTTACATTCGATAACTTATTACCTACCTTTATGGCTGCTTTACCAGCTGCTCCAAGAGAACCTATATTTTCACCTAGTGCGTGATAATTTCTATAATTTATAGAGCTTTGATCACCTAAGACACTATCTACAAAATTTTCAGCCATAAATTCTAGGTCTCACAAAGCTTGACACTAAAATCAGAGCCGAAATTACTCGTTCATGAAATTCTAAAAATTGCTGGAATTTTGTGCATTGATAGTGTCATACGCGCTTAGTGTGCAAGAAAAGAAAAGATGGCAAATGTGAGGATGAAAACAGCCTCTAAACGAATAAATTTGATTTTTTAAGCAAATTTACTCAGCAAAAAACCACATAAATTTACGCAAAACAGCCAAATTTAGCTAGCGTAAAATCACACTAAACGGCTAAATTTCCTTGGCGATCTTGCTCATTTTATTGAGCAGTTTTTCACGTTCATTTGGCTTTAGGTTGCCGTATTGAAGCTTTGTTATCATCTGCATGAAGTCAAATTGTTTAAACATTTGCGCATCGCTTTTTAGCTCTTTTTCTAGCTGTTTATAAATTTTTTCAGTCTCTTTATTTGCTTTTTCTAAATTTTGTAAAAAGCTTCCAGTTGCGCTCATATCAAGGTCGTTTTTTGCAGCTTTATCAATGACATTTTTTAGATTTGCTAAATTTTCAGAAATTTTCATCAGCATTTCCTTTTGGATTTTAAAATTTAGAGCAAAATTTATTCCTAAATTTCCTCCCACCACTTTTTTCTAGGCGGATTTTGGGTATTGAAAACTTCTCCGATCATCGGCGTTGCGTAGTTTAGCTCAAGGTTTGTCGCTGCCTTTTCAAAACGCTTGATAGGCTCATCCCAAGCGTGATAAGATAGATCAAACTTGCCCCAGTGTACCGGTACACCAAGCTTTGCACCAAGATCTTTTAGTGCTTGCGCTGACTCCTCTGGCTTCATATGCACGTAAGGCCAGCCATCGCCATAAGCACCATTTTCGATAAAAACTAGATCAAAGGCGCCAAATTTCTCATTTATCATCTTAAAATGCTTGCCGTATCCGCCATCTCCGCTAAAATAAAAGCTAAAGCCAGTCTCTTCAACCGCCCAGCCACCCCAAAGCGTCGTATTTCTTTTAAATGTGCGCCCACTAAAGTGCCTTGAAGGACAAAACATGAAGTTTAAATTTCCTATTTTTTGATCACCAAACCAGTCAAACTCATAAATTTTGTCTTCATCAACGCCCCATTTTACAAGGTGAGCTTTTACGCCAAGCGGCACTAGAAATTTACAAATTCTATCCTTTAGCTCAAGTATTGTTTTGTAATCAAGATGATCGTAGTGATCGTGCGAGATGAGGGCGATGTCGATCACATCTGGGTAATCACTAGCGGTGATAGCATGCTCGTAGGCAAAGGGCTTACCGCCAATTGGCAGTGGAAATGCTCGGTGCAAAACTGGATCTGTGACGATGGTTTTGTCATCAAGCTTGCATATGAGGCTAACGTGCCCTAGCCAGATAAACTCGCCGTTTTTCAAGGCATTTGCGTCAAATTTTAAATTTGGTAAAGGCTTAGTTGGTAGCTTACCTTTTGGTGGAAAGAGTGCTTGCGGAATGTAATTTAACATAGATGCTTGCGGATTATTCTTTACCATATCAATAGTGGGCTCTAAATTTATAAAAACTTTACCATTAAAATTTGGTGAAGCCTCTATGAGCTTTTGGCTCTTGACGTCTGGCACGCCACCAAAAACTGGGGCAAATCTCATAAATACAAAAACTGCAACAATAAACAAAACTATAACTATAAAAATTCCCATAAAAAGCCTTTTAAATTTAAAGGTCGGATTATATTTTAGATTTTTAAATTTCAGTTTTATTTAATTAACTCGA
>NZ_CABPUE010000011.1:28264-54236 GCF_902460545.1 Campylobacter concisus
GCAAATAAATATACCTAAAAATCGATATTAAATAGATAATCTTAAAAATATATAAAATAAAAATTTAATTCTAAAAATACAAAATTTGTCAGATAGATGACGGAATTTATTCATTGTAAGTTATAGAATTATTACAAAAATTAGGAAGGAGCGTTTGAGATATTAAATAAAAATTTAACTATCTCTATTTTGGTGACTAACCATCACTTTAAAAGTGAGCAGGGCAGTTTAGCCTTGTTTAATGGGAGGAATTTATGAAAAAACATAAATTTGTGATTGCCGATTATAAACGCTGTATAGGATGTGCGACCTGCATGGCTGCATGTTTTAAGAGCGCTTATGAACGCGGCAAGCTGTCACGTGCAAGGCTAAGTGTGCTAAGAGAAGCTACTGGCGTTATGCCAACTCAGTGCAGACAATGCGACGATGGTCCTTGTGCGAATGTGTGTCCAACTGGGGCATTGCGATTTAATGATAATTGCATCGAGCTTCACGAGGAAATTTGTATAGGCTGTAAGATGTGCACGATCGCTTGTCCTTACGGTGCGATAAGCTCAAGTGCAGAGCTTATGCCTTCAGTAAATTATGCTGTCGAGCCAAAGTACAACCTTGAGATAGAGTCACAATCGGGTGCAAAAAATATCGCTGTTAAATGCGATATGTGCTTTGGTCGTGAAAATGGACCAGCTTGCGTTGATGTCTGTCCAACGAGTGCTCTTGTTATGATTGATCCAGAAGAAGGCAAACATAAACTTGGCAAGAGGATAGACTATGAAGCAGCGAATAAATTTGCTACTAAAATTTTAAACGGACAAGGAGCATAAGATGACTACGGTTTATATGCTATTTCTTGTAAGTGCCGTCGTTAGCATCTTGCTTTATTGTGCTCCAAAGGCCGCTGTAAAGGTTGGTTTTGGACTAAGCGCTTTAAGCTGTTTTTACGCGATGTGTCACTTTGTTGCAAATATGGGAGTAAGCGATAGCTTTGCCCTTATGGATGGCTTTTTGTATTCGCCAAAATTTGCGCTAAATCCACTTGGAAATTTCTTTAGCTTTGTTGTTGTTTTCATCGGATTTGCAAGCAGCGTTTATGGTATGAGCTATGCAGATGAGTACATCAAAAAAGCAAACATTGGCGTATTTGCATGTTTGTTTAATACTTTTATACTCTCAATGCTTCTAGTAATTAGCGCTGATAATGTATTTTGCTTTGTTGTTTTATGGGAGCTTATGACTCTTATTTCATCATTTCTTATCATCGTCAATGATGGTAAAAATACACTTAAAGCGGTTATGGTATATCTTGGCATCGCACAAATCGGTGCATTTTGTATCACCTGTGGTTTGCTTATCACAGCCTACTATGCAGGAAGCTTTGACTTTAGTGCATTTATGGGCGTTAAGATGCCATTTGGCGCTTCTGCTGCTGTATTTGCACTATTTTTGGTCGGCTTTGGTAGTAAAGCTGGTATGTGGCCATTTCACGTTTGGCTTCCACAAGCTCACCCAGCAGCCCCATCAAACGTTTCAGCCCTTATGTCAGGCGTTATGATTAAAGTTGCTCTATTTACATTAGTTAAATTTACACTTTACTTGCCACTTAGCACATATTTTGGACTTACTATACTTGCTCTTGGTGCAGCTAGCTCACTATTTGGTGTTTTATACGCTCTTTGCCAACACGACTTTAAGGCCTTGCTTGCTTATCACTCAGTTGAGAACATAGGCATCATCTTGCTAGGTCTTGGCACAGGAATTTATGGCGTTGCAGCTGGAAATTTAACACTTGCAGCAGTAGGTTTTCTAGCAGGTTGCTACCACGTAGTTAACCACGCTATATTTAAAGGTTTGCTTTTCCTTTGCGCTGGATCAGTCATCCACGCTACTCATACGCAAAATATGGACATCCTTGGTGGTCTTGCTAAAAAGATGCCATGGACAAGCCTTGGTATGTTTATAGGTATCATGGGTATTGCAGCTTTGCCTCCAGTAAATGGCTTTGTTTCAGAGTGGTTTACATATCAAGGTATGCTTCAAGGTGCGATGGGCGAGGGAACATTAGTTAGATATGCATTTACGCTTGGCGTCGTAGCTCTTGCGCTAACTGGCGTTTTGGTCGGTATGCACTTAAAACTTTACGCTGTTATCTTTGCAGGTACTCCAAGAGATCAAAAAATTTGGGAAAATGCTAAAGAGAGTCCAATAGGCATGGTTCTTGGCATGATCATCCTAATGATAGGCTGCGTTGGCTTTGGCCTTGGCGCAAACTACATAGTTGATTACATCATGCAAGCTGTAAATTCTATCGCTATAAGCGACTATAAAGCCAGCCTTGGTGCTATAAATGTAACTTCACCTATAGGCAGTATGATCTCAACTCCGCTTATCGCTTTAGTTTTATGTGCGACTATGATTTTACCATTTATCATCCTTGCTGTTATGAAAGCAAATAGAGATAAACCACGCGAGACTGATCCTTGGGCATGCGGCTTTAAATATAGCTCACGTATGCAAATGACAGGTGGCCCATTCACTGGCGACCTTAGAAAAATTATGCAATGGCTATTTAGAGCTGATAAAAAGATCGTTACTAGAAATTATTTTGACGCGGTTGAATATCACAACCATCCAAAAGATATCTGGTGGGGAATGTTTTATGAGCCAGTCATTAAATGGTGTATGAAATTTGCCGATAAACTAGGCATTGTTCAAAGCGGATATACAAACATATATACACTTTATATTCTAGTTTATTTATGTGCCATACTTGCTGTGGGCTACTTTTTAGTTTAGGAGACGAAAATGCAAACTATACTTTTAATGATATTTCAAGTAGTCGTTATCGTTTTGGTAGCTCCTTTGTTTGATGGTATGGCAAGAAAACTAAGAGCTAGACTTCAATCAAAACAAGGTAGCGATTTCTTTCAAACATATCGCGATATTATAAAACTCTTTAGAAGAGGAAGAACCGTCCCTGAGTGCTCTCACTGGGTATTTAGATGGGCTCCATTTTTCCTTTTTGCAACTTCAGCTGCAGTACTAGCTGCTATACCTATAACATATAGCAAAGATACTGTTTTTGGAGCATATTCAGATATATTTGTGATCCTTTATCTTGGCGCATTGCTTAGATTTGTATTTGGTGCAGCTTCAATGGATAGCGGCAACCCATTTGCAGCAACAGGCGGCGGCAGGGAGCAAATGCTAGGCGTATATGTCGAGCCAGTTATGATCATGTGCCTAATCGTAGTTATGCTTGCAGCTAAAACATCAAATTTAATTGAGATCCAAGAGATGGTAAAAACCGGTGTTATCGGATATCAAATCCCAAGCTTTGCCGTAGCTTCTATCGCATTTTTATGGTGCATGTACGTTGAGACCGGCAGAAAACCATTTGACGTAGCTGAAGCTGAGCAAGAGCTTCAAGAAGGATTGCTTGGCGAGTATGCAGGTAGCGACCTTGGTTTAGTTCAAGCATCACTTATATTAAAACAGTTTGCTATGATCGGACTTTTCCTAACTATATTTGAGCCATGGAATTTTAGTAATCCTTTCTTAGCTATTATCGTTTTTGTGATAAAAACTGGAGTATTTTACGTAGCGGCTGTCTTTATAGACAACTTTGGTCCACGCTTTAAAATGACTTCATCTTTACGCAAAAATGCACTTGGTGCACTTGCTATCTCGTTTGTTGCACTAACACTTTATGTAGTAGGAGTGTGAGATGCAAACACTTGATATTTTAGCCATTTGCATGATCGTAACTTCGCTTGCGGTTTTTGGTCTTAGAAGCTTAAAACTCTCAATCATCGCTTATGCGATTGAGACACTACTTTTAGTTAGTATATTTTTCTTGTTATCTGAGAAATTTAACGCCGAGCAGCTCAAAACTTGGGCGATCGTTGCCTTTTTTACCAAAGTTTTACTTGTGCCAGGAATTTTATTCTGGCTTATCAAAAAACTTGGCGTAGTTAGCGAAGATGAGCCAGTTGGTGGATTTTTTGTAAGTCCTGTTATTGCTATGGGATTTTCTCTAGCTCTTTCAATGAGTATCCACCCTATATTTTTAAAATTCTCTCTTATCAAAGAAGAGATCATGCTAATCGCAGCTGGAACGGTCTTTATGATGGGAATTTTTGGCTTCATGCTAAGAAACTCATTTATAAAACAAATTCTAGCTTACTGCTTGTTTGAAAATGGTATCCACCTAAGCCTTGCTCTAATGGCTTATAACTCACATGAGTTAGTCGAGCTTGGAATTTTAACAGATGCGATATTTGCCGTTATCATCATGAGCGTCTTAGCGATTAGATTTTATAAAGCTTATGATAGCTTAGATACTTCTAAAGCTTCAAATTTAAGGGGTTAGAGATGGATAGTTTAGCTTTAATACTTATCTTACCGCTCCTTGGTGCTTTGGTCTTGTTTTTGAGTCCTAAAAATTATGCGGTATTAAGCGGACTTCACGTTTTGTTTTCTGCTGCGACATCGGTGGCTTTACTTAACAATGTTCTTAAAGTCTTAAGTAGCGGAACTTTTTATAGTTTTGATAAATTTTTGTTTTTAGATAGCTTAGGCTGTGTTTTCTTGGTGCTTATCGCTGTAACTGGATTTATAGTAAATTTCTACTCTATCCACTACATGAGATGGGAGCTTGAAGATGGACACATCCACTTAAGCGATCTTAAAAAATATTATGCACTAAGCCATGTATTTATCTTTACAATGACTTTAAGCGTTATTTGCAACAACGTTGCGTTTATGTGGGCAGCTATCGAGGCAACAACTCTTGCTTCAGTATTTTTGGTCGCTATCCACAAAGATCAAAAATCAACAGAGAGTGGTTACAAATACATTGTTCTTTGCTCAATCGGTCTAGCATTTGCACTTTATGCGACTGTTCTTTTATATTCAGCCACATTTAGCACTCTAGGAGATGGCGAAGCTTCTATGCTATTTTCAAGCATAATGGCAAATGCTAAAAATTTAAACCCAGATGCAGCAAAACTTATCTTTGTATTTGCTCTAATTGGTTTTGGTACAAAAGCTGGTCTTGCGCCAACTCATACTTGGCTACCAGATGTTCACGCTGAAGGTCCAGCGCCTATCTCAGCTTTGCTTTCAGGCGTACTTTTAAAATGTGCGATGCTAGCACTTTTAAGATACTACGCTATCACAGCTCAAGCTGTTGGATTTAGCTTTGTTGAGGGCATAATGATCGTTTCAGGAACTATCACTCTTTTTGTAGCGGGATTTTTCCTAATCAGACAACACAACGTAAAAAGAATGTTTGCATATCACTCAATCGTTCACATGGGTGTTATCGCATTTGCACTTGGTGTTGGCGGTAAATTTGGTCTATTTGCAGCGATATTTCACTGCTTGGCTCACAGCTTTACTAAAGCTCTTGCGTTTTGCTCAACAGGCAATATAGCAAGAATTTATGGCCACAAAGATATGAGTAAGATGGGCGGCATGGTTAAGATCGCTCCGATCACCACTATAATGTTTGGCGCGGCTGTTTGCTCACTAGTTGGTGTTCCAGCATTTGCTATATTTGTTAGTGAATATAACGTCTTTGTAGGAGCTATCACAAGCGGTCAATACATCGCAGTTGCGCTATTTGCTATTGCACTTGCAGTTATTTTCATAGCTGACTTTGCGCACTTTAACATGGCAAGCTTTGGCGAGCCAAAAGGTGTGGTTGTTCATAATAAAGAGATGAGTTTATTTGAAAATTTACCTCTTATAGCACTCTGTGCCCTTATCATAATCTTTGGCGTATGGCACGTAGATAGCTTTTATACGCTAGTAAATAACGGTGTTAATATAATGATGGGAGCTTTAAAATGAGAGGCGATAAATTTGTTGAAATCCTAAAAACAAAGGTAAAAATTTTAGAAGTAACTCGTCAAGCAGACGATCAGATCACAGTTTTGGTTGATAGAAATGATCTTCCACTAGCTGTTAAAACGCTTTACTATGATATCGGCGGCTTTATAAGCACTATGATACCAAATGACGAGCGCCAGATAAATGGCAGCTTTGCTCTTTATTATGCTCTTTCAATGGAAGGTAGCAAGATGACTGAGGCGGACGACTTTGCGCCTGAGGACAAGTGCTTTATCACTGTTAAAACTCTTATCCCAGGAAGCGATCCGACATTCCCATCTGTTACTCCGCTAGTGCCAGCTTGTGTTTGGTACGAAAGAGAAGCTTATGATATGTTTGGTTTGGTAGCCGAAGGTTTGCCTGATAAAAGGCGTCTAGTTTTAAGTGATGACTGGCCAGATGGACTTCATCCACTTAGAAAAGATGCGATGGATTATCGCTACCGCCCTGATCCAGTTGACCATAGAGATGAGCCTGATTCTGAGTTTTTGTTTCCAACAGGTGATGCAGTAGTTGATGTGCCACTTGGACCATTACATATTACTTCAGATGAGCCAGGTCACTTTAGACTTTTCTGTGACGGCGACGAGATCATCGACGCTGACTACCGCCTCTTTTATCAACACCGCGGTATGGAAAAGCTAGCTGAAAACAGAATGAACTATGATCAAATGGGCTATCTTGCAGAGCGCGTTTGTGGAATTTGTGGTTATGCTCACGCTATCGCTTGTATTGAAGCAGCAGAAAAAGCTATCAAGCTTGAAATTCCACTAAGAGCTCAGGCTATACGCGTCATCTGTCTTGAGATCGAGCGTCTTCACAGCCACCTTTTAAATATCGGTCTAGCTTGTGAGGTCACTGGTAACTACAACGCTTTCATGCACATCTTTAGGGTTCGTGAGTACTCTATGGAGCTAGCTCAGCTAGTAACTGGCGGACGTAAAACATACGGTAACGTCGTTATGGGCGGCTTAAGACGTGATATGACAAGCCACGAGATCAAAAAAGGCATCGAGATCATAAATAAACTTGACGTTCAAATTTCAGAAATTTGGGACGCAGTTATGGAGGATAAACGCCAAATCGGACGCTGGAAAGGTGTAGGTATTCTAGATCGCCAAATAGCACGTGACTTTAGCCCAGTTGGTCCAAATATGAGAGGCTCTGGCTTTAAACGCGATAACCGCTACGATCACCCATACGACTTTTTTAAACAGATAGAATTTGAAGTAGCAGTTGAGCATGGTTGCGACGTTTTTGCTCGTGAGATGGTTAGATATAAAGAGCTAAAAAGCTCTATCCACATCATCCGCCAATGCTTTGAGCTAATGCCTCAAACTCCGATCATGATCGATCCTGTGACTATGATCAAACCTGAAAATTTTGCACTTGGTCATGATGAAGCACCACGTGGCGAGAATGTTCACTGGATCATGCAGGGCAGTGCTCAAAAAGTATATCGCTGGAGATGTAGAGCGGCTACTTATAACAACTGGCCAAGCCTAAGATATCAATTCAGAGGCAACAACATAAGTGACGCTGCGCTTATCGTTTGCTCACTTGACCCTTGCTACTCATGTACAGAGCGTGTTACATTAGTCGATGTAAGGACTAAAAAGAGCAAAATTTTAACAGAGAAAGACCTTAAAAAATTCTGTCAAGATGGCGGGGTTAGTAAGAAGGATTTAAGATGATGAAGTTATTTGACATCACAGAAAAATATGGAAAGGCGACATACGCCTATCCATTTGAGCCATATATTGTTCCTGAAAATTTCCGTGGTCAGCCAAACTATACATACGATCTTTGCATAGGTTGTGCAGCTTGCGGTATCGCTTGCCCTAGTAACGCAATAGAGCTTAAGATGAACGAGGAGCAAACAAAGCTTGTTTGGGAATTTGACTGCGGGCGCTGCATATTTTGCGGTCGCTGCGATGAGGTTTGCCCAACTGGAGCTGTAAGACTTAGCGATAGCTTTGAGCTTGCGGTTAAATTTGACAAGAGTGCTCTTATACAAAGAGGCGAGCTTGAGATGCAAACTTGCAAATGCTGCGGCAAGCCATTTACACCAAAAAGGCTTATAAATTTCACCCTTGAAAAGCTTGGCACAGCAAATTTACTCCCAGGCAGACTTGAAGAGGCAAAAGACTACCTTTATATCTGCCCAGAGTGCAAGAAAAATCAATCTGCTGAGAGGCTAACAAAAGGCATTGAGGAGGCTATAAAATGAGTCTATATCAAGTCCCAGAGGACATAAAAACAGCAAATGATCTAACTGCAAAGCTAGAGCATCTAAAAAATATCAAAAGAAGCTTTAGCGTTTATAGGATCGACTGCGGAAGCTGTAACGGCTGTGAGATAGAAATTTTTGCAGCTATTACACCGATGTGGGATCCTGAGCGTTTTGGTTTTAAACTTGTAGCAAACCCAAGACACGCTGATATTTTGCTTTGTACTGGTCCTGTAACAAGACAGATGTATTATCCGCTTCTTCGTGCTTATGAAGCGACTCCAGATCCTAAGATCGTAGTTGCTCTTGGTGCGTGCGGAAGCAGTGGCGGAATTTTCCACGACGCTTATAGCGTTTGGGGCGGCATCGATAAGATAATCCCAGTCGATGTCTATATCCCAGGCTGTCCTCCACACCCAGCAAGCATTATTTACGGCCTTGGCATGGCTCTTGGTATCATCGATCAAAAACTTCATAAAAAAAGCTATGAGGAAGATAACACATTGCCACCTTCAGTTGAGAAGTCGGTCATAGGCGATATCTTGTTCGAGCGTGACTTGCAAGCTGAAAGCAGAAGGCTAATGAGCTATATCTTTGGTAGAATCCTTTTTGAAAAATATATGAATGCTATCAAATGTTCAAAAGATGTCCATGACCCAAGCATCTCAAGAGAGGCTGTACTTACAGCTATTAAAAAAGAGGAAGATCCTAGATATGCTGAGTGCATGGGGCTTTTGCATAATGATGTCTATCTAAAATATGCAAAAGCTGATAAAAGCTTTGCGATAGACGTTGATAGCGAGGTTTGGAGTAAAAGATGATACAAGTTTATAAGCTTACAAAAAGGCATATGGACGACAACGACAAGCTTCCACGCGAGCTAAAGGAGATAAAAATTTTCTCCACTTGCGTGGGACATGGCGTTGGCACGATTGATTTTAGCGAGAAAATTTTAGAGCTAAGCGATGAGGAATTTGACGAGATGATCAAAAACTCAGGCGAATACGTGAAATTTAAGATCGGAAATTTAAGCAAATATTTTGAAGTTGAAATTTTTGCCGAGCATATCGCTAAACTCTTGCCGCAGCTTTGTGAGTGTAAGCTTAAAGAAATTTTGGCAAATTTAAAAGAGGGATATATCGTGCTTAGGAAGGATTTTTGATGAAAAAAGCCATCCTTTGCATCGGTAATCCTATGCGTGGCGATGATGATGTGGGTAATGAAGTCGGCCGCATCGTAGAAGCTGAGCTAAAAGAGTGGAAGGTCTTTTTTGGGCAAGATGTGCCTGAGAATGAATTCTCAGCTATTAGAGAATTTGCACCTGATATCTTGATAGTAGTCGATGCGATGAGCGGTTTTGACGAGGATAAGATAGAGTTTTTTGACCTAAGTGACGATAGAGACTACATCTACTCAACTCACAACCTCCCAACGCCAGTGCTTTTAAGCTATTTGCGTAAAATTTGCCCAAAGACGCTTTTTCTTGGCATTAGCGTTTTGCTCGAAAATGTCTTAAATTTTGAAGAGGGACTAAGCGAGCAGGCTAAAAAAAGTGCAAGAAAAGCATTTTTAAGAATTGTAGAGATTGATAAAAATTTAGTCGGTTAAATTTAGCAAATAGCTAAATTTAATCTTTTGGTTGCTAAAGACAAAAATTTGCTTTTAATCGCAAGCAGTGATTTGACTTTAGTGATTTTGCAAAGTGTTAAACTTTGGTCGCAAAGATGAGCTTGGCTCATGTGCGAGATTGAAAATAAAAAGGAGAATGTGATGTTAAATCCGGCAGAAACCGCTCAAGCGGTCTCAAGCTCTATGGAGCATAAGGCTCATATGCCGCTTACTAGTATTATTTTTCTTGCTATCATGGCTGGAGCTGCTATTGCTATGGGTGATATTTTTTGGGCTCACTCAACAGTTGGTATGGCTGAAAACCAGTCTATTGGTCTTTCAAATTTTATCGGCGGTATCACATTTAGCTGTGGTCTTATGATGGTTGTCTTTTATGGCGGACATCTTTTTACAAGCTCAGTTTTAAGTGGCGTTAGCGCATATGAAGGAAAGCTAAAACTAGGTAAGACTATCGGATACTGGGCTATCGTTTGGATATTTAACTTCGTTGGCGGCGCATTGATCGCTTATATGTACTACTACTCAGGCTTGCCACTAAAGTATGATGGCTACATCTTGCAGCACTTTATACCAGCTGGTATTGGCAAGATCACAGCACCATTTCATGAGCTATTTATCCGCGGAATTTTTTGTAATGTCTTTGTTTGTATGTCTATTTGGACTGCGACAAGTGAGAGCAATCTATCTGGTAAATTCTTTGCCATTATGTGGATGATCGGCGCGTTTGTAGCTTGCTCTATGGAGCACTGCGTGGCAAATATGTTTATAATCACTGAAGCCATCATCTCAAAAGCTCACTATATAGCAGCAAACGGCGGAGATATCGCTGCTGCTGCTGCAGCTCTAGGACATGGCATCACGGCTGAAAAGCTAGAAGTTTTAAACTGGGGAAATTTTATCGGTAAAAACTTAGTTCCAGTTACACTTGGTAATATCTGCGGCGGACTTTTCTTTGTTGGTTTAGTTGGCTTTATGGCTAATAAATTCGATATGAAGAAAAAAGCTTAAAAATTTTTAGTCTTTGCTTTTTGGCAAAGGCTAATCCTCTAAGGCTACTCTTTGCTAGCCATTATAAAAATTTTTGATTTTTAGTTTGTGTAACTTTCAAGTTTTTCATAATCAATTATTAAAAACTCGTGTGGTGTGATCTTTCTTATGATGTCATCTTTTATAAGCTCATTAAAAGCAGTTGAAGCGCTTTGTCGTTTGAGCCCCACAAAGCTTGAGAGCACCTTTAGAGAAAATGGCAAAAATATGTAGTGATATCCATTTTGCTTTAGATCTTGCTCCTTTGCAAGCTCGATCAAAAAATTTGCAATCCTGCCTTTTGCATCTTCAAAAAGTATGGATTTTATGATTTGGCGTTGCACGATCACTGCATTTAGCACAGCTTTTAAAATTTCATCTGCGACATTTGAATTTGATAAAATTTCACTTATTTCGCTTAAGTTTATGGAGTAAATTTTTGCGTCTTCTAAAATTTCAAAAGCACAATTATCATCAAGAACAGCAATGTTATTTGATTCCAAATGATAAAGGATAAATTCCTCTCCATCTTCAAAAAATGAGAGCTTTGCACAGCCACTTTTTAAGATGATGATCTTGATCTCTTCTGCGTAGATGATGCTTGCTTTTGGTAGCTCTTTGTACTCAAATTTATCAAGCTCATTTTGAGTTAGGATCTTTGTGATTTGTGTTTGCAAAAGACCTAGACGTGATTTTTTCATTTTTCTCCCAAAAAATGTATAGAGCCTGATTTTACTTCACAAAGCATTTAAAGAAGTTGAAAAATATTGCTTTTAGTTTAAGAATTTCAATAATTTTTAAAAGTAGTATTAATTTTTTAATTTGGTTGCATAAATCGCAACCAAATTTTTAAAATCCATGAAGTTGTTTTAGCTTCTCATCGATTGGCTTTTTAAGTCCATCTTTCGTTACGCTTACGTAAGTTGCGGTAGCGCTTGTAACGTGTATAGTTTCTCTATATCCGCCCGGATTTAGCCTAAGAGCGGTTACTTCTATTTGCGTTGTTATCGATGTTTTGCCAACGGAGATGATTTTAGCGTAGCAGCTTAGCACATCGCCAACAAAGACAGGTTGTTTAAAGATGATCTCTTTCATAGAGATCGTCACAACGCGTTCAGGAGAAATTTCTCTTGCAGCTTGTGCACCTGCAAGGTCGATCTGACTCATTATCCAGCCACCAAAAATATTTCCAGCTGAGTTTGTATCTTTTGGCAACATAACTTGTTTTATGCGCGGCTCACCAAAATCCTTTAAAATATCCATTTTTTGCCTTTTAGATGTTAAAATTTTTGGTTGATTGTAGCAAATTTTAAGGCTTTATGCTAAAATCTTGCAACTTCAGGGGATGAAAAAATGAACGATTTTAAAAGATTAAATGAGCTTACAAAAGAGCAAAAAAATAAGTTAAATGCTATTTATAAAAATTTAGACGATGATATCATAAACGAGGCTGTTAAAATTTGCGGCCTTGCTGGCACACCAAGCCAGAAACTAGCTCTTGCAAGAAGGATAGTAGATCTTAAAGTTGATCCGCTTCAAAATGAGCTAAAAAAGCTAAATTTAAGCGAAGGCGATCAAAAACGAGTGCTAAATTTGATCTATGGCTACGTTAGAAATTTATATGAAAATCTGCACGCCAAGCTTTTAGAAAGGGCCAAAGAAGAGAAAATTTTAGATCCATTTAACCAAGCCTTTGTGCAGGCGATGCATGAGCTTGGTCTAAGCCTAAATTCGTGGCAAATTTCATGGCAGGATCGTATTATTGACACTACAAACAAAGAGTTTGAGGCTAAATTTAAAGATCTAAGCCAGGCAAATGGGTTTATTACTAAAAACGGCTTATTTCAGTGCGACGCTAGTGGCGCTAGGGCTGATAGAACGTATGGCGCGGTAGTAAAAGAGGGCGAGAAATTTAGCTTTTTGCCTTATGCACTTGCCTTTAAAGATGAGGTAAAAGAGCTTAAAAAAGTCTTTGCAAAAAACCTTAAAATTTTAAGAAATTTAGCCAAAAACGACGAGCAAAAATCTTACGTAAAATACCTTGAAAAGCTACAAAACGCCTTTTGCGAAGAGGACAATGCAAAGGTGATAAACGCTTGGCAAGAGGCTGAGATAGCGTGGATGGATGTAAAAGGCGCACTTCAGCCAGGCCATCCTCTAGAGTACTACGAGGATGCCTACACGCACGCGGTTGCGCTTGAGTGGGATATCAGGCTGGTTGATAGCGAGGGCATTGATGAGCATAATTTTAAAGAAAAAGTGGCAAAAACTTATAAGAGCGTTTGCGAAAAGATCAAGTTTGATAACGCTGAGACAAATAAGGCAGTTAGCGAAAATATCGCTAGGACGCAGCTTTATATAAGCGTACCGATGATCTATTACGGCGCGGAGCTAAACGGGCTTTTTAGCGCTCAGGTCGTGCCAAACGATGAGAGCGTTAGCGCAAAATGCGGCAAGAAAATTTTTGCCTTTGTAAATCATGTCTATGAAAGCGCAAAGGCAAAGCCATTTATGAAGCTTGGGGCTGAAATTTTTAGCAAGGAATTTTTGGATTTTGGTAGGGAAATTTTATTTTTAAAGCCAAAAATTTGGAAAAAAGTCTATGAAATCTCAACAATCGGTCATGAGTTTGGACACATCCTCTTTATCGGACTTGATACTGAGATGAGCATGAATAAAAGCGGCGTCTTTAAATTTATAGAAGAGTACAAGGCGACAACTGGTGGACTAGTAAATTTTTTCTTGCACGAAGAGGCGGAGTATAAAATGGCCGTCTTTCATGAGCTAATAGCCCGTGCTGTTGGGCTTATCGCGTGGCGAAAGGTCGATGAGGTGAGGGCGTATTACTGCGAGGGACTCATACATCTTAGTTTGCTTTTTAGGGCTGGTGTGCTTAAATTTGACGGCAAGCTAAGCGTAGATATGAGCGAGCAAGCTTACGCTAAATTTAAAGAAATTTGCTTAGAAAACTACTACGATCTAGCGCAAACATACGCTAAAAAAGATGATGCGAGCACGTTTTTGGAGAAATTTTGCCAAAAAGATGAACTAAGCTATCTGCCAAAAGATGAAGAGTGTAAGAAATTTGTTGAGCATTTTTACGCTAGATATGAAGCTATCGGCAACGACGTCGCTGATAGTGGTGAGTGGCAAAGGTGGCAAAGTTTAGCCAAAAAGGCAGAGAAAGATATATAAAGACGGAACATGATAAGTAAAATAAGCAACGAAAATCAAGTATCTTTTTTATTTATGTTGATACTTTTTTGTGTATATGTTGTTAGTTATTTTATTGCTAGTGGTTTTTATGAAGACATAATTACTACCCTATTTGATTTTATGATCACATTATTTATCTTTTTAAAGCTAAAAGAGACAAGAAATTTAAAAACATATTGGATATATATATTACTAGGCCTTACTTGTTGGGTAGCATCAGACACTATGTGGATGCTATATGATAAGGTTGATTTTCTTAAACAATTTCTTTCTAAAGTCAATTTTATACAAATCTCATACGTAGTTTCATATTTTATGTTTGCATTTTCCGCTTTTTACATTTTGATCAAAAATTTGAAAAATTTATTTTTAATGCAAGTATTTGTGGACTCAATTTCTATTTCCGCAATATATTTTAGCTTTATGTGGTTTATGATTTTTAATAGAAATTTAACTCAAGTTTTAAGCCAAAAAGATTTTTTTAATCTAAGTTACATCGCCATAGATTTATTTATGTTTTGTACTTCATTTGTTGCGTTTTTTTCACTTAAATTTTCAAAAAGAAGACTATCTATACTTTTATGCTTGATAGCGCTTATTGTAATAAGCACTTATGACATTTTTACCACTACAATGGATTTTTGGATAGATGAAATATCCTTTTCTGGATACGACATTGTATTTAAGAGTTCATTTTTTATGTTGTTTGTTGCCACACTTCATTTAAGAGAGGGTGAGGCAAATCTAAAATTTAGGGCACTCAGAAACGATTTTGATAAAATTTTAATACAAAAGCTATTTGTTTTCGCCGTATTTTTGACGATTATGATCTTGTACTCTTGGAAGATAAATTTGACATGGTTATTTTCTATTTTAGTTACTTTGCTTGCATACGGAGCATTATCTTATACATTTTCTAATGTTAGAAAGATGGATATTTTAATTAAACGTGAAATACATATCAAAAAAGTGTTAAATAATCAGATAGAAAGTAAAGTAAAAGAGCTTGAAGAGACAAATAGGCACCTACAAAGGATCAGTAAATATGATTATTTGACAAATGCTCTAAATCGCCAGTATTTTATCGCAAGGCTTGAAGAGATGATAAAGTCAAAGGCGCTTGGCGAAAAGATAGATATTTATAGTATTGACATAAACCATTTTAAAGCGATAAATGACTCGTATGGGCATTATATCGGCGATGATGTAATAGCAAAGTTCGCTTTAAATATTGAGTCAATATTGCCACCAAACGATTCCTTATTTGCAAGATCTGGCGGAGATGACTTTATCGTTGTTGTCAAGCAAAATGAAAATGTGCATTGCAGGGAATTTTTACATTATCTACTAAAAGCTATTTCAGAGCCAATCGTTATAGATGATTATAAAATTGTACTTGATGCGAAAATAGGGATTAGCTCGACACAAACTAGTGAAATTTTGGCTGATGATTTTATCATGCAATCAGAAGCAGCACTAGAAGCAGCAAAGAAAGATGCATCTGAAAAGTACGTTTTTTATAGTGATATAAAAAGCATTATTCAGGATAGAAACTACATAGAAATATTGCTAAATAGCATAAGCTTTGATGAAGAATTTGAGCTAAAATTTCAGCCCCAATATCTAATAGAAGGTAAAAAAATAGTAGGAGCAGAGGCTCTTGTTAGGTGGAACTCTCCTATAAAAGGTCCGGTAGATCAATCAAAATTTATCCCAATAGCCGAACAAAGCTCTATTATCAATGCGATAGGAAAATGGGTGGCAAAAAATGCTATAAAACAAATGGCCTTTTGGAATGAGAAATATAATATGAATCTAAAAATAGGTATAAATATCTCGCCAAAACAGATTGATAATATAAATTTTGCATCTAAATTTTTAAGCTATATAGATAGATACGGCATCGATCCATCTTGTGTAGATGTTGAGATCACTGAGGCCAGCCTTGTCAATGCCGAAGAGATGATGCAAAGTGTGTTATCTGAGCTTTCAAATAGAGGAATTTGCATCTCTATAGATGATTTTGGTACAGGTTTTTCATCGATGAGTTACATCAAAAAATATCCTATGAGTCGCCTAAAGATCGCTAAAGAGCTGATAGATAATATTGCTATAAATGATATAGATAAAGACGTAGTAAAAAGCGTTATAGCTTTAGCTAAAAATGTGGAGCTAAAGACTATCGCTGAAGGCGTCGAAGATGAAACCCAGCTTGAAATTTTAAGAGAGCTTGGATGTGATGAGGTGCAAGGGTATCTTTGGGGCAAGCCAATGAGTGCAGAGGATTTTGAAAAGCTTATAATAAGCGCTATTTAAGCACGCTCTTTGCACTAAAATTTTCAAATTTCAAAATATCTTTATCGCAAAGTTTAGCTAGCTCATTTATCATTTTTGAGCTAGCTTCATCTTTTGGGATTATTAGATGAATCTTTTCTTCTAAAAAAACGATAAAAATATTTTTGAGTTCATAAATTTCACTAACTTCATTTAGGTCAAATTTTTCATTTTCTTTGGGTTCGCTTTCATAATAAGCTAGAAATTTCTCATTTACTTCAAAATTCATTTGCTTTTGAACGTCTGAAATTTCAATTCTCTTTAATGCAGCTATACGACTTCTTTTTAAAAAAATAGGATAAAAAATGATCCAAAATATAGCAAAAACAGCTCCAATAACAGTAAAAATTTTACTTTTTAATAGCATATCAGCAACGAAACCAGCTATGATGGCTTCAGTAAATATCATAAATGTGTTTATAAAATACTGCTTTCTTGCCGCCTTTGAGAAAAATAAGATAAAAGATTTATAATCTATTAAATTTTGTCCATTTATGACGATATTGCACTTCATAAGATACCTTTGTGAATTTTAAAATTTTTGGGAAATTATAACCAAAAGCAAAGTCAATTTTTGTATAATTTGGACTATTTCTTAGGAGAGGGACACTATTTTTTTAATATCAAAATCATCTATAACTGGCATGCGAAAATGGATCTTAGTTGCAGTTGTAGCGCTATTCGTATTTGCACTATTAGCATCTTTACTAGACTATAATCTAATTGGAAAAATATCTATTTTGCTTAGTTTCTTTATGATAACTTTTGGCATTTATACTTCAATGGATAAAGTAAAAACCAAAATAACGCATTGGCTTGCAATATGTTTTGGTGTTTTTTTATGGTCTATTTGCGATGCATTAATGGTGTTAAATCAAGATGTGCTATTGCGGGCTCATAGTTCTTATGCGTATCTTGATGTGTTTTTTATGTTGCCGATGATATCTATTTTAGCTGGCGTTAGTATATTTTTGTATTCAAAATTTGCAGCCAGTCAAGAAAAATTAGCCATCATTATGGATAGCATAAGTGTCTTTTTTTTAATAGTAATTTTAATATATGGTATTTTTGACGAAATAGATATCTTATCGATGATAAATAATAGATCAAATATCGTTTTTCTCTCTATTGTAGTCATAAATTTTCTTATACTTTTTATTACTTTAAGTGAGATTTTTACAAGCAGCTTGCTTCATATAAAAATTAGTGGCTTTTACCTTATATCGGCTAGTATTTTATTTACGATGCTAAATTTATTTATTTTTTATAGTCAGATCTCAAATGTAAATTTTGGCCATAAAATAGATTTTTTATATATCGTTCCTTTCTTCTTCTTGATGATAGGAGCTTTTCATTTAAAAGCTAAAAATGAGTATGTTACAAATACCGATAAAGATATCTCAATAGGATCAAAATGGCTACCAATAATAATAGTTTTACCTTTGCTATTACAAGAAGATCTAACATCTTTTAGTGCGCTCATCTCACTTTTTGTTTTAGTTGTAAATGCTATTGTTAATTACTATGTTAAAAGCTCTATTGCAAGTAGAAAAATATTAGATTATGAGAGAAATCTTCATAGAGAGATGGAAAAGTCGATGCATGAGCGAACCAATGAACTTATGCTCGCAAATTTAAGACTTCAAGATATGTCTGAGAAAGACTATTTGACAGATCTTGGCAATAGAAATTTTATAGTAAATGAGCTTGAAAGAATGTGTAAAAGCATTTCTGAAGATGAGGAAATCGCAGTTTATTATATAAATTTAAGCCGTTTTAAAAGCATAAATACATCTTACGGGCATGAAATAGGCGATAGAATTTTAAAATTAGTTGCAAAGAGAATGCTTGAAGTTTGCAATAGGCAAGAAGCCATAGCAAGGATTAGTGCGGACGAATTTATCGTACTAGCAAAAATGGAGATAAATAGTCATACAAAACGTTTAAATCTTGGTATTGCCTTAAAAGATGTTATTGAAAAACCAATTCAAATAGATAGATATCACTTTGGGCTTAAGTGCATAATAGGCATAGACGTAGCAACAAAAAATAGCACGGCAAATCCAAGAAATATTATAAAAAATGCAGATATGGCAATGTATTACGCCAAAAAAAATCCAGCTTTAAATCCTATGGTTTATAACGATAAAATTAGCAATGAAATGCACCTAAGCTCAAGTATCGAGATCGCGCTTAAAAAAGCTAATTTGCAAGAAGACCTTCATGCATATTTTCAACCAATATTTGATCTAAAAATCGAAAAAATGATCTACGCAGAGGTTTTTTTATATTGGAAATCAGAAAAATTTGGCTTGATGGAAGCAAGCAATTTTATGAAAGAGGTCAATGTAAATAGTGATATCTTAAATGATATTTGCTCGCTTTTGGTTTCAAAGACTATAGAGTATGTAGATAGATGGCAAAAAGAAAAACTCTTGATACCAAAAATAAGTATAAATGTTGCACAGATTCAAAATAAATCAGAAAAATTTGTTTTAGACTTTGTTTCTAGCTTACGCTCACACCATATAAATCCAGGGCTTTTTGAAATAGAATTTGGCGAAGAAATATGGACAAATAATTCTAAGACGCTTGATAAAATTTTTTCTATTCTCAAAGAAAATAATATAGATGTTTGTATAGATAATTTTGGCTCTGGATATACTTCATTTATTTATATTAGAAAATATGGTGTTAAGCGTATAAAAATAGCGAGTGAATTTGTTGCTCAAGCATCAAATAGCAAAATAGATGCACAAATCGTATCTGCAATTATTGATTTAGCAAAGGCAATGAAGATAAAAGTTGGCGCAAAAGGCGTAGAAAAAGAAGAAGATATTCATTTCTTAAAAGAGCTTGATTGTAACGAAGTGCAAGGACTTTTTTTATCTCGTCCTATGAGTGCAGAAGAATTTGAAGACCTTGTAAGACAAGATCCTCAAATGATAGCTAAAGCTTAAATTTCAGCCTTTATCTCTTCGTTTGATTTTACGACCATACCTGAGCCATGGATCACGCTTGGAACACAACTGGTGCAGATATCAACTTCTTCGCCATTTTTATGAGCGTGGATAAAAACTGCATTTGTATCATCACTGCTTTTTAGTCCGCAAACATTGCAAACCACTAGATCTTTTTCTCTCATTTTTTCTCCTTTGAAATTTTTGCCTATTTTAGCTCCTAAATTTTATACATAAAATGATTTAAGTCAAGCTTACCTCGTGGCATTTAATAATTTTTTGTTATAATCCTTTAAAATTTTTAAAGGCCTAAAATGAATGAAAGAACGATTATTTTAGAGATGTTAAAGATGCAGCAAAGTCTAAATGATGAGACAAATGGGCTTGGCTGGGAAAATGGTTATACTAATAAAAATAAATTAATCAGCTGGAGGCGCTGCATATATATGGAGTGTGCTGAGCTGATTGATAGCTTTGCGTGGAAACACTGGAAGAGCATAGATGCTAAGACTGATGAGCAAAATTTACGCATAGAAGTTGTTGATATTTGGCACTTTATAATGAGTCTGGCTCTGCAAATTTATAAATCAAAACAGCTTGGAGATATAGAAACTTTAGCCGATGATATTTGCCAATCAAGCGGTTTTAGTGAGTTTTGCAAAGAGCCATTAAGGATCGAAGACGAGAGCATTTATGAGATAATGAATGACGTTGAGATGCTTATACATGAGTGCAGCGGATTTGACTACGATATATTTGATATTTTAAAAATTTACTTCTCTATGTCTTTAAAATGTGGAGTAAATTTATACTCGCTTTATGAGTGCTACATCGCTAAAAACGTGCTAAATCGCTTCCGTCAAAATAATGGCTACAAAGAAGGCAGCTATAAAAAAAATTGGAACGGACGCGAAGATAACGAAGTGATGAGTGAAATTTTGTCAAATGGCGTTAGTAAGATAGGTGAAATTTACGCAGCACTTGAGCACGAGTATAAAAAGGTGAAATGATAAACCTTCTTCGCCTTGGCTTTAAAGATTTTTTTACAGCCAAATTTATAGCGCTATCCATCTTGCCACTTTGTCTTAGTATTTTTAGTCTCACGTGGCTTACGATCTGGAGCGGCGGTGAGATATTTGATCTTTTAAGTGATAGCGCCAAAAACGAAAATTTTACCTTTTTAGAGCCAAACTCGGCGCTCTCTTTTATTGCTATTAAAATTTTAAGCTTTAGTGCCACAAAATGGATAGTTGGCATACTTTTTTACGTTTTAAGCACCTTTTTAACGGTCATCATTAGTATTGTGATCGCTCTAATCGTAGCTGGCTTTTTAACGCCGGTTGTAGCCAAAGAGATAAACAAAAGGCACTACAACTACGTGCTTAAAAGCGAGGCTAGCACGGCTAGAGTGCTAAAGGTGATGATGATTGAGATCTTGAAATTTCTTGGGATCTTGCTCGTTTGCTTGCCACTTTTGTTTGTGCCAGTTTTAAATTTCTTCATCATCAACGTGCCATTTTTTTACATCTACTATAAGCTTTTACTCATAGACGTTGGCTCAAACACTCTTGATAGTGATAAATTTGAGCTAGCACTGCTTGAAGGTGGCGGGATAAAATTTATAGCTTTTACACTTTTGTTTTATCTCATCTCGCTTGTGCCGCTTGTGGGACTATTTTTTCAGCTTTATTTCGTGATAGTCTTGTCACACCTCTTTTTTGAGAAAGAAGCACTTATAAAAATTTAGAGCCAAAAGGCCCTAAATTTACGCATAGTAAGATACTTTGTTACTCTCATCAAGTAATGTGTCAAATAGCCTTTTTGTAGCACTTAGTAGATTTTTATTTGCATTATTTTGAGCTAGAAGTTCGTCAAACATCTTTAGCATATTGTCATTTATGAAATTTTTGTGATTTAGATCTTTTGCGTCAGGCAGCATTTGCTTGATCTTGTTTGAAAGATCGCTTATGCTTTGGCTGCTACCCGCGATCTTGTCGCCCTCTTTGACGTTTTTCATAAATTCATCAACTTGTGGGCGAATTTGCTTCATTGCCTCTTCGATCTCTTTCATATCTTGCTCGTCTATGCCGTTTCCTTTATATAAAAACTCATAGCCGTATTCGTGCGTGAGAGTAAGACTTCTTTGGCTTGAAGTACCATCTTTCTGGCTTGAAAACTCCAAACTTTTGTTGTCATACATCGAAAAGCTTATCTCATCGCCTGAGCTAGTCTTCATCGAAAAGCTCATGTTGTTGTAGCTTCCTTGAGAGTAAAAATTTGTTTGCATTTTTAAATCCTTTTGGTGCTAAATCGGCAAATTTTTAATTTCATAAAGCAAAATTTTGTAAAATGCGTCAAAAAAGGACGGGCGATGTGTTGTTTTGGGACTAGGATCTTTTTGCTTATGCTTATCACTGTTTTAAGCTTTGGCTTTGCTAGGCTCTACCCAGTTTTACCAGTCGTTGGCTATTATTTAATACTTGCGAATCTACTCTCAATTTTTATGTTTTCGCTATTTTTTAAAGGGCTTTTGCCAAGCTTTGTAAAGGTTAATGCGATCCACTATTTTTCGCTAATTGGTGGCTTTTTAGGAGCATTTTTAACGATGCTTGTTTTTAAAAAAGTTACAAAAGATAAATTTACTCTAATAGAGCTTATTATTTTTACGCTTTGGGTGCTAATAATCGCCATAGTCATCTTTAAATTTCAAGCCATTCTTGACATTTTTAGGGGAATTTAGATGGATGAGAGGATAGTAAAATTTTTAAAAAAGATGCATCTTGCAAGTGTTTGCACCATTGATGATGAGGGGCAGCCTTATGCTTTTAGCGCATTTTACGCCTTTGATGAGCTAAATTTTAGCCTTTTGTTAGCTAGCTCTGATGATAGCTCACATGTTAAATTTTTAAAAAACTCAAAGCTTGTTGCTGGTACGGTCGCTCTTGATACAAAGATCGTTGGCAAGATAGAGGGCGTACAGTTTCAAGGAGTGATGAGCGAGGCTAGCGCAAGTGAGCGAGAAATTTACTTTAAAAGATTTTTTTATGCAAAAGCAATGGATCCAAAAATTTGGTGTATAAGCCTTGAAAAACTAAAATTTACAAGTAATGTTCTTGGTTTCGGCAAAAAGATAAAGTGGGAAAGAAACGATAAAATTTAGACGTTAAGCTTATATAAGCTACAATCGTTGAAAAATTAGAAAAAAATAAGGAGAATTTATGAAATTTAGCGGAAAAAACGTACTAATAACAGGCGCAAGTAGAGGTATCGGCGCACAGATCGCAAAGACGCTTGCAAATATGGGCTTAAAAGTGTGGATAAACTACCGCTCAAAGCCTGAGATAGCAGACGCTTTGCAGGCTGAGATCGAGCAAAATGGCGGCAAGGCTGCTGTAATAAAATTTGACGCAACAGACGAAGATGAGTTTATAAAAGGTATAAATTTGATAGTTGATAGCGACGGCGAGCTAAGCTACCTTGTAAATAACGCCGGCATCACAAATGACAAACTAGCGCTTCGCATGAAAACTAGCGAATTTACAGATGTGATAAATGCAAATTTAACTTCAGCTTTCATAGGATGTAGAGAGGCCTTAAAAGTGATGAGCAAAAAGCGTTTTGGAGCGGTCGTAAACGTCGCTTCTATCGTTGGTGAGATGGGAAATGCTGGACAGGTGAATTATTCAGCCAGTAAGGGCGGACTAATCGCCATGAGTAAGAGCTTTGCAAAAGAGGGTGCAAGCAGAAATATACGCTTTAATAGCGTAACTCCGGGCTTTATTGAGACTGATATGACACATGGGCTAAGTGATGAGGTGAAAAAAACTTATAGTGATAATATCCCGCTAAAACGTTTCGGCAGTGCTAGTGAAGTAGCTGAGGCGGTTGCATTTTTACTAAGCGATCACGCAAGCTACGTAACTGGTGAGACGCTTAAAATAAATGGCGGACTTTATATGTAATGAAATTTCAGACAAGTTTTGAAATTTAAAATAAATAAAAGCGTAAATATTATAAGATAACAGACATTTTTTATAAGGAGACCTTAAAATGGCAGTATTTGAAGACGTAAGAGACGTAGTTGTAGAGCAACTAAGTGTAGATCCACAAGCAGTAAAATTAGAGTCTAAAATCATTGAGGATTTAGGCGCTGATTCACTTGACGTTGTAGAGCTAGTTATGGCTTTAGAAGAGAAATTTGAAGTAGAAATTCCTGATAGCGAAGCAGAGAAATTAATAAGCATTCAAGACGTTGTAAATTATATAGAAAAACTAGGCAAATAATTTAAATTTGCACAGTTTGATTTAAGGAGATGTATTGAAACGAGTCGTTGTAACTGGTATAGGCATGATAAACGCACTTGGCCTTGACAAAGAGAGTTCTTTTAAGGCTATTTGCGAGGGTAAAACAGGTGTGAAAGAGATCACGAGCTTTGATGTAAGTGACTTTCCTGTTAAAATTGCTGCCGAGATAACTGATTTTGATCCAAATAGCATTTTAGACGGCAAAGAGGTGAAAAAAGTAGATCGTTTCATACAGCTTGGCATAAAAGCATCTAATGAAGCTATGGCTGATGCGAATTTTAAAGAGTTTGATGCTCATAAATTTGGCGTTAGCTCGGCAGCTGGCATAGGTGGTTTGCCAAATATTGAAAAAAATTCAATTACATACTTTGAAAAAGGCGTAAAGAGAATTTCGCCATTTTTCATCCCATCTGCACTTGTAAATATGCTAGGTGGCATAGTTTCTATAAATCACGGACTTAAGGGTCCAAATTTGTCTAGCGTAACAGCATGTGCAGCAAGCACTCATGCGATATCGCAAGCTGCAAAATGTATAATGGTCGGTCAAGCTACAAATATGCTAGTTATCGGTGCTGAGTCTACTATTTGTGGTGTAGGTATAGGCGGCTTTGCAGCAATGAAAGCTCTCTCAACTAGAAATGATGAACCAAGTAAGGCGTCGAGGCCATTTGACGCAAATCGTGATGGTTTTGTAATGGGTGAAGGAGCTGGTGCACTTGTGCTTGAAGAGTATGAATCAGCTGTTGCAAGAGGTGCTAAAATTTATGCTGAAGTAGTTGGATTTGGTGAGAGCGGAGATGCACACCATATCACATCACCAACACTTGAAGGTCCATTGGGTGCGATGAAACAAGCGCTTGATATGGCAAAAGGTTTAAAGATAGATTATGTTAATGCACATGGTACTTCAACGCCTGTAAATGACAAGAATGAAACTGCGGCATTAAAGGCAGTTTTTGGTGACAAATGTCCACCAGTTAGCTCAACAAAAGGTCAAACCGGACACTGTCTAGGTGGTGCTGGTGCGATCGAGGCTGTTATATCTATAATGGCAATGAGAGACGGCATCATCCCTCCAACGATAAACTACGAAACTCCTGATCCGGAGTGCGATCTAGACTACGTTCCAAATAAAGCTAGAAAAGCTGATATAAAAGCTGTTATGAGCAACTCATTTGGCTTTGGCGGCACGAATGGTGTCGTGATATTTAAAAAGTTGGATTAAGATGTCAAATTATTTAGATTTTGAAAAGAGCATAAAGCAAATTGATGAAGACATAGCAAATGCTAAGATCAGAGGCGATGAACATGCTGTTGAAATTTTAAATAAGAATTTATCCAAAGAGATATCAAAAGTATATAAAAATTTAAACGAATATCAACGTTTACAACTTGCTCGTCATCCAGATAGACCATATTCTATTGATTATATTAATGCGTTTTTGAATGATGGATATGAGATTCATGGAGATAGAGCATTTCGAGATGATCCAGCGATAGTTTGCTACATCGGCTATATCGGAGGCAAAAAGACTGTCGTTATAGGCGAGCAAAAAGGCCGTGGCACTAAAAACAAATTAAGAAGAAATTTTGGCATGCCTCATCCTGAGGGTTATCGCAAAGCTCTTAGAGTTGCAAAAATGGCTGAGAAATTTAATCTACCCATTTTATTTCTCATAGACACTCCAGGCGCATATCCAGGTGTTGGAGCTGAAGAGCGAGGACAAAGTGAAGCCATAGCTAGAAATTTGTTTGAGTTTGCAAATTTAAAAACTCCAATAATTGCTGTTGTCATAGGCGAAGGTGGAAGTGGTGGCGCTTTAGCTATAGGCGTGGCTGATAGACTTGCTATGATGAAAAATTCTGTGTTTTCAGTTATTTCACCAGAAGGCTGTGCTGCAATACTTTGGAATGACCCAGCTAAACAAGAACAAGCTACAAAATCTATGAAAATAACAGCTGATGATTTAAAAAGTCTATCACTGATTGATGCTGTTATAGATGAGCCGATAAATGGAGCCCATAGAGATAAAGATGGTGCTGCAAAAGCACTTGCAAATTATTTTATTTCAGAGCTAGCTGAGCTTGAAAAGCTTGATATAAATGATCTTGTAGCAAAAAGAATAGAAAAAATTCTCTCTATCGGAGCATTTGAAGAATAAATTTATAGTCACAACAATTTTATAAGAATGCTTATTAAATTTGTTTGTGGCATCATCTACTAAAATACTAAAATAATTTAAAAATCGGTATAAATTTAATCGATTTAGTAGCCATAATTTTTGCACTAGCTTTTTTGTCTTTAAGATTTAAACACTAAAATTGTTAATATCAAATCTACATAAAGAGTATTAATGAATAAATTTCAAGAAAAATATAT
>NZ_CABPUE010000011.1:54748-63769 GCF_902460545.1 Campylobacter concisus
AATAATGGCAATGCTTCTAGTATTGAGGTACTCTATGAATTTAAAGAAGAGTTGGAAAAATGTGATGACATTTGCGCAAAGTATGTTTTAGTCGATGTTTATCAGCTTTTATCTATGAGAAAGAGTGCTTACGACTTACTTTTAAAAATACATGACAAAAGTGATAAAAAACAGCTAAAGACACTTGGCTATCTAGAGCAATTCATTGACGAAAATGATAGATGGGCACTACCTCACCCAAAAAGTAGAGGTCAAATTTTGGCTCAAAAAGAAAAAGCTTCCACACTACCAAAATTTATCTACCATTCCAATCCTTTAAGAACTGGCGCATTTAAAGATGATATGAATATAGTGTGTGAGTGCTGCGGCAAAGATACTGAAGTTTATTATAACGGTAGCATTTATTGCGAGAAAGATATTTCGTATCTTTGTCCTACTTGTATTTCTAGTGGTAAGGCTGCCAAGAAATTTGATGCTACATTTGTGCAAGATGCTGACAAACTAACTACAAGTGATGCTAAAAGGGATGACGAACTTTTTAGAAGAACCCCGGGCTACGAGAGCTGGCAGGGCGAGCATTGGATAGTTTGTTGTGATGATTATTGCGAATTTTTAGGTGATGTTGGTACAAGGGAGCTTGAAGAAATGGGCATAGCAGACGAGGTCTTTGAGGACTATGCAAAAAGAGCTGAATATAACGATAAAATGCTATGCGAACATCTTATTAAAGCTGGCGATATTGCCGGATATTTGTTTCGTTGTTTGCATTGTAAGAAGTATCATATATACGTTGATGCTTGTTAAAGAGGAAAATATGGATATTGCAAAAATTTCTAAAGGTTGTAAAGAGCGTTGGCTGGATGAACTTTTTAGGCTTTTATTACCACTAGCAAGAAATGCCATAAGGATAGATACGCAAGCTAAAAATGACGATGATATCGCCGTTGGAGCGTCTAAATTTGGCGGCTCGCCAGATCTGCCAGATGGTTTATCATGGCCTTCAAATGAAAATGGCGCTTTAAGTTTTGTGGCACAGATAAATTTTGCTGAAGCTAGCAAATTTGACATTGACTCACTACTGCCAAAAAGCGGAATGCTCTATCTTTTTTATGATAGAAATTTGCGTGTTTGGGGCTATGATCCTGCCGATAAAAACGGCTTTGCAGTGATCTTTTCTGATGTAAATGATGAGTCACTTTCTCGCAGGAGAGTGGAGAGCTTAGAGGGAGAAAATTTCACATTTAATGCGCGCTTGCTCAGCTTTAAAGATAAGATAAATTTGCCAAATTTACAAAGCTCGATTGTACCATTTAGTAAAATTAGTGAGGCTGAGTGGGAGGCTTATCATGAGGTTATTGAGCCAAGCTGGCAGGCTAAAGAAAATAAGCTCCTTGGGCACTCCGATAATGTCCAAGATGGCATGGAGCTAGAGTGTGAGCTGGTTGCAAATGGACTTAGCTGTGGTGATGGTAGCGCTTATCACCACCCAAGAATAGCGGAATTTGAGAAAAATTCTGCCCAGTGGCAACTGCTTTTACAGATAGATAGTGATGATGAGGGCGACATGGACTGGGACGGAGAGGGCAGAGTTTATCTTTGGATAAAGAGGGACGACCTAGCGACGCGCGACTTTAGCAAGACGTGGCTAGTTTTACAGACAAGCTAAGGTTGCCAAATTTATAAAAGATAAAAATTAAAATTTATAGAGAAATTTTATACTAGGGTTACACAATAAATTTTTACTAACGTTTTTAGTGCGATTGCCAAAATTTCACTGCCATTTCTACCACTAACTACTTAAATATATAAAATAATCAAAGATGGTAATGCCCAAATTTAGGCAAAATTTAGTAAAATCCTTAAAAAATTAAAGGCAAAATATGTTTAATGGCTTGATCCGTGAGATAGCACAGGTTGTTAGTTATTCACAAAATATTTTAAGGCTAAAGGCAAATTTTCGTCCAAATTTAGGCGATAGCATCGCAGTAAATGGCGCTTGCCTGAGTGTGATAAAACTGCATGAAGATGGCTTTAGTGTGGAGCTAAGTGCAGAGAGTAGGGCAAATATCGCGGTTGAAAATTTAAAAGAAAGAGTGCATATCGAGCCAGCGATGAAGCTAGGAGACCGAGTAGATGGGCATTTGATGCAAGGACATATCGATTTTATCGGTAAAATTTCAAATATCAAAAAGAATGAGAACGGGGTTGATTTTTACATCGACCTGCCGCGCGAGGCCATGAGCTTGATGTCAAATAAAGGCTCAGTGGGCGTTGAGGGTGTGAGCCTTACGATAAATGAAATTTTGCCAAAGGGTATAAGGCTTACAATCATACCAATCACTTTTAGAGATAGTCTTTTTGGTACTTTTAAGGTCGGTAGACGCGTAAATATCGAAAGCGATCTTTTGGCTCGATACGTAGCTAGGCAGCTTTTTTGCAAGCAAGATAGTGGCCTTAGCTGGGACGATGTTGAGCGAATTTCTAGCCTTTATTAGGTGGATAAAATGCGTGAAAATTTAGAGATCGTCTTTGATAAAAATGGCGTATTAGCTGGCTTTACAAATAGATTTGGTGGTGTGAGTGAGGGTACTTTTGAGAGCTTAAATTTAGCAGATCATGTTGGTGATGATCCGCTAAAGGTCGCACAAAATCGTGAAATTTTAGCAACGGCGCTTGGTATTATGCCTATTAATTTAAAATTTATGAGCCAAATCCACTCAAATAAAGTGGAAATTTTGCAAGATTTTAACGATACTCTACCTCCGTGTGATGGTGTGATAACATCATTAAAAGGCGTGGTGCTTTGCGTCTTAGTCGCTGACTGTGCGCCTGTTTTGATAATAGATGAACATCTTGGCGTAGTCGCAGCTGTGCATGCGGGACGCGCAGGTGTTACTAGTAAAATTTGCACAAATGCAGTGGGGCTGATGATGAGTGAGTTTGGTTGCTGCGCTAATAATTTACGCGTATTTATAGGCGCAAATATTAAAGTGCAAAACTACGAAGTAGGCAAGCTAGATCTTGGTGAATTTAACCGATATAAAAAAGATGGGAAATTTGATATAAACGCAGCTTTATTAGACGAATTTGCTAAGCTTGGGGTAGAGCAAATATCGCTAGATCCTCGTTGCACTTTTGAGAGAGATGAATTATTCTCATACCGCAAACAGAGTAGGACCGGGCGTTTTTGTGGATTTGTGATGAATAGAGCCACATCAATAAATACTAAAAAATAAAAGTAAATTTTTAGCTTCATTACTTGCCTGTTAAAATTTGCCAGCTAAATTGTATTGAATGTTTTGATGTTTAATTTGATCTAAAAAATGGCTAAATATAATAATTTTTAGCTACAATTTGACATCGAATCTCAAAAATAACAACAAGGAAAATCATGCAAATAGGTAAAATTTTGACTGCCATTATGTTAACAGGAGCCTTTTATATGGCGCAAGCACACATGTTTTGGGTAGATGGAGCTAATGATGAAAAGCTAGGAAAATTTATCGCAAACATGGGTTATAGCGACGATTTCCCAAAGCTAGAACCTATTATGGCCGAACGCATCCATCTTTTTGTGCCAATTACTGTAATAAGTAAAGATGGTAACAAAAAGGAGCTTATACAAAGTGGCGAGAACTACCGCTATGAGGGCGAAAGATTAGACAAAGGCACATATATCTTACTAGCACAGCAAGATCCTATGTATTCGCTCAAAAAACGTAGTGATGGCAAGTGGCTAATAGGCAAAACTAAGCTTGATATAAAGGATCTAAGCGATATACAGATTTGTCGGCTGATGACGTAACATCTAAGAGAGCCTTAAATTTAGGTGAAACAAACGACTTCGTAACTAAACCTATTGGAGTTAAAATCGAGATCGTACCGCTACAAAACCCAGCGGAATTTAGAGTGGATAAGCCTTTTAAATTGCAGGTTTTTGCTGATGGAAAGCCGCTAGAGCGAGCTAAGCTAACTGGTACTTTTGCTGGGTTTTTAGACCATAAGCATGCATTTTACGGTATGACTGATGAGCAAGGCATCACTGAAGTGTTAGCTCTAAGGCCAGGTTTTTGGGTATTTGAGGTGATTTATGAAAGACCTTATCCAGATGCTGCGAAGTGTGACAAAGAGACGTTAAAAACGACACTTAGTTTTGAGATAAAAGAATAAAAGTTTGATATAAATTTGAGTCCGAATTTATTATAAATTTTTTATAATCGCTTTGTAATTTTGAAAGTAGAGAAAGAATGCCTTACGAAAACTTCAAATCAAAAAATTCTCTTGTGCTAAAAATCACTACAAACGCAAGAAAATTTGGCGTAGAAACGCTACAAAATGAGGAGTTTGTAAGCATTCTTTTAAATGTCAAGAAGCTTGAAATTTCATCCGAAAAAAGGCAAGCAATGGCAGAAATTTTTGCTAAATTAATAAAAATCGAAGAAGACTCACAATTAAGTAAATAAACTTTAGTTTAAATTCATATTACTTTAAGTATAATCCCCCTTTATTTCACACACGACAATCCTAAATTTGGTTGTGCGAAAGCATTAATGGTCGTGGAGGATAAAACTAAATTCAAGGCAAAATGCCTAAAACAAGGAGAAACTCATGGTAACTATGAGAGATTTATTAGAGTGTGGCGTACATTTTGGTCACCAAACACGCCGCTGGAATCCAAAGATGAAAAAATTTATCTTTGGCGAGAGAAAAGGTATCTATATTATAGATCTACAAAAGACTATCCGCTACTTCCGCTACACTTACAACATCGTTCGTGACGCAGCTGCTGAAGGCAAGTCAGTACTATTTGTTGGTACTAAAAAACAAGCTATCGACGCTATAAAAGAGTACGCTGAAAAATGTGGAATGCCTTATGTAAATCACCGCTGGTTAGGTGGTATGATGACAAACTTCGGTACTATCCGCCAGTCCATCCGCAAACTAGAAGTTATCGAAACTATGGAAGAAGATGGTTCGATAAATTTGTTAACTAAAAAAGAGGCTTTAATGCTTCGCCGCAAAAAAGAGAAGCTTATCGCAACTCTTGGTGGTATCCGCAATATGAAAAGCCTACCTGATATGATATTTGTTGTTGATACAGTTAAAGAAAAGATCGCTGTTCAAGAGGCTAACCGCCTAAAAATTCCGGTTGTAGCACCAATTGATACAAACTGCGATCCTGATGTTGTTGATTATCCAATCCCAGGAAACGACGACGCGATCCGCTCTGTTCAGCTTTTCTGCCAAGAGATGGCTGAGGCTATCAACGAAGGCAAATCACTTCTTGAGCAAGATGGTGGCGAGCAAGTTGCTGGCGAAGAAGTAAGCCAAGATGAGAAAGATGCAGTTGTAGCTGAGGCTATGAGTGAAGAAGACTTTGGCGAGGACGAAGAGTAATGGAAATAACTGCACAAATGGTAAAAGAGCTCCGCGAATCAACCGGAGCTGGTATGATGGACTGCAAAAAGGCACTTGGCGAAGCAAATGGTGACATGGAAAAAGCTGTTGACATCCTTCGTGAAAAAGGCCTAGGTCAAGCAGCTAAAAAGGCTGATCGCCTTGCAAGCGAGGGCTTAATAAGCGTTGAAGTTTGCTCAAAATGCAAAAAAGCAACTATCAGCGAGATCAACTCTGAAACCGACTTCGTTGCTAGAAATCCACAGTTTCAAACACTTGCAAAAGATGCAACAGCTCATATCCAATCAAGTGGCATAACAACAGTTGAAGAGCTAAACGCAAGCACTTTAAATGGTGTTAAATTTGAAGAATACTTCAAAACTCAGATCGCAACCATCGGTGAAAACCTTGTAGTTCGTCGCTTTGAGACTATTATTGCTGATGATAAAGGCGTAGTAAATGGTTATGTTCATTCAAATGGCCGTGTTGGCGTACTTATCGGTGCGGCTTGCGAAAGCGTAGAAGTTGCAAACAAAGCAGCTGAATTTATAAGAAATTTATGTATGCATGCAGCTGCTATGAAGCCAAGCGTTATAAGCTACAAAGATCTTGATAAAGATTTTGTTGAGAAAGAATTTATCGCACTTCGCGCTGAACTTGAAAAAGAAAATGAAGAGCTAAAACGCCTAGGCAAGCCACTTCACCACATCCCTGAGTACGCTAGTCGCTGCCAAATAGGCGATGCTGAGCTTGCAAAAGCTACAAAAGTGATCGAGGAAGAGCTAAAAGCTGAGGGCAAACCTGAGAAAATTTGGGACAAGATTATCCCTGGCAAGATCGAGAGATTTTACGCTGATAACACAGTGCTTGATCAACGCCTTACACTTTTAGGTCAGTTTTATGTAATGGACGATAAAAAGACTATCGAACAAGTTATCGAAGAGAAGAGCAAAGAGCTTGGCGGCAAGATCGAGATCGTAAAATACGTTCGTTTCGAGCTTGGTGAAGGCTTAGAGAAAAAAGTAGATGACTTTGCTGCAGAAGTTGCTGCTCAAATAGGCTAATGGAAATTTTAAGAGCGTCTAATCTAGGCTTTGCGTATGATTATACGCTCTTTAATAATATAAATTTAACTCTCAATCAAAAACAAAGTATCGCGATAACCGGCGTTAGCGGTTGTGGCAAATCAACGCTTTTACACATACTTTCAACACTTTTGAAGCCAAATTTTGGCGAGGTCATCTATCAAGATAGATCGATCTATGAGCTTTCTCAAAACGAGCTTTTGGCCATTAGAAGGCTTCATTTTGGCATTATTTTCCAGTCACACTACCTTTTTAAAGGCTTTAGTGCTTACGAAAATATCGAGCTTGCTAGTATCTTATCTGGTGAAAATATAGAAAAAAATGATCTTGAAGCGCTTAAAATTTCAAGTGTGATAAATCAAAAAGTTGGTGAGCTAAGCGGTGGTCAGCAGCAACGCGTTAGTATCGCTAGAGTGCTTACCAAAAAGCCAAAGATCATCTTTGCAGACGAGCCAACGGGCAATCTTGACAAGCAAACAGCAAATGAGGTAATGCAAGTTTTATTTGACTATATAAATGAAAATAGCGCTGCCCTTGTGCTAGTTACTCACGACAACGATTTAGCAGCAAAATGCGATAGCTCATGCAAGCTTGAGAACAAAGAGCTTGTGCAAATTTCTTAAATTTTAAAAACTAAAATTTATTATTTTATCTTTAATATTTTTATAAATTTTTCCAACTTAGATTTATCTATATCTTTATAATAAAAATTTGTATTAAAAAGCTTTATGTAATATGTAAAATCAGGTAAGACCAAATTGCTTGCCTGATTAATAGAAAGTTTAGACTTATCCTGTCAAAAACCACCAACAGGTTTTGTATTATTCTTATCGGCCTTTTATTTTAAAAATTTCTCTTTCTATTTTGTAGGTTTATACTCATCTTTGAAGAATTTTTTTCTTAGTATTGATTTTTTGCTCTAGCATTTTCTTCTCATAAATTTTATATGTTGACTTCCAATATTCAAGGTAATTTATAAAGCCAGCGCTATGTCCTCCTTCATAGTGGCAACTTACAAATTTTAGTTTTTTGTCACTGTCAAGAATTTTTTATAGTGAGTATACATCTTTTGAGCTTGTGCTGATATTTTATTGCTACCTATCATATTTGTATGGCAGCTAGTACAGCCATTGTCACCAATCTCTTTAAATTTGCTAGGATTATCGCCTTGATTTTGGTGGCAAGCAATACAATCAAAGCTAGATGTTTGTGGTGAGGCTTTAGCTTATATTCGGCTCTTGGCTCGTTAAAGACTACTATTTTTGTTACGTTTAGATCGTTATTTGTATGTCAGTACTAATCTCTATTAACAAAAAGTATGTCAATAACTACTAATGCATTATTCTAAAAGAATTTATAAGTAAATAGTCGGACTTTATATCACTAAAGAAATTTTTGTACTTTATGATGAGCTAGCAGGACTTTAAATTTCCTCTTTGATTTTTTTGTAAAGCTCTAAAATCTCATCTTTTTTAATGATAAAGCTATTTTTATTTGCTATTAGATAAGCTGAGCTTTGCATGATATCACCAGCGATCTTTAGTCCGTTTTGTTTCATGGTTGAGCCAGTCTCGACTACATCAACTATCGCGTCGCTTAAGCCAACTAGTGGCGCAAGTTCGATCGAGCCATAAAGCTTGATGATCTTTACAGCTACGGCTTGTTTTGTAAAATAATTTCTTGTTATATTTGGCATTTTTGTGGCTATTTTTAGCTCTGGCTGGTTTAGATCTAGTTCAGAGTCGTTTTTTATGCCAATGCAAACTTTGCACTGTCCGATTTTTAAATCCAGTAGCCTTACAACATTTGGCTTGTGCTCTTCAAGTACGTCGAGCCCCACTACACCAATATCAGCCGCACCTTCAGTGACGTAAGTTGGGATATCTTGGTTGCGAACCATTAAAAATCTAAAATTTCCTTCTTCAAGGATTAATTTTCTATCTTCAAATAAAAAACTTGAACCAAAAATTTTTCTAAAAATTTCTAGTGTTGCCTCGGCTATTCTTCCCTTTGGTAGTGCTACTGTTATCATATTGTCATATCTTTCTTTTCAGTTATTAGCTTTTGCATGGCACGAAAAACAAGCATCTTGTCGCAAATAGCATTTTTAAAAAATTTTGACAAAAAGTCGCCATCTCCACCAGTAAAATATACTTTTTTGTCACCGGCTAGTTTATCTAGTAGAGTTATTATTGGTTTAATAATGCCATAACTCACGGCATCAGCTGTTTTTTGCGGTAGAGCATCTATGTCAATTTGTGAATTTATAGTGATATCAAGTCGTGGCGAGATGCTTTTGTAGGCATTTAGCATACTTGAAATACCTGGCAAGATATATCCTCCAAGATGGATAGAATTTGCCATAATGTCAACCGTTATCGCGCTTCCAGCATCAACGATTACGCCATTATTTATAGAGTAACATGCAGCTATTCTATCTACGCCTAGACCCTGGTATATCGTATCAATAGTAAAAAATGGTTCTAGATCCACAAACATCTTATTATCTTTTAAAATATTTAAAATTTCATCATTTACG
>NZ_CABPUE010000011.1:64012-78059 GCF_902460545.1 Campylobacter concisus
ATAAAATATAGTTTTTTTTCTTAGATTTGTTTGGAATTTCATCTCTATTTTTTTAGAAATTTCTTCAAGTTCCAAAGCCTCTTTGCGTAGCAATCTACTTTTTGCTGTTCTTAAAAAGACAAGATTGTAAAAGCTCTTATTGTCCACTCCCCAAAAGATATCAAGCGTCTTTTTTGTGCTAAATTCACTTGTGTTAAGTTCTTTGATATCTTTTAAGAGAATTTTTTTGGCTTCAAAAAGCTCCCAAATTTTTTGGTTCATTGCCCTAAATTAACAAGCTCATTATCATAATAAAAGGCACCATTGCCCATAAAGCTTTTATCTTTTATCTCATCGCTAAATTCATAAATTTCAGCTCCACTGAGGTCTAAATTTGTTTTTATAACGTAGCCTGTTTTTTCGATTACGTAGAGCTTATTATTGATAATAGTGGCTGCTGAGAAGATGGCAAATTTGAAATTTACTTTATTTTGCTCTTTTAGCATAAGATTTGTTCTTACGATCGTACCATCTTTTTTAAAGATATAAATTTCATCGTTATTAACTAGTACATCTTTGATCTCACCGTCATAATAAACCGTTTGACTTGGGTTAATGACGATTAGTTTTTTTGCTGTTGCTGCTATTAAGTTATCACCCTCAACGCCTAAGAATATGATGTTATTAAAGAAATTTTCAGAGCTTACGACCACGTCACGTAAAATTCTACCAGTCTCTTTTTGTACTATGTAAATTTTGCCATCTAATGCCGGATAAACGATAAGCGAGCTCATAAAAAATGGTGCTACGACCCTTGAATCAACTGCTGCTATATTAGACGAGCTATATTCCATTATTGTTGTTGCGGTATTTATGTCTATTAGATAGATGTGGTTTGTCGCGCTGATAGCTGCTAATAGGTTTTGATCAAGAGAAGCAGCAACAATTGCTGTTGGAAATTTATTGCTATAAATGCTGCGTTCATTAGAATCTGTCACATTTAGATCGCCATTTATACTAGCTGAGATGATAAAGCCGTTGTTTTCATTTAAGAAATTAAAATTTTCAGGCAACTTAATGTTTGTATTTAGGCCATTTTTGGTGATAATATTGCCGTTATCAAGAGTGGCGCCATTTGCATTTGCTGATTTGATATAAGATGGCATATCTTTTGACAAAGAAATTTTGCCAGAGGTTTGAGCTGGCTCGAAATATTGTCTTTTTGTGCCACATCCGCTTAAAACTAAAGCCAAGGCAAAAGCCAAGAAAAGAGTAATTTTTTTCATTATTTTATTCCCTGATAGTGTTTTAAATTTTTAACTAAAGTTTGAAGTTGAGAGTCGAGTGAAATTTTGTTAAACTCATCATTTGCTTCTTTGATTTTGTTTTGTTTTAAAAGTTCAAAACCTTTTAAAAGTGTGCTATATTCGCTTAAAATTTGAGTGTTTGCATTACCATTTTGTGAAAGAATGATATCTTTTACTATAGGATTTACTTTTAAATTTGCAAGCTCACTAATGCCATTTGTCTCATTTTTATCAAGCTTTTGCTGAAGTGAAAAAAGCGCATATAAATTTGGTTCTTTTTCTTTTAAAATGCTTAAGGCATTTGCATCGTTTGGATTTAAAATGAGCTTTGAGTAAGCCAAATTTGCATCTTCAATTCTATTATCATTTATTATTTTGTTCGAATAAAATCCAATAATTGCAATGACGGCAACAATAATGGCAATTATCATAAATTTTTTATACTTTCTAAAGAAACGCTCACCTTTGATCATGCTTTCTAAAAACTGTTCTTGAGCACCAATCTCTTGTTTTATCTGTGTTAGATCTTCTTTTATAGCCAACGCTTTTCCTTTATTTTTAAAAAATTTTAATTCGCAGATTTTAACATAATTAAATTAAAACTATCCCAAAATTAAAGCTTGAATGTGATATAATGGCTCAAAATTAATTAATAAGGTTACTTATATAATGCAAATAGATGATACTCTTTTAAATAAATTAGAAAAACTTTCTGCCTTACAAATCAGTGATGAAAAAAGAGAAGAAGTAAAAAAACAACTAAGCGAGATTGTATCTTTTGTTGATATTTTAAATGAACTTGATCTAAGCAGCGATGAAGCTGTAGTTAGCTCTATAAAAGGTGGCACACCTTTAAGAGAAGATGAGCCAAGGCCAAGTGATGTGATTGATACGATCTTGAAATACGCTCCTTCACGTGAAGGGCATTTTTTTGCTGTACCAAAAATAATAGAATAATGGTAAAAATATGGATCTAATCGAACAGCTTCAGGCAAAGAATTTAAGTGTAAAAATACCAGAAGATAATAGCCTTAATAATCTTGCTGGCGATATAAAAACACTTTTAAAAACTGTTGTGAGTGATAAGGCAAGCGATCTTCATCTTGTTTCAAGATCTGAGCCACAAATAAGAGTAGATGGTGTTTTAAAACCTATTGATTTTGGCGTATTAAGTGGCAAGGATATAGAGAATTTATGTTTTGCTTTGATTACTAATGAACAAAAAAGTGAACTTGAGAATAATAAAGAGCTTGACTTTGCGATTGAGCTTCCAGATATTGGCCGCTTTCGTGGCAACTATTACTATACCATGAATGGCGATTTAGCTGCCGCTTTTCGTATAATCCCAATCAATATCCCATCTCTTGATGAGTTAAATGCCCCACAAATTTTTAAGCATATTATTAAGCGTGAAAAAGGTCTTATTTTGGTTACTGGACCGACAGGAAGTGGTAAATCAACAACTCTCGCAGCCATGCTTAATGAGATAAATTTAAATTATAGAAAGCATATTATTACAATTGAGGATCCAGTCGAGTTTGTGCATAACAATAAAAAAGCTCTATTTTCTCATAGAAATATCGGCACCGACGCAACTTCTTACTCAAGGGCTCTAAAATCTGCGGTTCGTGAAGACCCAGATATCATACTTGTGGGCGAGATGAGAGATAGAGAGACGATTTCAACGGCTATTACGGCAGCTGAGACTGGACACTTAGTCTTTGGTACGCTTCACACAAATTCAGCCATTCAAACTATAAATAGGATCGTTGATAGTTTCGATGGAAGCGAGCAATTACAAGTAAGAAATATGCTTAGTGTTTCGCTAACTGCTGTCGTTTCACAAAGTCTAATCCCAAAGATAGGCGGTGGAAGGTGCGCGGTGCATGAAATTTTAATAAACAATATGGCTATCTCAAACTTGATACGTGAAAACAAAATACATCAAATTTACTCTCAGATGCAGCTAAATCAACAACAAACTGGTATGAGTACGCAAACCCAGGCTTTGATGAAAGTACTAAAAGAGGGTAAGATTACAAAAGAAAATGCGCTAGCTTATTCAACTAGCCAGCAAGAACTTCAAAATTTAATAGGAACTGTATAATGGATTTAGTAACGTGGTTTGATATTATTATTATCGCTCTTGTTTTGATGCTTGGCATAAAAGGCATATTAAATGGACTTATCAAAGAAGCTTTCGGACTTATCGGACTTATCGGTGGCTTAATTATAGCTAGTAGGTTTTCAGATCTATCTGGTGAGTTTATAACTAAAAATATATATAAATTTGAAAATCCTTCATTTTTACAGTTTGTCGCATTTATCTCACTTTGGCTAGTTTTCTGGATAGTCTGCTTGCTAGTTGGTAAATTTTTATCAAAAATAGTTTCAGTAAGCGGACTTGGTTTTTTGGATAGACTTGGTGGATTTGTTATGGGAAGTGGAAAAATTTTCTTAACATTTTCGGCAGTAGTTGCTGTAATATCTGGCACTTCGCTAAATAATATAATTGCTCCTTATTTTGCGAACAGTAAAGTCTATCCGGTTTTGATAGAAACTGGCAAATGGATAACAAATCTTGATGTGAAAAATATCAAAAGTGAGTTAGATGAGATAGTGGCAAGACCAATGGATACAAATAAAACTGACGCATTTATCTCAATGGATGCAAATGCTAGTGTAAATACCGACTCTAATATCACAAAAGGGGAATAAGATGATAGAAAATTTAGAATATGATGCGTTGCTTGAGAAATTCAAAAGAGTGCTTCGCGACAATGGTTTAAAATACACGAAACAGCGTGAAATTTTACTAAAAACGCTATACAACAATGGCGAACACTTTACTCCAGAAAGACTTTATCTTTTTATAAAAGAAACGCACCCTGAGCTAAATATTGGTATCGCAACTGTTTATAGAACACTAAATCTACTTGAAGAATCAGAAATGGTGACATCAATCAGCTTTGGTTCACAAGGTAAAAAATTTGAGCTTGCCACAAAGCCACATCACGACCATATGATATGCAGAAAGTGCGGCCTTATCATAGAATTTGAAGATCCAATGATAGAAAAAAGACAAATCAGTATCGCAAAAGATCATGGCTTTAAACTAACCGGTCATATGATGCAGCTTTATGGAATTTGTGAAAAATGCTCAAAAAATAATATAAAGGGAAAGTAAGGTGATATTTGACAACCAACATGAGATTCAACGACTACAAAGCATAGACGAGCTAAGAAATTTAGGCATAAATCCATATCCGCATTTTCTTAGAAGAGATATGAATATCTCTAAATTTAAACTAAAATTTAACTATATTAATGATACCGAAGAGAAAAAGGCCGAAGGCCAGCTAGTAGGTCTTGCAGGTAGAATAAAACTTATTCGTGATGCTGGAAAAGCGGTCTTTGCAAATATCGAAGATGAAGATGGAAATTTACAAATTTACTTTAGTAATAAAACGCTTGATCCAGAGTGGTTTAAAATCGTTAAAAAATACGTAGAGATAGGTGATATCGTCTATGTTAGAGGTTATGCATTTATAACAAGAACTGGCGAATTTTCTATGCATGTAAGCGAGCTTAGCCTTGCTTCAAAATCGATAAGCCCACTTCCTGAGAAGTATCATGGTCTAGTTGATGTTGAGACAAGATATCGCCAAAGATATCTTGACATGATAATGAACCCTGAAGTTAGAGCTGATTTTAAAAGACGCTCAGTGATTATTAGTACGATTAGAAGATTTTTTGAAGAAAAGGGCTTTTTAGAAGTTGAAACACCGATGCTACACCCAATAGCAGGTGGCGCAAATGCTAAGCCATTTATCACTTTTCACAATGCCCTTGGAGTTGAGAGATATCTAAGGATCGCGCCTGAATTATACCTCAAACGCCTTATAGTAGGTGGCTTCGAAGCTGTTTATGAGATGAATAGAAATTTTAGAAACGAAGGTATGGATCTTACTCATAATCCTGAGTTTACAAGTATAGAGTTTTACTGGGCATACCATAACTATCACGATTTAATGGGCATTACAGAGGATCTTTTTAATGTCATTTTAGACAAGCTAGATATGGAAAAAGTTGTAAATTTTGATGGCATGGAGATTGATTTTAGTAAGCCATTTAAGCGAATAAGCTACAAAAAAGCTCTCGTTGAGATCGGTGGACTAGATGAGAATATCATAAACGACAAAGATAAAATTTTAGCAAAACTAAGAGCTGATGGCCTTGAAGCAAATGAGAAGCTTGATCTTGGTCACTTGCAGGCTGAGCTATTTGATAACTACGTAGAGAGTAAGCTTATACACCCAACATTTGTTATTGATTATCCGATTTCGATCAGCCCACTTTCAAGAAGAAGTGATGCAAATCCTGATGTGGCTGAGAGGTTTGAGCTATTTATCGCTGGTCGTGAGCTAGCAAATGGCTTTAATGAGCTAAATGATCCAATCGATCAATACAACCGCTTTAAAGCGCAAATCGATGCTAAAAACGCAGGCGATGACGAGGCACACGAGATGGATGAGGACTATGTAAAAGCCCTAGGATACGGCATGCCGCCAGTTGCAGGTGAGGGTATAGGTATCGATAGGCTCGTGATGCTTTTAACGGATAAAAAATCAATTCGCGACGTTGTACTCTTCCCAGCGATGAGGCCACTTAAAAATGAGATAAAGGAGAATGAAAAATGAGTTTGCAAAGCTATGATAAGGATATTTACGATCTAGTAAATTTAGAGCTAAAACGCCAATGTGATCACCTTGAGATGATTGCTAGTGAAAATTTTACATATCCAGAAGTTATGGAAGTAATGGGCTCAATCCTAACAAACAAATATGCTGAAGGCTATCCTGGCAAGAGATATTATGGTGGCTGCGAATTTGTCGATGAGATCGAGCAAATAGCGATTGATAGATGTAAAGAGCTTTTTGGATGTGAATTTGCAAACGTTCAACCAAACTCAGGCTCTCAGGCAAATCAAGGTGTTTACGGCGCTTTACTTAATCCAGGCGATAAAATTTTAGGAATGGATCTAAGCCATGGTGGACACTTAACACACGGCGCGAAAGTCAGCAGCTCTGGCAAGATGTATGAGAGCTTTTTCTATGGCGTCGAGCTTGATGGCCGCATAAACTACGATAGAGTCATGGATATAGCAAAGATAGTAAAACCAAAAATGATCGTTTGTGGCGCAAGTGCATACACAAGAGAGATCGAGTTTAAAAAATTTCGTGAGATAGCTGATGCTGTTGGGGCGATACTTTTTGCAGATGTTGCTCATATTGCTGGTCTTGTTGTTGCTGGTGAGCATCAAAGTCCTTTCCCATACTGTGATGTCGTAAGTTCAACTACCCATAAAACCCTAAGAGGCCCAAGAGGCGGTATCATTATGACAAATAACGAAGAGTACGCTAAGAAGATAAATGCCTCTATTTTCCCAGGCATTCAGGGCGGACCACTAGTTCATGTCATCGCAGCAAAGGCAGTTGGCTTTAAGCACAACCTTAGCCCTGAGTGGAAAATTTATGCTAAACAAGTAAAAGCAAATGCTAAAAAATTAGGTGAAGTATTAATAAAAAGAGGCTTTGATCTAGTGAGCGGCGGTACCGATAACCACCTAATTTTAATGAGCTTTTTAAATCGTGAATTTAGCGGTAAAGACGCTGATATCGCTCTTGGAAATGCCGCTATAACAGTAAATAAAAATACGGTTCCAGGTGAGACAAGAAGCCCATTTATCACAAGTGGTATACGTGTTGGTAGTCCTGCGCTTACGGCTCGTGGCATGAAAGAGACTGAGTTTGAACTAATAGCAAACAAAATAGCTGACGTATTAAGCGATATAAACAACACATCTTTGCAAGAGAAGACAAAAGCTGAGCTAGTTGAACTTGCTCATAAATTTATAATCTATGATAAAGCGACATTTTGATGCAAAGTATTGATACAGCACTTATAAAGATTATTACAACTCATTACTATATCAAGCGTGATACGATCGTTAATAAAATAGAATACAGAGGTAAAATTTTCTTTGATAAATTTGAAAAGATAAATGAGCCACTGACATATAATATTATGAAAGAGCATGAAGAGGGCAAGGCTGTTATCGCACACTCTTTAATAAATGCAAATGATAAAGTTGAAAATATAGTTTTTGACTATAACGGCAGAACCCCAGATAGATTTTGGCATAAAGCACAGCTTCTTTTAAGAGAAGAGGGATTTATAAATTTTACAGCCTACGAGAGTAAGACGCCAGGCCATCTGCATCTTTATGTACATAAAGGTCACACTACGCTAAATGAGGCTTGCCAGCTAGCAAATATGCTCAACGCAAAGCTTTCACAGAAGTTGCCTAAAGAGTGGAGGATGTTTCCTAATATCGATATGCCAAAAGAATTTAATATACTAACTTTACCTTATAAACTCTATCAAAAGGAGCGTGGGGCAAGTTGGTCAAAATATATGTAATTAAGGATAAAAAGTGGAAAATGATGAGTTAAAAGATATTCTTTTAGAAAGAGATGATGACGCAAGAGGATTGAAGCTAAAAAAACTTCTTATATTTATAGCAGCTCTTATTATACTTTTTTTGATCATTGTAGTGGCTATGAAGCTAGTAAATTCAAGCGACCCTTCACAAGCTCAAAATGAAGCTGATTCGAGACTAGTACTTCCTCCAGTACCAGCTGAGCAGCCAGTAGATAGACAAGCTCCGATAGCTGATACAAATTCAGACAATAAAAAAGGCGATACACAGCTTTTTGAGCAAGTACCGATCGTGCCTGAAAATAAGCAACAAGATGAATTTGAAGATATGATCAAAAAGCTAAAAGATAAAGAAAACAATAAGCCTGTTTCTAAAACTGAAGAGCCAAAAGAGATAGTTAAGCCTATCGAAAAGCCTGCAGAAATACCAGCAAAAAAAGCTGAGACAAAAGTAGATACTCTAGTTAAAAAAGTCGAAAAAGTCGCAGCTACTGATAAAAAGAGCGAGGCAAAATCAGCTAAGACTGAAAATAAAGTAGATAAAAAGATTGAAAAAAAGGTTGAAACCAAAATAGAAAAAACGGATAAAAAAGCTGAAGTAGCTAAAACTGAACCTGCTACAAAAGGCTCTTATGTTCAAGTATTTGTGACTAGTAAATTTAATCCAAATGCTGAATATATGAAGAAGATCGCTGCTAAGGGATATAGTTACAAGACTATAAAAGTTGGCGAACTGACTAAAATTTTAGTTGGCCCATTTGATGAAAAAACGCTTCAAAAAGCAGTAGGTGATATTAGAAAAGATATCAATAAAGACGCTTTTATCTTTAGAGCAAAATGAAAACATTTGCAGTCTTTGGAGATCCAATAGCTCACTCGGTATCTCCGAGGCTGCACAACAAAGCCATTGCAGACCTGGGCTTAAAAGCACTTTATACAAGAGTCTTGCTAAAAGATGGCAGCGAATTAATCAATAAATTTAAATCCTTAAAATTAAACGGTGCAAACGTAACACTTCCACATAAAGAGCGGGCTTTAAATTTAGCCGATGAAGCTTCAGATATAGCTCGTAAAATAGGCTCTGCAAATACTCTTGTGCTTAAAAATGATAAAATTTATGCTCACAATACAGATGCGCCTGGGTTTTTAAAAGCAATAAAAAATTTTAAAGATGTAAGAAAAGCAATTGTCCTTGGAGCAGGCGGTACTGCAAATGCCATAACTTATGCATTAAGAGAACAAGGCGTTGATGTTTACATACTAAATAGAAGCAAAGATAGGCTTGAGAAATTTAAAGATGAGTACAAATGCTTTAGCTGGGATAACTACGAAGAGCAAAAATTTGATCTAGTCATTAACTCGACCTCTGCTGGCCTAAAGGATGATTTTTTACCAGCACCTAAAGAAATTTTAAAAAGCATTTTTAAAGATGCTAAATTCGCATTTGATGTGATTTATGGTAAGCAAACACCATTTTTAGAAATGGCCAAGCAAAGCAGCCTTGGTGTAAAAGATGGCGCCGATATGCTTTTATATCAAGCGGTCTTAGCACTAAATTTATTTTTTAATAATACACTTGATGAATCAAAGATCGAGCGCTCAATGAGAGAAATTTTCTATCTATAATAGCCACCAGTATTTATTTTTGTAAAAATTTATGGCTTGTATAAAAACGTTTCGATTAAAATTTTTATTGAAAGTAATTAGAATAAATATAAAAAGCAGGGAAAATCCCTGCTAAATTTTACTATTCATTTGTTTTGATATAAGCGTAGTCTGAAATTTTAGTCCATTCTCTTGCTTTTTTAAGGAAGGCTCTTTGAGACTCAACGATCTCTTTAAATAATGGATCTTTAGCACTCTCTTCATCTAGTAGTTCATTTGTAGCTTTTTTAAGAGCTGCGATTACTTCTGGTGGGAAAGATTTTACTTGGATGTCTGGATACTCGCTCTTCATTTTATCCCAGTACTCGACATTTGAATAAAATACTTTTGTATTGGCATCTCTTGCTACTTCAGCTGCAGCTGCTTCAAAGATCGCTTTTAGGTCATCTGGAAGTTTTTCGTATGATTTTTTATTAAAGAAAAACTGAGTTTCACCGTTTGGTTCTTGCCAGCCTGTGTAGTAGTATTTTGCCACTTTGTGAAAGCCAAGCGCCATGTCATAAGCTGGGCTTACCCACTCGACTGAGTCGATCGTTCCCATCTCAAGAGCCATGTAAAGCTCACCAGTTGGGATAGTATTGATGTTAGCGCCAAGTTTAGCGTAAATTTCACCACCAAAGCCTGGAATTCTTATCTTTAAGCCTTTGATATCATCTAGTGATTTTATCTCTTTTTTAAACCAGCCACCCATTTGCATGCCGGTATTTCCAGCTCTAAAAATTTTGATATTGTATGGATCGTAAACTTTTGCCTCAAGCTCCTTACCACCGCCAAATTCATACCAAGCTGTTTGCTCGTCAGTATTCATCATAAATGGAGTTGCTGTAAAAAATATAGTTTTAGCATCTTTGCCTTTATAATAATAGCTACTTGTGTAGGTAATGTCGTATTGACCGCTTTTAGCAAAATCAAGCATCGCAAAAGGCGATTTATGCTTTGATGGATAATCAATCCTTAGCTCAAGTCTGCCATTACTCATCTTTTCAACTTTATCCTTTAGCTCTTTTGGTACATCACCAAGCACTGGCATAGTGCTCTCCCATGAGCTAGCAAGCTTTAGCTTATAAACTTTATCATCTCCCATAGCAACGCAAGCAACAGCTGCTAGACCAAGAGACGCTAATAAAAATTTATTCATATCTTCTCCTTTGAAATTTTGCCTATTATACAAAAAATTACATTATTAAAATGTGTTATAATCGCAAAAATCAAATTTATGGGGCATAAAATGATAAAAAAGACAAAAATCGTAGCTACTTTGGGGCCAGCAAGTGATAATGAAGAGACAATGGAAGCGATGGTAAAAGCAGGTGTTAATGTCTTTCGTTTAAATTTTAGCCATGGGACACACGAATACCATAAATCAAACATTGACAAGATAAGAAATATCGAAAAAAAGCTAAATAAAAGAATAGGAATTTTACAAGATATCTGTGGCCCAAAGATCAGAGTTGGTAAGCTTAGTGAGCCATTTTATCTAAAGGCTGGTGATGAACTAAGTATCTATGCTGATGAAATTATCGGTGAAAAAGTTGAGAAGGGAGTTTATAAAGTAAGCCTAAATCAGCCTCAAATTTTACCAATGCTAAAGGTTGGCGAGTATGTCTATCTCTATGATGGCTCTATAAGAGCAAAGGTCATTAGTGAAGGCAAAGAAATAGTAAAAACTATCATTGAAAATGATGGAATTTTAAACTCAAATAAAGGCGTAAATTTCCCAAATACAGCCCTTGGCATAGAGATCATCACACCAAAAGATAAAGAAGATATGAAATTTGGCGCAAAGCATGGCGTAAATTTTGTCGCCATTAGCTTCGTGCAAGATGCAAATGACGTAATAAAGGCAAAAAATATCTTAAAAGAATTTTGCTCAAGAGCTGCTGTTTTATCTAAGATCGAGAAATTTGATGCGGTTGAAAATATAGACGACATCATCGCAAAGAGTGATGGTATCATGGTAGCTCGTGGCGATCTTGGCATAGAAGTACCATTTTATAAGGTCCCAACTATCCAAAAGCTCATCATTAAAAAAGCAAATGCAGCTAGTAAGCCAGTCATCACAGCAACTCAGATGATGCTAAGTATGGCAGAGCATGAGACTGCCACAAGAGCGGAGATCAGTGACGTGGCAAATGCCGTGTTAGACGGTACTGATGCTGTTATGCTAAGCGAGGAAAGTGCGATAGGCAAAAACCCAGTCGCGGTCGTAGAGGCTATGAGCAAAACGATCATCCAAACTCAAAGCATCTATCCATATAATAAATTTGATGAGTTTGACTTTTTTGACGAGACTGATATGGTAGCAAGTAGTGCCGCATCTCTTGCTGTTCGCATAAAAGCAGATGCATTAATCTCGATCACTGGCTCAGGAAAATCGGCTATAAAATTAGCTAGAAACCGCACAAATATCGACATCATAGCAGTCGCTCACGATGAGCAAACAGCGCACATGCTTACTCTTGCTTGGGGTGTTACGCCAGCACTTGTACTAGAAAAAACAAAGCTTAGCTCACTTTTGGCAAATGTCATGAAAAAGGCGTATGAAGAGGGATATGTTGAACACGACAAGACCTATCTTGTCACAGCCGGTCACCCTACGGGCGTTGAGGGTAGCACGAACCTTATACGTATCATCAGGCGCGATCAGCTTGATTATTATTTGGAGCTTGCAACTGAGTAAATTTATACTCTCTTGCAAATTTTAAAATTTTGCTTGCTTGTAAAGAATTGACTGCTAAGATTTGTTCTTGCTTTTTTCTTGGCTCAAATCTTAGAGTCGAAATTACTCGTTCATGAAATTTTAAAATTTGGCTGATGCCTACCTAATATAACAAAGCAATTTTGCAAAATTTAAAATCTTACTCGCTCATCTTAGCAGACTACTAAATTTAGGCCGCACTTCGTTTAGCACTAAATTTATAGCCGTGATATGCTCGATAATAAATTTTTATAATTTGCTGGAAATTTAATATAACGCATGCAGTGCGTTAGTACTGAGATATGCCACTTCTAACGTCGTCGGGGTTAGGGGATTGTTAAGGGGGAAGGGAGCGACTTCGTAATTCAAGCCTCTTCCCCCGTAACAAAAGAAACAAACATTTAAATTTAACTAGATTGCTTTGCAAATTTTAAAACTTTCATTCACTCGTAAGAATTGACTGCTAAGATTTGTTATTGCTTTTTTCTTGGCTCAAATCTTAGAGTCGAAATTACTCGTTCATGAAATTTTAAAATTTGTGTGAAATTTAATTATAAAAATTAGGATATATAAAATTTATTTTGAAAGAATTTGTGACGTCAAATTTAACGTCACAAATCTAAATTTATTTTTTCTTTTTGCCTTTTGGCTCATCGCCTTTAAACCAGCTTTTTATCTTATCAAAGACGCTTTCATCGGTATTTGATTTACCTGATTCTATGCCAAAGCTAGCTTGAAGCTTATTTAAAAGCTCTTTTTGCTCATCGCTTAGCTTTTCAGGCGTTTGAATAGAAATTTGTGCTACGAGCCTACCTTTTTTGCGCGAATTTACGCTTTTGATACCTTCATTTTCAAAGATAAATTGCTGCTTATCTTTTGCTCCAATAGGTAGTTTTAGCTCAGTTTCTCCTCGAAGCGTTGGAATTTTTATGCTTTCGCCAAGTATAGCTTGTGTGAAAAAGACAGGAATTTCTAGATAAACATCGTCGTTGTGACGAATAAAATGCTTGTCTTCTTTTACGTTTATGCTTACATAAAGATCGCCTTGAACGCCGTTTGTACCGATATTGCCTTTGCCAGCTACTCTCATTCTCATGCCGCTATCAACGCCTTCAGGGATGGTAATCTTTACAGTTTGTTGCTGGATTTTATAAGCTTTTGCGTTACAATCGGGGCATGGTTCGCTTATTACTTCACCGCTTCCGTGGCAATATGGACACTCTTGGACGATATTCATAAAGCCATTTCCACGTGTTATCCTGCCACTTCCGCCACAGTGCTGGCATGTCTTACTTTTGCCGTCTTTACTGCCAGTTGCATTGCATGTTGGGCAAGGCACTTTTTGATCAAAATTTATCTCTTTTTCACAACCAAAAATAGCTTCGTTAAACTCCAAATTTATAGGAATTTCAAGATCGGCTGAGTATTTTTCAGAGTATCTTTTTCTCTGCCTAGAACTACTCGCAAAACCGCCACCAAAAAATGAGTCAAAAATATCTGAAAGATCAAAATCGGCACTAAATCCGCCACCGCTACCAAATCGACCCTCAAGGCCTTCTTTGCCGTATCTGTCGTAGATAGAGCGTTTTTGCTCGTCACTTAAAACTTGATAAGCTTCATTTATCTGTTTAAATTTTAGTTCAGCCTCTTTGTTGCCAGAATTTCTATCTGGGTGATATTTTAAAGCAAGTCTTCTAAAGGCTTTTTTGATCTCATCTCCGCTTGCATTTCTTGAAATTTCAAGGATTTCGTAATAGTCAAATTCCACATTTTTCCTTGTTAATTAAGCTTATTTTAAATATGGGATTTTACCTAAAAAAGTTTAAATTTAAAAAAGAATTTACATTTTTGCCGTATAATCTCTACATTTTTAATAAAAAGGATAATTCATGGTTAA
>NZ_CABPUE010000011.1:78125-95238 GCF_902460545.1 Campylobacter concisus
TTAATGATAGAAGACGATCCAGAATTTGCACAAATTTTATCTGAATATCTTGATAGTTTTAATATAAAAGTTACGAATTTTGAAGATCCATATTTAGGACTTAGTGCTGGGATAAAAAACTATGATTTGTTAATACTTGATCTTACTTTGCCGGGCATTGATGGGCTTGAGGTTTGTAAAGAAATTCGCCAAAAATACGACATTCCTATCATCATAAGTTCGGCTAGAAGTGATATTAGCGATAAGGTTGTTGGACTTCAGCTTGGTGCTGATGATTATTTGCCAAAGCCATACGATCCAAAAGAGATGTATGCTCGTATCACAAGTCTTATAAGAAGATATAAAAAGACAAATGAAGTACAAGAAGAGGTCGTTGATAGCGCATTTAGGATTGATGATAAGCGTCACGAGATTTACTTTAACAATGAGCCGTTGGCACTTACTCCAGCTGAGTATGAAATTTTAACTTATCTCATTAAGCAACACAGCTTTTCAGTATCACGCGAACAGCTAGTTTATAATTGCAAAAGCCTAAAAGATAAAGATTCAAAGAGCTTAGATGTTATTATCGGACGCCTTAGATCAAAAATCGGTGATAGCTCAAAAGCCCCAAAACATATATTTTCAGTAAGAGGCATAGGATATAAGCTTATCGGATGAAATATTCCATAACTACGAAGATAACTATTATCTTTGCCATAGCTTTCTCGCTGATGTGCTTGCTCTTTGTAACTTTTGCAAACATTCAGCAAGAAAGCGCTTTAGAAAAACTAAAGGATAGACAAATAAGTGCGATGAACTATCTTGTCGCACTCTATGAACGCGGAAATCCTCCAAGAGATTTGGAGCATTATTTTAAAAATTTTTACTTAGAGTATGTTGGAAATAAAAATTTAGCCACTTCAATAGCTACAAACGGGACTGTTGTTTTTACGCAGCATACACCTCTTGGAGTGGTGCAATCGGTTAATTACAAAGGCGATTTGTATTTGCTTATTAAAAACCCGTCTTTTCAGCTGCTTCTTGAAAGTAACGACGCAAGACACGTAAATGATCCGCTTTGGGTTGCTTTTTTGATAGTTTCAGCCCTTCTCATCTCACTTTATGTTTCTGTTCTTAGAAGTCTTTCGCCGCTTAGAAGGCTTAGTAAGGACATTAGAAAATTTGCCAGTGGAAATATGGAAATGGCGATGACGGCTAGGCTAAATGAAAACGAGCAAGATGAGATCGGACAGGTCGCTGTTGAGTTTGATAATGCTGTTTGCAAGATCAGAGAGCTCATCCGCTCAAGGCAGCTATTTTTGCGCGCGATTATGCATGAGTTAAAGACTCCGATTGGCAAAGGTAGGATCGTCTCTGAAATGGTCGCAAATGAGACCCAAAAGATGAGGCTCATAAACGTTTTCGAGCGCCTTGAGATGCTGATAAATGAATTTAGCAAGGTCGAGCAGCTCCTTTCTAAAAGCTACGCACTAAACTACCAAGAGTGCCATTTCTCGCTCATTTTAGAGCAGGTGCAAGATATGCTCATGCTTGATAAATTTGAAGAGCGAGTGAGCTGCGATATCAGAGACGACGTCATTTTAAGAGTGGATTTTCAGCTTTTTAGCTTAGCGATTAAAAATTTGATAGACAATGCCCTAAAATACGCAGAGGATAAAAAGGCTATTTTGATTTGCGATAGCGAATTTATAGCGGTTAAAAATTTAGGCAAAAAGCTAAATCATCCAATTGACTACTACAAACAAGCCTTTGTGCGTGGCGATAAGGTGAGTGCGGGAAGTGGTATGGGGCTTGGACTTTACATCATCGAGCAAATTTGCCAGATGCAAAAATTTGAGCTTGCTTACGACTACGAAGATGGTTATCACGTTTTTAAAATTTTACTTAGATCAAAGGCGAAGCGAGTATGAAAAGAGGCTTAGAAAAATTTAACGAGCTAACTGAGTCTTTTGCCAAGCTCCCTGGTGTTGGTAAAAAATCAGCCGCAAGGTTTGCCTATTTTGTCTGCATGCAAGATAGCTTTGCAGGGCTAAGACTCGCTCAAAATATCGAAGACGCGGTAAGGTTTATCAAACGTTGTGAGCGTTGTGGTGGGCTAAGCGAAAATGAAATTTGTGACATTTGCAGCGATGAGAGCAGGGATAGTGAGGTCATTTTGCTGGTTGAGAGCCCAAAAGATATCTTAGTTTTTGAGCAAAATGGCATCTACAATGGCCTTTACTTCGTGCTTGACGAGATCGACGAGGACGCCATAGAGAGGCTGCGAAGTGCTATCAAACAAAATGGCTCAAAAGAGGTCGTTTTTGCCTTTACGCCGGGGTTAAATTCTGACGCGCTTATGCTTTACGTCGAGGACAAGCTTGGCATGAGTGAAATTTCATTTAGCAAGATCGCTCAAGGCGTGCCAACTGGTGTAAATTTAGAAAACGTCGATATGCTCTCACTCCTAAAAGCCTACGAGAGCCGCACAAAAGCCTAATTAAAATTTCTTTTAGTTATAATCTCACCTAAATTTATAATATTTAGTCCGCGCAGCCGCCGCTAAATTTAAAGGATAGAGATTGATTTTACTTATAGATAACTACGATAGTTTTGTCTTCAACGTCGAGCAGTACGTAAAAGAGCTCACAAACGAAGAGGTTAGATGCGTTAGAAACGACAAGATAACGCTTGAAGAGATCAAAAAACTAAACCCAAGTAAGATCATCCTAAGCCCAGGGCCAAAGCACCCAAAAGATAGCGGAGTTTGCTTAGAAATTTTGCAGGCCAACCTTGGCGTGCCGGTGCTTGGCATTTGTCTTGGACACCAAGCCATAGGGCTTAGTTTTGGCGCAAAGATAAAAAGACTAGACGACCCGCTTCACGGCAAGACCTCGTTTATAGACGTGAAAAACAAAGAGCCGCTCTTTGCAGGGCTGCCTGAGCGCTTTGAGGTTATGCGCTACCACTCGCTCTATGTCGATGAGCTCCCAGCTTGCTTAAGCGCCGATGCGGTCAGTGATGATGGCGTAGTTATGGCACTTAGCGTAAAAGATAAGCCGATCTTTGGCATCCAGTTTCACCCTGAGAGCTACTTCACGCAATACGGCAAAAAGATCGTTGAAAATTTTGTAAATTACAAAGCAAAAGAAGAGGTAAAAGAGCCTAAAATTCGCTCACTCAAGCCATATCTTATCAAGCTTCAAGAAAACATCCCGCTTGATGATAGCGACTTTGAACAAATTTGCGAGATAATAGCCAGCAAAGAGTACGAGATCGTGCAGCTTTCGGCCCTTTTGGTGCTAATTAGTGAAAAGAGCCTCTATCCAAAAAGTCTCGCTGCGCTTGCAAAAAATATCCTAAAATACTCGCAAACTTACCGTGACGATACACCTATGATCGATCTTTGCGGCACTGGCGGCGACGGCTTTAAGACGATAAATATCTCAACTACTGTGGCATTTATCCTCGCAAGTCTTGGCATAAAGGTCGCAAAACACGGCAACAAGGCAGTTTCAAGCAAGTCAGGCAGCTCTGATGTGCTTGGAATTTTAGGTGTAAAAAGTGAAAAATCACTGGCAAAACAGCGTGAAAATTTAGCTAGTAAAAATTTAGCCTTTTTCCACGCGCCATTTTTCCACCCACTAGTTGGTGAGGTCAGAGAAGTGCGCCAAAGACTTGGCATAAGGACTGTATTTAACGTACTTGGACCGCTTTTAAATCCAAATTTAAACCTTACAAATCAGCTAGTTGGCGTCTATCATAAGCCAGTGTTAAAACTCTACACCCAGACGCTTAAGATACTTGGCAGAAAGCACGCTTTGGTCGTTCGCGGCGATGACGGACTAGACGAGATTACGCTTTGTAGCGAAACGAGCGTTGTTGAGCTAAAAAATGGCGAAATTTTTGAGTATAGCATTACGCCAGAGCAGTTTGGCTTTAAAAGAGCGCTTCACAGCGACATCGAGGGCGGCACACCTGAAGAAAACGCCAAAACCTTAATCCGCACGCTAAAAGGCGAGGAGCAGGGGGCAAAATTTGACATCGTGGTCTTTAATGCGATGTTCGCACTCTACGCAGCTGATGGCGCTAAGAGCCCAGACGAGGCTAAAAAAATAGTGCTTGAGGCGATAAAAAGCGGCAAGGTATATAAATTTTATGAAGAGTTTATAAAGGCGCAAGCGTAATGGCGCTAGTTAAAATTTGTGGTATCAAAACGCTAGATGAGGCAAGTGCGGTTTGCGCTTTGGATGTTGATTTTATCGGACTAATATTTGCCAAAAGCAAAAGAAGGGTTGAGCTAAATTTAGCTAGGCAGATAGCGAGATTTGCTCACAGCAAGGGCAAAAAAGTAGTTGGTGTTTTTGCGGAGCAAAGTGATTGTGAGATAATGGAAATTTGCCAGTTTGCAGGGCTTGACGTCGCTCAGGTGCATGGAGTGATCAGTGAAAATTTGCATGCAAATTTAAAAGATATGGGGCAAGAAATCTGGCAGGTTTTTAGCGTGAAAGATAGCTTGCCAGAGGTTGATTTTAAGCATTTTGACATGGCTCTTTTTGACTGCAAGGGCGAAAATGCTGGTGGAAATGGCACTAGCTTTGAGTGGGAAATTTTAAAAGAGGTTAAATTTAAATTTGGCATGGCTGGGGGCATAGGCGAGCACAACATCAAAGAGGCGCTGAAATTTAAGCCATATCTAGTCGATATCAACTCCAAAGTCGAGGACGAAAACGGCATAAAAGATGCACAAAAGATAGAGAGAATTTTAAAGATCATAGGTGAGGTAGAAGATGAATACTAAAGCATATTTTGGAAAATTTGGCGGGCAGTTTGTGCCTGAGACGGTGATGTTTGCCCTTGATGAGCTAGAAAACGCCTATGCTAGCATCGCAAAGACAAAAGAGTTTAAAGATGAGCTTGATGATCTGCTTAAAAACTATGTTGGCAGGCCTAGTCCGCTCTTTTTTGCAAAGCGCCTGAGTGAGCACTACGGACATGAAATTTACCTAAAAAGAGAGGATCTAAACCACACTGGCGCGCATAAGATAAACAACGCCCTAGCTCAAGCATTGCTTGCTAAAAAAATGGGCAAAAAGAAAATTTTAGCTGAGACTGGAGCTGGTCAGCATGGCGTGGCGACGGCGACTGCGGCGGCACTTTTGGGCTTGGAGTGTGACGTATATATGGGTGCTACAGACGTTGCTAGGCAGCAGCTAAATGCCTTTCGCATGCAGCTTCTTGGCGCAAAAGTGGTGAGCGTAGAAGACGGCTTAAAAACGCTAAAAGAGGCGACCACGGCGGCTATTCAAGCGTGGGTAAATGAGATAGAGAGTGCGTTTTACGTCATTGGCTCAGCCGTTGGCCCACACCCATATCCAAAGATCGTGCGTGACTTTCAAAGCATCATCGGCACAGAGGCGAAGGCTCAGCTAGCGGAGTATGGCAAAAAGGCTGACTACGTCATCGCCTGCGTTGGCGGCGGCAGTAATGCTATTGGCATTTTTAGTGCGTTTTTGGACGACGAGAGCGTAAATTTAGTTGGTATCGAGGCTGGCGGCCTTGGCGTAGAGACGCCTTATCACGCTGCTACGCTTAGCAAAGGTAAAACCGGCATTATCCATGGCATGAAAACGACGGTCTTGCAAGACGAGTATGGCATGATCTCGCCAGTTCACAGCATCTCAGCGGGTCTTGACTACCCAGGTATAGGCCCAGAGCACGCTCACCTAAACGACATCAAAAGGGTAAGATACGAGGCCGTGACCGACGATGAGTGCATAAATGCGTTGTATTTTCTAAGCAAGATGGAGGGTATCATCCCAGCCATCGAGAGCGCGCATGCACTGGCATATCTAGAAAAGCTTTGCCCAAAACTAGATAAAAAAAGCGTCATAGTTGTAAATGTCTCAGGCAGGGGCGATAAGGACATAAACACAGTTATCGGCTACGAAAAAGGAAAAATTTATGGATAAGATAAAAAGTGCATTTAATGGCAAAAAGGCAAACATCGGCTACATAGTGGCTGGATATCCAAGCTTAGAAAAAACGAAGGAATTTTTAGAAAATTTGAACGAGAGCACGCTTGATCTAGTCGAGATCGGCATCCCTTACTCTGACCCGCTGGCTGATGGTAAACTCATAGCAAAAGCTAGTTTTGAGACGGTGCAAAACGGCGTAAATACGGACGTTGTCTTTGATATGCTTGAGAGTTGCAAGGCAAAAGTGACAAAGCCACTTGTATTTCTGGTTTATTACAACATCATCTTTGCTTACGGCGTTGATAAATTTCTAAAAAGATCAGTTGAAGCAGGTGTGAGCGGCTTTATAGTGCCGGATCTGCCTTGTGAGGAGTGCGAGGAATTTGCTCTAAAATGTAAGGAGCTAAATTTAAGCCTGATACCACTTGTCAGCGTCACATCTGGTAGTAGAGCGGATGGAATTTTAAAATTTGGCTCAGGATTTATTTATGCTCTTGGTGCGATCGGCGTTAGTGGTTCAAAAAGGGCTGATGAAGATAGGATAAAAAATTTAGTTCTAGAGCTTAAGAAAAAGAGCGATCTACCAGTAGCCGTAGGCTTTGGTATAAAAAACAAAGATGACGTTAATGAAGTAAAAAAGTATGCTGATGGAGCGATAATAGGCACGCAAATAGTTAAGCTTTGTGCCGAATTTAGCGGTGAAAAGCTAGTAAAAGAGATAGATAAACTCTTTTAAAATGCTTAATAAATTTATAGCTAATTTAGTAAAGCCAAAGTATAATTGAAAATGCATTTCAAGTCTTAAGGAAGAGATATGAGAAAAGTTATAGATGAAGCTACAAGCTATCTTTGCAAGGATACTTTAGGGCTAGATTTAGAAGCTGGTAAGAGCCTTGGCAAGGGATTTTACGGAGCTAGCATACCAGTCTATAAGGACAAGAGCGAGTATCATTTTTACCTATTTTTTAAAAAAGATACTTTGAAAATTTTCATGAATGCCTTTTTTGGTCACGAAGATGTTGATGGTGGCGATCTGGACGATCTTTGCAAAGAAATAGCTAATCAAATCATCGGCAAGGCTAAAAATCTGCTAAACGAAAAAGAGCCAAATGCTTATAAGCTTGGAACGCCTGAATTTTTAGGCGAAGTTGAAAATTTTGGCATCAAACTAAAAGAGAAATTTGTATATAAGATAAAAAATAGAACATTTCAAATAGGCTACGACATACAATGAACGACGAGAGTGCGATAGAGACGCTAGAACAGCTAGGGCTTTTTAAGAGCTATGATGAGCTTATGGATATAAGTGTTGATTTTATAGCTGAGCTAGGAACTACCACGGTTAGTATAAATGAGCTTTTGAAATTTGAAGCTGGCTCAGTCATAGACCTTGAAAAGCCAGCTGGTGAGAGTGTGGAGCTATATATAAATAATAGAATTTTTGGAAAAGGCGAAGTAATGGTTTATGAGAAAAATTTAGCCATCAGGATAAATGAAATTTTGGATTCAAAGTCAGTTATTCAGTACTTCAAAAAAGAACTTTTATGAAATTTATACTATTTTTCTTACTTTTTGCAACTCAAATTTTAGCTTCAAACCTATTAACTTACAATATCTATGAACGTGCTGATAGAGTCGATATTATGCTTAGCTTTGATGCGCCTTATGAAGGAAATATCTTTCAAAAGCGCGAAAAAGACACAACATCTTTAATATTAAATTCGCTAAATTACGATCAAAGTGCCAGCAAAGATATAAACTCAAAGATTATTCAAGAGCTTGAGATAGAGCCAAAGCAAAACTCTTTAGTTTTAAATTTACGCTCAAATGATGCTATTATCGTAAATGCTTCAAAGACGACTGATAGTTTTGGACTCCGCATTCGTGTAACTCTAAAAAATGCAAAACCTCAAATACAAAATATGCCTCAAGCTAGTGCAAAAATAGAAACCCCTAGCACTCCAAAGATGGATGAAGAGCCTATGCTGAATATAGACTCAAGGTATTTTATAGTCTTAAGTGTGCTTATTGCTCTTCTTGTATTTTTATATGTATTTAAAAGATATATTACTTCAAAGAGTAGCGACTTTAGTGGATTTAAAACACCTAGAAATCAGTCTCAAAATGATACAAAATCAATGAACTGGCTACTTAAAAATCAAAATAGTAACGTCAATATAATATATGAAAAATATCTTGATCGCACGAATAAGCTAATGCTATTAAGCTATGAAAATAGGCGTTATTTAGTGATAGTTGGTAGCTCAAATGTAATGCTTGATAGCTTTGGTGAAGACAAGATACAAAACGAGCAGGATTTTGCTATATTTTTTGAAGAGAACAAGAAAAAGCTAAGTTCATTTTTAGAAGAGCGAAAAAATAGCTTAAATAACTATAAAGATAAAATGAGCGGAGAATTTTAGTAGTTTTAGCTAAAATTCTCATCCAATAAGTATGTCTTTTAATTTTTTAACCTTACTTGTTGCCTAATTATAAAGAGCTTTTAAGTTGCTTTCACGTTTAAATTTTATACTTTAAAGCTAGTTTCAAAATTTATACAAACGAAATAGCAAAAATTTCAGGCTTTGTGATCTTTTTTATCTCTTCTTTTGCCATAGCAAATTCTTTTGCGCCTTCTATTTTTAGCGTGTGTCCACTAAATTCGAAGTTTAAATTTAGCCTTTCACAGGTTAGATCAAGTGCCTTTGCAAGTGAGAGTATAAAACTTAGCCATCTTATACACTCGGCTTTTGGAAGTAAATTTTTATACCGTTCAAATTCATAGATGTTTTTCTTTCCATTTGTGCCAATTACTACTGCAATCAACGCTTTTTGTTCATGTGAAAAGCCATAATTTAAGGCATTTAGAACTATATAGGCTGAGTTTTTATGATCACCATAAAAGCCAATCTCTTGACCGACATTGTGAAGTTTTGCAGCAACTAAAAGCACTTCAAGATAGTTATCACTTAGACCATGAAGCTTTTTTAATACCATAAATATATCTTTTGCATATCTTGTGACCGATTTATTGCATGATAATATAAAACGATCTTGCAAACTTTTGATGCTTGGATTAAAATTTTGCGGAAATTTAAGGCTAGGGCGTAAAAAATCTTTTAAGAACACTCCCTCTCTTACGCCAACCCCACTTGTTATAATATTTTTGGCATTTAGAGCTTTGGCGAGAGCTAAAAAGATATGTGCACCCTCTCTAATGGTGTCATATCTATCTTTTTTAATAGGAAATTTATTTAGCTCAAGCACGCTAACATTTGCAATGCTCTCGATGTAGGCTTGCTCGTCGCTAAGCTTATAGCAAAAGCCATGAAGCGAAGAAAGGGGGTATGAATTTTTGCTCATTATAGCAGATGATATCGCCCTAAGAGAGCCACCAATAGCGATTATATTTTGGCATTTAAATCGCTCATCTATCTGTTTTGTAACTTGTTCTAAAAATTTTGGCAATTTATTTAAGTTTTTCTTATCAAAAAAAAGCTCTTTTAACCTAACTGTGCCAATGTCAAGTGAGAGCGTATCTATTATTTTGCCTTTGCTTATTCTGGCAAGTTCAGTTGATCCGCCACCGATATCGATAGTGACGCATTCATCGATGTTATGGAGTAAATTTTTGGCTGCGATCGCACCAAAAGTAGCCTCTTCTTTGCCGTCAATGACTTTTAAATTTATACCAAGTTTTTTTCTTAAAAGAGAGATCAGAATATTTGCGTTTGGAGCATCCCTAAGCGCTGAAGTTCCAACGCATAAGACTTTATTGCATTTGTAGCTTTTTATGATATTTGAAAATTCGCTAAAAGCCTTTAGTGCTTTTTCCATTGAGCTTTCGGATATTTCATTGTTTGAACCATATCCGCCTTCACCTAGACGCACTTTTGTTTTATATTCAGCTAGTATAAAAAACGCTAAGCGTGACGTTCTCTCAAATATCGCCATTCGCATAGAATTTGAGCCAAGGTCGATTACTGCGGTTCTCTTTGCCATTTCTATCCTTTTATATTTAAAACTAGGCTTGCGACTGCACCGCTTCTATCGTTTCTATTTTTAATGTCTACTTCGCCACCAAGAGCCTGTGCCGCACCTTTAGCTAGGAATAACCCAAGCCCAGCACCACCTTTGTCGCCGTATCTTTTAAATGGAGCAAATAAATCTTTGCTCTCATCTATACCTATTCCTTCATCTATTACTTCGATAATAAATTTATTTTTTATGAGCTTAGAGCTAATCGTAATGGTGCTATTTTTTGGTGAAAATTTAATGGCATTTTGAACAAAATTTTGCACAATGTGAGTTAGCAAGCTAGTTTGTATTTTTAGATTTAAAATTTCTGGTTTTAGGTCTAGTTTTATATTTTTTCCATCATTTTTTGCAAGTATCTCATAGTTTTTTGCAAGTTTTTTTAAAAATCCTATAACATCGGTATTTATTGGCTCTTCAAACTGAGCTCCCTCTTGGCGGCCGATCTCAAGCACAGAACTTATCATTGCGTTCATGCCGTTTATAGCTTCATTGTTTGATTTTAGAGCCTCGATATATTTTTCGCTCTCACGTGGCTTTAAAAGCGTAACTTCATTTTTTGTTTTCATTACGGCAAGGGGTGTTTTTAGCTCATGTGCCACGCCTACAAAAAGTTCTTTTTGATATAAGACAAATGTTTGGATGCGAGAGATTAGCCTATTTATGCTTTGTCCAAGTGGTAAAAACTCATCTGGTAGACTTTTTATATCGATCTCATGAAGAAATTTTTCGTCTAAATTTGTAAGCTTGTGACTTAAAATTTTTATAGGTATTAAAAGCATTCTTGATAAAAATAGTGCATAAAAAAGCACCAAAAGTATCGCTGATACATTTACGATTATAATATCTATAAAAATTTCTTCTACTATATGAGCTTGAAGAGTAGTATCTTTTTCTAGGCTTAAATAACTACTTTCATCGAGTTTTGTTATTAAAAAAGTTTTACTTTGATCCTTTGATTTTTGCGTTACGATATATGTTTCTTTATCTTGTGGCTCGTCTGCTTTTATCGTTGCTAGGGTTTTGTTTGGATTTTCTATCGTAAATGTTTTTGAATTTAAAGGATTGAAATTCTGAGGATTTTTTTTATAAGCTTCGGCTTGATAGTTTAGCTCATTAACTACACTTTGAAAAACGGTAACCCTTATATAGTGATAAAGCATTACCGAAATAACTACAATTAGCATCATAGCACCAGATGCTAATTGTAGTATAAATCTATTCCTTAGGCTTTTTTTGGAAAACAAAATCTATATCCGCGTCTTCTAACAGTTTCAATTGTTGAAATATTTAGTGGTTTGTCCATTTTTTGGCGGATTTGGTTGATAGCGACTTCAATGACGTTTGGAGTTACAAGCTCTGGCTCTTCCCAGATAGCATCGAGCAGTTGCTCTTTAGATACGATCTGATCTGAGTGTCTTGCAAGATGAGTTAGGACTTCAAAAGGTTTACCCTTAAGCTCAATATCGCGACCCAAATATGTGATTTTTTCTTCATCTGGATTGATAATGAGCTCATCAATTTTTATAATATTTGTGCCGCCAAAGCGTAGTCTTGCTTCAAGTCTAGCTACTAAGATGTCAAAATCAAATGGCTTTTTGATATAGTCATCAGCACCAGCTCTAAGTGCTTTTATTTCGCTTTCTTTGTCATCTTTTGCAGAAAGAACTACAACTGAAGTGCGTGGAGATTTATGTTTGATGATGTTTATAAGATCTATGCCATCGCCGTCTTGAAGCATCCAGTCAGTCAAAACTAGATCGTAATTTCTGATACCTATATAGTACTCAGCATCTTTAAAATTTTCAGAGCTATCAGTTTGATAGCCAAACTCTTGCAAGCCCTCAGCAATCGTCTTATTTAGCGTCACTTCATCTTCAACTATTAAAATACGCATTTTGCTTCCTTAAACTAAAATTTATGGGCAATTGTATCATAAATTAAGCAATATTTCAAGATAGTTTAATAAATTTTTAAAAAATAGTGTTTATTTTTGCTCCAACAACTGCGTTTGGTAAAATTTCAGTTTTTAAAATTTCCATTTTAAGGCTAGTTAGTGAGCCAAATTTCTCTTTTAATGCTTTGCTGGTTTCTTCAAGAGAATCTTCAACGCTTTGAAACTGTCTTTTATTATAAAAATTTTTAACAAAGTCAATAATTAAAACATAATCAATAAAACTGGTTGAGCAAATTTCTAGATTCATTTGCACCTCTTGCTTAGTGACTCGCTCAAAATCAAGCATTCCGATGATCGTTTCAAATTTATAATCTTTAATGATCGTCGTCATCTCGCTTTTCATACGACTTTTTTTTCCTTACCGGATATTAAACGAACGATATTTGGTATGTGTTTATAAACCACCAAAAATGCGATGATTAGTATCGGAGCGTGTGTGTAAATTTCATCTAACTCTGGGTGGATTATAAAGCTTGATACGATCAGAGCTATTAACGCGCAAAGTGAAGCAAGAGAGCTAATTTTTAAAAATTTTCCGATCACAAACCAAACAGCTAAAGCGATAATGATCTCAACTGGCAAGAAAAATGCTATCACACCAGCTCCAGTTGCGACTCCTTTGCCGCCCTGAAATCCTAAGAATATTGAAAAACAATGTCCAGCCACGCTTAAAACCGCCATCGTCCAAAGCACGCTTTGGCTAGCTCCTAAATATGAAGCGACAATAAGTGGCAAAACTCCTTTTAAAACATCACAAACTATCGTTAAAATGGCTAGTTTTTTGGCTAATTTTGGATCTTTTTGCTTTAAAACTCTTAAAACATTTGTTGCACCGATGCTCTTGCTGCCTTCATTTTTTATATCAACATGCCCAAAAATTTTTGCAAGAATAAGACCAGATGGAATGCTTCCAAGTAGATAACTAATGGCATAAAGTATTAAATTTTGCATATTTTACCTTTTAAATTTAATAGAAATGATAGTAAAAAAATACTAATTGTTTTATAAATCATCTCCACAAAAGTACGACTTTCTCGTCATAGATATCGCTTTTCTTTGGTGAAATTTGTATTTCATTTATAGTGATATTTTTTATATCGTTTGTTTCTTTTAGTTCGTCGCTTTCTTTTTCAAATTTCTCCTCAAGTTCGCTAATGGCTAAATTTATATCATTTACATTTTGCTCACTAAGCTTTACATCACTTCGCTCTTTTAAGACTCTATTTGCGCTTCTTGCACTCGATGCGATTTTGCCCGCATTTTGACGAGATAAAAGCTTGTTGCCAAATATTGCTCCAAGTATGCTAGCGCCTATATTTATGGCAGCATCAAGCCCACTTGTGGTCATCTCTTTTTGCTCTTTATCAAGCTTTGCTAGAGCCTTGTTTAGCTTATCTTGCAAGCTTTTTCGCTCTTTTTCAAATTTAGCCGTGAGTTTTGCAGTTTGTTCTTCTAAAATTTCATTGCACTTATCTTGAAGTCTAATATAAAACTGCTCCTTTGTTTCATTGTTTTTTGAATAAATTCCCAATGCTTCAAAGGTGTTAAATTTGAAATTTCTATACAGATACTCTTTAAAATCTTTTTGGATATTGTCAAAATTCTTAGCTTTTAAAATGAAATTTGGTACAGCTGCAAAGCTTGCGTCACTTGGTTCGTCTAAGCTTGCATCAATATGTAAATTTTGACTAGCTTCGCTCCAGTTTGGCTCATTGTCATTTTCATTTAGTTCATAAAGATAGCTTACTTCATAAACGCTATCGATACCTTTTTTGGTGTCATAAATTCTTATCTTTGCACTTGCTAGTAGGTTTGGTGTAAGGGTTTTTGAATTAGTATAAAGTTGCGTGATTTCATTTGAGATTATGGGCTTTATGCTAAATTTTATCTCGCTTTTATCGATCCTTGTATCAGATAAATTTTCTTTTTGCTCTTTCATCAAATTTGAAATTTGCTCACGGCTAAGCGGGCCTTTTAGATAGCTTAATGTCCACCGTGTCGAAATAACGCTTAGCCCGTCTTCGTTTATATTTTTAACTAAGAAATTTCTCTTTGCTAAATTTGATATGAGGCTTTCTAGTGAGGCTTTATCTAGATTTGATCCAGCGATACCGCTTAATCCGTCTATAACGCGTGATTTGTCTTGGGCTGTTTGGAGGCGACCTATGAACCAAGTGCCGATGTTACTAAGGCCTTTATAGTCAAGATCGACTGGGTTTTGCGTGCTTAAAACACAGCCCAAACCAAATGCACGAGCTTGCTTTAAAAGTGTGAGCATAGGCGTTTTTGATGGTGGGTTTGCGTTTGGTGGGAAAAATCCAAAAATTTCATCCATATAAAGGATCGCTCTAAGTGAGCTTGTGCCCTCAGTACCGCGCATCCACGCGATGATCTCGTTTAGTAAAAGGGTGACAAAGAACATCCTCTCAGCGTCATTTAGGTGCGAGATCGTAAAAATATTGCACTTTGCTTTGCCGTTTTCGTCAAATAGCATCTTTGAAATTTCTAGTCTAACGCCTTGAGTCCAACCTTTAAAACTTGGGCTTGCGATGAGAGCGTTTATCTTCATGGCAAGCTTTAGGCGCTCACTGCTTGGATAGAAGGTATCTACATCAAAAACGCCTATCTTTTTAAAAGGCGGATTTGCGATGAAATTTATGAGCTCTTCTATACTGACGTCTTTTTGCTCTTTAAATTTAGTCTCAAATATGGTTGAGATGAGAAGCTGTTCTTTTGAGTTCACATCCTCAGAGCTCATGCCAATAAGCGATAGCACCGATGCTGCGAGTGAGTTTATATAGTTGCTAAAAATTTCTTCGTCACTAATATTTGGGCAGGCAAAGTCGCTAAGCAGCGCCACACCTATGCCAGCTGAGCTTTTTGGTGTGTAGATATTAAAGTTTGCGCTTTCTTTTAAAATTTTTACTCGCTCAAGATCTTGAAAGCTCGACTCTATGCCGTTTTTCCAAAGCTCGGCTTGAGTGGCGGCAAATTCTTCGACACTTTGACCTTTGTTGGCCGCTTCTGCTTCATCTATATATGGTAAAAAATCCTCCGCTCTCATCTGCGGAAAGGTGAGGGCTAAATTTGTGATATCGCCTTTTGGATCGATGATGATAGAAGGTATATTGTCTATGCAGGCTTCTTCTAAAAGCGTGATACCAAGGCCTGTTTTACCGCTACCTGTCATACCTATGATAGCTGCGTGGGTGGTTAGATCCTTATTTTTATAAAAAAATGGCTCTTTATCTTTTAATCCGATATAAAAAAGTTTTAAATTTTCTTGTATTGTTTTCACTAACTGCCTTATTCGTATAAATTTATACGTGAGCGAAGCTCGTCAAGCGTCTCTTTTATGCGCTTTTGCGTAAAATCTTTTATCGTTTCATCATCATCAATGAGTTTCATGCAGTATCTGATGTAGCCTTTATATGCTAGCTCTGTAACAAGTCTTAGCTTTAAAGTCACATTTTTTACTTTATCTGGTGCGATTAAGATTTCAAAGGTCGCTTCTAGTTCTTCTCCATCTTGAAAATTTGTAGTTTGCGGGCTTAATACGCTTATGCCGCCTTCAGAAACATCATAAAGGCTACCTTCGATCTTGTCTTGTTTACCTTTGATAATAGTTTTGGTAAAACGATTTGGCAAGATACGTTGGAATTTTCTTTTATATGCGTACATCGTTGTATTTCGTAAGAAATTTGAAAGAGTGACGCCTTTATTGACTATATTGTAATTAACAATATCAGCACATAATGGCTTTGAGAAAAAGCTATTTGGCAAAATAAAACCTTTGCCGTCTTGCTTCATAGCTAAAATTTGCATCATATCCACGCGAAAAACGACACTATCTTCTTTAACTTCTAAAATTTCAGCCTCATATTTTATATTTAGTCCATCATATAAATTTAAAAGCTCTGGCCTTACCTTGGCTTTTTTCATACGAGTGAATGTATTGATCGGATCTTCATAAAAAAATGTTCCGGTTTCAATCATATCTTTTACATTTGTTTCTTGCTGGTCTTTGGCACCACATAAAATTTCTTTGATTCTTGAAACGGCATTTACGAAATAGCCTACGAAGGTACTGTTGTCACAAGAGTGACTAAAATTTAAGGTCAAATTTAAAAGTAGAAAATTGATTAATTCATCTCTTGCATTTGATTTTGGTATTAGATTATTTAAATCATCTTGTAACTGCGTAGCATTTGGCTTTTGAATAAGCAGTGTATCAAAGATATTTTCAAGACAAATTTTTACCTGATCGTGCGGTACGATAAATGTTAGCTGTCTACAAAATTTGATACCATCGTCGATAAATTTATCTCTTAATTTAAGTATGCTGTCTTCGCAATTTATTACAAGCTCTTGCCTGCCTTTAAAATCCATGTAGTCTCCGGAATATTATTGATTAAAGCCAAGGCTATGATATAAAAAGTTATATTAAAAAAGTATTTAAATTTATTTGGAGGAGAAATTTCTAGGTAAATAATACCTAGAAATTTCTATTGATTATAGTTTGCCTTCGTTGTGTGAAAGGTAGTCAGCAACACCTTCAGTGCTTGGTTTCATGCCAGCATCACCTTTATTCCAGCCAGCTGGGCAAACTTCGCCGTGCTCATTTGTAAATAGCATAGTATCAACCATTCTTATCATCTCATCGATATTTCTGCCAAGTGGAAGATCGTTGATAACTGCATGGCGAACAGTGCCATCTTTATCTAGTAAGAATGAGCCTCGAAGTGCTACACCAGCATCTTCTAGAAGTACGTCAAATCCGCGAGCGATTGATTTTGTCATATCAGCTACGATAGGGAAGCGAACTTTGCCAATACCGCCTTTGTTTACTGGAGTCTCTTTCCATGCAAAATGTGAGAATTGGTTGTCGCATGAAACCGCGATAACTTCGATACCACGTGACTTGAACTCGTCATATCTTTTGTCAAATGCGATAATTTCGCTTGGGCAAACAAAAGTAAAGTCCATTGGATAGAAAAATACAACCGCGCCTTTCTCGCCAATATTTTTATAAAGATTAAAATCATTTACAATTTGATTATTTCCTAAAACTGCTGCAGCTGTAAAATCAGGTGCTTTTTTTGTTACTAACATTTGTTCTCCTTAATAATAAATTTTATTGATTGCGAAATTATATCTATTC
>NZ_CABPUE010000011.1:95332-115020 GCF_902460545.1 Campylobacter concisus
ATTTTTGTTTAGCAAATTTAGTGTTATTGGTAAAAACAGAAAATGGATTTTGTTAAAAGTGGTAAAAATTTGAATTTTTAAGAATTTATTGATGAGAGTATTTGAAAGAAATTAGTAAAAGCGTTACTAAAAATTTAGAAGATTACTTGCTGTAATTATTGTAAATCGCTAAAATTTTTTCCGCCAAATTTTAGAATCGCTGATCCCCATGTAAAGCCGCCACCAAATGCGTCAAGAAGCAAAACTGAACCACTTTTGATACGGCCGTCTTCATAGGCATCATTTATAGCCATCGGAATTGAAGCGGAGCTTGTATTACCATATTTAGCAACAGTCAAGACACATTGCTCATCTTTAAAATTTAATCTATTTTTTACTGCGTCTATTATTCTTATGTTTGCTTGATGAGGTATAAAAAAATCAATATCTTCACTTTGCATTTTGTTTGCATGCAGAATTTCTATTACGCTTTTGCTAAGTGTTTGAACTGCTATTTTAAAAACTTCATTTCCACTCATATGGATAAAATTTAGCCTATTTTTTAGTGTTTCCTCACTGGCTGGAAATAGACTCCCGCATCCTGGAGTTATTAAAAGTTCAGCTTGCTTGCCGTCGCTTGCTGTATGGATATCGATGATCTCATTCTCATTACTACTACTAATTACAGCTGCACCTGCTCCATCACCAAATAGTATACAAGTGCTTCTATCTGTATAGTCAACAATAGAGCTTAATTTTTCAGCCCCAATGATTAAGACATTCTTTTTGGCACCGCTAACAATGAGAGAATTTGCAAGTTCTAAAAGATAAATAAAACCTGTACAAGCCGCACTTATATCAAATGCTGTAACTCCATAGTTTAAACCCAAATTTGCAGCTATTTTGCAAGCAGTAGAAGGCATACAAAGATGATCTGGAGATATCGTTGCACAAATAATTGCATCGATTTGAGATTTATCAAGTCCTGAGCGTTTTATGGCTAATTCACCAGCTTTTGTACCAAGGTCACTTGTTGTTTCGTTAGTTGCAATATGCCTTTGCTCGATACCTGTTCGCTTTACTATCCATTCATCACTTGTTTCAACCATTTTTTCAAAGTCAAAATTTGTCAGAATTTTTTCTGGAATGTAAGAAGCGATAGAAATCAGTGAAGCTTTTGGCATATTTTACCTTGCAAAGTGCGAAAGTTCTTCTTCGATAACTTTATTTATATTTGAATTAGCAAATTTTATTGCTTGAAAAATTGCATTTTTTATAGCTTTTGAATTACTTTTACCATGACTTATGATAACGCAACCATTTACGCCAAGAAGCGGTGCGCCGCCATATTCGTCATAGCTAACCTGCTTTTTAAGTGTCTTAAAAACTTTTCTCATGAGTACAGAGCCAGCTATAGCAAGAGGTGATTTTTTAATTTGTTTTTTGATAATTTTACCTATAGCATCTGCAACGCCTTCGCTAGTTTTTAAAAGAATATTTCCCATAAAACCATCACAAACCATTACGTCTATACTGCCATCAAAAATTTGATTACCTTCTGCATTGCCAACAAAGCTATCAAGTCTAGAAACTAATTTAAATGCTTCTTTGCTAACTTCATTACCTTTGCTTTCTTCTTCACCATTTGATAAAAGACCAACTTTTGGTTCTTTTCTACCTAAAATTTCTTTTGCATAGGCTTCACCCATTATGGCAAATTGAAACAAATGCTCGCTTCTGCAATCAACATTTGCACCAACATCTAAAACCAAAGTCGCAGATTCTTTTGAATTTGGCATAAGTGTTGCAATTGCTGGACGAGAAATATTTTTTAGTCTACCAATTCTTAGAGTAGCTAAGCTCATAGTTGCACCACTATGACCAGCAGAAACTACAGCATCAACTTCCTTATTTTTTAAGAGCTCAATTGCTTTGTAGATCGTACTATCTTTTCTTTTAAGCGCATCAGTTGCGCCATCTGCCATTGAGATAACTTCGCTAGCTTCTAAAAATTCGATATTTTTTAAATAAGACTGTGGAATGAGTGGTTTGATGACATTGCTATCGCCAACTAATACAGCTTTAAATTCTGTCTCTTTTAGTGCATCAATAACACCAGATATTATAGGATCTGCACCAAAATCACCACCCATAGCATCGATAGCAATGCGAATCATATTTTAATATTCACCTGTAGTTTTGTTTATGCGGTGAGGCATTTTCCAAGAACCATCTTTGTCTTTTACAGGTACTGGAAGTGTAACTTTATAATGTGTTCTGCGTTTTGCTGCACGAGAATGACTCACTCTTCGCTTTGGTACTGCCATTTTTACTCTCCTTTATAAATTTTTACATTTTTCACAATAGAAATAATCGCTTTTAAAAGCTTCTAACTCACTCTCAAAGACTTCTTTTAAATCAATATTGCCATCAAAAAATTCCATCGTATCGCTAAGCTCATTTTCGCTATCTTTATAAATACCGTCACTTAAATTTAGCTCTACATCTTGATCGATAGGTAACATAAATGCTTCACCGCATCGATCACAAACATAATTTATATTCCCTTTTATTTTGCCTTGGCATTTTACCAAAAAAGGGTCTTTTCTTTTTAAAATTCCAATAAAAACTAAATTATCATTTCCTACTAGCTCAAAGCTTATATCTTTATTTGCTATTTTAGAAAAAGATATAATCAATTTTCTTGACCTAAAGTTAGCAAATTTCTCTTGAAGCAAAGAAGAAATTTATCTCATTCACAGCATTTTCTAGGCTGTCACTTCCGTGAACTGCATTTGCATCAATACTATCGGCAAAATCAGCCCTTATAGTACCAGGAGTTGCTTCTTTTGGGTTGGTAGCACCCATAAGCTCACGGTTTTTAGCAACAGCATTTTCACCTTCAAGTACCATAACCACAACTGGTCCACTAATCATAAATTCAACCAAATCATTAAAAAATGGTCTATCTTTATGAACAGCGTAAAATTCTTTTGCATCGCATTTGCTAAGTTGGATTTTCTTTGCAGCTGCGATCCTTAAGCCATTACTTTCGAATCTATCTATAATCTTTCCAACAACATTTTTCTTAACAGCATCAGGCTTAATAATAGAAAGTGTTCTTTGCATAAATTTTTCCTCAAATCTAGGTTATTTAAATTGAAGTTGGCAATTATATCAAATAAATCTTAAAAATAAAATAGGCTCAAATTTGAGCCTAAAATTTGTAAATTTATTGGATTACTGGAGTGCTACCAGTGCGAGAGTCAGCACCGATCTGATCGCGTGAAGGTTGTCCTGCTACCACTGCGTCCCATACGATACAGCCGTCAGTTGGACAGGCAGATGCACAAGCTGGCTCGTCGTTATAGCCTACACATTCAACACATTTGTTTGAATAAACATAGTAAGTGTCTTCTCCGGTTGGGTTATCGCTATCATCAACAATAGCTGAAACTGGGCACTCATCGATACATGAGCCACAGCTTATGCATATATCAGTTATTTTTACAGACATTTTTTCTCCTTAAATAAATTTTTGGCGTAGAATATCAAAAAAAGCTGAAAATGATATAAATATACTCTTAAATTTACTTTCAAGCTTAGCTATAAAAAACTCTTTTATAAAGTTTTTATCACTTTTAGACTAAATTTATAGGTTAAAATTTCAAAAAAGGTCATATAAATTTATGAATGATACTATACAAATAACTGGAGCAAGAGAGCATAATCTTAAAAATTTAAATCTTGAAATTCCAAAAAACAAACTAGTAGTCTTTACCGGTCTTAGCGGAAGCGGCAAGAGTACGCTAGCCTTTGACACGCTCTATGCTGAGGGGCAAAGAAGGTACATGGAGAGCCTTAGTAGCTATGCTAGGCAGTTTTTAGACCGCGTGGGCAAGCCTGACGTCGATAAGATCGAGGGTTTAACGCCTGCTATTGCGATAGACCAAAAGACAACCTCTAAAAATCCTCGCTCAACGGTTGGCACGATTACAGAAATTTATGACTATCTAAGACTTTTATACGCAAGAGTGGGCGTGCAGCACTGCCATAAATGTGGCAAACCTATCTCAAAAATGAGTGCGAGCGACATCATAAATGAAATTTCAAAGCTCCCTCTTGGCGCAAAAGTGATCATCTATGCGCCGCTAGTGCGTGAGAAAAAGGGCACATGGGCGGATTTGATCGAAAATTTACGCCAAAAAGGCTTTGTAAGAGCGCAGATAGATGGCGTGGTGGTGAGGCTTGACGAGGAGATCGAGCTTGCTAAAACTAAAAAACATACAATAAAGGTCATCGTTGATAGGATCGCTATTGATGAGCAAAATCACGAACGCCTTGCAAGTGATGTGGAAAAAGCGCTAAATGAGAGCTTTGGCGAGGTCGAAATAGAGATCGTAAATGCTGACGAGTTGGGATTAAAAGAGAGTTTTATACATTACAGCGAGCACATGGCTTGTTTTGACTGCAAAATTTCATTTACGCCGCTTGAGCCACTAAGCTTTAGCTTTAACTCGCCAAAGGGCGCTTGCGAGCACTGCGACGGACTTGGCATAAGGTATAGCCTGGATATGAGCAAGATCATCGATGAGGAAAAGTCGATAGAAAATGGCGCGATAAAGCTACTTTACGGCTACAACATGAGCTATTACTATAAATTTTTACTTGCTTTTTGTGAGCAAAATGAGATCGACATTAAAAAGCCCTATTATGAGCTTAGCGAAGATGAAAAAAGGCTCGTTTTATACGGCAACGTCAAGGATGTTGAGTTCTTTTGGAAGCGAAATAAACTGCTTAGAAAATTTGATGGTGTGGTTAAAATTTCACATGGACTTTTGAAGGACTACAAAGACTTTGACGAATACATGAGTGAGAAAATTTGTGACGCTTGTAATGGCCACAGACTAAAGCCTCAAAGTCTAGCGGTCAAGGTCGCTGGCCTTGGACTTGGTGAAATTTTAGATATGAGCATAGAAAACTGCACCGCATTTTTTTCAAATGAGAAAAATTTTGCCTATCTTAGCGACTACGATAAGGCGATCGCAAAGCCCATCTTAAAAGAGATCAACGAGCGACTTTTCTTTTTATATGACGTGGGGCTTGGATACTTGTCGCTTGGGCGTGATGCTAGGACGATTAGCGGTGGCGAGGCGCAGCGCATCAGGATCGCTAGTCAGATAGGAAGTGGGCTAAGTGGCGTCATGTACGTGCTTGATGAGCCAAGTATCGGTCTGCACGAGCGAGATACGATAAAGCTCATAAAGACGCTTAGAAATTTACAAGCCAAGGGCAACTCTGTAATCGTCGTCGAGCATGATAAAAAGACGATAGAAGAGGCTGATTATATCGTGGATATCGGCCCTGGAGCTGGTAAATTTGGCGGCAACGTGATCTTTTCTGGTAGCTCAAAAGAGCTTTTAAGCTCAGACACTCAGACTGCACAATACATAAATGGTAAGAAAAAGATCGACTATCAAAAAAATAGGAAAGCTGAGAAGTGGCTCGAAATTTCAAATGTAAATATCAACAATATCTCAAATTTAACCGCTAAATTTCCGCTTAGAAACCTTGTGGGTATCACCGGCGTTTCAGGATCTGGTAAGAGCTCTCTAATACTTCAGACCTTGCTTCCAGAGGCGCAGGAGCAGCTAAATAGAGCAAAAAAAGTAAAAAAAATAGCTGGGGTAAATTTAAGCGGACTTGAGAATTTAGACAAGGTCATATATCTTGATCAAAGCCCGATCGGACGCACTCCACGATCAAATCCAGCGACATACACTGGCGTAATGGACGAGATCAGAAATTTATTTGCACAGACCAAAGAAGCTAAACTTAGAGGCTATAAAATAGGGCGTTTTAGCTTTAACGTGAAAGGTGGGCGCTGCGAGAAGTGTCAAGGCGAGGGTGAGATCACGATCGAGATGCACTTTTTGCCTGATATCAACGTGGTTTGTGACGTTTGTAATGGCGCTAGATATAACGCTCAGACCTTGGAAATTTTATACAAAGGCAAAAATATCGCAGAGGTGCTAAATATGAGTATCGATGAGGCGGTTGAGTTTTTCAAAGCCGTGCCAAAGATCGCTTCAAAACTTACCACGCTTCAAGATGTGGGGCTTGGCTACATCACGCTTGGACAAAATGCAGTTACTCTTAGTGGTGGCGAGGCTCAGCGCGTGAAGCTGGCAAAAGAGCTTAGCAGAAGTGACACTGGAAATACGCTTTATATCCTTGATGAACCAACGACAGGACTTCATTTTGCTGATATCGATAGACTGGTAAAGGTGCTAAATCACCTAGTTGATCTTGGAAATTCTGTTTTTGTGATCGAGCATAATATGGATGTGATCAAAAACTGCGACTACATCGTAGATATGGGACCAGAAGGCGGTGCAAAAGGTGGTAAAGTGATAGCGTGTGGCAATGTAAAAGAGGTGGCTAAAAACTATAAAAAAACAGGTAGCTACACTGGAGAATTTTTAGCACAAGAGCTTGAGGAAATGAAGAAAAAGTAGAAATTTAGCTCAACCGTTTCTTTGTAAAATTTGAAACGGTTGAGGCGTGTTGGAGCATTAGCTAATTTTTAAGGTCGATTTTTTATCTGTCGCACTTAAAGCTAGAGCCCAAAATAGTAGCATTAAAAGTGCATTTTCATGGTGAAACGTTGTATTTGCAAGTGAAATTATATTATTAGCCATAAGCATTAAAAGTGCAAGAAAAACTATGTTATTTTGTCTAAAATTTTTAATAAATTTTATAAAGAGTGATAGTTGAAATACCAAATATGCAAGCAAGGCAACGATGCCCTTTTCTGTTAAAAATGTTAAAAAGGTATTGTGTGCGTGACTAACATGAACTTCAACATTGCCTGGAAAATATTTTGTTATGTCAATGATTTTAAACTGGCCAGAACCTATCCCAAATAATGGGTTCTCAAGCCACGTATAAAATGCACTAGCAAAGATCGGATATCTAGTCTCTGATCCAGTTACCCCTTTTGTTAGTTGACTATACAATCTATCATCTTGAGTGATATTTGTTGATATATACATATAAGAAATAGCTATTATACCAAATAAAATTATCAAGCCTAATAAAAATTTTATTTTTATCTGTTTATTTAAAATTTCAAAAAGTAAGTAAGTAAAAATAACGATTGGCAAAAGATACATTGCAGCTCTTGAGCCAGCTATCATTATACCAAGGACACAAATTCCGGCAATACTTATGCCTATATACTTTTCAAAAATTTCTTTACTATTTATAGAAACTAATGCTACACAAAAAACTAGTAGCATAAAAATAGCGCTATGATTTACGTGTCCTATTGATTTAAGCTCAAAAAGTGCAGTCGGATCACTTGAAGTAAATTTCTTAACACAAGCTGGAATAAATGCAACGATAAAACCGGCGAATAAGGCAAAAAATAAAAATTTAAAATTTATTTTTTCTACGCCGACACTTCTGGCTACAAAGAAAAATAGCATACACCTTAGCGGATCAAGCGCTCTTGATGCAGAAACTCCATTTACAAGGCAACTTATAAAAGTAGCCAAAACAAAGATAAAAAGCGAGATATTTATGAGATCAAATTTAAATTGCCTTTTTTCTTTGACGCAAATATAAATTCCAGCCAAGACGAAAAGTGTGAGTGAAATTTGTTTTAAACCCTCAGTTACCGGCAGTGTAAATAAGACAATAACTAAAAAGAGATTGTAGAGCTTAGAGGCAATGTCGTTTTTCATGCAGATCCTTTAAATTTTAAGTGGACATTTTATCATTGCTGAACTAAAAATAATATACAATTAAACAAAAATTAAAAGGAAGTATCGTGCCTGATGTGAAAATAAGCTTTGTAGTGCCTGTTTTTAACAAAAAAGAGCACATTAGGGATTGTTTAAATTCGCTTATATCTCAAGACATGGATGATATTGAGATTATAGTTATTAATGATGGAAGTACTGATAATACGCTAGAAATATTAGAAGAATATAAAGATAAAATAATATTAAAAACAAAGAGCAATGCCGGTGTTAGTGCTGCCAGAAATGACGGTATATTGCTAGCTAGTGGCAAATATACTATCTGCGTAGATGCTGATGACTATGTGGAAAAAGATTATGCTTCATGCGTTTATGATATCGCAGAAAAATTTGATGCCGACATAGTGATAACAGATATGTGTAAGGTCTATGATTATAAAAAGCTCTTTTTGAAGGATTTTGAGACAAAAGAGGATGGTGTAATCTATAAAAATGAGTATCTAAAAAAGCTTTTAGCTTCAAGACATAACAAAGTTTTGCATAATGCGGCAAATAAGGCGATTAGGACTGAAATTTTAAAAGAAAATTTATTTCCAGTTGGAATCACACAAGCTGAAGATTTTCACGCTGTAGTGAGAAATGTTATCGCTTCAAAAACTCTTGTAAAGCTAAATAAGGCTTTTTATTGCTATAAGATAGGAAACAACAACACTGCTGGCTTTGAAAAATTAAAAGCTGTGATGGATCATAAATTTGTTTATGATGACATAATCTCAATTTTAAAAAACAAAAATTTAGCTCTTGAAATGGTGCCAGATCTAGAGCTTAGAAAGATAAAAAGCGTCTATATGCCAGCTATTTCGGCGAGACCAAATCTAAACAATAGTAGCTATGTAAAGGCACTTGATCTTTTTTATGAAGATATTGATAGCATCATAAACTCATCTGGTTTTTCAAAGCTTAGACTAAAGCAGAGAATTTTGCTTAAAGTGCTAAAAAATATAAAATCGTACGAAAATGTATCAAAAATTTTAAAAATCTTTAATACAATAAATGGCTTTTTGTCAAATAAAAAAATGAAAGAATTTAAAGAGTAGAAAATGATAAATATACTTGAGCTTGAAAGCTCTCTTGGATTTGGTGGGCAAGAACACCGTACGCAGCGTGTGATAAATGGGCTAGATAAGAGTAAATTTAAGGTTTTTTATGGGCTAAATCCTGGCTCAAAAAGCTTTGAGAAACAAATAGAGTGTGAATTTGTTGAGTTTAACCTTAAAAAATCTTTTAATATCTTTGAAATTTTAAAAATTTGCAAATTTGTAAAGCAAAATAATATAAAAATCATCTCAACTCACTCAGGCAAAGACGGCACAATAGGCGCTATAGTGGGCAAAATTTGTGGCGTTAGCGTGGTTCGTACTAGGCATTTACAGCTGCCTATAACATCGCCTTTGCCTTATAATCTAAGTACAAAAGTAGTCGGCGTGTGCGACTCAGTATGCGAGGATCTTATAAAAAGAGGCGTGAAAAAAGAAAAAGTCGTCAAAATTTATACAGGCATTGATACGCAAAAGTACACACCAGACTTTAAGATAAATATGAAAAAAGAATTTGGTTTAAATGACGACGTAGTTGGAATTTGCATCGTTGCAGTGTTAAGGGCAGCTAAAAATCATAAGCTCTTAATCGATGCATTTAGTGAGTTAAATTTAGAAAAATCAGCCCTTTTTATCGTAGGTGATGGCCCGCAAAATAAAAATTTACAAGAATATATAAAAGATAAAAAAAATATCTTTATGCTCGGAAATAGAACCGATGTGAGCGATTTTTTGGGTTCTCTTGATATTTGTGTGTTACCTTCAGAGATGGAGGCCATAGGTGGAGCGTTGCTTGAAGCATCTTCGTGCAAGCTAGCTACTATTGGAAGCGATGTAGGCGGTCTTGGCGAGGCAGTGAGTGATGGAAAGAGTGGATTTTTATTTCAAAATGGCGATAAAGAAGGGCTAAAAAAAGTGCTTGAAAAGCTTATTTTGGATGAAAATTTAAGAAAACAGATGGGTGAGTTTGGCAGAGAGTATGTAAAAGAGATATTTAGTATCGAAAAAATGATAGAGAGCACACAAAATTTATATATGGAACTTGTAAAATGAGCGTACCAGTTTTGATGTATCATCATGTGCTTAAAAAAAGTGGGTTTATTGCAAGTAGCGTAGATGAGTTTAGAGATCAGATGAAATTTTTGGCTCAAAATGGCTACAAATCGCTAAGTTCGGCTGAGTTTGTGGCATATAAAAAAGGTGAGCTTAGTGTGCCAAAAAAGAGTGTCTTTATCACATTTGATGATGGCTGGAAGGATAATTTTATCTACGCATATCCTATTATCAAGGAATTTAATCTTAAAGCGACTATTTTTCTAGTTGCTGGCTGGATAGAGCAGGCGAGTAGAAAAGGTGGCGAGTTTATAGAGCTAGATCATAACGAATATAAAAATGCTGCACCAACTAGACCTGAAGATGTCTTTTTAAACTACGAGGAAATAGCAAAGATGAAAGAGTGCTTTGACTTTCACTCGCATACTTACACGCATTTTGATGATTATTTTGGCATTTGTGAAATGAAAGAAAATTTTACAAAATGCAAAGAATTTATGTATAAAAATTTTGGCTTTGATGACAAGCTACTTTGCTGGCCAAGAGGTAAATTTAATGATGAGCTAAAAAATGTGGCAAAAAGCGTTGGCTATGAGGTTTTTTTCACAACAAAGCGTGGGATAAATAAATCTGATGGTGTGCTTGATGATATAAGGCGCATAGCTGTAAAAAAAGATGCAAGTTGGCTAAAAAAGACACTATTTATCTATCAAAATGACTTTTTAGGCTCACTATATTCAACACTAAAATCTTAAGAGAAATTTTACTTTGTAAAAATTCTCTCATTTTTAGCTATATGTTTTTCATAAAATCTTGAAATCTTGTATGAGAAATCTTTATTATATTTTTTAAAAAGAGAATTTATCTTATCTTTTTGCTTTCTTTGCATCTCTAAAGTAGAGTTGTTAAGCTCGTCTGGATGAGAAAAGATGTTGCTAAAATACATTTTTAGATCAGTATTTTTTAGGATCGCTTCCCATTTATCGGCCCCATAAAGACCATCTTTGTAAAAATCAAGCAGAGCTTTTGCACTCTTTCTTGTTAGAATGTAAGCGGCCGTTCTATATATACTAGCGTATGAGTATGGTGAGATAAGATATAAATTTTCTTTTATTTTTTTGCCAAAAGCACGAAATCTACTATTTAATCCATCTTGCACACCGCATATCAAAATGCTATCACTACTTATATCTTTGCATAGCAAAAAGGCCTCATTTATTAATTCGTCATTTCCAATAACATCATCCTCTAATATTAAAGTAAATTCTGTGTCGCCTTGTAAAAAATCCTCATAAGCTTTTATGTGTGACATTGTGCATGCTAGCTCACCTGGTGTCGCAATTAATGGCGGTATTTTAAATTCATACTTTTCGTCGCATGATTTTAGTAGGCAATCTATCATGGCTTTGTAGTACTCATTGACGCTAAAATTTTTAGCATCAACTGCGTCTATTATTTTAAATTCATCATATCTGTTAAATTGTTTTTGTAAATTTTGCCTTCGCTCTTCATCTCTTTTTAGTGATATAACATAGATAGGATAGTTCACTTTTTACTCCAGTGATTTTAAATATTTCTTTTTATTGGTGATTTAAACTCTAATTTAAATTTATACTCAAGGCCTACTAGATCAAGCTCTTTTTTATCTATTTGTTTTTGTGTACTGCTTGGATCCTTGCTCGAGTTTCTCTTATAAATTCCGGCTATTCGAGCTTCTTCATCAGCGTTTAAAATATAAAGAATGTCACATTTACTTATACGTAAAAGTGGATTTGCGCTTACGTATATTACGACTTTTACAAACGGCATGATAAATTTAAAGAATGGCTTTAGCTCATCTTGATGATCGCTTTTGATTTTTATCTTTGGACGAGCTATAAATAAATTTAAACTCATTACATCATCATCGATTACAGCGATTTGATAAGGTTTAAAGTTTTTAAATCCATTTTTTCTAATTTGTTTTGCAAGTGTACTTTTGCCACTGCCGTGGAGCCCAGTAAGAGCGATTAAGACTTGTTTTTTATCTTTTAAAATTTCTTTACAAGCCTCATTTAATGCTTCAAGCATTATTTATAGCCTCTATTTCTAAAATTTGAATATAAATTTCCTAGTACCGGCGTAGAATAGATAAAAAGTTTCTTTTTGATCCTAAAAATGTAATCACTCTCGCTCTTTGCATTGTTTGAGATATCAATACGTCTTATCTTAAATTTATCATCTCCCACGCAAAATCCACCATCAATCACGCTAAAAGCAAAGTCATAATACTCTCTTGCAACTTTTAGTGAAAGCTCGTTAAAGTGCCCTTTGGGAAAGCAAAAGCCAAATTCTTGTTTTTCGGGAAATAGCTCTTTTATTTTAGTAAGCGAGCTTGAAAATTCCTCTCTTAACTTTGTTTCATCGTTGCTTTTGCAGGAAAAGTGGCTCGCTGTATGACTATCAAACTCAAAAAGCCCGCTCTCTTGCATCTGCCTGATCTCGTCTAAATTTAAAAAATACTCCGCGTCTTTTTCGTAGCCTATTTCTTTATGTTTTTTAAATGCAAAGTCGTAGTCTTGCCTTTTAAAATCTTTGATCTTATCTGTTATCAAAAAGCAAACAGCTGGGATATTTAGCTCTTTTAGGATAGGAAATGCAAATTTATAGTTATCAAAATATCCATCATCAAAAGTTAGCAAAATGCTCTTTTTTGAGGTTTTTACTCGGCCACTAGCTATATCTTTAAACTGAGTATAGTTTATAAATTTATAGCCCTCATCTAACGCCATAAGAAGCGCCTTTTTAAATAGCTCTGGCTTAATGGCAAAGTCGTTTTCATTGTTATTGCAGTGGTGCATCGTTAGCACGCAAACTGGGTAGTTCATTTTTGCTCCAGTAAATTTTTAATAGCTTCTTTTAGCGCCTTGTGGCTAAAGTTTTCATCCACAAATTTAAAGGCGTTTTGTGAGTAAATTTTGGCTTTTTCAGGCTCATTTATCAGCTCCAAAATGCACTCTTTTAGCGAAATTTCATCTAAATTTTTAGCACAAAGCCCACGCTCTTTATCTTTAACTAGCACATTCATCGGCGCGTTGTCATAGACCACAGTAGGTACTTTTGAGCTCATCGCCTCAAGCAAGACCGTACCAAGCCCCTCAGAGTGCGATGCAAAGACATAGATATCAAAGCTTTTTATAACATTTGCCGCGTCATTTCTAAAACCAGTAAATATAATCTTATCTTTTTTACTAAAAATCGAGGCAATCGCATTTTTTGTGCTTTCACTGATATTTCCTGCAAAAACTATTGTGGCGTCCTTCTCTTTTAAAATCTCTTTTGCTGCATTTGCAAAGTCGTAGACACCTTTCTTGCGGTAAAGCGAGGTAAAAGTGCCGATGACTAGCTCGTTTTTGGCGATATGAAACTCATCTCTAAAACTGCTTTTTGTGCTATCAATCTTTTCAACATCAACCGTGCTTGGCATAAAAACTAGCCTATCTTCGCTAACGTCGATGCTTAGTAGATACTCTTTGACGCTATCTGAGATATATAAAATTTTATCAAATAGCTTTTTGTGCATGAGTTTTGAAAGAAAGCCTTTTATAGGAAAAAGATTATGTCTTTCCTTGTAAAATTTAACGCCTTTCCTTCGGTAAAATAGCCCAGCAATTGCCCCAACCCAGCTATCAGTCGAGCCATGTGTGATTACGATATCTATCTTGTTTGAGCTTATCGTTTCGCAAAGTACTGGTACGCTTTTATGAAAATTTTTCTTATTCATCTCTTGTGTTATAACACTAAAGCCTTCTTCTTTTGCAATGCTTTCTATCTGAGAGTTTGGGTTACAAAAAAGTATAACATTGTGACCCATCTCACGCATAAAACGCATCTCATTTAGCGTCTTATTTTGCTCGCCACCCCAGTTAAAAAGTGTCTGTGTGTGAAGAATGTTCATCCGCCTATCCTAAAATTTCTTTTATTTTGGCTTTTATTTTTGGCATTTCGTCGCTAAAATCCATCAAGGACTTTTCTATGCCATGCTTTGCTATACCTTCCTTGTCGCAAGGCACAAAGTCCCAGTCTTTTTGATAGACGATGTGTTTGCCCATACTTTGGATGCCATTTTGCGCTGTGTAGCCATTCTCCATGAGCGAGTTATCCCAAGGCCCCCACTCAAAAGCATTGCTTGGACCAAAAAAGGCTATGACTGGAACGTCATTAGCAGCGGCAATGTGCATTATAGCTGTATCCACTCCGATAAAAAGGCTTGAGCGCTTTGATAGGGCGATCGTTTGTTTCAAATTTAACTTGCCACCTAAATTTATGGGCTCACTCTTGCAAATTTTTAGTACGCTTGCTAGCTTTTCTAGCTCATTTTCTTTATTATCACTTGTTAGCACGACCTTTACACCAAGCTCATTTTCGCAGTAGTCGATGAGCTCTGCCATGCTCTCATCGTTTGCGCATTTAAACATCCAGCGGCTTGTAAGATGCATATGAATAAAGCATTTTGGTAAATTTAGATGCTCCACGCTCTCGTCCGAAAATACACTCACCTTTTTGCTAACTGGTTCAAATCCCAAAGCTCTTAAAGCGTTTAGATTATGATCGATCGTATGTGAAAAATTTTCATAGTATTTCGCTTTGACGTTTAGAAGTTTATTTATTGATTGATTTTTGCCAAGAAAGCCTACTATTTTTTTGATCTTTGCATATTTTGAGATGATGATGCCGCGGTCTCCCGTGGTTGTTTGCACCGCCATATCGTACTTCTCTTTTTTGATGGCTTTTATAAATTTTATCTCGGTAATTAGTTTTTTTAAAAAGCCAGAATTTGCACTTTGTCTATCGTAAATGTGGATTTTGTTTATGTAAGGATTTCCTTCTATCATCGCTTCAGTCCCTTTATTTAGAGCAAAGTCGATGATTGCGTCTGGGTAGTAGTGGTGCAAATTTTCAATGAGCGGCGTAGTCAAAAGCACGTCGCCGATGTTTCTAAATTTAATTACAAGTATTTTCATTTTATATATTTCCAAAATGTGTACTGAGCGTAAAGTCTGGCTATGACGTAGCCAGCAAAGCCCTCTTTAAAGCCGCCTTTTAGCACATAAAGCTTAAAAAATGTCCAGGCAGGACTAGTAAGCGCCTTAAATAAATTTCTCTTTGCGCCCATACTTGAGTAGCGATTTTGCTTAGCTATAAACTGCTCGATGCTCTCATATGCATAGTGTAAGAAGTGATTTTTAAGCACTCCAAGCTTTTGTGTGCTGTCATTTAAAATGACCTTTTCATGCACGGCTCTGCCATCAAATTTGGCAAAATTTTTGTTAAAAAGCCTCACTGTGTAGTCTGGATATAGCCCCATATTTTTTATCGCTTTGCCAAAAAAGAAATTTAGCCTAGCAACGTTGTACGCCATAAATTTAGGCTCTTTTAGCGTGCTAATGATCTCATTTTTAAGTTCGTCTGTTATCACCTCATCGCTATCAAGCACAAATACCCACTCGTTTTTGGCTAGATCCACGCCCTTTTGCTTTTGCGCGCCAAATCCAAGCCAAGCTTGCTCGTGAAATTTCACGTTGCAAAAGCCATCACAAATTTGCCTTGTGCTATCTTTTGAGCCGCTATCAACCGCGATGATCTCATCAGCAAATTTAGCGCTTTCAAGTACCTCTTTTAGGTATTTTTCGCTATTGCAAGTTAGGATTACGACGCTTAGCATTTATACTCATTTTCATAAAATCTCTTAAACCTTTGGTGAAACCAAAAGTACTCTTCTGGCTTTGCTCTAACCATCTCTTCGCATGCACTGCATTGTATCTGCGTCGCTTTTTGCACGGCATCTTCTTTGTCAAACGTGGTTATATCGATAGGTTGCTCAAAGCAAATTTCATTTAAATTTTCGCCTTTTTGGTAGATAAATGCGTTTATGATTAAAGCATTTGTCTTTTGCGCTAGCACGCTTGCTGCTGGCGTGTGAAGCACATCTTTGCCAAAAAATTTCACCTTTATGCCATCTTTTGGTGCGGTGTTTTGATCAACTAAAATTCCTACTATTCGCCTAGCTTTTAGCGCTTTTAAGATATCTTTTGCACCGCCATCTTTGTCTATTAGCTCCACGTCAAACTGCGATCTGTTGGCTCTTAAAATTTTATCCATGACGCTGCTATCAAGCCTTCTGCCAAGCACTGAAGATGGCCCAAAATGAGCTGCAACTGCTAGGCCAAATATCTCCCACTGCCCAAAATGCGCAGTTGTGACGATGATAGGCCGGCCAGACTTCATCGCATCAAGTAAAAAGTGCTCATTTTTAAAAACAACTTGCTCTAGTATCTTTTGTTTTGTTGTGTTTTGGTTTAGGATGAAATTTATACCAAGGTATTTTGCAAAGTTATAGTAGCATTTTTTGGCGATTTCAAGCTTCTCTTCTTTAGTTTTTGTCTCGCCAAATGCAAGGTCTAAATTTGTCATCACGACGTGAAATCTCTTTTTATTAAGCTTCATATACGAAAAAGCTAAAAAATTAGCGAGCAAATCTCTAAGTGAGCTAGGCAGTAAAAATATAAAAATTTTTAAAGTATAAAAGCCAGCTAGATAGAGCCTATCCATTTAGCAGCCTTTTTGCGAAATTTGCAACTGTTTCAGGGTAAATTTCTCTTATGCAAAAGTCGTTTTTATCGATACTTCTGGCGTCTATTTGCTTGCCCATATCTATAACTAAGTTTTTATCCGTGACGTAGGCATTTCGGTGGCTTGGACGGTTGCCAAAAAGCGTGATAGAAGGCTTATTCATCGCCCAAGCAAGGTGTGTTAGGCCACTATCGTTGCCAATTACTAAATCACAGCTTGCAATGAAGCTTATCATCTCTTTTATACTAAGTTTTTCAAGTAGCTTTGCTGAGGTGCCTGAGATGATCGCCTCAGCCCTTACTTTCTCGCTCTCACTTCCGTAGCAAAGGCAAATTTCGCATCCATCAAGCAGCCCAATCACGTCTTTAAATTTATTATAAATTTTACTCTCTTCGCTTGCAAATGCGGCGATCAAAACGCTTTTTTTATCACTTTCATTTTTATAAATTTCACTTGCTTCAAAGCAAGGTGCTTTTCCTAAAATTTCACTTGCTTCAAAGCTAAAATTTAGAGCAAAAGCCACAAGTGCCAAATTTCTAATGATTATATTTTCGTTGTAATCAATTTTAAATTTATGCCTATAAAGCCTAGCTGCAATCTTTTCTTTGACACTTTCTCTGCTAAAACCATAAGTTTGCTTGCCTATTATTTTTGCTACAACAGCTGATTTAAAAAGTCCTTGCAGATCGATCACTTTGTCAAATTTACCAAGCGTTTTTAGTATCTTGTAGCTTTGTTTAAAGCTTTGTTTAAGCGGTAAAACGACTAGCTCGTCGATAAGTGGATGATCTTTTAAAAGGCTTGCAAAACGAGCATCAACTAGCCACGTGATATGGGCATTTGGGTAGTGCTTTTTGATAAACTGAAGCACAATAGCTGCGTGCACGATGTCCCCAAGAGCGGAGAGCTTGACGATGGCTATTTTTAGCTGATTTTTGTTTTGCATTGATCACTTTAGATATAAATTTTTGGTATGATTTTAAAAAAAAATGCTTAAAAAAGGGCTAAAATGGCGAAAAGTTACATCTGTGTCTTTGACTGCGAAACGATACCTGATGCAAATTTGATAAGAAAAATTTACGGCATTGACGGGAGCGATGAAGATGTGAGCGTGCAAGCGATGGTGCTGCAAAAAGAGGCCAGTGGGAGTGAGTTTTTGCCTGTGATGTTTCATAGAGTAGTCGCAATCTCTGCTGTTATGGCTGATGAGTACGGCAAATTTTTAAAAGTTAGCACGATGGAGGGCAAGGATGAGCGCGAGATCATCGCTAAATTTTTAAAATTTATAAATGATTATAACCCAAGGCTTGTTAGCTTTAACGGCCGTGGCTTTGACCTGCCGATGCTAATGGTGCGTGCGATGCGCTACAATCTAAATGCAGCAGCGTATTATGAGAGCGAAAATAAAGAGCTAAACAAAAATAAATGGGAAAACTATAGGGCAAGGTATTCGCCTAAATTTCACCTTGATTTGCTTGATTTTATAAGCGATTTTGGAAGTGTGAGGGGGCTAAAGCTTGACACACTTTGCGCTAGCTTAAATTTACCTGGCAAGTACGATGTGCACGGCGATCAGGTGCTTGAGCTATACTATGCAGGCGAGCTTGATAAGATCAACGAATACTGCGAAAGTGACGTGCTTAATACTTACTGGCTCTTTTTAAAATTTGAGCTTTTACAGGCAAATATCTTGCAAGATGACTATATAAATCACCTAAACGTGATGAGTGAATTTCTAGCCAAAAACTGCGCTCACAGAGGATACACTGAGGTCTTTTGCACTGCGATAAGTGATGAGCTGGCTAGACTTAATGGCAAGCTTGATTATGAGATAAAGATCCAAAAAGAAGACGATGAAGAATTTGATGATTTTAGTGATCTTGACGGCACAAAAGATACGCCAGAGCAGCTAAATGAGCGTTTGGCAAGACAAGGGCTTGATGGGCTTTTAAAAAAAGCTAGTGAGGTTGCGTCAGCTGCCAAAAAAGACAAGAGTTTTTCTGAAGAGAAACTACCTGAAATAAATTTGGAGGAAGAATAGAAATTCTACGCTTTTAGGTCGTAATGTATCTTTTGCTACTCTATGGAATTAATATCCTTATCCGCGGAATATCACGGGTACTCAAATCCAAATTCATACTCTTTTAAAACTCCATTAGAAAAGATGAATTTTTCATAATAGAGTGGCATGTCAAATTCTTGTAAGAGTTTGCTTTCATTTTGCTCAGTGATGTAGGTGACAATAGAGGTGGCATTTTCTTCTTGCAGATCGTTTGGCTTACCTAGCTTCTTTAAAATTTGCTCTTGTTTGTCGCCAAGTTTGATACCAGAATTTGTAGTAAAATCTTTTATTTTGCTGGAATTTATATAATCTTTAGTCAAATTTTTATCAAAAAATTTGACATTTATCCTTTGGACCTCACCGCTACCGCCACAACAAAAATCGAGCGTCATTATCTGTATTCTTGATAAATTTATGAAGCTTGCCTTTTCGCCATCTAAGAAATATTTGATTTTTTTAGATGATAAATTACTTGTAGGTAAAATTTTACCTACTTTGATTTTGTCTATGCTTGTTGTGCGCGGTAAATTTTCACTAGCTGTTAAATTTAGAAAACCTAAAATTATAGATAGTATTAAAAAATGTCGTGTCATGTTATTCCTTTACTGTAATTTTTTTTGGAGGCTTAGAGTTATTTGGATTATTTTTTATGTTAATAGTAGCATGAATGCTCTTTTTGTATTTTAATAAATTTTTCATAATTTCTTCAAACTCCAAAAGCTCTTTTTGGGTGCCAGTAACTCCAATACAACCAAGTGTTCCTTTGCTGTTACCATCGGGATGAATTCTTAGAAGTGATCTTTCAGTTTTAAATTGTGGATTTAGGTTAAAACTAAAACCTACTCCATGAATATTCATACCAGGATTATAATCTTTGTCTTTTCTTCTGTCTCTATATGTATCAACTGTATATTCTCCATTTTGTGGAGCACCGCTTCCAAATCCACCAGCTACCATTGTAATGGACAGTATAATGTCATCATTTTCTTTTAAATATAAAAGTCCATTTCCCATTTTACTATTTTCCATTATTCCCTCGATTAATATGTCGTATATCTTATTATTGACATCAACCCCAACCCCCTCATCCCCATCTTCCCATATACCACTATCTACTCT
>NZ_CABPUE010000011.1:115672-137398 GCF_902460545.1 Campylobacter concisus
AGGGATTATAATTAAATTTTTATAAAAAATCTTGCAAAACAAGTATCTTTTAAAGCAATAAATTTCTTTGTAAATTTTCTATATTTTTCTTTATCGTGCCATCTTTATAGATAGCGGATATTAAGGCGACCATGTCTGGCTTTACTTTAGTAACACTTGCAATATTGCAAGAATTTATGCCCCCTATAACACATACATTCATTCCCATTTCTTTTGCTTGTGATATAGTTTGAGCCTTGCAAAGCGGTGCATTTGGTTTTGTTGGGCTTTTAAACATCGCTCCAAAAGCCACATAGCTAGCACCATTTTGTTTTGCCCTAATGGCAAGCTCCAAGCTATCATAGCAGCTAACTCCCACGTAAGCATCATCTCCTAAAATTTCAAACGCCTCTTTTATGCTCGCATCATCTTTTCCCAAATGCACGGACTTTGCCCCTATATGAGCAGCAAATAAAATATCATCATTTACGATAAATCTAGCTCCAAATTTTTCGCATAGGTTGAAAATTTCACTAGCTAGCCTCTTATCTTTGGGTATTTTTTTAGAGCGAAATTGAAAAAATTTCACCCCACACTCTAAAATTTCTTTAGTGTATTGCAAGGCTAAATTTTCAGGCATCAACACATCATCGCTAATCGCGTAAATTTCAATCACTTATGCCAACTTTATGATTTAGTAGACGTTTGCCAAATTTTGTCGTAATTGCATTTTTAATAGCATTTAAAATGTATTTTTTGGCTAGTTTTATGGCTTCTTCTTTAGTGTGTCCATTTGCTAGCAAGCAGGCCAGCGCACTCGCAAAGCTACATCCAGCCCCGTGAATGATCTCTGGTTTTATTAGTGGCTCTTTAAATTTAAGCACGTCACCATTTTTTTTAAAAAGAGTATCTTCACAAATTTCTGCAACCGTGCTTCGCTTTAAGATCATATCGCAAGGTAAATTTTTACTATCAAGCTCCAAAACTTTGGCTTCATCGATATTTGGCGTGATAATGTCTGCAAATTTAAAAAGCTCTTTTAAGCTTGCTATCGCGTCATCCTCAAGAAGCTTTGAGCCTGATTTTGCTACGCAAACTGGGTCTATTACTATTTTAATGCCTTGCTTATGAAATTTTTCAAGCCAAGAACCAACGCAAGATATAAGCTCTTTATTAAAAAGCATACCAACCTTTATGGCATCTATGTTTAGCTCTTCGTCTACCATTTTGATCTGTTCATTTAGATTTGTAGCATTTGTAGCAAAGATATTGCTAACGCCATTTGTATTTTGTGCCGTAAGAGCCGTAATAGCTGTCGCTGCGTAGCAAGAAAATGCCTCGCATGTCTTAATATCAGCCTGTACGCCAGCACCACCAACACTATCACTTCCTGCAATGATTAATATATTTTTCATCTATCTCCCATACAACCTGAAATTTTATCAACACTAAAAGGATCATCGACCTTCCAAATGCTTGAATACTTCTTAATGCTATTTTTTAATGCATCTACTAGATAATCCACGTCTTGTAGCGTATGCGTATAGTGGAGTCCAGCCCTTACCCAGCCTGGCTTATGGGTAAATAGTGCATCTTCTTTTAAATGAAGCAGATCATGTCCATATGGCCCAGCACAAGAACATCCTGCACGCGTTTGAATGCCATATTCTTTGCTTAAAACTTTAGCTAGTTCATAAGGCGAAACGCCGGCCACATTAAAAGAAAAGATCGGCAAACGCTTTATGTTATTTGGATGATAGCACGTAAGCTCAGGAATTTCTGCTAGTCTTTTTTCCAAATACTCTCCAAGCTCGCTTTCGTTTTCATATATTGCCTCAAATCCTATCTCATTTCTTAGCCTATAAGCCAAATTTGCCCTTATAAGTCCTAAAATAGGCGGAGTACCAGCCTCTTCTAGCTGCTCACTATCTTTTACAAATATAGCGTAGTTTTTGCTGACATAACTTACCGTTCCACCACCAGCAAATGTCGGCTCATCTGAGTTTGCAAGTATCTTTTTTATAGCAAGAAGCCCACAACTTCCAACTCCACCAAGCAATTTATGTGGCGATAAAAAAAGAGCATCGAAATAGTCGCAATCAATATTTCCATATGCGCTAAAGCTTGCAGCATCAAATGCCACAATGCCACCATAAGATTTTATAAGAGTATAAATTTTTCTATAATCGCTCAAAACCCCAGTCACATTTGAAGCCACACTAAAAGTTGCGATGATCTCACGACCGACATTTATCCTTAAAATTTGCTCCAAATGATTAAAGTCGATCCCTCCATTTTTATCAAGTCTGATACGCTCAACCTCACAAAGTGCTTGCCTAAAGCTTATCTCATTTGAATGGTGCTCATAAGGGCCAAGCACCACGAGTGGAGAATTTTCATCTGGCTTTAGGGCATATCTTTTTTTTAACGCTGGCGATGCATAAATTCCTAAAATTTCTTGAAATTTCTTTATCGCGCCGGTAGCTCCATTGCCACAAGCAAAAAGATAAAAACTATCATCAAGTCCTAGTAAGCTTTTTAATTCACGTCTTGAATCTTCATAAGTTTGAGCGGTTTTATAGGCGTTTGATGAGCTGATAGAGTGCGTATTTGCGTATGTTTGGAGTATTTTTGCCATCTCATCTTCGATAGGTTTATAAGCTAGTCCTGAAGCTGTAAAGTCAAAATAATAAATGCCATTTTTTAAAATTATATTTTCTCTAATATGCTCTAAATTTACCAAATCACAACCCTTGTTTTTTGCTTAGCATTATAGATTACTTTAGCTAAAATATACTACAATGCACAAATAAAGGAGCCGATATAAAAGCTTTAAAATCAACATTTGAGCTAATGAAACACCTTGATATAAATGAACTTATTAAATTTCATCTCGTCTTTGATGAGTTTGATTTAAAGCACTCATATTATGATGTTTTTGAAGCAATCGAGGCTGAAATTTTAAATAACTTCTTAGCCTTGATGCCAAAATTTTACTTCGAATCCGATACAAACGATGCTATAAAATCTGCCCTCATAAAACTCGCACGAAGCGATAGAAAAAAATTTAATGTAAATAAAATTTTACCTCAAAGCCTAGCTAGCAAAGTCTATGCAAAGCTTTTTGAAAAGAATTTTTTACTGCTAGAAAAAAGTAGAGAAGTTTTACCAAAAAGATCAAAAAACCAAATGCTAAAAAAAGAAGAAAGAGGCTATAAAATTGAGGATAAAATACATTTTAATAGCCATTTTTCAAGGTTTTGGTTTAGATTTATAGAGCCAAATTTAAGCTTGCTAAAAGCTGGTAAAAATGATGAAATTTTAGCCATTATAAAAAATGAATTTGACGAATATGCAAGCCTTGGATTTGAAATTTTATGCGGTGAACTCATGGCAAAAAAATTTCTGATTAATGGCATATTTTTAAGTAGCTTTTGGAGCAGGAATATAGAGCTTGATATGCTATTAAATATAGGCGGCAAGATCATAGTCGGCGAGGCAAAGTACAAAGAGAGAAAGGTTTGTAAAAACGTGCTAAATTTACTATTAAAAAAATGCGAAAAACTAAATATCAAGCCAGATATTATTGCTCTTTTTTCAAAGAGTGGATTTAGTAGCGAGCTAAGAAATCTAAAGGATGAAAGGCTAAGGCTTTATGAAATTAGCGATTTTGAGGAACTTTTAAAATGAACGAACACGATATCCAAGCTGGCTTAAAAAGCCTGATAGAGCAGACTTATCTGATAGAAAACGAATATAAAAATTTAACATCATCTTATGCAAACTTGCAAAATTTCATTAAAGATATTGTGGAAATTCTGCCAAATGCTATCTGGGTGTTAGATGAAAATGATGAGATTTTTTTACAAAACTCAGAGGCAGTAAGACTTGGTAAAATTTTTAAAGAGATACCAAAAAAAGAGGGCGAGATAAATGTAGATGGGCAAATTTATCTTTTTAAAACAAGCTCTAAAGACAATAAACTAATAATCTCTGCAACAAACATAACAGTAGAAAAACGCACCGAGCGTCTTGCCTCCATGGGCCAAGTAGCAGCTCACCTAGCCCACGAGATCAGAAATCCAGTAGGCTCTATCTCGCTTTTAGCATCAACACTACTTAAAAGAGCCGATGAGCGCATACAGCCTATCGTAAATCAAATACAAAAAGCTACATGGCGAGTCGAACGTATAATCAAAGCCACACTACTTTTTACAAAAGGTCTTAATATAAATACGCAAATTTTTGACTTTTCGCAGCTTAAAAAAGAGTGCGAAGAGGCTATAAATTTTTACGACTATTCAAAGGATATTAAATTTAGCCTAGAATTTCCAGATGGCAAATATATGGGCGACCTTGATCTACTAACCATCGTCTTTCAAAATATTTTATTTAACGCCATTGATGCCATCGAAGAGAGCGATGATGATGAAGGAGAGATCATTTTAAGCTATGAAAAAACACCAAGTGAACATAAATTTATCATTTATGATAGTGGCGAACCTATCAAAGATAAAGCCATAGTTTTTGAGCCGTTTAAAAGTAGCAAGCTAAAAGGAAACGGCCTTGGACTGCACCTTTGCTTGCAGATCATAGAGGCTCACAAAGGTAGTATCGAGATCACACTAAATCCAAAAACATTTTGCATAAATTTACCAATAAAGGAGTAAGAATGAACATACAAAACGAACTTGAGGCTTTTAAAAAATCTCTTCAAACGCTTGATTTGAGAGAAATTTCAAACGATGGAGCAAAAAACGTTGCATTTATCTGTATCGATATGATAGAGGCTTTTGCTGGAAGTGGTGCGCTCGCTAGTCAAAGAGTAGCCGCCTTATCAAAAGGGATCGCGACACTTTTTGATAGAGCGTGGAGAGATTTTGGCTTTAGAAATTTTATTCTTATAGAAGATAGGCACACCAGTGATTCAAAAGAATTTGAGACCTTTTTACCTCACGCAGTGCTTGATACAAATGAGATAAAAACTGTAAAAGAGATAGAAAATCTAAGCTTTTTTAAAGAGATCAAAGCATTTTATAAAAACTCTTTAAGCATTGCGTTTAATAAAGAATTTGAGAAATTTTTAGAAGAGCATCCGGAGCTAGACACCTTTATAGTCACTGGGGATTGCACTGATATGTGCGTTTATCAGTGCGTTAGTTATCTTAAGCTACGAGCCAATGAATACAATAAAAAATCAAGAGTTATCGTACCGTTTGATCTTACGCAAACATATGACATACCAGGACACAATGGCGACTTTTACCACGAGATGTTTTCTCTTCATATGAAGCTAGCACTTGGTGCTGATGTGGTAAAGAGTATTAAATTTTAAAGCTTGCTTGAAATATTTATGAGCCTATTTAGCTCGTCAAATTTAAAGCTAAGCTCGTTTTTATTCGCTACGATCTCATTAGGACTTTCGCTAAATTTCATATCACAGCTTAGCAAAAGTCCTTTGACAAGGATTTTGTGATCTAGATCGTAAGTGCTTAAACACTCATTTACTACGCTCAAAAGCTCATTTGCTAGCACTGGCTCTTCAAAGACAGCATCTGATCTAAACGCTACGTATGCCGCACCACCATCGTACTCTATCCTATAATAATTTTGCTCATCAAAAGCGGTGCAAAGGATCATACTAATCGTGTGACCATTTAAATTTTCATCTAGCTCAAATTGTGGCCTGCTAAATGCACTAAGTCCAAATTTTTCGCCAAACTCACGTGCTTTATTTGCAAGCCCGAGCAACCGCTCATCAAAGCCATTTATATTTTCATAACCCCAAAGCCACGTATTTGACGAGAAGCTCTCGGAGCCGATAAACTGCATATCAAACTCACGCTCATCAAAGTAAATTTTACCGCTATCAAAATCGACCTGCCAGTTGTTACCTTCAACAAGTAGCTTAAATGCACGTTTTTGAAGTAATGTCGCTTTGCCAACACATGCGCTAAAAAGCTCGCTCCAGTTACTTTTATCTACGCCAAGCTTATCTAAAAACATCGCTTCACCGAGGTCTTAGCAAGCTATTGCTTGAAGTGCTTTTTCTTTAAAGCTGTCATTTACAACAAATTTTGTCTTATAGACAAAAATTTGAGCCGTATTTTCATTTTTTATCTTAATAACAAGACGCTTATCGTTGTTTGTGCCACTTTTTATATGTTCGTTATAGCCAAGATTATAAAGGCTAGTTATCTTATCTTTGCTAAGCTCACTAAGGCATAAAAGCACCTCTAGCTCAGCATATTCTCTTACTCTTTGAGGGGCGCTAGCTTCTTCATTTTTAGAAAATTTAGAGTTTTGTTTTAGTTTTCTTGTCTTAAAGTCTAAATTTTGTGCATCTTCTAGGCTATAAACCTCGTTTAAATTTGTCCTTACAAATTGATCATCTTTTGTGATATTTATCCTAAAAGCATAAGGCAGGTCACGTTTTGCTTCATCTTTTACTATATCTTCGATGTTGCCAAGCTCTCTTTCAAAGACTGCGATCTCGATATTTCCATGAAAATCAAGCACGTTTATAGTGCCCATTTTCTTGCCACTTTTGGTTATCCTTGTGCTAAAGTCTTCGATCTTGCCAACGACTAAAATTTCTGCACTTTGTGGCAAGCTCTCAAATTCTGAGCTTAGAGTGTATTTTATCTTGTTGATCTCGTCTTTATAATCATCGAGCGGGTGGCCTGAGAGGTAGATACCAACGCTCTCTTGCTCAAATTTTAAAATTTGCTTGATATCAAATTCGTCATTTATCGTGACAAAATTTATCTTCACATCATTCATGCTCTCATCTTCGCCAAATAAGCTCTCAACAGCATTTTTACGGATCTGAGCAGCACTTTTGCAAGCTTCTATGATATTTTCTACATTTTGCATAAGCATCTTGCGACTAAAACCAAACTCATCAAAGCAGCCAGCTTTTATAAGGCTTTCAAAGACCTTTTTATTCACTTTAAATGGATCGATCCTTGAGACAAAGTCGTCCATACTCTTAAATTCGCCATTTGCTTCACGCTCAGTGATAATGTTTTCAATAGCCGCTCCGCCAACGCCTTTAATCGCACCAAGCCCAAAGATAATGCCGTCATGATCGCCATTTTTAACGACGCTAAATTCTTTAGTTGATTTGTTGATAGATGGTGGCAAAGTATCTATATTTATGCGTTTTATCTCATCGATATAGCGAACGATCTTATCGACGTTGCTCTCTTCACTTGTAAGAAGTGCCGCCATAAATTCAGCCGGGTAATAGGCCTTAAGATAAGCCGTCTGAAATGTGACGTAGGCGTAGGCGGCGGAGTGAGATTTATTAAAGCCATATCCTGCAAATTTTACAATTAGCTCGAAAAGATCGTCTGCTTTTTGCCCATTTAGCCCTTTTGCCTCAGCACCTTTTACAAACTCACCCTTTAGTCTGTCCATCTCTTCTTTGATCTTTTTACCCATCGCACGGCGTACAAGGTCCGCCCCACCAAGGCTAAAGCCGCCTATAGCTTGAACGATTTGCATAACTTGCTCTTGATAGACGATGACGCCGTATGTTGGCGCAAGGATCGGCTCAAGCTCTTTAAATGAGTAGGTTATCTCTGCCTCGCCATGTTTTCTTTTGACAAAGTCATCAAGCATACCACTTTCCATCGGTCCCGGGCGGTAGAGCGCTAGCATCGCGACGATATCCTCAAAGCAGTCTGGACGCAAACTAGTTCCTAGCTTTCTCATACCCTCGCCCTCGATTTGGAAAATTCCTATCGCTTGGCCGCTTTGTATCATTTTATAAACATTAGAATCGTTTTTATCGATCTGCTCCCAAATGATATCCTTGCCAGTTCGTTGTTTTACCAGCTTTATGGCATTATCGATAACCGTTAGCGTTTTTAGTCCAAGAAAGTCGAATTTAATTAAATCCACATCCTCAAGATATTTAAGGCTATACTGCGTAACATAGCGATCTTCTGGGCTGTTTGGCTGACGAAATAGCGGGGTTTTGTTCCACAGCTCCTCATTTGAGATAACGACACCTGCTGCGTGCTGACCAGCGTTTCTGTTTAGTCCCTCAAGATCAAGTGCAAATTTCCAAATTTTAGCTGCCTTTGGATTTTGGCTGATGAGCTCAGCTATCTTTGGCTCTTTTTCATAAGCATCTTTTAGCGTAATACCAAGTTCATCAGGTATTAGCTTTGCCATCGCATCGGCTTCGGCGTAAGGCATATCACAAACCCTAGCAACATCTCTAATGACACCTTTTGCAAGCAATTTACCAAATGTAATAACGCCAGCAACGTTAAATTTTCCATATTTTTGCGTAACATAGTCAATTATCTCGCCACGCCTACTTTGACAAAAATCCACGTCGATATCTGGCATACTAACACGCTCTGGGTTTAGAAATCTCTCAAAAAGTAGGTTGTATGGGATTGGATCAAGGTCAGTGATCTTTAGCGAGTAAGCGACCAAGCTACCAGCCGCAGAACCACGTCCTGGACCAACTGGCACACCTCTACTTTTGGCCTCATTTATGAAGTCCCAAACGATCATCATATAGCCTGGGAAATTCATTTTATTTATGATACCAATCTCTATCTCAAGACGCTTTTTGTATTCGTCATGTAAATTTTCAGGGACAAATTTTAGTCTCTCATCAAGACCTTTTCTACATTCATATTCAAAAAATACAGCATCATTTTTAAAGCTATATCTATTTTCAGGCTCTGGAAGTGTTAAATTTCTCTCTTTGGCATATTCAAGAGTAAATTTAAAATTTGGTGGAGTTGGGTTGCCAAGCTTGATCTCAAGGTTGCACTTATCCACGATCTCTTGGGTATTTTCTATCACTTCAGGGATATCTAAAAATAGCTCACTCATCTGCTCTTTGCTTTTTACAAAAAACTCATGAACGCTGTGGCGAAGTCGGTTTGGATCATCTAAAGTTTTGTTCATTGCGATACACATAAAAACCTCATGCGCGTCGGCTCGCTCTTTAAAAGTGTAGTGAGTATCGTTTGTAGCGATAACCTTTATGCCAGTCTCTTTGGCGATGCGTAAAATATCATCATCAATGCGTTTTTGATCGCCGATACCGTGACGCATGATCTCAAGATAGAAGTCATCTCCAAAAATTTCTTTATATTCAAGTGCGACCTCTTTTGCTCTCTCGTAGCCCTTTGCACCAAATTTCACATTGCGATCGCTTAAATTTAGATGCCAGCTCACCTCGCCCTGCAAGCACGCTGAGCTACAAACCAAGCCCTCGCTGTGCTCTTTTAAAATTTTTTTATTTATACGAGGATAGTAGTAAAAGCCCTCGATGTAGCTCATGGAGCTAAGATACATTAAATTTTTATAGCCAGTCTCGTTTTTGGCGATTAGTATGAGGTGAAAACGCTGCTTGGTGCTCTTATCATCAAGCTGCTCGCCGTTATGCACGTAAGCTTCGATGCCAATTAGTGGCTTTATCCCCTCTTTTTTCATCGCTTTGTAAAAATCTATCGCTCCAAACATATTGCCGTGATCAGTAATCGCCGCTGCTGTGTCGCCTCTATCATGAAGTACGTGAGCTAGCTCTTTTATCTTGTTCGCTCCGTCAAGTAGGGAGTATTCAGTGTGTAAATGTAGGTGCGTAAAGCTAGAATTTTCACTCATTTTTTATCCTTTTTTAATGAGTGGATTTTACAAAATTTTGGCTAATAAGGTGCTTGATGAAAACTTAATGGGAGCTTTAAAATTTATAGAATTTGTAGTTTGTGGCTAAGAACGAAGCGCGCTGCCATCTGACGCACTATACCATTAAGGTCTTGTAAATTTTAAACGAGTAATTTCAGCTCTAAAATTTGAGTTAAGCGGTCAGTGAAGCCAAAATTTAGTAGTCAATTATTGCGAGTGAATGGAATTTTAAAATCTATAAAGTGAAAAGAATTAGATCGCGGACTAAGCCGCAATCCATTATAGATAAACTGGGATATTTGTGTGTTCTAAGAAAAATCTCGAAGTGCCACCAAGCACCATTTCCATAAGACCATTTTCACCATATCTGCTAGCAACGATTAGATCAGCATTTCTATCAATAGCTGCTTTTAAAAGCGCTTCACCAGGTATCATCGTGGTAGCAATCACTTCAAAAGTGGCTGATATGCCATGAATTTTGAAGTACTCTTCAAGCTTTTTAAGATTTAGTTCAGCATTATCGCCAAGGCTTGCTTTTGAGGTAATGCACTGAACCTTTTTCGCCTTTTTTAAAAGATCTATCGAGCCTGTTAATGCCCTTGAGCTTTGCGTCGTACCAGTCCAGCTAACAAGGATATTATCAGCTTTAAACTCACGCATTTTTCTAGGGATTACAATCGCATTTTTACCACTTTTTAAAACAGCTGACTCAAATGTTCCAGTGATCTTTCCATCAAGTGGCACAGCAGCCACCACTAGATCGCAAAATTTACTCTCTTGCTCCACTATCGCGCTTCTTTTGCCACTGTGAATCGTAAAATTTGCAGTGCAAACATCTTCAATGATTTCACTAGTTACTTTTATGCCAAGCTCAGCACAAATTTTATTGAAAATTTTCTCATTCTCTTCATGCTCGACAGCTAGTTCAGATTTAGCTGATTTTAGAAATTCCTCAAAAAGCACTCCTCCACGAAGCGTCATTTTCATATTATAAACTACGCTTGGGTCGAGCTGGCAAGTCATAATTTCCATATGTGTGTTAAACCACTGAGCAACCTTTAGGGCACCATAAATTCTTGGCTCGATATCATCTCCAGCTCCTATTGGAAAAAGCAACTTTTTGTATTTCATCATCTGTCCTTTAAAATTTATTCGACTAAAGAGAGCGAAATTTTATTTCCTTTTTGCTCGCTCACACATACTTTGACCTGATCACCTACATTTAATGGAGTTTTTATCTTTGAGATATGAAGCAAGCCATCAATGCCATCTTTTAGCTCGATAAACACACCAAAATCAACTACACTCTTTACAGTTCCCAAAAACTCATCACCGATATTAAAATTTGGTTTTGAACGCTCTTTGTCGTGTTTAAACGGCTTTTTGCCAAATGAACGTCCATTGTCTTTTGAAGTGATAGAGATGATGTAGTCTTTTGCAGCATCAACATTTTTCTTTGCTCCACCTGCGATTTTAACTTCACCTTTTTCTCTATCAAGATCGATTGAAACTTCAAATTTCTCAATAATCTCTTTTATAGTCTTGCCAGCTTGTCCGATGATGTCTACGATCTTGCTTGGATCGACACTAAATAATTCAAGCTTTGGAAGCACATCTTCATTTATTTCTATATTTTTATCCGCTTCTGCCATCAAAGACAAGATATGCTCTCTACCACGTTTTGCTTGATAAAGTGCCTCTTTTAGCACTTCTAAACTAATGCCACCAAGCTTAATGTCCATCTGAAGTGCCGTGATGCCATCACTTGTACCTGCTACTTTAAAGTCCATATCGCCGTCATGATCTTCAAGCCCCATGATATCTGTTAGCACTGCGTGTTTATCGCCTTCAAATATTAATCCCATAGCGACACCTGCGACAAGTTTTAAAGTATTTACGCCAGCTGCTCTAAGTGCGAGCGAGCCACCACAAACGCTAGCCATCGAGCTTGAGCCATTGCTTTCTAAAATTTCTGAAACGACTCTTATCGTATATGGAGAAGCTAGATCGATACTTGGAGCAAGGGCACGTTTGGCTAAATTTCCATGTCCAAGCTCGCGTCTACCAGGAGCTTTTAGTGGACTTGCCTCACCTACGCTAAAGCCTGGAAAGTTGTAGTTAAACATAAATTTCTCTACAAAAGGTACTTTTTCAGTAAGGATGTCATACATTTGAGCGTCACTGTCAGTGCCAAGAGTAGTGACAACTAGGGCTTGTGTCTGTCCTCTTGTAAAGAGGCATGAGCCATGTGCATTTGGAAGCACATTTGTTTCGATACTAATAGGCCTAACCTCTTCAAGACCACGTCCATCAGCTCTAACACCCTCGTTTATGATCTGCTCTCTAACGATTTTCTTTTTATATTTGCCAAGGACATTTGTGATGACAGACTCGTCCCAGCCCTCTTTTTGAGCGACCTCATCACTTGAAATTTGTTTTGCGATCTTGCTAAGCTCGCTAGCGCGCTCGCTTTTTGCCATTTGATTGATCGCGTTTTTGACTTCGGCTTTATAAAATTTATCGATATAAATAGCGATATTTTCATTTTCTATCTCAGGTTTTAGCTCAAGCGCAGCGTCCTCTTTCTTATGCTCTTTGAAAGCTTCTTCGTAAGCACTGCTAGCTCTTAGTATCGCCTTACCAGCAAAATCAATCGCTTCAACCATCATATCTTCGCTAAATTCATTCATTAGCTGTTTTTGAGCCATGCTATCACTTAGGCTCGGATCTATCATCGGCTCAATCGCAACCATCGGAATGAGCTGTGTAATTTGTTGAGGCAAGCTTTTCATCTCGATCATCAAAAGCTCATCTTTTGTGCCAGCCACGTATAGATCGATCGCACTTTGTTTTAGTTCAGAGTTGCTTGGGTTGATCACAAATTTATCATCTATATAGCCAACTCTTACACCACATACTGGGCGATTTACTGGGATGTCGCTAAGATAGAGTGCAACTGAGGCTGCATTTAGACTTACAACTTGCAAATCAACCTCAGGATCAGCTGAAAGCACCATTACAACGATTTGAGTTGGATATGCGTAACCTTTTGGAAAGAGTGGTCTAAGAGATCTATCGATGATGCGAGCTGTTAGCGTTTCAAAGTCGCCTGGCTTTGTCTCGCGCTTAACGTAACCACCTGGAATTTTACCAGCGGCGTAAGCTTTTTCGATGTACTGCACCGTTAGAGGTAAAAAATCCTCCTCAACTTGTGTGTCCTCTCTTGCAACAGTTGCTAAAACTACGGTATTTTTCACCCTTAAAAGTACCGCTCCGCTAGCTTGTTTTGCTACTTTATTAAGGTCAAAAATTTCAACCTGATTATTGACTTCTATACTATATTGCATTATTTTTATCTCCTTGTTGTTTTTGTAACGGCAAATAATAAGGGCTCTCTTCTAATATTGACATGATACGCTCACTCGTAGCTTCGATCTTTTTCTCGTAATACGAATCCACATCGATAAAATCAACGATCTTGTTTATCGTGTAAATTTCATCGACCATATCATTTAAATTTGTAAAGACATCAGTAGCAATCACTGGCGTTGCGTATGAGATGGATTTTACCTTCACATCAAGCAACGTCTTTATGCAAATGAGTGCCGTCATACCAGTCTCGCACCCCTCATCGATTAGTAAAATATTTTTATCTTTTAGCTCTCCTATCAAATTTCCTTTTCGGTATTTATAAACGTTTTTTAAAATTTTCTCTTCATATTTTCTATGTGCTTCGCCGTAAATATAGTCATAGCTTATATTAAAAGCCTTTATAAGTTTATCATTTAATACTATATCTTCTGTCTCGCTAACTATTGCAACGTCGCATTCGCTATTATTTGGCGCAGGTATTGGCTCGCTAAAGAGCATCTCGTAGCTTAAATTTAAACTTCTACAAACCGCATCTGTGAGTATAACTGACTCAAGCGACATACAAACAACTATCGTCTTTTTATCTACGAGCTCTTTTTTTGGCAAAATTTCAATTAGCTTGCTAGCTGCCTCTAATTGATCCTTAAATTTAGCCGTTATCATTTAGTTGGCACTCGATTTTGTACTACTTTGTGAAAAGTCATAGTGCAAACCGCCCATTGGATAGAAATTTATCGTGAAATAAATACCATTTTTTCTAGTTGATGCTGAGCCGTTTATTGTTGTTGTTGGCTCGACATCTTGTTGATAAATTATCCCGTAATTCCAGCATTTTCTTTGATGAAGCACACCAATTCTCCAGCTTTTTGTGTAACTTCGCTCAATATCATATTGCCAGCCGCCAATAAGACTATACTGATGAGGTAATTTTACTCCAAGACCACTTGTAAAATAACTATCTTTTGTCGCACTATTTTTTATTTTGCTATCATTTTTCTTCATAGTATGAAGCATATTTAGCCAAAATAGATCATTCGTGTATGAAAATCCGCTTTGTACCTTTTTAAGCTCTTTGCTCTTGTGTGAATATTCAAGCTTATTATAAAGGCTTAAATTTTCAAATGGATATAGATAGATAGCATTTTTTAAATTCGAATATTCATCTTCTTTTGTGTAATATCCTTGAGAAATACTATGTTTTATAATCTTTCTACCATTAGAGTTAAAGAAATACTGAGTCAGATAACCAGAAATTTCTTCCTTACTCTGCTCTTGAGTCAAGAAATTTTCATACTCATTTAGATTTTTATCATAGATAAACTCATCATCTAAATTTCCTTTTCTATAGCCTGGCAGTAGGTATTCAGCTCCAAAATTTAGAGTGTGATAAAAGCTCTCATACGCTTTTGCAAGATCAGTGTGAAGGGTAAATTTATGGTAATTATTTACAAAATTTGTATGCTTATCTTCTCTTTTATCATCAAATGAATTTATCTTATTCTCGTAATTTATTCTTGAAGCGTATAAATACTCGTAAAACGAAAACGTTAAGCTATCATCAAGTAGTGGTACATGCACTGAAGCTGGAAGTGTAAATTCATACTGAGTCGCTCTAACGCCTATTTTTCTATCATATCTATGTGACTGAAGATCAAGTGAATATAAGATATTTGGCAAAACAATATCATCTGTAAATTTATGATACTGAAGCGATGGGAGCTCTTGAAGCGTGTCTTTGTTCTCATTTTTTGAGCCAATCTTTTCAGTGTCTATGTAGTATTTTGCATAAGCACCAAAATAATGATCGTCATTTGCGATGAAGTAGTTAAATTTAGAAGTTACAAGCGAATCATAATCATCATCTCTGCCTTTTAAATTTAAATAATCTATATCATTTAGCTTTGTTGCGTCTATCCAAATTCCCTCTTGCAAATCCGCTTCGCTAAGGTATCTTATAAGCTTATCTCTTTCGTATTTTAGTCCGATGCCTTTATGTTTTTTATTTTTTAGTTCAGCTTTATTTGAAGTCTCTCCTTTTTGCTTGGCTTGGTAGCTGTTTTTATCAGTAAATGAGCCAAAGCTGATTTCGCCCCTTGAATCAGGCGACTCAGTAAATCTAAACGCACCATAAATTCCAACGCCTCTGTTTGTTCTTATCTGCGGATCAATCTCGAAGTCCCACTCATTATAAGGTGCAAAATAAATCGGCTGCTTGTAATAAAAACCTTCAGATTTTCCGTATCCAAGCTCAGGCGGCAAAAGACCTGTTCTTCTTGTGGTATCTGTTGAAAAACCAAAATATGGTAGGTAAAAAACCGGCACATTAGCTATACGAAAGACTGGGTTAAAAAGATGTAAAAATTTGCTTTGTTTATTTAGCATAGCTGAGCTTGAAGTGATACTCCAGTCAGGATCTTGGACATTACAGCTTGAAACCATCGCTTTTTTAACTCTATAGTACTCGCTATCGGAGCTACTTTCATCGCTTCTCATCCATACTTCCATGTCTTTATTCATCATAAAAAGCGATTCAAAAGCAGTGTCATTATTTTTTAAATTTAGCTTTGCATAGTTTGAGCGAGAGACTTCACTTTTGCCCTTCATCATATTGACATTTCCAAAGAGCTCGATAATCGAATTATTTTGATCATAAACTGCACAATCAGCTGTCACAAGATAATCTTGTGAATATACAACGACGTTTTTATTAGCCATGACGATGCCTTTATCTTGCTTTACATCATCGGCCAAAAGCTGCACATCTTGCACAGCTGCACTTAGATTTAAAATACAAACCGGAACTAAAAATAAAATTTTACGCATTTATCACCACTGTTTTTGCTATTTTGTCTTGCCAAGTCTGCCTAGCTGGATTTGCAAATGCCCATGCAAAACCAAGATAAAAACAAGCTTCACTAACCAACCTAAAAATCGCCCTTACTAGGCTTGAAATAAAATTTGGTCTATCTAAAATTTCTACATTAATGCACATCGTCTTTGTTATCATTTGTCCAAGACTCGCACCATAATACCAAACAAAAAATGCATGATAAATAATCTTTAGTGCGACTATTTGCCAAAAAAAATTTAAAGTCAAATTTCTGGCTTCATCATAGCTCATAACCGACAAAAAGGCATCCCAGTAAATGATCAAAAACAAAAAAGAAACAATACATTCATCAATTGAGTAAGCTAGCACTCTTTTTGAAAATGGCGCTAACGAAATTTCTTCTTTTTCAAGCTTTTCAACTATCTGCATACTCATTTTAATGCCTGCCAGGCAATATCTTTTCTATAGTGCGCTCCATCAAATTTTACATTTTCACAAAGCTCATAAGCTCTATCACGTGCTTCTTTTACGCTCTTCGCAGTAGCCACGCAGACTAATACTCTGCCACCATCTGCATAAATTTCTCCATCTTGCTCACTAACACCAGCATAAGCGATGTGAGCATCTTTTACATCATTTAAAACTGAAATTTTAGCTTTTGGGCTGCTTTTATACGGATAGTCCTTACTAGCCATTACGACACCAACCGCAAATTCATCTTTTAAACTAATAGGCTTTAGCTCGCCCTTTGCAGCATTTAGTAAAATTTCGCTTAGATTTCCGTCAATTAACGGCATCAAGACCTCGCATTCAGGATCGCCAAATCTTACGTTAAACTCAAGTACATAAGGCTCATTTTTCACGATCATCAGTCCCACAAAAAGTACTCCACAAAACGGACTGCCCTCGTTTTTCATCCCTTTTAGAGTTGGCTTTACAACCTCTTCTTCAACCCTTTTTATCAGCTCTTTTGAAGCAAGCGGACTTGGAGCGTAAGCGCCCATGCCACCAGTATTTGGACCTTCATCATTATCAAGTAATCTTTTGTGGTCTTGTGCCACTGGCAAACTTACAAAATTTTCGCCGTCACAAATAGCAAAAAAGCTCAGCTCAAAGCCATCCAAAAACTCTTCAACGACAACAAATTTACCAGCATCACCAAAGCTAGCTCCGCTTAGCATGTCACTAACTGCCTCTTTGGCATCCTCTTTAGAATTTGCGATTATAACGCCTTTTCCGGCACAAAGACCATCGGCCTTTACGACCATCGGCGCGCTTAAGGTATCAATAAATTTAAATGCTTTTTCTTTATCATCTGTGTTTAAATATCTTGCAGTTTTTATGTTATTTCTAGCTAAAAAATCCTTCATATAGGCTTTGCTAGCTTCAAGTCTAGCAGCTGCCTTGCTTGGTCCAAATATAAGCAAACCCTCTTTTTTAAAGATATCCACCACACCTTCACTAAGCGGTGTTTCAGGGCCTACGATAGTCAGGGTAATATCATTTTGTTTAGCAAATTTTGCAAGCTCATAAAAGTCTTTTATCTTTAAATTCTCGCCAAGGCGTGAGGTCGCACCATTTCCCGGCGCAAAGTATAAATTTATATTTTTTTCTTTTTTTAGTTTTAGAGCAATGGCGTATTCGCGGCCGCCACTTCCTATTATTAGAATATTCATTTCATCTCCGTAAATTTAAAAACCCGAGTGGGCGTCGCATAGAAGAGTGGCCCATAAACAAAGCCAATCTTGCAAATAGATGGATACCAAACGGTTGCAACTTCTCGCCTTTTCAGACTCAAACGAAGCCACATCACAAGGCACCCATACCTTTTCGCTAACAAAAAAGTGTTGGACCCCGTAAAATGCTGACTCGCTTCACTCAGGCAATAAAATTATATAAATTCTTTGCTTAAAGTAATGTTTTGGCAAGCGCGATACAGGCGTTTATATCTTGACTTTGGCTCACTATTGGCTCGGTAAATTTTAGCTCTTTTGCAGTGACCTTCCCAATGCTTATCGCTTGATAGCTCTCATCCCAGCCAAAATTACTAAGAAAATTTTTGACATTTAGTGGAGAAGCGAAGATCAAGATACTATTTTTTGGCGGTTTTAGCTCCATTTTACAAGGATTTAAGACATTTTCATAGGCGATGACCGCTTTTATATTTACGCCACCATCTTGTAAAATTTCTAAGAAATTTGAAGCACTATCTTTACCTTTTAGATAAATAACCTTTTTACCTTTTAAAAGTGGCAAAATTTCTCTTGCAAAGTCATCTCCGTGAGCATTCTTTCCGGTATAAATTTCGCCAAATCCAAACTCTCTTGCAGCCGACGCACAACTATTTGCGATGGCAAAGACTGGCAAATTTATAGGCGAAATGCCATTAAATTTTAATGCATTAAAAGCATTTTTAGAAGTAGCTACCAGCACGTCATAGTCACTTAAATTTAGTTCAAATTTCAAAAACTCGATCTTGCTTACGCTTAAATTTACAACGCTCTCATCAGTCATTTTTGTATTTGAAATAAGATAAATTTTACGCAACTCTTTTTAACCTTAAAAAAGATATCAAAGCAAGTAATGTGCAGGCTAAAATAACAATAGAAGTCGAATAAAATATATCACCAAGCCCAACTAGCGGAGAGACTACGCCGCCTAAGAAAAATGGGCAAAATCCAAGTATCGCTGAGGCTGAGCCTGCGTATTCTCTGCCTTCATTCATGGCTAGCGATGAAGCAGTTGGCAAGACAAATCCTGTAAAAAGAAGCAATAAGAAAAATGCGATAATGACGCCGATCACTTCAAATTTAAAACAAAGCATGAAAGCAATAAAAATGCTAGCAAACAAGGTACCAAAAAGCCCGGTTTTGAGCGCTTTTCTCTCATTTAAAAGACTAGCAAGCCTTGCTCCTATAATAAGCCCCAAACCATTTGAAGCAAAGCAAAAGCTATAGCTTACTGGACTTAAAGAATAAAATTCTTGAAATATAAACGAAGATGACGCTATATAAGCAAACATCGCACCCATCGCAAATGTCTGAATGCTTACAAAAAGCATAAATTTTTTCTTTCTTAAAATTTTGCCAAAGACGCCATAAGTCTGAAGCAATGGTAACTTTAGTCGGTTTGCAGGGCTTAGGCTCTCTTTGAAGTAAAAATTTGCAATAAATAGCAAAATACCAATGATGGTTAGCGCCATAAAGATGCCGCGCCAGTCAGTAAATTTAAGTAGAAAACTACCGCCAATTGGTGAAAGTATCGGAGCAAGGCCATTTACAACCATCATAAGACTAAAAAATTTAGTCATTTCATGGCCCTTATAAAGGTCGCTCACAACAGCCCTTGAAATAACCAAACTACCAGCACTCGCAAGCCCTTGAATAATTCTCATAAAGATAAAAAACTGGATATTTTGTGCAAAAAATATAAAAATAGTGCTTATCGTATAGACGATGAGCGAGATGATAAGTGGCAGTTTTCGGCCAAATTTATCACTTATTGGACCAACTATGAGCTGACCTATGGCTAAGCCTGCCATTGATGTCGTGATCGTTAATTGCGTAGCTGTGACGCTTGTTTTAAACCACTCGGTAATAGCCGGAAGTGCTGGCAAATAAAGATCTGTAACAAATGGTCCAAAGGCAGAGAGAGCACCTAAAAATAGCAACAAAAATAGTTTGGAATTTTCTTTTTTCATAGTTTTTCTTTTTTTGGAGCGATTATATTATGGTTTTACTTTTTGCTTTATTAAGTATAAATTTACTGTTGTTATTATAAAGAAGAAGCCCTAAAAATAGGGCTTAGTATTACATTTTGTCTTTAGTGACGATTAAGAGCATTTTAAATTTATCTTTTATCTTTAATCCGTGTGGTATTTTGCCTGGTAACACGATGGTATCGCCTTTTTTGATATCAAAATGTTCATCACCAATAGTTAGCTTCATCTCGCCATCAAGTGCGATAAGTAGTGCATCGCCTGGAGCTGCGTGAGTTGAGAGCTCTTGGTCTGTGTCAAAACTAAGCAGCGACATTGAGCCGTTTTCGTTCTTTACGAGCGTTTTGCTAACTATCTTGCCTTTTTCGTATTCCACTGCATCAACTAAGCTAAAAATAGCTGCCTTAGGTAAATGATCTATCATTAAATCCTCCTTAAAATCAATTGAAATATATTTCGTTGGTTCGTTAAAAACTAGCTTGCGCCACACTTTTTTCTCTATCAGGCAAGCTTGCTCATTGCCTATATGCATCTGCTTTTCGCCGTAGTATAGGCTAGCGCCGCCCTCTACAACCCATGCAAGGCTATCTATAAAAAGCATCTCGTGGTCTAGCTCCTCACCCTCGTCAAATGCGTATATATCGACGCTTGCATTTTTGTTTTGAAAGAGCCTTTTGCTAACGACACTTTTTTCAACTATTTTTGTATCTTTGTCTAGACTATAAATTTGACTCATTTTATATCCTTTTTTTGCAAAATTATAAAAGGTTAAGAGCTAAATTTCATTGACTAATGTTAATAAAAAGAGAAAAAATATCCTAATTAAAACTAGCGCATATCAAGAAGTTCCCTTTACAAAAAATTCCATAAAGGAATTTGGCCACTCAATAATTACCATATCATATTTGTTTCTTTTATTCTATAACAGTATCTTTTTAGTTTCTATTTTTAATATGCATAACCCGGCTTCCTTGCCGTAGTTTTGTAAGCTTCGTTAAGTACTGATCCAATACCCATTTGATGGAATTTTTTATACCAATTACAAAAATATCTGTACAATCCTTGTCGGTTGCATTTAATACAATAAAACCAACTGACTCATCATTCATATAGCAAGCGAGAAAAAGCTTTTACCGTGAATCACGAATATACTCTTCTGTGCTTTCTGGTATTCCAAACCATTCTGAAAGGTCATATAATATTTCTTTTGATGCACCTTCCTTTTCCAGTTTATCTTCAACTTCTTTTATTTTTATATCAATTTACTCTTCCACAACTTCTATACTTTTAAATGTATACCTTTGTTTCTTAAATTTTCTATGCAATCAGCTAGATATTCGATATTGTGCTCTTTGTAAATTGGACTGCCTATAATTTCCTCTTTAAGATTATCGTACTTTTCTGCTGTCCTTCCTCTATAATTTTTATCTTTCCATTCCACAGAAACATTATATCCCCTTTTTTCCATCTCCTCCATAACCAATACATGGTAAATAAAAAGATGATACGGGGAATATGTAAACACATAGTCTACAGTTTTATGTTTCTTTTTCCATCCATTGCCCCTCAGAGCACAACATTCCCTATGTTGCCCGAGAAGCTGACTTTTGGGCAATAAGTGGATAAGTTTTTCATGCCATAGTCTCATATTGTTCTACTGTTAACAAAGTTGACTTTTCTAAATATTCATTAGGGTATTTCTTTAGTAAGGTGTTAATGCATTCAATTACAACCTTCTGATTATTTTTCCCTTCCATATATCCATTTAATATATCAAATAATACCTGTTTTTCAATTGTACTTGCGTCTTTTTTGAAATAACCCCATATGTGAAGAACAGCGTTACTAAAATCTTTTTTACTCTCCTTCATATCTCTTGTTTCATGTATTTTCTCATTTAGCCATAAAACATCCAATTCTGTTCCTTTTAAGTACTCTCTTATCTCCAAATATGCTTTATGCGATTTGCTTAGTACAAAATATTTATTTTTTGCCCACAACTCTTCACATTCTCTTCTTGTATCTTTGTGACTCATGTTGATGCTTCTTTCAAAATATTCAAACTAAAATAAATCCTATACAATGTATAACCATTTAAGTATTTATTAATAGCATTTAATCTTTTGTTTAGATAAGATATAAATGAATATCCTACATTATTAGTATA
>NZ_CABPUE010000012.1:0-7437 GCF_902460545.1 Campylobacter concisus
GTTAAAATATTCTATTGATTTGATAAAAAATAAAAAAAATGTTACTTTGTGCTATGTTTCATCAAATTTTATTTTTCAGCCCTGTCCTTTTTTGGCAACTTTCTTTACTGCAAGTAAAGCTATAGTGCTTAAAATTCGCCATATAAGTTGAATTATCTAACATTTTTCTTTCCTGTCTATTGTTCTTGTAAATAAAATCGTTGCCAAATTTTACCTTTTTTTGTATCTGAAATTTAAGCGGGCAACTCGTAATTTATGTTACACTATTTGCTGTTTGTCAATTTGAATACATTTAGAGAGAGCTTGTGCAAAAGAGCCTTGATAGACTATAAAATCTAAGATTGCTTGAATATTTTTCTCTGACATAGCCTGAATATCAGCAAAATCAATGTTTGACATATAAGCTTCCTTTCTATGCTTGTTTTTGATAAGTTGTTTGTGTAGAAAAGTGCCGTAAGTGGCACTTTTGGCTACTTTAATATTTCATATTTAAGCATTTTTGGACGGATTTTCTCTAAATGTAATGCTCTAAGTTTAGCTTTTAAATCAACGATTTTAGGATAAAGATTATGTTCTCGCCAAAGCTTTCCATATTCGTTCTTTTTGTATTTTTCTATACCTTTTATACCATTTATCTTTGTTTCAGTACAAAGCCATTTATAAATTTTATAAATTTCGCTATCTTTTCGTTTTTTATCAAGCAATCTATCTGCCACTTCCCAAAAAATTGAGTTATCATCGCAGTCATTTTTGTGTGTGCAAGTAGCATAGAGCAGACAATCTTGCAAAAACTCTTTATCTTTTTGATACACAGTGCCACCATCGCTAGTTTTATAAACTGTGTCTATTATGCGATAATCTTTAAAATTATCTCTTATGTAGCCATTTTCACTTACTTCATCTCTGCACGCACAAAAAAGTGGAATGACTTTGAGTAAGTTTTTCTCACTTACCCACTTTGTGCCATACTTACCATTTGAGTTTATGCTGCCCGTTAAGCGTGGCGAAGCAAAAGAAAAATTTCTAGCTTCAATCATACAAACACTATTTTCTTTGCCGTCATCACTAAAAAAATCAGATATTGTGTTTTTAACTTTTTTTACAACAAAATCGTCATCTATATCATTTTTGAAATGTAGCTCATCGTAATATTTATCCTTATTTCGCCAACTAATCAACGCAATTGCACTCTCACTAGCATTAAAGTATTTGCGATTGCATAGATAGCACTCTGCTACTTCTTTGTTTATTAAGTCTCTTGATTTCCAAATCTTTATCGGTCCGTAATGTATGTATGCGTAAGGTTCATAGTATTTAAAGGCTGAAAAGCAGAACTGCTCATCGAGATCCTCCCCTCCCCTATCCATTTGAGTGCGAACCCAAGTCTTTTGATAAATAGACTTAATTCCGCCATCTTTGTTTGAGTTTGTTTGTGCGTATGGTGGATTTTCAAGAAAAATTACAGCAAGATTTTTAACGTTATTCTTTTTCTTATAGTTTTCTATTGCTTTTTGATAGAATTTTACGCCGTTTTCAGACAAACTATCTAGCACTTCAACTTGTGCCATATCCATAAAGCGAATATTTGCCGTAAGGGCTTCTGCTTCGTTTATAGTGCCTAATATCATATGAGAGTAGATATTTTCATCAAACTGACTTTGTAAATTTCCAACGCCCACACATCTATCAATAATTACATAATCATCATAACCGTCTTTTTTGCTTTGCTTTATTGCATTTATGGCATATTGAGTTGAAATTTTTACATATTGTGGTGGAGTAAAAAATGCACCCTCTATTTTTTGCACATACTTTTCGTTCATTTTATCATTGTCAAGAATAAGACGATTTATGTCTGCATTTTTATAATCAAACGGCTTAAACCAACCAAGTATGCCTTTTTCAAGTTTCTCGTAAGCCTCGATTTTTGTGGTTATATTAAAGACCTTATAAATGTTTTGAATAACTTCCACCAAATCCACATCATAATCTCTTAAATCATATTCGTATGTTTCTTTTTTATTATTGAAAAACTTTTTAAAAGCATTTGGGTTTTTATACCAATCAAATTTTTTAACTAAATTGCAATGGCAATCATAAACTTCTACTTCAAATGTTTGAAGCTCTACATAAATGCGGTAATATGGTATTCTATCGCCCTTTTGTTTAAGCCTTGTAGGGATTGTGTCATATAATTCTTGATAGGCTTTTTTGATGCCACCGCCCTCATTTTCATTAAGTTTGCACTCTATTATAGTATTACCAACAATGCCATCGCTTTGATTTTTATCCATACTTTCAGGGTCTATATCATAGCCATTTTGTTTAAGCCATACATAAAATACTCTTTGTCCTGCGACTTCTTGTTCCAGCATTCTACTTACAATCCCTTTTTTTGTAAGCCCTAGCAAATTTTCATTTAATATATTTTCTAAAACTTCTTTGTTTTTCTTTAAACTCATTTTTTTCCTTTAAATTTTTTTAACTCTACGCCACCAATAACGGCACAGCAGGTCTATTTGCTACGCTTATACTTTGGCTTAGACAGTTTGTATTTAGTATATGATTAAGTAGCATCCGCTTCTTATCTTTTCTACTCTCTTTTGCAAAATTTACGAAATTATGATAGACAAGATAGTTATTAAGATACTTTGTAGATACACCTTTAAAATTATACACTAGCATAGATTTTAGTCTGCTATGATAGTTATTTACGACTTGGATATTAAAACTTCCATTAGAGTGTTTATTTCGCGGTATTCTTATATGATTTAGGTTCATTTCGTTTGAGGGTTTTAGATATGAGCGTAGGCTATCGGTTACAAATACGCTCTCTTTTTCTACTTTGCCAAAGATAACGCTATTTAAAGCCTTTACATTTGGCTTACCAAGATTTGCTATTTTGGCTACTGATTTGCCATTTAAATTTACAGCACAAGGTATGCAAACTAACTCTTTTGATAATCCACGCTTAGTGTTTGCGGTTCCCCTTTTCTTAGCCAAGCGTGGAAAGTCAAAATCCTTATGATGACCTTTATACGAGATAGGCATAAAAGTTTCGTCAGCTTCAACGATGCCATCAAGTTTTATGTTATCTTGCATTTGTTGTAAGGCATCTAGGATTTTATGTCGCCAAGCAAAAGCAGTAGGTAGTGAGATACCACAAATTTGGGCAGTTTTTCTAAGCGAGTATTTTTCTATCATACAATGGATATATTTTTCCCATACGGATAGGTCTTTTTTGACACCATACAAGATAGTATTATTTGTTTGGGCAAATGTTTTACGACAATCCATACATATAAATCTTTGTCTGCCTTGCACCTTGCCATTTTTTACAAAGTGAGTAGATTTACAATGCGGACACTCTTTTATCTCTTTGGTAAGAGTAAAATTTTGTTCTTGTTTTTCTTTTGATTTGATAGATTTTAGAAATGATTTTTTATCGTCATCGCTTAGAGTACTAAAAAGTTGTTTTACGATTTCAAGCTCTGCGTTTGAAATTGCCATTTTACCGCCTTCATTGCTATTTTTAATATGGATATTTTAGCAAAAAAAGCTAAAAATCAATAGTCTATTTTAACAGAGCCAAAATTTTTATTTGTGGTATTTAGTTAGATTTAACCTAGCAAATCGCCCTCATCTTTTCTAGATGAGTTAAATTTCTTGAAATTTTATCTAGCTCAAATTTACTGAATACTTCATCACCAGAATAGAAAAATCTAACTTTTAGGGCTTGATCTAAAGTAGAAATTTTTAGTCCAAGCTCACTTATAAGGCGATTTATTGTCCCTTCGTTGCCATCAATTATGCTTATATTTGACGGCAAAATTTCTCTTAAGCTATCTTTAAAATAGTTAAAGTGTGTGCAGCCAAGCACTAAAAAGCCAAATTTACTTAGATCAAATTTGGCTAACTCTTCTTTTAGATATGATTTCACATTCTCGGTGTCAAATTCCCCATTTTCAGCAAAATTTACAAGGCGAGGCAGTGCAAGTAGCTCAGTCTTATCTTTTGCGTGTAAATTTGCGATCAGCTCTTTTAGTTTTGCACCATTTACGGTGACTGGAGTGGCTATGACTAGCGTTTTTAAGGCATCATTATGGCTTAAGTCATGAGCCTTTTTTACAGCTGGCTCCATACCGATGATCGGCACGCTTAAATTTACTCTAAGCTCTTTTATCGCTACGCTTGTTGCCGTGTTGCAAGCCACTACAACGGCGTTTGCGCCATTTTCTATGAGAAATTTCACCGCATCAAAGCTAAATTTTAAGATCTCATCCCTGCTCTTTTGTCCGTATGGGACATTTTTAACGTCTGCGTAATATAAAAATTCATGCTCGCTAAGCTTGCTTAAAGCTTCATTTAAGACACTCAGTCCGCCAAGCCCCGAGTCAAATATACCTATCTTCATGCCCATCCTTAAAGCCTGCAATTATAGCAAATAATATCTTTGTAAGCCGTTTTTTATTATACTTTGACACTTTTTAAACTTGGAGTTAAATTTTGGCAGTTGATAAGATCATTTTCTATCTTTGTTCGACTTTGATCGCTATAAGCATTATTTTTTCACTATCTTTGCCAGTTTTTACGGTTTTATTTTTTAATTACGACGAATTTCACTTTTTCATCCGCCAGTTTATTGTTGGTTGTATCGGAATTTTCATTATGTGGTGGCTCTCTAGACTTAATCCTGAAAAAACGCTTGTTTGGATAGGGTTTGGCCTTCTTATATCTTGCGGTATCGCCATGGGGCTAATGCATGCATTGCCAGCTTCAATGGTGACTGACGCTGGTGGTGCTAGGCGTTGGATTAGACTACCTGGCTTTTCACTAGCTCCAGTTGAGTTTTTTAAAATCGGTTTTGTCTACTTCTTGGCTTGGAGTTTTACTAGAAAATTTAGTGAAGGCAAAAGGACCCTGCTAGATGAGATTAAGATACTTATGCCTTATATTATTCTTTTTGGTGTTGCCATCTTTCTTATCGCTGTTATGCAAAATGACCTTGGTCAAGTGGTTGTGCTGGCGCTTACATTTGTGACGATGGCGCTTTTTGCAGGAGCAAGTGCGAGACTTTTTAGTATCGGTATCTTAGGAGCTGCTTTTGTTATGACAGTAGCGATAATCAGCTCTGAGCATAGAATTTTACGTATAAAGTCATGGTGGGGAACGATACAAAATATGGTACTTTCTTTCTTGCCTGACAGCGTTGCAGATGTATTAAGAGTGGCTGATGCGCCAGAGCCATATCAAATTTCTCACTCATTAAATGCTATAAAGCATGGCGAATTTTTCGGCGAAGGGCTTGGCGCTGGTATCTTTAAGCTCGGCTTTTTAAGTGAGGTCCATACTGACTTTGTATTAGCTGGTATCGCTGAAGAAGTTGGTGTATTTGGTATTTTGTGTATCGTAGCTATATTTATAACGCTACTTTATAGAATTTTTAGAATTTCAGCTAGAAGCGAAAATAAGGTCTATCACCTATTTACGCTTGGTGTCGGGCTTATCTTATCGTTTTCATTTTTAATGAATAGCTATGGCATCACATCGATCACGCCTATCAAGGGTATTGCTGTGCCATTTCTTAGTTACGGCGGTAGCTCTGTGCTTGCGATTTGTATCGGTATCGGTATGGTTTTGATGGTTAGTAAAAGGGCAAAATTATGATTGTTATTTGCGGTGGAGGTACTGGTGGGCATTTAGCTATCGCAAGAAGCTTTTGCGAGGAGCTAAATAGACGAGATATTAAGCCCATTTTTATTGGTTCAACTAGCGGTCAAGATAAATTTTGGTTTGAAAATGACGAGAATTTTTTACAAAAATTTTTCTTGCCAAGTAGTGGTGTGGTAAATAAGAGAGGCTTTGCTAAACTAAAATCACTAACAAATATCGTAAATCTTGCTTTAAAATGTAGAAAAATTTTTAAGCAAAATGACGTTAAGGCAGTCATTAGCGTTGGTGGCTATTCAGCAGCTCCAGCAGCCATTGCAGCCATTATCTCAAAAGTGCCGCTTTTTATCCACGAACAAAATGCTGTAATGGGCAAACTAAATAAAATTTTAAGGCCTTATGCGAAAGGCTTTTTTAGCTCTTATGATGAAGTTTCACCCTACCCTTACCCTGTGGCAAAGAAATTTTTCGATAGTGCAAGAGTGAGAGAGGAGCTAAAAACTATTTTGTTTTTGGGTGGCTCACAAGGCGCAAAAGCGATAAATGAACTAGCTATAAATTTAGCTCCATATCTTAAAGAAAAAGGCATAAATATAATTCATCAATGTGGTAAAAACGGCTTTGATGAACTTAAAAAAAAATATGATGAACTTGGCTTTAATGAAACGAATTTAGAAATTTTTGAATTTAGTAAAGAGATAGAAAATAAGATGAGTAAGGCTGACCTTGCCATATCAAGAGCAGGAGCTAGCTCGCTTTGGGAGCTTTGTGCAAACGCCCTTCCATCTATTTTTGTGCCATTTCCTTATGCCGCTGGTAATCATCAGTTTTATAACGCTAAATTTTTAAAAGATAAAGGCATTGCTGAAATTTGCTTGCAAAATGGAGAAATTTTAGACAAAGACGAAGTTATAAGAATGATAGAAAATTTTGATCTAAACAAAAGCAGTAAAGCTCTAAAAGATATCCTTTTGCCAAATGGAGCAAAAGAGATAATTGATAAAATTTTAAACTAGCTCCTCGCCTATCGCACAAGCTTTTAGTTCTTTTAGTTCAAAGATCAAGTAATGATAAATAAGCTCATTTGTGTTTAAAATTTTTGCACTAAAGACTGGTTTTATCATAGTTATTATCTTGTCAGTTATACCCGCGATCTCCACTAGCAAAAGCTCATCTTTGCGTTGCTTTGCAGCCTTAATACAATTATAAAAGAACGTATAAATTATCTTAAAATTTTGCAAAATAACATTTGAAACAATCCTAGAATGAATATGCAAAACATTATGTATACGCTCTTGTAGAGTATTTAGCTCCGCAAGTATTGATTTTATTTGAGTAGTATCTGTTGTCCTAGAAAAGAGATTTTTCGCTTTATTTTTGTTTTGTATTTGATACTCTGCTACTAAAATTTCTATTATATTTAAAATGGCGACATAGCTTTCTTGTAAATTTTCATTTGCCTTAAAGCTCACACCGTTTTTCTCAATTTTATAGTTTAAGCTTCTCTTTATCTGCTCCAAATAAGTACTAATGTTTTCATAATAGTCCTCTGTGTTGAAGACACTTTTAAAAAAATCGCTTTCACCTTTTAAATTTGTAAGTTTTTTTTTAAGTTCATCAGCATTTTTATTAAACTCAACAACTCCAACTGCCAAGCCGATCTCGTGTTCACTATTTTGTTCTAATGCTGTCAAACTTTCTTTTAGTACCGAAATTTGTTTTTGAATATTTTGAAAATCCATTTTTTCTCTTTTAATTTTTTTGCTT
>NZ_CABPUE010000012.1:9804-31136 GCF_902460545.1 Campylobacter concisus
TTTTATATATTTGTATTGAAAACTATAATTTTCAAATTGTTATTTTAATTTTCTTATTTTTTCTTTTATATGAATTTAAATATTGATTTATAGGTTTATTTTGGATTTTATCTTTTGTATGATTTTAATTTATCCATTAAATTTGATGTAAAAATATTTGTAAAAAATTAGTTAAAATTTTACAATTTTCAAAAATAATTGTGGCAGAAAATTTAGCTACCCTGTTTTTTAAATTTAACCAAAGAAAGAATATATGGACATTTAGTGTATATTTTTTAGTATAAAGATTGGTGAGTCTAAAATTTCTAGCATATCTTCTCATAAATGAGAGAAATTCCACAACTCTTTTTTGTTTGCTTTGGTTTTATCTGCGCTACACTCGCTTGCCTCATAGTCCCAAGCCGAGCTCATAAATTTACCTATTAAATTTGCCTGCCATGGCTTTGTAGATATTTAGCTCGTCTTGTAAAAGCGTGTATTTTGCTTTTAATAACCCTATTTTAGCCTCTAGCTCACTGTTTTTAGCCTCCAAAAACTGCTTTAGCTCGACTTTGCCGTAGGAGTATTTTAGCTCGTAAATTTTTGAAATTTCTTCGTAGTTTTTTATTTGCTCTTGATAGTTTCTAAGTAGTGCTTCGTCGTTTAGGTAGCCTTTATAAAATGCGTCTATCTCGTTTAGCGCGCTATTTAGAGTGCTTATGTAGTTTAGCTTTGCAAGCTCAAAATTTGCCTCGCTAACCTTTAAATTTGACTTTAGCTTGTGATAGTTTAAAAATGGTAAATTTAAAGCAATATTGCCATTTAGAAATTTAAGGCTAAATGCGCCCTCTTTTGTGCTTGAACTACTTTTGAGACTAGCTCCTAGCGTGATGCTTGGATAAAACTCTTTTTGGCTCGCTTTGTAGTTTAAGATGCCCTCTTCTATGCGGTAAATGGCCGCTCTTAGATCAGGGCGGTTTGCTATGGCGCTTGTTGGCACATCTAGATCAACGCCCACACTTTTTACAGGGCTTAGCGTGAGTCCTTCAAATTTAAGCTCAAATTCTGGTCTCTCATTTAACAAAATTCTAAGAGCTTTTTTAGCAGTCACTAGCTCTTTTTTTACATTTTCTATCTTATTTTGAGCACTTAAAAGCTGTGAGTTTATCTGTTTTAGGCTTAACGCTTCCTCTTTGCCAAGCTCAAATTTAAGCCCAACTATCTTAATTAACTCATTATAAATTTCTAAAATTTGCTCATAAGTTTTAATGCTCTCATTTAGATATAAAATCTGAAAATAGGCATCTGCCACGGAGTTTATCACACTTAGTTTGCTAGCCTCCAGATCAAATTTAGTAGCCCTTGCTTCAAACATCGCTGCATCTTTGCTATTTGCTAGCTTTTGCCAAAGGTCAAGCTCGTAGCTAAGCCCTATGCTTGAACCAAAACTTCTAGTGACCGCGCCACCCTCTTTTATATTTTTGTTGCTTGATACCTCAATGCCAGCGTTAAAGCTTGGGATGAGATTTGCCTCCAAAATTCCAGCTTGAGCGAGTGCTTTATTTACATTTATTGCTGCTTTTGCAAGGTCGGTGTTGTTTTTAAGCGCAAGCTCTACAAGCTCATCAAGGTAGCTTTGATGATACTCTTTCCACCAAGAAGTGTTTAAATTTAGCTCCCTGCTAGCGTTATCTTCAAGTAAAATTTGCTTATAGTTTTCATCTATATTTTTAACAGCGCAGCCGCTTAAAACAAGTACTAAAGCTAGGCTTAGAAATTTCATATTACTCCCTTGAAAGCGCATCTATTGGATTTAGTTTTGAGGCATTTTTGGCTGGCATGTAGCCAAAGATGATACCAATTGCCATCGACGTAACAAGTGCAAGCACGATCGAGCCATTTGAAAAGATCATGCTAAAACCGTCTAAAAAGTTGTTGAAAATATAGCCAATAGCGTAGGAAAAGGCTATACCAATGGCTCCGCCGATAAGGCAAAGTAGCACCGCCTCTATCAAAAACTGCTGCAAGATGTTGCTCTGCCTAGCTCCGATCGCCATTTTTATGCCTATCTCTTTAGTGCGCTCGGTGACTGAGACTAACATGATATTCATGACGCCTATACCCCCAACCACGAGCGAGACGACGGCGATACTTGAGATGAGAAGGCGCATGGTTGAGATCGTCTCTTCGATAGTTTGCTTGATGCTATCAGAATTTCTAGTAAAGAAGTCTTTTTTGCCGTGTTTTATCGTTAAAAGATCGGTTAGGCTCTTTTCTGCGATTTGAGCATTTACGCTTTCATTTACTTTTACGGTTATTGAGCTAATAAATTTATCGCCCGTTATCTTGTTTATCACAGTCGTGTATGGAGCATAAATTTTAAGTGAGCTAGCATCACCGACTTTAAACTCATCTTTTTGCAAAACGCCTATAATGCGAAGTGGCTTTTTATTAAAAAGAATGATCTTACCGATAGGGTCTTCGTTTTTAAATATACTATTTTTGGTATTTTGATCTATTAGTGTGACAGAATCTGAGTTTAAAACCTCGTCCTCATCGTAAATTCTTCCTTTTTCTAGCTTTAGTCCATTTACGTCAAAGCTCCCTACTCCACCGCCTTTTAGTGTCGCTGTTAAGGAGATATTTTCATATGTTAGTACGCCTGAAGTACTTGTATTTGGAGTTACTGAGTCAAGAAATGACTGCTTTGAGAGCATATTTGCGTCACTTATAGAGAGCGTTTTTACCCTGCCCGAGAGCATATCGCCAAAGCCTTTTCCTGGCATGATATCGATCGTATTTGTGCCGATCTTTCTAATGCCAGCTAAAATTTGCTCCTGCGAGCCTTTGCCAAGAGCTACGACACTAATGACCGCCGTGATGCCAATTATAATGCCAAGCATCGTTAAAAGCGATCTTAATTTATGAGCTAGCATTGCATTTACCGACATTTTAAAGCTTTCAATTAGCTGATCTTTATAATAGGTAAATTTGCTCTTTTCTGGTTGGCTTTGCTTTTTGGCCTCAAAAATTTCACTATTTTTTACATTATCACTTACGATGTTGCCATCTTTTATCTCGATCACACGACTCGCGTACTCGGCGATCTTTGGATCGTGCGTGACGATGATGATTGTGTGACCTTTTTTGTAAAGATCCACTAAAATTTCCATCACTCTAAGCCCACTTTTACTATCAAGTGCACCTGTTGGCTCGTCAGCTAAGATGATCTCACCGCCATTCATTAGTGCCCTTGCTATGGATACTCTTTGCTGTTGTCCGCCTGAGAGTTTATTTGGTAAATTTTTAGCCTTTTCACTAAGGCCAAGAGAGTCTAAGATCTCCATTCCCCTTTTTTCTCGGTCGCTCTTATTTGCCCCTGCGTAAATGCTAGGAAGTGCGACGTTTTCAAGAGCATTCATTGTGCTAAGCAGGTTATATCTTTGAAAGATAAAACCAAATTTATCTCGCCTAAGCTTAGCAAGTGCGTCGCTATCAAATTTTGATATATCTTTGCCCTCTAGCAGGTACTGCCCGCCACTTGGGCTATCTAAGCAGCCAAGGATGTTCATAAGCGTTGATTTGCCAGAGCCAGACTGACCGATAATGGCTATAAATTCGCCCTTTTTTATCTCTAAATTTATACCATGCAAGATCTCTATCTCATTATCGCCAAGCTTAAAGCTTTTTGTGATATTTTTTAGACTTATCACTTAAAACTTCTTATTTTCTTTTTCGATCATCTTGGCTATCTCGCTTGCTGAGCCTTGTGATGTGATGATCTCGTCGCCCTCGTTCACACCGCTAATGATCTGCGTATCGAGGTTGTCTTTTATGCCAGTTTTGACCGCTGTTTTTACCGCTTTGCCATCTTTTAGAACATAGACAAATGTGCCGTTTTCATCTTTTTTAATACCAATACTTGGTACTATGATAGCATCCTTTACGTTTGCTATTAAAAGCTCATTTTGCGTGGTCATGCCTATTCTTAAAATTTTATCTTTATTTTCAACTATACTTTGCGCGTAATAATAAACAGCTGAGTTGCTTGAAGTGCTTGAGCTTGTGGATTTGCTACTACTGCTAGAACCATAGCTACCATCGCTTAATGTCGTTAAGCCAGGGTCGATTGAGCTAACCGTCGTTTGAAATTTTTTCGTTGGCTCAGAGAGGATCGAGTATTCAACTGGCGTGCCAACTTTTATCTTTGTGATGTCGCCCTCAGCTATTTGCATCTTCATCTTGACATAGCTAAGATCTGCGATCTTTACGATAGTTGGTGTAGTTTGGTTGGCATTTACGGTCTGGCCCTCCTCTACTTGCACGCTAACTACGACGCCATCTCTTGGAGCGGTGATCTTTGTGTAACCTAAATTTATCTTAGCCGTACTTAGCTCGATATTTGTCTGCTTTATCTGAGCCTCGAGCTCCTTTATCTTGGCACTATTTGCGCTATAAGTATTTTTTGTGCTTTCAAATTCTTGTTTTGAAGTGGCGTTTTTGGCAAAAAGTGCATTTTCTCTATCAAACTGCGTTTTTGCAATGTCTAGAGCCACTTTTGCGCTTTCAAGCTGAGCTTTGTAGATGGCTAGCTGTGCCTCTTTATTGTCTATGCTATTTTGCTGTGTCGAGCTATCGATACTTGCGATCATATCACCTTTTTTTACCTGATCTCCAAGCTTAACGTATAGCTTTTTTATCTGGCCGCTCACCTGCGCACCCACATCAACTAGTTCGGTAGCGAAAATTTCTCCAGTCGCATCGACTTTTTTACTAAATGAACCTTTCTTTGCCTTTTTGGTGATAAATTCCACCTTTTCATCTTTTATCTTAAAAAAATTATCATAGATAAAATATCCACCGACGCCTAAAATAAGCAGGATTATTAAAATTTTAGATTTTTTCATCGCTTCTCTTTGTAAAAAATTAGTCAATTTTACTTAATAAGATTAAAATTCTCTTTAAACTTCCTCTTTCGCCATGCCAGCCTCTATCAAAAACCTACTTGGTTGGTAGGTCACCTTCTTTATCTTGTCGTATTTTGCGTAGCTAAGATATAGCTCGTCTTTTGCTCTAGTTACTGCTACATAAAAGAGCCGCCTCTCTTCTTCTAGGCTGCCGCCCATGCTCATTAGCTTTAAATTTGGAAAGCGGTTTTGCGCGAGATCTACGATAAAAACTTGGTCAAACTCAAGCCCCTTGCTCGCATGCACGCTAAGCAAGCTAACGCCCTGCCCTTCGCTCATCTCGTTGCTTCCAAGGGCTAAGAAGTTATAAAATTTACTGATATCTTGATATTTTTTAGCTAGCTCGCTTAGCACCACGCTCTTTGCCATTATGCGCTCTTTGACCTCTTCTTTTAGAGCAAGATCGACGTTGCCATTTTTTAGAGTTGCCCTTTTTGTGCTGATGTTTTCGACGATTAGTGAGTAAATTTTGCTAGTTTTTATCTCATTTATCATCGTGGCCGGCTTTGAGATATTTCTCATACCTCTTAAAAAGTTGTAAATTTCATATAAAAACTGCGCCCCACTCTCGCTTAGTTTTTGTAGTTTTAGCACTGGATGGCCTAGGAATTTATCGTTAAAGCCAAGCTTAGAAAACCTTGAAACCTCGGCAAATTCATCAAGATCGTCAAAAAGGCCTAACTGGTAGTTTCGCCTTTTATTTGATGAGATATTTACGCTATCATCTGGCTCAACTATCCCTTTTATCAAATTTCCATGCCCAAGCTTAAGCAGTGCGTCAAAAATCTCTTTGCTAACTGCGCTGCCAACGCCCTTTGCGTATTCGCAAATGTGGATAAATGCCATTATATCTTTTGGATTGACATAAATTCCCATGATGTCGATGAGCGCCTTGATCTCACGGCTCTCAAAGAAGCTCACCCCACCCTTTCGCTTCGAGCTGATGCCTCGCTCTTTTAGCGCGACTTCGATGCCGTCTGCTGATGAGTTGTTTCTAAAGATGATAGCAATATTTTCCCTATTAAATGGTGAGAGCGAGATGATATCAGCGATATTTTGATACTGATCAAAAAGCTCGTTATAGACAAGTAGCCTTGGAGGCTTAAAATTTCCCTCGCGGCTAACTGTGAGGTGCTTTTCATAAAGCCTTGGATTGTTGTTTATCACCTTATTTGCGAGAGCTAGTATGCTTGAGCTTGAGCGGTAATTTACATTTAAAGCGTAGATATTTGCGTTTGGGAAGCGATCTTTAAATGAGCCAATGATCTCGATGTTTGCGCCGTTAAATGCGTAGATGCTCTGGTCAAAATCGCCCACGCAAAATAGGCTCTTTGTCTTAAATGCGTCTATAAGACTGCCTTGAAGCGTGTTTGTATCTTGATACTCGTCGATCAAAATTTCATCATAAGCTAAATTTGCCCCATTTTTTAGCTCGTCACGCATTTTTATGAGAAGGTCGTTAAAGTCAGCGTAAGAAAATTTAGCCTTTTCAGCCTCAAACTCTTCTAGCACGTCTTCATAAATTTCAGCATAAACACCCTGCTCTTCGCTCTTATCGCTTATCCACTTTCCAAAAGTGGTGCCTTGTTCGCTGTTTTGAAATAGCGAGTAAAGGTCGTATAGATATGCCCCGCCGTAAGGTTTGACGTCGCTTAAATGGTAAAATTTGCGCCTCTCAACAAGACTTTTTAAAAGCGTCTTTAGCTCGCTTGGCTGCTTTAGTGTGACGCCTTTATCAAGGCTTTTTAAAAGCGAAAATGAGACCGAGTGAAAGGTGCCTGCGGTGATTTTGGAGGTGATTTGTTTATCAAAATACCTATTTAAACGCTCTATCATCTCGCTGGCTGCTTTGTTGGTAAATGTTAGAAGCAAAATTTTCTCAGGCTTTACGCCTAAATTTAGTAGATGGGCGATGCGAGCGACTATGGTGCTAGTCTTGCCAGTGCCAGCTGAAGCGATGATGAGATTGTGTCCAAATGGCGCAGTTGCGGCGGTGTATTGTTCTTTGTTTAACCTAGATAAGGGCATGTCTTCCTCTTTTTAAAAAGGCCTAATTATAGCTACTTAAACTTTAACAGCTATAATCACGCGGATGAAAAAGTTTAAATTTCTAAAATTCCTTGCCCTATTTTTGGCTCTAATAATCGGTATTTTTTTGCTCTTAGATCAAATTTATCCACTAAATTTAGACGCGCTCAAAAAAGATGAAGCCAAAATTTTGCTTGATAAAAATGGCGAGATCATAAATATGAAGCTTAGTAGCGATGGAATTTGGAGATTTCACGAGCAAAGCTTCCCAAGCTCGCTAAAACAATGCGTCGTTCTTTTTGAGGATAGATACTTTTACTACCATTTTGGCGTAAATTTTGCCTCTATTTTTAGAGCATTTTTCCACAACCTAAGAAGCGACAACCGTATAGGTGCGAGCACTATTACGATGCAAGTAGCTAGGATGCTGGAGCCAAGTGATCGAAGTTATAAAAATAAAATAAGAGAAATTTTTAGAGCATTTCAGCTTGAGCTTCATTTTAGCAAGGATGAAATTTTAAATTTTTATCTAAATTTAGCACCGTATGGTGGCAATATCGAGGGTGCAAAGGCGGCAAGTTTCTTTTACTTTGGCAAGGAGCTAAATGAGCTAAGCTACGCTCAGGCTGCACTTTTAAGCACGATCCCTAAAAATCCAAATAAAAATAGACTAGACCGCGTCTCAAACATAAATGCTCTAAAAAACAGGGTCATAAAGATGCTTTACAAGGCAAATTTAATCGATCTTAGCGCCTTTAAAAGAGCGCAGGCTGAGCCATTTAAAAATGTAAGAGCAAAAGCTATCGTAACCGCGGAAGATTATGCAAATGTCGCTTTTAAAAACCAAATTTCAAAGGCGAGTTTGGATCTAAATTTACAAAAAGATATGCTTAAAATTTTAAAAGATGCGATGTTTTCGCTAAAAGCTAAAAATGCAAACAACGCTGCAGCTGTGGTAATAGATAATAAAAAAATGAGCGTTGTTGCCTTCATCGGCTCGCACGATGAGCGCGCGCGTGATGGCAAAAACTCAGCTCTAAATATGAAGCGAAACACCGGTAGCACGCTAAAGCCTTTTATCTACTCACTTGCGCTTGATAGCGGGCTTATAACGACAAATTCGCAGTTAATAGACACGCAAATTTATATAAAAGAGTATGCTCCAAAGAATTTTAGTAATGATTTTTTAGGTATCGTAAGCGCAAAAGATGCTCTAAATTTCAGCCTAAATATCCCGGTTATAAATTTAAACTTAAAACTAAAAGATAATTCGCTTTACGAACTACTTGAAAAGGTAAATTTGGTAGATGAAAATAAGAAGTATTATGGAGCTTCTATAACGCTTGGAAGTGCTGAAATGAGCCTGCTTGATCTTGCTCATCTTTATACTATTTATGCAAACGACGGCATTTATAGGCCACTTGAGTTTGCTGGCAAAAATTACAAAAATGAAGAGAAAAATGTAACTCTCATCTCGCCTCAAAGCGCTTTTTTGACCGCCAAAATGCTAAGCGAAGCCTCAAGATCATATCTAAAAAATGCTTGGCAGTACGCCCAAAACACGCCAAAGATCGCTTTTAAAACCGGCACAAGCGCAAACTCACGTGATCTTTACGCCATAGGCGTTGATGAAAATTACACAATTGCTATTTGGATTGGAAATTTTAATGCCAGCAAAACTGATAAATTAACAGGACTAAATGACGTATCAAAGAGTCTTTTTGATATGTTTAAGATAATCGCTCAAAAAGAGAAGTTAAGATTTATGAGTGAGCCAGATGGCATAGAAAAGCTGCCAACCTGCCTTGATGCCTTTAACTATGAAAAGTGTAAAAAAATGGCGCTTGATGATAGGATAAAGGGTGTAGATTTAAAGGATAAGTGCGAAAGTTTAAGAGGTGAAGAGCTTGATTTTTTGGTTAAAAATGAGCTTTTGGATAAAGATGAGATACAAAAAAGTCCTTGCGCTGAAATTTTTAAAGATAAAAAGCCAGTTTTTGCCTATCCGTATGATAATGAAGAGATAGTGACAGATGAAAATATTACACAAGTTATGGTAAAATGCTACGCGTTTTTAGGCGATGAAATTTACCTAAAAATAGATGATTTGAACTTTTCTAAGATAGAAAATGCAAGCGAAAAAAAGTTTGATCTAACTCTTGGCGAGCACAGCATAAAATGCCTTGATCAAAACTCAAATCAAAGTGAAATAACAATAAAAATAAGGAGATAAAATGTGGCAAAAAGTAGCACTTCTAGCACTTTTGGGAATGACAAATTTATATGCTTTGAGCCTAAATGGTACAGCACAGATAAAATCACCCCTAAGCGTAGAGTTTGGACTAGAAGATAAAGTCGATAAAAATTTTGTTGGTATGCTAAGCGATAAAAAGCTACTTTTGTGCCAACCAGCATTAAATGGTACGGTTAGATTTAATAGTCAAAGCTTGCTGCTTTTTACAAAAGATATGCATGCTGGTTTGGATTATAGCTGCAAGCTTGAAAATGGAAGCACTGCTAGTTTTGCTACGAAAGAATTTGAGCTAACAAAGATAGAAAAAATAAGTGATAGCAAATATATACTTAAATTTAATGATGAAGTAAATATTGATACGATCAAAAATATTGCCGTAAAAGATGCGAAATTTAAAGCAATTGAGCTTTCTAACAATAGCTTTGAGCTTAATCTTGATAAAAATTTAAGCAATCCAGTTTTTGATTTTGGTGAAAAATTTGAGAGCAAATTTGGCGCAACGCTTTCAGGTGAAACGATAGTAAATTTTGCCGATGAAATAAGCGAAGAAAGCGTAAATATAAATGATAATGCAAAGAGTCTTGAGATACCAGAAATTTATCCAGTAAGCCTTGATAATGGCATCTTGGGCTTTAGAATTTATCTAAAAAATTGGCTTGATGACGATATTAACTTAAAAAAATTTATAAACATTAAAGGTGCAAAAAACTTTAGCATCAGTGACGTTAAATATAGTGACAACTATGAAGAAAACTCAGAGCTTAGCGAATATTATTACTACATTGATATCATAAGCGACGATTTTAAGCCACAAAATAGTTATGAAATCACAATTAAGCCCGGTTTTGGCGATGATAGAAATGTAGTAAGAGAAGAAAGCAGCTATGAAGTAGTAGCTGGCAATTTCACTCCATTTGCAAATTTTATAAATAATGAGCCATATATCTCAAGTGTCGGTGAGATCGGCATCAGAAGTGCAAATTTGCCTGAGCTAAATGTAAGCATTGAAAAGCTAAGCGATCAAAATTTTAGATATTTCTTAAATTTTAATGACAATAACGAAGAGTTAAGTAACTTCAGCACAAAAGTAGCAAGCAAAAGTTATAAGCTTGATGGCGCATTAAATGAAATTTCGCTAAATAAAATCAAACTCGACTTTGCCGGGGCTGGAGACGGCGTTTATAAGATAAATTTAAACTACGGCAAAGATAAGAGCGTTTCAAAAGTAGTCTATCTAAGTGATATCGCCGTAAATGCAAAGCTTGGCAAGGATGAAATTTTCGTTTTTGCAAATCGTCTTGGCGAAAATACAATGCTTCCAAACGCAAATGTGAAAATTTATGGCAAGAAAAACGAAGAGATCGCAGTTGGTGCGACAAATGATATAGGTGTTTTTAAATTTAATAAAAAAGATATTTACAAAGATATCTCCTCAGTGGTTGTCTCTCTTGGAAAAGAGCAAAATTTTCTTATTTTAAAAGAAGATGAAGCGCTAAATGAAGCGAAATTTATGAGTCAAAATGCCAGTGAGAGTATCGATGCGTATATTCATTTTGCTTCAAATATCATAAGACCAAATGAGAGTTTAAAGGGTGCAATCTATCTAAGAGATAGAGATTTTAATCCTTTAAAAAATATGCCTATAAAGATAAAATTTTTCGATCCACAAGGTAAAAGTAGTGCTGAAATTTCAAAAAATACAAATGACGTTGGCATGGTAAATTTTGAAAAAGAGATACTAAGTGATCTAAGCGGTAGATTTAATATGCAAGTAATTTATGCAAGCAAAGTGATCTCAAATGTGCCATTTTTTGTTGAGAGTTTTATGCCAAATAGGATAAAAAATGAGATAACGCTTGAGAGAGATAAATTTTTCGCAAATGAGCTTGTTAGAGCCAATCTAGCCAGCAACTATCTCTTTGGTGGCGCTGCTAGCGAGCTTGATGGTAGCATGCAGGTGAGCTTTTTTGATGATGAATATAAAAATAGTGAGTTTAAAGATTATAAATTTAAAAATAATACGCTAAAACCAAGTGCTTATCCATCTTTTGAAAATGATCTCACTCTTTCAAAAGATGGCAAATCAAGCCAAATGATAGATCTTAGCTTTAGCACTAAAAATGCCTCTTCTATCATAACAGGCGTGATAAATTTCAATGTAAATGATGATGGCAAAAACGTAAGCGATACAAAAAGCTTTACTCTCTATCCTTACAAGGATATGGTCGGTATCGCAGCAAGCACGACATTTGCTGAGCCAAACGAAGATGTAAAAATAAGAACGGTTGTGGTAGATATGTCAAGTCAAAAGGCCGTAAAATCAAATTTAAAATTTGATATAAAACGTGTTACTTGGCAATATCAAAGAGATGCAAATGGCTATATAAAGTGGTTTCAAACGCTAGAAGATGTGGATAATTTTTATAAAGACAATGGCGAGTTTAGCTATAAATTTACACAAAGTGGCTCATATGTGATCATCGCTACAAATCTAGTAAGTGGAGCAAGCACAAGCCTTGATATGGACGTAAGTGGCTACAACTACTCGACTTTAGCGCCTACAAAAGAGCTTAGTAAATCTCAAATCAAACTAAATAAAAATATCTACAAAAAAGGCGATGAACTAAGTGCTGATATAAGCTCAGCTATAAAAGAAGGTATCGCCCTTGTTACACTTGAAGATGGTGGCGTGAAAGCTTACAAGGTCGTTAAGATAAAAAACAACTCAGCAAATGTGAAATTTAAACTTGACTTTGATTTTAGTGGACTTTATGTGAGTGCAAATATCTACCGCATGACAGATGGTGGATTAACTCCGTTTAGGACTTACGGTAAGGTATATGCTAAGGCTGATAAGTCATCAAGGATACTTGATCTAAGTCTTGATGCGCCAAATACGGCAAAAAGCGATGAAAACATAAAAATTTCACTAAAAACAAAGCCAAAAGCTTATGTGAATTTATTTATCACAGATGTTGGCGTGCTTGATATAACGTCACAAAAGCCAGCTGATCCACTTAAATTTTTTGACAAAATTTTACCAGATGGCGTTTTTGACTATGACATTTATAATATGCTCACAAACTATAAGGTCGAGGGTAAAACTTTAAGCTTTGGTGGCGATATGGCGGCACTTGCCATGGAGGCAAAAATGGCAAAACATGCTAGCCCAGTCGATAGCAAAAAGATAAAAACATATGCAAATTTAGTAAGCCTTCAAGCTGACGATAATGGTGAAATTTCATACGAGTTTAAAACGCCAAATGGCTTTAACTCTGCCATTAGAGTAGATGTCGTGGCCAATAATGAAAATAGTATGAACGCTGTAAATAAAGAAATTTTAGTAAAAGATGATGTGATTATTAAGCCAAGTGCGTTAGTTTATCTGCTAAAAGGTGATGAGCTAAATACCAACTTAAGGCTTATAAACACAACAAATGAGGATAAAAATTTAACCATAAAAGTGGCTAGCAGTAAAAATTTAAACATCAAAACAAAAGAAAATGCGAATTTAAAGCCGCTTGAAAATAAAGCCTTTACATTTAAAATTTCAGCTCTTGAAGCTGGAGCTGGCGAATACAATATAACAATAAGTGACAAAAACAGCTCAAAAACAGCTCAAAATTTACTTGATGTGGTTAATCCTTATACGATTAGCACCTATACAAAAAGTAGCGTCTTTGACAAAGAGAGCATGATCTCACTTCCAAAAGGCTTTCACAATGTTAGTATAGATGCGTCAAGCTCGGTCTCAAGCGTGCTATTAGCAGCTTCTAAAAATTTAGTCGAGTACCCTTACGGATGTGCGGAGCAAAGGAGCTCAAGACTGATTGCGCTTTTAAATTTAAAGCCAAAAGATGAGCTTGAAAAAAATGATCAAAAGAGATTTATTGCAAGCGGTATGAGTGAGCTAATTAAGATGCAAAAACCAGATGGTAGCTTTGGCTACTGGAGCGATTTAGGTAGTACAAATGCATTTGCTTCGATCTATGCAACTGATGTACTGCTTGATCTTGAAGAGGCTGGATATGAGGTAGGCAAAAGAGTAAAACAAAGTGCTGTAAATTCAATGGCAAAATATGTAAATAGTGACCTTGAAGCGCTCTACTCTCTATATGTAAGTGCTCGTGCAAATATGGCTGACAAGTCGCTGCTAAATAAAATTTATGACCACAAAGCTTACAATACGACCGCACTTAATAAATATCTAATGGCAGCGGCTCTAAAGCTAAACGGCTTAAATGATGAAGCAAAGGTAGCGCTAAAAGATATTAAAAAAGCTCAAGCGGCTGATTACAGCAGGGATTATTCTAGCTTTGGCTCAAAGATGAGAGACAATGCATTTATCTTGTATCTGCACGCAAAATATTTTGAGAAAAACGACTACTCAGATGATCTTGCAAATTTCTTGATCACAAATTTAAATGAGCTTAGCTCAACGCAAGAGCGCGCTTTTACACTTAGAGCGCTAAATGCCTACTTTGGCAAAGATGTTGGCGAGAAAAATAATAAATTTAAACTTAGCTACAACGGCGAAAGTAAAGAATTTGACGGCCTTTTAAGCGTATCATTTACAGCAAAAGATGGAAATTTTACCATCACTCCACTTGGTGAAAACAAGCTATATGCCTCCATCTTAAGCTACGCTTATGTGCCACTTGAGATTAAGCATAAAATAGAGCCAAAAGAGCTTGATGTTTATAGAACGTTTGTCGATGAAAAAGGAAAAGAGATCGATCTAAACAGCCTAAGAGTAAATGATGTTGTCTATTCAAAAATAGTGATAAATTCTAAAGCTATGGTTAAAAATGGTGTAATAAACGAGATCGTAAGTAGCTGCTTTGAGCCAATAAATGAAAATTTAAGTGGCTTTAATAAGAGTCTTAAAGATAGCATTGAGCTTGAATATCAGAGCATAAAAGATGATCGCGTTTTGAGTTTTTATACATTAGATAGTGATAAGAGAGAGGCTGTGCTTTACACACCTTATCGTGTAAGACTTGGCGGCAAATGCTCACTTGGCGCAGTCACAACTGAAAATATGTATAACGAAAGGCAAAACGACTACGACCTAGCTCAGCGAAGCTTTAACGTCAAATAGCCATTTAAACTCCGGGGCGTTTAATCGCCCCAAGCCCATATTTCCCTACTTTTGCAAAGATTTTTTTAAACAAATTTTAGATAACATTAAGCATTTTTTAAACGAAAGAGGATACAAAAGTGGCAGAATTTTACAATGCAAAAGAGATAGAAGATAAATTTTATAAAATTTGGGAAGAACGCGGATACTTTGAGATAGACGCAAATAAAGATATCCAAAAAGATGGACGTAAATTTTGCATTATGATGCCACCTCCAAACGTGACTGGCTCGCTTCACATCGGACACGCCCTAACCTTCACACTTCAAGATATCATGACTCGTTACAAGAGGATGGACGGCTACAAGACACTTTGGCAGCCAGGACTTGACCACGCCGGCATCGCTACTCAAAACGTCGTTGAAAAGCAGCTCCTAGCACAAGGCGTCAAAAAAGAAGATCTCGGACGTGAAAAATTTGTAGAAAAAGTGTGGGAGTGGAAGGAGAAAAGCGGCGGCATGATCGTCCATCAGATGCGCAAACTTGGCATCACTCCGGCTTGGTCTCGCCAGAGATTTACCATGGATGAGGGCCTAAGAAAAGCTGTAAAAAAAGCCTTTGTAAATTTATACGACAAAGGACTGATCGTTCAGAAAAACTACATGATAAACTGGTGTACACACGATGGCGCACTCTCTGACATCGAGGTCGAGCACAAAGAAAATAAAGGCAAGCTTTATCATTTGAGATACTACTTTGCAGACAAGCCAAGCGAATTTGTTGTTGTGGCTACGACTAGACCAGAAACATATTTTGGCGACACCGCTGTAATGGTAAATCCAAACGACGAGCGCTATAAAAATTTAATCGGCAAAAAAGTGGTGCTACCTATCATAAATAGAGAGATCGAGATCATCGCAGATGAGCATGTCGATATGGAGTTTGGAACAGGCCTTGTTAAGGTCACACCTGCGCATGATCAAAATGACTACGAGGTTGGCAAAAGGCACGACCTTGAGTTTATTACCGTATTTGATGAAAAGGGCATTTTAAACGACAAGTGCGATAAATTTGCAGGTCTTGAAAGGCTTGAGGCTAGAGATATCGTCGTGGCCGATCTTGAAAAACTTGGCAATGTCGAAAAGATCGAGGACTATGAAAACCAAGTAGGATACTGCTATCGCTGCAAAAACGTCGTCGAGCCATACATCTCAAAGCAGTGGTTTGTCAAAAAAGAGATCGCAGATGAGGCGATACAAAAGGTCTCAGAGGGTCTTGCTAAATTTTATCCACCGCACTGGATAAACAGCTTTAACGCATGGATGAGAGAACTAAGAGACTGGTGTATCTCACGTCAGCTTTGGTGGGGACATCAAATTCCAGTATTTTACTGCGATGATTGCGGTCATATGTGGGCTGACGAGGGTGAGCCGTGCGAGTGCAAAAAGTGTAAAAGTAAAAACATCCACCAAGACCCAGACGTGCTAGATACGTGGTTTAGCTCTGGTCTTTGGCCATTTAGCACGCTTGGCTGGGGCAATGAAAATGAGCTAAAAAATGAAAAATGGTTTGAAGGAGACCTTGCTGAGTTTTATCCAAACAACCTTCTCATAACTGGCTTTGATATATTATTTTTCTGGGTTGCTAGGATGATGTTTCAGGGTGAAAATGCCCTTGGTAAGTTGCCATTTGACGACATTTATCTACACGCGCTTGTAAAAGATGAGTTTGGCAGAAAGATGAGCAAAAGCCTTGGCAACGTCATCGATCCGCTTGATAGTATAAATGAGTATAGCGCCGATATCTTGCGCTTTACGCTAACGCTTCTAGCAGTTCAAGGACGCGACATCAAGCTAAGTGACGCCAAGATGAAGCAGGTAAGAAATTTCACTAACAAGCTTTATAATGCGAGCAAATACCTCATGCTAAATGAGAGTAAATTTCCAAATTTAGAGGATATCAAGCTTCAAACAAAGCTTGGAATTTATATGAATAGCCGCTTTAACGAGTGCGTGAGAGAGGTGCGCGAAAACATCGACGCCTACCGCTTTAATGACGCAGCAAACACACTTTATAAATTCCTTTGGGACGAGTTTTGCGACTGGGGTATTGAGCTAAGCAAGGCTGATAAAGCGAGCGTAAAAGAGCTTGGAAGTATATTTAAAGAGGCGATGAAACTACTAAATCCTTTCATGCCGTTTCTTTCAGAGTATCTATTTCAAGAGCTTAGCGGCACACAGCTTGAAAATGCAAAATCAATAATGGTTACGAGCTATCCAGAGATAAAAGAGCGAAATTTAGAGGTTGAAAAGAAATTTGAGCTAGTTATCGAAGCGATCGTGGCTATTCGCCGTGCAAAAGCGACCATCGATCTTGGCAACTCAAAGATCGCAAAAGCCTTTGTTAAATTTAATGAAAAAATCGATCTTGACGAGGTCAAAGAGTATATCAAGCTGCTTGCAAAATGCGAAGAGATCGGCTTTGTAGGTGAGAAAATAGAAAATTCAATAAGAGATGTGAGCGAAAATTTAGAGGCATTTGTCCCACTTGAAGGGCTTGATATGAGCGGTATCATCACAAGGCTCAAGTCTCAAAAGACAAAGCTTGAAAAAGAGATAGCTAAGCTCTCAGGTATGTTAAATAATCAAAATTTCGTGGCAAACGCACCAAAAGAAGTTATAGAGACAAACAAAGAGGCTTTGCAAAGCGCTGAGGCTAAATTTAAAAAAGTATGTGAAGAATTAGAAGCTCTTGGAGAAAAATAGTGATAAAAATAGAGAAATTAAGCAAGTTTTATGGTGATACGCAAATCCTTTTTGATATAAATTTAGAGGTTAAAAAGGGTGAAATTTTTGCTATCGTGGGACATAGCGGTGCTGGTAAATCAACGCTTTTAAGGTGCATAAACGGGCTTGAAAGCTATCAAGGTGGCAGCTTAAAAGTCTTTGATAAAGAGATAAAAAATTTAGACGAGACGCAGCAGAGACATTTAAGGCGAGATGTTGGGATGATATTTCAGCATTTTGCATTAATGGCTAGAAAAAATGTCTTTGAAAACGTTGCTACTCCGCTTAAATTTTGGGGTTATAAAAGCGATGAAACCGAAAAAAGAGTGAGAGAGCTTTTAAATTTAGTCGGCCTTGAAAGCAAGGCAAAAAGCTATCCAAGCGAGCTAAGCGGTGGTCAAAAACAGCGTGTCGCGATCGCTAGAGCGCTTGCTTTAAATCCTAAAATTTTACTAAGCGACGAAGCGACTTCAGCTCTTGATCCAAACACGACAAATCAAATTTTAGAGCTGCTTGAAAAAATAAACAAAGAGCTAGATATCAGCGTCGTAATCGTCACGCACGAGATGGAGGTTGTAAAATCTATCGCAAAACGTGCGATACTGCTTGAAGGCGGCAAGATTATAGGTTCTGGAAGCATTGAAGAGCTATTTTTAAAGCCAGATGAGAAGATGAAAGAGTTTTTGGGTGAGGTTGAAATTCTGCCAAGTACCGGCACGAATATCAGGCTATTTTTCCCAAAAGAAGTGGCTCAAAATAGCGTGATCACACATATGGCTAGAAGCCTAAATATCGACTTTAACATAGTCTGGGGTAAGCTTGAGAAGCTAAACGAAAATGTTCTTGGCTCGCTTGTCATAAACATAGATGAAAAAGATAAAGAAAACGTGCTTAACTACATCAAGCAAAGTGGCGTTTTATGGGAGGTTGCTTGATGTTTGGTATTGACTTTTCTAAATTTCCAGATGTTTTTTCTAGAATACTTTTGCCAGCTATCGGCGAAACGCTATATATGAGCATAGTCTCCACCCTACTCGCCTTTGCTATAGGCCTCATACCTGCGGTTTTGCTCATCCTTTCAGACAAAGACGGACTAAAGCCAAACAAGCAGCTTTATTTCGTGCTTGATATCGTTATAAACGTGCTTAGAAGCTTTCCATTTATTATCCTCATTATTGTGCTCTTTCCAGTTACAAAAATGATCGTAGGCACAAGTATCGGTACTACGGCTGCGATCGTTCCGCTAACTATTGGCGCGGCTCCGTTTGTAGCAAGACTCATTGAAAATGCACTAAAAGAGGTTGATAAAGGCATAATTGAAGCTGCTCAAAGCTTTGGAAGCTCGAAATTTCAGATCATATTTCGCGTCATGTTTGTAGAAGCACTTCCTGGCATTATCTCGGCATTTACGCTAACGCTTATTGTAAATATCGGCTTTTCAGCGATGGCTGGTGCGGTTGGCGGTGGTGGACTAGGATCTGTCGCTATAAACTACGGATATCAAAGATTTCGCCCAGATATCATGCTTTACACCGTGGTTATTCTTATCATTATGGTTCAAATTTTTCAAGTTTTAGGTAACTACTTATATAAAGTTTCTAAAAAATAGGCCTTTGTTTTTATCTGATTTTAAGCTTTTTTCCTTAAAATTGCCCGAATTAATTTTTAGCTGAAAGGATAAAAGATGAAATCAGATATGTGCCACATGTGCCGCCTATTAAAAAACTCGTTGTCGAAAGACTAATCTCTAAGCACAAAATTTCTTTTTAAGTGCTTAGAACTAGCTTAAGCGCTTAAAAAGAAATTTAACCCTCTAGCTTAAATTTATCCTTTTTTGGTGCTTGGCAAATTTTAAAAAAGGATAATAAATGAAAAAACTACTTCTTACTTCTTTAGTTGCTCTTGGTCTTAGTGTAAGTGCAAATGCAGCTGATAAATCAAAAACAATAATCGTTGGTGCTACACCTATTCCACATGCTGAAATTTTAGAGGTTGTAAAGCCTATTTTGGCAAAAGATGGCTATACGCTTGAGATCAAAGAATTTAACGACTACACTACGCCAAACCTTGCAACAGAAGATGGTGATTTAGATGCAAATTTCTTTCAGCACCTTCCATATTTGGACGAATTTAATAAAAACAAAGGCACTCATCTTGTAAAAACAGTTGGCGTTCATCTTGAGCCAATGGGAGTTTATTCTAAAAAGATAAAAGACATCAAAGATCTAAAAGATGGTTCGACCGTATCTATCCCAAATGATCCGACAAATGAAAGCCGTGCTTTAGATATCCTTGCAAATGCTGGACTTATTAAGCTAAACGATAATCCACTAAAAACTCCGCTTGATATAGTTGATAACCCTAAAAAGCTTAAATTTGAAGAGATCGAGACTGCTCAAGTACCAAGAACGCTTGATGACGTTACTATTGCAGTTATCAACACAAATTACGCTCTAAATGCTAATCTTAATCCAGTAAAAGACGCACTTGTGCTTGAAAGCAAAAATAGCCCATATGTAAACTACGTTGTAGTAAAGTCTGGTAACGAAAATAGCCCTAAAATAAAGGCTCTTGATAAAGCAATAAACTCATCAGAAGTTAAAAAATTTATTGAGATCAAATACAACGGCGCTATCCTTCCAGCATTTTAATTAAAATTTTAAATAAGCGACGTAAAAGCTTTTACCTTTTTAGCGTCGCTTAAACCAAACAAAAAAGGAAAAACAATGAAATTTATCAAACTTTTAACCGCATCTTTAGTTGCTCTAAGCCTTCACGCAGCCGACAAGGACCACACTATCGTAGTCGGCGTCTCGCCAGTACCACACGCTGAAATTTTAGAATTTGTAAAGCCAAAGCTAAAAGATAAAGGCTACGACCTTGTTATCTCTGAAATTTCAGACTACTCTATCCCAAATGTCGCCACAGAAGATGGCAGTTTGGACGCAAATTTCTTTCAGCATTTACCATATCTTGAGGAGCAAAACAAGGCTAGAGGCTTGCATCTTGTAAGTGTTGCAAATGTCCATGTCGAGCCACTTGGCTTTTACTCTAAAAAGATAAAAAACATAAAAGAGTTAAAAGATGGTGCAAAAGTTGCGATCGCTTATGATCCATCAAATGGCAACAGAGCACTTAGAATTTTAGAAAAAGCTGGACTTATCGAGATCGATAAAAACGTAAAAGTTGCAACTATAAATGACATAACTAAAAATTCTAAAAATTTACAATTTGTAGAGCTTGAAGGTGCTCAGATACCAAGAACGCTTGATGATGTCGATATCGCTGCCATTAGTACAAATTTCGTCCTTGATCTTGGTATGAGTGTGGCAAAAGACGCACTTTTGCTTGAGGATGCCAACAGTCCTTACGCTAATATCATCGTCACAAAGGCTGGCAACGAAAATAACCCTAAAATCAAAGCTTTAGTTGATGCGGTACTTAGCCCTGATACTAAAAATTTCATCATTACTCGCTATAAAGGCGAAGTTATACCTGCATTTTAAAAATAGGGCGAGCTTTCGCCCTATTTTGTTTCTATTTTCATCTTGTTTTAATAAGCTATAAACTCTCTTTATTTTTGTCAAAAAGCTTAAGCTATGCTTTGCTAAAATGGCTCACTTTAAAATTTTTCAGGAATTTAAATGCTGCATGATATTATTGATTTTATAGTTGCGAGCGTAAGTAGCTGGGGTTATGCTGGCATATTTGTGATGATGTTTTTAGAAAGCTCGTTTTTTCCATTTCCAAGTGAGGTCGCGATGATACCGGCTGGCTATTTGGCGTATAAAGGTGAAATGAGTTTAATTTTGGCCTTTCTTGCAGGCACGCTTGGTAGCTTACTTGGAGCTATTTTTAACTATTATCTTTGCTACTTTTTTGGTCGCGAGATCGTTTTAAAATACGGTAAATTTGTGGGAATTACTCACGAAAAAATGGATAAATTTGAAGCATTTTTCAATAAACACGGCGAAATTTCTACATTTAACTCACGTCTGATTCCTGGCATTCGCCAATACATCAGCCTACCGGCTGGACTTGCTAAGATGAATATATTTAGATTTTGCCTATTTACCACGCTTGGAGCTGGGATTTGGTGTGCTGTTTTACTCGGAGTTGGCTATTTTATAGGCTCAAACCCTGATAAACAGACACTTTTAATAATCACGATCACTCTTTTGGCTGTAGTTACTGTAATAAGTGTGGTTTATATAATAAGGCAAAGAAAAGCCTAAATA
>NZ_CABPUE010000012.1:34691-46665 GCF_902460545.1 Campylobacter concisus
ACGCAAGTGCTTTTTAAAATTTATAAAAAAACTTTATGAAAAGCAAAGTGATGATAAGCTTGATATTCGTTTTGCAAACTATAAAACCATAAAACTTGGCTTTGTTCAAAAAAATACCCTAACTCCAGTCATTAGCCTAAACGTAAATTTTGTAAAAAATGAAGTCAAATTTGAACTAAAAGATGCACTTTGCAGAGATTTTGCTAGCTACATCAGTGAGAGTCTGGTAAAAAGTAATGTTATTTTTAGCAAAAATGATGATTTTTTAAACATCACCATCTCAAATGACAACGACATAAACACATTAAACAAACTACTCTACAAAAGAAGCTATCCAAAATTTAGCGTAAATTTTATCTATAATGAAAAAGACTACAAAGCCTTTAAACAAGGCATAAAAATAAAAAGCTCAAGTAAATTTGTAAGCAGATTTTCTGTGCTTGCAAATTTACTTGAGGAAAATTTTGGGATTTTGGGTTGCAAAAAAGATGATGACTTTGAAACTATCAGACAAAGCTACCTTTCGCTCGTAAATATCTATCACCCAGATAGGCATGCCAACAAAAATCCTCTCATACAAGAAGAATATGCAAAGAAATTTAAAAATATTCAATCTGCTTATGAGAGCCTAAAACCATACTTTAAAAATCAAGAAAATTTTGTGATGGTTGGCTAGAGTACGGCTTGCCACAAGAGTTATTAAAGAGAGCAAAAATGAATGGTGAAATGTTTAATATATGCGCCATTATTGTTGCCGCAAAGCAGGCCATAAAGTCAAATTCTCCTATCCTGTATAATGGCACTAGCTACGAAAATAGTATAAATTTTCACTTTCTCTCAGGCCATAGGGCAAATGGCGTAAATGAGTGGTTTGAGCACGCATTAAAACTTGGATTAAGCGATGTAAGACTTACTGCAAATTTAACTGGCTCATCAGATGAACGTTTATTGCTTAGCTTTTCAAACTCTACCGCAAAATCGATCATCTGTATTTTTAAAGAGTACATGAGCTGCTTCGTACCCTACTGGAAATACAACAAAGATCAAAGAGGCTGGGACATAATATATAAAGAATTTGGTCTTGAAAAAGATGTAAATTTAGAAAATTTTAGCGACAACACAGAGACTTTTATGGCCATACTTACTAAGATAGCGGCCTTTGCAGATGAGATAGAGTGTGAGAATTTTGGTGAGTGTTTTCGCAGGGCTTTAAAATCACTTGGATATTCAAACAATGATGATCAAAAGATATTTAATGCACCGCTTATGCCAAAGAAAAATTTAGCTCTTTTTACTGCGGCAAGCTTGGCTGATGTCTTTGGCGGTATGGGCTCTTGGAACGACGATGCAGCGGGCATGGCACAATATAAAAAACGCGGCAAAGAGTACGAAGAGCTTAGTAACGAGCTTTTTACGCAGATGCGTAAGGCCATACTTTTTGCTGTAAATGAGTGGTAGCTAGCCGTTTATATGATAGATCTTTTTTCGCTGGCTTGAGCTACTGATGTTTAGGATTTTGCGGTATTTGGTGATGGTTCGGCGAACTATTTGGATGTTAAATTTAGCTTGGATTAGCTCTTGGATTTTTAGATCAGAAAGTGGCTTTTTGTGATCTTCATTTTTGATAAGCTCTAGTAAAAATTCCTTTATCGCGGCGTTTGAAGTCTCCTCGTCAAAGCCAGTTGCGAAGAAATTTTTAAGTGCGACCGTACCTCTTGAGCAGCTTAGATATTTGTTTGCGATCGCCCTTGAGATGGTTGAAGGGTTGCGTCCAAGCTCGTCAGCTAGGTCTTTTAGCTTCATAGGCTTTATGTCGCCGCCCAAAAAATAGTCATACTGATACTCAACTATCATGAGCCCTATCTTATAAAGTGTCGCCTTTCTCATCTCAAGGGCGTCTATGAGCTCGCTCGCCTCTTTTATGCGCGAGCTTACAAAGGCCTCTTTCTCGTCTAATCCCTCGGTATCAACCAAAATTTCTGGATAGTACTCATCATTTATCTGCACACTTATGCCACTACTTGTGCTTAGCACGAAGATGTCAGGCACTGCCTCTTTTTCATCTTCAAGATACTCAATGGCCGGGGGATTTTTAAATTTTTTTATGATCTTTAGCGCATCGTCGTAAAATTTAAGCTTTCTAAGCTTTTCTATATTTTCAAAATTTAAGATGATCTTTCTTGCGCACTCTATGATCTCATCACCTACTTCTGCCTCACTTAGCTGAAACAAAAAGCTCTCTTTCACATCTTTTGCGCCAACGCCACATGGTTCAAGGTGGGCAAATCTCGCCCTAACCCGCTCCACTTCGTCCTCATTAAAGCCCGCAAAAATTTCATCATCATAAGAAAAATAGCCCTCATCGTCTAAGCACTCGATGATCTTATATGCGATATCTTGAGACTTTTGCGTGGGAAAAAGTGGCGGATTGATTTGACTAATTAGCTTTTCATAGAGGCTTTCTTTGTAAATACTTAAAGCCTCGATGCTCTCACTAACAGAATTTTTGCTAACTTGTTCGAAAAAATTTCGCTTTTTTTCGCTTTTTTCTAAATTTTTATGTTCGATCGTGGCAAATGGATTGTCTTTTATAAAAGGCTCAAGCGTCTCTTTTAGCTCATCAAGCCCGCTTTGAAGGATAGGAAGCCAGCTTCTTAGCGTTTGGTTTAGTTTGATCTTTGGCGCTAAAGTTTGCTTTTGCCTTAGCATCATCTACTCAAGCAGCTTAAATTCTTCGCCAAGATAGTGCGTTCTAACGAGCTTGTTGTTTGCCACTTCGCTCGCACTGCCACTTGCTAGTAGCGAGCCATCTTTGATGACGTAGGCCCTGTCACAAATAGCTAGCGTCTCACGAACGTTGTGGTCAGTTATCAAAACGCCGATGCCTAGCTTTTTAAGGTCTCTAACGATGCTTTGGATGTCGCTAACTGCGATAGGATCGACGCCTGCAAATGGCTCATCAAGAAGTAAAAATTTTGGCTTTATGATGAGGCTTCTTGCGATCTCACAGCGCCTGCGCTCGCCGCCACTTAGGCTAACGCCCTTTCTTAGGCGGATAGGCTCGATATTTAGCATATTTAGCATCTCATTTACTCTTTTTGCTATCTCTTCTTCGCTTTGATTTAAAATTTCAGCACCAAGAAGTAAATTTTCTTCGACACTTAGCTCTTTAAATATGCTTGATTCTTGTGGCAAATAGCCAATACCAAGGTGTGCTCTTTTGTGAAGTGGGACATTTGTGATCTTTTCGTCGTTTAAAAAGACATCTCCACTAGTTGGCGAGATGAGCCCACAGATCATATAAAAAGTGGTCGTCTTTCCAGCGCCATTTGGCCCAAGAAGCCCCACCACTTCGCCACTATTTACCTCTAAAGATATGCCTTTTATGATCTCACTTTTCTTAATCGTCTTTTTTAGATCTTTTACTTCTAGTTTATGCACTTATAACCTCGTATTTTCTGCCATTTTTGCTAGGAGAAATTTTTACTAACGTATAGCTCTCGCCATTTTTCTTTAGAGCTTTTTCTAAATTTTCATCGCCCCACTCTACTAGATGAAGCCCCTCTTCAAATAAATTTTCAAAAAGGCCATTTTTTGCCATCCCGTCAAATCCGATCTGGTAAATGTCGTAGTGGTAGATATCTTTACCATAAATTTGCATTAAAGAAAACGTAGGCGACGTCACGCTCTCATCTATGCCATGAGCCTTAATGATCGCCTTTACAAGCGTCGTTTTGCCACTTGCTAGATCGCCACTTAGTAGTACCACGCCACTTTTTGGAAGCACTCTTACAAGCTCACCAAGCTCATTTTCTAAAAGCTCAAAAACCATCAAAGCTCTTTTACATATTCGCTTTGAGCGCTTTTTGGTATGCTTTTTGTAGTTGGGATCGCTAGCACCTCGTATCTCGCCTCGCGCGTTAGAAATTTGATGCTAACCACATCGCCAACCTTAACATCTTTTGCCGCTTTTGCCTGCACGCCGTTGATGCTCACAACGCCGCTTTTGCACATATCTTCGCTAACGGCACGCCTTTTTGTGATATTTACTACGTTTAAAAATTTATCTACTCTCATGCGGCAGATTTTAACAAAAATAGCCTTAAATTTTTAATCCTTTAGATATTTTAAAAGCTCTTTTAAATTTAGAGGTATGACGCTACCATGGGTTTCGTTTTTATAAAACTCAAAGTGAGAATTTATGCCACTTTGCTTTAAAATTTGGGCTAGATCGCTCGCCTTTAAAGTGCCAGCTTTATCAGTTTTGCCCTTTCTCTTTTCAAGCTCGCCAACGCTAAGAAAGACAAATTTAGCCTTTAGTTTTTCTTTAAATTTACCCTCACTCACATTTTGCTTTAAAATTTCAGACTCGCCCCACCAAAGAGACGGCGAAGCGATAAAGAAATTTGAAAAAATGCCCTCATTTTTAAGCAAGGCATAAAGCGTAAAAAGACCGCCAAAAGAGTGGCCATAAAGGCTCTTTTGGCTATTTTGCACATTAAATTTCTGATCGATTAGTGGGACTAAATTTCTAGTTAAAAAGTGGTAAAACGCATCAGCGCCACCACCTTTGCTAAACTCCTCACCCTCTGCCTTTGGCGTGAGGTCTCTTGTACGTTTTTCTACCTCATAGCTTTTGTCTGTGTCATATCCTATGCCTATTATTAGTGGTGCAGCCTTGCCATCAAATTCATTTAAAAGCATGTTAAACTGGGCGTTTGCATCAAGTAAGAAAAGCACATTTTTAAACTCATTTTGCCCCTTTAGCTTGGCTGTGAAAATTTTATAAATTTCATCATTTGCACTCATTTTAAAGGTTGAAATTTCAAATTTACTAGCAGATTTTTGGCTAAGTGGCTCAGGCGTTTGACTAGGTCCTGCGTGCAAAGCCTGCGTCACGCCAAGCGTAAAAAGCAAAAATTTAAACACTCTTACCATTTTGCAGCGACCTTAAACCAAAATCTCCTGCCCTCTTGCGGATACCAGTAGTAATTGCCGTCGTCTGCTAGCGCCTCATCGTATCTTACCTTATCAAAGATGTTGTAAGCATTTAGGCTAAGCGTTAGATGCTTGTTTGCATCCCAGCTTACGCCTGTATCAAATGTGAGTAAATTTTTATTATTTTCACTCACTTTATTGCCAGGGCCAAATTTCACACTAGTAAGCTTGCTCTCATAGTTTGTGGTGAAGAATGTTTTTACACTCTTAATTGGTTTATAAGCAAGTGTTGTATGAAATGCATGCTCTGGGGTTGCTGTTAGGCTTTTTGCATCAAGTCTACCAAGATTTGTCTCACTAAATTTCATAGGGCCTCTTGGCGTATTTATCGTTGGGTTGCCAGTTTTTATCTTTGACTTATTATAGGTGTAGTTTGAGGTTAGATTTAGATTTGAAAGGATGTCATAGTCGCCACTTAGCTCCACGCCCCAAACGGTCGCACCTTCAATATTAAAGTAAGTTCCCCAGCCAGGGCAAGTAACGTCTGGTGCATTTGTGCAAGTACCAAAAGCTGGAATTCTATTTACATTACTGCCGTCAGTATCTAGGATCTTGTCTTTAAATTCATTTTTAAAAAACATTACCGAGCCTCTAAAATCAGCCTGATTGTCATAATATGCACCAACTTCATAAGTTATACTTTTTTCTGGCTTTAGATCTTTGTTTCCAAAATCAACTATTTTCCAAGCATTTTGAATAGTGCCTACTTCTGGGGAGATTTGATTGACATTTGGCGTTTTATAGCCAGTTGCTACGCCGCCTTTTAGACTTAGCGTATCTGTGGCATTATAGACTAGGTAGGCTCTTGGCGAGAGGTGGTTACCAAAAAATTCGTTGTGCGTGAGTCTTGAGCCAAGCGTTAAAAATAGCTTCTCATCTAAAATTTGCCACTCATCCTCGATAAATCCCGCATGCTCACTCATTGAGTAACTTTTTGGATTTTTAAGACCATTCCTTGAGGCGTTTGAGACGATGAAGGTCGTACCAACATTTTGTTTGCTAAAGTCATAGCCAAAAGTTAGTGCGTGAGCACCAAGAAAGGTTGTAAATTTTGAATTAAAGTTGTGATTTTTGGCTTTTGCAGGTATGAGGCTGTCAAAAAGGCTCGTTCTTTGTGTCTCATCATAAATGTAGCTAAGATCGGCATTTAGGTTATCAAATTCGCCAAGATAGCCCACGCCATAGCTCTTTTTCTCATAGTCATAGGCGTTTAGAAGTCTATTTGTTCTAGTAGTGGCTGACTTTCCAACAGTTCTTGAGTAATCATGCCTTTCATTTGAGCCAAGGATGAAAAATTTATTGTGTTCATCTGGCGTGATCCAAAGTTTTGCACTTAAATTTCTCTTATCGCTCTTTTGATAACCGCCTTTGTAGTTGTCCTCATCTCTTAGCTTTTTATAGCCCCAAAGCTGAAGCGCTAAAAAGTCTTTATAAAGTGGCAAATTTAGATAAAAGTCGCCTTGCCTGCCATTACCTATGCCTTTATGCGTGTTTATTGTGGTTGAGATGCCGACATTGCCGCTAAATTTTGAAAAATCCTTTTTAGTGATGATATTTATCACGCCACCAACCGCGTCGCTACCATAAAGCGAGCTCATAGGACCACGGATGACCTCTATACGCTCGATCGCCTCGGCTGGTGGGATGAAATTTGAGTTCATATCCCCTGCTCCGCCCTTTGGATTTGCGCTGCTTGAATTTACTCTTTTGCCATCAATTAAAACTAGCGTTTGAGAGCTTTCCATACCGCGTATCGAGATACCGCTAGCTGGACCATCCTCACCGCCAACGACATTTACGCCTGGCACCTTTTGGGCGATAGAGTGGAGCGAAGTAAAGCTATCTTTTGTAAGCTCATCGCCGCTTATCACGCTTATGCTCGCAGGTGCTTCTTTAATCTGCTGCGAAAAGCCACTCGCACTTACTACAACGCCATCAAGCCTTGTTTCGTTATTGTCTTTATGCTCTGCTCCAAAGAGCGAATTTGCCACGCAAACGCTAAGGCAAATGGCGATAAATTTTGTTTTTCTCACGACTATCCTTTTAAAAATTTAATTTGAAAAAGTTTGAAATTTAGCGAAGTATCTTTTAAAACAATATTAATTATCATAATTTTAAATACTAATCTTTTTTATAAAAATTTCTAATAAAAAACTTACATTATTTATTAAATTAGTTTATTAAAAATTAATCAATTTAGGCTAAAATACGACCATTTTAACAAAAGGAAGAGCTATGAAAAAAGACGTAAAAAAAGTGGTTTTAGCATACTCTGGCGGACTTGACACAAGTATCATTTTAAAATGGCTTCAAGATGAATATAACTGCGAAGTAGTCACATTTACAGCTGACATTGGCCAAGGCGAGGAGCTAGAGCCTGCACGCAAAAAAGCCTTAGCACTTGGTGTAAAGCCTGAAAATATTTTTATAGAAGATTTAAGAGAAGAATTTGTACGTGATTATGTATTTCCAATGTTTAGAGCAAATGCAGTCTACGAGGGCGAGTATCTGCTTGGCACTTCGATAGCGCGCCCACTAATAGCAAAACGCCAAAGCGAGATCGCAAGACTTGTTGGCGCTGATGGCGTGAGCCACGGAGCAACAGGCAAAGGCAATGACCAAGTTCGCTTTGAACTTGGATACTACGCGCTTGGCGACAACCTAACTATTATAGCTCCATGGCGCGAGTGGGATTTAAATAGCCGCGAAAAACTTTTGGCATATGCTGAGAAAAACGGCATAGATATCACCAAAAAACCAGGCAAAAGCCCATACTCAATGGATGCAAATTTACTTCACATAAGCTATGAAGGTCTAGTACTTGAAGACCCAAGTCACGCACCAGAAGATGATATGTGGAGATGGACAGTAAGCCCCAAAGATGCTCCAGATAAGAGTGAGATCATCGAGATCGGCTATGAAAAAGGCGATCCAGTGAGCATAAACGGTAAAAAAATGAGCCCAGCTGAAATTTTAACCGAGCTAAACCGCCTTGGCGCAAAACACGGTATCGGCAGACTTGACATCGTAGAAAACCGCTCAGTTGGTATGAAGAGCCGTGGTTGCTACGAAACTCCAGGCGGCACGATAATGCTAAAAGCTCACAGAGCGATCGAGAGCATCACGCTTGACCGCGGTGCGGCTCACTTAAAAGATGAGATCTTGCCAAAATACGCCGAGCTAATTTACAACGGCTACTGGTGGTCACCTGAGCGAAATATGCTCCAAGCTCTCATCGACAAGAGTCAAGAGCACGTAAATGGCTCTGTAAAAGTTGAGCTTTATAAAGGCAACGTGACTATCCTTGGCAGAAACAGCAAAGATGATAATCTATTTAGCGAGGCATACTGCACATTTGAAGAAGATAGCGTTTATGATCAAAAAGATGCAGAAGGATTTATCAAACTAAACGCACTTCGCTTCATCATCGCACGTAAAAATGGGCGAAAATTTGACTAAAAATAAAATTTAAAAGGACAAAAATGAAAGTATTATTAATAAAAGATGTAAAGGCGCTTGGTAAAGCTGGCGAGATAAAAGAGGTAAAAGACGGCTATGGCAATAACTTCTTAATCGGCAAAGGCTTTGCAAAAGCAGCTACTCCAGACGTTCTTCGCCAATATGAAGCAGCTCAAAAAAGAAAGGCCGAAGAGCTAAAATATGAGATCGCAAATTTAGAAAAGCTAAAAGAAGAGCTTGAAAAAGTGACAGTTGTTATCAAAAAAACTCTTGGCGCAAATGGCTCGCTTTTTGGCTCAGTTTCAAAAGAAGAGATCGCAGCAGAGCTTGAAAAAAAGCATCATTTAGTTGTCGAGAAAAAAGCGATCGACATGGACACTCATCTAAAAGCTGTCGGCCTTTATGATGTTCATGTAAAGCTTGGACACTCGATAAATGCGAGCTTGAAGGTTGATGTGCAAGGAGAGTAGATGTTTCATGCAACAACTATCTTAGCCTACAAAGGCAAAAATAAAGCGGTTATCGGCGGCGATGGACAGGTGAGCTTTGGTAACACCGTCTTAAAGGGCAACGCCGTAAAAATTCGTAAAATTCATAACGGCAAAGTCCTAGCTGGCTTTGCCGGCAGCACTGCTGATGCGTTTAACCTTTTTGATATGTTTGAGAAAAATTTAGAGCATACAAAGGGCGATTTGCTAAAGGCGGTTATAGAATTTAGCAAAGAGTGGCGCAAGGACAAGTATCTAAGAAAGCTTGAAGCGATGATGCTTGTGCTTGATAGAGATAAAATTTTCTTACTTAGTGGCACTGGAGATGTTGTGGAACCAGAAGATGGCAAGATAGCAGCTATCGGAAGTGGTGGCAACTACGCACTTTCAGCGGCCCGTGCCTTAGATAAATTTGCCGATATAGACGAAGAGGAGCTAGTCAAAGAGAGCCTTAAGATTGCCGGCGAAATTTGCATCTATACAAATACAAACATCAAAACTTATGTTTTAGAATAAGAGAGAAAATGAACTTAACACCAAGAGAAATTGTTAAATTTTTAGATGACTATGTGATCGGTCAAAAGGACGCCAAAAAGATCATAGCGATCGCACTTCGTAACAGATATCGCCGTATGAAGCTTGAAAAGAGCTTGCAAGATGACATCATGCCAAAAAATATTTTGATGATAGGCTCAACTGGCGTTGGTAAAACTGAGATCGCAAGGCGTCTTTCAAAGATGATGGGGCTGCCATTTATAAAGGTCGAGGCTAGCAAATATACCGAGGTTGGCTTTGTTGGTCGTGACGTTGAAAGCATGGTAAGAGACCTTGCTATGGCGTCATATAATCTCGTAAAAAACGAGCAAAGCGAGAAAAATCAAGATAAAATCAACTCCTACATCGAAGAAAAGATCGTTTCAAAGCTACTTCCACCACTTCCAAAAGGTGCTAGCGAAGAGAAGCAAGCAGAGTACGCAAAGAGCTATGAAAAAATGCTAAATAGGCTAAGAAATGGCGAGCTTGACGAGCTAAGCATCGAGATTGAGGTGCAGCAAAACCCACTTGAAGCTGGCTCAAATGTGCCACCTGATATGGCGCAGATGCAAGAGAGTTTTATAAAGATAATTGGCATCGGTGGCAAAAACATCAAAAAAGAGATGAAGGTAAAAGACGCCAAAAAAGCCCTTCAAAGTGAAGCAAATGATAAAATTTTAGACCTTGAAAGTGTAAAAACTGAGGCTTTAAGAAGAGCTGAAAACGAGGGCATCATCTTTATAGACGAGATCGATAAGGTTGCCGTTGGCTCAGGTAGCTCAAATAGACAAGATCCTAGCAAAGAAGGTGTGCAAAGAGACTTGCTGCCTATCGTTGAGGGCTCAAATGTAAATACTAAATTTGGAAATTTAAAGACAGATCACATTTTATTTATCGCAGCTGGCGCCTTTCATATAAGCAAGCCAAGCGATCTCATCCCAGAGCTTCAAGGCCGTTTCCCACTAAGAGTCGAGCTTGATAGCCTTGATGAGGACGCGCTTTATCAAATTTTAACTCAGCCAAAAAATTCGCTTTTAAAACAATATATCGCGCTTCTTTCAACTGAAAATGTCGAGTTAGAATTTGACGATGAAGCGATAAAAGAGATAGCAAGGATCGCTCACGCAGCAAATGAAAAGATGGAAGATATCGGTGCTAGACGCCTTCACACGGTGATCGAGCGCGTGATAGAAGATATCAGCTTTGAGGCTAGCGAAAAGAGCGGCGAGAAGATAAGTGTGACAAAAGAGCTCGTAAAAGAGTGCCTAAAAGACGTGGTCGAAGATCAAGATCTAGCGAGGTATATACTTTGAAATCAGGCTTTGTTAGCATCATAGGACGCACAAATGCTGGCAAAAGCTCGTTTTTAAATGCTTTATTGAACGAAAAGATCGCCATTGTCTCGCACAAGCAAAACGCAACTCGCAGAAAGATAAATGGCATCGTTATGAATGGTGAAGATCAAATCATCTTCACCGACACGCCAGGACTTCATGAAAGCAACAAGGTGATAAATCAACTGCTAATTAGCCAAGCGATAAAATCGATGGGAGATTGCGATCTCATCGTATTTTTAGCGCCTATTCATGATGGCACAGAGGACTATGAGAAATTTCTGGCACTAAATCCTGAAAAACCACATATTTTAGTTCTGACTAAAGTTGATGAAAGCTCAAACGTGAAAGTTTTAGAAAAGATCACCCAGTATCAAAAATTTCAAGATAAATTTGAAGCACTTCTTACTTTTAGCACCAAGCAGCCAACCTATAAAAAGCCGCTTCTTGATGAAATTTGCAAGCTTTTGCCAGAGCATGAGTACTTTTATGATCCAGAATTTCTCACGCCGACAAATGAGAAGGAAATTTTTAGAGAATTTATACTTGAAGCGATCTATGAAAATTTAAGCGACGAAATACCTTATCTTAGCGATGCGATTATAAAAAGTGTAAAAGAAAAAACAGGCATCACTGAAATTTATGCGAGCATCATCACGGAGCGTGACATCCACAAAAGTATGATCATCGGAAAAAATGGTGAAACTATTAAAAGAATAGGAATTTTTGCAAGAAAGTTAATACAAAATTTAACCGGATCAAAGGTCTTTTTGAAACTCGATGTAATCGTTAAAAAAGGCTGGAGTAAAGAAGAAAAGAGCCTTAATAAAATAATTGGATATTGATTTTTTATTGTAAAAATATTAAAATACAGCCCAATTAGAGCATTATGAGGTAAATTTTTATGTTAAAGCTTAGAAAAATTAACGATAATCCAATCGTTACGCTAGATCCTTATGAATATGAAGGTTTTAGATTTTCTAATAGCAATGTCAATACGCTAAGTCTTTCAAAGAATATTTTAAAGCGAGACTTTTTTATATCTTATATCGAGTACAAAGATATAATAACAGCTACCATAAACATCTCAAGAACAATAGATGATGAGGATATTGAAAACAATATCTCTATCAAAATTTATGAAGAGCTCTCTCTTGATCC
>NZ_CABPUE010000012.1:46846-51381 GCF_902460545.1 Campylobacter concisus
TTATGTTATTGTAGAGCCACTTTTATATAGTGCTATATATAAAAAAGGCTTGCTTCCTAGCACTCAGAGTGATTGTTTTTTGACATTTAGGGCCGATGAAGCATTTATAAGCATTTATGTAAATGGGAAATACCTAACATCAAGAGGTTTAAGATACACACTAAATTATCTAAAAGATAAATTTATAGAGCAAATCGGCGAAAGAGTAAGCCTAGAAAGCTTTTTAGACATCCTAAAAACAAGAGGACTTTTAGATAGCAATGAAGAAGGCTTTAGCTACGATCTAAATACTGTTTTTGAGGACTATATATTTTACGTAAATGACACGATAAATGTTGTCAATAGAATCTATAGCATAAATATAAAAAATATCTATATTGACTGCGACTATAAAATAGAGCGTTTTGAGAAATTCATCAATACAAAGCTTGGCACAAATGCTACGAAATTAAATACAAGCACTGTAATAAATTCTAAAAATTTAGCCATTAGTGAACGATATAACATGATGGCTTTATATGCAAATTTTTACAAAAAAGAGGCCTTTAATGCCGATTTTAACTTCTCAAATTTGCTTAGACCTGATCCGTTCACAAAAAGAAAAAGCGGTAAATTTATACTGACATGTGCCGCTGCTTTTTGCCTAAGCATGTCCTATCCACTTTATAATTATATAGCTGGCAGTATTTTAGAGGCAGATTCGCAAAAGCTAAGTGATGAGCTTGATGTGCTTAATGCGCAAGCAGCACAAATAAGAAATGCTCTTGAAAGACTAAAAAAAGAGCAAAACGATATAAAAGGATTAACTGATAAAGAGGAAGAGAAGTTAAATTTTAGAAAAGGGTTGCTTCAAGAAATTGAAAACAAAAAAGATCATTACGTAATGAAAGGCTTAAATCTTTTTGAGATTACCGATATGATAAATAACAATAGCGTTTTTATAACAAATATTAAAAATAACGATAAAAATTTAACAGTAACAGTTGTTAGCGATAATGAAAAAAGGATTACGCAGCTAATAAAAGATATTAGCAAGATGCCTAAATATTCAGTAAATACAAAAAAAATTAAAGAAGATAGGCAAAACAACGAATATGAAAGTAATATAAGTATAGAGATTAGACAATGAGACAAGACGTTCTAAGTAAAATAGATAAGTATTTTGACGCAAAAAAACAAAGCGAAACAAATATAATTTTTTTGGGTTCAGCTTTAATTATTATTTATATTGTTTATATGCTTTGCTTTGATCCGTCGCAAGATTTTTATGATGAAAGATTTAATTCGCATACTAAAATTAGCAATGATCTTTCAAGAACAAGAGATTATTTAAGATCGACCAGCTCACCTAGTGGGGATAAAAATTTTAAAATAAATGAAGAGTCCAAAATACTTGAAACGCTTAAAGGCAAATATTCTAGCGTTTTAAAATTTAATGCTCATTTTGACTCAAAGCTAAAAGAACTATCGTTTTTATTATTTAACGATCAAAATTGGGCAAATTTTTTAGACAACATCGTATCTTTAGCAAAGCAAAATAATATAAAAATTTTAGAATTAAAAAGCGATATAAAAGAGCCAAATTTCCAAAAGATTGAGCAAATTTTAAATATTGACTTGACATTTTTGGGAGGTTTTAAAGATATGCTTTCATATATAAATGGTCTTGAAGAATCAAAGCTAGTAGTTGATCTTCATAAAATGGATGTAAATTCTACCCAAAAAGAGCTTGGCGCTAAGATCTCAATATCTGTTTGGGGGATGAAATACTAATGAAAATAAAAATTTTATTGGTTTTTTTATTTTTAAATATTGCTTTTGCTAATCAGCTTCAAGAGGAAATGGACTCTTATGATAAAATTTTTGAAAAAATAAAGGAAAAAAGAAGCGGTCTTAGCGATATTGAGCTTTCGAGTATAAAAAATCCTTTTAAGCAAGAACCTATCAAGACGGTAACAGATCAAAATTTATCAATTGCCCCTCAGGCTTCAAAAGGGCTTAGTTTAAAAGCAATTTTATTAAACAAAGCAAATATTGATTCCAAGTGGTATGCTGTCGGTGATATTGTTGATGGTTACAAAATAGCTAACATTACTAAAAATAGCGTTTTTTTAGTAAAAGGCGATGAGAAACAAGAGCTAATTTTAAAAAATGGAAGTAAAAATGTTGAGATTAAAATTAAATAAAATATTAATAATAGGTGGACTCATTTGCTTGAATATGAACTATGCTAGTGCTAATGAGAGTAGTTGTTTAAGCAAGAATTTTAATATGAAAATTTCAGATGATGTTGCGCTAGTAGATGTGTTAAATCAACTTTCAGAGATGTGTAACTTTAGTATTGTTGCAAAGGACACTTATAGCAAAACGGAGCTAAAAGATAAAGTTTTTGGCGTTAATATCAGAAATATGAGTCTTAGCGAAGTTTTTGACCTGCTTTTAAGTGAGAAAAATTTAAGCTACGAGTTTTCAAATAATGTATTAAAAATTTCATCTTTAAAAACTCAAATTTTTAAACTAGACTATATAACTTCTATTAGAGAAGGAACTGCTGTCACCCAAGCTTCAGTGGATGCCACTCCATCTGAAATTTCTAGTGGTTCAAGTAGTAGCGATAATTCCCAAGATGATAGTTCCCAAGGCTCAAGCAACCTTATAAAAACTACCGAAAGGTTTGACTTTTGGGAAAAACTAGATGCTGAGCTCAAGGCTATTTTAAATAATAGTAGCGAACATATCACAGCACCTGATCCTATCATAAATCAAAACGCAGGCCTTATCACTGTTACGGCCACTCCTTCTCAACTTAAGCGTGTTGAGAAATATATAGATGAAATGCAAAAAAGACTAAAAAAACAAGTAATTATTGATGTTTCTATTATCTCGGTTGAATTAAATAATGAATACAAACAAGGTGTTGATTGGAGTAAATTTGAGCTTGGATTTAATACATACATTGGCAATTCAAGAAACAATCCGAGCTCAAGTGCTACTTGGACAAATAAAGGAAATAGCCTAAGTGATGGATTTGGACGTACATTAAATATCGCAGCTAATTTAAATTTCAGCCTTGATGGAATGATAAATTTTCTTGAAACAAATGGAAAGACAAAGGTTATATCAAGCCCAAAAGTAACAACACTTAATAATCAGCAAGCGCTAATCTCAGTTGGTGATAACATAAACTACCGTGTTCAACAAAAAACTGACAATGGCAACAGCAATAGCGATAGGCTGACAACTACTTATAAACAATACTCTGTTTTTATAGGCATATTATTAAATTTACTACCAGAAGTCTCTGATAATAATAAAATTATGCTTCGAATCAATCCATCGCTTAGTAACTTTAAATACGCTGAAGACGACACAAGACAAAATGCGTTAAGGGAGATTGCTCCAGATACGGTACAAAAGAAGCTTTCAACTGTTGTTCAAGTTGATAGCGGTGATACTATTATTCTTGGTGGATTAATAGGTCAGACGAAGGGTAAAAATAATACTTCTGTACCTCTTCTTTCTGATATCCCACTTATAGGCGGTGTCTTTAAAAGCACAAGAGACAATATAAAGACAACAGAGCTTATCTTTGTCATCACTCCTCATGTAGTTGATTTTGACAAAAAAAAGCCACTTAATCAATCATTAAAAGACTTAGGTTTTTCTAAAACGATCTATGAATAACAAGAATATTTATACAGATATAAAAGATATCTTTATCAACGAAGACGAAGTAGCTGATTTTGTTAATCTAGATAACTCGATCACTTGTTACAATAAGATCGTCTCGGCTCTAAAAAAGCCATTAAAGCTTATACTTTTTTATGGCAAGCCTGGCAGTGGAAAGACCTTTTTGTTAAACAAGATAGCCTCTGATCTTCAAAAGGATAAAAAATTAATTTTTTTCCCACATCCTTTTTTTAGCGAGGCTACATTTATAGAAGCTCTTTGCGAAGACATATACGGAAATAAGCTTGATAATATAAATAATTTTGAAAGTTTTGTTGCACACTACTCAAAAGAATTTAAAAATAAAGATGAAATTTTACAAAATCAAATAGTCGTTATCTTGGATGAAGCACAACTTTATCCTACTGAATTGATCGAAAAAATAAGGCTAATGGCCGATACAAGATTATTTAAATTTCTATTTACGATTCATAAAACTGAAAATGAAGATGTGTTAGCAAAGGACTATTTTCAAACTAGAATTTGGGAGAGCATAGAGCTTGGAAGTGCAAACACGAATGAAATCATAGTTTATTTGCAAAGAAAAATAGGACAAAAAGGCTACGATAAATACCTAAATTTTCAAAAAAAAGACTATGACAAGGCCTATGAGCTTTGTTGCGGAAATCTACGCACACTAAATAAAATTATGTATAAATTTTATGAAATTTGTGAATATTACGAACAAAATCAGCCATCAAAATTAAGTAGCGAGGACGCAAATATTAAAATTTTGACAATGTCTGCACTTGATACAGGAATAATTCATGCTTGAATTACAAGAAATTCAAAGGTTAGAAAAGCTC
>NZ_CABPUE010000012.1:51447-58788 GCF_902460545.1 Campylobacter concisus
GCTCTATGAAGAGTATGAAAAAAAGAATAAAAATAGCTTTTTAAAATTGTTATCACATAAAAAGCTAGGTCTTTTGATAATTACGATCTTGCTAATTGCTTTTATCTTTGGTGCTTTTTTATTTTTCTCAAATGCTAAAAACAAAAAAGAGACAACTAGTACTCCAGCTTTAGTTGAGAAAAATTTGACAATACAAACAGATATAAAAGAAAAAAACATAACCTTTGCTGAAACTAATGTCAGCAAAAATATTTTAGAAGATGGCAAACAAAAAAGCGAGCAGGCAAAAGAGAGATTTGAATCAGATAAGAAGCAAGATGAGCTTGCTGAGAAAATAGCTAAAAAGCTAGAACAATCCATAAAGCTAAATGAAGACAATAAAGAGCAGACATCAGATAAAAAACAAAGAAGTGGTGGCGGTTGGTTAAAGCTAAATTTACCAACTGAAAATGAAAATATACAAAATGAACAGTCTCTACCAAATGAAGAGATAATAGAATTAGAACCAAAGGCAAAGCCAAAAATTGATATTCAAATTTCAAGTGAAAACAATGAAATTTCTATGCTAAAAGAAAATTTTAATAAAAGCAAAAATCCAGAAATCGCCCTTAAAATAGCAAGAAAATGCTATCAAGATAAAAGATATATCGACACTATAAAATGGGCACTATCGGCGAATAATTTAGATAGTAGCATTGAGGAGTCTTGGGTAATGTTTGCCAAAGCAAAATATATGCTAAAACAAAAAGATGATGCCTTGCGTGTGTTAGAAGAGTACAATAAAAATAAAAATAAGCCAGAAATAAATGAGCTAATAAAAAAGATAAAAAGTGATACGCTGTGAAATTTTTAATTATGATATTTTTATCATTAAATGCTTTTGCTCTTGGAGCATTTGAAATAAAAAACTTTTTTGAAAAAGCTGACTATCCTAAAATTTGTAATCAAAAAGTACAAGATTTTTTAAAAGATTCACAAAACGAAGAGCTTCTTAATATCTTTGGCATATCCTGCTTAAAAATAAATGACATAGATAGGCTTGCTCTTCCGGCAGGCAAGCTATCAAAAACACAAAGCTCAAGAGAAAATGCGGCGTATTTTGCTGATATTTTACTCAAAAAAAAGTTACTGCTTCATGCTATTTTAGATGGAACTGACATAAGCTACATCAGGCTTCCAAAAAGTGATTATATACTTTCATTTATATTTGACAAATTTGTCAAAAAAGAATATGTTGAAGAGCTTGGCGTGTTTATATTTGAAGAGCCAAACTCAGATACAAGATATGAGCTAAGTACATCTTTAGGTGCAAATTTTCCAAAAATGGTATTAAAAATTTTTAAAAATGACGATCTTACTTCGCAGATTGAGTATAGATAAAGAGAAGAGATGAATAATTTAGAAAATTTAACGCTAAAAACATTAGAGCAACTTAATAAACTAAATGATGAGCAAATTTTAAAGATTATAGAGATAAAAAAGATAAATAAAAAAAGTCTTTTGGCTATTTTGCTTGAAGAAAATATGCTAGAAGAAGAGATTTTTTTTGAAATTCTATCTGATATTTATAGAAGAGGACACACTGACATTGATGAAATTTCAACTAGTCTTCAGATAGATCAAAAGCGCTTCATTCAATATGTATGTGATAAATTTAAAATCACATTTTTTGACCTTGATGATATAGATATCGACTACCGTATCAGTGAAAAGCTAAGCACCTCGCAGCTAAAATCATATAATGCGATCCCTGTAAAAGAAGATGAGATAAGCGTTTATGTAGCTTTTAAAAATCCTTTTGACGTGATCATTCAGGATAAAGTTCAAAATTTATTTAACAGAAAGCTATTAAAAGTATCTTGCGCTGATCCAGCCCAGATAGAAAAATATATAAACAAAATAGCTCTTAATGAAAGCATTAAAGACGTTATTACAGAGATCAGAAAAGAGCTTTCAAGCTCTAGCAGTCAAGGGCAAAGCACAGAAAGCTCTGGAATTTTAAAGCTAATTGAGATAATTTTAAAAACATCTATTCAAAGCAGAGCGAGCGATATTCACATCGAGCCAACCGAAACAAACTGCATTGTAAGAAGCAGGATAGATGGCATGCTAAGCGAGACATTTATATTTGATAAAGATATCTATCCGCCGATGGTAAGCCGAATGAAGCTACTTTCAAATATGGATATCGCGGAGCGCCGCCGCCCACAAGATGGTAGATTTTCAGCTCAAATTTTAGATAAAGAGTACGATTTTCGTATCTCTACGCTACCTATCTTAAATGGTGAGAGCATAGTTTTAAGAATTTTGGACAAATCAAAAGTTATCATAAACATTGAAGACCTTGGTATGCATCCAGATAACTTTGCTAAATTTAAAAAGAGTATGAAAGCGCCTTATGGCATTATCCTGGTTACTGGTCCGACAGGATCAGGAAAAACGACTACACTTTATGGTGCATTAAATGACATAAAAAGTGTAAAAACTAAGATTATTACCGTTGAAGATCCGGTCGAGTATCAGCTAAATATGATCCAGCAAGTACATGTAAATGAGAAGGCTGGACTTACTTTTATCTCGGCTCTTCGCTCTATTTTAAGACAAGATCCAGATATTATTATGATAGGTGAGATCAGAGATCAAGAGACGCTTAGGATCGCAATTCAAGCGGCACTAACTGGCCACTTGGTTTTTTCTACACTTCATACAAATGATGCTATTAGCGCTTTACCTCGTATGGTTGATATGGGTATTGAGCCATATCTAGTAAGTGGTGCACTAGTTTGCATTGAGGCTCAAAGGCTTGTAAGAAAGCTTTGCCCGTATTGCAAACAAAAAGTCACGCTATCTCAAAAAGCTCTTGATGAGATTAAGAAATTTCTCCCTGAAGATTATCAGTTTTATAAAAGCGTAGGTTGCCAGCACTGCTCGCAAACTGGATATCTAGGGCGTGAAATGATAAGTGAGATATTATCTATCAGCGATCATATAGCAAGTATAGTAGCAAACAACGCTTCAAAAGAAGAGCTTAAAAAGGCCGCCTATGACGAAGGCTTTATAGATATGTTCCATGATGGCGTTATACGCGCAGCAAATGGTGTAACAACAATCGAAGAAGTATATAGAGTTGCCAAGATATGAAATTTTACGAAATAGAATACATAAAAGATGGCAAACGCCAAAAGATGAGCCTAAAGGCTAATAGCAAAAATGATGTAAAAAATCGTGCAAATATCCAAGGCATGATAGTAAAGATAAAAGAAACTCAGGTTTCAAGTATCAACAATGATTTTTTAGACTTGCAAGAAAAATTTAACAAAATATTCTCTTCTTCAAAAGTAAAAATTCCAGCTCTAGTCGCTACCATAAGGCAACTTAGCGTTATGACTAATGCTGGTATATCAATACATGATGGCATAAAAGAGACAGCAAATGCTACTGAGGATAAAAGGCTAAAAACAATATTTCAAACACTAGATGAAGACCTAAATCAAGGTGCAAGTTTAACTCAAAGTATAGAAAATTTTCAAGAAGAGCTAGGCGATGTCACTGTCGCTATGGTAAGGCTTGGAGAGAGCACTGGTAATATGGCTGATGCATTATCAAAGCTAGCTGCTATCTTGCAAGAAGTCTGGGATAACCAACAAAAATTTAAAAAAGCTATAAGGTATCCAATAACCGTAATATGCTCTATAATTTTGGCTTTTATTGTGCTTATGACATCAGTTGTTCCACAATTTCGAGAAATTTTTAGCCAGCTTAATGCCGATCTCCCACTTCCTACTAAAATTTTACTAAACATTGAATACATAATGAGCAATTACGGTATATACATAATAGTTGTTCTTGTCGCATTTGCTTTTTTGCTAAAAAGGCAATATTCAAATGATGAAAATTTTAGGGATAAGGTCGATAAATATCTACTAAAAGTCTATCTTGTGGGCAAAATAATATTTTTTGCAAATATGAGTAGATTTAATCTAATCTTTACAGAGCTTGTTCGCGCAGGACTTCCTATCGCTGATGCGCTAGATACTGCCGTTGTAACTGTTTCAAATCAAGATATAAGAAATAAGCTAACTGCTGTAAAAGTACTGGTTGGCCGTGGCATAAGCTTAACCGAGGCCTTTAGGCAAACTGGACTTTATGAGGGTATGCTTATACAGATGATAGGTGCTGGCGAACAAAGTGGTAGCTTAGACGACATGACACAAAAAGTTACTGATTATTATAGAGTGAAATTTAATGATATTATTGATAATATTTCAAACTATATTGAGCCGATACTACTAATATTTATCGCAGCTATGGTGCTTTTGCTCGCTCTTGGTATATTTATGCCAATGTGGGATATGGCAAAAGCTGTTAAAAATTAAATCAACATTTAAAGGAGTAAAATGCCTATAGAAAGAGAATATGGCGTTGATGAGAACGCATTTTTAGTTTCAAAAACAGATACAAAAGGAAGGATCACTTATTGCAACGAGCCTTTTTTAAATATCGTAGGAGTAAAACAAGGCGATCTCTTGGGAAAGCCACATAATATAATAAGGCACACTGATATGCCAAGAGTTATTTTTAAGCTACTTTGGGAACGTATACAAAACAAAGAAGAAATGTTTGCTTTTATTAAAAATAAAACTCTTAATGGCGGATACTACTGGGTATTTGGCAATATCACCGCCTCTTTAGATCAGCAAGATAATGTAGTTGGATATTATTCTGTTAGACGTAAACCAAATCCAAAAGCGATAGAGACCATAAAACCACTTTATGCAAAATTACTTGAGCTAGAACGAGATGGCGGTATTGAAGCGTCTAAAAAATATTTATTAAAATTCTTAGAAGAAAAATCAACAAGCTATGATGAATTTATAAACAACTTACAAAGGTTCTAGATATGTTTAAGAAAAAATCAAATGCAATAAATGAGATTTTAAGTGTTGTCAAATCGGCAAGCAATGGCATACTAGAGCCTCGTATTGTAAATGTTGGAGAAAAGGACGAGATGTATGAAGTCGCCCTTGGCATAAATGATCTATTAGATCAGGTTGAGGCGCTTCAACGTGAAATTTCAACCTCAGTCCAAGCTGCACAAAACTCAAAAACATATAGAAATATATTTGTAGAAGGGTTTAGGGGTTTATTTAAACGAAATGCCATATCTATGAGCAAGGGTGTCACAGGTATAAAAGACGGCCAAAAAAGCAAGGTTAGAGGTCTTCTATCAAGCGAGCTTGACAAACTTGGAAACGGTATAAATGGTATAAATTATGTAAGAGATGATCTAAATGAAAGTATCAAAAATTTAAGCCAAACAGCAACAGATGCCAAACAAACTGCACAAACAGCAAAAGAAAATATGTCTAATATCGCCGAGCTTAGTCAAAATATGGGAGAGCTTGATGGTCTAGTACAAAGCTGCTCGAATGCTACTGGCATGCTAAGCACTAGGGCTTCTGAAATAAGCTCTGTTTTAAATTTAATAAAAGATATTGCCGATCAGACAAATCTGCTTGCTCTTAATGCCGCCATTGAAGCTGCTCGTGCAGGAGAGCACGGACGTGGTTTTGCTGTAGTTGCTGATGAGGTAAGAAAGCTAGCCGAAAATACACAAAAAGCCGCAAGCGACATAGAAGTCAATATAAAAACACTTCAGCAAGAGGTAAATGATATCGATGAAAATTCTAAAAAAATCGATGAAATTTCTAAACTAACGACACAAAATGTAGAAAATTTCAAAAAGGTATTGAGCGAGTTTAATGCAAACGCACAAAATACTGCTCAAACATCAAAATATGTCGAAAATAAAACCTTTGCCATAATCGCAAAAATTTCGCAAATTGCCTACAAAACTAAAGTGTACTCTGACCTTATAAACGAGCAAGGATACAGTGAGGAAATACGTGATTTAGCGCAAAGCCTGCTAGATTGGTATGAGAACGAGAGTATAAGCGAACACAAGCAAAATAAAAATTTTGATAAGTCAAAAGAGCTTACAGCGTCGCTAAATAATGAAATCAAACTCTTGCTCGAGAAGTCAGCCTCTGGCTACAACGAACAAAATTTAAATTATTTTGTTGATAAGTCTAAAAAAATAGAAGATCTAAGCGAGCAAATTTTTACTTCATATAACGAAATTTTTAAAGATAAAAACTAAAGTGTTAAATTATCTTTGATGTTTTTTGGGGTGGTCAAAAAATAACGCTTTTGCACCACCCTCTTTTAACTCACTAAATTTACATCCAAACTCAACACAAAATATTCCAGAAGTTGGGATATTGTCTATTGATGAATCGCTTAAATACTCGCAAATTTCAGTTATGCTTGGATTGTGCGTGATGATAAAAATCTCATCCAAACTCTCATCTATATTTTTGACAAATTTTAAAAGATCTTCAAAACTTATATCATAAAGCTCATCTATAAGATCAATCTCTTCTTTAAATTTTAAAGTTTTGGCAATAATCTTTACTGTTTGCTCGCACCTTTTAGCGCTGCTTGAAAAGATAGCCCCTGGCATCACATCATATATTTTTAGTCTGTTTGCCATAAATTTAGCGTCTTCTTTGCCTTTTTGACTAAGCTCTCTTAAGGCATCTTTAGCTCCGTCTTTATTCTCATCAACCGCTTTTGAATGTCTTATGAAATAAATTTTACTCACTATCTCTCCTTTGAGAAATTCTTTATCAAACAAAGCTCTTCTTTGCTAAATCCAGCTTTTAAGCGATCTTGCTCATTGATCTCTCTAACATTTTTAAATGAATTTGGATATAAACTTAAGATAATGTCAAAGTAGCTATTTTCATCAATACCCTCTTTTTTACAAGCAAATTTAAACCACTTATCGCCCTTATAAACGTGAGAAACTTCCTCTTTTAATATGACTTTTAGGCACTCTATCAGCTCTTCATTTCCACCCTCACCTTCAAGCCTTTTTATAATATGAGCGTTTGCATCAAGCCCATTTGCCTCCATATATCTTGGCAGTAGCGCCATACGGTTAGTTAGACTATCTGAAGTCTTTTGAAGTGCGATAAAAAGCCCATCATGCACACTTAGCTCGCCGTATCTACCGTCTTGTTTTAAGAGCAAATTTTCTATCATACAAAAGTGTCTGATCTCATCTTCAGCCACTTCTAGCCAGTCTTCATAAAATCCTCTTGGCAAATTTCTAAATCTATAACAAGCATCAAGCGCGATATCAATAGCACTAAATTCAATATGAGCTACTGAATGGATAAAATTTAAATTTTTATCCTTTGGCTTTACTTTTTTGTTTAACTCTTTCATGCTAACTACTTCACAAAATTTTGCATAGCTAGGCATTATTAGCTCATT
>NZ_CABPUE010000012.1:59384-80435 GCF_902460545.1 Campylobacter concisus
TTCCCAAATTTCATCAAAAAAATTCATATTTTCTCTTTATTTAAATCTGCATTTACGAGTGTAAATTTATATAAATAATGCTTAAAATTTGAGCCTAGTATTTGTTTTAAAAGGTTTTTAGTAAAAATTTCTGATTTATTTTGCTTTGCCATATCCAGCAAATCTATTTGCTGCCAAGCAACTTGAGTTTGAACACCTTACAAGGTAGCTATTTATCTCTTGATTTCCTTTTAGATGCACATTTTTTTGTTTTAGATTCATATAGCTATGAATTATCTTTCCGCCAGAATTATGTATAAATTTTACCGTCTCATCGCCAAGAACAGCCGTAACTATGCCAACATGAGTAATATTTTTCTTATCCTTATTTTTCTGAACACCCTTGCCAAGAGTATTTGAAAAAAATACAAGATCACCTATTTTTGGATTTTTATGAGTAATTAAATTCTTACTTTCATAAAAATTATAGATCGCTTTTGACTTTCTACCACCATTATCGTAGTAGCGATTTATTGTCTTTTCATCAAAATACATATTTTGATACTTTGCATTTACGATAGAAACAAATCCTGAGCAATCACCGCCAGCTCTTGTATTTAGGTATTTTTTAAAAAAAGAACCAAATTTTTTATCTTCTCTATCGTTGTCTTCATCTATGATTTCACCAATCATTTGCTCACTAAAATCAACGCTTGAAGTTACGGTCTGATTTGTTTCATTTTGCGGAGTTGTCGGTTGATTAGAGGTAAAAGAACAACCTGTAAAAAATATAATGCTAAGTATAAAAAAGATTTTTTTATTTATTGAATTTGACATATTTATATCCAAAATTTTAGTGTTTGCAATTTTAACTTTTAAACGTAAATGAACCGGAAATAGTGCTTTGCTTTCTTTATTCTAAGTTAAAAAGCAATATAATATCGGCAAAAAACATATTTTCTTAAGGCAAAAAAACAATGATGCACTATTTAAAGATAAAAGGAAATGCCAAATTAAGTGGCGAAGTAAAAATAAGCGGTGCCAAAAATGCTGCTCTACCGATCATCGCCCTAACCTTACTTGCAAAAAAAAGTGTAAATTTAACAAATATCCCAAATGTCGCTGATATAAAAACGCTTTGCCAACTGCTAACTAATCTAGGAGCAAAGTGCGAATTTAAAGATAAAAACTCACTAAGCATAGATACAAGCGGTGTAAGCTCAACTACTGCAAATTATGATATCGTTAGAAAGATGCGTGCTTCTATCTTAACGCTTGGACCGCTTCTTGCACGCTTTGGCCACTGCGAAGTGAGCCTACCTGGAGGATGTGCGATCGGACAAAGACCTATTGACCTGCATCTAAATGCACTCGAAAAAATGGGAGCAAATATCGAAATAAAGCAAGGCTATGTCGTCGCAATAGCACCAAATGGACTAAAAGGCGCAAAGATTGTTTTTGATAAGATCACCGTAACTGGCAGCGAAAATATCATCATGGCTGCAGCTCTAGCGCACGGTACGACAGAGCTTTTTAACGTCGCACTTGAGCCTGAAGTGGTGCAAATTTGTGAAATTTTGGCAAAAAGTGGCGTTAAAATAGAAGGCATCGGCACAAGCGAGCTAAAGATAACCGGAAGTGGCCAAAAATTGCTTGAAATTTGCGATATTGAAGTAATTCCTGATAGGATCGAAGCTGGCACTTACCTTTGTGCTGGAGCTATAACAAATAGCAAAATTTCAGTCACAAAGGCAAATGCAGCTCATATGACGGCTATTTTAAATAAATTTGAAGAGATGGGCTTTGGTATAGAGATAGATGGCGACAAGATCACGATATTGCCAGCAAAAGAGATAAAACCAGTGGAGATAAGGACCACTGAGTATCCAGGCTTTCCAACAGATATGCAAGCTCAATTTATGGCGCTTTGCCTTGCAGCAAATGGCGTTAGCACGATAGATGAGAGGCTTTTTGAAAACCGTTTTATGCATGTTAGCGAGCTGGCTAGAATGGGAGCGGATATTAAATTAAATGGACATATCGCAAGTGTTTATGCACCAGCTAAGCTAAATGCAGCCGATGTAATGGCGACAGATCTTAGAGCCAGCTCAGCGCTGATACTAGCTGCTCTTATAGCAAATGGCGAAAGCTTGGTACATAGAATTTATCACCTTGATAGAGGATATGAAAATTTAGAAGAGAAATTTCAAGGCCTTGGTGCAAATATTACTAGGCTTGAGGAGTAAAAATGCTGCTAAATGATGCATTAGATGCACTTAAATCTAAATTCAAATTAAAAACAGATAGTGAAATTTTACCTACCAGCATGGCTCTTGGTAAAACATTGGCAAATGATGTAGTGGCAGTAAAAGACTTGCCATGTTTTGATAACTCTGCGCTTGATGGCTTTGCTGTAAAATTTGAAGATAAAGATAAGCCATATAAAATAGTTGCAAGTGCCTTTGCAGGCGATAAAGAGCAGCTAAGCATCGGCAAAAATGAGTGCGTTAAGATAATGACTGGTGCGAAGATGCCAAATGGTGCTGATACGATCATAAAGATTGAAGATTGTGTTGTTGATGGAAATTTTATAAAAGCACCAAATAATCTTAAAAAAGGTGATGGGTATCGCTTTAAAGGCGAAGAGGCAAAGATTGGTGAAATTTTGCTAAAAAGTGGCGAGGTTTTAAACACTAGAGGCATAATGATGTTAGCAGCACAGGGCATAAGTTTTATAAATGTAAAAAAACAGCCTAGCATTGGAATTTATTCAAGTGGAAACGAGATCATCGAGCCTTGGCAAAGAGCAAGCGAGGATGAAATTTACAATGCAAATGCCTTTGGCATCGCTGTACTTTTAAGATCTATTGGACAAGATAGCTCATATCTTGGCATCATAAAAGATGAGCTAAGTGCTGTCAAACAGGCATTTTTAAACACTGCAAACTACGACATCGTTATCTGCTCTGGTGGAGCAAGTGCTGGTGAGGCTGACTATATGAAAATAGCTCTAAGTGAGCTTGGATACAATGAAATTTTTTCGCATATTGATATAAGACCTGGCAAACCTTGCAAGGCTTATGAAAAAGATGGCAAACTAGTCTTTGTGCTCCCTGGAAATCCAATGGCAGCTTATGTTTGCATGATGATGCTTGTTTTGCCTCTTTTAAAAGAGGATTGCTTTGTGATGCAAAATGCTATAAATGCACAAAGTTTAAAGGTAAAATCAGGTAGGACCAATACAATTTTTGGAAATATTGAAAATGATAAATTTATAGCAACAAATGGTGGAAAATACGGCTCTGGCATGATAGATCATATTTTAAAAAGCACTTTTATGTTTTTAACTAGCCCAGATCAAAGCGAAATTTTGCAAAATAGTGAAATTTCTCTTATAAAACTTCCATAAAATCTTGACAAATGAAAAACAATCTGATAGAATGCGGACTTCATTTTGACTGCGGGAATAGCTCAGGGGTAGAGCACAACCTTGCCAAGGTTGGGGTCGCGAGTTCGAATCTCGTTTCCCGCTCCATCTTTTTTATACTCATTTTTTTATTTTCCACAAAACTTTTTGCAAATGAAGTCAGCATTTATCCAATGTATTGCGTTCTAAATGATCAAATTTCGCTTAGTACTTTTGGCTTTGATGGCGAAGACAATGAAATTTTAAACTTAGAGGGCAAAAGAGCCGCCAAGATAGATAGCAAAAAACTCTATGAAATTCTAACAGCAAATTTTAAAACATATAAAGACAAAAGCGGCGGAAGCGTAGCTTTTGTAAAAAACTGCTCTATCATGGATGAGATTCAAATGCAATTTTTAAGATCGATTAGCGATGAATATCCTGGTATCAGCATAAGTGACCTTAGTATTAGCCCACAAAATAAGATTCCAGCAAATTTCAAAGAACTCGTCCTAAAAAATATCTTTTTAGGTGATCAAAATAGTCAAAAAGGTACATTTAGAGCATCATTTGAGGATGTTGATCTGAGTCTAAAAAGCATCTATTTTAAATTTAGCTTTAACGCTAAGATGCCAGCCTTCATAGCAATAAATTCAATGAATACAAACCATATTTTAAGCCTGCTTGACTATCAGCCAACGATGATTGAGTTTGGCAAATGGCCAAAAGATGCACTTTCTAACTCAAATAGCTTAGCTCTTATAACAAAAGTGCAGATAAAAAGCGGTGAAATTTTAACCAAGCGTCAGTTTAACGCCATAAGCTTAGTAAAAAAAGGTCAAATGCTAAATGCAGTTTTGAGCGAGGATGGCGTTAAGATAATAGCTGAAGTAAAGGCACTTGAGGATGGAAATTTAGGTGATATGATAAAGATAAGAACAAAAGATAATAAAATTTTAGAGGCCACAGTTTCAGGCAAAGATGAGGCAGTGATAAGATGAAAAAGATAGTATTTGCAGCCACTGGAGCAAGTGGGGCTGGACTTTTTCTAAAGCTAGTAAATGTCGCCAAAGATAGTTGCGAGGCACATATCATAGTTAGTAAAAATGCCATGAAGGTTTTGGAGGCTGAGGAAAATTTAAAGCTAAATTTAAATGATCTTGGCGTAAAAATTTATGACGACCAAGATCTTGGCGCGGGCCCGGCTTCTGGCTCATTTGGTGCGGATGCTATGATCATAGCGCCCTGCTCTACCAACACACTAGCAAAAGTTGCAAACGGCATAAGCGACACGCTCATTACAAGGGCCGCAAGTGTCGCACTAAAAGAGAAACAAAGGCTAGTTTTGGGAGTTAGAGAGATGCCGTTTTCCACGATCACACTTTCTCAGATGCAGCTGCTCTCATCTCTTGGGGCCATCATCGCGCCCCCAGTTTTAGGCTACTACGCAGATATAAAAGACCTTCTTGATATGGAAAATTTCATCATTGGCAAGTGGCTTGATGCCTTAAAAATCCAAAATAATCTTTATAAAAGGTGGCAAATTTGAAAAAATCTTGCATCTATCCAGGGACTTTTGATCCGATCACAAACGGCCATTTAGACGTTATCATAAGAGCTACAAAAATTTTTGACAAAGTGATAGTCGCAGTCGCAAAAAGTGACAGTAAACAGCCGATGTTTGCACATGAAAAACGCATCGAAATGGCAAAAGAGGCAGTTTGCGAGCTAAAAAACGTAAGCGTGCTTGGCTTTGATAATTTGCTTGTTGATTTTGCTAAATCGCACGGCATAAATACCGTTATCAGGGGACTTCGTGCGGTTAGTGACTTTGAGTATGAGCTACAAATCGGCTACGCAAACGCTGCACTCTGGGACGAATTTGAGACGGTTTATCTTATGCCAAGCTTAAATAACGCCTTTATCTCAAGCTCGATCGTCCGCTCAGTCTTGCGACACGACGGCGACGTGAGCAACCTAGTGCCAGCAAAAATTCTAAAAAATTTAAAGGCATAAAATGTATGTTTTGTTTGAAGGCATTGACGGCGTTGGCAAGAGCACGCAGATAGAAATTTTAGCTTCTAAATTTAGTGATGTCATCGTCACAAAAGAGCCAGGCGGCACGCAGCTTGGTGAAAATTTACGTGAAATTTTACTAAGCTCAAGCATAAAAATAGGCAAAAGAGCTGAAATTTTACTCTTTTTAGCTGACAGAGCTGAGCATTTTGAAAAGCTGGTAGCTCCAAATTTAAGTAAGCTCATTCTAAGCGACAGAGGCTTTATCTCAGGCATCGCCTACGCTTTGGCAAATGATGAAAACTTAGATGAAAGCGTGCTTTTAGAGCTTAATAAGTTTGCACTAAATGATAAATTTGCAGACAAGATCATCTTTTTTGAAGCAAGTGCTGAGCTAATAAGCTCGCGCCTAAAGAATAGAGGCACAAGCGATAAAATCGAAGCTCGTGGGCTAGAGTATCTTTTAAAAGTGCAAAGTCTGATGAAGCAAATTCTTATCAAAAATAGTTTTGAAACGCTTTTTATAGACGCATCTAAAAGCATAGAGCTAATTTCAAAAGAGATAGAAAATTTTATAAATTTTAAGTAAAATCACAAAAATAAAAAAAGGATAATGCGATGATAACGGCACTTCGTGGCATGAAAGATATGCTTCCAGCTCGTGCAAAACTTTACGCACGGATAATCAAAACCTGCGAGAAAGTCGCAAAAAACTACGGATATGAGCAAATTTTAACACCACACCTCGAGGAGACGGCGCTTTTTAAAAGAAGTGTCGGCGAGAGCAGTGACATCGTGGGCAAAGAGATGTATCAGTTTGAAGACAAAGGCGGCAACGACGTTTGCTTGCGTCCTGAGGGCACGGCTGGCGTAGTTAGAGCGTTTATCGAGGCAAAGCTAGATAGAGCAAATGTGACAAAACGCTGCTTTTATCACGGTTCGATGTTTCGCTACGAGCGCCCACAAAAAGGCCGCTTGAGAGAATTTCACCAGTTTGGCTGTGAGTGCTTTGGCGAGGGCAGCGTCTATGAGGATGCGAGCATTATTTTGATGGTGAGTGAAATTTTTAATAGGCTAAATATAAAAACAACCCTAAAGATAAACTCGCTTGGCGACGAGAGCTCGATGAAGTCTTACAAAGAAAAGCTTGTCAAATTTCTAAATGAAAACGACGATAAGATTTGCAAGGACTGCAAAAGACGCAAACTTTTAAACCCTATCCGAGTGCTTGACTGCAAGGTCGAGAGCTGCCAAGAAATTTACAAAAACGCTCCAGTGATCACTGATAGCCTAAGCGACGAAGCGCAGGCTGATTTTGCAAAACTGCAAGAAATTTTAACAGCAAATGGCATTAAATTTGAGATAGATACAAAACTCGTTCGTGGACTAGACTACTACTGCAAAACGGCGTTTGAGTTTATAAGCAACGAGATCGGCTCACAAAGTGCGGTTGCTGGTGGGGGCAGATACGACAGGCTGGTAGAATATCTTGGCGGTAGAGCAAGTTACGGCGTTGGTTTTGCGATGGGTATTGAGAGGATAATGGAAATTTTAGGTGAAGCTGAGGATGAGCGAGCTGGAATTTATCTTTGTGCGCTTGATGCGCCAAATTTAGACTTTGTCTATGCGCTTGGTTCAAAACTTCGCAAAAAATATCAGGTTGAAATTTCTTATGAGGCTAAAAAACTTCAAAAACATCTACAAAATGCCGACAATAAAAATGCAAAAATTTTCCTTTGCGTGGGCGAAAATGAGATGAAAGAGAATAAAATCTGGTACAAAAATTTAGAAACCAAAGACGAAAAAACGATAAATTTAGATGAGCTTGAAAAGGAGCTGGGATGAATGATTTTGGACTTAGCATTTGGGGTAATTCAAATTTTGTTATAGAAGATGGCAAAGTCTGTATAAATGCAGCCAGCAAACCAGCGATCATCGACATCGTAAAAGAGATAAGAGACGATGGCTACAGAGGTCCACTACTACTTCGCTTTCCGCACCTTATCCAAAAACAGATCGAGCAGATCCACGCAAGCTTTGCAAAAGCAAAGAAAGAATTTGCCTATAAAGGCAGCTTTAATGCCGTATTTCCACTTAAAGTAAATCAATATCCTGGCTTTGTAAAAAATTTAGTGCGCCTTGGCAAGCCCTATAATTACGGCCTTGAAGCTGGCAGTAAAGCTGAGCTACTTTTAACAATGGCTTACAATAACGAAAAAGCTCCAATAACCGTAAATGGCTTTAAAGATAAGGAGATGATAAATATAGGCTTCATCGCCGCTGAAATGGGACACAACATCACGCTAACAATCGAGGGCTTAAACGAGCTTGAAGCGATAATCGCCATCGCAAAAGAGCGCTTCAAACCAAAACCAAAGATCGGACTTAGAGTAAGACTGCACTCGACAGGATCGGGGCTTTGGGCTAAAAGTGGTGGCATACACTCTAAATTTGGCCTAACATCAACAGAGCTAATAGAAGCTGTAAAGATGCTAAAAAAGGCAAATTTACTTGAAAATTTCACAATGATACACTTTCACATCGGCTCTCAAATAAGCGAGATCCATCCGCTCAAAAAAGCACTCATCGAGGCTGGCAATATCTACGCTGAGCTTAGAAAAATGGGCGCAACAAATTTAAAAGCGATAAATTTAGGCGGTGGCCTTGCGATCGAGTACTCGCAGTTTAAAGAAGAGAGCAGCAGAAACTATACACTAAACGAATACGCAAACGACGTTGTTTATATGCTTAAAACTATAAGCGAGCAAAAAAAGGAGATCGAGCCAGATATCTTCATAGAGTCAGGTCGCTACATCGCCGCTTCTCATGCGCTTTTAGTCGCCCCTGTGCTTGAGCTATTTTCTCAAGAATACACCGAAGAGAAGCTAAATTTAAAGAAAAATAATCCAAATTTAATAACCGAGCTAGTCGATCTTTATAAATCAATCAAACCTTCAAACGCCCTAGAATACCTGCACGACGCTATCCATCACACAGAGAGCGTTTTAACACTTTTTGATCTAGGATATGTTGATCTTCAAGATAGATCAAACGCAGAGGTACTTTTAAGGCTCATCAGTAAAAAAGCTGTCGTGATGCTTGGCAACAAGAGCAATTCAAGCGATCTGGCTAAAATTCAAAAAGAGGTGCAAGAGAGATACTTGCTAAATTTCTCTATTTTTCAAAGCTTGCCTGACTTTTGGGGACTAAAGCAAAATTTCCCTATCATGCCACTTGATAGGCTCGATGAGCGCCCTACTCTGCCAGCTTCGATCTGGGATATCACCTGCGATAGTGACGGCGAGATCAGCTATGATGACGAGAAAAACCCACTACTTTTGCACGACGTGGACGTGGAGAAGGAGGATTATTTCTTGGGATTTTTCCTAGTTGGCGCATATCAAGAGGTGATCGGTATGAAACACAACCTCTTTACCCACCCGACAGAGGCCACGATAGAGCTTTCAAATGATGGCTACAAGATCACAAATTTACTAGAGAGCCAGTCGATCCTTGATATCATGGAGGATATGGACTACGATATCTACGAGATCCAAGACACTCTAAACGAGCGCTTAGTCAAATCAACTCTGATAAACGAAACACAAAAGAAGCAAATTTTAGGCGAACTTTATCTATTTTTAAATGATAATAGCTACTTAAAGACAATCAACTAAAAAGGAAAACAATGCAACTAGCAAACAGAATGCAAACATTAAGCGAATCAATTACAATCGCTATCAGCACAAAGGCCAAAGAGATGAAGGCTGCTGGCATCGACGTGATCTCGCTTTCAGCTGGTGAGCCTGACTTTATGACTCCAAAAAAGATAAGAGAAACTGTAAAAAACGCACTAGATAATGACAACAAAAGCGGCAAATACACGCCAGTGCCAGGCCTACCTGAGGTGATTGATGCCATTAGAGCAAAGCTAAAAAGAGATAACGGACTTGACTACAAAGCAAATCAAATCGTCACAAACATCGGCGCAAAACACTCACTTTTTAATGTATTTCAAGCGCTTATCAACCCAGGTGACGAGGTCATCATCCCCTCTCCATACTGGGTGAGCTACCCTGAGATAGTTAAATTTTGTGGCGGCGTGCCAGTATTTATCGAGGCGGATGAGAGCACAAATTTTAAAATCACAGCCGAACAGCTAAAAAAAGCGATCACGCCAAAAACAAAGGTTTTTTCGCTAAATCACCCGACAAATCCAACTGGAGCTGTATATACGAAAGAGGAGATCGCGGCATTTGGCGAGGTTTTAAAAGGCACTGACATCATCATCACAAGCGATGAAATTTATGAAAAAGTGATCTACGGCAAGAAATTTCACGCAGTAGCCTCGGTAAGCGAAGATCTTTTTAAAAGAACGGTCACGATAAATGGCCTAAGCAAGTGCGGCGCAATGCCTGGCTGGAGATTTGGTTATATCGCAAGCTCGATGGATTGGCTAATAGCTGGAATCAAAAAGCTTCAAAGCCAAAGCACAAGCAACATCAGCTCGATCGTGCAAATAGGCGCTATCCCGTCACTTCTAGGCGAAACTGACGAAGATATCGAAAATATGAGAAAAGAGTATGAAAAAAGACGCGACGTAGCAGTTGAGATGATAAATGCTATCGCTGGGCTAAGCGTAGTTAAGCCTGATGGCGCGTTTTATCTATTTGTAAAATGTAAAGATGTAGATAGCAACTCACTTAGATTTTGCAAAAAGATGCTTGAAGAGGCAAATGTAGCAACCGTGCCAGGAGTTGGCTTTGGTATGGAGGGATACTTTAGAATTTCTTTTGCGACAGACATCGAGAGCATAAAAAAAGCAATCGAGAGGATCGCAAATTTTGTAAAAAGCTACAAAATTTAATGATCAAATTTAGAGTAAATGGCAAAATTTTCGAGCTTGAAAACGATATAAATGTTTATGATTTTTTAGCTCAAAATGGCTATGAGCTTAAATTTATAGCCCTTGAGCGAGACGGAGAAATTTTGCCAAAAAAGCTTTGGCGTGAGCGCTTCATGAGCGAGGGCAAAGCTTATGAGATCGTCACTTTAGTTGGCGGTGGATGAGGAGAAAATGATAGAGATAGTATTAAACGGCGCAAAATTTAAGGTGCCAGTAAAAAGCCTTAGCGAGCTAAAAGAGCTTGCGCTTGGCGATAAAGAGAGTGAAATTTATAAATTTTTAGAGAAATTTAACGCGACAAAGCCTGACATTTTTATCGTTGATGGATTTGCTATAAAAGAAGATAGCGGGCTAAAAGATGGCTCAAACGTCGTATTTATAAGGCGTGGCGTGATGCCTGAGCGTGAAGTTTTACGCGCGATGATCGCCTCACGAAACAGCCCTGAGCTAAATTTAGCCCTAAGTAAAGCCGTGATCGGCGTGGCTGGACTTGGCGGCCTTGGCTCAAATATCGCGCTAAGCCTAGCTAGAGTTGGCGTAAAAAAGCTAGTACTTGCCGACTTTGACGTCGTTGAGCCAAGCAACCTAAACCGCCAGCAGTATTTCGTCCGCCACATCGGCTTAAAAAAGACGCAGGCGCTTAAAGAGCTGATAAATGACGTCAATCCCTTTGTCGAGGTCGAAACTCACGATATATTTTTAGATGAAAAAAATGTGGCTAGCGTCTTTGGTGAGTGTGAAATTTTATGCGAAGCCTTTGACAACGTCGCTGGCAAGGCGATGATACTAAACGAAGCTGGTGCTAGCCTAAAAGATAAAAAGATCATCGGTGCCTCTGGTATGGCTGGACACTTTAGCTCAAATCTCATAAAAACCATAAAATTTGCCAAAAATGTCTATCTTTGTGGCGACCTCACAAACGAGGCGAAGATCGGTCAAGGGCTCATGGCACCGCGCGTTGCGATCTGCGCAAACCACGAGGCAAATTTAGCCATTAGACTACTTATGGGCTTGGAGGCGTAAGTGCAAAATGATAGTTTGATCCTTGGCGGCAAGGAGTTTCAAAGCCGCTTTATCCTTGGCTCTGGCAAGTACTCACACGAGCTCATCGACTCAGCCATAAACGAGGCTGGAGCGCAAATCCTAACCCTTGCTCTTAGGCGCATAAACGAGAGCAAAGAGCGAAATATACTTGACTTTATACCAAAAGGTGTGACGCTTTTGCCAAACACAAGTGGTGCTAGAAACGCTAAAGAGGCCGTTCGTATCGCCCAGCTCGCACGTGAGCTTGGATGTGGGGAGCTTGTTAAGATAGAGATCATAACTGACTCTAAATTTTTCTTTCCAGACAATGCTGAAACCATAAAAGCGTGCGAAGCCTTGGCAAATGACGGCTTTGTGCCGATGCCATATATGTTTCCAGATCTAAACGCCGCAAGAGCGATGCTAAGTGCAGGAGCAAGCTGCATAATGCCTCTAGCTGCGCCCATTGGCTCAAACCAAGGGCTAGTTTTTAAAGATATCATTGAAATTTTGATAAACGAGCTTGATACGCAGATCATCGTTGATGCTGGCATTGGCAGGCCATCACAAGCGTGCGAAGCGATGGAGATGGGAGCAGCTGCGATCATGGCAAACACAGCCATCGCCTCATCTAAAAATATCCCGCTCATGGCAAGAGCCTTTAAAGAGGCGATCATCGCTGGTCGTAACGCCTATCTAGCAGGTCTTGGCGCAAAGAGCAAAAGTGCAAACGCCTCATCACCGCTCACTGGATTTTTAGACTGATGAAATTTACAAGAACCGACCACATGCAGCTGCTGCCTCACATGCAGGATGTTGGCAGTGAAATCATGGATGAGATTTTAAAAGAGCGTGCTAGCTACAAGCCTGAAATTTACAGCGAAGCAGACGTAAAAGCAGCTCTTAATGCAAAGCACTGCTCACTTGAAAATCTAAAAGCCCTACTCTCGCCTGCTGCAGCGCCATTTTTAGAGCCAATAGCCAAACTCGCTCAAGCAAAAACAAGGGCAAATTTTGGCTCAAACATCACGCTTTTTACCCCGCTTTACATAGCAAACTATTGCGATAATCTCTGCGTTTATTGCGGTTTTAACGCTAAAAATAATATAAAAAGAGCAAAGCTAAGCGACGAGGAGATCACAAGAGAGCTAAGAGAAATTTCAAAGAGCGGCTTAGAAGAAATTTTGATCCTAACTGGCGAGAGCGAGACTAATTCAAGTGTCGCTTACATCGCAAACGCCTGCGCTTTGGCAAAGAAATTTTTTAAAGTTGTTGGGGTTGAAATTTACCCGCTAAACTCTGAGGACTACGCCCTGCTTCACAAAAGTGGCGCAGACTACGTGACCGTTTTTCAAGAGACCTACAATCCCACAAAATATGAAAAAATCCACCTTGGCGGCAATAAAAGAATTTTCCCATACCGCTTAAATGCGCAAGAACGAGCGCTTCTTGGAGGCATGAGAGGAGTTGGCTTTGCAGCACTTCTTGGCATAGATGACTTTAGGCTTGATGCCTTTGCTACGGCACTGCATGCGAGCCTCATTCAAAAAAAATATCCGCACGCTGAGATCGCATTTTCATGCCCAAGGCTTCGTCCTATCATCAACAACGACCGCATCAATCCACGCGACGTGGGCGAGCGCGAGCTTTTGCAAGTGATCTGCGCTTATAGAATTTTTATGCCAACAGCCAGCATAACCATTTCAACCAGAGAAAAGGCGAAATTTCGCGACAACGCCGTAAAGATCGCCGCAAATAAGATAAGCGCTGGCGTAAAAGTAAGCATCGGCGCTCACGGCGAAGAGAAAAAAGGCGACGAGCAGTTTGAGATAAGTGATGGCAGAAGCGTGGATGAGATCAAGGCTATGATAAAAGCAAACGGACTAGAGCCCTTAATGAGCGAGTATGTCTATGTTTAAAATTCTCTGCGTGGCCGACTTTGAAAGCTACGAGGGTGATGACTTTTTAAAGAGAATTCAGCTGCTTTGCAAGACTGGTGTGGATGAAATTTTGCTTCGTGCAAAGGGGCTAAACGAGACTGATTTTTACGATCTTGCTAGGGTTGTGGCTCAAATTTGTGAAAACTACCGCAAGAAATTTATCATTAATCAATTTTTTGACGTAGCTTGCAAGCTAAAGAGCGACTTTTGGCTCACTTCAGCGCAGCTTGACTTTTTTAAAAATCACAGCATTTTTTTAGATGAATTTAGAAAAACAGCTAAAATTTACGCTCCAGCTCACGACCTAGAGCAGGCTAAAATTTCAGCCTCTATCGCTGACGTGCTGGTTGCTTCTCATATATTTGCCACCTCTTGCAAACCAAATTTAGAGCCAAAAGGGCTAAATTTTATAAGCGAGCTAAAAAGCTTAGATAAAGAAATTTACGCACTTGGCGGGCTAGACAGCGGGAACTACAAAGAGACCATAAAAGCTGGCGCAAACGGCATTTGCTTTATGAGCCTAGCAATGAACGGCGATATGGAGCTTATAAAAAAGATAACAGAGAGCAAAAACGGCTAAATTTAGTATAAATTACATAAAATAATACGTAAAATTTTACTCATTTTTGCTAGCGATATATGTTTTTATATCAAATATAAGTAGCGTCACAAGCGATGGCAGCATATAAGAGTTTAGCACTAAAAGCAGCGACTTTGTCAAATTTGACTTTATTAAAGTCTCTATGTCAAGGCTGTTGTTGTAGTTTAAAAAATATAGCAAGGCAAAGTCGCCAACAAGAACTATGCGAGAGACCTTTAGCAAGATGTCATTTCCCAGTCTTGCAAATTTATCATCGACCACAAGCGACAAAGTGATCCATCCAAGCAGCCAAATTGCGCAGGCTAAAGCATAAACAGTAATGCTTTCATCAAATTTTTCAAGTAGTAAAAATACCAAGGGTTGCAAAAATACAAGGCTAGCGATAAACCAAAGAAGTGAGCTAAAGGCTAGCAGGCAAACACAGCCAAAGATAGAAGTGGCCGAGATAAAGCCAAAAACCTCTAACCCAAAATAATATGCTAGCGCATAGGATAAAAAAGAAAAAACAAGCCAAATTTTAATAACAAGTCGCCACCTATTTGCAAAGGCAGTGGCTTTTAAATTTAGGCTATCTGTCAAACCCATTTACGAGATTTTCTTTTGTTTTGGACGAAATACTTTCATAACATTTTCGTCAGTCTCGATAAACGCGCCCTCGATCAGGTCAATGCAGTATGGCACCGCTGGAAATACCGGCTCCAAGCACTCTTTTATCGCCTTTGGCTGACCTGGTAAATTTATGATTAGCGCGTGGCCTCTTATGCCTGCTGTTTGGCGTGATAGGATCGCAGTTGGGACGTATTTTAAGCTTGCAGCTCTCATCAGCTCGCCAAAGCCTGGCATCATCTTCTCACAAACTGCCTCTGTTGCCTCTGGTGTCACATCTCTAAGAGCTGGCCCAGTACCACCGGTAGTTAGCACAAGGTCGCAGCCAAGCACGTCTACCATGTGCACAAGCCTCTCTTTTATCAGCTCAAACTCATCTGGTATAACCTCGTAAAAGTATTCACGCTCGCTCACTATCCAGCTATCAAGCACATCTTTGATCGCTGGACCTGATTTGTCCTCGTATGTGCCTTCGCTTGCGCGGTCAGAAAGGGTTAATATACCTATTTTTGCTTTCACTTTTTCTCCTTTAGTAGTTTTCATTTAAAATTTTTGCCAGCGTCTCTTTATCTACACTCTCGTACGCTAGCAGATATGAGCTGATCTTTGCGATCTGCTCGTTTGTACCCTTTAAAAAGGACATTATCTCTTCTTTTGCTTGTTTTAAAATTTCTTCTACATCATTTGGATTAGGGACAAATGAACTTCCCATGCCGTATTCATAAACCATCTTTGATGCGATCTCTTTGGCTAAATTTAGATCACTGCTCGAGTTTGAAAAGATGTCGTTTTCATCTATCTCAAGCTTGCACATACCAGCGATGAGTACCTTGATACGAGATATCATCTGCGACTTTGACTCGATCTCTTGTTCTGTGGCCATGAATCTATCTTCTATAAGAGAAATTTTTTCAAATTTCACATCAAACCAGTAAGCACTTAGCGCCTTTGCTCCTTGATAAATGGCTTGAATTTTCTTCTCGTTTTCGCTGTAGCTTAGAACCTTTTTCTTACCAAGCAAGACTTTATTTAAAACAGCTTCAAAGTCTCTTATTTTTAGTACGCTCTCATTATTTCTTAGGGCATTTATCGCAGCTTCATTTACAAGTGTGCTAAGTGCCGCACCTGAAAAGCCAACGCTCATTCTAGCAATATCTTCAGCTGAAACGTCACATTTTTTATCTTTTAGATAAGTATTTAAAATAGCCACTCTGTCGTTGAAATCAGGCATTGACAAAAATATACGCCTATCAAAACGACCCGATCTAAGCAGCGCCTCGTCGATCATTTCGATCCTATTTGTAGCTGCTATTACTATGACACCTGAGTTGTCTTCAAAGCCGTCCATCTCGGTTAGTAGCTGATTGAGTGTGGCTTCTCGCTCGTCGTTTCTAGTGCCACCCCTACTCTTGCCAACGGCGTCTATCTCGTCGATAAAGATGATTGAAGGTGCGTAGGATTTGGCTCTGCTAAAGAGCTCTCTAACTCTTTTTGCGCCCATACCCACATAAATTTGCACAAAGCTTGCACCGTTTTGATAAAAAAATGGCACATTTGCTTCGCCAGCAACTGCCTTTGCCACAAGTGTCTTGCCAACACCTGGAGGACCTACCATTAGTACACCTTTTGGCATTTTGATACCAAAATTTCTATATTTTTGTGGATTTTTCAAAAAGTCAACTATCTCACTAAGCTCGCTTTTGACCTCACTAATGCCAGCCACATCACTAAATCTAACATTTGAAATAACTGGCATCACATTTTGATTTAGCACGCTTTCTATCTCTAAAGCACCATCTTTTTTATTAAAAAGGCTCTCGCTCTTTTTGTTAATACTCCTAAAAATGTAAGCGTACCAAAGAATAAAACAAACAAAGATGATAAAGCCCCAAACCATACCAGGAGTGATGTATTGCTTAGTCTTTTCAACAGGTACTTTTTTGATAAGCTCTTTTAAATCAATACCCTCTTTTATGATAGAAAAGCGATTATTTTGTGCATAAAGTATGACTTCGTCACCGTCTATGACTGCTCTATCGACAAAATTTCCCTCCATGAGCTGCATATACTGAGAGTATGTGATATTTCGTGGATCTTTGCTAACGGCAAAAAGTAGCACACCTATTAAAGCAATAGCGGCGATTATTAGGATATTTTTTCTGTTAAATTTAAATTTTTGCATAATTGGCATCTGGCTTAATTTCATATTCGCTTACCTCCAACCACTCTTTAGTTATGTCTTTTTCGCTAAAAATTTTAGCTTTATTGTAAAACTGATCAAAACCCTCGTAAAAGTCGCCGTTTTTTTGCTCGACTAAAATTTTCAAAGCTCCGTTATGTTTTTTTCTAAAATTTTCATTATTTTGCAAAGCTATGCCTTGTAAAATTTTTAGCCTACTTTTTGCCACATCGCCACTAACATCACTCTTTAGCGTAGCTGAGTGCGTATCACGCCTTGGTGAATAGACAAAAGCGTGCAGATGCGTGATAGGAAATTTCTTAAAATTTTCCACAGCCTCTGTCCATATCTCCTCACTCTCTCCTGGATGTCCAACGATGTAGTCCGTACCAAGTGCAAAGCCAAGTGAGCTAAGCTCATTAAAAAGCTCCAGATCACTAAATGCATCATTGCGTCTTCGCATGATCTTTAGCATCGCCTGACTCGTGTGCTGAAGTGCAATATGCAGATGACGCTCTAGCCACTCTTCTTTTAAAATTTCTCTAAAGCTCTCATCTATCTGACTTGGCTCAATACTTCCGAGCCGAATACGTCTAATGCCAGAAATTTTACCCAAGTTTGCCAAAAGCTTACCAAGAGAGCTATTTGTATCTTTACCGTAACTGCCTATATTCGTGCCAGTTAGGACAAGCTCATTATATCCGTTTTGAGCTAAAATCTTTGCCTCTTTTAGTATCATAGCCTCATCCATGCTTCTAGCCCTGCCGCGCACTGAAGGGATGATGCAGTAGCTGCAGTTAAAATTGCAACCTTCCTGAATTTTTATAAAAGCTTTTGTGTGATTTTCATAATTTGTAACTATATTTTTATCGACCGAGTTTAAATTTCCAAGCTCAAAAAATGGCTTTTCTTGCTTTAAAAGCTCATTTAGATCACTCTTTTTACTAGCTCCAAGCACGCCAAATATACCGCTATTAAATAGCTCCTTGCCCTTGCTAACCGCACCACAACCAGTTAGCACTACCTTCGCTCCACGTCTTTTTACACCGTTTATGTAGTTTCTGACACCGCTATCGGCAGAATTTGTGACCGTGCATGAGTTTATGACCACAATATCAGCATCAACTTCATCATTTGTGATCTCGTAGTCTTTGATGTAGCTTTTTAAAAGCTCAGTATCGTAGATATTTGTGCGACACCCAAATGTTTTAAAAAATATCTTTTGCATTAAGAATTTTCACTCTCTTGCTCGCTGTGAGCGGTGTGATCGCTTGGATTTTCTTTTTTGCCTATAAACATGGTTTGTGTTGGATAAGCGATCTTTATATCATCTTGAGCTAAAAATGCTTCTATTATCTCTGCGCTAATAGTGCTTCTAAGAGCCAAAGTCGCATAAGAATTTGCCATATACCAACATGAGACATTTATACCATAAGGCTCAAAAAATGTATAAATTCTTGGCTCGACATTTGGGTTTTTGATGCTGTACTGGCTTCTTAGTTTATTCATCTGGCGTTTTGCGATATCGGTATAGCCTTTTGAGTATTTTTTAACGACATTTCTTGCTAGATACACAGCTTTTTTATGATTACTATCAAAGCTTATAACGATATCTATACCATCCCAAACGGTCTTCATACCATAATGAGCATAGTTTGCGATGAGGTCAGTAAAGATATAGTTATTTGGCACAAAGATAATTCTACCTGCACGGCGGTTCGTCTTATAAGTCGAGTAGCTAACATCCTCAAAAACGGTCAGCCTAAGTAAAGAGATATCGATCACATCGCCCACAAATTCGCTACCATCATGAAGCACCCTTATCCTATCACCCACATGTATAGAGCCGCCAAACATGATCACCATCCAGCCAAGCATACTCATAAACATATCTTTCATCGCAATGGCGATACCAGCTGAAGCAAAACCTAGCACGGTTACTAGATATGTGACGTTTTCGATATACGAAAAAAGTAAGATTATGATGATAACGGTGATATTTAAAACGTTTAAAAATTTATTGACCGTGTAAAATCTCTCATTATCGGTAATTGTTCTTTTAACGATAAATTTAGCGATAAATGTTAGCCCGATCGTCAAAAGAATGATGATAGCTGTATAGCCCATACTTAAAAACTGGGCTTTTATATCAGAGGTGGTTAAATTTATAGCCTCATCAGCTCTTTTTTCATAGACATTATAAGTTGTATCAGCGATCTGTTTTGCAGCTTTAAAGTCACCTATTTCTTGTTTTACCAAGTTTAGGCTTTCCCTATTTTGCTCATTTTCTTCTATCAAATTTAGTCTATTTAGTAAATTCTCTTTTGTTTCAAGCTTTTCTAAAAGCGTATCAAGCTCTTTTATATGCCTTTGATACTCAATCTTATCACTCTTTATCTTTTTGATATACGAAAAGCCAGATATAAGTGCAACAGGACTTGTTATCCTTGGTGGAGTATCCATTTCAGGAGCTGCTAACATATTTGAAAATGGCGTTTTTTCATACTCTTTTAGTAAATTTATCTGCTCTTTTAGAGTTTGGATTCTCTTTATGATATCACTGCCTCTTCTTGAGCTTTTATCTAGCTTTTTTAGTTCATTTTCATTTTTTTCAAGCTCATCAATAAGCCTTTGATAAGTGTTATAGTTAGCATATCTTGTGATCCAGATATTGTTTTTTAGGGAGTTATCTAGATTTGAAATATCTTTTATAAGCTCGTTATTTTGTAAATTTTGCGAGCCATTTTGCTCAAGCGTAACGTTTTCTTCGGCATAAAGGGTAAAGCAAAAAAGTATTAAAACTATGATCTTTTTCATTTAAATTCTCTTAAAATTTTTAAAACATCTTCTTTTTTGACGTCATTTTTGATGATCGCACTGCCGATTTTATCTGCAATGATGAAATTTATCTTATCATCTTTTGTCTTTTTATCCATAAAAAATGCCTCGTAAAATGCATATTCATTTTCTATTTTGTAGCTTACTGGAAGGCCAAATTTCATTAAAACCTGTTTGATATTCTCTGCTTCTGCCTCGCTAATGAGCCCTAGTTTTACACTTAAGCGATTTGCCATATTCATACCTATTGCCACCGCCTCGCCATGTAAAAATTCTTTATAATTTGTCTCATTTTCTATAACGTGAGCAAAGGTATGGCCGTAGTTTAGGATGGCTCTTAGCCCTTTTTCTTTCTCATCTTGTTCAACCACTTTTGCTTTTAAAATTACCGACTTTTCAACCAGCTTAGCTAAGTTTTCATCATCTAAATTTACGCTTTTTAGCCAATCAAACATCTCTTTATCAAAGGTTATCGCCATCTTTAAAGCCTCAGCCACGCCAGCTGCAAATTCTCTCTTTGACAGTGTTTTTAAGAAATTTATCTCGCAAAAAACTGCCTTTGGCTGATAAAATGAGCCTATTAAATTTTTACCAAATTTGTTATTTACTCCTGTTTTTCCGCCCACACTCGCATCAACTTGCGCTAGAAGCGTAGTTGGAATATTTATGAAGCTTATTCCTCTTTCATAGATGCTCGCCGCAAAGCCAGTCATATCGCTTATGACGCCACCACCAAAGGCGATTAGCGTAGATGAGCGATCAAATTTACTAACAAAAAGCTGCTCTAAAATTTGCTCTATCGTTTCAAGGTTTTTATACTCCTCGCCGTCAGGCACACTTATAATAAATTTCTCATCGCATTTTAAAACACTAAGTAGTTTTTCAAGATGAAGCCCCGCTACTTTAGCGTTTGTAACGATGCCAACCTTGCCTTTTAGCTCTAGTCTCTCAAGCTCGTTTATATAAATTTTATAGCTTGATGCTTTTTCTTTAAGATTTAAATTTATCTGCATTTTTACTCACTTACTGGCACAAAAAGCTGTGCGTTTTGGCTCAGTTTTTTATAAAGCCTATTTAAATTTGTCGATAAAAAGGCAAATGCCCCACCATTTGCCACGCTTTTGCTAAACATCACAAAATGAAGCAAATCTTTTGTATTTTTTAGTTTTACAAGCGGATTTTTAAGATTGTGATTTTCTATCTTTATGCGTTTAGAAAATAGCGCGCTAATGCTCTCAAAATGCTCTCTTAATGCTTCATCATCACTATGCTTATTGTCAAAATAGTAAAATTTCATCTCTAAATCAAGCTGTGCACAGCAGTCTGTAATGACGGCTGATTGATTCTCCACTTCTTGACTTTGATCGCCTAGTATAACGCCCTCTTTTATATTTGAGAGCAAAATTTTGCCTGTTTTTAGCACTGGAACTTTTAGCTCATAAAATAGCTTTTTAAATTTAAAAAAGTATTTATCATCGCTTAAGATTAGGCCGATGTCGTGCTTTAAAACATCATATTTTATAGATTTGTTATCACTATTAAAATAATCCATCAAAA
>NZ_CABPUE010000012.1:80503-86818 GCF_902460545.1 Campylobacter concisus
TCAAAACAATAATATTTTTCTCTTTTATTGCTTTTAAAGTATCTAAATTTTCACCTAAAGTTGGATTTATCACTCTAAAAAAAAGGCGTTTATTATTTAGCTTTGAATGCAAATACAAGCTATCCTTTATGAGCTTGCTAACACGTTCTTTATTCATTGAGATCATATCAATCAGCACATAGATATTGCTACCAAATGGACTTGGAAACTGTCCACTTTCACGCTTGATCGAGCGGTAAACATTTTGAAGCACATTTGGATCACCAACGATTAGCAGTATATCGCTTGGCTGTATCATTACATTTGGCTTTGGCAAGATGATCTCGCTGCCTCGATATATGAGAGCTATTCGCCATTTCTTTTGAGCTACTGAGCTGATGTGACGATACATATAAGAGCTACCTATTGGCACCTTAACTTCCATGATCTCGCCCTCACTAAGGCCGATATTATCGGCTAAAACTGGTAGATCTGGCAAATAGTCCATAAGCCTTGATGCTGCAATATCTCTGATATCAACCACGCTTAAGTGTTTATCGCTTGCAAATATTTCTTTACATTTTTCATCAAGCTCCCATGAGCTCATAAAAACAGTCTCGGTCTTTGTGCTGATCTGTCTTAAATTCTCATAAACAGCAACCGCCTCATTTTTATCATCACAAACTATACAAAACTGACTAAAATAGCCATCGCTCACGCTTTTTAGCTTTGAGAGGCTAGTTGGGTCAAACTGGTAAAATGTAAAATTTTCATAATTTGATTTTTGACTGTAATCCTCACTTGAAACAACGATATAGTGATGTAAATTTGATTTTGTTTCAAGCAGTCTGTTTAAAAAATTTCTTGCGAAAGTTCCATCTGCGATTATTAAAATTTTCTTCATCAATTCTCCGTATTTTAAAGCTCACATTATAACAAAAGGTCTTTAAAATAAGCTATTTTGGCTATAAATTTAAAAATTTACAGCCAAGAAAATTTAAGAGATTATTTCAGAGATTAGCGTATCGATTGCTAAATTTGTAGCCTTATTTATCGTATCAAAAATAGTACTTGAGCTTGGATCTGGACAGAAAATTTCTTTTGTGATCATGCCAGATTTTAGCGAAGTGTTTGCATTAAACAGCTCGTAAGCTAGTGAAACTTCGGCTTTGTCGCCTCTTATTTGAAGAGAGATGATGCTAACTTTTAGCCTAAGATCCTTTGCGTTTGGTGAAAATATCGGCTTTGCAGAGCAGTTTGAATAAAGTCCTTTTACAAGCGATTTATAGACCATTTCGCTTGGCTCAGATACAAATTTAGCGTCGCTTAGGTATCTAATTTTATTATTTTCAGCTACGATCAAAATTTTTCTAGTATCGACCATATCAAGAGCACTAACATTTTCGATAAAGACATTTTTTAGCTCTTTTTGCTTGTTTTCAGCTGAGCAAGCCTTATTTGAATAGTGAATTTCATACATCGTTGCAACTGGCACATCCGTCTTTAGCGAGCAGCCAAGAAATAAAAGCGTAGCCGTTAGAAAGATTAAATTTCTCATTTTTTATCTCCTTTTTCATTTGGCACTGGATTTGTGAAGAAAAACTCGTAAGGATTATCTTCAAGCCTTTGAAGCGCACCTCTAAATTCACGAAGCGTCTTATCAAATCCATTTAAAAAATCACTCGCTTCTCTTAATAACGGTCCAACCGTATTTCTAAGATCGTATTCACCATCTTTAGCCTTTTTTGTGATGAGCTCTTGCAGCGAATTATATCCGGTGATAGCCGAATTTGCCGATACAAAAACTTGGTTTGCATTTGAAATTAGTCTGTTTAAATTTTTAACCAGTTCTTTTGTGTCGGTTTTGTTTAAAGTATCTGTAAAATTTTTTATATTTTTAACGATACTATCAACCTCACTTAGCCCCTCTTCGTCTGTTAAAACTTGTGTAAATTTATCGATATTTTTAAGGACCGACTCTACGTGAGCGATATTTTCAGGCGAGAAAAAGTTATCAACTTTATCAAGTGTTTGATTTATCTTTAAGGTGATGTTTTCAGCGTTGTTTCCAAGCTTTGAAAAGAGGCTCTCTTCAAGCTGTAAGATAGGCTTTTGACCTGACGCAAAGTCTTTTGTGCCACGGCTTATATTTATACTAGCCACACCGCTAATAGCCTGAACTTCTATACTTGCCACGCTATCAGCCTTTATCGGCAGATCTTCTCTAATTTTCATTGTGATGTTTATAAGAGCATTTTTATCATCGACAAAATTTATATCACTAACACTTCCAGCTGGCACACCGATAAATTTAACCGTAGAATCGACCTTTAATCCACTTGGCAGCTCAGTCGTGTGGATGTAGTACTCTTTAAAATCAACCTTTGTATTATTTTTGCTAGTCATCCACCAGATAAATATGGCAAACGCTGTAAGGCAAGCCATAAAAAACATGCCAACAATGGTATAAGAATTTCTATTTTCCATCTACTTTTTCCTCATTTTAAATAGCTCTTCAAGTGGGTTGTTTTTAAGATATTCAAGCTCTTTTATATTTCCCTCAAAGGCTATTTTTTTGTTATCTATTATCAAAAATCTATCCAAAATATCAAAAATACTATCAGCATCATGAGTCACCATGACAACAGTCACGCCGATGCTATCACGAAGCTCTTTTATGAGCGCGTCCATCTGCCGCGAGCTAACAGGATCAAGGCCGCTGTTTGGCTCATCTAAAAATAGTACCCTTGGGCTTAGCACCAAGGCTCTTGCAAGTGCGGCACGCTTTTTCATACCGCCACTTAGCTCACTTGGATAAAGCATCGAGACCTCTTTTTTAAGCCCCACTTTTTGTATCCAAAACATCGCTATCTCATCGATCTGACGTTTGTTAAATTTAGAGTACTCATGAAGCAAAACGCCCACGTTATCAAGGATCGTCATCGAGCTATAAAGTGCTCCAAACTGAAACATCGTCCCACTTTTTAGCTTTATCTCTTGCTGCTCATCTTGACTACTTTTCCACATATTGACACCATCAAAAAATATATCGCCCTCGCTTGGCTTTTTTAGATATATCATCGTCTTCATAAGCGTCGTTTTGCCAGCGCCACTGCCACCTAAAAAGCCATAAATTTCAGCCTCTTTGACGCTCCAGCTCACGTTATCGTGCATTATCTTATCGCCATAACTTGTCGTTATGTTTTTTCCAACTATTATCTCGTTCATATCTTTAGCCACATAAAAATTATCGCAAAAAACGCATCAAGTGCAATGACCCAAAATATCGCATTTACAACGCTAACGGTTGTCATTGCTCCAAGGCTTTGAGCATTTTGACTCACACCAAATCCTCTCATGCAGCCAATTATTGCTATTACTGCGCCAAAAAATGGAGCTTTTATCATACCAACAGCAAAATGCCTAAGCTCGACCATCTCGCGAAATCTATTTAGATAGTCGCTAAAACTGATATCAAGTATCGTTTGGCAAATGATCATCTGTCCTAAGATGCTTATGCTATCAGCTATAAAGATAATGACTGGCACACAAAGCACCATGGCAATGATGCGTGGCAGCACCAAAAAGTTAAACGGCTCAAACCCCATCGTCTTCATCGCATCTATCTCCTCAGTTAGCTTCATGGCGCCTATTTGCGCTGTAAAGCTAGAAGCTGACCTACCTGCGATGACAATAGCAGCGATGAGTGGAGCCACTTCTCTAAGCGTCAGCATACCCATGATCTCTACTATAAAGATACTTGCCCCAAAGCTTGCAAGCATCGCACTGCCAAGATAGGCAAGCACGACACCTATCAAAAAAGCGGTGAGTGAAACGATAAAAACGGCATTTACGCCGCCATCTTTTATATAGTTACTAAATTCTCTAAATCTAAGACTGGCTGGATTAAATAAAATTTTTACGCTTTTTATTAAAAATTCGCCCAAAAATGTACCAAACTCAGCTAAATTCACAAAACCTTCACAAATTTTTTCACCGAGTCGTGAGAAAAAATTTAGACTATTGTGCGGCGGCATGTAGTTAAAATCGATCTTTTCATCATTTAAAAGATCGCCCATTGCCTTTATATTCTCATCATTTGTAATGATCTCAAATTTCTTACCATTTAGTGCATTTCTTAAAAGTATCAAAACAGCGTAATCAATGCTTTTTAGCTCACTAAAATCAAATTTAACATTGCCGCTAAGTTTTTGGATTTTTTTAAAAATGCTTTGTAAATTTTTTGCGTCTTTATAGCTAAACTCACCTATAAATTTTATAGTCTGAGCGCCATTTGCCACTACAAAAATGACATCATTTTTATTTTGCAAAAAGTTCCTTTGCCTTAAAATTTCTGGATTATATTATAAATTTTGTTAAAATAAAAAATCAGAAAATAAGGGATAACAATGAAATTTGAAGTTATAAAAAAAGATGGCAACGCAAGGCGTGGTATCCTAACAACTGCCCATAGCGTTATACAAACGCCAGTTTTCATGCCAGTTGGCACGGTTGGCGCGGTTAAAAGCTTAGACGCCTTTGATATGAGTGAAATTTTAGACGCAAAGATAATCTTAGCAAACACTTACCACATGTATCTACGCCCTGGTAGCAAGGTCGTGCGCGAGTTTGGCGGACTTCATGGATTTTCTAAATTTGAGCGCTCATTTTTAACTGATAGCGGTGGATTTCAGGCATTCTCGCTTAGATCAAACACCAAAAATGATGATGGCGGGATAAAATTTAAAAGCCATATCGACGGCAGCACACACTACTTCACACCAAGATCTGTCCTTGACACGCAGTATGACCTAGGTAGCGATATTATGATGATACTTGATGATTTGGTTGCCCTACCTGCTGAGCCAAAGAGGATCGATCTAAGCATAAAGCGAACGATAAAATGGGCAAGAGAGGCGATTGATTATCACAAATTTATGCAAAACAAGGGCGTTGGGCTAAACCAAAATATCTTTGGTATCGTTCAAGGAGGTACTGATTATGATGCGCGTAAATTTTGCGCCGAAGCTTTAAATGAGTTGCCATTTGATGGCCTTGCGATAGGAGGTCTAAGCGTTGGCGAGAGCAACGAGGCGATGTATGACACTGTTGAGGCGGTTATGCCATTTATGGATGAGCTAAGGCCGCGTTATCTAATGGGCGTTGGCACACCAGAAGATCTCGTGGAAAACGTGGAGCGAGGCGTTGATATGTTTGACTGCGTAATGCCAACAAGAAATGCAAGAAACGGCACGCTCTTTACTAGCTTTGGCAAGATAAATATAAAATCAGCCAAATTTATAAACGACCACGCGCCAATCGACCCACAGTGTCAGTGCTATACCTGCAAGCACTACTCCAGAGGCTATCTAAATCACCTTTTTAAGGCAAGGGAGCTCACATTTTTTAGGCTAGCAAGCCTTCACAACCTGCACTACTATCTAAATTTAATGAAAGAGATGAGAGAGGCGATAGAAAGAGGCGAATTTGCCAAATTTAAGAAAGATTTTTATGCTAAAAGGGTAAAAAATGAGCTATAAAAGTTCAGTTTGTGGATATTTTTATGGCGATGAATACGACTATATTTTACTTGTTTCTTTCACACAAAAACAAAGCTATAAATTTTTATTTAAAAATAGCAAAATTTACAAAGAAGATTTTGATCACGAATGCGATAAAAACGAGTTTGAAGCGGCCCTTAAAAAACTATGTAATGAATATGCAAATAAAATTTTAGAGCATCAAGATGAGCTAAATGAGTATGAAAAAATTTATGCTAGTCGAAAAAACTTTAATCAATTTATCAAAAGACACCACTTTTTAAAATACGAGATTAGAAAATTTCAAAACAAGATATCTCACTTTTATGAAACCCTTTCGATTTGTCAAAGCGAGCAACAAAATTTAAAAAAAGAGCTTAAAAATAGTACTCATGAGGCAAATGTTTTTAGAACAATGGCTAATGAATATGCCTGCAGAATCGATGATATTTATACATTTATACAAAGTATAAAAAACGACAAAATTAATCAAAATATTTACATTTTGACAATGATATCAGCTGTAATGCTACCACTAAATCTGATAACTGGCTTTTTTGGTATGAATACACAAGGCTTACCATTTAATGAAACTAAAAATGCCACCATGATAGTTGTATCAATAATGCTTGGAGTAATTCTTTGTTGTGTTGTTTTTTTATTTTGGTATACAAATAAGAAGAAGTAGAAAATAAATAAATTTAGTATATAAGGTATCTGAAACTTTATATAGAAATTTTTTATATATTTTAAATTTTTATAGCCTAGCGGTAAAAACAATAAAAAATAAATAGAT
>NZ_CABPUE010000013.1:0-2591 GCF_902460545.1 Campylobacter concisus
TAAGCGGTGGAAACAAATTCATTCTAACAAACAACAAATTCATAAAAGCAAACAAGGACAAGTAAGTGCAAACTAAAAAATCAAATAAAGAGCTAATAAATTGCTTTAAAGACTATATTGATATAGCTGATGCAAGTTATGCAATGCTTCATAATGTATTTGAGAATGAAAGAAATGGACTTGATGAGCTTTATGATAAATTTGGTAAAGATAATGTCCCTGAAAACATTGTAAATTCTTATAGAGAAGATGAAAAGAAAAAACCTATTTGGAGATATGCAGATGATATTATCAAGGGTGACACAATAGAGGAGCTTTCTGAGAAAGCAAAAAACAATGGTAGGAATTTTGGTGATCCTACCGCTTATGCTTTAGCAATTGAAGCTAGGTTTATGGCAGATAAAATAGTAAAGAAACCAGTTGGGGCAAATGGAGAAACAAAAGATACTCAACTCAAAAATGATGTAAAAAATTTTATAGCTTTGGTACCAGATCAGCCACCCTATATCTTTTATAAACCCGAATCCCTCTCCCCTCGCACAAAACTTTTTGTTAATCGCTATGAGCTAGTAAAGCACATACCTAATCAAAAATCAGGTTTTAGCTCAACTATATTTTATGACACGCTTAAGTCAAACTATATCATAGGCTTTAGAGGAACAGAGATGAAAATAAATGATCTCTTAGATGATGCCTTTATGGCTATCACATCAAGAGCGCTTATGCAAATATCTGCTTTAAAATCACTTCAATCCTCTATGCAAGAAGCTATAAATTCTCATAGTCAAAACTTAAGTGGTTTAGATAACACTGCCAAAGATATCATCCTATCAGGTCACTCATTAGGAGGTCATCTAGCTCAAATATATGCAGTAACTTTCAAAGATAGCGGAGTAAAAGAACTTTATACTTATAACGCTCCAGGAATTTATGGTGGCATATTAGCTTCAGCTTTTACTTGGAGCTTAAGGCTTCTTAGCTTTGTAGCCAAAGCCATAGCAAAAGGTGCAAGATGGATAGCAAGAGTCATAGACAAAGATGGCTTTATAGGAAAGATGGTAGGCTCAGTCTTTAATAAGATAAAAGGTATGTTTGGCTTTAAAGATGATAAGAGCAGCGTAGATGAATATGTAGATGTAGTTAAAAATAATGAACAAGCTCAAAAGACTCTTGCAGATAAAAAGGTTAGCTCTAATATAAATAAAGCTAGCAAAGAAAAAGATATAGACATAGAGATACATCACGTAGAGAGCGTTAAACAAAGTATCAATAGAGATGAAGATAGCTTTTCAAAAGATGTAGCTGTTTTGATAGAACCTACCTTTTCAGTCATATCTGATCTAGGCTATAAACTAGGCATAGATACAACTGGCGAAGTAAAGTATGAAAATACCGAGAATAGACACTTGGTGAATATATTAATTAGATCTCACTTTTTAAAAGAGAGCGTTTTGGTTTTATATATGCTGTGCTATCTTTTAGAAAATAAAGAAAATGAAGCCAAGATAGAAGGCAAAGATATAGCTGAAGCACTTGACTATCTAAATGAATATATCCAGTCGCTTAAATTTAAACTAAAATGCATAAGATCGAAGTTAAATTTGGATGTAAATATAGATGATATAAGTGATGCTTCTATGCTAGATACGCCTTTATATATCTTTTATGCTTATTTAAATCTCTTTTACGAATATGGCAAATTTAGTGATGAAAATTTCAAGCAAGATATGGTCGGGTATATAATAGAAAATTTAGGCAGCATCATAGATAAAAATAGCAACAAAGAGGCACATCTAGTAAAGATACTAGATATAGATGATCTAGATAAACTAGATGCGACAAAGATAGTAAGTGATGCTAGAGCTGGCGATATAGATATGCTAGTGGCTATTTGTGCTTTGAATTTATTTGTATTTGAAAAAAAGATAGACGTAAATGAGCTTGGTAAATACTTCTCTTATAGCAAAAACATCTATAAAAATATAACGATACTACGAGATAATAGAGTGGATATAGCAGAGGCTAGCATCTTCGTAAAAGATAGAATAGATATGCTAAAGAGCATAATAAATCTAAAATACGCGGATTTAGTAAAGCTAAAAGAAAATGAAAATTTCTTGGCTAGCATAGACTCTAATGACATAAGCTCTAGCGATGAAGCCATAGTAATAGCTAATAATAAATCCGCTCAAAATAATGATGATGTAGCTTACAATAATAAAGTAGCAACCGATGATATAAAAGCTCTTATGAATGAGAGCGTGGGAAGTATCTTTTATAAAAATAACGATACTCTTAGTGTAAGTGCAGTAGATAAAAGTATAGTCGATGTTGAGGTATTAAAAGAGATATTTAAGCTAGATAGCAAAAATATGAATCAAAGGATATATCTAAACTCTGCTCTTTTGTCTAAAGCCAATGAAGAGGAGGATTATCCACTTTATTTTAAAGATGAAAAATATAATAGTGATGAGAATATACCTCTAAATTTTACTCATCAGCCAAGAGATGAGGATAAAGATATAGGAAGGCTAAGTGTTGCTTATAGAAATTCTCAAGCAAATATATTAAATTATTCACTATTAAATAAG
>NZ_CABPUE010000014.1:0-1504 GCF_902460545.1 Campylobacter concisus
ATAAAAAATATTGTTCCACAAGATAGTGCAAGTTTTAAAGATAATTTGTTAAAAATACAACCAGATTGTGTTATTCATGGTGATGATTGGCAATTTGGTTATCAAAAAAAATATCGTACAGAGGCTTTAGAATTATTAAGACAATGGAATGGAAAATTAATAGAAGTGCCTTATAGTCATGATATAAATGAAATAAAAGTAAAGGAAAATATTAGAAAATTAGGCATAACATCTACTGCCAGACAAAGCAGGTTAAAAAAACTACTAAAAGCAAAAAAAGTTTTAAAAATACTTGAGGTTCATAATGCTTTAAGCGGTCTTATTGTTGAAAATGCTAGTGAAGTACTAGAAGATGGAGAGATTGTAACATTTGATGGTATGTGGTCTAGTTCACTTACTGATTCTACCTCAAAAGGCAAACCAGATATTGAGGCTGTAGATACTACAGCCAGGTTAACAACCATAAATGAGATTTTTGAAGTAACAACAAAGCCTCTTATATATGATGCAGATACTGGAGGAAAACCGGAACACTTTGAATTTACTGTTAAAACATTAGAGAGAATTGGAGTTAGCGCTGTAATTATTGAGGATAAAACTGGATTAAAGAAAAATTCTCTCTTTGGAACAGAAGTAGAGCAGACACAAGATACTGTAGAAAATTTCTGTTATAAAATCAAATCTGGCAAAAAGGCACAAATTACAGATGATTTTATGATTATTGCTAGAATTGAAAGCTTAATTTTGGATAAAGGTATGGAAGATGCTCTAAAAAGAGCTTTTGCATATATAGATGCTGGCGCAGATGGAATAATGATACATTCAAGAAAAAAAGACCCAACTGAAATAATAAATTTTATAAAAGAGTTTAGACAAAAAGACAATAGTACCCCTATAGTAGTTGTTCCAACATCATTTAATACTGTTACAATAGATGAATTTTCTGAAATGGGGGTAAATGTTGTGATATATGCAAACCATATGTTAAGGGCTGCTTATCCAGGTATGATGAAGGTTGCAAAGTCTATTTTAAAACATAAAAGGTCGCTTGAAGCAGAACCTGACTGTATGCCCATAAAGGCTATTTTAGAACTGATACCAGGTACAAAATAATGGCACTTGATACAAGAGATTTTATTAGTAGATTAATAGCGAACGGATATACACATCTTTGCGTTGTTCCATGTAGTTTTATAAAATATGTTATAAATGAGGCAATAAATAATCCGAATATTGAGTATGTCCCATGTGCCAGTGAGGCAGTTGCTTGCAGTATAGCATCTGGTTTAAAAATGGCAGATAAAAAGCCAATTGTATTAGTCCAGTCCAGTGGTATTACAAACATGGGTAGTTGCATTACCAGCCTATTAAAACCATATAATATTACTTTTCCGATTTTATCTAGTTGGAGAACGTATAGTGATGGAGATAGTGAAATACAACATGAGCATCTAGCAACAGGATTGCCGTCTCTTATATCTACATATGGATATAACAGCCAGAT
>NZ_CABPUE010000015.1:0-1399 GCF_902460545.1 Campylobacter concisus
TATTATCTGTATCTAATAAACTAAAAAGTTTGCTAGTATACTTTTTAGTTTCGATATAAAATCTATTTTTGTCCGGAATAGAATAATACTTATCAATCAAACGTATCTTTGGCGAAAATTCAAATGTATCTTGTTTTAAGATTTTTTTTATCCCAAGCTGCATAATCGGGTAAAGTTTAAAGTACCATAGTTTCAAAAAACTATTATTTACCTCATAATCACTCAATGCTTTTTTAAATCTTGCATCAACTAAAGAATTAATATATTCATTTGAATATTTAATAAAATTTTCACCAAAAAATTTATTATAAAAAGCACTATGGGTTTTTATATATTTAATAAATTTGCTGATTGCCATACTAACTTTAGATCTATGATTTCCATCTATTAAATAATACTCTAGATCAGATACCCCATCATAGTCTTGCAAGAACCAAAATTCAGCATCACCCATAGAAATTCCAGAATCAAACTCTTTAAGTAGATCAGTTATGGCACTACTGCCCGTACCACCATAGCCAGTAGAGGTAATTATTTGTTTATGCATTATTCTTTCCTAAAATTGGCTTCCATTTAGGTGATATATTTTCTATATGAAATTTCTTTGCATACTCTTTAGACATTTTTCCAAACTCTAGTCTAAGATTAAAATCATCTATCAATTTCTTTAAATTTGTCGATAAAGTAGCAATATCTCCAGTGCGACACACTAGTCCATTTTTGCCATGTTTGACTAAAAATTTAGCTCCGACATTATCAAAGGCTACTATGGGCAAGCCACACTCCATGGCCTCTATTACAACCATACCATAGCCTTCTTCTATGGAAGACATTACATAAATTGAACTATCAATATAGTATTGTTTAATATCGAATTGCTGTGGTATAAATTCAATATTTCTTGTATCAAGCTCTTCACATATTCTTTTGAGATTATCTTCTTCCTGTCCGCTGCCGATAATCCTCAGTCTCCACCCTCCAACATCATCACAAATTATTTTCCATGATTTTATCAATAAATCAAATCCTTTCACTTTGTCAAGTCTTCCTACAGCTAAAACATTTTTTTGCATCAAATTACTAGGATTTTTAACATAAAAAGTGACTGGATTTGGTATATACACTATTTTACTTGCGATCTCTTGCCAATAATCTTTAAAAATTTTATCAATTATTTTTCTTTTAAATGTTTTCTTAACGGTAGAACTATCAAAACTATCGTAATCATTATGTAATGCAATAACATTATCAAACGTACAAGCTATCATATAATTTTTAAAATTATCATACAGTGTTATAAAATCACTACTTCCACCATGAGCAAAATAAACCAATTTTATACTTTTATCTATCAAACCTATTTTTTTGAGTAAATACAGGTATGGTATATATAGGGCTT
>NZ_CABPUE010000016.1:0-1163 GCF_902460545.1 Campylobacter concisus
ATACAGAAATAAGACTATAGTTTTCATCGGTCTCTATATATACTTCATCATTCGAATTTGTTTTATCACTTGCTAAAACAACATTGTCCAATTCATCTTCAAGAAGAAATTTTAATGCATCTTTTTCATATAATAAGTCGGACTCAAGGAGCAAAAAATCATCATTTAACTTTTCTCTCATACAATAAAGAGTATACATACTACTAGTTATCTCGTACTTATCACTTTTAACTGTTTCTATTTGTGGATAATTAAGTGAAAATTTTTCATATATTTCAGCCAAATAGCCAGTACCTATATATATTTTTTCAATTCCACATGATAATAAATTATCTATACTTCTTTTGACAAGAGAAATACCTTCTATTTCTAAGAAACCTTTTGGTTTTAATTTTGTCCTTTCTTTTAACCTACTTCCGAAACCTGCTGCCAGTATAACTGCTGTATTTATCATATCTTTTTTTAAAATATCCCTTTTGTTAAGTTTATTTTTATATTTTTAATTAAATTTATTAACTTTTACAACTTTTAGTGGCGGTCTTGGTACTTCATTATCTAGACCACACTTCACATGGATAAATTTTAATCCTTTAACAATTTTTACTTTTTGTTCAAATTCTTCAACACCATAAACTATGTTATCAACTACATATAGTCCACACGCTTTTGCGATGCTTATATAATCTAAATGCTTTTGATATGTACTCTGTCCACCAGTAGATTTATTTGACTCATTATCAAATAAAACGTAAGTTAAATTTATGTCATTTTTATATCTTCCGGCAGTAGCAAGTCCACCCATGTGCATAACAAATTCTGCATCACCACCACATACTATAACATTTTTACCTGCCTTAGCAGCTCCAAGTCCAATGCTTAAAGCTCCACCCATATTTCCAACCATATAAAAATTATTTGTATTTTTCATAAATGTATACATTTCTCTTGATGTGTTTCCAGTGGTTCCAATAATTAGCACATCATTATCTTTAAAAATTCTGTTCAAAGCCTCTAAAAACTTGCTTCTAGGAATATAAATAGACAAATCCAATTTATTTTTATCCTCAAGCTCAACTTTAGTAAAACTATTTTTTTCTATAATCCCAATAGTTGGTGTATTATTGCAGATTTCAATTTGTCTTATGGCATCATCAATATTATTA
>NZ_CABPUE010000017.1:0-1138 GCF_902460545.1 Campylobacter concisus
TATATGGAGAGCTTGTTGGGATATCGAAAGTTTCAATAAAAAATTATAAGATTATGTGTGAGACCTTTGAAAAGCAAGATAATCTAAAAATAGATTATGAAAATATCATGGCGCAAATTTCAAGTAAAAGTTCATTTTTTGTTAAAAAAATAAATGGTCTTATATGGTGTGAGATAGATGACAAAGATCATTTGAGAAGAGCAATTGAAAAAATACTACCTAAAATAAAGGCAAAAAATATGAAAATTAAAAGAAATATATTATTAAATCCAGGACCAGCAACAACAACTGATACTGTCAAAATGGCTCAAGTTGTACCAGATATTTGTCCAAGAGAAAAAGAATTTGGTGATACCATGGAATATGTTTCGTCTGAACTTACAAGTATTGTTGCTAATACAAATGACTATGCCACGGTATTATTTGGTGGAAGTGGTACAGCAGCTGTAGAAGCTATATTAACTTCAGTTGTCCCACACAATAAGACCATACTGATTATAAATAATGGTGCTTATGGAACAAGAATGTGTCAAATAGCATCAAGATATAAGATAAAATATATAGAATTTAAAAGTTCATCTATAGAGCCAGTGGACTTAAAAAAAGTTGAGGAAGTAATAAATCAAAATAATAGCTCTATTTCTCATCTTGCTGTTATACATAACGAGACTACTACGGGTATTTTAAATAACCTTAGTGATTTAGGAAAATTGGCAAAACAATATAATATAGAGTTTATAGTAGATGCTATGAGTTCTTATGCTGCTATCCCAATCGATATGCAAAAACAAAATATTTCATATTTGGCTTCTAGTAGCAACAAAAATATTCAAGGTATGGCCGGTGTCAGTTTTGTAGTTGCTAAAAAATCTTCTTTGGATGAGTTAAAAAACATAACACCAAGAACTTTTTATTTAAGTCTTTATGAACAGTATGATAATTTTAAAAAAAATTATCAAATGAGATTTACTCCACCAGTACAAACCATATATGCTCTTAAGCAAGCTATTATTGAAGCCAAAGATGAGGGTATAGAAAATAGATACAAGAGATATTGTAAATCTTGGGAAACTTTAATAAAAGCCCTAAAAGAGATGGGTTTAACTTATTTAGTAAATGACAAATATCACTCTAAAAT
>NZ_CABPUE010000018.1:0-1038 GCF_902460545.1 Campylobacter concisus
ATTTTTAATACATTATTTAAACTATCTTCTTGAAACACCACAATCCTTACCGGGTTAAAATTAGTAAAACACTCTACAAGCTTACCTTTAGACCCACTAAAATTATCCTCTACTCTACCCAACCACTCTTCTCCATAATATATTTGAGAAAGTAAATTGTGCGCACCATTTGGATTAAGTTTTATCTCTTTTTTATATACTATTCTTGGAACTATTTCTTCTATTTTTTCGTCGTGTCCTTGTGCCGTAGGCCATATAAAGGCAATGTATGTATTGTTAGCATATTCTATAAATTTAGTAACTACAGCATCTAAGATTTCATTCGACACATTTCGCTCATAGAAAAATTTATAGTTATAAATATGGTCTGCAGTATCTATTTGCACACATCCAACATCTATATCCATATATATAGCACTAGAAACCCTATGTGCTCCATTTGCTATAGACTTATTTTTTGAAAGTGGCACAATAGTTTTACGACAGTCAAATCCATTTTTCTTAATACTCTCAAAAGTAACATCAAATTCTTTTATAAAAGAATTAATACCATTTTTGTTTTTATTACCGAACTCAGTAAAATTCCCCAAACTAAACGCACGTATATGCTCTTCATAAATCTTTTTTGCAAAAGCACTATCCTTATTTATCATATCGAGGTATAAAAGTTTAAAAGCCAGATCCAATCTAGTATGAGTCAATAAATTTATAGCTTTTATTGTTTTAATTTCGTAATAATCCTTGGTTAGATCTCCTTGAAAATGTGGCTCAATTAGTTTTTTAAGATCATTTGTAGCAATATTCATTTAAATACTCCCTAATAATCTCTACTTCTTTTTTATATTTAGGGTATTTTTTCCAAAGTCTAGTCCAATTTTTAGATACATCTGGATTAAAACATTGTCTTTTATTTATATGTTCATCTTTTGCCAAACCTAGAAACTTATATAAACGTTCCAATGACTTATCATACTCGTATATAAGCTCTTCTATCATTATATAAACTACATTATCATTTTTTTCTTCTATTTTTCTATG
>NZ_CABPUE010000019.1:0-922 GCF_902460545.1 Campylobacter concisus
ATCATGTAATAGAAAAAGCTGAAAACAATTTATGATTATAAAAACATAAAATATAAAAGCAAAAGAATATATATCTTTTACAAGCAATAAAAAATACTTAATATTACAGATAGTAGTACAAATAGTATTAAAAATACACAATCATCAAGAGAACTACAATTAACTCTCTCAATAATTGTAATAAAAAGTATAAATGGGCTTAAAAAGGAAATAATTCCAAAGAGGGCTAGAAGCAAAGAATCAAAGAATTTATCTTTTTTATTCAATTTTTTACTATTAAAAAGATAGTAAATAAAGATATCTATTGGAAGGAGTATAAAAATAATAATTTCTATTTCTTCTTTGCTAAGATTATAGTCTTTGTAAATCATAAGTACAGCTAATACCAAGGTTGCTACACAAGAAATTAGATAGACTAACCAAATTGCATTATTTTTAATGTCTCGTATACAAAATGCAATAATTAATTGCATTATTGGCGCAAGATACAATATAAACAGCAGACTAAGGCCTGCTAAAGCCAGTGAAACCAAAAGTGAGAAAATATCGCCACTTTCAGGCATTGGAATGTAGCCTATATTTTTATTAAACACAAAATATATTATAAATGGCGTTAGGCCAAGTAAAGCTATTAAGCTCTTATAATGATTTTTTATAAAGCCTGCTTTTTCTAAAAGAAATTTCAATTTTCCTTGGTCCTTATACTCTGTACTAAATTTGTCTAATGTAATTTTTAACTTTTTCCCTTCTGCAACATACATACTACTTTCTTTAAATTTATCTCCATATTTTTGTTTTATTAGAATTAACTGTTCAGAAATTTTTGTTTCATAGCTTTGATGTATTGCTTCTTTGTACTGTTTTATATCAATATCAAGCAACTCTGCTAATGTCAAAATATTACCACCTGATACAACATCAT
>NZ_CABPUE010000020.1:0-900 GCF_902460545.1 Campylobacter concisus
GAACTACTTTGATAAAATTTTAAAAGCCAGTGAGAATAAACAAGTAGTAGACTTGACTACTTTAAAACAAGTACTTGGTAGAAGATGGTTGTATAATCTTATTTGCCATAAAGATATTAGAGCTATATTTTATAGCTATTTTTGGTTTGGCGTAGCTAGTGTTCTCAAAGGCAAATAATGGAAAAATATAATGTTTCTATAATAGTTCCTATATATAATGTGGAGAAATATATAGAAAAATGTGCAACTACGCTTTTAGAGCAAGACTATAACAATATAGAGTACATTTTTGTAAATGATTGCACTCCAGATAGTTCTATGAAAATTTTGAAGGATATTATTGAAAGATACCCAAATAGAAAAGATGATATAAAAATTATCAACAATATAAAAAATAGTGGATCAAGTCTTACTAGAAAATACGGTTTGGATGCTTCAAGTGGTAAATATGTTTTGTTTGTAGATAGTGACGACTGGGTCGATAAAGATATGGTAAGTTCTTTGATTAATGAAGCTAGAAAAAGTTATGCGGACATAGTTTGTTTTGACTATATTAAAGAATTTAATAAAAAAAGTATCGCAAAAAGTTTTTTTTATACAAAAAATCACCCAAAGTCTAATTTGAACTTTGTAAAAGCTATTTTATCTCATGAAATTTCTGTTTCCGTGTGTGATAAATTGGTTAAAAGAGAGCTTTATGAAAATGTTGAATTTCCATATTTTTCGCACTGTGAAGATAGTTTTGTAAATTTACAGCTTTTTTATTGGGCAAAAAAAATTATTCACATTGCAAAACCATTTTATCACTATAGAACAAATCCTAATTCACTTTCTAGTAGTTTTTCAAATAACAAAAAAGCTCTTGATGATTTTTCTGATTTTAGCAGAGCTGTAAAGAAT
>NZ_CABPUE010000021.1:0-844 GCF_902460545.1 Campylobacter concisus
AATTTTCAAGGCTATATCTTTTAGCCATATTAGAATTTATATATGAATTAATATTATCTATATACTCCAAATACCTTTTATCTTCTATGCTAGATATAAATGCATGCATTTCACCAATAGAATTAAATTGTCTAAAATCTATAAAACATTCTTTCGGGATAATTTTTTCAATATTTGGTGCCCCCCAATAGATAGGAACCGTACTGGCCAAAAAACAATCAAATATCTTTTCACTAACATAATCTTCCACATTATTTGCATTTTCAAAACAAATCACAAACTTGTACTTGCATATAGTTGATATCTTATCTTCAACAGTGCCTTTATAAGAGATCCTTTTGGGCGCCAATAGTTTTGAGCTAAATATAGTTTTATTTCTAATTTTTAGTATATATTTATCCCACCCATAGCCATACAAATCAAAATCATTAATATATTTTTTTTCAAACCATCTAATGATTTTAAATCTATGTGAGTACAATTCCCCTTCTATATTTGATGATAGATTACTATTAATCAAAACACATAGCTTTCTATCTAGATAGTCTTTAACTGTTGCCCTTTCTGAAAAAACATACCTTGTAGATGGGAAGAAAAAATACTTTTTATTATCTATTAAACTATTTTTCCATGTTAGAATAAAATCAAATTCTTGGTGTAGTTTTTTATCGTAATTGATTTTATTTATAATTTCTGCTTCTCGCAACATTACTATTGATTTTGTTTTTTTCTTATTTATGATCTTATTTATACTAAAAGTCGGCATATCCAAAAAGATGCAAACATCCGGATCAATGTTTTGCTTTTTATATATATCCAGAGTATGAATTTCATATCCTATTTT
>NZ_CABPUE010000022.1:0-835 GCF_902460545.1 Campylobacter concisus
CTATAACAGCATTTATATATACAAGAACTGATCAAATTATGATAAAACATATGCTTGGGGACGATGCAAACGGGAACTATGCAGCAGCAATAAGAGTTAGTGAACTGTTTTATTTTATTCCTAGTATTATCGTGGCTTCTATATATCCAAAATTAGTAGAATTAAAATTACAAAATCAAGACAGCTATTTAAAACTACTTGAAAAACTTTATAGATTGGTATTGTGGATATCTATTCCGATTGCCCTAACAATGACTTTTTGTAGTAGTCTTATTATTACAATATTATATGGTGAAAAGTTTATTAGTGCTCCACATATTTTATCGATCCTTTCATGGTGTATTATCTTTTCATCGATTGATGCAGTTTTTGTAAAAATACTCTATGTTGAAAAATTTGAGTCAAGGTATTTATATAAAAATGTATTTGGTGTATTGATTAATATAGTACTTAACTATATTTTAATTAATACATATGGCGCAGTTGGCGCTGCTATGGCGACGCTAATTACACTAATGTGCGTAAGTTATGTTTTTGACCTACTAGATCCAGAATTAAGAAGATACTATTATTTAAAGTTAGTATGTTGGGTACCGTATAGATATATAAAATGACTAAAATATTATTATGTATTGTATATATTTATTTTAGGAATAGTTTCGATAACATTTAAAGGAGATTAGTTATAAAAAATAAAACAATAGCATTTTATTGCGAATACGATAAGCGAGTAAACGATGATTATTTTTTGCTTCATTATCCATTAACAAATGAATATGTTAGTTTGACTAATGATTTAAAAAAAATAGGATATGAAATTCATACTCTGGATATA
>NZ_CABPUE010000023.1:0-723 GCF_902460545.1 Campylobacter concisus
GTGTATTAAAGGGTAATATAAAATGATAGATATTAGTAAAAACCCAGTCGTGTCCGTTGTGATGTCTGTGTATAATGCTGAAAAATATTTAGATGCTGCTATACGAAGCATACTGGAACAAACATATAATAATTTTGAATTTATCATTATCAATGATGGCTCAAATGATAGGAGCCTGGAAATAATTAAAAAGTATAAGAATGAAGATGATCGCATAGTTTTAATCAGCAGGGAAAACAGAGGATTAATATCGAGCTTAAATGAGGGGATAGCAAAAGCAAGAGGTGAGTATATAGTAAGAATGGATGCAGATGATATTAGTTTGCAGTTTAGGATAGAAAAACAACTACAAGTGATGGAACATGACAAAGATATAGTTGTTTGTGGAAGTTGGATAAATATTTTTGGGGAAAATATAAATGAAAAAGTTGCTAGATATTTTGAACACGACAAACAAATAAAAGCAAATTTGCTTGTTTCTTGTTGTTTTGCTCATCCATCAGTAATGATTAGAAAAGATGCCTTTACAAATAATAATATTTTGTATGATGAAAGGTTTAAAAATGCAGAAGATTATCATCTTTGGACTCAGCTTGCAAAGGTTGGTAAATTTTATAATATCCCAGAAATACTCTTAAAATATAGATTTTTAGAAACAAGCATTACAAGATTATCAGACAAGGATTGTTCAAAAAGATATAACGTATTAAAAGATATTTTTAA
>NZ_CABPUE010000024.1:0-697 GCF_902460545.1 Campylobacter concisus
CGTCAATATTTATAGTATCTTATATTGTTTTAATTATTATTTTAATATGTAACTATTCGTAAGAAAAAATTTATGTACAATTTGTTTATTAGTTACTCTTGGGCGTATGGAGAAGCATATGATAATCTTGTAAAGCTATTGAATGCAAAACCATATTTTTATTATAAAAATTATTCAGTTCCTAAAAACAACCCAATTCATAATGCGGGTAGTGATTGGGAACTGAAAGAAGCAATAAAAAGGCAAATGCAGCCAGCAAGTTGCATTATTATATTGGCTGGAGTATATGCTACTTATAGCAAATGGATTAATATTGAAATAGAGTTGGCAAAAAGCATGAACAAGAAAATAATTGCTGTACAACCTTGGGCAGCAGAAAGAACCTCTATGGTAGTTAAAAACTCTGCCGATAGGATAGTTAAGTGGAGTACAGATTCTATTGTTGATGCTATACGAGAACTTTGTTAGTAGGAATAATTACATGAGTTATTTTTTTACCCCTGTTATCTCTATAAGATTATTTGTAAAAATTTTGTATAAAAAGGACCGCTCTCGCGGCCTTTAAATTTAGCGGCTTACATGCACCCATTTCCCTGCACTTCATTTTATCGCGTTAAATGCTACATCATAGTTTATCTCTTTCGCGATTTTGGCAACGATTTGTTTTGAGACCAGTAAGTATTTATTGCTTATGGCT